>NZ_KK211336.1:22875-535193 GCF_000621745.1 Clostridium beijerinckii HUN142 | reverse complement strand
ATACATCTTCTCTTATTAATTTCTAATCCTTGAGTTGTTGATGAAATTAACGGATTTGGTGATGTTCCAAGTGACATTATTACAGTATCTACATCCATAACAAATTCTGAACCTGGAACTTCAACTGGACTTCTTCTTCCAGATGCATCTGGTTCTCCAAGTTCCATTCTTACACATTTCATTCCTTTAACCCATCCATTTTCATCTACTAAGATTTCTGTTGGATTAGTTAATACGTCAAAGTTTACTCCTTCTTCTTTAGCATGATGTACTTCTTCTACTCTTGCTGGAAGTTCTGATTCACCTCTTCTATAAACAATATGGCTTTCAGATCCAAGTCTTAAGGCAGTTCTTGCTGCGTCCATAGCAACATTTCCTCCACCTACTACTGCAACTTTTTTACCAGATCTAACTGGTGTGTCGTATCCTTCTACTGCTGCTTTCATTAAGTTTACTCTTGTTAGAAATTCATTTGCTGAGCATACTCCATTTGCATTTTCCCCTGGTATTCCCATAAATCTTGGGAGTCCTGCTCCTGAACCTATAAATACAGCTTTGAATCCTTCATCTTCAAATAATTGATCTATAGTTATAGTTCTGCCAACTATAACATTAGTTTCTATTTTAACACCAAGTTTCTTAATGTTTTCAACTTCATTTTTAACTACTTTTTCCTTTGGAAGTCTGAATTCTGGAATTCCGTATTCTAAAACTCCTCCTGCTTTATGAAGTGCCTCAAAGATAGTTACTTCATATCCCTTTTTAGCTAAATCTCCAGCACAAGTAAGTCCTGCAGGACCACTTCCTATAACTGCAACTTTAATTCCATTTTTAGGTTCTGTTGCACTTAAGTCAACATTATGTGCTGCTGCCCAGTCTGCTGTAAATCTTTCAAGCTTACCAATGGATACTGAGTCACCTTTTATTCCTAAAACACATTTTCCTTCACATTGCCTTTCCTGAGGACATACTCTTCCACAAACTGCTGGAAGTGAGCTGTATTTTGAAATTTCTTTTGCAGCTTCTTCAAATTTTTCATCTTTAACATGAGAAATAAATCCTGGTATATTAATTGATACTGGACATCCTTCTACGCACTTAGGATTCTTACAGTTTAAGCATCTAGAAGCTTCTTTAGTTGCTTCTTCTTCGTTATATCCAATACAAACTTCTTCAAAGTTTGCTGCTCTAACCTTTGGATCTTGTTCTCTTACTGGTATTCTAACTAATCTCTCATTCATGTCCATTATTTATCACCTCTGCAACCACAGCCACCGTGACTATGAGTATTTCCTTCTTCACCTTCTAACTGTGCTTTTCCTTCTTCTGTTTTATACATAGCTTGTCTTCTCATTGATTCATCGTAATTTACTAAATGTCCATCGAATTCTGGTCCATCAACACAAGCAAACTTAACTTCTCCTCCAACGGTAACTCTACAAGCACCACACATGCCTGTACCATCAACCATTATTGGGTTTAAGCTTACTGTTGTTGGAATTCCTAATTCCTTAGTTAGCATAGAAGTAAATTTCATCATTATCATTGGTCCAATGATAATTGCATGATCATATTTCTTACCTTGATTATTAATTAGCTCTTTAAGCATATCTGATCCAGTTCCCTTAAATTCATACGAACCATCATCAGTTGTTATATAAAGATTTCCAGCAGCATTCTTTAATTTTTCTTCATATATTAATAAATCTTTGTTTCTGCTTCCTAAAATAACATCCACTGCTATTCCATGTTCATGCATCCATTTTACTTGTGGGTAAACTGGTGCTGCACCAACTCCCCCTGCTACAAAGATGAAATTCTTTTTCTTTAATTCTTCTATATCCTCATGTATAAATTCACTTGGTACACCTAATGGTCCAACAAAGTCAGCTACATGATCCCCTTCATTAAAAGCAGCTAACTGTTTTGTTCCTTTTCCTACAGTTTGAAAAACTATAGTTACTGTTCCTTTTTCCTGATCATAATCTGCTATAGTTAACGGAATTCTTTCACCTTTTTCATCATTTTTTATAATAATAAATTGTCCAGGCTTTGCAGATTTTGCTACTCTTGGAGCTTCTATATCCATTGAGAATATATTGTTTGTTAGCTCCTTTTTACTAACTATCTTGTACATGTATAATCCTCCATGATCTATTATGTTATAATATAACTACTGCTTTAATTAAGTCTTTTGGCTTGTCTTTCATTAATAACAGTGCTTCTTCTATGTGATCAAATCCATGATATACATGTGTAACTAATTTACTTAGATCAACACGATTATATACTACCATATCTCTTAACATTTCTGCTCTCAAACGTCCCCCTGGACAAAGACCTCCTTTTATAGTCTTGTGAGCCATTCCACATCCCCATTCTACACGTGGTATTAGTAAAGCATCTCCACTTCCATGATAATTTATATTAGAAATTATTCCTCCTGGTTTAACCATAGATACTGCTTGGGATAATGTTTCAGAACCACCGCCTGCCATAATTACGCGGTCAACGCCTTTTCCATTCGTTAATTTCATAACTTGATCAACTATATGACCATTTTTATAATTTAGAATATCTGTCGCTCCATAAAATTTTGCAGTCTCAACACAAACCGGCCTGCTCCCCACTCCAATTATTCTACCTGCTCCACGTAATTTAGCACCTGCTATTCCCATTAAACCAACAGCTCCAATGCCAATTACCACAACACTTGAACCCATTTGAATATCTGCAAGTTCTGCTCCATGAAATCCAGTAGTCATCATATCTGTTATCATAACCGCATTTTCTAATGGCATGTCTTTAGGTAGAATCGCAAGGTTCATATCCGCATCATTTACATGAAAATATTCACCAAAGACTCCATCCTTGAAATTTGAAAATTTCCATCCTGCAAGCATACCGTTTGAGTGCTGTTGAAAACCAGCTTGAACTTCTAAAGATCTCCAATCTGGAGTTGTACAAGGAACTATAACTCTGTCACCAGGTTTAAAATCCTTGACTTCACTTCCTACTTCAACAACTTCACCTACAGCTTCATGCCCTAAAATCATATTCTTCCTATCTCCAAGAGCTCCCTCAAAAACAGTATGTATATCTGATGTGCACGGAGATACTGCTAATGGGCGTACAATAGCATCATATGAACCCGCAACTGGCCTTTCTTTTTCGATCCATCCTAACTTATTAATACCTAACATTGCAAAGCCTTTCATAAAATATGTTCCTCCTTAAAAATATTCCTTTAATAGCCTAAATACATTGTTAAAAAATTATTTTTTAAATTTGTTTTAGATTTATATAATATATTTAAGCAAATACTATGCCAAAATATATTATTTTGAACATATTATGAAGTTATATTATCACTATCTGCCTGTTTACAGCTATTTCAATAGATATATAATATAAGCTTTCATAAGTAATAATATTGTTATTCATATTTATCCAGAAATACTGTTGAAAAAAGCAACATTTATATTTCCAATAACTGTCGCATTTTCCACCAGTGTTGTATTTTCATACATATTTCAAATTATTGATTGTTAAAAAATATCCATAAAATCATCTGACTCTTATATTATATTTTTTTATTTTTATATATAATGTACTTCTGTTTATTCCTAATATCCTACAAGCTTTAGAAATATTCCCTCCGCATTGATCTATACAAATTGAAATTGCTCTTTTTTCAAGTTCTTCTAATGAACACATATCATATTCCAAATTTACATCACTATAATAATTGATATCTTTTTTTATTGTTCTATTTTCAAAACTAAATGAAGTATTTCCATCCATATTTACAATATTCTCAATGCAATTCTCTAGTTCTCTAACATTCCCTGGCCATCCATAACTTAAAAGATTCTCATATATGTTTCTTCTTATTTCTGGAATAGGTTTTCCTAATTTATCTGCCTTTATTTTTAAAAAATGTTCTATTAAAATTCCAATATCTCCAGTTCTTTCTCTTAAGGGTGGGACATATATTGGAATCACACTTAATCTATAATATAGGTCTTCTCTAAAATTCCCGTTTTCAATTTCTTTCTTTAAATTTTTATTTGTAGCCGCAATAATTCTTACATCTACATCAACACATTTGTTCCCACCAATTCTAGTAATACATCCTTCCTGTAGAACTCTTAATAGATTTACCTGCATGTCTAGTGGCATTTCACCTATTTCATCTAAAAACAAAGTTCCTCCATTTGCAAGTTCAAATTTCCCTGGACACCCTCCTCTTTTAGCTCCTGTAAACGCCCCTTCTTCGTATCCAAAAAGCTCACTTTCTATTAAGCTCTTAGGTATAGCTCCACAGTTTATTGCCACAAAACTTTTACTTCTCCTATTACTATTATTATGTATTGATTGGGCAATAAGCTCTTTTCCTGTTCCACTTTCTCCTTGAATAAGAACTGTAGAAGGACTATTTGATATGCTCTTTATTTGTTCTTTCAATCTTTTCATAGCTTCGCTTTGACCTATAATATCATCAAAAGTATACTTGGCAGTTCTACTTATATACTTATTAACTAGATTGTAAACATTTTGAATGTCTTTAAATATTCCTACCATACCAGTAATATTCGAATTTTTATCTTTAATAGGATATACATTTATATTAAATCTCTTCTTTTTATCTGAGTACATAATTTCTTCATCCTCATAGGATTGTCCATTTCTAAGACGCTGAAGTATATGCTTCCAGCTATCTAAAACTGTATCTACGTTTTTATTTATTACATCTTCTTCATTTATATGTAACATATCGCAGGCGCTCTTATTTATAGCTTTTATTATTCCTTTCGTATCTACCGCAAAAATGCCTAGATTTACTGAATCCATAATTTTATTTAAATATTGATATGTTTTAACTAATTCATTTTGTGTCTTTTTAACTTTCAAATGATTTTCAATAGATTTTACTGCTGCTACTACAAGACCTAATGTATGTGGATGAGCTAATTGACGGCGTCCAGTTAAATTGAGGCACCCAATTATATTTCCATCCTCGTCATGAACGACCGCCGAGGAACAAGTCCAGATCTGAAAAACTTTTATAAAATGATCCTCTCCAGAAATTTGAAGAGAAATATTTTCAGCAATTGCAGTACCAATTCCATTAGTACCAGCACTTTCTTCACTCATATCAGCACCCTCAATAATGCCCATTTGAATTTGATCCCTAATTATACCTTGGTCACCAATAATAGTTAAAACCACTCCATTTTTTTCCGTAAAATATAATGAAAAACCTGACCCTTTCAAAAAATTATATAATATCTCCATAAATGGTCCGGCTATTTCTATTAATGCCTTGTTTTTTTGTATAATAACATTAAATTCTTCATCTCTAAGAATTTTAGATGGACATGGTATATCTATTTTTATACCATAATTACTACATCTTTTATGTGACTTCTTTATTATTTCATTATAAGTATATCTTCTGAGCATTTAATATTCCCCCATACTGTTTTATTATATAAAAATAATAAAATCCAAATCTATTATACTGATTTAAAAACTATATTTTCACGTCAAATACAAGCTTTTATTTGTTTATTGATAGTAGCTGATATAAAAATCAGTAGCTAGATCCTTAATTACTACTGTTATTATATTATGTTGTCTATTGACATAAAAGGAATAAGGAGAATAAAGATTTCTCTCTACTCTCCTTATACTGGAATTCTTAAATAAATATTCAACCCATATTACCAACTGCTACAATCAAATTATAACATATTTTAACAAAAATGTAACCTATTTTTTACACAGGATTTTTATTTATCTATATTTATTCTGATCAATATTTCTAAAAAAATAAGGAATTCAAGGTTTCAATGTCATTCAAATAATTCCTTTAACTCTAAACATGAATATCTTTTAAATCGATCTGAAATATATTCTGAATTTAAGTAAGCCTTTGAACTTAGTAGTGATTTTCAAATATAAAATACATACAAAGTTCGAAACTAAACTTCACAAAAAATATATTTTTTTAGCATAATATAACATATTTTTTAATTCTTTCTTGATTGAATTTTTTATTATTGATATAATAAGGCATTATTGAAAAAATAACAAGTCAATACACCTATCTATTTGTACTTGCTATTTTCTTTTATATGCCTAAAGCCAATTTTTGAAAATAGAATAACTTTATATTTACTCAATATATATCTAAAAAGCCATATTATGAATATATATATAAAACATGCTTAAAATTAGAAGTTATGTGTATTGAAGATTTTTTAACATTATGGAGGTAATAAAATGACATATATAGCTATTCTTTTGGTTGTATTAAAATCTCACCCAGTGCTGAGTATTTGGGGATGTATTCTTTTTGGTATTATTAGTCAGTTTGCTTTCCCCCAAAAAGCTAGATTCCATTTATCAAAATTTTCTATAGTCTTTTTTGTGATTATCATTGCTAATATCTTTGTAGGACATTTTTTAACCAATATGATTATTGACAATTTTGGTGAAAAGGGAGAAGCTATGATTGTAGATAATTCGCCAACATCAGATCAATACAATAATGAAAGAGTTTATCACTATAATGTTATGATTAAACCTGAGAATGATAGCAATGCTATTTCAACTTACTTTTTATCATCAGATTTCAATATTGTTCATAATGATTCACTTAATAGATACTACTATCCTTCAACTGGAGTTAAGTTTAATGTAAAATATATAAAAGCTTATCCAAAAGCTTTTGTTATTATCGCCAATGATGATAGTGAATATGGCAGACAACTTCAGATTAATAAGTATTCATCAGAAAAATCTAAGATAGAGAACCAACTAAAGATGGATCCTGAAAACTCTGATCTTAAAGAAAAACTTAAGGAATTGGACAATAAAATTCAATCTATTATTGATAGCAATAGTGGTAATACTAGTGAAAACGCAACAAAGCTTCAGCTTAATAATTATTTAGCAGAAAAATCTAATATAGAAGATCAATTAAAACTGAATCCTGAAAACTCTACTCTCAAGAAAAAGCTTGAAGAGTTAAACATAAAAATTCTTTCTGCTAATAACAGTAATTTTGCTGGAGAATTAGTCGCTATATTCGGAGGAAAAGGTACAGATTCTGGAAAATTAAATGACGCAAGATATATTACAGTAGATTCTGATAATAATGTTTGGATAGGAGATTACACTGATGGTAGGATTCAGCAGTTTAATAACTCTGGTGAATTCATTAAGATGATTCAAATAAATGGAGATCAAAATGATTCTAAACTAATTAAGGGATTAGTTGCAGATATGAATGGAAATTTATACGTCTCTTCTGGTAGCACTATTCAAAAATACAAAACGGCTGATGGTAGTTTGTCAGCAACTTTTAAGGGAAATGATTATTATGGTCCCTTAGCAGTTGATAAGGATAATAATATATATTTACTAACTTCTTCTGCAACAGAAAATACCTTATTTAAGCTAAACTCTGATGGATCTATACTTGCCCATTTTAATAATATTATAAAGAAAGCTAATAAAAATGATCCAGGTATGAATGCTGATTTGGCATTAGATAGTTCTGGTAATATTTATATCTTTAGTGAATATAGCCAAAAGATATATGTATATAATTCTAATGGAGATTTCATTAAATATTTAGATTTAAAGTTTAATACTCAAGATACCAATATTGAGGCAATTTCTATAGATAATAATGATAATTTATATATAAAAAGTTTTACTGGAAATTATAAATTTGACCTTAATGGCAATTTACTTAATGTTTTACCTAATAAAAATTCCTATAGTACTGATGTGGATTCAAACGGCAATATTTATATGTCAGATAATGATGATATATTTGAATATAATCTAAATAATCCTATACAGAAATAGATCATGGAATTACTATACTAAGCTTTAAGTAATTTTCAATTATAAGTAGTGCAAGCTTTTCATTATATTCGAACATAATGAAAAACTTCACTTAGTGATGAATAAATAAAGAGATAGCAGGGATGATCCCCCATTCTTCCTGCCATCTCTTTTCTGTATATTAAATTTTATATTTTTCATCATTCCTATGTATATAATTTTTATATTGCGTCAATAATTATTTATTGTAGAAAGCATAATTACTTAATCTCATAAAAATAGAGGATAGTACTTTAAAACAGTAGCACTACCTCTATTTTTTGTACTTTTAACATAATTTAATTTTTACTACGTAATTATAAGAATATTACGTTTAAAGTATAGTCTTGAAGTTATATTATTAAATACTGAATATAAAAACAATAAGTCAAATTACTAGTATACAGGCGTGTTATCTCCGACTACTTAACTGGTCTTGGAGCTATATATATTTCTGTTTTACCGAGTACTACAAGTTTATTCTTTGGTTGCAGAGGTACTAAATTAAAACTTTTTATGCTTGGTGATAATCGTAAAGATTGCAGTATAACATAATTTTCATCAAAAACAAGTATATAAGCATCTTCTGTTGAGGAAACATTTGTAATATTATAAAGATTCTCAGGTGAAACCTGGAGATCAGCTACTGTATAAACGCCTTCTTTCAAAACATTAGTAGAAAGTTTAGCAAAAGTTGTAATTCCAAAAAAATTAATTAATAAACATATAAAAATTAAGAATAAAAAAGTAAATCTCTTCATTACACACCTACCTTTCAGATATATTTTGTGTAACAAATATCATAATATTCAAGTACGTTTTCAATTTATAAATAAAATCATAGAGTGATAATTATTATTCGCAGTCTTCATCATTATAAACGATTTATATCATATATTGTAAGCGAAAAACTAGCAATAGTTAGTTAGCGAAATTTTCTTATTGGCACTTTCTTATTCCTTAAAGACCTTAATTCTATAAATAAAAAAGAATGATCTACTAGGTTGAATAGACCATTCTGAAGACTTTAAAACTTCCTAACATATTTTTAACATTGTAGCGAGTAAATATCTGAAAACTCTATTTCTATTTTTTCTACATTAGTCTTAAAAAGAAGTTTATCTTCCTCTTCTTCATTTTCAACTAACTTCGCTGGCAATTCTATTATAAATTCACTACCTTGCCCTTCAACACTTGCAACACTTACTTTTCCTCCATGCATTTCAACAAAAGATTTAACAAGATATAATCCTATTCCAGTTCCCTCGCATTTTCTTGAAAGAGTGTTGTCCACTTGACCAAAACGTTCAAATATGAAATTAAGTTTATCTTCTGGAATACCATCCCCTTCATCTTTTACTTTAATTATAACGCTTGTTTCTTTATCTATAAAATCCACATAAATATGACCATTAGAATGGCTATATTTAAGAGCATTTGATATTAAATTAAGCATTATACGTTCCATCATATCATAGTCAAATCCCATAATTTTTTCCTCAACATTAGTATCAAATATAAGCGTTATATCTTTATCATTGACATAAGATGCTATGGATTGAGTAATATCTTCAATGATATTTACAATGTTGCCATTTCTTTTTTTTAGCTTAATAAATCCAGAATCAGAATTTAACTTAGTCGTATCTAAAAAATTGTTTATTATTCTAATCATTCTTAGACAATTTTGTTTCATTGTCTTTAAATACGATTTACATTTTTTTGAGTCACCTAAATTGTAATCATCTAAATAAATCCTTATAGTTTGAATAGCTGAATAAATAACATTAACGGGTGTCTTAAGCTCGTGAGACATATTAGTAAAAAAATTCATTATAAGATTGTTAAATTCTCTTGATTCATTAAGTAATTTTAAATTTTTTTCTATATCTTCTTGTAAAGACTCAACTTTCTTTTCAGATGTTATATCTCGTAAAAATGTCAAAACTGATGGTTCTCCTTTATAAGTAAAAAAAGATGATGTATTAAGCACTGGAATTAATTCACCATCACAATTTAATATGTTTTCCTCACTTGCAATCTTTACATACTTGTTATTGCTAATACTTGAGTACTTTTTCTTAATATCTTGGATAAGTTCCAATAGATAATGATTATAAAAGTTCTCCCCCTTTAATCCTAGTAATCTAGTTGCACTTGCATTAGCATATATGACTTCTCCATTTCTATGTACAATAATTGAATTTACAGAATTTTCAAACAACATATCATAGCAAATTTTATTATTTAGTAATAGAGCTTCCATCTCTTTTCTTTGATTAAGCTGTTCTTTTAATTTGCTATTTAATTGTTGTAGTTTTTTTTCAGTCTTTATTTTATTATTTGATTCTATAGTTACATACTGGCCCAAAATCCATGCAACAAATATAAATATAATGCAAACCATTAGATCTCTTTCAAATTGAATATTAATACCATCAATTTTAGTTTCATAAAAAACATCTAAAGTAAGTATAATTGTATCTACAATAATAGAAGATATAACCCCATATTTCAAACCAGTTTTAATAACCGTTAAAATAATAATTAACAGAAATATTAATTTAAATTCTATTTCATAAGAATGAAGTAAGTACATTGGTAAAAAAATAAAAAGCGCAAGAAATATTACTTCAATAAAATATGCTATTTTAGAATCTTTTACAATTTTCACTATTTTTGAACTTATAAATAATACAAATCTGTTAAACAAAAGAGCACTAACTACAAATAATGTAATTATGCATGAATTGTAATAATCATATATTGTAGATTTACTCAAAAGATTTTTAGATAAATTTTGATATATCATTATGCTAACAAAAAATACTATTGTAGTTTTAATAAGTGAACTTATTGAATTATCATTTTTATTATTTATTTTCATTTTATATCCTCCAGATTATATAACATATTTGCTAATAAACGTATAAATCCAATTCATAAAGTTTTAAGACAAAAATCACAGATTTATTCTTTAAAACAGATAAAATCTATGCTTTTTGTCTTAAAATCTTCTATACTTTCTTTATTTGTCTTTTTTTAAACATTTAGGTTCTTTAGGTTGAAATAATCCTGCCCAGCAAGCAGATGCAGATACAGATTCAGCGCTTATTTTACACACCTTTGTAGCAGCAGTAGCAATAATTTTTTTTACTTTAAACTTCATAATCTCCACTCCTTTTCCATAATAACTCAAAATGGTAATAAAGAATCAATTTTATGTAAAAATTTAATTGCAGGCTTAGTAAGAGTAAACGATTGCCATAATATGCCAAGACTAATACATTCAAAAATCTTTATATAAACCAAGTTCGCTGATATCTTAAAAATTAATAATACTATAACCATCCCAATTGAGAAAATTAAAATTGTTACTATAGAGCCACGTTTAAGACGCTGTCTCATTTTATTACTTGTTATAGGCTTATTTTCAGTATCTACAGGTGCTTTTCTAATTATTATATAAAGGGATATAGCAATACATAATATACCAATAACTGTTATCTCCCATACGCTTTGCTTGCATAATATCTTACTAATTAATAAACTAGAACCTATTGATATTGCACTGCCTAAAAAAAGGCAACGACCTGGAGATGATGCATGTGCTCCACCAGAATATTTCTTTAATATACTTACGGTGATAGTAAATACTAATGCTTCATAAATAACACCAAAAATGACCCCCGTTACTATTGTCAATAAAAAACTTATCAAAGTTTGAATTAAATTTATAGCTCCATATATAATTACTTCTTCAGTATCATCATTAAAATCCAATATACATCTAGTTTCTTTTCCAATATTAGCTGCTATTTTTTCAATTAATGACATCTATTTTACCTCCCTCTTTCTAAATAAAAAATTGGTTAAGTAAATTAATAAAACAAATAATAATAGAGATGGTGACAACAATAACGATTCTACTCCAGGTATTTTAAATTGAACTTCAATATTAACATTTAGTATTTTCAATACAAGCATATTAAAAAACTCACTAATTACAAGAAGTAACATCATTAATAAAGAATTGCGAATAGCAATATCTATTGAAATCCCAGTAATAATTAGAAGGCATATAGTAAATATATTATTTATGATTATATGTACTCCAAAATGTATTGGCAATAATCTCACAACATAGACTTCTATAGCTATTAAAACGCAATAAATAATATGTGTCTTTTTATTTATTACTATATCGGAAATTGTGCAAATTCCCCAAATAAATATAAATTCTTCTGGTATAAGTCTAATAAAAAAGTCTATCCAAGTAAGGCTAAGCATTCCGTTCCTCTTTTCTTCAAATTTATATATATTTATGAATCAAAGTAACATTTTCTTATATAATTTACAATATACTCCTTTTTATAATAATGTAAATACAAATAACACAAAACGTACAAATACTGGAATAAACGGAAGTTTATTTAAAAAATATAGATATAAATAAGCATCCATTAATGTGCCTTTAAACGACAGGAAAATTGATTGTTCAAAATAATTATTAAATATATTTTATTGTTATTTTGATTATCTTTAATGAATATTTCTCAATGTTCTGCAGATAATATAATTGTTCAGACTCAAACACAAAAAGAGATAGGAATTCCCCCATTCTCCCTGCTATCTCTTTTCTATACATTTAATTCTATTTTTTATCTTAATTCTTTAAACAACTTAGAGCCGTATATAATATTATTTATTTATAAAATCTTTTTTAAACTTTGAATCTATTTACTTCTTCTATCATTTGATTTGTCATATTACTAAGAATTTGTGCTGAAGAAGCCACTTCTTCTGTTGATGCATTCATTTCCTCTGATGATGCCGAGATCTCTTGTGCTGATGCTGAAACTTCCACTGAAATTGAAGATAGTCCATTTATTCTGGTTAAAATAGCATCCTTATCATTTTCTATCTTACCAGCAGAACTCTTAACTACTTCAATTTTAGGAATTACTTCATCTACTGAGTGTATTATCTTTTTAAATGATGTTATTGAATTATCTATAATTCTAGCTTGATTCGCCATTTCACCATCCATTGCAACAGACTCCTTAACTATAGTTTCGGTGTTGTTTGATATTTCATTTATTAATTTGCTAATATTTTCTGATGAACCTTTTGACTGTTCAGCGAGTTTTCTTATTTCCTCTGCAACTACTGAAAATCCTTTTCCTGCTTCTCCTGCTCTAGCTGCTTCAATAGCTGCATTTAATGCTAATAAATTAGTTTGTTCTGCAACACTATTAATCAAACTTGTAATCTCATTTATCTCATTTATATCATTTCCAAGTGATTTTATCTTATCATTAAAATCTTTAAATGAATTACTTACATTTGTTACTGATTGATTTAACCTATTCATTTCAGTGCTACTATCATTTGCCATTAAACTTATTTCTCTAGAATTAGAGTCTACAACTTGTATTTCTCTAACCATTTCGGATAACTTATCACTAAATTCATTAAGAATTTCTGTTATATGTATTAATTCCTCAGACTGATTACTTGTTCCTTTTGCAACCTCAGATATTGCCTCAGTAACATTTTGTGATACATTAGCTATCTCTTTTGAAATAGAAGATAAATTTTCTGATTGCCCGTCAATATTTGAAGAATTTTCTTTTATTTTTTCAATCATTGCTCTTAAAGATTCCTGCATTGACTTCATTGCATTAGTCATGACACCAATTTCATCTTTTGATTTCAAATACTTAGCAGAGATTTCTTCACATAAATTTCCTTCTGCTAATATATTCAAATGTTTAGAAGTGAATTTCATCCCCTTGGAAATACTATTTGAAATCAGATAAATTATAGCTAATCCAATTATCAAAAATACTACCGATGATAATATGACTAAAATTTTCAAGCTGCCTAATTCTGATAGCTGCTCGCTTTGAGTTACTGAAATTCCTACTGACCAGTCAGTCCCCTGTACTGGTGCATACCCTACAATTTTATTTTCTCCCTCATAATCATATTCACCTTCGCCTGTTGCTTTAGTAATCATTTTACTTTCAATGTCTGCTAAATCTTGAATCTTGGGTTCTTTCTTTGCTTCTTCTATAATATTTGACATTTTTAAAACTAAGTCTCTATTACTATTTGCAATAGTTGTACCACTTTTATTTATCATAAAGGCTGTACCTGTCTGCCCAATTTTTACTTGATCCGTTAAATCACTTAATTTATTTCCATCTCGTGTTTCAATTAAAACACCTGAAATTTCATTGTTGTTTTTTATAGGAACTGCATATATAACAACCACCGATCCATCAGTTTTGCTTATAGATGGATCAGTCACATTGCTTTTACCACTTAAAGCTATCTTAAAATATTCCTTATCTTTGACATTAGTATGTGTTCCCTCAGAAGTAGTAACATTTCCCTCCTTGTCTATAATACTTAGTCTAATGCCTCCGGTTCTTTTTACTTCCTCTGAAAGAATCGGAATTTTGCTATCTGCTGAATTATTAGTATCCTTTATATCTGATCTTGCAGCAATAGACTCTAGCGAACTTAACTCGCCCTCAATCCTGCCTTGAATATTACTTGCGGTTTGCTTTGCAATTTCAGGCAAGGTATTTTTCAAATTTGATTTTAATGCCTTTGATGAATTCATAAAAGAAATTATACCTAATCCTATACATATAATTCCAACTAATATTCCAAAAGACATCATTAATTTCATTTTTATACTTTTCATAGTGTCCACCTTTCCAAAATTGTTAATTTAAATTAACTTTAATCATAATATACATTTTTGTATACTACAATCTAATGATTAATCAGGAAATAAAAACATTTCTATAAATTCAAATATTCACTCTTAATTATTAACTGTTAACCGCTTCTAATATCTCCATTTATTTCATGATTTAATTATTAAGCAATTATAATGCCAACTTTTAGCTTAATGTTTTCAAGCTTAGATATATAGCTATACCACTTACAAGTCGAACTTAATTCTTAGAGATTATTATTCTAATATTTCAGAATAATTTTCAACATAATAATTACATTTCCCTTCCCAAGCTACTAAAATCAACAAAATAACTTATTCTAAAAAATTAGAAGTTTATAATTAAATTTCTAATTTCTTAGAATAAGTTAATAATATTTTTATAGGCTTTATTAAACATAAAAATTACCTCCATTTATTTGGAGGTAATTTGCGATGAGAAAAATACTTTTCATTATATATTAATCAGTTATTTTCTAACTACTTAAAATATTTAGAGATAGGATAATTTAAAATTTACATTACAGTTATTAAATAACTTAATTAATCATGATAAATTCTGCATAATTTACGTGTTTTGTTTCTTAACTATAGCAGTTCCAATTCCCGCTTCAAGCACACCTTAAATTATAACTTCTAAAAATACTTATATTCTTAGTTATTTGTAACATTCTTTCATGAATACTACTGCATTTTACATAAATCATTAGCAATAATAAGCTCCGCCTCTGTAGCTGACTTAATTTCTTCAATTGTATATTTAGGATTATATTCTTTTAACACAAGTCCACTATTTGTAACTTCCATAACCCCCATTTCTGTAACAATAAGGCTAACTTTCCCTACTGCTGTAAGTGGTAATTTACAATCTTTAAGTATCTTTGGCAACCCTTTAGCTGTATGAGTCATTGCAATAATAACTTTTTTTGCACCACTTACTAAATCCATTGCACCTCCCATCCCAGGAACCATTTTCCCAGGAACCATAAAGTTTGCTAAATTACCTTTTTGATCTACTTCCAAAGCACCTAAAACAGTTGCATCTACATGTCCACCTCTAATTATCCCGAAAGAAGTAGCACTATCAAAGAATGCAGCACCTGGTTTTATTGTAACTGGTTGTCCGCCCGCATTAACAATATCTTTATCCGTTTCTGCTTCTGCAGGTTCTGAACCTAAACCAACAAAACCATTTTCTGATTGCAAAACTACATTAACACCTTTTGGTATATAGTTAGCAACCATAGTTGGAAGCCCTATTCCTAAATTCACTACATCCCCATCTTTTAATTCCTTCGCGATCCTCTTTGCAATAAATTCTTTTACATTTTCCACTGCCATTAGTTTTTACCTCCAACAATGTAATCTACAAATATTCCAGGAGTCATTACATGATTGGGATCTAATTCTCCAGCCTCAACAATCCTTTCAGCACCTGCTATTACTAAATCAGCTGCTGTTGCCATTAATGGATTGAAATTTCTTGTAGAACCTTTGTAAAAAATATTTCCCTGTGTGTCTGCAATAGATCCTCCTATTAATGCTATATCCGCTCTCAATGGCAATTCTAAAAGGTATTCTTTATCTTTTACTTTTAATTTCTGCTTTCCTTCTTCGCAGATAGTTCCAACACCTGTTTCTGTCAGAAATCCACCTATACCTGCACCACCACACCTAATTTGTTCTGCTAATGTTCCCTGTGGCACTAAATCTACTATTAACTCTTTATTGTTCATCTGCCTTCCGGTTTCAGGATTAAGGCCTATATGAGATGCTATAACTTTTTTTACTCGTTTGTTTACAATAAGTTTTCCAATTCCCTTATCCGGCAATCCTGTGTCATTTGCAATAATTGTAAGGTTTTTCACCCCTTTTTCAAGTATTGCATCAATTAATATTTCTGGAGTCCCTACTGCCATGAATCCTCCTATCATTACCGTCATATCATCTTTTATAAACTCAATAACTTCACTAACACTTTTAATTTTATTAGCCATACCTCTTCTCCTTTGCTAATAATTATAATATTGAAAATAACTTTCTATATCTCCATATCCAGTAAGACTGAACTTAAACTCTTACCATGCATATCTAGTGATAATGATCTTGTTACGCCTCCACCTAATGCATCATACATAACGAAGTTTAATGCACCAATATTAGGTAATTCATATCTTACAACTTCTCCATGTACTATGTCTTTAAACCATTCTTTTACTTTATCTGTAGTCACTTTTTCTTTTATCACTTTATAATCTTCAGCTTTATAAGCTATAAGTGATATATTCGAAATATTTCCTTTGTCGCCTGTTCTTGAATGTGCAATCTCTCTTAATTTCATTTTTCTATACCTCCTCGTAAACTACTTTTATATTTATATCTTCACTTGGTACAAATATAGAAGCTACTGATACAATTTCTTTAACACCTTTCCTTGCTCCACCGCCTCCAGCTGGACCATTTGTATAAAGTGCCTCAACTTCATTTCCAATTATTGCTGCGTCTTCTTTTTTCAATGTTCTTCCAACAACTCTAAGTCTTACCTCTTTAAAATCATTCTTTCCTTCATTTAGATAATTACTTAAAGAATCTTTGTATAGCGAATTTACCCCAATCAGATCTACTCTTAACTCTTCAATTGGTGCATTTATATACTCTAATCTCTTTTTGATTATCTCTCCAGCTAACACAGCTCTTTCATAGGCTCCTGAGCCACCATAGCTCATTTCCCCCTCACCAATATAGCAATCTTTATAACCTACACTAGTTTTAAATAACCCAGTTTGCGCTTTCCCTCTTGCACCCTTTACTAAAACTCTATCTTTTTCAATTTCTTTAATAGTTACTTTTGAGAAGTCTGCTATAACATCTGGTGTAAAATAATTTTCCGGATCATGAATTTCATATATTATTTGTTCTTTACAAGTATCCTCTGTAACGATTCCACCTGCATCTTCAAGTTTTGTAATTACTATTTCGCCATTCTCTGATATTTCTGCTATTGGGAAACCTAAGTTCCATAGTTCTGGTACATCCTTATATCCTGGATCAGCATAATATCCACCAGTCACCTGTCCTGCACATTCTAATAAATGTCCCGCTAAAGTCCCTTTACCTAGAAGCTCATAATTATTCTTATCCCATCCAAATTCGAACATTAATGGTGCTAAAGTTAGTGATGGATCAGCAACTCTACCGGTTATTATAATATCTGCTCCGTTATTTAAAGCCTCTATTATCCCCTGAGTTCCGATGTACGCATTGGCAGAAACTATTTGCTCTTTTATAGCTTCCAATTTTTCTCCTGTTTCAAGTATTTTGTAATCCATATATTTATCTATATTTCCGAAAATGTCATCTCCAAGAACTGCCGCAATTTTTAATCCTTCAACCCCTAATTCTTTTGCAATTTCACTTACTTTTTTGGCTGCCGCCACTGGATTTGCAGATCCCATGTTTGTTATAACCTTTATTCTATTCTTTTTGCATAGAGGCACCACATGTTTCATTCTATATTCAAGCAGTTCATTATATCCCTTGCTTGGATCCTTCAATTTTTGTTGTTGTCCTATTGCTATTGTTCTCTCTGCTAAACATTCAAATATTATATAATCAAGTTTTCCCTTTTTCATAATCTCTACTGCTGGTTCTATTCTATCTCCTGCATAACCAGCTCCTGAACCTATTCTAACTTTTTTCACTTTAATGACCTCCTTATTGTCAATAATTTATATATTAGTATACATAGCAACTATTGTGCCAAATCTGCAATTTTGTAAATTTACCTAAGGTACTATTCTCAGAATATTATATTGAGGAATATGTAGCTTTCTAGGCAAAGTTTTATTTCTAAAATACTAGAAATAAAACTTTATTAACCGCCCTCTACCTTATATGAATCCATCCAATCATTACAGCATCACTTGAATTTCTAGAATTTAAGAATTATTAGTACTACTTTCTAAAATTCTAGATTCCTTAACCACTTCTTAATAGATTAAATCATTTTACAAATTCCACTTAAAACTCAATTAAAACTAAATAATTATAATCTTAAAATATAATACTTTATTAATACATATGCTTAGAATTTAATTACCCCTATGAGTACCGCCGTTATTAGCATTACAATTGTTATTGCAAAAGCATAAGGTATTGTTTTTTTCTGATGCTCTCCAAGCTCTACTCCCGAAAGCCCTATCAATAAGAATGTTGAACCTGTAAGTGGACTGATTGGAAATCCCATTGTCATCTGTCCAAGTAATGCTGCTCTTCCTATTTCTATGGCTGGAACACCAAATCCTTTTGCAGTTTCTGCAATTACTGGTAACACTCCAAAATAAAATGAATCTGGATCAAATATTAAACTAGCTGGCATTCCTATAGACCGCAAGATGTTGTCCAAGCGCATTAGGAACTATAGAAATTAATACTTTAGCCATTGATTCAATCATTCCAGAATTTTGCATAATTCCTACAAATGCACCTGCTGCAAATAATATACTAGACATCAAAAGAGCTTCCTTTGCATGAGCATCAATTCTTTTCCTTTGCTCTTTTACATTTGGATAATTTATAATTAAAGCAATAGTGAATGAAATCATGAATACTGCTGTTGGTGCAAACATTCCTTTTATAAGTATTCCAATTGTAATAATAATAGTTAAAATATTAACCCAAAATAATTTAGGTCTAAAAAGTTTTTGTTTTTCTTCATCAATTATCATTTCACCTATATCAGTATTTAAAAGGTTTTCTTTTCCAATTCTTTCAACCTCCTTCTTAGCTAATCTATAATCTATAAATAATATGAATATAGCACCTACTAGAATAGGTACAAGAAGTGGGTTGAATAATTCTGTAGAAGATACCTTAAGAACAGACATTGCTCTAAGAGGAACTCCTCCCCAAGGCTCCATATTAACAAGACCAGCTGATAAAGCTACCACGGTTGCTAATGTGGTCCTTTTCATTCCTACTGCGTCAAATAACGGAAGTAATGCTGGTATAACTACCAAGAAAGTTACTGCTCCATTACCATCCAAGTGAACAAACATAGATAGAATAGCTGTACCTAATACAATTTTTACTGGATCTCTTCCAACTAATTTAAATATCTTCTTGATAATTGGATCAAATGTTCCTGCATCAGTTAAAATTCCAAAGAATAACGTTGCAAAAATGAACATAGTTCAGGTTGGTGCTATGGATGTAATACCCTTGATTATAAAATCACCTGTACTTTTCCCAAATCCGCCTATTAGTGCTGCTACTGTCGGCACAGCTATTAGCGCTGTCACTGGCGTAGCTTTATTTGTCATTATTAGTGCTAGTAGGATAACTATAGTTATGAAACCAAGTATAGCTAACATTAATAACCCTCCTTTAATTTATATTTTCACTTTTATATATAGCAATAGCTGTGCCAAAATTAATTATTATCATATTTATTTTAGAATATTAAGAAAAATATGAAAAAAAGCACTATTCATATATGTTGAAAACGTTCTTGATTGTTATAGTTAATGCGAATTTCTGCATCTTTAACTTCAAAATTTATTAATATAAAATAAGACCTATTACTCTCATTATTTTTATATTAAATTTAATAAACCGTCAATAAATATTCTAAAATCTTAGAATTACTTTCTGACGGTTTATCAAAAACTAGTTAATTGGTCGTTAATACCTCCAATCCTTGTTATCTTTTTAACATTGTATAGGTTAACATTTTCAATAGATTATAACCCTGTAATTAAGTTTTAAAAATTTATTCTAAAAACTAAGAAATACAAAACGCATAATTTATAATATTTTAGAAATATTATTTTAATTTGTTGTAAAGTGTAGCTAATGAAATTCCTAAAGCTTTCGCGGCCTTCTTTTTCCCTTCAACAGTATCTCCATAAACAGTAATAGCTTCATTTATTACGGAAATCTCTGCATCCTTTATGATTTCCTCAAGAGATTTTAATTTCATAATATTCTTTTTTATTCCCTCTGTCTGAATAATTTTAGGAAGATGTTCGGGATTAATAATATAGTCATCTGTCATATTCGCGGCAAACTCGATAGAATTTTTCAACTCTCTGATATTACCTGGCCAATCGTAATTATATAGCAAATTAATAGCCTCTTCAGAAATTTCAATATTTCTTTTTATTTTATAAGCCATTTGATTTATGTACTTATTTACTAATGGTTTTATATCTTGACGTCTATTTCTTAATGGTGGTATGTTTATTGGAAATATCGCTATTCTGTAGTAAAGATCCTTCCTAAATTTATTTTCTTCTATCATTTTTTCTAAGCTCTTATTAGTAGCTACTATTGTTCTAACATCTATATGTATTTCTTTAAGTCCGCTTACACGCCTAATAGTATTTTCTTGAAGTACTCTTAATAATTTTGCCTGAAGTCCATAATCTAGTTCAGATACTTCATCTAAAAAAAGTGTCCCACCGTTAGCCAATTCAAAAAGGCCTTCTTTTCCTCCTTTTTTAGCCCCAGTAAACGCACCATCTTCATAGCCAAAAAGTTCACTTTCTAATAAGTTACTCTCAAACGTAGCGCAATTTACTGCAACAAAAGGTCCATTTTTCCTATTGCTATATGCGTGTATGGAATTAGCATAAAGCTCTTTACCAGTTCCACTTTCACCAGTAATAAGTATATTAGATTCACTCCTTGCAGCTTTTTGAGACAATTTTTTAGTTTCTTCTGAATTTATATCAACACAAATTATGTCATCAAAAGTATACCTAGCTTTATTCATGCTCTTAACTCTTTTTTCAAGATTACTTATTATTAAATTTGATTTATTTAATTGTTCTGTAAGTTTATATATTTCAGTTATTTCATTCAATATAGAGATGCCACCAATTATTTCATTACTTTCAATAATTGGCACCATATTTACTATATATTCAGCATCTCCTACTTTTCTAGGAACCCTTAATAACTTTTCACCAGTTTTTATTACATGTGGTAGTCTAGATCCTATCCTAACCTCAGACAAAGGTTTTTCAATTATATCTTTTCCACTAACTTCCGTTATCCTTGTATATGCCGGATTAGTATATTTTATAATCCCATCTTTATCAGCTATAAGAACTCCATCATGTAAGGAATCCAATATTATTCTCAACCAATTAGTTATCTCCACCATTCTCACTCCATTTTTTAAAAATATTTGTTAATTTTAATAATATCATAACTCCTTGTCTAAACATAGTTGAATTCATTCTTGATAGTTAAAAGAGACTATCCAAAACCAAATTTTGAATAATCTCTTTTATCTTTTACTTTATAAACTTATATTTCCGCTAATATCTTCTGTTCCTTCTGATTCTTTGGAATAAATCTTCTTTCTAAACTTTCTTTTCAAATCATCAAAAACTGTATACATAATTGGTACTACAAATAACGTTAAAATTGTAGAAGTAACTAATCCACCAATTACAGCTTCTGCCATTGGTGCACGCATTTCAGAACCCATACCCTTAGATACGGCAAGAGTAATTTTTTATCCTTCTGCCACTACTGCCTTTGCTTCTTCCTGTTTACCTTGTTTTAATAAAAGTGTTGGAATTATTACAATAGCCGTTATGATTGAAATTATAAACATTGTCTCATTAAGCGCTTGAAGCTGCGCTTGACTTGCAACTTCACCAAAAATCTTACTTAAAGCAATTCCTTTAGCATCACTGCTTGATATCCCCCCCTTAATAAGTGCGCCTTGAAGAAGTTCAAACAACTTCATGCTATTTTTATTAAAAGATGTAACTTGTGAAGCTAAGTTCGAATAATCAATCACATTTCTATGCTGCATAATACTTGTAATAATTGTGACACCTACGGAAGTTCCTACCTGCTTTACTGTATTAGTTAAAGCAGATGCGTTTGACATTGCCGCTTTTGGTAATCCACTAAAACCTACTGTTTGAACTGGTGCCATAAGAAATCCCACGCCAAAGCCTCTAATCATTAATAGAATCGTAATCTCTGTATTAGCTGTATCCAACGTAATTTTTGACATACTATAGCTGTTAATTCCTATCAAAACCAATGCAAATACAGCAAATAACCTAACGTCAAATTTATTACCAATTTTCCCATATAAAATCATAGATATGGCTGTTGCTATTGCTTCTGGAAATAAAATCAAGCCTGTACTCATTGAATCAAGTCTCCTTATTTGTTGAAGGAATATTGGCATCAGAAACACACCACCATAAAGAGCTAACATTGCAATATTCATGATAATATTACTCATACAAAAGGTGTAATTCCTTAAAAGTTTTAAATCAAGCATAGGTTCTTCAATGAGTAATTCATTCACAACAAATATGATAAGACTGTAGCAACCAACAATCATAAGCACGATATTTTTTATATCATTCCAGTCCAAATCACTTTTCCCAAGTACATAGAGAACGCAGGACATTCCTATACTCGAAGTTAAAAATCCAATAATATCAAATTTCTTTGATGACTTATGTTCTGATTTCTTGAATATGAGTATAGCCATTATTATGGCAGCTATACCAACTGGAAGATTTATAAAAAAAAGAAATCTCCAATTGAAATTTTGAATAATATATCCACCTAAACTTGGTCCTAAAGCTGGGGCAGCCATTACACACATTCCCATTAACCCTATAGCCATTCCAATTTCACTTTTATCAAAAGTAGTCATTAATATTGTCATACCAAGCGATATTATGCAAGCCCCTCCAATTCCCTGGACTACTCTTGCAATTATCATTATATTCTCATTCCATGAAATACCGCATAATAGTGAACCTAAAGTAAATAAAATTAATGCCGTAACAAATACGTTTTTAGTGCCAAATTTATCTCCAAAATAACTCGTTGATGGAATTACAACACCTAAGGTTAGGGTATATGAACTAACAACCCATTGTATTTGATCTATGGATGCATTAAATGTCTGCATCATTTTAGTAACAGAGATATTAATAATGCTGGTATCTAGATTTACCATAAAAATTGCCATAATTACAACGCTCATAATAAGCCATTTACCTGAAGATTCTTTTTTATTTTCCATGCTCCCACCTACTTTATATGTATTTTTATATCTGCATTTGTACCAGGTAGAAGATTTCCATGATTTTCCTCAAGTTCAATTTTCACAGGTACCTTTTGAACAACCTTAGTGAAAGTTCCACCTGAAGAGGATGGGAGAAGTGAAAATGCTGAATTTGAAGCGTTTCCTATATATTCAACTTTACCTTGAAATACTTTCCCCTCAAATTGATCAATTTTTATATCTACACTTTGTCCTTCATGTAATTTTTCAACTTTGATTTCTTCTATATTCGCAGTTATATAAAGCTTTTCTGGGTCAATCATTACTGCAAGGGTAGATCCAGCCGAAACATATTGTCCTTCCTCAGCCTCCTTTTTAATAACTATTCCATTAATTGGAGTTCTAATTAAAGAAGATTCAACATTTTCATCCTTCAAACCGCTTACTTCAATATGCCCTATGATTTGATTTTTTACAGCTGTTTCTCCTTCTTTTGCATTAAATTCAAGAAGTTTACCTGATACTTGCGGAGCGATACTGATAAAATCGCCATCAACCTTTGCATCTTCTGTTGAAACAAAGTGTTCATTATTATACCAATAATAAAAACCTACTCCACCAAGGGTAATTAACATTGCACATAATATGCATAAGATTATTATTTTACGTTTCCCTTTCATTCTTATCATCCTTTCCTAACTTCTCACACCAACTTCGGCAAACATGCCAGGTTTCAATTGTGAATTTGAATCTACTAACGTTATTTTTACTAAAACATTATTACTCTGAGGATTTAATTCAGAATTTATTACTGATATGGTCCCTTCAAATTCTGATTCCTCTATTTCTGATACTTTAATAGTTACAGCTTGTCCCTCTTTTAAATCTTTTGCAATGCTTAGAGGTACATATGCATTCACGCACAAAGCATCAGGATTAGATATTGAAACAAGAGTACTGCCGGGTGATGTCATTTCACCTTTATTTATATTTTTAACAGTAACTTTCCCTGAAATAGGTGCTGTAATTGTTCCATTATTTAATGCTACCTGCGCTGTTTTTAATGCTTCTTCAGCTTGCTGTACTTGAGCCTTGTAAACATTTATGCTTGTTTCTGTAGCACCATTTTTAAGCATTTCTAATTGTTCCTCTGCTGATTTTTGTCCTGATTCTGCTGAGGTAAGTTGTTGCTGTGCAGTTTCAAGCTGCACCTCTGTAGCTGCACCAGCGTCAGCTAAAGCTTTTGTACGGTCATAATTCTTTTTAGCTACATCATAGGTTGCTTTAGCACTATCCAAAGTTGCTTGTGCTTGAGATATTTGTTCAGGGCGTGAACTATTCATAGCATTAGTTAAATTTGCATTTGCAGTATTTACTGCTGCCTGTGCTTGATTCATCTGTGCTTGCAAATCCTGGGTGTCTAATTTAATGACAGCATCACCTTGATTTACGGTTGATCCTACATTAACTAATACATCTGAAACTCTAGCAGAAATTTTTGAAGATACATTAACTTGATTATCAGTCTCAATCCTTCCAGCCATAAGATATATGGAATTTTGCTTATTAACCGCTTCTGCTTGAACAACATTTTCATTCTTATTGTTTTTTACAGCGCATCCCGTAAAAAGAGATGTTCCTATAAGCACCGGTAATACAATTAACAAAATATATTTTTTCATAATCATTTACTCCTTTACTAAATTAATTATAGATAAGAACTATCATTCTCATTAAATTTTAGAATTTTCATCACCCAATTTATGTAATTAGTTAATATTCCATTTAAAGTTACTATAACACTTTTAACTTTTTCATCATCAATCTAACGTCTGACAGACGTATCCTTTATGAGGTATTTTCATTTTATTCATAATAATGTAAATCACAAAAAATAAAAGTCGCTAGCCGTATGTATATGCTCTTGTTTTACTTGCAACGTTCATCGCAAAAATCGACAGATTTTTTCTTCCATTATTCAAAACCCAAGTTAACCACATTACCCACTTCTCCATAAAATTTTGACAAGTTTTCTGATTTAATTGTATTCATTCTCTGAATCTATTTCTTTGCTTTACAAGAAGTAACAAGGGAATCTTAGTTATAAGTCCCTGTTATTCTTACTGATTGAACTATTTATGTACTTTATATATGGGAAGCAAAATATTATTAATAATATCCTCGCTACTCGTCTCATTGGGCCTTCCATACAATACAATTTCATTGATAATTAGTAAAGTAGGTAAATTTAGAGCCTTTTCAGAAATAGTATCTATTGAAAGTGAAATTTCATTGCGCTGATTAGCCCGCGTTATAATAGTTTCCATTAATTTACGAATACCATTTTCGTGATTAACAATACTAAATAGATCGTAAGATGTAGTATCGGAAAACTTATCTGAAATCACCTCTCGTAGATCCTCAGGTCTGATAATTTCAAAAATTGGATCTAAAACCTTAAATAGAGCAATTAAATCTTCTCTTAATGAACCATGATCACTGATTTCTAATTCTATTGGTGGTGCTTTTCGCTCTACAGCAGCAAGAATAAGGTGACATTTTTGTGGCCATCGGCGATAAATAGCATTTTTGTTGGTTTTTGCAGCACGAGCTACGTCATCCATTGTCAATTTGCTATATCCAATTTGATTAAGTAATAGCCAAGCCTCATCTAAAATTGCATTTTCAAGTATAACGCCACGGCGTCGACTAACATTATTGTTCATGATACAACCTCCTATTTTTGATCAATATAATTCCACAATAATATAGTACCATACGCACCAATGAATATAATAATGAAAATCGTCAATATGCTGCTTAATTAATTGTCAAACTAATATCATAAACACTATTTGGAGAGCTATAACTCTTTGTTAACTTCTTCGTTTGTATTATTATCAAAATACAAACACCTCCAATGTTATACTTTCTATAAGGTACTTCAGTACCTTATAGAAAGTATAACATTGGAAATTATAAAATGCAATACTAAATATTTACATTCAATGAATCTAAAGTATCTCTGACACCTGAGCATCCATAATAAATGTAATTCCTTGCTTGTTCTATAGAACTCTTTTTCTAGTATGCATACTCTATAGAATATATATTCTAATATCAAACTGAATAAATATTGTTTGGAGCATTTCCATAAATATTCTAGTATTCTAAAGAATATTTATGGTTCTTCAGATCAGAATATACCCTTTTAATCATGCATCCCAATTATGAATATTGAGTCTTAATCTTTTTTATTCCTTCCTTAATTTGTTGTATTTTTTCAGAATATCAAATTTGATTTTACATAAAATATAATAGATTTACGCGTGATGGAGGTAATCTTATGAATAATCAAAGTAGTAAAGCAACCCATGGTAATTATGAAAAACATCAAAGATGTGAACTATGTAATGTACCAATATTCCGCAACCCATGTAGTGATACAAGAAGCAGTGATATTTTCCGCGGTAAAGGAAGTGTGCTTTGCAATAAGTGTGCATCTTTACTAAAAAATATGCCTGCGGAACAGGCGATTCAAGCGCTTAACAATGCATCTCAAACCTATAAAAAGCAAAATAATAATTAATCTGACATCTATATTAAGGACAAAAAAAATACCTATAGACTAAACACTTTCTTCATGTGTCCGGTTCATAGGTATCATTTCAAATTATCTTTTTGATTTTGTTGAAATTTCAACGTTTAGCTTTCTTCCAGCGAACTTCTTTCCAACGCAATGCTTCATTATGGATTCCGCTGCTGCTTCTGTTACATTTACAAATGAAAACTTTTCAAGAATATCAATATCGCCAACATCTTCTCTTTTTACATTTGCAGTCTCATTAAAGAATTCCACCAACTGCTTTGGATTAATCTTATCCAAGCGTCCTACAGTTAAAAATAACCTCTTGTAATCTGTCTTTGAACCTATTTCATTTTCAGCATAGTCATAATTCACTTCTTTGCTGTATACCATATCCATTAAGGCCGCTGCTACTTCCACAAGGTTAAACTCCTCATCAAGCTCTGTTGCCATTGGCATAAATTTCTTATAGCTATCCTGCTCCAAAGTTTCCTTTATTTTTGAAAACATATTTTTATACTTTGAAGTAAATATTTCATCTACAGTAGGAATTTCTCTTCTTCTTATCTTGCTTTTTGTTACTTTTTCAATATGCTTAAGAGACATATATTCCCTTGCAGTAACAAGTGTATAAGCAACCCCTTTTCTATTCGCTCTGCCGGTTCTGCCTATTCTGTGAACATAAGATTCTACATCCTGAGGCAAATCGTAATTTATTACGTGAGTTACATTTTCAACATCTATGCCTCTTGCAGCAACATCAGTTGCTACTAAGAACTCTAAGTTTCCTTCCTTAAATTTTCTTAATGTATTTATTCTCTGATTTTGATTCATATCTCCATGCATTCCTTCGGCAGTATACCCTCTACCTTGAAGACCTTCAACCAGTTCATCAACACTCCTCTTCGTCTTGCAAAAGATTATTGCAGAAGTGGGTTCGTCAACATCCAGTATTCTGCATAGCGTTTCAAACCTATCCTTGTTTTTAATTTCATAATAGTATTGATCCACTGTAGCTACAGTCATTGCATTTTTTAAAATGGCTATGTGTTTCGTTTCAGACTTCATATACCTTTTAGCAAGTCTTTTGATTTCTTCAGGCATAGTAGCTGAAAACAACATTGTCTGCCTGTCTTGATTTGAATTTTTTATTATTTCTTCTATATCATCAATAAATCCCATGTTTAGCATTTCGTCGGCTTCATCCAATACAAGGAATTTGATAGAACCTAAATTCAAGACTTTTCTTCTTATTAAATCCAACACTCTTCCAGGAGTTCCTACGACTATATCTATTCCCCTCCGTAAAGCTGAAATCTGCCTATCAATAGGTTGGCCGCCGTATACGGGAAGTAACTTAATCTTAGTAAACTTAGCTATACGATTTAGTTCATCATTTACCTGTATAGCAAGCTCTCTTGTAGGAGTTAGTATGATACTGCTTATCTTCCCCTCTGAGCTGCTAATTCTGCTCAAAACTGGTGCTCCAAATGCCAGTGTCTTTCCAGTTCCAGTTTGTGCCTGCCCAATAACATCATGCCCTTCTAAAAGAACTGGTATTACCTCAGCCTGAATCTTAGATGGTTCTTCAAATCCCATTGCATCAATAGCTTTAAGAATACTCTCATCAAGACCCAATTCGCTAAATACTTTATTTTCCATATTAAACCTTCTTTCTGTTTTTTTATAGTATTTGTAAATTTAATAAATTTATTTCAATGAAAAACCACCTTAAACAAGGTGGCAAAAATTAGCTAATATATTGTTAAGCAACATACAAAGGTTATTTTATACTCTTTGAATATTAGTTGCTTGAGGGCCTTTTGTACCTTTCTCAACATCAAACTGAACTTTATCTCCTTCTTGTATACTAAATCCTGAAAGAGAAGATGAATGTACAAAAACATCCTTTTCCCCCTCTACCTCTATAAACCCAAATCCTTTTTCCGAATTAAAAAACTTTACTGTACCTGTTTTCATAAATATCCTCCTTAATAAAATATTGTATTTTGATTTGTTAAGCATATTACCACTTCTAAAAATAGGTGATAATCTATAATTTATCTAGACCTATTTTTCTCATTATTAAGTATTCCCATAATTTCATAAACAATACTTTTTAAAGAGCAAAATAAATTATGCCTTCTTATTAATGTTTTATTTTCATTGATTTGTTTTTTTAATTATCTCCAAATCTTATATCTTGATTATATTATACACTTAATTCGTTTGTAATTTCTAGTTATTTTTTTAATTAATGCGTATATTGTAATATTTTTACTAAAAATACAGTAAATCATCTATTAGATTTCTTTGAAAAATATTCATTTTTTTTGCATTAGCAAATAGATACAGCTTTGCTCTCATTCAATTAGTCTTTTATCTATTTTATTTTTTACAAAAAATAAAAGGTAGATTAGGCATATCTCCCTAATCTACCTTTATGAGTTTCTTCTGATAATATTATGGATATAATTATATTAACACATTATTATAAAATAATCTATATTAATTAATATTTTTTATAATATATATTGCAATAATAAATTTAAATTTTAAACTTTAGTAAGCTATATGTTCATTTAGAAACTTAATTGCAATATATAATAAAAAGTAACAAACAAAATTTTCTCACTTATTGCTTCATTAAATCCATTCATATCACAACGGTGTTTATTCGATCTTATTGCCTCTACTACATATTTAGGTACACAATATGCCCAATAAATTCTTTCAATTCTATTTTATTTGTGAAAATTATGTAAAATAAGATAATTATAAGTAATATTGTGATATAATTGATTCTGGCAATATTATGGAGGTATCTTTATGACAGAAATTAGTACTAGTGTTCCAACTAAAAAACTATGGAATCCTAAATCATTTATTATTATTTCGGCCATCTTTTCATTTCTTCCTACTGGTATTATATGTTCTTTAAATTATGGACGTTTAGGAGATCATAAAAAGAAATGGATAACCCTTATTTCAACTATTTTAAGCTTTATTGTCTTCATTTATTTGTTGAGTCTATTATCAGTTAAAAGTTCAAGTTTAGCTTTACCCGTTAATGCTGGCATTGGAATCCTTCTTAGAAATATTCAAAAGGAACTATACAATGAACATATTAAAAATGGCGGCGAAAAGGCTTCCTATTTTCTACCAGTACTTATATGCTTTTTATTATTAGCTTTAGTTATTTTATCACGTATATATACTGCTGCTATGCCTGAAAACTCAATCGCTTATGGACAAAATCATGTTTACTATACCAATGCCATAACTGAATCACAAGCAAAAAAATTAGGAGCTTATTTTAAAAAAGACATTTTTACTGATAATTCAAAGATTAACATTAAGATTGATAAAGAGAAAGATATATATGTTTTTTCTTTAATTGTTCAAGATGATGCTGTAAATAATCAAGAATTCATAAATTCTATGAAGGAATGTTCAAAAGACCTCTCTAAAGATGTCTTTAACAATAATCCTGTTAGAGTTGATCTTTGCAACAATAGATTTAAGATTCTCAAATCTATCAACTAAATTATTAGATTTTAATTCTAATATAGCAAATGGGTGTCTCAAGATGATTTTTAATCATCTTGAGACACCCATTTTTAGTTACTACAATTAATTTTACATAATAAGCAGTTTTTCTTTTTCATATAAGATATATACATTATAAAAGCAGCTATGCTGCAACTAAGATCGTTTCACATTATAAAACGCAGCTATGAGTAATCAAAAAATTTCAAAACTATTGATTTCATATTATATTTTTAATTTACAAAGTAACACTAATTCTCATATCCATAAGAGTTCCTAATTAAATCGAAATGTTCTTTCATAGCATTGTAAGCTAGTGATTCATCCCTTTTCTTTAAATTTCTTACTAAATTCTCATGTATCCATAATAAGCTTTCTTTTGTATTTCCCTCATGAAAAATTTTCATTCTAGCTCTTCTAATGAATTCGTCTACAAGTTGAGATATAACATTAAGTACATTAATTAATAATACATTTCTTGATGCTTTTGCAATTAATTGATGAAACTTAATATCTAATTCAACACTTTCTTCTTCACTACTAGCAATATACATCTTATCTAATAGTGCTGTTAAAAGTTCAAGCTCACTTTCCTCTATATTTTTGGCTGCTAATTTAGAACATTCCAGCTCTAGTGTTTCCCTTAAATCATACATTTCTTTTGGCGAACTCTCCTGCAACATAAACATGATTGAAAGTGGTTCAAGCAGAGAGTTATTAAAATTTGTTCGTATATAATTTCCAGCTCCATGTCTGCTTTCTATTAATCCTATTACTTCTAAAGCTCTTAATGCTTCCCTTATAGATGCACGCGATACCTTAAGAGATTCTGCCATCTCTCTTTCACTTGGTAATTTATCTCCTTTTTTTATTTCACCACATTTTATTTTATCTTTAATCTTCTCTATAACCTGATCATATACTTTTGGGCTTTTATTAGGTACAAGCATATGTTATGTATCCCCCTTTTTTATTCATATTTTTTAATTCATTATACATCAATTTTCTAGATGGTATATCGTGTTTTTTAAGCTTTATCTATAATATCTTCCAATATATTTATAAAGCGTCCTAGCTCCAATATATTCTAACATTCTTTGGAATATATATTTTTCAGAATGTTTATGTATATAGTCTTCTATGGTAATATTCTTCACAATATTTATTCTTTATCATATAGAATATATGATACTTAAACACATATCCTAAGTAAGATAAGTGAGAATTCAAAAGCGAATGCCCATATAGAAGTTTATATTTGAAAACATAAACTTCTATATGGGCATCTTGTATTTTGTTATCCGAACTTAATTAACTAAGCTCTACTAGTGAACTTCACTTTAAATTGAAGAGAAAAACTAATTATGGTGAGAATAAAATAATCTGAATTTCATAACTAAATAGTTTCTGTTTCAATGCTAACCTTATTTTTCTTTGCTTGTCTCTCTTCACACTTAGTATTAACTAAAGAATACATTACTGGAACAACTATAAATGTAAGGAAAGTTGCTGTTGCGAGTCCAAATATTATAGTTACTGACATAGGTCCAAATAACGCACTCTTAGAAAATGCTAGTGGGATAAGCCCCGTAATTGTTGCTGTTGAGCTTAGTATTATTGGTCTAAATCTTAGACTTACGGCATGTATACAAGCTTCATCTATAGAAAGACCTTCATGTCTGCCTTCAATTATATATTCTACAAGCAGAATTGCATTTCTTATAACTACTCCAATCAAACTTATTATTCCCATAACAGCAGTTAATGATAGTGGCATGTCGCACATCAAAAGCCCTACTATTACTCCTATTAGTGATAGTGGCAGTGAATAGATTATTACAAAAGGCTGTACAAATGACTTAAATTGAACAAATAGAATTAAATAAATTATTATTATTATAACTACTCCAGCAATAGCAAGGCTTGTGAAATTAGTTTCTATTTGTTTTTGCTCTCCATCATAAATAACATTTACACCGTTTAAGTCCATTTTATTTATTTCTTCCTTCACTTTATTTTCTATATCACCTGAGTTATAACCTGATTTTAAATCACTATATACTGTTACGGTCTTATCCTTCTTATAATGCTTTATTTGGTCTAACTCTGACTTAAGATTTATGGTTGCTACCTGTGATAACAAGATTTTATCGCTTGTAACACTTGATTTTACTTGTAAATTTTTCAAGTCTTCTACTGAAGCAATATTACTTTTGACTAATATATCATATTCACTTCCACTCTTCCTATATACAGAACTGCTATATCCTTTTAATGCAATGTTCATTTGTTTCAAAATATCAGACTTTAACAAACCGTATTGAGATGCTTTAGTACTATCTATATTCACTTCATATTCATATGTCTTTTTAGCTGCATCATCTCTTACATTTGTAGTTCCTGGTATATTTTTTAATCTTTCTTGTATTTGTTCTGAAGCAGTATATATTTTATCTAAATCATCTCCTGTAAGCCGGATTCGAACAAGTGCTCCTATTGGATCTGCTTGTTCCAATAGCTTTACTGTAGCAGTTCCACCAGAGATTTTATTATCTAATTCATTTTGTATATGTTCAACAAGTTTTTCCCTTGTATCAAACTTTTTGGTTTTATCTAGATCTACTTTCACCACAATTTGAGCTGTATCTTTTGATGGTGTTACAGTAGGCAATGTAATATAAAAGCTAGGCAGACCACCACCTATAGCTGAAGTATAACTCGTAACTTCTTCTTGCGATTTTAAAACAGCTTCTACTTCCTTTACTAAATTACTTGAACTATCCAAATCTTCAACCCTTTCATTAGACACATTTATATAAATAATGTTTTTGTCTACATAAGGGAAAAATTGTGCGCCTAATAAATTCATTAACCCCATTGATACTCCAAATATAAGTAAAGATGCTGCAACAATCTTTATTTTATGCTTAAGTCCATAATTCAAAATCTTATGGAATAGCTTTTGGATTTTATTTTCCTTTTCAGACTTTTTACTCTTCTTAAAAAACAAAGATGACATAGCAGGAGTTATAAATAATGCTGATATATATGAACAAGTTATACAAATCATTACTACTTGAGGCAGCGTTCTTATAAATTCTCCTACTGCTCCAGGTATACTTAAAAGTGGAGCAAAAGCACCAACAATAATTAATGTGGATGTAAATACAGGCACAAATAGTTTTTTAATTCCTTTAAATGCTGCTTCATCTCCTGGCAATCCAGCATCAATTCCTACTTGAACAACGTCTCCTATTACAATTGCATCATCTACCAGTATTCCCAGTGCTATAATAAGTGCCGTAGTTGATATTTGATGTACTTTTATTCCTAAAACTTCCATAACAATAAATGATAAAGCAATAGATATTGGAATTACTGAGGATACTACTAATGCATTTCTAATTCCCATTCCTATTAGAACAGTTATAACCACAAGAATTACGCCCTCTTCAAGGTTTTTCATAAAGAAAGAAACTGATTCATCTACGTCTTTAGGCTGGAATGTAACCTCCTCTATCTTTAAATCCTGTGGTAATTGTTTTTTTATTTCGTCTATTTTTTTTCTTACATCATCGCCTATTAAAACTATATTTTTATTATCTTGAAAATATCCTGCAAGCAACACGGTACTTTCTCCATTGCTAGTATATTTATAATTAGAATCATCATCATAATCAATATGGACATTTGCTATATCTTTAAGCTTTATAGTTTGTCCTGTTTCTGATAAAACTCCTACAATTGTATTTTCTATATCCTTAAGAGAGGTAAAACTTCCAGGTGTCTGTACTTTTATTTTTCCAGTCGGGAGTTCCAAAGATCCAGAAGGAATCTCTACATTTTGTGCTTGCAGCACACCACATACATCTTCAAGAGAAATAGAATATGTATTTATTTTGCTTAAATCTATATCTACTTTTACTTGTTTATCCTGCTTTCCCTTTATGTCAAATCTAGACATACCACTAACATTACTTAATTGTTTCTTTATATCATCTGCATAATTTCCTAGTTGTTCATAAGAATAACTTTCACCAGATACACCTAAAATCATACCTGCTGTTTCCGTAAGCTTTGTATCTATTGTACTCTCTTCACAACTGTTGGGAAGATCAGATTTTAAATCTTTTATTTTATCTCTTAAATTACGCCATGCTTTATCTTTATCTGCATCACTATTTAAGTAAACAATAACTATAGATGCGCTATTTTGAGAATAAGATTCAGCATAATCATATCCATCTATTTCTTCAACCTTATCTTCAATCTTTTTTGTAACTAAATTTTCTACATCTTTAGGAGATGCCCCCGGATAAATAGTTGTAATCATTGCTGCTGGCGAAGAAACATCTGGACTCTCCTGTTTAGGAATATAATAGTAACAAGCTAAACCACTCAAGATGGCAACAAACACTAAGAATAGTACTATCTTTTTATTTTTTATAGCAGCGTTAATCGATCCCATGATTTCTCCTCCTTTATTCTGCTGAAACCTGATATCCAGCTTTTATATTTTTCAGTCCTTCATTAACAAGATTATCTCCGCTCTTTAGGCCTTCTACGCACACTTGATTTTCATTAGTTTGTCCTAATGTTACATTTTTCTTGACAGCTCGTCCATCTTCTACTACATAAACATAATCCTGTCCATCATTTAAAATACTAACAATAGGAATCCAAATTCCATTCTTTTCACCTTCATTAATATAAACTTTTACAGATTGTCCTATATAAAATTTACTATTATCTATTTGTGTCAGCAGCTTAATTTCTGCACTATATGTTCCTGATTTACTATCAGCCATTTGAACTATGCTCATAACTTCTCCATCTGTCGTAACATCATCTATTTTCACTTGTGCTTTTGTTCCAAGTTGTATTTTCTTCACATCATTATCAGATAATCCTATAGTAACAACTTGATTTTCACTTCTAATTAAAACAACTGGATAACCAGCGGACTGCATTTCTCCTTCTTTGCAAAGAATATCTACCACATAGCCATCTACATCAGCTGTAAGAGAAGCATCTTGAAGTAAGTTTACTTTGGAATCATAGTCAGCCTTTGCAGCATTTAACTGAGCCAACACTGCCAGCTTATCTTCTTCCCTCGTTCCATTCTGAAGCTGCTTTAATGTTTCCTTAGCTCCATTAAGCTCACTTTCACTTCCATCTAATTTAATTTTAATATCATTAACCTGCTGTTGAGTCACTGCATGCATTTCAAATAAACTAACATTTTTATCATATAAATCTTTGCAGTAATTATAATTATCCTGAGCATTCTTTACTGCTATCTGAGCCTTATTTATATCCTCAGCTTGAGCACCGTTGACTGCTTTATTATATTGTGCTGAAACAGCATCCATTTCAGATTTTGCTCCTTCCATTGCAAAGTTTAAATCAGTTTTATCTAAATCGACAAGCTGGTCTCCTTTTTTTACATGTTGGCCTTTTGAAATATATATTTTAGATACTTTTGCAGAACTCTTAAAAGAAAGTTTTCTAACTTCACTTCCTCCTGTAATCCCGTCATATTCTAATGAAACTGGATAGCTTTCATCTTTAAGTTCCACAGTTTTTACTGGATAAGTTTTTGTATCTGCCTTTGTATCAGCTTTCTCACTACATCCGCTTAATACAATTAAATTTAAAATTAATAAGCAAATAACTAATAATTTTCTCATTATATATCCTCCTAGTATAATTTACAGTTCTCAATTAACAATTCATAACATATATTTTCACTGATTGCTTAATATCCATGGCTTTTGTATACTATCTCTTAGATTATCATGAACATAAATTAATTTTCTTAAGGAAGTACCTACCTCTTCACTTTCTATACATTGCTTATCATAATCATTTTGTAGCATTAACCCCATTTCTACTTGAGCCTTAGCAAATTTAAGTTTTATGTTTGTCGAATTAACCTGTTCCTTTAAAGTATCTATTTTGTTTTCTAAATCAAGCAGAGTTGAATAACTTTCCTTTAATGCATTTTTAAGATTCTTTTTTGTATCATTTAGTTTAACTTGTGCTTCATCTAAACTATATTTACCATTCATGTATTCTCCATAAGCATTAATCTCAGTATAATATTCTTGCTGCTTCTGCTGATAATCTATTAACTTTAATGCATATGCCCCTGAATCAAATGAATAAGTGCCATCAGCATTTGCTTCTACACAAGAAGATTTATTGGGCATTTTTTCTACGTCCTTATCCATAATCTCTTTTATTCCATCATCTTTTAGCTCTTTCATATAATCTTTGGTAAGCTTCAATATTTCACCATCATATTTTACATACTTATCAATTTTGTCATATATATACTCATCAACTGGACCATCAATTTTAAATTTTGTATAATCCACATTGTAATCAAGTGAATATGTATTTTTCAAATCTAAATCTGTTAGTACTTTAAAATAATCTTTGTTGTTATTTAATGAATTCTCTTTTGCTATTATTTCATCTTGTAAAGATTTTATTTCAATTTGTGTATCAGTAACCTGATCAGAAGTTGCCATTCCAAGTTCAAGCTTTCCTTTCATGTAATCTAAATCTTTTTTCTTCAGTTCTAGATTCCTTTTTAATTTGTTTATTTCAATTTCTTTTAAAATCACATCATTATATTTATTTGTAATATCGGAAGCTATTTGATCTTCCATGAAAGCTTTAGATTGCTCTGTCTGCTTTTCTTGAAGTTCAAGCTTGTCATAAGGATAATCATATATTTTCTTACCAATAACTTCATAATAATCATTAGTTTTTTCCTGAAGATCCATTTTATCTTTGTACATTTTTATTTCATTTGATTTCAATGCTAATTTTTCACTGTTACCTATAGCTCCTTCAATTGCTTTATCTAATGTAATAACTTTTTTTCCTACAGTAGTTTGTATGTTTTGATCTAAACCAGAAATATTTCCATCACCTCCATATGCTAACGTTGATTTTGATACATTTAAATTTCCAATAGTTTCTGATGCTGATACTGGTATAATACTGCTAGTCATAACGCTTATCATACTCCCTATCGTTATCATTCTTTTTATTTTTTGCTTCATTGACATTCACCTCTCTATTTGTTTGCTAATAAAACTTCCTATTTAATCTACATATGTATTTTTAATCTATATTTGTATATAATATTTACAACTGTATATTTATACTTTATACTGTTGCTATAAGCTTATCAAGAAACAATATTTTTGATTTATATATTACATCTACATTTTGGCATATATGTAGATTATTTTATTAGGAGGTGCTTATGAATAATAATGTAATTAATGAAAATCTTGATTTGAGAGTACGAAGAATGCATAAACTATTATTTGATGCTCTAATATCTCTGCTTACTGAAAAAAATTTCAACGATATCCGCATTTCAGACATCTGCGATAAAGCTATGATACATAGAACTACATTTTATAAACATTTTGAAGATAAATTTCAATTACTTGATTTTATGCTCAGACAATTAATACAGGATTTTGAAAAAAAGAGTTTGCAATATACTCCCATGGATACTCCCAAAGAATACTATGCAAATTTATTTAGACTTCTTCTTGAGCACATGTGCGAAAACAAAAAGATGTATTCTATAGGTCTGTTAAATAATGGCTCCGCAATGAAACAGCTTCAGAAAATAGTACTTGAATGCATAAAGTCAAAATTAATAAATGACCAGAATAACGGAATTAAATTTATTATTCCAATAGATGTTATTGCAGATTTCTATTCACCTGCATTAGTTTATTCAGCCGGTGAATGGCTTGAAGAAGGTATGCTTATTCCCATTGATGAAATGGTGGATTATTGTAAAATTATAGCTGATGCACTACAGGTAACACATAAAAACTAATTTAAAACTTTTTATACCTATAAAATAACTATCACAAGTTCTTACTACAACTTTAGTTTTGGTAGTACAAAATTACAAATAATTAACACCTCTATTATTTGTAGCCACAAAAATTAAGCCATGCTTTTTGTTTTATCTCCCACTTTTTAAAAATAGTTTATACAATTGGCTTTATGTTTCATAATATACGTATTCTCAATATGTCAAAGTACATAAAAAATAGGATATTGAAGTTTAAAATTAATAATAATATCAAACTTCAATACCCTATTTTTTATACTTTATTCACTTAATTTATAACATCTTTTGCTTCTAACAATTCTTTAGTATAATTCCAAAGTTTATTTTCCATCTCTGTATCACCTGCAGGTTGAACTGGTATAATTGGTTTGCCAGTTCTAACATTAAAATATCCACCAGTTGCACCTTCATACTGTTCCTCTAAGACTAATCTAATAATAATATCAGCTCCTCTACATGGATCTCCAATATGCAGAAATTTTAGTATACGTTCAAGTACAGATGCAAACCATAATTCACGTCCAAGTCCTGTCACATTAAATCCTGGATTAAGTGCATTAACAGTAACTCCAGTCCCTTCAAGCTTGCGTGAAAGTACTCCTGTAAACATAATGTTTAGCAGCTTTGTTTTTCCATAAAGAGAAGATGACTGTCTAGACGTAAATGCATTTATATCAGTCAAATCATCAGGCAATTTGAGCTCACCGTGATTGCGTGATGCTTCAGAAGCAACATTAACAATCCTAGCATTTCCAGACTTTATTAATGATTCTGTTAATATATTAGTTAATAACCACGGTGCAAAATAGTTTACAGCTATCATTTCTGGAAAACCTTCAGAAGTTATTCTTTGTTCAAAAGCATGAAGCCCAGCATTGTTCACTAAAACATCAATCTTTGGATATGAATCTTTGATTTCATTTCCTATTCTTTTAACATCTTTCATTAGTGATAAGTCTCCAAAGAAAAAATCTATTTCTGCATTCGGCGCTATATTTTTTATAATCCTTTCAGTCGCTTCTGCTTTACTCTTACTCCTAGCCGTCAATACAAGATGTGCACCTCTTTTGGCTAATTCACTTGCAACGATCTGTCCAAGGCCATTAGTAGCGCCAGTTATTATAACTATTGGATTAGTAATCATAATAATCCTCCTTAATATTTATATACTAATTTAATATTTCTTGTAGGATTTCCCTCTAAAGTATTATTGATGTGATACATGCGTTGATATTACTTGACATGTAATAAACAGATAAATATACTTGATATATGTCAATTATATTTATTTGTTTGATATATGTCAAGTATCATATAATTTAGTTACTAAGTCGAGGTGTAATATGGACAATAATAATATTAAAAGAATAGAATTGGAATTAAAATTAGGTAAGGAATTAAATGCACTTATAAGTGCATCGCACGCACTTAATGTTAAAACAGCAGCTCGTTTTGATTCAACCTTACAACCTGCTGCCTTTTTGCTTGTCCGCTGGCTTTTCTCATTTGGACCAACAAGTGCCACAGTTTTGGCTGAATCAACAGCTATGGATCGAAGCTCTGTTAGTCGACTTGTCAATCAACTCAAAAAATTAGGCTATGTACAAAGCGAAATATCACCTAATGATCGTCGTGGAATACTATTATCTCTAACTGAACTTGGACGACAAAAAACAATTGATGCACTAAAGGAGAAAGAATCTCTATTTTATGAACGTATTTCAAAATGGGATGATTCTAAACTAAAACAATTCACTGAAATGCTCAGAGATTTTAATTATCAAGATTTTAAATAAGCCTACCATAAATTATTAATCATAAATTTTTAATTTAAAAATAGGATAATGTAACTTAAAACTAATATAAATATTGATCTTAAGTTATATTATCCTATGCTTTTTACTATATTAATAATCTCAACAATACCTATCTTTTATTAGCAATGTTGAGAATATAATTATGAAAATAAATTCTCTCTAAATTAAATTTGTAGCTTCATCTTTTATTACTATATATTCTAAATGTAATGCCCTAGTTAGTGAAACATATAATAACCTTTCATCTAAAATATTTTCTTTATAGTTGTCTTCACTTGGGTTCAGTATTATTGTACAATCAAACTCTAATCCTTTTGTTAAATATGATGGAATTATTATTAAATCTTCTTTTATTTCTTTTTCTTTTCCTAATATTAATTCAAATTTGTATTTGCTTTTTTCTTTTAGGAGTTTGTATATTTCTTCACCTTGTAACATATTTTTTGTAATTATTGCTATTGTTCTCTTTCCGTAGTTCTGTACTTCATTAATGATTTTCTCTATAGCTGAAATATATTCATCTCCACTCGAAATTTTTACTACTTTAGGCTTTTCACCATGTCTTAAAACTGGTTTAGCATCTTTAAGCCCTAAGTTTTGAGACTGTAATGTTTTCTTTGCAAAATCAATTATTTCAACTGTTGATCTATAGCTTTGCGTTAGCTGAATATATGTTGCATTTCCTTCAAAGACATGTTTGGTTATATCTTCCCATGTCTTTAGACCTTTATAATAATAAATTCCTTGAGCTAGATCTCCTACTAAAGTTAACGCATTACCTTTAGCAAAACTATTAACTAAGTATACTTGGAATGGACTATAATCTTGAGCTTCATCTACTATAATATATTTAAATTTTTCGTCATCATCAATTCCTTCAAGTAAAATTCTTATATATGCAAGAGCTGGCAAATCATCTTCATCGATTATATTCTTCTCAAAATTATTATTAAATTCTTCCTTCATGTAATCTGACAATACCTTAGGAATCTTACTTCCAGTTGCTGTTTCAAATAACTCATCATTATAAAAATTATAATAGATATCTCTTGAATTTATATCCTTCCAATTTTTAAAGTAATTATTAAATTCCTTTTTACCGTTACTCTTTACATTTTCCTTTATTTTGTCTCTCTCTTCATATAGACTTATAAGCGATTTTCTTCTTTCTGGTGAATCTTCATTTTCTCTTCTTATTTCTCTTATTTTCTTTTCCCATTCATTATCTATTTCTATTAATAGACTTTCTATTCTTTCTTTTATTTTTAAATTTAAATATCTTTTTATCTCCTTTTTTCTTTTGTTAATAGGATAAGCTTTTAGATCTTTTATATATAACCTCATTATTTCTTTTTTATGAAATAATATCTCATTTCCAACTTTAATATCTTCAATATGAATTGCATCTTTTTCCATTAATGCTATATATCTATCAAGCATTGTTTTAAATAGCATGGTTCCTTTAACTTTGCTTGAATTTACAATAAGCTTTTTTAGATTTTCATCATTTTCTTCTATTATCCTTAATAATTTTTCATCCTTATTATAAACTTTTCCTTTTAGTTTTAACTTTGATAATACCATTTCCTCAAAGGTACTTTGATTTACTTCCTCCGCTCCAAGGCTAGGTAAAATATCTGAAATGTAACTTAGAAATAGTTTATTAGGAGCTAAAACTAAAATTTCATCTCCACTCATGCTTTCTTTATATCTATAAATGAGATAAGCTAACCTGTGTAACGCTATTGTTGTCTTACCTGAACCTGCTGACCCCTGTACTATTATAGGCAGATTTTTAGGCCATCTTATTATTTCATTTTGTTCTTTCTGTATTGTTGCAACAACTTCTTTTAGTTTTTTCCCACTGCTTTCTTCAAGATTTATCTTTAAAAACTCATCAACTAAATTTTGCCCTTCTTCTTCATTTATAATGATGTTATTTATTCCTTCATCAAATACCTTTTCTATGTCACTATTCTTATATAAAAATTTTCTTTTTAATTCTAGCTTTCCTTCAACTATTCCTTGTGGTGCCTTGTAGTATGCATCTCCACCAGTCCCACTATAATAAAGATCTGAAACTGGCGCTCTCCAGTCAACAACAATTTCTTCTCCATCTTTGCTGTTACTTATACCTTTTTTACCAATATATATACTTTCAGTAAATCCCATATTTTCTCTAAAGTCTACTCTACCAAAATAAGGCTCTATTAACGACTCTTCATATTTTTCAATATCTTGAGACAAATAACTAAATATTCTTTCATTAGCTTGCTTTTCTTCACTAAAGCTCTTTACTTGTTTATTTAAAGTCTTAATTTTTTCCCCAACTTCTTCAAATTTTTGTTTCTTTTCCTTTAATTCTTGTTTTATTATATCTTTCTTCTGCAGTAATACTTCTCTTTCTTCTTTTAAACTTGTATCCATATTTAAACACTATATAATGACAGGTAGAAAAATTCATTATACTTTTCCTTTCATCAAGATAAATTACTATAATTAGGTATTATACCATAATATCTTGAATTAATAATTCAAATTTTCTAATAATTTTACACTTCTAGATTAATGTAGTTTATTTCACTAAATACAATCAGAACCACACGCTTAGCAGTTGTTTTTTTGAACGCCAACGCATAAAATTTAAAACTCAAGTAATTTGTTATTAGAATCACTTGAGTTTTTTAACGTTCTGCAGATATATGATATTATTTTTCCATTTACTTTGAGTCATTTTACTCTTATCTAAAAGTTTAGATATACCAGATGTTTCCCAATCTTCTACCTTACTAATTGCTTCATCAAAAGTCATTCCTTGCCCCACAAGTATACCTATCATGATTAACTCTATAACTTTCCTTTATTTAAAAAACATCTTATTTCTTTTTTCCTAAAAAGTCTTATAAAGTAATATGCGATAATAGCAAAGCCTATTAATTCAGGTAAATAATAAGTCGGATCTGTAATAAGTCTAACAATATCACTATTTACCCAATTGCCTTCTGGTCTTGCAGGAAACTTCCATCCAAAGTATGGCCAAAACAATATCTTAGGGTATAACCACATGCTATCTAATACTAAATGAATGGAACTAGCGATGCCCAATAATAAAATATTATTTTTTCCATTTCTATTTAACATATATATGCCTATCAAAATCAGAACTAGAGAAAATATCAAAGTATGTCCAAATATTCGGCTATTATGAAATACACTGCGAAATACCCCAGCCCCAATTGGCTTGTCAATAATATCAGGTAATATTGATCCAATCAAAACAAATCTATAATCAACCAAAACTTCTTTGTTACTTAACTTACTATCTTTATGTAAAATCACTTCATATGCCTTTATCGCTTCAGTGGTTAACCCTAAATGTCCAAAAAAAATCATTTATTTCCCTCCATTATAAAAAACCATATTTTATAGTTTCTAGTTTTAAATTTTAAAATAAGTTATTATTTTTGTTATAACTTATTTAGTCAAATAACTTTTCATTAAATTTTATCACTAAGACTCTTATGTAGTCAATTTTAACCAATAAAACATAAATATAAATTATTAAAAGTACAAAAAAATTCAGCCTGAAAAAAGCTAAACTTTCTTATACTTTTAATAATGTTTTTCTAATTATTGAACATTATACATGCCTTTACTCTCCATATACTTAAATATAGATTCTCCATGCTTTTGTTCTTCTTTTTGTATATGATTTAATACATCTCGTACTTCAGTATCCTTGAATTCAAAAATTGCAGTATCATAAGCTCCTGACACATATTTTTCTGTCATTAATAAATCTGAGCATATTTCCTTATCTGACAAATTACTTGTAGCAGTTTGAGATTTATTTACATTTTGATCAACACCTTGGTTTTTTTGTCCACCTTGTTGTTGATTCATCTGTGGAACATTGCCACTTAGTAACTGATTAATTGTATTAAGATGGCTCCTTTCAATTTGCTCATTATTCTTACAAATTTGTTTCAATTGTAGATCCTGTACCTGATTAGCATAATTTGAATATTTTTGTATACAAATTTCTTCATGGCTTTTCTGATCTTCTAACAACATTTTTTCTTTTTGAGTTAAATTTACTTGCATAATAAAACACCTCCAATTTTATTCTTTGAAGGTGGTCTATTTTTTATTCATTTATAAATTAATTTTTACCTAAAGTTAGAAAATCTTGTTATGAAATGCTTTTTATTTCAACATATGAATCTTCTTGTTTAAGCACATAAGGTGAATATAGTAGATTTGTGTAAAATAAATCTACTATATTCACCTTATGTTAATTCCCTATATTTTAAATATTGATACTACTTCTAATAATTTATCTGCACATTCTTTTGTCTTATGTGTTTGTTCTACAACGTCTTCTGTTAAATTAACTACCTCATTTGACTTATTTGCAATTAAAGTTGTTCCTGTAGCACCTTCATTAGTTGCCTCTGCAACTTCATTTATAGCTGTTATAATATCTTCTGTAGAATTAATAAGTTCATCTGATATTTCACCTATAGTGCTAACTAATTCATTAAATACAATAGCATCATTTCTATACTGTTCTCCTGTGTCTACAAGTTTGTTATAATCTTTCATCACTTGATTTCCAATAAAATTAATTACTTCATTTGATGTTCCTTTAAGTTCATTTACAGCCATAACAACCTCTTTATTTATCTGCTGTATTTCCATTGTAGTTTCCTTTGAGGTTTCAGCAAGTTTCCTTATTTCATCTGCAACAACAGCAAATCCTTTACCAGCTTCCCCTGCTCTTGCTGATTCTATAGCTGCATTTAATGCTAATAGATTTGTTTGATCAGTTATTTCTAATATCCTAACTGTTAATTCATTTATTTTATCTACTGCTTTAGATTTCTCCATAGCAATTCTTAAACTTTCCTGCATTTTTGAAGTTATGCTGCTAGATTGTTCTCTTGATTGTAATGCATCAGATTTAAGTTTTTTAGCTCTTTCCTCAATTTCCTTTGCAGTTACCTCTCCACTTTCAACACTCGATTCCATAGTATTTATTATAGATTTCATATTTGTTGATGAAGCATTTACTTCCTCCGTAGATGCTGCCGTTTCCTCCATGCTTGCAGATAACTCCTCAGTTGTAGCAGATACATCTGAAATTTGATTATTTAAATCTTCTATTTTCCCTTGTGTAAAGTTTATTGAATCTAAAACTACATTACATTCACCTTTAACACCAGATATTATATTCCTTAATGATTTTTGCATCTCATTTATGGACTTAAACATTTTTCCTATTTCATCTTCTCTATCCACATATTTTTTATCGAGCTCTACTGTAAGATCTCCCTTAGCTAATAACTCCATTTGTTCTTCTGCGTATCTTATTCCTTTTGTCATTCTTTTAACTACAATATGTATTACAAATATAACAATTAATAATGATGCAACTGCTGAAATTAAAATAACATTAAATATTTTATTATAACTTTCTAATGTTTTTTCTTTTGGAATTTGACTGCATAGTATCCAGTTAGTCTTTGTATTTTCTAAGTTAACTGGATATGCTACCATTAAAACTTCCTGTCCTTTTTTTATTGAAGTTCCATAAGTATAAAATTCTTTACCTTGTGAAGTCTCACTTATAACTTTCGCCCAAGTATCATTATTTTGCTTTGCATCTTTCATCTTTAGACTTGGATCTTCACCACTTGCTACATAAATACCTTGGTTAGATATTAGTTCAACTGTGCCTCCAAGTGGTGTTTTTTCCAATATAAGTTTTTCTAATGTATCAAGTTTATAATCTATTGATATTACTCCTAAAAACTTTCCGCTATCATCTAATATAGGCATAGCTAAAGATACCATGGATATATCTTGTCCATTAACTGTATACACTGTTGGTTCTGTAATATAAGTCCCCCTTAATTCCTTTGGCTTATTGTACCACGTCATATCTGTCTGTTCATCATATGCTGGTAACACTACTATTTGATCACCATCTCTACTTGCATACGGTATAAACTTTCCATCCTCTGCAAACTCTTTTTTGCCTTTATAATAATCATCTTTTCCATCAAACGCGTTAGCCTCAAATGCAACTGTAACACCAAAAATTTCAGGATCTGTCTTTAATATTTCCTTTTGCATTTCAATAACCAGATCCCTGTTCTGTGAATTAAGCTTAATTTCATTGGTTAGTGAACCTCTTAAATCCTTACCTATTGTTTCTAACTTTTCAAAGTTAGATGTGATTTGCTCTGCATAGGATAAAGATATTTCTTTTGCTAAATTTTCGCTATCCATTATGCTTTTAGATTTTATTTGTACCAATATACTTGCAAATACTCCTATATAACACACAAGGATTATTGATCCTATTATTATACTTATTTTTGTCCCTAAATTAAACTTTTTCATCATGCAACGTGCTCCCCCTCTTGTTATAATTTATTGCAACAATACAATTAATTATAGCATTTATTTGTCATATCTTGTAGTTTCTTAACGCAATTCTAACAGTTTTATACCAATAAGTATAATTATTACGTACTCTTTTACGTATTTGCCTTTTCGAATGCATGTGCGAAAAATCTGCACATCAGAAATGGCAGCTATGCTGCATATAAGAACATTTTATGCAGGCGAATTTATTTTATTTTTTATTCTCTATCAAAATTAACTTTCTGAATCAGCCATTTTCATGATTTATACTCTCAAAGGGCATAATATCCGCAGATTGTCTAACTATATAATTTCATAGTGAATAAAAAAAGTCTAACCCCGTGACCATGAATTCACACTAGGTTAGACTTATATTAATTTAATTTTCTTTAAAAACTTATTCAGAGGGTTTAGTTACATGCACTGTGCCATGTGGATGATGAGGTGGCGCATAAATAGAGTATACTTTGAGAGGTTTTGTACCTGTGTTAATAACATTGTGCCAAGTTCCTGCAGGGACCATGATTGCAAAGTCATCTCTAGCGTTTGCTTGAAACTCTAGTTTATCCTCGCTTCTTCCCATTTTAACAACTCCTTGTCCCTCTTCAATACGTATGAATTGATCAGTGTCTGGATGGATTTCTAAACCTATATCGTCACCTACATTGATACTCATTAATGTAACTTGAAAATGCTCTCCTGTCCATAAAGCAGTACGAAAATTGGTATTTTGCTTGGTAGCTTTATCAATATTAACTACCAAAGGCTGTGGTCCATAGTCTTTCAAATCCATTTTGCTATTTTCAGTTGCTGATTGTGGGATATCAGCTCTGTAATCGTACTCCATTTCATCAAATAGCATAGAATATGGGACAGACCTGAAATTAGAATTCTGATATGTCCAATTATTATTGTATCTGTCCTCTAAGTCATAATCTGATGTTTCAGATGAATAATCTACCGAATACATTATATCATTATTCATATTTTCTTCCTTGTTTATTATTTCAAAAATATAATATGTTACAATTCTATGAATGTTCTATATTTTGGTAAATATTCGTATTATAAGCCACACTTTTTGATTTTTAACAGCTACTAATTACAACATAAAGATTTAAATCTTATTACATATTACTCCATTTCCTTCAAATATATACCATCCAAATTTCCTGGATAATGGCCGTTTTCTTTCATTTATAACTTCTTAATGCAATAGCTATCATTATCAATTGATAACGCAGTTCATCGCTCACTCCTTGACTTTTAATGTATATAAATATATTATATTATTAATTTGTTTTATCAAGTGATAAAACTTATGTTAAATATGGAGGCGTTTTATATGAATGCAAAAGTTAAAGTTGCAAGATTATCTCTATTTTCAAATAGCATCCTAATAACTCTAAAATTAATTGTGGGACTTGCTACTGGTTCAGTAAGTATAATATCTGAAGCTATACATTCGACTATGGATTTATTAGCCGCTATAATAGCATTTTTTTCAGTTAAAATATCTGATAAACCAGCCGATGATATACATCCTTATGGACATGGAAAAGTTGAAAATATTTCTGGTGTAATTGAGGCAATTCTTATACTATCAGCTTCTGCTTGGATAATATTCGAAGCAGCAAAAAAACTAATAATTCCTGGAGCCGTGGAATCGATAGGCCTTGGCTTTATAGTTATGTTTATTTCTTCTGCTATAAATCTTTTGGTTTCTAGAAAAATATATATAGTCGCTAAACAAGAAGATTCTATAGCTCTTGAAGCGGATGCTCTTCATTTAAAAGCTGATGTTTATACATCATTAGGTGTAGGAATTGGTTTGTTTCTTATATGGATAACTAAGTTGAATTTTTTAGATCCAATTGTGGCTATCTTAGTTGGTATATTTATATTAAAAGAAGCCATTGAACTTTTAATATCTGCATTCAATCCACTTTTGGATGTTAAGTTATCTAATGATGAAATTAAAATTATTCAAAACAGTATAAATAAGTTTTCCAGTATTTATTGTAATTACCATAACTTTAAAACAAGAAAATCTGGACGAGTTAGGTATATAGAATTACATTTAGTATTTCCTGAAAATATGCGAATTAAAGATGCTCACGACGTATGTGATAAGATTGAAAATGATATAAAAAACTCTCTAGATCACTCAGAAATTATGATTCATTTAGAATCTTACCAAGATAATCCCGATTGTGATAAATGTAAAAATAAGTGTGATTAAAACTATGATTATATAAAAATATATAATCACAAGAAACTATACGCAGGGATATAACAAATAAAGCGATGGATTAAACATATTCCACCGCTTTATTTGCAACTCTGGCTTCATCTATTAATTAAAGTTATCTATATAAAGCAAAACCTCCCAAAGTAGGGTTTTAAAATCCACCTGAATTTACACCTATATACTATTATTTATAAATGCGCCTTCACTTTATTTAGTATATTTTGTTTTGGCATAAATCCAGCTAAATTTTCTACTGGTCTCCCATCTTTAAATACAATCATAGTCGGTACTGCAGATATTCCATATTTTTCTGCTATGCTTTCACTTTCATCTATATCAATTTTAAAGAATTTAGCTTTACCTCTAACTTCCATACTAGCTTCTTCGAATACTGGAGCTAACATTTTACATGGTCCGCACCAAGTTGCAAAAAAATCAACAACTGCTATTCCTTTTGAGTTCTCAACATTTTCAATAAATTCATTACTACTTATTATTCTAGCCATAACTAACTCCTCCAATTTGTAATTTAAATTTTTGTTTTTTTCTATACTTTAAGTATAGTCTTATTTTTACATTAATTCTGTGACTTAATCACCATATATTTTACTTTTTTGATTACTCAATACTTTAATTTTAATTTAATATTTACCTTATTCGCTCAATAATAACTACACTTGACTTTTTAATTCATCTTCAGTTATTTCTCCTGAATGATCTTTAACTATATTTCCATCTTTATCAATAAATAAAGTTCTAGGTATATATATAATATTATAATTTATTAAAGCAGTGCCATCATTATCAAATAAAATTTTCATATTATAATCATTATCTGCCATAAATCCTTTAGCTCTATCCATAGTTTCTCTTTGGCAATCTGTTAAATCCACCATTAAAACAGTTAATTGTTCCTCTTTATATTTACTTGAAAGCTCATTAAAAAGAGGCATTTCTTCTTTACAAGGCAGACACCAGCTATCCCAAAAATTTACTACAGCAGATCTTCCCCTATAATCTGACAATTTCACTCTATTAAGCTTTTCATCATATACAACAAAATCCTTCTCCGTTTTTTTATCTTGTTCAGTGGAATTGTTAGCTTCTTCTTGATCTTGAGATTAATCCATCCCTAATAAAAATAAATAGACTTCTACTATATTTCATTATAGTAGAAGTCATCAATCTCAAACAAGATATTTAAAGGCGAACTTCATCACCTATGAACTTTTATATTTCAGTAATTACCGGTAAAACCATAGGTTTTCTTTTCATCTTTGTATACACATAAGTATTTACTTCTCTTCTTATGGAACTCTTAATTTCTGACCATTGAGTTACATCATTATCGAGACATCTTTCTACACTCTTAGAAACTATTCTCCTAATCTCTCTCATTAGCTCTTCTGAATCTCTAACATATACAAAACCTCTTGTAATTATATCTGGACCAGATATTACCGTTCTACTTTCTCTATTTATAACAATAACTACTGTTATAATACCATCCTTTGCTAAATTCTTTCTATCTCGAAGTACAATATTACCTACATCACCCACACCTAAGCCATCTATAAGAACTCTACCTGCTGGTACCTTGTTAGCTATTTCTGCTTTATTTCTAGATAATTCTAATACATCTCCTATTTCTAATATAAAAATATTCGATTTATCCATACCCATATTTTCTGCAATCTTAGAATGACTTAATAAATGCCTATATTCACCATGTACTGGTACAAAAAATTTAGGTTTTAAGAGTGCCTGAATTAATCTAAGCTCTTGCTCACAAGCATGGCCTGAAACATGTATATCCTCTATTGCTTCGTATATTACCTTAGCACCCTTTTCTGTTAAATCATCCACAACACTCGATACAGCCTTTTTATTACCTGGTATTGGCGTTGATGATATGATAACCGTATCTCCCTTTTCTAGTTGAATACTCCTATGATTGCCTGCTGCTATTCTTGTAAGCGCTGCCATAGGTTCTCCCTGGCTTCCAGTCGTGATTATTGTAACTTTATCATTTGGATATTTTTTAACGTCATTTAAATCTATTATCATTTCTTCTGGTATAAATAAATATCCTAGTGACATAGCAACTTCAGATATTCTTTCCATGCTTCTTCCACTAAAAGCAATCTTCCTACCATTTTTTATAGAAGCATTAGCAATCTGCTGCACTCTATGAACACTTGATGCGAAAGTAGCTACTATTACTCTTCCATCTGCCTTAATAAATAGATTATCTAAAGTTTCACCTACAGTCTTTTCCGACATTGTATAACCTGCACGAGTAGCATTAGTACTATCTGCCATTAAAAGCAGTACTCCTTTTTTTCCGAGCTGTGCATATCTCTGCAAATCTATAATTTCTCCATCAATTGGAGTAAAGTCAATTTTAAAATCACCAGTATGAACAATTATTCCTATAGGTGTATGCAAGGCAATTGACACACTATCTGCTATACTATGATTTGTTCTAATAAATTCAATATTGAAATTGCCTGTTTCTATTATATCACCTGGTTTAACCATATTTAATGTGCAATCACTAAGAATATTATGCTCCTCTAATTTACTTTCAATTAACCCTAAAGTTAACTTTGTAGCATAAATAGGAACATTAATTTGCTTCAAAACATAAGGTAATCCACCTATATGATCTTCATGTCCATGAGTTATAAAAAATCCCTTTATCTTATCCTTATTTCTTAGTAAATACGTTATATCAGGAAGTACAAGATCAATTCCAAGAAGTTCTTCATCCGGAAACGACATTCCACAATCTATAATTACTATCTCATCTTCATATTCAAAGACAGTTAAATTTTTTCCTATTTCCCCTAGCCCTCCTAGAGGTATAATCTTTACTTTGCTTTTAATTTTGCTTTTATTTATCATTTTATCTCCTAACTTGTAACTAAGTGCATAAATATATTCTAAGATTCAATTGAAGTTTTTCTAATAGAAATACAACTTCACCTACTTGTATCTTAGACGAATCTGTCCACTTAAGTGGCACAATATTCCTTCAAGATGAAGCTTGTATACGCAAAGATACAATGAACTTTTGAGTACAAAAATAGAACTTAATTATCATTAAATTTTTTAATATTAATTTTTTGTGTTATAAATTTTTCATAATTCCGAAGAGCAATATCATCCTGCTAAAAGTTTTCACTTTTATAAAAGTTATTTTATCTAAGCATTGAATTAATAATAGTTAATTTTGCAAAGATTAAAAATATCTTACAGTAGTTGCACCTTATTTATTTTATAAATATTATGGTTATCATAAAAAAACTTGAATAAATACAAATTCATGACAATAAAACCAAATCTACTATATTCATTCATCTTTTTTTAATATTATTACTTCCGCGTATTTTAACAAAATTACTTCTTTCTTAAATCTTATCATAAATATTACTATATAGTCAATTTTCACTAGTTAAATAATTTATAATTAATGAAATTATTTTCAATCTATTTATTTTCTTCCGCGACTTTATCATATATAATATTTAGAAAATATAAGTGACATAGTTACAAACATAAATTATCCCCCCAAAAAAAAGAGAGAATAAACTAATTTCTAGTCTTTCTCTCTGTGCAATACTTAAGCATAAGATTCACAAAAACCATCAAATATAAATGTCTTATTGCCTGCTTAATACTTCAGATATAAATTTGTCTTTTCCTACTCTATCCATTACCGTTGAAATTCTTTCTCCCTTGTAATGTTCCCTGTAATTTTGTAATAAAAAACCTAATCCTTTTAGCTCTTTTTGCCTTTTTCATTTATTCATATTGTAAAGTTCTTTGTTATCGCAGTAATAAATCCACTGTACATTCTTATTTTGATTTCTAGGTATAGAACCACTCAATTCTACATTTAATAGAAATGTAAAATATTCTTTTAAAAACTAAATTTTAAATTTATCTATTGTTAATCTTAAATCCTCTGCAATTGTAGATAATTTCTCACCTGCGTTTGCAATTTCCTGAATTGTTGCAGATTGCTCTTCCATCGATGCAGCTGTCTCTTCTGTTCCAGCGGCATTCTCTTCAGAAATAGCTGCTAGATTTTGTGTTAATTCAATAATTTTATCTTTATTTTGCGCCATTAAACCTGTAGAATTATTAAGTTTTGCAATTATGTCTTTTATAACATCTATCGCTTCTGCTATTCCTTCAAATTTTCCTTCTGTTGCTTTAACACTACCTGCTTGTTCCTCAACAACCTGATTTGTTTGTTTCATCAAATCAACTGCACTTTGTGATTTTGCCTTTAATTCATTTATTATAGTTTTAATGTCATTTGTAAAGTTATTTGATTGTTCTGCAAGCTTTCTTATCTCATCTGCAACAACTGCAAAACCTTTACCAGCTTCACCTGCTCTTGCTGCTTCTATTGCAGCATTTAAAGCTAAAAGATTTGTCTGTTCTGCAATACTTTGAATCATAGTACTAGCACTTTCAATTTTTTCTGCACTTTCATTATTACTCATTATAATATTATAAACATTACTTGATGCATTACTATTTTCTTGTGTCTTAGTAATAAGTTCTTTCAAAATATAAAAGCCTTCTTCTTTTCGCTTTTCAATTTGAACTGCTGCAACATTTAGTTCTTTTGTATAATTTGAATCTTGCTCCAATAAAGTACCTAATTCTTCTATATTATTTGCTACTACTTCTGTATCTGTAGCTTGATCAGATGCCCCTTTTGCAATTTCATCAATAGTTTTGGCAACTTCCTCCGATGCAGTAGCCGCTTGTTCTGAAGTAGCAGTTAATTCTTCTGATGATGCAGCAATATGCTCTGTTGTATCTGCAGCTTTTTGAATAAAGTCTGCTACATTTTCTCTCATAGTTTTAAGAGATCTTATCATTTCACCAGTTTCATCTTTTCTATTTATGTACTTGTCATTTAGCTGATTATCTTTTGAAAAATCTAAATTTGCAAAATCTTTTACTCTACCTGTAACTGCTATAATAGGCTTTGTTATGCTGCTAGAAACAAAATTAGCTAAGATGCTTACTAATATTAATATTGCTATTGCTGAGATTACTACTACATTCATTATTTCTTTTGCACCAGAATCTAACTCTTTTTGAGTAATAAATGATGCTAATATCCAATCAGTTCCTTCCACTTTATATGGATTTACAAGATATTTTTCTCCATTAATCAAAACTTCAAACGGGTTTGTTTGATCAGTTAAAAGTTTATCTAACCCATCAATGCCAACTTCCTGTACTTTTTTAAAATTATTTTGAGGATTTTTTCCATCGGCCATTATTTCACCTGTATTATGTATAATCATTGAAAATCCTGTTTCCCCAAACTTCATTTGATTTAACATATCACTAATTTTAGATTGCTTCACATCAATGCCTATTGCTCCTATAAATTTTCCATCTTTATCTGTAAATGACCGAGCATTGCTTGTAAGCATTTCAGATTTAAAAATATATGGCTCTGTTCTAATAATCTTTCCATTTTTATTCTCAGCCTCGATATACCAAGGTCTTTTTACTGGATCATAACCTGCAAATGTAGTAGTTTCTGGCCATTGTATATATCTTCCATCCTTAGTCCCTAGATATATATAACTTGTTCCTTCGTGGCTATTTCCATATTGCTCAAATACTTTGTATATTGCTTTTTCAAGTTCTCCATTAGTAGAAGGTTTCATTTGTGTTTCTTCTTTTGTGTCTTTATAAGTAGTTATGCTGTCATCTGCCGTCATTACTAAAGGATTTGTCGCAAGCATATCAAGATTTTTATCTACTTGATCATAGAAAATATTGATTGCCTGAGAAACTGTATTCATTTGTTGTTTTGAATTACTTAAATAATCAATATAATTCTTTTTATTTACTTGATAAACCGCTATTCCACTTATACTTACAACCGTCATTAAAACAACTAATACTGTGGATATTAAAATCCTTCCCTTTATACCGCCCAAAATTTTATTCATAAACATCCCTTCCCTTTTTACAAAAATTCAATTTTTCTATAATATAATTCTACATTCGACTTTATTTTCCTTTTTTAAAAACGTATTTTTTGTGATTATTTAAATATTTTAAACTTTTTAATATACCTATAATATAGTTCTAAAAATGTAATACTTTTGAATAGCTATTTCTTTTGCTGTGTCATAAATCAACTTTGATTGTTGTATTAATGGACCAAATCAATAGCAGATAATATTTCAAATTAATATTTATGTTTACATATCTATCTTTTAAACATAAAGCACATTTAGTGAACAATATATTCTTGATTCACTAAATGTGCCTGCTATCGGTTTTATTCATTTTTATAATCGCCCTTAAATATTTCCTCAAAATTATCCATATATTCTTTATATTCATGTATAGTAAACTCAGGTTTAAACTCTTCCTTAATTCTTTTAGCTTCCTTTGCTTTTTCTTTTAGTAATCTATAGGCTGTTAAAGCCATGATTTTTGCAGTAGCAATATAAGCTATTTCATCATTCGCTACCTTGAAATATTCTGAATATTATTATATTTTCCCTTGAATTTTAGCTAGCTCCTATATTAATGATAATTGATCTAACATACAAAAGCTCAGTGCCACTTATTATAAATTAGATTAACATCCTTATTAAATTATCGCACCCTAGCATATTCTAGGCAGCATACTTCCCTCTAAAGGTGATAATAATCTCTTTCCACCAAATCCATTTTCTATAAATATATTCTGATTAGACTCTTTAACAAATTTGCCTATAATTCTCGCTCCTTTTCCTTGATCAATTGAGCGAATTATATCAAGTACTTTTTTGGCTTCGGTTTCTTTTACAACTAGTACCATTCTTCCCTCACAAGCCATATATAATGGATCTAATCCTAAAAGATTATTTATAGCCTTAACACTTTCACTAATTGGAATTTCCTTTTCTATTAGGTGTATCCCAAGCTTGCAAAGTGATGAAAATTCATGCAATACAGTAGATAATCCGCCTCGAGTTGGATCCCTCATTATTTTTATAGACGGAAACTGTTCCTTAAGTTCTTCTATAAAAGGAAATAGTGGTGCACAATCACTTTTATAGTCTCCTTTAACTTTTAAGTTATATCTCTCTACTGCAATTGTTGTTCCATGCTCGCCAATTCCCCCAGTTACTATAATTTTATCTCCTTCTTCAATAGGTTTTACTTCATATCCGTTAATTATATATCCGATTCCGCTAGTATTAATGAATATTCCATCTACGCTTCCTTTTTCAACTACCTTTGTATCTCCTGTTACTATCTTAGCTCCACATTCTAAACAGGTTTGCCCCATAGACTTAACAATTTCTTCAAGGCTTTGCATTGAAAATCCTTCTTCAATTATAAAACTCGAACTTAAATAACAGGGTTTTGCTCCAGATACAACTAAATCATTAATAGTACCACAAACTGCAAGCTTTCCTATGTTTCCCCCAGAAAAAAACAGTGGCTTTACCACAAAAGAATCTGTGGTGAAAGCCATTTTTCCTTGTACCGCTGTAAATGTTGCTGAGTCTTGCTCTTGTAAAAGAATATTGTTATTAAAATACTTGTAAAAAAGCTGCTCAATTAATATTTTTGTATGCTTTCCTCCATCACCATGAATAAGCTTAATCAGTTCATTCATTTATTCCACTCCCCTATACTTATAAAAAATAGAGCAAGATCCCTCCGTAGATACCATACAAGGTCCTATTGGATGCTCTGGTGTACAACCTTTTCCAAAAAGCTCGCATTTATTAGGTAATTTCTTCCCCAATAAAATTTCACTGCATGCACAAGTTCTAATATAGTTTTTCTCAGAAGTCTTACTTAAATTTATTCCAAATCTTTCAGAAGCATCATACTTTTTATATTTCTCCCTCAAAGTAAATCCAGAATCTTTAATAACTCCTATTCCTCTCCATTCATGTTCGCAATATGTGAATACTTCACTCATTAATTCATTTGCTCTTTTGTTTCCTTCTTGGCTTACACAAGTTTTATATAAATTTTCAAATCTTTTTTCAGTTTTATTTTGTTGTTTCGTCAAAAAATATAAAGCAGTAGCAATATCTAAAGCTTCAAAACCTGCAATTACTGCTGGAATATTATATTCCTCTACAATAAATTTAAAATAATCTGCTCCCTTTACTGCTGCTACATGTCCTGGACACATTAATCCATTTATATTGTGATTAGGCTGCTTAAGTATATAATGGAGTATTGGCTCCATTCTTTTCATTCCTATTAAAAATGAAATATTTCTTATATTTTTTTCCTGTGCTATCTTTACAGCTAAAGCAATTATAGGAGTTGTAGTTTCAAAGCCTACTCCAAGAAAAACTATTTCCTTATCTTTATTTTCTTCTGCAAGTGCTATTGAATCTAAAGGTGAATATAATACGTTAATATCTTTTCCTTTTTCTCTTTGCTTAATTAAATTTTCTCTACTTCCATTTACTCTCATCATATCCCCAAAAGTACTTAAAATCACATTTGAATTCTTAAGTAATTCTATAGCTGCATCTATATAACCTTCTGGAGTGACACAAACTGGACATCCTGGTCCTGACAGTAAATTTATATTACGATTAACCAATTGTCTAATTCCAAGTTTTGAAAGTACTTGAGTATGAGTTCCACAAGCTTCCATGACATTAAACTTTTTGACTGGAGACTTTTGAATTTCGTTAAGAATATTTTTAATCAAGATTTCTTTATTCATACTTTTTCCTCGCTATTAAGTATTGATTGAAATATACTTTGTAATTCTTCAAAATAATCCTTGTCAATCTTTTGAATAGCACAGCCTGCATGAACTAAAACATAATCTCCCACTTTTAGTTCTTCAATAAGCTGAATATTAATTCTACTCTCTAATCCCATAATATCCATTATTGCACTATAGTTATCTATGTTTCTAACTTGTGCTGGAATTGCAAGACACATAAACTTACCTTCCTTCTTTATTCACACTTATAAAAATCGTAAATCAATCTGACAACCTATTTTTCTAACATAGCATCAGTAGATAAACTTAGTAAATACAATATGAGTTCACTTTGCTTCTTGGTCCTATGAAAAATATACATCACAAATTTGAATATATTATTTTTCTTCAATAATTGCATTTGCAACATGGAGCTGGCCAAAAGAAATTCCCTCATCATTAGTTGGGATTTGTTCATTATAAAACACTTTAAATCCTTGCTTAATCAGATTTACATATATTCCTTTTAAAAGATAATGATTTTCAAAAACACCCCCACTAAGAGCAACTTTATCTATATGCTCCTTTTCTCTAAGCTTACAAACTAAATCACATGAAGCTTTAATAAGTGAGTTGTGAAATTTAGACGATATCTTAGAAATCAATTCCTTTTTCTGAATATCCCCCAAGATTCCTTCAATAATGCTTTTGTATTGAATATTAAAAATGCCATTTGCCTCTTTAATATCCCATAAATAACTTTCTTTAATTTTATAATCAATAATATTTTCTAATTCTATTGCTGCCTGTCCGTCATAAGATATACTGTTTCTGATTCCGCATAAGGCTGCTACTGCATCAAATAATCTTCCAACACTTGAAGATAAAAAACAATTTATTTTTAAATCTAAAGCTTGTTTAACTACTTTAATTTTTTCATTATCTACTCCTTGAATTATTTTTTCTGGATCATAACCCAAAGCATATAAATAACTTGAAGCACATCTCCAAGGTTCTTTTATAGCTTGTTCTCCTCCTTGGAGATTTACATATTTCAATTGCCCTGCTCTTTTAAATACGCTTCGATTTCCAACCAAAAATTCGCCACCCCATATTGATCCATCAAGTCCAAATCCAGTACCATCAAATATAATTCCAATTACAGAATCATAAATAGAATGTTCAGCCATGCAGCTAACCATATGAGCATGATGATGCTGTACTTCTATTTTTCTCATTTTCTTTTCCTTTGCATATTTAGTACTTGAGTATGCTGGATGCATATCGTACGCCGATACTTCTTCATTAATATCAAATAAATTGCAAAAATGTTTTAGTACATATTTAAAATTCTTATAACAATTAAATTCTCCTAAATCACCTAAATACTGACTTAAATATGCGTATCCATTTTTAGAAACACAAATAGTACTTTTCTGCTGCCCTCCAACCGCTATAATATCATTTTTAACTCCTGTTTTTAATGAATAAGGTCTATATCCTCTTGCACCACGAATAACCTTTTCTACTTCACCTATGACTTTTACAACAGAATCATCAACCTGTACGTAAATCTTCCTGTCATTCATCAGAAAATAATCTGACACTGTATTTAAATGTTTTAGTGCTTCTTCATTTTTATATTCCATTGGCATACTGCTTATATTTCCACTAGTCATAACCAAAAGATCTAACTTTCCATTAAATAATAGATAATGAAGGGGTGTATACGGAAGCATTACTCCTAGACTATTTTGCTTTGGTGCTATAACCTCTGGCAATATGAAAGGATATCTCTTCTTTAAAATTACAATGGGTCTCTTATTGCTGCTTATTACTTCCCCTTCTTTATCTGATATATAGCAAATCTCTTTGATAACATCAATATCTTTAGCCATCAAAGCTAATGGTTTATCTTTCCTTTGCTTTCTACTTCTAAGCAAGTTAATAGCTTGCTCATTTCTTCCATCACAAACCAGATGAAAGCCTCCAATCCCCTTAATCGCCAATATTTTTCCTTCCTCAATAAGTGAAATAGTTTCTTTAATAGGATCTTCACACTTAACCTGATCTCCACGATTATTTGTTAAAAAGAGCTTCGGCCCACATTTTTCACAGCAATTTGGCTGTGCGTGAAATCTTCTACTGAGTAGATTTTCATATTCCTCTTTGCATTCATCGCACATAGAGAAGTCTTTCATAGTAGTATTCTGCCTGTCATATGGCAAAGCTTTGATAATTGAATACCTAGGTCCACACTGAGTGCAATTTATGAAAGCGTATTTACAACGAAGGTTTCCTTTACTTCGAATATCTTCTAAACATTCATCACAAACTGCTATATCCGGTGAAACAAATCTCATTTCATTCTTTTGTTCAGCGCTTTCCCTAATAACAAATTTTTTATCGATATTTTCTTTAATTATGAATTTGTTTTCATCTAAACACGAAGTGGCACCTAAATGGTTTTTAATTAAAGTGCACTCAACTCTTTCTATTTTTGCAATACTCGGAGGTTTTTTTATAACATTAAGCATAAACTGTTTTATATTTTCCCTCTTACCTAAACAATCAATCAATACAGCACCACCTATATTTTGAACAGATCCATAAATTTCAAAATCTTTTGCTTTTTCGCATACAAAGGGACGGAATCCAACCCCCTGAACAATCCCGTAAATTTTTACTATATATCTCATATATTAAAGACCTTCTCTATTTATATTTTATGATCTATCTCATTAAGTAATTTTCATTCTATATATTGTTTTTTATACAAAAAAGCAAACTCAATATATTGTATAATGCACTACTAGAGTGACAGCCCCTTGTTCTAGTTTTTACCCTGATCCTATCTAACGATGTATTGGGATAATATCGAGTTTCCAATATAGGCTTCTAATTTTCATTTTGTTCGCCTTGAATGCTTTTAAGAATTGCAGTTTGATCCTGTATATCTTCTCTCTGAACATTAATTTTTGTCCATTTTCCAACCAAATTCGAATCAAAATTCTGAAGATGTTCATAAAGATTTTCCTCATTAACATGACTTCTGTGATTTACAATAACAGTGAATGTTTTAACTTTATTAATATTATTAGTTGCACATATATTCTTTAATTCCTCAGAAATCTTACTTAATAAAATAGTATCATGCATATTTTTCACTATCCCTTCATTTATTTTTTGACTGTAAATTAAGTATATATATTTCAATTTCATCTAAAATCTTTTTAGAAATAACTTCTAATTTTTCTTGTAATTCTTCACTCAATCCAAAGCCAATTTCAACATCATTGACCTCAATTCCATAAATTTGCCCTTTAGCATTAGGATAAAAAAGTTTTAATAAATCCAAGAAATTATAACTATGCTGAGAATATCCCTTTTTTTTAGAAACAAAATCATCTAACTTCAAACGAGTAATTTCACCTGGGCTCTTTCCATAACATGCAGCATCTAAAATAAATATATAGTCATCTTCTTTTACACTGGCAATACTGTATTGAACATCGGTTTCTCCATAAATAAGTTTAATATTCTTTTCTAAAAGCTTTGATTCTATCTTTTTTGCCACTTCAATTCCTATACCGTCATCCCTCATTAAAACATTTCCAATCGCAATCACTTTAATGTTAGAACATGTATTTTTCATAATATATATTTCTCTACCTTCCTAAACTATAGACATATTTTCAAACCAAAACCTCTACTATTTCTGTATCACCTGCTGATCCAATCAAATGAGTTGCACAAGATACACACGGATCAAATGACCTAACAATACGACCAATCTCTATAGGCTCTCTAATGTTATTTAACTTAGTTCCAATAAGCGCATTTTCTATAGTTCCAGGAAGATTTGACTCATCTTTAGGTGATAAATTCCATACAGTAGGTGTTATGATATTATAATGATTAATAACATTTTTATCTATCTCAATCCAATGACCAAGTGCGCCTCTAGTAGTATCAGTTAAACCTACCCCATAAGCTTTTTCTGGAATATTATAAGTTTTTTGATTATTCGGCTTTAGTTCTATCCTTTCAATAAGCTTATTCATTATTCCTAGAATCTTTTCTGTTTCCAATACTCTTGCAACATTTCTGTCCATACATGAATGTCCATTCGTGTATTGTCCACTTACTATCAATCTTGCTAAAGGACCTACCTCCATAGGCGACCCTAAATAACGAGGAGCTTTTATAAAAGTGTACGCTTCTAATTTAGATAAATCTACTTCTTCCAACCCTTCGTCCTTTTTATACCACGAATAATGGATTTGCTCTGTGATTTTATCTGGTTCTAAAGGATATTTCACATTATCCTTCATCACTCCTGGTTTAACATAAGTAATCTCAGGATCTTCATATTTATCAAATACTCCATAAGTCATAAAATACGGATAAGATTGTCCTTTTTTAAAATAATCAGAGTAATATTTAGAGATAATCCCTACATCTTCTTTCATTCTATTTTTTACAAAAGATTCTATTTTTCTAATAATACTTTTTACTTTTTCTAGCTTATATGAATCTATATCCACAGTAACTCCGCCTACAAAAATTCCATGGTTATGAGGAGCTTTTCCTCCTAAAAGCGCTAATCCTTCATGAGCTAATCTACTGAATTCAATACTTTTTACATAATCCTCTTCTATCTTTTTATTTATTTTATCTGGTAATCTGTAATCAGTATATTGTTGTTCTTCTATTAGTTTTATGCTTGATATCTTTACATAGCTTGGCATAGACAAAAGGTAAAAATGTCTTAAATGATTTTGTATAAACTCAAAGCCATGTAAAATATCTCTAATATAATTATCATTTAAACTAACTGTTACTTTTAATGCATCTTCCAACGCTAAAGTAGAAGCCATTGAATGAGCTGTAGAGCATATTCCACAAATTCTCTCTGTGAAATATACAGCATCTAAAGGTGACCTTCCTTTTAACATTTTTTCAAATCCCCTAAAAAGTAATCCACTAGCATTTGCTTTAGCAATTGTATTTCCTTCCACTTCTGCTTTTATTTCTAAAAAACCACTGATTCTTGTTACTGGATCTATAGTTATTGTTTTGCCCATAACTCCTCCTAATACTTTACGAAAGGTTCCATTCCATCTGGAAATTGTGAATTTGCGCATCCAATACAATTTGTATTATCGCCAATAGGCCAGTTAACGTATCCATTCCATTTTCTCCTCGGGCAATCAGTTTTTGTGACAGGCCCTTTACATCCTAGTTTAATCATGCAACCTTCTTCACCAAACTTTTGTGCAAATATACCTTTATCAAAAAATCCTCGTCTTGTACAATTATCATGAATTGTAACTCCATAGAAAAGTAATGGTCTTCCATCACTATCTAATGCAGGTACACCATAACCAATCAAATGTGCTAAAGTACCTACTACCCAATCTGGATGGCAAGGACAACCTGGCAGTTTAATAACTTGTCGATTTAAAACTTCCTGTACACTTTTACTTTCTGAAGGGTTTGGTTTTGCAGCCGATATGCCCCCATGAGAAGCGCAAGTTCCTACTGCTACAACATACTTTGCTTTTCCGCCAGCTAATTGTATTGCATCTAACGCTGTGATATTTGTCCCATTATAATTTGCTACAATGTTGTAACGCCCCTTTTCTTTTGTTGAAACTGCCCCATCCACTAATAATATAAACTCTGTATCTAGCGTTTCTAAAAACTTTTCAAAAGCAAGCTGCCCTTCTAATCCCATAAGTGTGTTGTTATAAGTAAAATTCACCATGTCATTTAAAATATCATAAATCCCTGGATTTTCACTATTAAGTAAGGAAATTATATTTCCTGAGCATCCTGTCACTTCAAGCCATATAGCATTCATCTTTTTAGTCTTTTTATCTTTTAGCATTCCTACAACATCGTTTGCAAGTCTCTTTGCCGTATGAATCTTAGCTTTTGTAAGTGGACATACTTTTCCACTAGTCAATTTAATTCCTCCATAATTTATTACTTCTTTCCTCTTATTAAAAAATTAGAACTTTTCGTTTTCTATAGCAATTATCACTAATATAAGCTAAATTATGTACTGGTTTTAGATTCCAAATACGTTCAATCATTTCTACAGCTAAAGTATATGATTATAATAATTTAAAAATGCTATACTCTATTCCCAATCCTTAACTTTATAAGATTTAATTCCTTTCGATAGTACTATTATTTAAATAAATCACTTCGGAATTTCTCCTATAAGAATCAGCAAAACATCACATATATTTTTTAAATTATAATCAATGTTTTGACAAAATTTTATTATTTATTGTGGTTATTTTTACATTTTTATGAAAATTGTATTGTTATATTTTATTTTTATCCAATTTTATTGTATAATATATCCGTAGGATTATATTATGTAAATATGAGAGGAGTTTTTATTATGGTAGAAAAAATGTTTTGTTATCAATGTGAACAAACTGCTGGGGGTAAGGGATGTACTAAAATAGGTGTGTGTGGTAAAACACCTGAGATCGCAGCAATGCAAGATTTATTAATTTATCAATTAAAAGGAATCAGTGTGTACGCAAAAGAACTTTTAAATAAAAATGAAAAGGTTGACACATCAGTCGCCTCTTTTGTTGAAGATTCCCTATTTATGACATTAACTAATGTTAATTTTGATCCCAAAGCTCATCTTATCCAACTTAAAAAGTCCCAAGAAGTTAAGGAAGCTTTAAGAGAAAAGGTTAAATCCGAAAATATCAACTCTCCTGAAGCATTATACAACTTAAGCGATTCTAAAGAATCTATGCTTGAAGACGCTGAAAAAGCTGGAATAATGTACGATAAGAATTTAGACCCAGATATTCGTTCTCTTAGAGAAACTATAAAATATGGTTTAAAAGGTATTGCAGCTTATTCTCATCAAGCTAGATTTATAAAATATACTAGCGACGAAGTAAATGACTTCTATTTTAAAGCTTTAGCAGCTTTAACTGATGATAGTTTAGCTCTTGAAGATTTAATTAAATTATCAATGGAAACAGGTACTATGAGTGTTAAGATTATGGAGGTTCTAGATACAGCTAATAATAATAGCTATAGTTCTCCATCACCTACAAAAGTTAATGTAAATACTAAAAAAGGTCCATTCATAGTAGTTTCTGGACATGATCTAAGAGATCTAGAAATGTTACTTAAGCAAACTGAAGGTAAAGGCATAAATATTTATACTCACGGAGAAATGTTACCTTCACATGGTTATCCTGAATTAAATAAGTATCCTCATTTAGCAGGTAACTTCGGAAGTGCATGGCAAAATCAACAAAAAGAATTCGATAATATACCTGGTTGTATTTTAATGACAACAAACTGCTTAATGAAACCAAAAGATTCTTATATAGATAGAATCTTCTCAACAAGTGTTGTTGGATTTGATGGTATCAAACATATAGAAAAAGATAAAAATGGATATAAAGATTTTTCTGAAATAATAAATAAATCACTTGAACTCGGCGGCTTCACAGAAGACGAAGAAGTTAAAGAAATTTTAGTAGGCTTTGGACATAAGGCAACGTTAAGTCACGCTGAAACAATTATTAATGCAGTTAAAGATGGAAAAATTAAACACTTCTTCTTAATTGGTGGATGTGATGGTGCAAAACCTGGAAGAAATTATTATACAGAGTTTGCTGAAAAGATTCCAAGTGATTGTATTATTCTTACTTTGGCATGCGGAAAATATCGTTTCAACAAGTTACAATTTGGTGAAGTTGCAGGACTTCCAAGATTGCTTGATGTTGGACAATGTAACGATGCTTACTCAGCAGTTAGAATAGCTTTAGCTTTAGCTGATGCATTTAACTGCACAGTTAATGATTTACCTTTATCAATAGTATTGTCTTGGTATGAACAAAAAGCTATATGTGATTTACTAGCATTACTTTCATTAGGCGTAAAAGGAATATATATCGGGCCAAGCTTACCTGCTTTCTTAACTCCTAATGTATTAAATTTCTTAGTTGATAATTTCGATCTTAAACCAATCAGTACTCCTGATGAGGATTTAAAACAAATATTAGGCTAAACTTTAAAGTTGGACAAGTATTTGAGCTATTGCAAAATGCATAAAGCCACTGTATGAAATTAAAAACCATGCAATAAGGGAGATAGATCTCCTTATTGCATGGTTTTTGTCATTCCTATTTTGCTATTAATTTTCCAAAGTCTATACACCTTTCTTCATCTTCACCCTCTGGAGATTCTTGAACTGTTAAACCTTCACTTATTAATATAGCTCCATATGATTCCATTCTCTTTTCCCACTCTGTCATCCATTCACCATTTCCCCATCCCCATGAGCCAAAAAGTGCAACTTTTTTTCCTTGAATGTTTCCTTCTAATGATTTAACAAAAGGCTCCATTTCACTCTCATCTAATTCCTCAGATCCATAAGCAGAACATCCTAAGATAAGTATTTCTTCATTTTTAATATCATCTAGAGATGCGGCTGAAACTTCTACTAATTCAGCTTGTTTAGCTTCTGATTGTACCCCTTCTAAAATTAAGTTTGCCATTTTTTCTGTATTTCCTGTTTGACTAAAATATATAATTTTCATATAACTTCCTCCAATCACTTTTCACTTAAAAATTTATTTTTTATCTATTTCTTGATATAAGTATAACTTTATTAATTTAAATAAAATGTGATTGAAATCAAATCGAGAAAAAATCTGATATACGCAAGTTTGATATCTATATAAAAGTAAATATTCATTATTACATTAATAAGCAATAATAAATATTTATTTTATATATAATTCTTCAAACCTTCTTCATCTATAATAATTATTGTTTTTGTTCCCATTATTTTTATTAAATTTTCATCTTCTAATTTTTTCAATTTCCTGCTTATGGTTTCCCTCGTCACCCCAATATAATTAGCCATATCTTCCCTTGATATAGGTGATTTTACAGAAATATTGCCTCCAACATTTTCTCCATACTTCTCCTTAAGCTCTATAATTAAATAAGCCATTCTTGAATCAACATCATTAGTTGCTAAATTCTGAACAAGATTTTCAACTTTTGATAATCTTTCTCCTACTGTTTCTAATACCTTTATTCCAATCTCAGGATTCTTCATCATTATATCTTTCATTTCCTCCTTAGTAAGAGTACATATTTTAGCATCCTCTATAGCTTTAGAATTAAATCCATATTTAGATGGTTTTATAAGTTCTAATTCCCCAAAGAAATCTCCTTCTGAAAGTATATGTAGTATCTGTTCCTTACCATCCTTAGTATATTTATATAATTTTATTTTTCCTTCATTTATAAAATAAAGTGTATTAGCTATATTACCTTCAGTAAAAATAACATCGCCTTTACTAAATTCTTTATGATTAATTTTATTTACAATCTCCACTAATTCGTCTCTATTTAAATTCTCAAATATTGGAACCTTACTAGCACAAAGTCCTCCTCTGCAATTATTGCAGCAATTACCACAGTGAATACTCATAACAAATCCTCCTACATATAAGATATATCTACAAATATTATCTTACTTTAAGTTGTGTCACTTGTATATTTAATCCTAACTAAAACCACCTAAACAATATCCTCATTAGTATTATTATAATGAAAAACTCATAAAAACTTAATCTTAATATTTTGATTTGAATCATATTTTTATAATTGAGATAGGTATACAATAAAAACATCGAAAGACAACAACATAGAAAATTAATTGAAATATAAAAATAAATAAAAATTATGGAGGTTTTATATTATGGAACAAAACATTATGCTAGGTAAAAATATATTTTGGGTTGGTAAGGTAGATGATAGAGATGTGCCTTTTCATAGATTGACTTTAACTAAAGGAACTACTTATAACAGTTATTTATTAATGACAGAAAAGCCTACAGTAATTGATACTGTTGATATGAGTTTTGGAAGAGAATTTGTACAAAACTTAAATAATAAGATTGAACTTGATAAAATTAAATATATTGTAATTAATCATACAGAACCTGATCATTCTGGTGCCCTTGGAAGCTTAGCAGCCAAAGCAAAAAATGCTGTAATTGTATGCACAGAGCCAGCTGTAAATGAACTTAAAGAGATGTACAGGCTTCATAATAGAGAATTTTTAGTTGTAAGTGATGGTGATACTTTAGATATAGGAGGTAAAATTCTTAAATTTATACAAACACCATATCTTCATACTGAAGAAACTATGATAACTTATTGCGAAGATAATAAAATTTTATTCCCTTGTGATATTTTCAGTACTCATGTAGCCAATTATGAATACTTCAATGACTTAGCTCAAGTAGACATAAAGGAAGACTTTATTACTTATTATAAATTGATAATGCATCCTCACAGAAGATATGTTCAAGAAATGATTGAAAAAATCAAAGATTTAGATATAAAGATGATAGCTCCTTCTCATGGATTTATTATTAGAGATGAAGTCCAAAGCTTTATAGATATCTATGATAATATGAGCAAAAATACAGAGCTAGATAAAAAAGCACTTATTCTATACTCTACTATGACAGGGAATACAAAAAAGATTGCAAATATTTTTAAAGAAAAGTTTGAAGAGCAAAATATAACTTCAGAGCTTATTGATGTAAATAAAGATCCAATGGATAATATAATGAATGCTATTAATGAAGCTGACGCAATCTTCTTTGGCAGCTCAACTAAATATGGTGACATGATTGGCAATATGGAAGAGGTACTAAAAAATCTTAAAACTCTAAACTTAGAAAACAAGCTAGGCGCAGCATTTGGTTCTTATGGCTGGAGTGGAGAGGCTATAGAGGTTATACAAGACTATTTAAATAAAACTAATTTAAAAGCATTAAATACTTCTGATATAATTAAATCTACTGGTATGACTGATATAGAATTACCTCTAAGAATTAGATTTTCATCAAAAGAAGACAACCTAAAGAGCATTGATAGAATAGTTACTTATACTAGTGATTTATTATTTAGTACAATTTAAAATAAGGCACATGAAAAGAAATAAAGTGCCCAAAGTTGCCGTAGATATTTTTCATCTATAATCTCCATCAAAAGGATCTTGTGAGATTAGGCACAAAACATCCTTTCTTTCCTAAGATCCTTTTGATATTAAATATAACATTAATTTGCTTAGCATATGTGTCTCACCAACTATTTAAGCAAACTATTATTAATATTTAAAATTCTTCTAACACTTTCTGACCAAAATTCTTTCCAAAGGCTATGCACTCTTCAAGTTCGTCATCATTTGGCATATATTTAAACTTTAATCCATCTTCAACAACTTTAATTTTAGCCTTTGTTAAATAGTTTGTAAGAATATCTGTTGATTCTCCACCCCATCCATAGCTTCCAAAAGCTGCACCTACTTTCTCATTAAACTTCAATCCAATTAAGTCTTCAATAAGAGGTAATAAAGAAGTTAAAATTCCATTATTAACTGTTGATGATCCTAGTATTATTCCCTTTGATTTAAAAACTTCGGCTAATATATCACTTTTATCTGAAGTAGCGACATTGAATATTTTATATTCTACCCCTGCTTCTCCTAGGCCTTTGCCTATAAATTCAGCCATTTTATGAGTAGCCCCCCACATTGAGTTATATGCAACCACTACGCTTTTATTTGATTTTCCAGCTGCCCACTCATAATATTTTTCCACTATCATCATTGGATCTTTTCTCCAAATGATGCCATGAGCTGGAGCTATCATATCTACAGGTACTCCAAGTTTTTTAAGTTCATCTATTTTTTTTGTAACCAATTTACTAAAAGGAGTAAGTATGTTTGCGTAATATTTAAGAGCTTCCTGATTAACTTCTGTTTCATCTACTTCATCATTAAAAATACTTGAAGATGCATAATGCTGTCCAAATGCATCATTAGAAAATAATATATTTTCTCCAGTAAGATATGTAAACATACTATCAGGCCAGTGAAGCATAGGAGCTTCTATAAATACAAGATTATTTTTACCTATATTTATCTTCTCGCCTGTAGAAACAACCTTAAAATTCCACTCCTTATGATAATGCTTCTGTATTGACTCTAAACCTTTTTTCGAAACAAAAACTGTTGCATTAGGAATATACTCCATTAATGCAGGCAATGCTCCTGAATGATCAGGTTCCCCATGATTCATAACAACATAATCAATCTTTGATATATCAGTTACCTCTCTCAAATTTTCAAGAAACATCTCTGTTAAAGGTTCCCATACAGTGTCTATAAGAACCGTTTTTTCATCTTTAATAAGGTATGAATTATATGTACTTCCTCTATGGGTAGATAATTCATTTCCATGAATATGCCTTACCTTCCAATCAGTGGCTCCAACCCAATATACTCCATCTCTAAGTTCCTTCATGCTAATTCCTCCCATTTGTTAAATTCTATTTCATAAGTTCTATAAAATGTATAATTCAACTCTTAATATACGTAATTTTCTGATAGATTATACTTAGAACTTGCAGTACTAAAATTAAAAAATATAGTATTCTAATGATGCTCACCCTGTGGGTATAAATTCAACAAAATTCAGGTGGAGTTACCCCCCACCTGAAAAGTTTCACTTTATTCTAAAGAGAGCAAAAGGCAACTAGATTTCTAGTTGCCTTTTTTGTTGCTAATAATCTCAATAAATTCATCTATTGAATATTTAGCTGATTCATTAATATTAACTTCTATTTCATTTTCTATAAGACTTTTAATCACCATGAATTTCTTATTGTCACCTAATACGATAGTTCCAACTATATGATTATTACGTATAAGTATTTTATAGTACTTATGTTCATTATCCGATCCTTCAACCAATGAATCTATATCTTGATCTCCTTCAATATATCCCATTGAAAACACAGATATTCCAAAAGCGCTTAATGAAGTCACTGGTGCTGAAGGTTCAAAAATTAAACCTTGATTACATATATTCGCTCCTGCAACTTTACCTTGCTGCATTGCCATACTCCATAATCCATAGACTCTACCGTTAAATTCCGAAACATCTCCTGCGGCAAATATATCTTTCATATTAGTCTGCATTTTGTTATTTACTACTATCCCCTTATTCACCTCTAAATCAGTATTTTGGGCAATTGAAACATTGGGCATAATTCCAGTGGAATAAATAACCATGTCACAAGCGCCTTGCACTCCAGACTTAGTTATAAACCCTTTGACCTTTTCTTCCCCAAATATTTCTTGTACTTGAGTATCCAGCATTACTTCAATATTTTGAGCTTCAATTGATTGCTTTAATTTATCTGACACAAATTCATCTAACTGACGAGGCATCAAACGTGAAGCAAATTCTGCAATAATAACTTTTTTTCCACCTTCAGATAGTATATTAGCAATTTCTAAGTTCTGAACTCCCCCTCCAATAAGAAGTACTCTCTTAACATTATTTAAATACTCTAAAATTTTTAAAGCTCCATCTAATGTTCTTAAGTTAAATACACCTGGCTTATCTATGCCTTTAATTGGGGGCGTAAGATTACTTGCTCCATTTGCTAAAAGCAGTTTAGTATAAGGCACACGGGTTCCATCTTCAAGAATTGCTTCTTTATTTTTTGTATCTATACCTGTAACCTTATTATCACAATAAACCCGAATATTATTATCCGTATACCATTTCTTTTGTTGAATTAAGAGCTTATCTTCCTCCAAATTGCCTAAAAGCCCTTTAGAAATCTTAATTCGATAGTATGGATAAAACTTTTCCTCACCAAATATAACAATTTCACTTTGCTTATCTATTTCTCGTATTGCTTTAGCTGCTGAAATGGCTGCAATACCACTACCAATAATAACTATCTTTTCTTCCAAGAAAAACACCTCTTTTTTGTTCATAAAAAATATATGAATGTCCTAATTAGGTTCCTTTTATTATACCTATCAGCTCGCTATATTATACTCCTAAACTTATGTAATCATATACACAAAACCTATTTCTTTGTAATAGCGACTCTCCACACCTCAGGCCCTTGTTCAATATATTCCCACTCAAATTGCTCCAGAAGTTCAATTATAAACTGATAATAAAGTGGTCTAGGGTCATGATCATTTATAAGTTCCATCTTCTCACCATGAATTAACCCTTCAAAAGTTTTAAAAATCATTGGATGTTTATCCTTTGGTTCATATATTCTAGCATCTATAGTTGCAGTATAATTCGACATAATTAATTCCTCCTAAATTTGTTTATTTGTTACTAAGATTTATTTCACTCTTTAATCTATTATAGCTTTATTTATTCAAATAAAATGTGATTAGAATCAAATAAGATTTTAAATATCTAAAAATACGTTTGCTAATTGTATCCTTTCATTAGTTCCCCACTCAATATATCCCCGTAAACAAAAAAAATATATACATAATTAATTCCTAAATAGGAAAAGTTAATATGGAAATTAATAAACGTTTGAAAGAAAATAATAAACTTGTATTTCTATAAATTTTCTTTCATATATGAAAGTTAAAGGAGTGAAATTTTAGTGAGTGAAAAAATGCTAGAAGAATTAGAAGGTTTCAATGGAAGAGTAAGTTATCATGATTCTGTAGAAGAAATGGTAAAAAGAATAAGAGCAGATAAGTTATCAAATGTATTTGATAGATACGCTTCGCAAGAAAAGATAAGATGCTCATTTTGTCTTAAAGGGGTAAGCTGTCAACTCTGTTCAAATGGTCCTTGTAGAATTAACGAAAATGGTGGCCAGGATAAAGGTGTCTGTGGAATAGACCGTAATGCTATGGCTATGAGAAACTTTCTCTTAAAAAACATAATGGGAGCTGGTACATATAGTCATCATGCTTATGAAGCTTTTAGAACGTTAAAATCTACAGGAGAAGGAAAAACTCCATTTAAAATTACTGATGTGGATAAACTTAAATGGATGTGTGAAAAAGTTGGAATCAATACAAATCAAGAAGTTAACCAAATGGCAATAGATTTAGCAGTATTACTTGAAGATCAACAAAAGATAGATACAGAAGATAAAAATATTATGGTTGAGGCTTTCGCACCTAAGAAGAGAAAAGAAATATGGAAAAAATTATCTATATATCCAGCTGGTACAGTACATGAAGAACAAAACTGTGTAGCTAGCTGCCTTACAAACGTAGATGGAAGTCATGTTTCTTTAGCAATGAAAGCACTTAGACTTGGTATAGCTACAATTTATAATACTCAAATCGGTCTTGAAATGGTTCAAGATATACTATTTGGAACTCCTAAACCACATGAAGTTAACATGGATTTAGGAATTATGGATCCAGATTACGTAAATATAGTATTTAACGGGCATCAACCTTGGCCTGGAGTTGCAACACTTTTAAAAGCACATTCTTCAGACGTTCAAGAAAAAGCAAAAGCTGCTGGTGCAAAAGGTCTTAGAATAGTTGGTTCTATTGAAACAGGTCAAGAATTATTACAAAGATTTGAAATGGATGAAGTTTTTGTAGGACATATGGGAAATTGGATTACTATAGAACCATTATTAGCTACTGGTACTGTGGATGTTTTTGCAATGGAAGAAAACTGTTCTCCACCTGCAATAGATATGTATGCTGAAAAATACCAAGTAACTTTAGTATCTGTAAGTACTATAATTGATTTACCAGGTATTAAACACAAAATTCCTTATGAACCTTCCGAAGTTGATAAAATGGCCGATTCACTAATTGAGCTAGCCATAGAAAACTTTAAAAAAAGAAAAGAGAGAAAAATCGAGCCACTAGTTCCAAAGAAAACTCAAAAGGCTATTGCTGGTTTCTCTACCGAAGCTGTTTTAGGTGCCCTTGGAAACAAACTTGATCCATTAGTAGATGTTATTGCTGCTGGAAAGATAAAAGGAGTTGTAGCTCTTGCAAATTGCTCAACTTTAAGAAATGGACCTCAAGATTCCATGACTATAAATCTTACAAAAGAGCTTATAAAAAGGGATATATTAGTTGTTAGTGGTGGATGCGGAAATCATGCTCTTGAAGTAGCGGGTCTATGTACTGTTGAAGCCGCAAATGAAATGGCTGGAGAAGGCTTAAGAGAAGTATGTAATATGCTAAAAATCCCTCCAGTATTAAGTTTTGGTACTTGTACAGATACAGGAAGAATTTCTATGCTTGTAACTGCTCTTGCAGATCACTTAGATGTTGATGTGTCAGAACTTCCAATAGCTGTTACAGCTCCAGAATGGATGGAACAAAAAGCAACTATAGATGGAATTTTTGCACTAGCTTACGGTACTTATACTCACTTATCTCCTACTCCTTTTATGACTGGCGCTCCTGAATTAGTAGAACTTCTAACAGAAAAAGCAGAAGATGTAACTGGTGGTAAGATAGCCCTAGGTGATAATCCTGTTGAAGTAGCTGAAAATATCGAAGCCCATATTATTGCAAAAAGAAAAGGTATGGGATTAAGCTAATATATTCTACAAATAAAATTCATTAAATTGATAATTAATCCTCAAATCTAAACATAAGTAGAACTTTCTTTGACTATTTAAAATGTTCAAAGAAGGCTCTACTTATTTGGATTTTTGTTACTAATAAAATCTACATTCTAAAATATCACATAAAACATTACTCTTTAGGCGTAAAACTACAATATCCTATTTCATCACATCTATTCTTCATATCATCCCATATTTCATTATCTTTTATTGCTTCTATTGCTGTAGGATACAAAATACAATTTTCCTTAAATATGTGGTCTCTTAAGTTAAATATGATATATTTGGCTGTGTCATCGACTTTTTCTTTTACTTCTTTAAACTCAGGTTTAGAAGCTGTTTCTGCTATTTCTTTTAAAAACTTCTTCTTCTCTCTTAAATCATCATGTTCCATTCTCATTATTCTAGTTGGACCAGTAATTTTTCTCTCTTCCATCTCTGAAAACAAAACTTGCTCTTCTCTTAAATGATGCTTTTCCGCATCCAAAATGTTATCAATAACAGTTTTCAATAAATCAAATTCTTTTGCGCAGCTATCATAATTATCTGATTTTTGAATTCTCGAATTAATCTCCTCAAGTTCTGTTAAAAATTCAAGAATTTTCTCATGCTCAATAATAAATGTATCAACAACATGTCCTGGCCTAATTTTTGTTTTAATTTTATCAAGTTCATCCTTTAAGACTTCCATGTGAATATCACAAAGATGCCTTAAATCTTGTGGGTTCATTCCTTTTTCTATTAAATTTTGTTCTGCAATTGATAACTCAATTGGATTTATATCTGAAACAATTTCTAAAGCTTCTTTTCTTAGTTCATCTGAAACTCCATGCTTATTTAATCTTTCTAAAACATCTGTTAGCTCTTTAATTTTTGTAGTATTCATTTCTAATTCCTCCTACATATCTTTATTATTTATATGTTAATTCTATGAGAATTTCATTTATAAACATGTGATTCAAATCAAAATCAAAAAATATTTAAACAACAATTGAATTATGCTGAAATAACTACACATAAACATTAATTTTTTTCCTATATTTTTTCTATTCTCATACTATTCTCTCCTTTATCTAATTTATATTTTAATATTACCTGTTTGGGTAATATAATTCTTTATATTATATAATCAGTTTATAATCTGTAATGTAAACAAATATACTTTATATTACCTTTTCACTATAAAACAGCCTCTTTAGTTACTAGTTAAGTGATTTATATCACGGCACTATTATCATTTATGTTATAAAGTTATATAAAATAAAGTTTTAGGAGGAATATAGCAATGGAAAAAATAAATGTTAACTATGAAAAAATGTATTACGGATTTCCTGTAATTCTTATAAGCTTTTTTGATAAAAATGGTGTTCCAAACGTAACTACACTTTCATCTTCCTATAGCCTTAAGGATATGGTAGTTCTTGGCTTTAGTAGTAAAGGATATGCAATTAATCAAATCAAAGAAGTTCGTGATTTTGTAATTAATATCCCTGACAGTTCCCTTAGAAAAGAAATTAGCTTTTGCGGAACTAAATCTGGTCATGAAGTTCAAAAGTTTGACGCTACTGAATTAACTTATTCTAAATCTAAAATTATAAATGCACCAATAATTGAAGAATGTCCAATTACTATAGAATGTACTTTAACTGATGTTATAGAAAAAGATGCCTATGCAGGTATTACTAATATTCTTGGAATTATAAAGGGCAGGCTTATTTCAAGGGAATATTTAGATGATGAAAACAGATTAAAGATTTCAAAATTTGATAACCTTTTATATTTTGGGGATGGAATAAACAAAGGATACAGATATATTAAAAATGAGCAATAAGATAAGGAGGGAGCTATATGTCTTATGAAGCTATTTGGTCTAAAAATCAAAGACTAAATGACATAGAAATTATAAAACTTGAAAAGGATGGCTTAGATGTAATTGGAACTATAATTGATAAATATTCGAAGGAAGGTTATGATTCAATAACGCCTAAAGATATGAATAGATTTAAATGGGCTGGCGTTTACGAACAAAAGCCAAGAGAGGGATACTTTATGATGAGAGTTCGTATTAATTCTGGAATAATGACTTCAGAGCAAGCAAAAGTTTTAGCAGAGATTGCTAAAGATTATGGACGTGGAATTGCAAACGTCTCTACAAGAGGAGCTATACAGTTTCACTGGGTTCAGGTAGAAGATTTACCTTCTATTTATGAAAGATTAGAAGCTTGTGGCCTAAGTCCTTTTGAGGCTTGTGACGATTGCCCTAGAACAATAGTTGGAAATCCTCTTGCTGGAATTGATAAAGATGAACTTATGGATACAACTGAACTTGTAGAACAAGTTAATAAATTCTTCTTATTAAACAGGGATTTTTCTAATCTTCCAAGAAAATTTAAAATATCAATATCAGCTAGTATACATAATGCAGCTCATGCACAAATTAATGATCTTGCCTTTACTCCAGCAACAAAAAAAATTAATAATCAGGACGTAATTGGTTTCCACGTATGGGTTGGAGGAGGACTTTCAGCAAGCCCCCATTTAGCACAAAAACTAGATATATTTGTTAAACCAGAAGATGTGCTAAAGGTTGCTGAATGTGTATGTACTATTTTTAGAAATTATGGATATAGGGAAAAACGTACTCGAGCCCGCTTAAAGTTTTTAGTAGCTGACTGGGGAGCAGAAAAATTCAAGAATAAATTATTAGGATTCACTGGGGATATGCCAAGCTCAGGTGATGATAAATTAGCTTCATGGAATGCCTCTTATTATTTTGGAGTACATTCCCAAAATGAAGATAGCAAAAGCTATATTGGTGTTAGTTTACCACTTGGAGAAATTACTTGTGATCAACTTTTAGAACTTGCCCATATTTCAGAAAAATACGGAGATAGAAAAATTAGAACTACACTATCACAAAATTTAATTATTACAGGTATAAGTGATGAAGAAATACCTTCTCTATTAAAAAAAGATGTATTTAAACAACTTTCTCCAAATCCAAGTATTTTTACAGGATACACAGTTTCTTGTACGGGTAAAGAATTCTGCAATTTAGCCATTGTTGAAACAAAAAAACGTGCTAAAGAAGTTATCGAATATCTTGATTCTAAAATCAAACTAGATACACCGTTACGTATCCATTTTACAGGTTGTCCCAATTCTTGTGGACAAAAACATATAGCTGATATTAGCCTTCAAGGTGCACTAATAAAAACTGAAGATAGCTGCGAGGAAGCCTTTACCATATGGCTTGGTGGTACACTAAACAATGGCGGGCAGTTTGCAGAAAATCTAAACTACCGTGTAAAATCTACTGAGGTTCATATAGTTCTTGAGAAAATAATAACTTTCTTTGAAAAAAGTAAGTTAGAGAATGAGACTTTTAATGAATTTATCGCAAGAGTAGGAATTAGTAAAATCACAGAAAACATATAAAAACCTAATTAAAGCAGAACCAGTGAGATATGTTTATGTCCCACTGGTTTAATATTTTATTCTTTCTTTTTTCCAACAGCTGCAAGATATATAATAAATTCTTCATCTCCATCTAACCTCAAAAGAGTGTCTATCATCTTTTGATCATAAATTCCTATAGCACATGCACCTGCTTTGATTGATTCACTGGATAAATAAAGATTTTGGCATACATGGCCAACATCTATTAAAATCTTTTTATGTGCCGTAATATCAAACTTCCATTCTGAACGATATGGAGTCGTGCTCCAAGCAAATAAAACAGCAGCTTTCTTTGCAAAGTTAGGTACAAAAGGCTGGTCTAAAGTAATTTCATCTATTTTATTGTCAATTTCATCCAATTCAAACATGAATAAAAGTTTATGCTCTACTGGTAGATATCTATAAATACCTTTTTGTATCCCATCAACATTCATAATAAATAAATATGTTTCAAAAGAATGCGTTGCCCCACTACAAGGAACTGTTCTTAAAGTTAAACCAGCTTTATTAGTTTCAGTAATTCCTTGAGTAGCCCATAATAGATATGACAATTCTTCAAGATTCATAGACTTTTCAGCATAAAGCCTTGTACTTCTTCTATTACCTATACACTTATAAATATTAGAATTCGTTACAGTTTCTTCACTTACCTTTGGTAAAACAACAATTTTAGATTGTGAATCATAAGATTTTATGCTATCTGGCTGGGGTATGCCTTTCATTTTATCAGTTTTTATATTTTTGAATTCATCAAAATTAGACTTCAAAAAATTTCTCTGCTTTTCACATCTTGTCATAAAAATTCTCCTATCCTATCTTTTGGAAAATATAATATCATAATACTGAAAAATAGTATGTATCATCAGTTACGTTTATTGTTCTATAAGACGCAATTATTTCTATATTGTGATGTTATTTACCAAATCATTTTATACAAAACATTCTTTACTATTTAAATCATATTAGCATCCTCCTAAACAATATCCATAATTAAATTCTTTATAATTTTAAAAGTTTTTTATAAAAATGACTTGCAATATATATCTTTTAGATATATATTGGATATATCTAAAAGATATATTGGAGGAAATAAAAATAATGAATGAACTTTTTATTTTAGGCGAATTAATGGAAGAACCACAAAGTGGTTATGATCTACGTAATGCCTTACAAGCTTCTTTAGGACGTCATCGCAAAGTCAGCTATGGAGTAATTTATCCATTGCTTGAAAAATTAGAGAATGATGGTTTTTTAGAAATAACTAACGTAGAATCACACGGAAAAAATAAGAAAATGGCTACAATTACGGAAAAAGGAAAAGAACGTTTTTTTGAGCTAATGAAAATGCCTGTTCCAAGTGGAGCCCATACTGCTGATATATATTTAATTAAACTTGATGTAATGCAGCACCTTACACTAGACCAACAAATGCAACTATTGGATCAATTCGATCAAGAACAAAGAGAGATAATTGAAGATACGCAATTTGCACTAAAAAAATTAGCTGAGGAAAATTCAAAAGATCACTGGTATGCAAGTAAAAGATTTGAATTACGACTACAGCAGGCAAATGTTGCAATTGATTGGATTAAAGAGTTTAAACATGAACTGAAGAAAGAATGGTGATAAGAATGACAAAAGAAATAAAAGTAGCTTTATTAATGGCTGCTAGTCTCTTTATGGAGATTTTAGATGGAACAATCGTAACAACTGCACTACCTAAAATGGCCCAATATTTTCATACGGGTTCATCAACAATTGCTTTACTCGTTAGTGTGTATTTGATCACAGTTGCGATTTTTATTCCCTTAAGTGGATGGATGGCTAATCAATTTGGGAAAAAGAAAATTTGGATTATTGCTGTCATCCTCTTTACCATTAGTTCCTTAAGCAGTGCACTAGCGCCTAATTTCTCTTTCCTTTTGATAATGAGAATTATACAAGGAATTTCTGGTGCATTGATGACACCTACCGCAAGGCTGATTGTGCTAGAAAAAACACCAGCTTCACAGCTATTAAAAATGATTAGTTACTTAGTTTGGCCTGCACTAATCGCGCCAGCAATAGCACCTTTAGTTGGTGGATTTATTGTTACCTACTGGAACTGGCAATGGATTTTTTTAATTAATGTACCAATAGGTTTAATTACAGCATTAATAGGAGCAAAATTAATTGATACTGATAAAGTAAAAAATAAAACTTCATTTGATCTCATAGGATTTATAGAAATTGCACTTTCATCAGGCATAATTTTAGTTGGAGCAGAAATAGCCACTCACGGAAAAGATTATTGGCTTAGCGCGCTAGGATTAGTAATTTTAGGAATAATACTTGGATTTATAGTTTTCAGGCACTTAAAAAAATCAAATAATCCACTATTTTCACTTGATTCACTAAAAATAACTTCTTTTAGAATATTCCAAACAAGTGGATCTGTTCTATGGCTATGTGTTGGAGCATTACCGTACATATTAACAATTTTTTTACAAACAGTCTTTCAATGGTCAGCAGTAAAAGCCGGAAGTTACGTGTTATTTATTTTTGTTGGAAACATTGGAATTAAACCTTTTACAAATATAATTATTCGTAAATTAGGCTATCGCGGTGCACTATTATCATCATTTGGAATGGTGTTTATTACATCAATTGCTTTAGCATTCATTCAAATTAATACTTTTCCTGCTTGGATAATGTTTCTTGCGCTAGTTTCAGGTGTAGGACGTTCATTAGCCTTAACTGCTTACAATGGACTAAGCTTTTCTGAAATAGCCCCTCAAGATCGGAATAGCGCAAATACTTTGAATGCCGTAGTTTCAACATTAGCACAAGGAATGGGTATATCAATTATTACAGTTGTTGTTAATTTACTACAAATTTTCTTTTCAATTACTATCTCTTATAAATTAGGCTTTGTTTTCCTTGGTCTATTAATGTTATATCCAGTAATTGAAGTAATATTTTTACCCAAAAACATTGGACATGCTACAATTAGTTAATTTTATTTACTTATGCTCTTTCCTTTCAAAAAACTCAAGCGTTCATTAAGCATGCTATTATAAAATAAGCAGTTGGAATGTATATCTTCCAAAAATTGTGTTAATAATTAAGATATGATTTCCTATTTTCAATAAATAAAGAGATAGCTTTATTATCATTTACTGATATGTTTGCTATCTCTTTTTATTGCACTAAAAAAACTAGTTACGTTAATTTACATACTTCTTTATTTGGAAAGTTCATTTTCAAAATCACAGGAAGCAACAACTTTATATCCTAATGATCTTAGATTTTCTAGCAAGATTATTACTCCTGTAATATACTGTTCTTCCTTTATCCCCTCTGCAGGTCCAATATCAAGATAATACTTTGAGTATAGAAAACCGTCTTCTTCTTTAATACTTTTTTCTTCACTAAAATCTTCATTATTTCTCAATTCTATTTCCATTAAATCTGAAATGATTGTCCATCTTTTTTTACTACCCATTGTTATTTTTTCAATTAAGCTCAGTATGACTTCTCTTTCTTCATCAGTATTGATGAAGATTTTACAGTACGAACTTCTATATTTACTCATATTATCACTCCTTCATAACAAAATATTATCTAATATGTACTCAATACAAGTATACATTAATAAATAAGGTACGTAAATATTTTGAAAATAGACTCTAATTATCCATTTAATCAAAAAGAACTTGATTTTAAACCAAGCTCCTTTTAAATAAATATAACTATAATTTATCTATAATTTTTTTCTGAACATATCGAATAACATCGCCTCTGCTTATAACTCCAACTACTTTTCTATCTTTATCTACAACAGGTATCTTTTTAAAATTATGTTTAGACAAGACAGACAAAACTTTTTCCATAGTATCTTCCGGAGAAACACAGTAAATATCTCCTTTTTTTGCAATGCTCATAATATTTTTATTCTTAATTAATTCTATCCCTTCTTCTAATTGTTCCTTTGCTACATAAAACATATAGGAAATCATGTCATACATTTTTCCCACTTTTGGATTTATGCTTCGTATTATATCACCATCACTCACTATACCTACAAGTATTCCTTGGTTGTCCACTATAGGAACTCCACCAATTCTGTTTACAACTAATGTATTCATAACATCTTTTATCGTATTTTCTTTCTTTGCAACAATTACATCGGTAATCATAAAATCTTTTACTTTCATATTTAATTTCCCCTTTTATTAATACTTACTATTCTTTTTATTATATGAATCTAGTTGTCCTATGTCTTAATGGTATTATATAAATATTTAAAGTCAGCTTCAAATAACTTTTTATATTTATATAATAACCCTAGAATAGTTTGACTTTTTTAGTGCCTAAAATCATAAAATTTTATAAACTTTTAGTTTTACCACTTAATGCATCAAAATTAAATTATGAAGATTAGAACTACTACTCTACTCAAACCTCCACAGCCTGCACTTCACTCTTAGAATCTCCAACGTTCTTTTTAGTTCTCATAAATAAAGTGAACATTAATGCTGCGACAACTGCCGCTACCGTAACCATAACAGCATATTGTATCCCTCCTATGCTTGTGCCCTTGAATAATTTGCACTAATTTAGGCACTGTGCTTGCTCTAGCTGAGCCTTGAGACATACCATAATTACAATCCTCCATACTCAGTTACTCTTAGTAAACAGCCATAATAATTAAATAGCTTTTACTATAAATGAGTATTTTTAAGATTGCTATATTAAAATATACTTATGCAATAAATCAAAACCATGTATAAGTTCATTTATCGATCTGAGTATATATGAGTTTCTAGAAATATAAATCATTAATTTCATTGATGTAAACACATTTACTTTATTCTATAAGCAACCCACCTAGAAAATCTTCCTATAATTTCAAATGAAACTATATTGCATAGCAACTCAGTTAGTTTTCCAAACTTCCTATAAAGAAAATTAAAAGCTAAAAATGGAATCCATTGTTTTTTAGATTTAGGCAGTCTCTTCATTATATTTTTAAAAGTATATACTTCTTTATATATCCATAGGTAGCCGTTATATAATTCTTCTGCCGTCATATTCTTTGGTTTGTATACGACATGTGAAGTATTATAATTAGATAAATTATGATCTACTATTCTATTTTCCTTTAATAATGATGAGTATAACTTTGTGCCAGGATACGGAGTCATTATATGAGATGTTACTGTTTCTATTTTATTTTTAACTATCCACTCTAATGTACTCTTAAATATTGACGCATCATCTTCATCTAATCCAAAAACAAAGCTTGCATTTATCATTATTCCTCTTTTATGAATTTCATCAACAAGTTTCTCATATCTGCTTACACTATTTTGAACTTTATGTACACTTTCTATTGACTTACTATTTATACTTTCAAAACCTATAAAAAGGCTTTGGCAACCTGCTTCTTTCATATCATCTAATAATTCAGGCATGTCCACTATATTAGAAGTAACTGCCGCATTCCATTTTAACTTTAGAGGTTTTATTTCCTTTAATAATTCCTTAGTCCATTTAGGATTACCGATAAAGTTATCATCAATAAACATAATGTGTTTTGTTTTTAATACCTTAATATCTTTAATTACATCTTCTATTGGTCTATTAATATAAGTTTTAATGGAGTTAGTGCAGCTATTATAGCAAAAATCACATTTAAAAGGACAGCCTCTGCTTGTACTGATTATATTAGTATATAAATATTTCTTATTATCTATCATGCCATAGTCAGGCGACACTATTTCATTTCCATTAATATTTTCCATATCACAATATATTTTTTTAATTGAATTAGTTTCTATATCCTTAAGAACTTTCTCCCAAACTCTCTCAGCCATTCCTATAATTATTGCATCAAAGCTGTTTACAGCTCCTTCTGGATCTGCTGTTATATGTATACCTCCTGCAATTACTTTTACCCCACGCTTTTGGAATTCCTTTGATATTTCTACTGCCCTATTCATAACATCTACAGTAACAGTTATTGCAACTAAATCAACATTTTCATCAAAATCTATCTTCTCAACATTTTCATTTTCAATAATAACCTTATGTTCTTTAGGCGTAAGATTTGCTATTGTTAATAATGCTAATGAAGGAGACATTCTCGTCTTTAATTTTGTATCCATGGGCCTTGGTAGCATTGCAGGTTGAATTAATTTAATCTTCATATTGCCTCCTTAACTAAAATCCACTTAACATCTAATCAATTTATTACTATGGCATCTTTTTTCAAAAATATTAGCAAAGACTGCACTCACACTAGTTGAAAAAATGACTAATAATGCAAATAGTATGATTCCTGGAGCGTCGTCTCCATCTGCCATGAGAAATAAGAGTGGCATGGCTATCACATATAAAAGACTGATTGTAATTCCACAGCATCTTATATTCTTTAAAGTCTTTACAGATAATTCCGACAAGGCTTCGTTCTTATTAGCATAGCCTATAAATTTTATAGTCTGATAAAGTGCAAATAAGAATGGTGTCACCGCCCCATACAAGCCGATAAAACCAAGATATTGCAAATAGGCTGATACCAAGATTACTCGCGATAATCCTGTTGTTACCATAGGTAATAAAAATATAAACAAAGTAAGAATCGAACCTCCAATAAAAACAGCTACATTTAAGAAAATTTTTGAACTTCGTTTCATAAAAAAACCTCCTGTATTCCTTATCTTTTGTACAAAAATCGTTAATATTTGTATCTCACTTTTAACTTTTATATATCATTTCTAAATTCTAAAATATCACCTGGTTGACAGTCTAGAGCTTTGCATATTGCATCTAAAGTTGAAAATCTAATAGCTTTTGCCTTGCCATTTTTAAGTATAGAAAGATTAGCCATTGTTATTCCAACTCTCTCAGTAAGCTCGGTCACACTCATTTTCCTTTTAGCTAGCATAACATCAATATTTATTATAATCGCCATATTATTCTCCTCCTGTATTCCTCATTCTGTACATCGAGATTATTAATCTTGATGTCTTACACTGTTAAATCATTTTCTGATTTTATGTCTATGGCTTCTTTTAAAAGCCTTTGAAGAACAGCGGCAAAGACTGCGATTACTAACGAAGCAAAAATAGGTACCATTCCAATTATTATGAGACCTGGGGCATCGTCTTTCTCTGCTACAAAATAAACAAATGGAAGTACTACCACATATAATGTAGATATTATAATTGCACAGTATTTTATATACTTTAACGCCTTTACAGATAACTCAGAAAACGCTATGTTTTTATCAATATACCCTAAAAGTTTTAAAGCCTGATACAGGGCTGCAAAGAACGGCAAAACTGATACAACCATACCTGTTAAAATTGGATATATGATATTTGCATAGTCTGGATTTACTGGATTATTAGTTAACCTAATTGCTCCAAATATGCACAAAGCAAGAACTGGAACTGCAATAAGAATAACAGCGATCTTTAAAAAGATTGTTGAACATCGTTTCATAAAAAGCACCTCACTTTTAAATTATACATATAAGATACCACACTCTTTATCGTTTATCAATAAATTTTTATTATATTTCATTGTCTATTTATTTAAAAACAAGAAAAAGCCAGTCTGCCAAATTAAGGTTAATTGAAGGAAGATATGCCACCTTGTAAGACTAAAATTTATATCTATACTAGATACAATAAGGTTTTCGACATTCCAAATTTTTATTATCTTCTATGCAAAAAAGAACTGCCAACTGACAGCTCTTAAATCAAAATTTTATTTTTCTTATATATTCTTAATAAACTTGGCTGGAACTCCAGCATAAACTGTATTATCTGGAACATCTTTAGTAACAACCGAACCTGCTCCAACAACAGAATTTTCTCCAATCGTCACTCCTGGGCAAACTGTTACTCCAGCTCCAAGCCACACATTACGTTTAATTTTTACGCTTCTAAGAATGACTCCGCGTCTATTTTTAGGATCTAATGAGTGATTAACTGATAATATTTTTACATCAGGTCCAATAAGAACATTGTCTTCCAATTCAATCCCTCCTAAATCAACAAACATGCACGATTTATTAATAAATATATCTTTTCCTAATCTAATATTAACTCCAAAATCTGTGTTAAATGGCGTTAACACTTGTACAGAACTGTCAATTTCCTTACCAGTAATATTGGTTAAAATATTTCTGACTTCTTCAGGTGTTTTATATCCTGTATTTAATTCAGATGTCAACCTTAAAGTATTCTCGACTACTTCATTGATTTCAGTAAATATAGTATCCTTATTTGAAATAAACTCACTTTTTTGTATTTTCTCTAATAATTCTTTATTCATTGTTTCCTCCTTAAAACTTATTCTATTCTTTAGGAAATTATAACTGTGTGGAAAAAATCTCCGACTCCACAGTCGCCTGCAATTTTTTATTGTACGAGAACTTAATTTTAATAGAATCCATTCATTTTTATTTAGAACATATTTTTTTCTTATCCAATAAGCTCTAATATTATAAAATTCATTATACATGCTAAAGTTAACTCTAGCGCAAGTACTTTTGTTACTAATTTTGAAGAACCCAATTTATAATTGTTAATTATCCTTATAAATTAGTCTTCCTTAAATATACCTGATTTATATGCAAGTGATTTATTGATAATTTATGCCACTTACTTCATGGGTACTTCCTAAACAAAAAAAGTGCTATATCTTATGATATTTAGCACTTTTTCTATAACATCTTCTTATTTATATATAAATTATTTCTACTCCTGAAAAACTAACATCTCCAACTAACGTTAATGTATTTGTCGATCTCTCATTGTTTCTATTTTTTTCATCAACAGAACCTAAAAATACATTAGTCTTATTATCAACCTTCCAAGTTCTTGGTATATATAACTCTACTCCTGAAAAAGAAGCATTAACTCTTACTATAGCATTTTCGCTGCTCATAACTGCATTATCAAAATACACCTTCATAGCTCCAAATGAACAGTTAAGATCAGCTTGTTCAAATTCATTTGTATTTATATATTTAATACAAGCTCCAAATGAATTTCTAAATATAATATTACCTTGATCTTCTATGTCAATTTTTTCGAATTTATAATCCTCATGAACATGATTATGATGAATCCAGTTAACATGTTTATGAAAAATCATGGAAAGGCCGATGCTACCAAATAGTGCTGATATAAGCACAGTCCAAGGGGTAATAGCTGTAATTCCTAATTGTCTAGCATAGATTATACAAATAAATGCAATTGGAAATAGAATACCTGAAAAGTTAAGATGAGGTATACTTTTTGCTATGATCACTACTAAAAAAACTGTTAATATTAAACTAAATGCATTTATATCTGGGAAGTATCCAAGTTTACTTATAACCATAAAAATACCTGCTAGTATAAATAAAATTCCCCAGAAGACTCTTTCTTTTTTCATCATTATTTCCTCTTTTCTAATAATTTAATTTTTAATGGCTTGTAATAATATCTTGAAACATACACCTGTTTGTGAGTATTTTGAAATTCAACTCTGCTTGATGATGATATGCTTTTTGTTATGGAGTAAATATGATTTGTATTTAGTATTGTTGATTTTGAAACTCTCATAAAATATCCTGGCAATAATTCTTCAAGTTCATATAGCTTATACTTTACGTTATATATATTATTAATGGTATGTGCACAAATACCACTTTCTTCAGTTTCAAAAAACAAAATTTCTTTCAGTGAAAGATAATACTCTGTTTCTCCTTTGTAAAACGTTATATGCTTTTTTTCTGATAACATCTCACCAAGCATAATTTGAATATTTCTAACCTCTTCATTTAATTCATTACATTTAATAATAACTTCATTTTCTTTAATTTCATTATCAAGTTCAACCCGTATTTTCATATTTTCACTCCCCACATCTTTATTATATTGGCTGACTTTTACCTTGTAAACACGATAGCAGTAAGTGGTTAGTTATCACTTGTAAGTGGTATATTTTTATATGTTTTGTGCATAGTCTTTGATTTTTCTAAGCTTCACTTATTATTTGTCTAGAATAATCTTTAGAAAAAATAACTCTTTTATGCCTTTTCTTCTTAATTTTCATAAAAACTATTGTTTAGGGAATTCTATATTAAGAAAATTTAAAGATGAAAGGAAGATTATAATGACTCCAATTACAATAGGTGCAGATGCACCAGATTTTAAAGCAAAAGATAATAAAAAGCAGGATATAAAGTTATCTGATTTTAAAGGAAAAAAAGTACTTCTTTCTTGGCATCCTATAGCTTGGACACCAGTATGTACAGATCAAATGCGAGCATTAGAGACTAATTTCGAAAAATTTCAAAATCTCAACACTGTTCCACTTGGATTTAGTGTAGATTCTCAGCCTTGCAAAGAAGCATGGGCAACAGTTCTTCAAATTAAGAACGTTAGTCTTCCATCAGACTTTTGGCCTCATGGTAAAATAGCTTGTGACTATGGAATATTTGATGAAACTAAGGGAATATCAGCACGTGCCAACATAATCATAAATGAAGAAGGCAAAGTGCAATGGATAAAAGTTTATCCATCAGAACAACTTCCAGATATAAATGAAGTTTTACAAGTTTTATCTAATAACCAATAACAAATTAATTGAGCAATTAAATGATTTGTTATTGGTTCAGTAATGTCGTAATTGCATTCATGTATTATTCTTTAGCATATTGTCTAAGCATGAATTGTAAAATTGTACATACTTAAAAATCCAAGGTTAATGAACCTTGGATTTTTTATTATATGAATTTATATACAAACTCTTTACTTGAAAAATTAATTTTACTTAAAATTATTTATCTTTGTTTAAATTACGCCAATCACCATCATATCCATTGCTGCCAAGCCACTTATAAGTTTTCACTATTTCATTATTCTTTATTTGGTATATTGAAAGTCCGCCTTGATGTGGTACGCAATATACATTTTTAGTATTTTTACCAACCATGTATCCACAGAATTCAACATCATGAGAGCCTGTAAGGCTAAACACATATACATCCTCTACTGGCAGATTCCATTTATCGCTGGCTATGAACTTTTTAATATTCCCTTCAAGATATCTTTTGGTCAGCTTAGCTCCATAAGCATCATTCATTTTTGAAATATAATTACTGTCTTCTTTTAATATTAAATTTCTTGCTTCCTCAGCTTCCTTGGATGGCTTAATCCAAGTTCCATCTTCATCTAATTCATATCCATCAATTACAGTACCATGTGCCATAGCTCCATCTTGATAAAAATAATGCCAAGTATCATAATAATTATCTTGCACCCATCCGGTTTTCATGTATCCATTTGAATCAAAATAATACGTCTTTCCATTAATGTCTCTCCATCCCTTAGCATATGAATTTCCTTCCGAATACCACCATCCATTATTATCTTGTCTCCATTCAGCACTGGCTCCAATTGGACTTAAAACTAATACTGAAATTGCTACTAACGCACCAGATATTAACTTTCTCATTTTATTTCCCCCATATTTATTCATAACACGATTTTATGTTATTTATTATATTTATAAAATATTACTAATCATATTTTATGAATATAGAGTGAAATTTATGAGCTTAAACGGCTATTAAGATAATTACCATTACTTCACTTTGATTTCACATTCCTTTCTCTAAGATTGGCATTATTCCAGCATATTCTTAAGAATATATATGGTTTAGAATATATATTCCAGTATTCTTTAGAATATCTATTCTAAAGAATACTTATTTTTTTGCAACATATGTATGTTGCAATTTACAATGAACATTTCACGATTATGGCTAAAATTCTCGCAATATTTTTAGAATTATGATGAAGAATTATTTTTGCAATATATATATTATAAAAATCTTTATCAAAAAACTTTCTTAGCTTTAAACGTTAGCTGGCTCATCTATTTGAATTGAGTTTAGAATTTTCATAAATTCATCACCCATTATGGTTTCTTTGAAAATAAGATGTGATGATATTTTGCCTAAAGCCTCCATATTAGCCTTCAAAAGATTTCTTGCCTTTTCATAGGATTTACTAATTATATCCATGACCTCACGATCAACTTCAGCAGATATTTCATCTGAACAATTTCTTACTGGTCTACCATCAAGATATCTATTTTGAATTGATTCAAGTCCTATCATTCCAAATTTCTCTGACATTCCATACATTGTTACCATTTGCCTTGCAATACTAGTAGCTCTTTCAATATCATTTGAAGCACCTGTAGTTATTTCATTAAACACAAGTTCTTCAGCTGCTCTTCCTGCAAGCAGAACAACTATTTGTTCTAATAATTCATCTTTAGACATGAGGTACTTTTCTTCCTCTGGCATCTGCATAGTATATCCGAGTGCACCCATTGTTCTTGGCACAATCGTAATCTTATGAACTGGTTGAGTCTTTTTCTGAAGTGCCGAAGCTAATGCATGTCCAACTTCATGAAATGCAACAAGACTTTTCTCATTCTCAGTCATTAATCTATCTTTTTTCTCCTTACCTGCAATTATAGTTTCGACAGCTTCAAATAAATCATCCTGCCTAACCTTATCTCTTCCCATTTTTACAGCTCTTAAAGCAGCCTCATTAACCATGTTTGCAAGGTCTGCTCCAACGGCACCCGCAGTGGCAAGTGCTATCTCCTTTAGATTTACACTTTCATCCATTATTATATTCTTGGAGTGAACCTTTAAGATATTTTCTCTTCCCTTAAGGTCTGGTTTATCTACTATAACTCTACGATCAAAACGTCCAGGTCTTAATAGCGCCTTATCAAGGACTTCTGGTCTATTAGTGGCTGCAAGAATAACAACTCCCTTTGAAGAATCGAATCCATCCATTTCAGCAAGCAACTGGTTTAAAGTCTGCTCTCTTTCATCATTTCCACTCATATTACCTTCTCTACTCTTACCGATTGCATCAATTTCATCAATGAAAATAATACATGGTGCTTGTTTTTCCGCTTGCGAAAACAGATCTCTAACTCTTGAAGCACCGACACCTACAAACATCTCTACAAATCCTGAACCAGAAAGTGAGAAAAATGGAACCTTTGCTTCTCCTGCTACAGCTTTAGCAAGTAATGTCTTACCTGTACCTGGAGGTCCTACAAGAAGTGCGCCCTTAGGCAGCTTAGCTCCTATCTTTGTATATCTTTCCGGTTTATGAAGAAAATCAACTATCTCCTTAAGAGATTCTTTAGCTTCTTCCTGACCTGCTACATCTTTAAATGATACTCCTGTAGTCTTTTCAACATATACCTTAGCATTACTTTTTCCGAAGGACATGAATCCTCCACCACCACCCATTTTTTTGCTCATAGATTTCATAAACATATTACCTAGCAAATAGAATATAATAAAAGGTAAAATCCATGAAAGCGCAAAACTTATTATTGGAGATTCGGTATTTTTAACTGGTGTAGTAAACTTTACATCTGAACTATACAGTTTGTCTACAAGTTGAGGATAGTCTAAGTTACCAGTATAATATAATTTTTTATTTGCAACTGAAGCCTCCTCCTCACTTTTTGGTGTTATAACAAGCTTATCAGTATAAATTTCAACTGATTCGATTTGCTTATCATTTACCATTTTAAGAAAATCACTATAATCAATTTGTTTATAGTTTGACTGTGAAACAAAATAGATAACTATATTTATTATCAATGTTACAATAATCGCTGCTGAGATAAACTTGGGTAAGCCTTTTTTATTTTGAAACATAAAATTTCCTCCTTTAATATTAGCAAATTACAGCCTTAACTAAATGGCCTGTATTGTATAACTTTAATATGATTCATACAATATAATCTATTATTCTCTCTCACTGCTTCCCATGAATAAAAATACAAGGTGAAGCAAATTTGCAACAGCTGTTAATGCAGAAGCAACATAAGTCATAGCTGCTGCATTTAGCACTTTTTTTGCAGGAGCTATTTCATTGAAACTAAGTATCCCTTGGGATTCTAACTCTGATATTGCTCTTTTACTTGCATTAAATTCTACTGGTAAAGTTACAAAATAAAATGCTACCGCTCCGGTAAAAAACACTATACCTAGTTGTGCAAGCAAAGGAATTTGAAATATTAATCCAAAAATCGCCATATATGGTCCCGCCATAGAACCTATATTTGCAATTGGTACAAGTCCACTTCTTAAAGAAAGTGGTGCATATTGTACTTTATGTTGTATTGCATGTCCTGTTTCATGGGCTGCAACACCTATAGCTGCAACAGAATTGCTGTAATATACTGATTCAGATAATCTTACTACCTTTTTTCCAGGATCATAGTGATCTGTTAAACTACCTGCTGTCGGAAGTACAGCTACATCATAAAGTCCATTTCTATCAAGAATCCTCCTTGCAACATCTGCACCAGTAAATCCTCTAGCATTGCCATAATTGCTATTTTTATCAAAGGTTCCTTTTACTTTAAATTGACAATAAAGCGAAAAAGCCAATGCCGGTAAAACTAAAATAATATAATAAATGTCCATTTTTATCCCTCCAATATAATAATTTTATGATTTTAATTAAACAAAAAAGACCTTTGATCTGATTCAGTAATAACTAAATCTTATCAAAGGTCTTGCTTTCCATTTGGAGTATAGAACCAGGCAGTTTTAATTGCCGGTTGTTGGCTCTATAGCTTATAAGCTACTCCCCTAAGTTATATGAAGTATATCATACCTTATTATATGGTGTCAATACATATCAATTCAAAATTTTCTATTTTGTTTTAATTTTCACTACATTCCGACATTTTATAAATCCAAATAATTATCTAGGCACTAGAGAAAGTGTTCAATCCTCAATAAATAGGCTCATAGTTTTATAACATTAATTAATCACAATATATACTACTAACTTATTTTATTGATGCCTCATAGATCTTCTTAATTGATTTGGATATTGTTTCATTAAATTCTTCTTCAGTTTGCTGAGCAGTCAATCCTTGAGATAAAGCTCTTGAAAAGCTAGCGATTAGCCCATTATTACGTGCTAGTCTTTCATTTGCTTCAGTTTGACTATAGCCTCCTGACAAAGCAACTACTCTGACAACATGAGGATCATCTATTAAGTCACTATAGAAATTATCCTGAGTTGGTATTGAGAGCTTAAGCATTACTTTTGTTTCTTTATCAAGTTTTGATAATTGCTCTAAAATTTCAAGTTTTAAAAGTTTTTCAGATTCTTCCTTATCCGTGCTATGGATGTCAACTTCTGGTTCAATAATAGGAATAAGACCTGCTTCTACAATTTGTTTACCAATTTCAAATTGCTGATCAACCAATATTTTAATTCCGTGAGCATTTGCTTCTTTAATAACTGAGCGCATTTTTGTTCCAAAAATATTTTTTTCTACTGCTTGCTTTAAAAGGTCATTCAAATTATTTATTGGTTTCATGAGTTGGACACCATTTTCAATTTCAGTTAATCCTTTATCAACTTTTAGAAAAGGTACAATATTCTTTTGCTTCCAAAGATAATCAGAAGTATATTCATTATCAATAGTACGATACATTGTATCTTCAAATAATATAGCCCCCAAAATATATTCTGAAGTAAATGCTGGACTCTTTATTATTCGTTTTCTCATTTCGTGTACTAAATCAAACATCTCTTCCTCATTAGAATAACTATTTTCTTGAACCCCATATTCAAGTAATGCTTTTGGAGTACTTCCACCACTTTGGTCTAGAGCCCCAATAAATCCTTTACCTGTATGTATCCGATTCATTTGATTTTCATTCATCTAATTCTCCTCCTTCTCTTTGTCTTATATTGAAATCATATCTTACTTTTTATTATAGTATCTTTCTATATTAATTATGCGTTTGCTAATGTCATAAATTTAGGTACCCTTCTAATAATTATCACCTTTCGTTATGATCCTTATCTTTTACTTACTACGGCACACTCGAAAACCTTGATCCGGAGCCTTACCACTTGCATCATACTTACCTCTAAACGCTGATTCTCCACAAGTAACATCGCCAATCCAGCCTCCGCCTTTAGTTACTTTTACAGATACACTACTAATATCCAAGCCTTTATACCCGTCCCAGCACCATTCTCTTACATTACCAGACATATCGTATAGTCCTAATTCGTTAGGTTTCTTCATACCTATAGATTTTGTTTTGTTATTATTATTTTGTATTTCAGGCCAATTCCAATTCCCTGTTAAATACTTATCTCCAGCATTTCTACAATACCAGGCAACTTCATCTGCATTATTGCTTCCGCTGTATATATAATTCTTACTCATCTGACCTCCACTTGCAGCATATTCCCATTCCTCCTCTGTTGGCAAGCGATAACCATTAGCTCCTTCATTAGCCGTTACTGTCCATTTTATATCATCATTATTATTCTTATTATCATGATCCTTTTTATCTTTGTCTATATTGTAATACGGCTTCAATCCCTCTTTTAAACTCCTTTTATTGCAGTATTCAATAGAATCATACCAGCTCACCATTTCTACAGGTAAATTATTGCCTTTAAATTGTGATGGATTGCTTCCCATGATTTCACTCCACTCCTTTTGAGTAACTTCATACTTACCTATATAAAAATCCGATAACTTTATGTTTTTTCCATAATAATTTGACTTTGTATTTACAAAATCTCCACCTTTGACCAATATAAGATTATCACTTATTTCTTTTGAACAAGCACTAACAAAAACCATTATTATCATTAAAAGAAATATTAATAATTTTCTCATTAATATACCTCCTTCAAATTCATATAAAATTTATGTGAGATAATATCTCAAAGTTAATTTTCCTAACTGAATGTTTAGGGCCGTTCATCTTTCGAGAAACGACCCCTGAAATATTAAGACTTATTAATCAAGCCTTAAAGGTAATATTTAAGCAATATACAGGTAAGTATTTTCAATCTATAAATCTGCTAACTATAATTCTAATCAGCCTTAAAAATGAGTAAAAATTTTTTAATAATTTCAAATCGCTTAAGTATAAATCATCTCTATATTTGTAGACAATCTATTCCCATACTGTTACATTAGCACTTCCACTACTTTGATATCCTTCTGTTGCTATCATCTGATAAGCCCAACTAGAGCCTAAAGCCATTCCTTTACTTCCCCATGCATCAGCGTGATTTTTCATAGTAATGGTATTATTAGTACCAATTGATCTCTTAGATTGTCTAACACTCCAGAACTGTTGAAAAGTTGTAACTCCATCGATAGAAGGTGCATTAGTTCTAGTAGCAGTATATATATCGTATGTGCCTCCATCACTAGTTACAGTACCCTTGTAATTTCCAGTTGGTCTATAAGTTCCCCAGTCATCAACGACGTAATATTCTATAAGTGAGTTCCTTGTCCATCCATATAATGATAAATAACCATTACCTGAAGGTGCAAATTGACCAGCATTATAGTTTATTACCCTAGTGTATGATCCAGCATTCCAGCCTTTACCAACAACAAAGTTGCCGCAGTTACTCCAATTAACGCTATAATTACCGCCAGATCCATTGACAGCGTTTACTGTTCCACCACCGTCTGTCCAATTTTGCCAGTAGTCTGTTGCTGCTGCATATGCGTTTACGTTTACAACAGAAAGTGCAAGAGTGCAACACATTAATGACGCTAAAAATAATTTTAATCCTCTTTTTTTCATTTTCATTTCCCCCTTTTGATTGTAACCTTTAAGTTACATTACACCATAAAATAGTTTTATTTCTTCTACTTTCCTGTATACTACTTGAATATTACCGTTTCTTTTAATCACTCACTTTCACTTTTTTATAATGTGCTGACATTTCCAGTGTTTACCCCAATGATATTTTGTTGATAAGTTAATTAAGATTTGATAATAATAAAATTAATTTTTCTGAAAAGAACTCTGAATTATTAGAATAATTTTAAAGTTAATTTGAATCGGTTACATAATTATTTTATCTAATTTACATCTAATTAAAAACATAACAAATTATAGAATTTATACAAATTTTTATATATATTTCATTTTATCGCTTGCATCAATTAGCATAATATAAGACATATCCATTTAAATCTAATAATCTCATGTAGAAATATTTATATCTAAATTGAAATAACTTAGCAAATCTCTTAAAAAGACTAAAAATTTAATATAAGTTACAGTAACTATAAATAAAGCTCAGAGAACTTCTATCATTCCCCTGAGCTTTATTAAAAATTTAATTCGCTTTATTATCGTTATTTATAAATTCATATATAGAATAATTAATTATTTTTAGGATTAACTAATAAACTGAATACTTTTGTATAAATTACGCATAACTAATTTCAGAAGATATTAAAATAATTAATTTAATTTGGTAAAACACTTAAATACGCTCCTTTAGAGGAGCCTATTTTCATCAATAAACTTCGTTTTTAAGATACCATAAAAAGGAGAGTCTTTTATGAAAAAATCTACTATAGTGCTTTTTATATTTTTATTATTGTCATTTGCTAATTTAACACAAAGTGCCAGTGCAGCTTCCATAGTTTTAAATCAAGGTATTTATAATGTAAGGGATACTAACCTAACAATAGGATCTCCTATGACGGCTAAAATTAGTGATCCTAACGGAAGAGTTATCATTTTCGTAATTGACAATAATCAATACATAAGAGAGCTTACAAGGCTAGATTCTCAATCAAAAGAACATACTCTGAAGCCTTTTGACTATGGATATTCAGTTATAATTTTTGGAAATACTTCTGTCACGTTTTCTTAAAAAGTTTTCGTAATTCCTATTACAAATCTTTTCTACAATAGGAATATAGGCATATTATGATTTTAGAACAAAAAGCAGTAGTTAAAATTCCTAATCTACTGCTTTCAAATAATACTCACTCAGCATAGTATACTTAAATAATATATCTTATAATTTTACTAACCCATAATTTATATTAAAATTTCTTAAAAACTTCTTTTTTTTGCACCACAAACTGGACACTTCTCTACATTATCTCCAATTTCAGTGAACCCACAGATTGGACATATATAAATTGATTCTTCTCCTATATCTTTCCCATTTTTTGCAACATCTTGGGCCTCTTGAAATAACTTAGCATGAATCTTTTCGGCTTCTAGTGCAAAATTAAATGATCTATGAGCATCTTTCTCTTCCTGAAAATTAGCAGTTTCTAAATATACTGGATACATCTGTTCAACTTCATGTATTTCACCATTAATTGCACCTTGAAGATTTTCAACTATGTTTGTATGACCAAATATTGCTCCAGCTGTAACTGTGCTATCTCCAACTTGATTCTTTAATACGTTAAAATGGTTTTTAGCATGACACCATTCTGCATAAGCAATTCCTTTAAAAAGTCTGCCTATATTAGGATACCCATCTTTTTTAGCACTCTCTGCCCAAATAGTATATCTCATATGAGCCATACTTTCTCCTCCGTATGCTGACCGTAAAAAATCTGCAGTCATTGCATTTTTAACTGACATTATTACATACATCCTTTTATCTAAATATATCAACATTATCTAGTATATTAATTATTTCTAATAATAATTACTCTATATGAATTATGAAAAAGCTTTTGTAAATAATATAAAAGGTGTGAGCTCAATATACAAACTGAATTTACAACAAAAGAGCATACTGTAATATGGAGCTTAAAATACTACAAAAAAATTTCACATATTTATTTTTAAGTTAAAACCATATTAAAAGTTATAATTTATATTGCTTTTTGTATCAACTTTCTATATATTGGGAATAAAATGCAAATTTAACTTTAATTGATCTGAAAGGAGATTAAAAAATGTCTACTAGAAAGCATTTATTTAAATTTTTATTGATAACATTTATAGCACTTATATGTAATTTATCAATATGGTATTTTATGGACTCAGAAAGAGCTTTAGAATTTTTAGGCGGATATATTATTGAGCTAAGTCTTAGTGTTGATAACTTATTTCTTTTTCTTCTTATATTTTCAAGTTTTGGAATTAGTCCAAATCATCAGAAAAGAGTTCTAAGCTATGGGATTTTTGGTGCTATCATATTAAGATTTATATTTGTTATTTTAGGTATTGCTGTTATAAACACCTTTAAGTGGATCTTATATCTATTTGGCATACTTCTTATTATAAGTGGAATAAAGATTATGATTAACAAAGAAGATGATGTATCTTTTGAAAATAGTAAATTAATAAAACTACTAAAAAAAATAGTGCCTGTAACTAAAGAACTTCATGGTGAAAAATTTTTTGTAAGAATAGATAAGGTTCTTCATGCCACCCCTTTATTTGCATTGCTATTTTTAATTGAGGGTTCAGATTTACTATTTGCAATAGACTCAATACCAGCTATATTTGCAATAACAACTAACCCATTTATTATATATTCTTCAAATATTCTAGCTATACTAGGACTTAGAAATTTATACTTTATTCTTGAAAAACTTCATAGTACTTTTGAGTATGTTAAATATGGAGTTGGTGTAATACTTATATTTACAGGCATAAAACTTGCAATTTCATTTAAGTATCACATCTCCGTAGGAATTTCGATTATTATAATTGTCTCTATCCTTCTAATAAGTGTAATTTCATCTATAATTATAAGTAAGATAAAACAGTAATCCATAATTATTAAGGTTTTTTAATTAGAATTTTAAATGTAATTTACTATGACAAGATGATATAAAGATATTGTTATTCTGCAATATCCTTATATCATCTTTTTCATAAACAAAGAAATTACGCCGCGTCCATTTAAGGATAGCACTCTGAACTCTTCTTACTTCGTAAAACCGCTGAATTAACTGAATTTTGTTATCGGAAACCTTTATACTTTCTTAGAAGAACAAAATCGCATGAGACTGTCTAAATGAAGATTTTTTGCACATCTACCTTCTTAAGCGTATGTGAGAAAAATCTAGCAGGCCAATAGATTTATTTTTTATTCTTTTACAGTTCTTTTCAAGCCCACTTGAATATAAATTCCTAGAGAATAAAAAAATGCAGCCAATTTAATGACTGCACTTAATGGGATCTAAAGTAAAAATTGAAGATAATTCAACTTTTACAAATACATTTTATCATATTTATCTATAAATTTTAAGAAATAAATAAAGCAGTAGTAAAATTTCTTCTACATACTGCTTTTAGTTTCATTCTATTGGCCAATTGCTCCCATTAATGCTACAACATCATCTTCACTTGGTAGCCAAACACCACCTTCTTTAGTTAATGTTATTGTTATTGTCTGTGGTTCTTGTTTTAATATACCAGACGCCATACTGCCTCCGATAAGCTTAAAAGATTCTGTATATATCTGTTGTTTAGTCATTGAAGGATTTTCAGTAACTTTTTTCATTATTTCACTCTGACCATTTTCAGTGATTTTCTGCATATCAAATCCTTTTATTTTAACTTGAACTTTAGCTGTGTTCTTATCTGTTGATGAAGAGACTACTTCATATTCTATTTTAGTTAATCCTGTAATAATATCCTTCTTAAATGAAGTTTTTATATCATCTGTTAGAATACTTTCATCCAAACCTGAATTTTCAAAACCTCTCATCATTCCATCATCAAAACTATTTCTAAATTCAGTATAATCTTTTTCCTTCATCCCTATCTTATCCATATTCGTTTTATCATCTTTTAAAAGTAGGTCTAAAAATATCTTAGCACTTTCTTCTGGAGTCGCTTTCGTTCCGCAACCTACTAGCATAATTGTTGCCATCATAACGGCTAACAATAATACAGAAATTCTTTTGAGTTTTTTCATTATTATCCCCCTAAAATGTAGTATTTAATTTGATATAGTAACACATTAATTACCATATCTTTAATATTTTATTATACTTTTCAATTAATTTCAACATTTATTTCATATTAATTCAATGTTTAGAAATATGTGTAAACAATTACTATCAAATAGAAAGAGACAAACTAGGCGTTCCTACCTAGAATGCCTTAAGTAGCTTCATCAATTAATTTTCTGCTGGCCTTAGTCATATTGTTTAACATTTATTAACTGTATCTAATATATTAAAAGTAAATGAGGTGTTTATGATGCCAAATAATGAAAATGAACTATTTTATATCATTGGCGCTATACTTACTATATTAGTAAACGTGCCAGAGATCATAAGACAAATAAACATTAATTTAAAATTCAATGAATCTATAAAGCACCATAAAATACTATGATTAAAATGCAAGAAAAGCATTTAGAATAATTCTAAATGCTTTTCACTTTCTAAAATGAATCTATCTATAATTACAACATTTTCTTAGTTAATTACAGAAACATTCATTTTTACTACCTAATATTTCATAATAAAAAGCATTACTTCTAAATTAAAGTAATGCTAAAGAGACATATTTTCTAATTCACAATTAATAGATATATTAATTGTTATCTTTTTCTTGATGATATTGGGTAATTATAATCTTGAGTAAAATGATATCTGCCTGGATTTTCTGGTTGATTTACTGAATTTTTTTCTTCTTCTTCAAGTTCTGCTGCCATATTTTGTCTTAAATGTTTTTCATAATATATTTTTTCTTTATCAGTTAAATTCTTCATACTTATATCACCTCCATTTTTATTGTTTTCTTTTGCGAGATTAATATACGCCAGTATAAACTAATAAACTGCATTAAAATAGACACCTACAAATTATATGTAAGTGTCTATTTTATTTACAATTAGAATTAAGTGCAAATTACTATCAAAAAATAAATTAACTATGTTTCTAGTATTATTTAAATCTTATACTTTAATTTCTTTTTTATCTCATCGTTAATCTATTATCTTTGATGTATATTTGCATTATTTCTCCTATATATAGTCATTTTAAATAACCTATATTCTAAATTTAGTTATAATCTTTCTCAATTCCTCAGACATTTGAGATAGAAGTTTACTAGATGATGCGATTTCTTCAACAGATGCTAATTGTTCTTCAGCAGCTGCTGATATTGTTTGAGTCTCATCAGCTATCTTACTACTTATATTTTTAATATTATTTACTGAATCAACAGATTCTTTAGTTCCAACAGTTATTTCAGTGATAAAATCTGATATTTCGTGAATCTGACTAGATATTTCTATTATCATTTGAAGGATTTCCTGAAAACTTGTTCCTGCAACATCAACAATATTTGCTCCTGTTTTAACTTCTTTTGAGTTTTCATTCATAACTGTAACTGCACTAGTTGTTTTATTTTGTACGTCATTAATAATTCCAGCTATTTCTTTAGTTGCCTCTTGTGATTGTTCTGCTAACTTTCTAATTTCTTCTGCTACTACACTAAAACCTTTCCCGGCTTCCCCAGCCCTTGCAGATTCTATTGCCGCATTTAATGCTAGAAGATTTGTTTGTTCTGATATACCTTGGATTGTATCAAGTATTTGTCCAATTTTCACTGATTTCTCTTCAAGCTCGCTTATAATGAGAGATGTTTCACTAGTCTTTTTCTCTATTATTTCCATTTGGTTCATTGCCTTCTCTACTGCATCTTCACCAGCATTTGCTGATATTTTTGCCTTATCTGTTAAAGATGAAACAGATTTTGTATTTTCAGATACTACATTTATCTTATTAGATATGTTTTCAACCACTTTGTTTGTACTATTAGCAAAAGAAAATTGCTCATCTGCTCCATGTGCCATTGTTGTTACTGCAGATGCAACTAGATTTGATGCATCTGCTGACTGTTCAGCACTTGCTGTTAGCTCTTCAGATGATAATACCAACTGTTCGGATGTATTGCCTAACTGTTTTATTAGTTCAACAATGTTTTGGGTCATCTTGTCTAACGCATTACTTACAACACCAAATTCACTCTTATCATTAAGACTTTCTTCTTTTATCTTTATAGAAAAATCACCTTGAGATAAAGCACCTATAAATGCTACAAAATCATTTAATCGCTTTGTGATACGTTTTGTTATTAATATTCCTAATAAAATTATTAATATTGAAGCTATAGCAACAATGCTTGAAAAGATTATTACTGCAATTTTAAAATTTGCTTTATCTTCTGCCTTTATTTTCTCAGCAATTTGTCTATTATGTTCTCCAAGTTCAACTAAATCAGCTAAGAAAGCATCAGCATATGATTCAACATTTTTTTCATAATATTCGTAAGCTTCTTGATTTTTGTTTTCACCAGCTAAATCTAGTGCAACTTTTCTACCTTCTCTATATTTAGCTAAATTACTATCAATCTGACTAACCTTGCCAGCCTCAAAATCATCTAATTTCATTTTTTTATAAAGCGCCATATAATTGTTAAATTCTTCAGCACGAGCATTTATATCTTTTGTTAAATTACTATTTTCATTTTTATCAGTAGTTACCATAATTCTAAAAATGTCAGCTGAGATAGCTCTTGCATGTACTCTAGACTCACTAAGCCATTCACTAGATAGCAGTCTTTCGCTATACATAACCTCCATACTTTTACTAGACGTTTGTAAAAAATAGTAACCGGTTATTCCAACTGCAAATAATCCTACTAAAGAGCAAATTATAAGCATTGCTAATTTTTTACCTACCTTTAAATTGTTAAGCCACGTCATTTTATTATCCCCCTTATCTTCATACTAGAATCTTAAATATAATTTCATTATTACAATATATTTATTATAATGATCAATTAAAAATAAAAGACCAACAAAAACTTAATATATTTATGGATTACTAAGTTTTAATTGGTCGGTTGCACAACTAGCTCCAAATTCTCAAAGTGCCCAGATATAGAGAATTTTTCATTGCTTCCAATTGTTCTATTTTTTATAAATACACTTACCTAATATATAGAAATATTATCATATTCATGTAAAAAAATCAATAATCGATAACATAATTGTCGAAATCAATTCCAGTAATTGCCTAAATTATTATCTAAACGTACTTTTTTAGATAGCTCTTAGTTAAATTAGTCTTATCATTATACCAATAAAACTCTATACTAATCTAGTAATAATTGATTATATTGAGTTCAAATAATATTCTAAATAATGGAACTTTAATTAATAAACATCCACTTCTATCCTGATAGAGAAAGGTAAATTATCTGTCAATATTTAAAAGGCTAATGCTATTTTAATTTAACAGCATTAACCTCTAAATTTTTTAGCATCATAATCATCTTTTTAATCGTGTACTAAATACTAATCCGTAATAAAACGATACCTCTATGTTAAAACATTATGCATTTCGCTTTTATTTTATAATATGTTACCTCATCTATTTTTGCGGCTTAGTTGATGTAATGAATTTCTTGTAATTTTCTAAACGCTTCTTATATTCCTCTGATTTCCTTAAGTTCATAGTTGTTTCAACTGTCTTTTTAATATCATCAGCATGAATAAATTTTCCTGATAATGTATCATGAGCATGGCTTAATTGTTCTTCTGGAAACTCAAATCTTACTTTACCTTCAACTATCTTAACTTCGCCTTCAATACCACATAAGCAGCATACAGCATGTGTAGATTCTCTATCTAAGAAGAAATTTCTGCTATGGCAATGCGGACATACACCTTCTTCACCCTTATAAGAGGAATTTTCAATATCTTTTGCAGCTTCTGCAATATTCTTTCCTATTTCATGAACTCTTGCAACTTTTTCATCATCTACGATTATTGCAGTAGACCATGGGAAAACTTCATTATTTATAACTTTCCACATAGGAGTTAATGCTTGAATTGCTGAATCACATTGGAATGCTGTAACCCAATCTGAGCCTCCAATTCCTATATAAGAAATCACTTTATCTTTTAAAATTTTTGGATCTGGAGCGTTACCTCCTGTTTCCTCTGCAATCTTAGTAGCTACAACATTATTCCCTCTATCCATTCTTGGTCCAAAACGATCTCTAATTGTTAAAAATGCACTTGGAGCCCCTTTACAAAAAATAGGGTTTGCAAAAATTATTCCATCTGCATCTAGCATTTTGTCTAATAACCAATCAAAGTCATCTTTTAAGACACACTTATTTCCTTTTCCTGTCATAAGTGAATTAACACAAGCTGTACAGCCTGTACAAGGCTTTATATCCAAATCTAATAAACGAACAAATTCAACTTCTGCCCCCATTTCCTTTGCTGCTATTAAAGCTTCTTTGCACATAGCATCATTATTTCCATCTTTTCTTCCACCTGAAATACCTAGAATTTTCATATTTTATACCTCCAATTATTTCGTTAGTATAAAATCTATACATAACGCTCATTCATTAATATTCTAGCATTGGATTATTACATAAAAAATTGAGTATTATATTTTGTTAACTGTAAATTTCTATTTATTTTCTAATAAATAATAAAGCTTCATAAAAGCCAGTTAAACTTTAACAGTAAAAATATTAATTTTTTACACTTATACTTTTTATTTCACTTTACTATATGTTATAATTCTTTCCTGATAGTGCTGTAAATTCATTAATCATATATAGACTAAGTTAAAATTTATACATTATCATTTATGGAGGTATTTTATGAATATAAATCAGGAACTTATAACTTTTAAAACTTCATCTCCTATGGAATTTTCTGTACTATCAATTGAAAACCTAGAACGCTACTGGCATAAAAGCCTAGAGCTAATATATATATTAGCTGGCAGCGTTCAAGTTCAGTGCCGTAATATGCAGTATACTTTACATGAAGATGATCTTATTCTTATAAATATGTTTGATGTGCATTCCTTATATGGGAGAAAATGTGAAGTATTATCACTAAAAATTGATATTTCTGCATTGGACCCTGAAATTTCTCGTTTTGCCCAAAATAGATTTGATTGTAATTCATCTATAGAAGCTGATAAAAAGAAATTTATACAACTAAAGCATCTTCTCGCCTTAATCGTAAGATCTAATGTTAACCCAGAAGATAATGTTGAACTCTTAAACAAATCATATATTTATAAATTGTTATACATACTAACTAGCACTTTTAAAGTAGAGGAATCTGCAAATTCAAATGATATAAATAAAAATTCAGAAAGAATAAAAAATATATTAAATTATATAAGCGAAAATTATAGAAATAAAATTTCCTTAAATACTTTATCGGATGAGTTTTATCTATCTATGCCATATATCTCAAAAATTTTCAAAGATTTTATAGGAATTAGTTTTAGTGAATACTTAATAGAAATAAGACTTTCTCATGCAATGAAAGATTTAGCTGACTCTAACTTAACAATTGAATACATTGCTGAAAAAAATGGTTTTTCTAATACGCGTTCCTTTGTTTCTTCTTTCAAAAGTAAATATTCATGTCTTCCAAGCTCATATCGAAAAAACATGGATATATATGATATTGACACAAAAAAGAATATGACGGAAAGTGTGAATTACTTTGTTTTACGCCATAATACTTCATTTAACCGTTTAGTGGATTATTTAAAACATGACGTTATTGTTCCAGAAGAAAATAAACGGAATACTACAATACGCGAAGTGAATCCAATTGATACTTCAATAAAGGGCGTACCGTTAAAGCATACATTTAAAACTCTTACTTGTATTGGGAAAGCAAAACATATTTTAATTTCTGAAAATCAAGATATACTCCGTGAAATGCAAAAAGACATCGAATTTAGATACATCCGTTTTCATGGATTATTAGATGATGAAATGATGTTTTACTCTGAAAATCAAAATGGTGAACCTGAGCTATGCTTCACTTATATTGATTTAGTAATAGATTTTCTTCTTTCAATAAAACTAAAACCTTTTATGGAACTTTCATTTATGCCAAAGCAACTGGCACTGAATCCTTCTCGCACAATGTTTTTTATTAATTCGATTATCAGCCTTCCTAAATGTATGGAAAAGTGGACTTATGTTATTGAAGAGCTTGCCAAACATTTTATTTATCGATATGGTAAAGAAGAAGTTGAATCTTGGCCATTTTTCTTATGGAATGAGCCAGATTTAATAAAAATGTTTGGCTTTGAAAATAACAATGACTTTCTTATTCTTTTTAAGGAAACATTTACTGCATTAAAGAATATTGATCCTTGCATTAGTTTTGGAAGTTCACCTGTTTTCTCTACCACATTGGCAGGTTCAAATGACTGGATGGATACTTTTATGAATTTCTGCAAATCAAATAGTTGTACACCTGATTTTCTAACTATGCATTTTTATCCCATGAGCTTTCAAGATGGCGATGCTACTGCTATTTCAAAAAAACTTCATTTAGAAATGCAAAGATATCTTGTATATACGGAATCTGAAAATTCTTTAAAAGAAAATATTCATTACATTAGAAAAAGAATTAAAGAAAAAGATTGGAAGACTGAAAAATTATACTTAATAGGTTGGAATTCTTCAATTTCTAATAATGAGCTAATAAATGATACCGCCTACAAAGCAGCTTATATTGCAAAAAATATATTAGAAAATTATGATAATCTTGAAAGTTTTGGGTATTGGCAAATATCCGATTTTACAGAAGAAGTAAAGATGAAAAACGAATTGTACCACGGTGGACAAGGTATTTTCACCTACAACGGAATAAAAAAATCTCATTATTATGTTTTTGAAATGCTCAATAAACTTAGTGATATATTACTTGAAAAAGGCGATGGTTTCTTTATAACGACAAATGGATCCTCGATTCAAATAGCCTTATACAATTACCAGCATTATTCAAAGCTATATGCAACAGGTGAAGTGTTTGATATGACTTTTACCAATCGATATACACCATTTCCTAAAACAAATATATTAAAAGTAATTCTTCCACTCATAAATCTTTCTGAAGTTTGTTATGAGATAACTGAAACTATCGTTAATAAAGATTATGGAAGCTCTTTTGATAAATGGCTTGAGTTAGGCGGATTGCCACTACAAAATAAAAATTATATTGATTATCTAAAATCTGTATCACTTCCGAGAATTCAAAAGAAAATTCTCCATACTAAAAATAATTCACTAACAATAACTGCTGAACTAGAACCACACGAAGTACGATTAATAGAACTAAAACCTATTTATATGAATATTAATTAATTATTTTTTCTTTAATTCAAGCCTATCTCTTAAAAAGTGGTTTTATAAACCTAAGGCACAAAAATCCTAAGTAGAATTAAAAATCTAATTCTGCTTAGGATTAATTTATAATCTTATCCCCTTATCTCTTATAACATTCTGCTCTAAAACAATTATATAAATCTCATTTTTCTCTCCGACTTCTATATACTTCTCCAATTCATTCTCAAATGATTTGAAACAAATGTCAAAGCTCCTCTTCACATTTTTTTATACATTCTTATAGAATCCTTCTAACATAGGCTATTGTTTACTAAAATCCCCCCACTCTTCATAATCCCATACATCTGTTGCAATATCTCTATAGAACTCCGGTTCATGGCATACTAAAATTATGCCTCCTTCATATTCTTTTAAAGCACGCTTTAATTCATTTTTAGCATGAATATCTAAGTGGTTTGTTGGTTCATCTAACACTAATACATTTGTAGGTTCATTAATAAGCTTGCATAATCTAACCTTGGCTTGTTCCCCTCCACTTAATATATTAATGGGGCTATCTATATGCTGTCTTGTCAACCCACACCTAGCAAGCTCTTTTCTTACTTCTGTTTGAGTTAAGTCAGGAAAATCACTCCAAACATCATATAAAACTGAAGTAGTAGTGTCCTCTTCAACTTCCTGCTCAAAATATCCTATTTTTCTATGCTCACTTAAGATAACTTTGCCACTAATGGGCTTTAGCACCCCAAGTAAGGTTTTTAGCAAAGTTGTCTTTCCTAAACCATTTGCTCCCGTTATTGCAATTTTTTGTCCTCGTTTCATTTTTAAGTTTAAAGATCTGCTTAAAGGTTTATTATATCCAATAATTAAGTTGCTTGCTTCAAAGACTATACTTTCTTGCATTGCCACACTTTTGAAATTAAAATGAGGTTTTATAACTTCCTTTTTTATTTCTATCCTTTCAATTTTATCAAGTTTCTTTTCTCTTGATTTAGCTTGCTTTGAAGTTGAGGCTCTTGCTTTATTTTTTCTTATATAATCCTCAAGCTTTGTAATTTCGTTTTGCTGCTCTTTATATTCAATTAATCTCTGCTCTTTTCGTATTTCATATAGTTTAATAAAATAATTATAATTCCCTTCATATCTTGTTAATGTTTTATGCTCAAGATGATAAACTACATTTATAACATTATTCAAAAAACTATTATCATGAGATATTAATATAAATGCATTTTCATAATTTAGTAAATAATCTTTAAGCCACTCAATATGCTCTTCATCTAAATGATTAGTCGGCTCGTCCAGCAGCAAAATATCTGGCTTTTGTAAAAGTAATTTAGCAAGTAAAATTTTAGTTCTTTGCCCTCCACTTAAAGCTGAAACATCTTTATCTAAAAGCTCATTAATCCCAAGCCCCGCTGCAGTCGCTTGTATTTGGGAATTTATGCTATAAAAATTGTTTTTGTCTAAGATTTCTTGCATGATCATAATCTTATTTAAAGTTTTATTCATTTCTTTCTCATTCATATTTCCTAGATCAATATATAAACTATTAATTTTATTTTCTATATCAAATAAATTTATAAATGCTTCTTTTAAAAAGTTTAATGCAGTAATTCCTTCTTTTAAGTCAACCAGTTGATCCATATATCCAATGCTAAATTTATTATTCCACTTAATAGTACCTTCATCGGGCAGTATTTGATCTGTGATTATTTTCATAAAAGTCGATTTTCCTTCACCATTAGCACCAATAAGACCAATATGATCTCCTTTTAATAACCTAAAAGATACATTGCTAAATAATATTCTATCGCCAAATGAATGGCTCATGTTTTCAATTGTTAAAATACTCATATTATACATCTCCTTGTGTTCTCATAATGAATGATATCATCATGTAATATAAAGACCAAGTTCACAAATAAATCTGTAATGTTTACAATCACGACATGGAGGAGATGAAATATTAAATTTCAAAACAATTTATAAATTTACATATATTCAAAGAAAACAATTTTTCTTTGAATATATGTTTATATCAAACTATTTTTCTAGAAAAATATATAAATATTTATAGTAAATATGCAGTTTTATAGGATTTTTATATCACTCCAATATAAAAAAAGGCATATTTTCCATAGTAATGACCGTGAAAAATATGTCTTTTCTTTTATATTAAGTAGAATTTTTTTGTTTCCTTATTATTCTTCTAATACTACTTTCAGTTAAAAAATACTGTTCACATAAAATTTTAACAGACATTCCAGATGAATATTTATTAAAAATTTCTTTATCTCTTGCACTAAGGTATCTTTTAGTTTCAGTATTTTCTCCCCATGATTTTTTATTTTCATTTTTTCTTGGTATATAGATATATCCGCCATCTGTATATTTTTGAATTAGTTCAATTATATTATATGGCAGTATATTTTGTGCTTTTTCATATTTCATAATTTCTTCGCTCCACTCTACATTTAATATCTAAATGAAGATGCAAAGACCTATTATAATATGAAAAACTTAATGTTGATATATTGGCTCCAGGCAAAAGTTTTTCACATATTATAATCTTTGCATGGAGCTAACTACTATTGTTAGAAACATCGTAAATTCACTTCCTTTTTATTCTATAATATTATATCACAATAACTTGTGTCAATTTTGACGCTTTGAGCTTCAAATGTAATCCGTATTCCTAAATCATAAGAAGATACTTCATTATAATTTATTTAGATTTGCTATCCTCTGGCACGCTAGTAGGATCTTCTATTAATGTTGTAAAATAATAATTATGCGTATGTCCATCATCATAACTTGTTTTTCCACTTAATAAGTGAACATGTTTTTTACCATTAAGATAAAGTGCCGGGCCAGTAGTATCATTTATTTCATGATAATGATCAGTAGAGGTATCTATAAATGACATTACTTTATGAACATGGGATTGTCCATATCTTATTGACGGTCCAGTAACACCTGCCATACGATGGCTATGTTCCATTCCTTCATCGTCCTTTACATAATCCACACTTGACTGAAATTCATGATTATGAGTCTCTTTTTTATTAGCTTGATTCTGATTTTGATTATTATAACTACCGTAGTTGTTATAATTGTTTTCCATTAAAACTTCCTCCAAATAAATTAAAATACTCCATATTATATTCATTTGGTTTTTGAAGGTGAAAATCATAACTTTTACTTAATAAATTTAATTCTCTTATCATATCCTTGTAGTAAAAATTAATTACTTTTGTATTACCAAACAATCTACCTCAACTTACTAAAAACATTATCGATATCTTTAGTTATTTTAATATCTATAAATCCATTATCCATCATACTTTTTAGTATTTCCATTGCTTTTTCGTGGGATAATCCCTTTCTGTATGGTCTCTCCTCAGTAAGTGCTTGATAGATATCAAGGCAACCCATAAGGCGTGAATTAAAGTCTATTTCTTTATCCATCATACCAAGAGGATATCCTCTTCCATTTAACTTTTCATGATGATTCGAAGCCCACTCAGTAATGTCCTCAAATCCTTTTATTTCTTGAAGTGCTAATCTAGTGTACTCTGGATGTTTCATTATAATTTTAAATTCCTCATCAGAAAGTTTGTCAGGCTTGTCTAACACATCATTTGGGACTGCTAGTTTACCAATATCGTGAAGATCTGCTGCAATAATTAACTTCATCTTTTCTTCTTGCTCTAAGTTATAGAAATCTGACATAATAGCAGCCTTTTCTGATAGACCTTGCGAATGCCTTTGAGTATAGCTGGATTTAGAGTCAATAATTTTTGACAACACATTAGTTATACTATGAATTTCTTCAAAAGATAATTCCAGACTATACTTTGGAATTTCTTTCTCTAATTCTATACTAATATAATTATTTTTTAAATTCTCCCAGAACTCCTCATCCTCAGCAACTTTAAAAAATGCTTTTACAATTCTTGGAGAAAATGATACGTTTTCTTGATGTCTTACAAATTCACAAACTTTATTTTGCATATCACGATTATTATTTTGTAAATCAAAACTCTTTTCTAAAGCGTCTGCGATTGCTATAATTTGCGACATCAAAGGAATCTCTTCTCCCCTTAAGTTAAAGAATCCCGTACCATCATACCTTTCATGATGGTACTTTATTATATTTTTCACATTAGTAAGCAATGGATAGTTTTTAATATTACTTTCTCCAATTGTACAATGTTCTTTTACACCTTCTAATAATGCTGCATTTTTTAATTCTTTTGTAGCCAATTTTTCATGCAGGCTATATTCACTTAATCCATTGTCATGTAGCATTGCAAGCGCAGCTACATCATGGAGTTCTTCAGAACTTAGCCCCATCTCTTTAGCGATGCTAATTGAAATATATGCAGTTCTTTTTCCATGGTTGGATGCCATTCCGAGAATATCCATTTCCACAAAGTCCAAAGCAAACGAAACGGCCATTAAAAATTCATTTAATCTAAATAACATAATTCTCCTCCTTGTTACATCAAACTTATCTTTTGTATAAAAAAAAACGAAAATAGTATAAAAATATTTTATACTATTTTCGGTACTTTTACCACAAAATTAGTTCCTTTACCAATTATGCTATCTACTGTTATATTTCCACCATGTGCTCCAACTATAGACTTAGAAATCGTAAGTCCTATCCCTGCTCCACCCGTTAATTTATTTCTTGACTCATCTGCCCTATAAAATCTCTCAAACACATAAGGTAAATCATCCTGTGATATTCCTATCCCTGTATCCTTAACGCTTAGCTCAATGTAACTATTATCTTCAGATATATTAACCTCCACTTTACCACCTTTTTGAGTATATTTTAAGGCGTTAGATATTAGATTAACTACAACTTGGCTTATTTTATCTTTATCTAGATATGCAACAATGTCTTTCTCATGAAAAATTAAAGATACGCCTTTATTTAAAAATTCATTTTCGAAGTTTAGAACTATATTTTTAACAGCCTCACCAATATTAAACTCCGTCTTATTTAAAACGAGATTTTCACTTTCATACTGTGCTAACTTTTCCAAATCTCCTACAAGACGCTTAAGTCTTAGTATCTCTTCATGGCAGCTTATAAGCCTCTCTGGAGTTGGCTCCCATACTCCATCTATCAATGCTTCCATATGACTTTGAAGAGTAGAAAGTGGAGTTCTAAGTTCATGGGAAACGTCTCTTGTTAATCTTTGCCTTAATTTTTCCTGTTCATTAAGAGAATATCCAAGACTATTAATAGTTGCAGTTAGTTTGTCTATCTCCTCAACATTTGATTTCTTCTCAATCTTTTGACTATAATCCCCTTTTGAAATCATCTCTGCTATATTTATAACCTTCAAAATTGGTCTGCTTAATCCTTCAGCCATTATCAATCCCAGTATTAATGCACATAATAAAGAAGCTGCTCCAACACCTATAAGTATTTTATTTAGTGTTTTTGAATACATTATGTCATTTTCATCATAATAGAAAGGGCCATAATGACCTATACTTATAGTTCCTACTTTATTAGAATTATTTATTATTGGGTATTCATCCTTAGAATATTCGCTTTCCCAGGTTGGAAAAATCTTTTCCATTGTACTAATCAAACGATTTTTAACTTCTTCACATTTAATATTATTGTAAGTTTCAGCATCCCATATTACTTTATTTGATGCATCTTTTACGGTAATAAATAGTCCATTTTCAATTGCACCAGCACCAATACTTTGAATTGCCTCAACATTAAAATTTGCACTATTGCTATACTCACGACTTATAGCTGCAACAATAATTTTATTGTCTCTTTCACGTTCTTGAATAACATAATTTTTAAATTGATTCACAAGAAAGAAGTGTGAAAGGATACTAATTAGTGCCACACAAATCATGGTTATAAATATGTATGAAAGTGAGAGCCTATTTCTAAGATTTCTCTTCATTAAATTCTCCTCCAAACCTATAGCCTGTTCCATGGACAGTAATTATATACTGTGGATCCTTAGGATTGGTTTCAATCTTTTGTCTTATATTTTTAACGTGAGTATCTACATTACGATCATATCCATCATAATCATCTCCAAGTGCCGTGCTTATTAGCTCTTCCCTTGTAAAAGTCTTATTAGGATACTTAAGTAAGGTCATCAATATTTTATATTGCCTTGAGGTAAGCGCTATATGCTCTCCATTTTTCCGTATTTCTTTCTTTAACATATCTATTACCAAATCATTTTCATTAAACGAAATTTCATTAGATAAAGGTACAACTTCTTCATTAAGTCTTCTAAATATAGCATATATTCTTGCTATAAGTTCTCTTGGACTAAAAGGTTTAGTTATGTAATCATCAGCACCCATATGTAATCCTGAAATTATACTCTTTTCATCAATTTTTGCTGTAAGCATTATAATTGGTACTCTAGATCTTTTTCTAACTATGCTGCAGATTTCTTCACCTGTCATATCTGGCAGCATTAGATCTAGAACTATTAAATCTGGATTAATCCTTTCAAACGTCTCCAATGCTTGATTACCATCATATGCTTCAAATACAATTGCACCTTCCTTCTCCAGATATGATTTTATAACTTCAACTATCTTATTCTCATCATCTACTATAAGAACCTTTTTCTCTTCCAGCATATTTTATCCCCTACCTAACTTAAATATCATAACTTATCCAGTCAATATATCCTTACTATATACTGCTTTTACTTAAGAGTATCGTATGTAATTTAGTTATTTGAAACGCTGCTGTTGTACCAAATACAATAATTACAACTTATGCTCCAGAAATTACAAATAAACTATTCTTAGATTCAATTCCTAGTTTATAATTTACTTTTATTTAACTATGATAACTTATCTCTATTTCTATATCAAATTAAGATTATATCCAGGCATACTTACATTCTGCCAAGATATAACCTTAATTCATAATCTCCCTATTAACAATAAATAAGAATTTCTATATTTTATCTTTTATTATATTTTCTACTTCTCTTAAATACTCCTTGCGGGTTTCATCCGGAACATAAGGAACTGCGCCAAAAAATCTATGACCAATAACTTTTATACCACAGAAATTAAATATCCCTATATCTGTAGTCTGTTCCATAGAGTTATGCATCCCATTTTCAGCATAAATTTCATTAGGAGTACCTGTTGTACAAAATATTAATGCTCTTTTTTCAGTTAATAGCCCTTTTGGAGCCCCATCTACATATTCATATCCAAATCCATAAGAAAATACTCTGTCAACATACCCTTTTAATACTGCTGGAAGACCTGCCCACCAAACAGGATATACAAACGTAATGACATCAGCCCATTTAACATGGTCTTGTTCTGTTTTTATATCTTCAGGTATGTTTCCACTTTGTAAAGCCTCGAAATCAGATGGTTTGAGAATAGGATCAAATCCTATTTCATAAAGATTTCTAACAGTCACATTATCCCCTTTTTCTTTTGATGCATTTTCTATACTATCAACTATTCCTCTGCAAAAGCTTTTTGGGTTTGGATGAGCAAATACAACTAAATGATTCATAATTAATTCCTCCTTAAATTTAAATACATTCTATTTTCCCTTGAAAAAATAAATATATTCTCTCTCTATTTCATGCCTATTAAGCATCTATTTAAATAGATATTTACGAAGAAATTTAATTATGTCTGTATTAGGAGAATTAATTATTTCTTACTGCTTGATTTAGTGCATCATTTACAGCCATTATAATTCCCTTACTTGTCATTGTCGCACCCGATACTGCATCCACCTCTGTAGATTGTTTTTCTATAATTTCACTCGGAATTACTGCTAAAGCTTCCTTTCCTTTTGTTTCATTATTAGATACAATCTCTACATTTGTGATTTTATCATCTTTTACTGTAACTGCTACTTTTAAATTTGGACTTTTACCTTGTCCAATTCCATCATAAGTTCCATCATTATATTTCCCTTGATTATTAGCTGTTGATGAAACATTTATTTCTGCTTGACTTAAAGCATTATTTACTGCTTCCATGATTCCTTTACTTGTCATTGTAGCTCCTGATACTACATCAACGCTTGTGGATTGTGTATCTATGATTTCCTTAGGTACTGTATTTAAGGCTTCTTTTCCTTTTGTTTCATTGTTAGATACTATTTCAACATTTGCGATTTTATCATCTTTTACTGTAACTGCAACTTTTAAATCTGGATTTTTACCTTGTCCAACACCTGTATATGTTCCATCATTATATTTCTTTTGCTTAACATCTTTGATTTCTGCTTGACTTAATGCATCATTTACTGCTTCCATAATTCCCTTACTTGTCATTGTAGCTCCTGAAACTACATCAACATCTGTAGATTGTTTTTCTAAAATTTTGCTCGGGATAGTATTTATTGCTTCTTTACCTTTTGTTTCATTATTAGATACTATTTCTACATTCGTGATTTTGTCGTCTTTTATAGTAACTGCAACTTTTAAATCTGGATTCTTACCTTTTCCTACACCTGTATATGTGCCATCTTTATATTTCTTTTGCTCAGATTTATTAATATCAGAACTACTTGCAGCTGTATTATTTGATGAATGATTAGTCATTCCGTCATTCATAACACCACCTAAAGCATTCACCCCTGTAAATGCAGCAATTGCAATTGCACTAGGAAGTAATGGATTGACATCTTCACCTAAAATATTTACTTTAGTATTTTTTCTAGGACAAACATCTATGCACTTAAAACAATTTATACATTCTCCACTGCTCACCTTATCCATTTCATAAAGCTTTATTCCCATTGAACAATTATTTGTACATATTCTACAAGGTCCACACTTATCTCTAAGTTTCTTTATTTTTAGAATTCTAGCCTTCGATAAGATTGAAAAGACAGCTCCAAGTGGGCAAAGATATCTACAGAAAAATCTTTCTATAAAAACTGCTCCAATTGCTATTATTGAAAGTATTATAAATCCTCCTGTATAACCTGCTATAGCACCCGAAATATTATCAAGCTGTGCAAATGCATCCCAAGGACTATAACTATCAAACGCTGTACTACCACTTGTCCAAATAACTACTATTATAAATAGTAAAATAACATATTTTAAATATTTTAATATGGAATCTACTTTTTCATTTACTTTGAATTTTGTTTTAAATACTTTTTTTGATATCATGTAGATAAAATCATTAATAGCTCCAAAGGTACAAAGCCATCCACAAAAGAATCTCCCAAGTACTATGGTTATAATAAAAATTGTAATCATTGCTAATAATTGAGGCCATACTGATATTACATCAAAATTTCCTTTAAGAACCATTGAGTATAGCTTTTTAAATTGATTAAAAATCACTGCAACTAATTCTGGCATTAAAATTAAAAATATAATTTGAGAAATTAATCTCAATCCTTGTAACTTTGATATTGCTTTTTTCATCGTCTCTCTCCCATTCTACTATTCATGTTAATAAATTTGTTTTTCTCTTATAGGCTATCCTTGTAATTAAATTCTGTATTGGTTATCTTAAAATTATTTTTTATTCCTGAGGTTGCATATACTTCTTTATTTTTAGTAATAAAAATAGCATCAATTCCTTTTAAAGATTCTATTAGTTTAATACTCTTTTCAAGCCCCATAATATAAACCCCTGTAGATAGTCCATCCCCATCAATGGAGTGATCAGAAATTATTGTTGAACTTATAATCTCACTTTCAGAAGGATATCCTGTTTTAGGATCAATTATATGGTGATATATTTTTCCTTCCTTCGTAAAATACCTTTCATAATTCCCTGATGTAACTACAGATTTATTTTCCACTCTAATAACTCCAATATGTTCTCCACGAGTATCAATAGGATTTTGAATACCTACGTTCCATAAGGTTTTATCAGGCTTTGTGCCCAAGGCATAAATATTTCCTCCAAGATCAATTAAAGCGCTCTTAATCCTATTATTTTTAAAAACTTTCTTTACTTCATCTGCAGCATATCCTTTAGCTATCCCGCCAACATCAATTGCTTGGTTCGGATGTTTTAAACCTATTGAAAGATTTTTTTCATCAAGAATTATATCCTCGTAATTAACGAGCTTAAGATTATTTGTAATTTCACTTTTACTTGGTATTCTAGGATTATCACTTCCTATACGCCATAGACTTACTATAGGCTTTATAGTTGGATCAAAAGTCCCTTCTGATAATCTGCTGTATTCCACTGCTTTTTTTATTACAAAGTAAGTATCTGTGCTTACCTCTTGACTTGATACTCCAGCATTTTTATTTATCATGGAGATCTCGCTAAATTCTTTAAATACAGACATCTTATTTTCTATAACATTAAGTCTATCTATAGCTTCTTGAATGGCTCTTTCTCCATTTCTTCCATCTACTCTTAATCTTATTATTGTACCAAGTCCATAAAATTCTCTTACAATAGTATCTTCATTTTCTTTCTTATTTTTATTAACTACATAAGCTGCAATAACTATTATAAGAACTACAATAACAATTCCTAAGAATAAATTTTGCTGAATTAATCTAATCAATTTTTAATAACCTCCATAATATAAGATTTTAATTTTTTAAAACCATTTAATTCTTTGAGTTTTCCTTCCATCTATACTTACAACTTCTGAACGTATTCTAACATTTATTTGTGTGAATTTTATGGGGATAGAAAACTTTAAAACAACATACATTGTTTCATTAAGACTAGTTACCATAAACAAAAAGAACCACCACATAAGGATGCATAGGCATCTTTATGTAAGTGGTATCATGGTTGGTATAGTATTTAGCATTTTTATGTTTATGTTACTTTCCTAGTAATTCATCAACTAATGCTCTATTGTTTTCTACGCAATGGCCACATCCAGTTCCTACTTCAGTTTTTTCTTGAACTTCTTCAAATGATTTTGCACCATTAGCAATGGCATTCTTTATATCTTGTACCTTAACATTTTTGCATCCGCATATTACTTTATCATCATCCATTATATCGTCTCCTTTAACTGTTTTTAGATTTAAATATGAGATCTTTTAACAATTGTTAGTTTTAACACTTTCATCTTTATTATGTATGCTAATATTGAAATTCAAAGCATGTTTAACTCGAAGTTCAATATGCATATCTTTGGCGCAAAAGCTTTGATTAATAAAATTTCACGAATTCAGCAGCTGGCTTTCTATATCCTCTAATTTTATCACTACTCTTGTCCATTTTTCCCATAGTAATCATTAAAACTGGAACTTCATTCTCTGGTATATTTAATAACTTACCAACCTTCTCGTTCTCAAAATAGATCATCGGGCATGTGTCCCAGCCTTTATTTTTAGCTAATAACATAAATAGCATTGCTGACAATGAGGCATTTCTTATAGCTTCGTCATGCTTAAATTCTTCTCCCCATCCCTCATAAAGACTATTGATAGTACTAATCATGATTTCATATTCAGTTTTACCAAGCATTCCAAGCATCATTGAGCCTTCATAAATTTTATCCGCTGATAAGTATGCATTTTTATCACCTGTAACAATTATAGTTGCCGAAGCAGTTTTTATTTTGTATTGTTTAAATGACGCATCATAAACTTTCCCCATAAGCTCTTTATCTTCTACAACATAATATCTAGCATGTTGCAAATTAAAAGCAGAAGGTGCCAATGAAAGTTCTCTAAATATATCATTAAAATCTTCTCTAGGTATTGTAATATTTTCAATAAATTTATTAGCTGATCTTCTTTCTCTTACAATTTTCAAAAAATCATTCATTATTAATCCCTCTTTTTATTCTTATACTATTTATAAAGTTCAACTAATCTCCCTCTGAAGATTAGCGGAACTTATACCCACAAGGCTCAACTTATCTATGGTCGTACCACTGTCCCCCCATTTAAAGAAGTGGTTGGTTACAGTTGCTAGACATCAGATAAAATCTTATCAAAGTTTTCCTGATAATCAATGTATATACTACTAATTATTACCTTGCTAATAATTGAGCAACTAATTCTTTATTACTTTCTATGCAATTACCACAACCAGTACCAACTTTCGTAATAGCTTGCACTTCTTCAAATGAATTTGCACCATTCTTAATTGCATTAGCTAAATCTTGTACTGTAACTTTAAAGCATCCACACACTATTTGATTTTCATTAATTTTCTTATCTAATAATAACTTATTAACTAAATCTTTGTTACCATTTACGCATCTGCCACAGCCTGTGCCAACTTTTGTAATAGCTTGCACTTCTTCAAATGAATTTGCACCATTTTTAATAGCATTTTCTAAATCTTGTTGAGTAACTTTGAAACATCCACATACTATTTTATTATTCTCTGCTTTATCTCCACATGTACATTTTTTTATCTTTGAAATTATTGATTTTATCATCTTTTTTATTCCCTCCATTATTTTAAATCATCATTTGTATTTTATATATTAATTTTCTTTCTTCATTTCTAAAATCAAAATATGAGATGTCTCTTTGGCTTTGATTAAAATATCTTCCTCAACTATTTCTATTCCATCTCTATCATTTAACTCAATATCATTTATTATAGAGTCGCCTTCTATTTGAACCAAATATGCCTGTCTTCTTTCATTAACTTTAAAATTAATTTCTTTTCCTTTATCAAGTTCTAAAGAATAAATATTTATATCCTGATTTATTTTTATTGGTGCATTTCCATTTTTACTTGAAACCATATGAAGCAACTTATTTTGTCTATCACTCCACTCAAATGTATAGTCTCCATAATTAGGCTTATAATCTTCCTTATCTGGGAATATCCATATCTGTAAAAATCTCAATTTATCTTTTCCTAAATTATGTTCACTATGGTATACCCCTGTGCCAGCACTCATGTATTGAACATGACCACGAGTTATTGTATTTTTATTTCCCATGCTGTCTCCATGTGTAAGTTCACCATTAACTACATATGATATTATTTCCATATTTCTATGTGGATGAGTATCAAATCCAGTGTTAGGTTCAACTAAATCATCATTTATAACTCTTAAAACGCCAAACTTTATATTATGTGGATTATAGTATTCTGCAAATGAAAAATGAAATTTGCTTCTTAACCATCCTAAATTACTACTGCCCATATTTCCACTATCAATTCTTCTTAACATTTTTTATCTACCTCCTTCAAATTTTAAATCATATTTCCAAAATATAATTTATGAATAAGTAATATATAAGAGTTAATAGTTAAAAAGTATTATTAACAAACTCGAAGAGTTTTATCCTCAACTCTTACTTCTTCACTCTTGTCTTAACTCCCTTACCCAATATAACTACTAATTAGTTAATTACTAATTAGTACTATTTATTTAAAAATTAAGGTGTAATTATACACCTGATAATTTCTTTAAGGTATTTATTAAATTCTTCTTTTCTTCAACACTTAAAGCGCTAAAAATTTCACTTAAATTATCTACATGCTTAGGGAAGAGTTCGCTCATAAGCTTTCTTCCTTTTTCAGAGATGCTTATCAAACTTGCACGTCTATCCTTAGGATCAGGACGTCTCTCAATTAAATTATCCTTAGCTAAGTTATCTATAACAACAGTCATATTTCCACCAGTTGAAAGAGTTTTTTCTAATATTTCACTGACTCTTAAGTCTCCTTTATGATACAGTACTTCAAGTACTCCAAATTGCGGAAAAGTTAATCCTCCCTCTTTTATAATTTTAAGTTCTCTTTTATTAACGCTTTGTATGCATCGGCTTAATGCTATTACAGCTTTTAAATTTAAATCATTTAATTCTCCATAAGTAACTTTATTCTTATCCATGGGTATAATATTATTACTAATTAGTAATAATGTCAAGACATCATATCAAAATAGTTTTCCAAAAAACACATAAAAGCCTCATTAGTTTTACCCAAATCAAAAAAAGCCATCTAAAATTCAAATATTTTAAGACAGCTTTTTTAACTTATAAATTATATATTTTAAGTAACAGACTTATCCTAGTATCTATAGTACAGTTCTACACTTCATGAAGACACTTATTAGTAGGGCTTTCTATCCAGATTCCCTCGTAATTATATCTTGAGCCATGACAAGGACAGTCCCATGTTAAATCATCAGCATTCCATTTAACTTCGCAGCCTAAATGAGCACACTTGGTTGATACTGTATATACTTTACCTTCATTGTCCTTATAAACTCCAGTCTTTTTACCCTTATATTCTATGATGCCTCCATGGCCATTTTCAATGCTATTTAAGGTTTCCTCTGGAAGATTCACCCTTTCTGCAATAAAGTTTTTTGCAGTTATAACAAGGTCCTTTGCAGCATTTTTCATAGATGCTGACATATCAAATCTTCTTGGTGAGAATATTTCAGAGAAGTCATTTTCATTTCCAAGAATCATATCACTTATTATCATTGCTGCAACCATTGAAGTAGTCATTCCCCATTTTTTAAACCCTGTTTCAACATACATATTAGGAGTTTTAGATGAGTACTGACCTATGTAAGGGATATTGTCTAAAGTCATACAATCTTGAGTTGACCAATGATATTTTTCTGTTGCGTTTGGATAAAATTCTTTGGCAGCTTTTCTTAATTCTTCGTATGCTCCACCTTCTTCGTTCTCCCCAGTTCTTCTTACTGCACCACTAAATAATAATAAGTTCTTATAATTTCTAAATGAATATCCTGTTTTATCAATACCTTTATACATTCCATTAACATCTTGCGCATTTTCTAAGGCTATAGCATATGCTCTTTCTTGATGCATTCTCATAAAATAGTAACCTGGAGTATTTAAGAATGGGTAATGTGATGCAACAACTATTTTATTTGCTTTAATTTTCTTATCATTCTTTGTAACTACAGTATTATCTTCAGTAATATCAAGAGCTACTGTATTTTCATAAATAGTTAGTTGTTCAGAAATTGGTCTTAAGAATTTTAGCGGATTAAACTGCGCTTGATTCTTAAATTTTAACGCCTTTTTAGCGCCTACAGGAATGCTTACTTCATCTACCAGTTCTGCATCAATTCCTAATCTTTTTGCTGCCTCATATTCATCTTCTAGACTTTGGATGTTATCTAAAGTATACAAGTATGCATCTTTATGTTCAAAATCACAATCAATTTTTTCTGCATCAATTATTTCCTTGTATCTCTTTATTGCAAGTTCATTAGCTCTAGCATATTGACTGGCACTTTCTTCACCAAATTCCTTAATGATACTATCATAAATTAAATCATGCTGAGATGTTATTTTAGCAGTTGTATTTTTAGTAACTCCTCCTGCTATACTTCTAGCATCAATTACAACAACCTCTCTCCCACTTTTATTTAACATATATGCTGTGAGCAGTCCTGCCATTCCTGCCCCTATTATAAGAACGTCACATTGAATATCTTGATTCAGAGTTTCTCTTTTTCTAAAATTAACCTCAGAACTCCATACACTTTCCATGTAAATCACCTCATGCTTAGTATTCCTTTTTTTTAGATACTATACACAGATTTCTATTAGTTCCTACAATTAATTTCAAACTTAAAATATTATTTATAATAAAAAACAGACTGCCAATTATTTATATCAGCAGCCTGCTTAAAATCTATTTTAAGTTTTGCATTTCAGTTAATAATTTATCTAATTCTCCTGATGCAGATGTTATTGTATTTGTATCTATTGGGTTTGCCTTTGCAGATGATTGTATTGCTCCCATAGGTACTTCGATTCTTTCGTAAAGTTTAGCATCTTTTTGTTTTACAATATCTTCACTAGTACTCCAGTACTTTTCTAATCTTGCAGCATATTTTGTAACTTTTTCTTCATTTACAGGTGATGTAAATTTCTTAATTTTAGCTAAAGCTGTTTTCATATCTTGAGGAGCTGTTGAGAAAGCAATAGATTTTTGTAATTGCTCTATTGTCTTATCTAAATCATCGATTGAAGCAGTTAATGATTTTGCATCAAGTGGATTTACTTTTACTCCTGCATTAATAGCTCCTAATGGTGATTCAACTTTTTCATAAAGGTCTTTGTTGATTTCTTTTATTCCATCTTCAATTGGTTTCCAATTCTCTTCTAATTTTTCAGATGTCTTAATAGCTTTGTCCTCTTCTTTGTTATTTAATTCCGAGTTCATTTCTTTTAACGCACTTCTCATATTATCAAGACCAGTTGCAGTTGCATCATTCTTTTGTAATTTCACTAATTCTGCATCTAGTTTGTCTATTGATTCATTTAAAACTTTTGTATCTAGAGGTTTTACCTTAGATGCTGCCTCAATAACTTCTAGTGGATCCTCAATCTTAACATATAAATCTAAATACTTGTCCTTTAAATCTTCTTCAAATTTATCTTCAAATTCCTTCCAAGAATTCTCTAATTTCGTACCACCTTCACTAACTTTATCTTCCTCTTTATTAGACACTTGAGTTTTCATATCTTTAAGAATATTTCTCATATTGTTACTTGCATCATTCATAGTAAATGTCTTTATTTCTTGTGATGATGTTTGTGTAGTACTTTCAGCTGGCTTAGCCTGCTCAGTTTTTTGCACTCCACACCCTGTTACTGTTATTGCTGTTCCTAATACTGCTGCTAATAATACGTTTCTTACTGATTTCATAAATAAATCCTCCTGCTAATTTCTTTTTCATATTTTTTCTTTTGTTTTAATTTCTTTTTAATTTGTTATGTAATGTCACTACTACTGCTATAACAACTAATAATACTTGAGGCACTACTCCTTGCCAAGTTGGATATACTGCAAGTGCAGATATTGTTGGCAACGCATCACTAGTAGTTGCTGATAATAATCCAGCTAGTTGAAGGCCATTGATTCCCATTCCTGTAAATTTGAAGCCTAAATAAAATACTAAAAGACTAGATACTAAGAAAAATGGCTTCATTGGAATACGTAAACCTATCTTTAGCATTAAAACAGCTATTATTATAAGTATTGCAAATCCTAATGCTATTCCTAAGAATAAATCACTTAACTTAATTGAAGATGCCATTCCAATGTAGAAAAGAACAACTTCAGTTCCTTCTCTAAATACTGCTAAAAACGCTAAAAATCCTAAAGAAAATAAGCTTCCATTAGCTAATGACTTATAACTTTTGTCCTGTATACTGTGATTACGTGAAGATACTTCCGATTTACTGTGTAACCAATAACTTACGTAAATAAGCATTACAGCTGCAAATACACCTGTCCATCCTGATATTAAGAAATTATTATTCCCAAATGTTCCTGATGTAAATAAAAGTTTAACCAAAACAGCTAGTACAATACTTACTATGCTTCCAATTACTACTCCACCATATATCCATGTTTTCTTATCTTCTTGGTCTGATTTCTTCAGAAAACCTAGTAAAGCAATTACAACCAAAAGCGCTTCTAAACCTTCTCGAAGTATAATTGTAATTACATCTACTATACCGTATGATGTATTTCCATCTAATAAAGATAAATATCCATGCATTCTATCAATAACTTTTATTGCTTTATCCTTTTGAATTGGATCTACTGTAAGATAAGCTTTTGCACTAACCATATCTCTTTCAGCATCATCATATACAGTCTTTGATTTTGTTAAAACTACTCCTTCTATATCAAGCCAAGATGAACTAAAAGTGTCCATAGTTTTAACTGCTTCATCATCATTTCCGCTTTCAATCTGACTCTTTGCTTTTTCTAAAAGTGAAACTAAATCTTTTATAGTTGCTGTTTCCCCTTTACTTTTTGTTTCTTGGATATTACTTTTTCCCTCTATAAATTCTTTATTAGTTTTTTCTAAATCTTCTAAAGCATTTATAATCTTATCTTTTTGAACTGGGTCTTGAGAAAGTAAAAACTTTACCATTCCCATTTTACCTTCAATATCTCCATAAGCTTGTTTCGATTTCTCCTTTACTCCATCTTCAAGATCAATCCAAGCTTCATTATATTCCTCATAAAAATCTTTTCCCTTAGAAAAATCATCTGCTTTTACAGCTTCAAGTGATTTTTCAATAAACTCATTGCTCTTAGACAAATCTGCCTTCGCATCTGCTGCGAGCACTTTGATTTCAAACATAGGTAGCATCAAAAATACCGCCAGTAACAATGTAAATAACTTACGCAACGATTATCACTTCCTTCTCTTTTGTAATTTTTATTATATGTAAAATATTTCTTATGAAATATAGGGTAATCCTCTATAATTTTTAATTTTCCATATAATCTTAGAAAAGATATTTAATATTAAAATTAAATCCACCTTAACTTTATTGAAAATATTTATCAATTAAACTCGATTATCATTATAAATTATGTCGAAAAATAATGCAAGATATTTATAAAATAAAAATATAAGGACAAAAAAGAAGTCTATACCTCTTGTGGGTAAAAACTTCAATGCTATTATACTAGAGTTTTCTTTTAGAACTCTAGTATAAAACTAAATTTATTCTTATTCCATATAATCAGCTTTTTTAAATATTTTGAGCAAGCGTAAATAGTGATTTGCTTCACGTAACGTATGATCTCCTAACAATGGTATTATTATAGATTTAATCTTACATTCCACTAATCCTTGAGTTCCTTGTGCCTTAAAATTCCTTATTGCCTTGGTCGCTTCTAGACTTTCATCTGTAACTTTAGAAATTGGTATTGATTGATTAATAGCTTCTCTTGCTTCTCTAGTCAATATATCAAACTGATGACCAAAGTTATTTGCTGTATTTATTAGCTCATCTTCAGTTGGATCTAGTAATCCTCGTATAAATTTTGAATGTTCAGCCATAATTCTATTCCAAAAAGCCTCTTGTTCATACGCCTCTCTCTCTATATTAATTTCTTCACGATTTTGTAACCTTTTAACTAAAGTAAAATAAAGTTTTGCTTCTCTCATAATATGATCAATGAGCAAAGGATAGTTAACTGTAAACACCTTACATGATAAAACATCCGATAATAGTCTAGATTTAAACCTTATTAAACCAGCTGTCAATTCCAATGCTCTATTGTTAATGGCAAATACTTTTTTCTCGAGTTCCTCATGATTATGTCTGCTAAAAGAATTACTCATTAATTCAGCTTCCACTTTAGTAAGATCAGTTGCAATTTTCACTCCTGTAAAATATGCTGACGCTTTTTCAGCTTCAAGTGTAAAAGGAGTTACTACTTCACCAGATTGTAGTACATCATCACTTACAACACCTTCTGAAGCAGTGATTACATCATATAAAAGATTGTCGAAGCCCATTCTAAAAGCATCTGCTTCTTCTATATAATTTGAATTCTTTGGTGTAAAGCCTATTTCCAAGAAAAATGAATGTTCCTTCATAATTCTCGCAAAGAAAAGATGTAATTCCAAGGATTGTCGTATAAAATTACCAGTTGATAACACGTTAATTTCTCCCATACAATAATTTAATATCAATTGTATTATATTATTTTTCTCTGCTAACTGTTACTTTCTATAATACTTTTTGAATTGAAAATTGTTTGGACATAATGAATTTAACTATAATCAATTGGAAGATGGTTTTAATAAAATAATCATGAAAATATATTTACGATTGGTCTTTATAAAATAAATAGAGCTATGATAATCTTCCATAACTCTATTATAGATTTCTATTGATTATGTTTTACATTGATTGTTGCTTAATTTAATATTAAGCTCTTTTCTTAATTTCTTCTTCACTTTCAACATCTAACGAATCATCTTTCTTAGCTGATGCTATATCACATACTTGACCAAAGTATGCAAACTTTACTCCAAAAAGATAAATCAGTAATCCCATAAGGGCTAAGTATAAAACAATATATATCGGTCCTAAGAACGCTGCTGGAACTGAATTATACACAGTTAATGTTCCAAAGAATATGAAGATTGCGCCAGCTACCCATTTTATATATATATCTGGTATATGTTTACACATCCATGCTCCCCCTAAAATTCCTATGCCATCTGCAATAAGCATTCCAACTGTGGTTCCCATTAAAATAAAAAGTGGCTGCTGATTTTCTGCCGCTATAGTTATTGTCATAAGCTGAGTCTTATCTCCCATTTCTGCTAAGAAAAATGCAATAGCTACTGTAACAATCGGACCAAATTTTACTTTCTTATTTTCTTCATCGTCTAATTTATCTCCACGTATTGTCCAAAGACCAAAGGCTAAAAAAGATACTGCTGCTATAATTTTCACTAAATCCATTGGAATTACAGAGCTTAAGTAACTTCCCACTGCAACTGCTAATGCATGATTTAAAATAGTTGCAATTAGTACTCCAAGTAATACTTGTTTAGCTTTGTACTTACTTACCATTGCCAGAAGCTGCGTCTTATCACCCATCTCTGCAACTACCACTAGTAATAATGCCTTAATAAATGATGCCATTTTTAATACCTCCAAATTATATTACTTATTAAACCTAGCTCTCCTTCTTTGTGTACTTTTTTATCAACTCAAACTTGATTTAGGTTACTTCTTTGATCCCTAGCTTAGATTGTCCAAAAGCATACTCCCAACCATAAGAATCACTGATACTATTTATTAAATAAAAAAATAAAGACCTTCAGCACAATAATGTGTTCTGATATAAGAATTTTTAATGAGCTAGATAAAAACTCTTATATCAAAACACAAATATTGCGCTAAAAGTCTCACTTAACTAAGATTAGTTACGATAAAGCCAGACCTAAGGTCAGTATGTTGACTTCATCACCTTTTTAAAGGCAGCTACTCCCTCTTAACTTTAAATCAAATTTTCATTAAGCTCATTTTACAGCAAGTCCCACTGACTGTCAATAAATCCATAATATAATTCGATTACTCATTTTATAAAAGTAATTAATATTTTTGGCACATATGCAACCAAGGTATTCTAATTCTTACTAAATTTATAGCAAATAGCAATTGACAAAAATGATTTTCATTATTAATATATACCTATACCCCCTAGGGTATAAAATTCAAAAAAAATTATTCGAGGAGGATGCTAATATGCGTCAATGTATGGATGTTCCAAAAATTCAAACTAGAATTAAAAAAATAGAAGGCCAGCTTAGAGGTATTTCAGAAATGATAAATAAAGATGTTCCTTGTGAAGATATTTTAATACAAATTAATGCAGCTAAAAGTGCATTACATAAAGTTGGTCAGGTAGTTTTAGAAGGACATTTACAACACTGCGTTCGTGATGGGATTGAACATGGTGATGCAGATAAAACAATCGCTGAATTTGCTAAAGCAGTAGAACATTTTTCAAGGATGGGATAGGTGGTAAAATGAATAAACTAAAATATTTTTTTGAAGATGAAGATAAACGCACTATGTTGTTTCTAATGTTATCCGCTTTCTCACTACTTATTAGCTTTTTACATATTTGGAGCTTTAAAATTGATATAGCTTGGGTGGCTATTATTTTATGTGGCTTACCTATTGTAAAAGGTGCCATTGAAGGACTTATAACTGAATTTGATATTAAAGCAGACGTTTTAGTTGCCATTGCACTGGTTGCATCTGTTTTAATTGGTGAAACTTTTGCTGCGGGTGAAGTTGCTTTTATTATGACATTAGGTGCCTTATTAGAGGAGCGTACTGTTGCAAAAGCACGTGCAGGTATTGAAAAATTAGTAAATCTTACGCCTCCGACAGCTAGAGTCATTCGTGATGGCATAGAAAATATCATCCCAGCTGAAGAAGTTAAAATTTCTGATATTCTTCGTGTACTCCCTGGTGAAACTATTGCTGTTGATGGTCTCATTATTTCTGGACAAACATCTATTAACCAAGCTGTAATGACAGGTGAATCTCTACCAGTTGACAAAGGTGTAGGTGATGAAGTGTTCAGCGGAACAGTTAACCAATTTGGTGCATTTGATATGAAAGCAACAAAAGTTGATGAAGATAGTTCCCTTAAGAGAATGATCAAACTTGTTGAATCTGCTGATGCAAGCAAAGCTAAAATTGTTGGAATGGCAGATAAATGGGCTACCTGGATAGTTGTAATTGCCCTTGTATCAGCGGCTGGTACTTGGTTTGTTACCGGAGAAATTATTCGTGCTGTTACGATACTTGTTGTATTTTGTCCTTGTGCTTTAGTTCTTGCAACCCCTACTGCTATTATGGCTGGTATAGGAAATGCTACAAAGCATGGTATTCTTATTCGTGAAGGTGACGCACTTGAAAGATTAGCAAAAGTAAAGAGAATTGCATTTGATAAAACTGGTACTTTAACATATGGAAAACCTGCTGTTGTAGCAATTGAAAGTTTTAATGAAAATATTAGTTCAGAAAAACTACTAGAGATAACAGCTTCTGCAGAACTTCGTTCTGAGCATCCATTAGGTAAGTCTATTCTTTCACATTTTAAGACTACATCAGGCTCGACTCTTGAAGATCCTCAAGAATTTGAACTTATTGCAGGTCGTGGTGTTAAATCAATAGTTACAGGTAATACGATTCTTGCTGGGAATACTGAACTATTAACTGAAAATTCTATAGAAATACCAAAAAAAATATTAGACAAGTCATCAACTTTTATAAAAGAAGGATGTACAGTTATCTATGTGGCTGTTAACTCACAAACTTCTGGTTTCATAGTTTTATCAGATACATTACGTAAGGATTCTAAATCCATGATTGAAAAACTGAACTCAATCAATGTAGAAAGTATCTTATTAACTGGTGACAATCCCCAAGCTGCTTCTCATATTGCGAAAAACGTTGGCATTACTGATATTCATTCTGAATGTTTACCAGAGGATAAATTGTCTGCAATCGAAGAATATCAAAATAATAACGAAATGATATGCATGATTGGAGATGGAATTAATGATGCTCCAGCACTTAAAAAAGCATATGTAGGTATTGCAATGGGTGGTATTGGAAGTGATATTGCTGTTGATGCAGCAGATATTGCTCTTGTTAGTGATGATATAAAATCTATTCCTCATTTGCTTAGTCTGTCACAAAAAACCATGACTACAATCAAATGGAATTTATCTCTTTCTATGTTGCTAAACTTTATAGCTATAATACTTGCAATGACAGGTATATTAAATCCAATACTTGGAGCATTAGTTCACAACTTAGGCTCAGTTGCAGTTATTATAAATTCTGCATTGCTATTAAACTTTAAAAGTGAATAGAAGATTTATATATTCTATTCTTGGTTTATAAAGTCAAACAAATCGAAATTAAAGTAATAATTTCGATTTATTTGACTTTTTCACTCATTATTATGAAAAAAAGCAACTCAGCTGTAATTCTGCCCCCGTAAAGTAGTGTAATTATCTAATACTACTAATAATCCACGATCCTTGTCCGTATTCTTTACAGAAAGAACGTGAATATTTTAAGATTATAGAATTCTCTCAAATGCTATTCTTTTATTCCCGTCTTCTAAATAAATTATTCCACAATACTGGAATTTGTTTTTCTTAAGCAGCTTTTGCATAGATATGTTTTCTTCGTGTGTATCTACTTTTATGCTATGTATTCCTCTATTTAAACAAAGCTCTTCCACGTTTTTAATAATTTCAGATGATAATCCTAATCCTTTATAAGTATTATCTACCGCTATTCTATGAATGACTGCATATTGATTATTAGTAATCCAGCCCCCTTCATAAATAGAATCATATGTTTTTTCTCCGTCAAAAGAAACCGCTGCCGTAGCAACGATATTATTATCTTTTGATAATATATAACTATGTTTATTATTAATATCGTTTCTTATTGTTTCAGGATTAGGATAATTATTCTGCCATTGATTAATTCCTTGTTCTTTAAAGTAACCTTGTGCCTGTTTAATAATTCTCATTATATCATTGATATCTCTTTCAACTGCTTTTCTAAATTTCATTTATATTTTTCCTTTCTTTATACAAACAAATTGATTAATCTTTCAATAAATATGGTTTATTCTCTTCTTTTAATGATAAATTCATATACTTATAATATTATCTTAATTTAGAATGCTTGTGTAATTTCAAGAAATTACAGAATAATTTAATAAACTCATCTTTCTTATTATTGAAGCCTAAGTCTGTGATTTTTGTAAAGTTACATCCCTTATAATATAATGCTTTTACTATTTTGTGAAGCGGTGAATCCTTTGAATAATTACTCATTGTGTATCCACCAATACCATTTTTAAGAGTTATATATTCAAAATCAATATATGGATGATAAAACAAACTAGCTAATGTTGCTTCATTTAAATTATTTATTCTATCAAGCATCTTATTAATACCGTCTTTCTCTTCCACATATCCTAAAGGTGTAGGGATATACAAAGTTCTGTGATTTCTAGGACTTTTAACTATTCTTTCCCCCCAGATACCTACAAATGATTCATAAACTATATCAAAATATTGTTCAAAAATACTTTGTTGAAATGCAGTAGCTGCATAGTGAGGTGTCTCAAAAAACTTAGCAGGCAGTTCCAATTTCTTTGCCGTATTAATAGCCGCTTCAACTCTTTTTCTTATACTTTTTTCATCATTATTCCTTTCTGCATTAAACTCAGTACCATCTGCGCTTACTTCATCACCATACTGATGAGTATAACCATGTAAACCAATTATTCCATTCCTATTCAGTAAATACTCCATTGTAAATAAAAAGTCAGCATTTGGCATACTATAGTCTTTTGATATATCATTGTCAATTCCATTTGGTGGATCAATAAATCTTGGTATCCATGCTATATGAAATTGTATGCCAGTTGAAAACATATAATCTGCAACTACTCTAAGTTTCTCTAAATTATCAGAATCCAAATACCTGCCGCCCGCTGTTATGTCTTCCAATCGAATTAAAGCAACTCTTCCATAAATATTTTTACAGCTCTTATACTCATTCCTATCCCAGTAAAGTGAAATACTACTCCTACTATAATCCCATCTAGATCTTATATTTAATAATCTGCACATATCAAATAACGATATATATAATACGCTACCAATCATAGTAAATTTATAATCATCAATATCATAATCTATATATATCAGCGATTTTTCTTTAATGATTATAGTCACTTTACTTTCCTTGATATTAATTCTACCTCCTATTTGGTTTATAAATTCTAGCATAGGTACAAAATAGCGATTAATATTTCTATATATAGGAATATTAAAATTCATCAGCTTACCTTCAAAATTTATCTTAAAATTGTTTTCTATTAAAAATAACTCTTTATCATAAACCATTTTATCTACTTCTTACAATAATATTACTTCATACATCTAAAGTATGTCTACAAACTTATAATGCCACCTATAAAATCTTTTAACGATAATTGGCAAAGAATATATTTTTTCTACTTTCACATAATAAATTTGATATATTTAAATTTTATAATATTATAATTGCGAAAGGGGTTCCTGAATTGAAAAAGTTTATTTCAATACTTTCCATTTTTTTATTTCTGTCATTTAGCATTAACACTGCTACTGCAGTAGCTCAAATAAATCAACCACGAACTTTTAAAGAAGGATTTTATAACCTAAGAGACCTAGGCCTTATGGAAAACGTCTCCTATAGCGTTCAAAATTTATCTGAATACAGAGGATTTATAGTTGTATTTGATTCTGAGCAGAAAATACAACAAGCTATATCCTTAGATTCACGCTCTCAAAAGTTTCCACTAAAACCCATTAGAAACAGTGATAGAATTGTAATATTAGGTCAAGGTGCATTAACTTTTTCTTAAAGAAAATATACCATTAATTAATTAATGGTATATTTTATCTAAATACTGTCCATAATTAAGATGCAATTTCATATAACAAAAAAGAGATAGCTCAATTATCTACCTAGTTTAAACGCTATCTCTATTTTTTATATATTCTTATTTTAAGTGTAAATTCATATATTATGGCCAATTATTTCTTTGTTTAGATCTTATATAAATTTATGGAAGTCAATTATTGAATTTTCAATATTTTTTGCTATCGGCAATTTAATAAAAAACGTGGTTCCTATACCTAATTCTGTTTTGAACCATATTTGCCCCTTATGAATGTTAGTAACAGTATGATATGCCATAAATAACCCTAACCCTGTACCACCACTTCTTCTAAATGAAAAAGGTTCAAATAGAGTCTCACTTAAATCTTCTGGTATACCTCCTGCTGTATCTTTAATTTGAATTATTATGAAATCTTCATATTTTTCTGTTAAAACCTTAATTTCTCCGCCATCATCCATTATTTGTACGGCATTATTTATAATATTTTCAATTGCTCTCTTTAGTAGCTTTTCAGACATATTTATGTGTTCATCTAAATTATTGTTGAGTGATAACTTAATTTTTTTATGTTCGCAAATAGGCTCAAAGGAACCTACAATCCTTTCTATTATTGGCATAACCTCCTGAGGTATAAGTTTTTCTGGCTTAAATATACTCAAAAGCTCTATAATCATATCATTCATCTCATCAGCTTGCGTTATTATTCTACTTAAATAATTATCAATCTTTGCTTTCTCAGAAGTTATCATTCCTAATTGCCCTAAGCCTCTAATTACTGACAATGGATTTTTAAGATCATGAACTGCTGTTGCAATTAACTCACTTGTTGCTTGTAAATTTATATGCTCTGCCGGAGATTTATTGTTATTATTATTTACATACATAATTGTTGATTCAATTGAATTTACACAAGCTATCAGTATATGAAGTCTTTCTGGCCGTGCATACTTAACCGGTACACTTATATCCATTGCACCAATAATTTTGTTATCATACTTTATAGGAACACCAATACATGCACATCCACCATAAACAGTCCCATAATGTTCTACTCCATAAACTAGAACTGGTTCTCCCGTTGCTAATGCTGTACCTGCACCATTATTTCCTATATTCTTTTCTGACCAACTTGCTCCAATACATAGTCCTGCTTTTTTTCCTCCAAGCTCTTCCGGGGTACCTCTATAATCAACAATCCATCCATCTTTATCTGATAAAGCTACAATATGAGGTATTCCAGTTAGACTCATAGATAAAGAATCCATATATAACCTTGAAACTTCAATAAGTTGTGAATTTTCTTTTATCTTTTTTTTTAAGTCTTTATCTGATAAGAATTTAAATTTTATTCTTTCAGGGTTTATCCCTAATTCACTACATCGTTTCCATGATTCCAATGTAATCTGTCTTGCAGTAGGATTATTATTTATAATTGATATAAAACTCTCCCACTCTTCTAAGCTATCATTTGTTTCCTGTAGACATTCCATTCCTACACCACCCTAATATTTGTTTTTTTGCATTTTAAATACCCACATTTATAATATTCGACATTTGGACTCATATTCCTCTTTTCCCATATAATTACTAGAAATTATAACTTTGAATTATACAGAAATTAGCTAAATAAAAAGTTGAATACATCTTTTTTACCCAATCTATCTTTTATAGTTATTCTCCAATTAACACTATAGATATAATTATACACTATTATGAGATAATATATATTAATTAATATTTATTATATAGTATATTAAGCAATAATAAATCTAAATTAGCAACTGCATTCTCTAACTATATCAGCTTGAAATGTTATGATAATATATATCTAATAAAGGTAGAATCTATTGACATTGATTTATTAAAATGTTAATCTAATTTTATTCAATTAAATTATGTTATATATTATTTAAATCAATTTTAATATGGAGGTTTGTTATGAGTTTAATCGGTCTAACTAAAGGTACAGATTTAGAAGAAAAAATTAATGAAATGTGGAAAGCTGAAGCAATAGGTGCTGCAACTTATCAAGCTTTTGCAATAGTAGCTCAAGAGAAAGGGTTACCTGAATTAGCAGAGGAATTAAAAAAAATTTCTGCTGATGAAGCTCGCCATGGTGGCTTATATGCAGCACTAAATGGTCATACAAATGAAAATTTGCATGATGCTTTAAGCACAATGTCTAGTGGTGAAATTTCTGCTGGTGAAAAAATAAAAGAATTATCTAAAGTTCTTGATAAATTAGGTCTTACAGAAGCTGCTCAGGCTGTACATACTGCCGGTGAAGATGAGTGTAGACATGGTAAGATTTTAAAAGAGTTAGTTGAAAAGTTTTTATAGCTTACACAATAAGGTAGTAAAGTTTTATGCTTCTCTACCTTATTTTTTCTTATACTATAAATCTTAGCATTATAATAAGCTTGATTCTCTATACATGTACATCATACTTTTCAATAATACTATCTTAACAAATCTTCTTAACTCAACCTTTCCCTCAATTCTCTTTCACTAAAAATTCATATTAACTAGGCTTTTTCCATGATCATTTGAAATTTTTACACTTGTATCAAAAAATCTCATTTTCGCTATTAACCGGTATCGTTGAATTAGATGTAATATTCATAATAAAAAAGTAAAAGATTCAATTTAAACCTTATTATTTTTAATAAATCACTTTAATCTTGTTAAAGTTTAACTACAAACTTATTTATAAATTTCATGCGGTATGTATGAAAACGAATAAATTTTATAAATATAGAAAGCCTATGAGTGTATAGTTAAACTAAACATATGGAGGCTTAAAATGAATGTATTAAAAAAGATGAAGTTAATTATTATAATCATTCTATTGTTATCAAATATAATTCCACATAATACATATGCTTTACAAAACTCCACTACTCCACCAAAACTTAAAGTAGCTGTATTTATAAATAATTTTGAAGATTTATTTCTTTATGAGATTAAGAAAAACTTAGAAGATATTCAAATTGAGAATGGAGACAAAGTTCAATTTACTTTTTTTGATGCAAAAGAAAATCAGGGTATTCAAAATGATAGCATTGAAAACGCACTTAATGAAGATTTTAACCTTTTTGTAATACGTCCTGTTAGTAAAAACATAAGCGATATTGAAGGTACTTTTAATAAAATACAACAAAAGAATATTCCATTAATTATTTTATACGAAAAAATTCCATCGATAGTAAACCTACTTAGACCTTACCGCAACAGATCTATTATTATTAATACAGATCTTGTTCAATCTGGAATACTAGAAGGAAAAATCCTTGCTAATGCTTGGAATGCAAATAAAGAAGTATTAGATAAAAATAAAGATAATATAATGCAATATATTCTTATAAAAGGTCCATCTGATAGTAATATAACAGCTATAAGAAACAAGTATTCAATTCAAGCAATAAATGAATCCGGAATAAAAACTCAGGAAATTTCATCGGTTACCTGCGATTTTTTAGAAGAATGTGCGAGAACTTCTGTGGAATCGCTGTTTTTAAACTACAGTAATAAAATTGAAGCAATAATTGCTAATAGTGATTCCATGGCAATAGGCGCTGTTAAAGGACTTCAGAAATATGGATATAATAAAGGAGATTCATCTAAGTATATTCCAGTTGTTGGAGTTGACGCCTTACCAGAAGCCCAGGATTTAATTGCACAAGGATTTATGACAGGTACTGTTAGGCAAGATCCACGCGAACATGCAAACGCGATTTATTCTATAGGAATGAATTTAGTTTCTGGCACTCCTCCTCTCAACGGTACAAATTATAAATTTGATGAAACTGGAATTGCAATTGAGCTTCCCTATTTTGAATATGTTAAATAATTATAAAGTTTTAACTATAACATTTAATATGTAAAATCTTTATCAGTATCCTACAATATTATAAAATTATATTTTTCATAAGTCCCTGCATAGGGACTTAATTTTTCGATTACTTTTACTAATTCATGGCATTTTCATTTCACTAATCTCAAATACGTGCTATAGTTTAGTATCTAATTCTTAATTAAGTGTATTCGCTTTTCTCTATAAATACTTATAATAAAAAAAACTATTATGATTAGTGCTGTTAATGTAATTTCTAAAGACCTATTTACTATCAACATCTCATTTATGGAGTCAAATAATATATGAAAGCTAACTTCCCAAAGTGAATAATATTTGAATAACCTTGCCACATTCAGTAAATCCAACATTTTTATATGCCTTGTTAGAAGAAGAATTTCTCAAATCTGCATAAAGAACAGGAGTTTTATGTTCATTAAGAATGATCTTACATAGTTCAGATACAACTTTTGCTCCAAATCCCTTACCTCTCATATCTGGTAAAGTATACACTCCATTAATTCTAACATTTCGCTGTGAACGATGCGCGATATTTGCCATGGAAATTATTTTGTCATCTATACCCCAAATATATAAGTTTTTACTTTCAATATATATTTTTGCAGTTTCTAATTGTTCTTCTGGCGTAGTTTTTTTTCCAAAACAATCATAGACAAATCCAGATAAAAATTCTGAAATAACAGTAATATCATTTATGGTAGCTTGTCCAAGGTAACCTTTACTCTGCTTTCCTTCAATTACAAATGGGCATTGAAATGACTCCATTTGCAAAGAAATAGAATAATTTTTATGCTTAACTTTAGAATAATGCTCAGCTAACAAAATTGCGATATCTGGTTTAGCTACAAAAGTCAGCATATTCACATCTCTATATAATTCAGCAAAATCATTTTTCAATTCTTCAACATCATCATTTGTAATATTATTTTCTGTCCATACCCAAGCTGGATATTTAAGAGCTGACTGTCCAATTATTATACTTCTATTCTTATTTGTAAACAAATATGGAGATTCACTTTCTCTTATTAAGTGTAGTAAATTAAACTGAACTTCATCATCAATAAATGGTTTAGAATCCAATATGCTATCTTTTCCAAAAAATTTAATTAACATTAATATATCCTCCATAAAATTCTTATAAATTTCCGCCTAATTTTAATTATCCATCATATATTACTTATAATATTTTTTAATTTAATACTGTTTAATACTCGCTGCTAATGAGCAAAGCAATATGAACTCTGATAAAAACTAGTATACAATGACTTGTAACTCATTAATAAACCTATCTAAAAAGATATTCACCTTATTTTTATCTGATTGGTTTCCATATAAATTAACGCTAAGTGTCGCCACATTATCAAATGTTGATACCGCTAACTGAAAATATGGATTATATTTGATTGAGCCTGTCATATAAGCCTCAATAATTTCAATATTACCGAAAGCAAACTTTTTCTTATCAATTACTCCTATATTTGTGAACGCAATAGGTGGATTCACAAATTTTTTCTCAACTATGCCCCTTGCGATCTTATAAGGAAAAATATCAAAGACTTTTTCTAGCATAACTATACTTTTAACGCAAGCTATATCAGATTTTTGTTTATTCATTACTTGTTTTACTTTATAAAGTGTTTCTTCGAATGTTTTACCGGTTTCCTCTCCTATATTACAGGTAAGATTTGTACATAAATTGCAGAAACTTTCTCCCTTATGATTGGGCAGATATTTTCTCAAAGCTACAGTACAAGGTATAGTCACGCATTTCCCAAACAATTGAAAGAGAACTCGTATATATGCAGTAAGCATAATATCATTCACTGTAGCCTCATGCTCTTTAGCGTAAGTTTTAATCATGCAAAATCTTTCTTTATTAATAGTACGAATTTCAATAAATGGATTACTAAGATCCACCATCTAATTGAAATTTCACATTATCATATGTGAATATATTAAATTTACTAAGCATGATTCTTAATTTATCTGTAACTGAAAAATTCTTAAGTATTTGTCTGATTTTTCGATTTCTTTCAGACATAATTTGATAACATTGATTATTTTCTATATTTAAATAAATATCGCTAAACATATATAAATATTCTTTAAACCCAGCAGCATCGCATAGCATATGATTCATTAATATACACAATGTATCATTTTCCTTACCCCGAATTAATTTTATATTCAATTGTGGACCATTAAGCGCATCTATTTCTTGATAAATATACTGGTAATGCATTTATCTCTATTTTGTATTTCTATAAATTCAACTATATCATTTGCAGTATAACTTCTCATTTCCCAATATGGCCTTCCTTGGGATTCATTATATCTACACCTAATCAAAGGAAAGATGTTAATAGAAATATCAACAGCCTTCTTCAACCGTTCTAAGTCAAGCTTTCCTGAAAACTTTGCTATGAAATGAAGAGTATGATCATTGATTTTTTTAACTTTAAAAAGATGTTGCAGAATATCCCATGCTTCAGCACTGTAACTTTGATAATAATTATCTAGCATTTTATACCCCCACTACACAATATATTTCCAATCACCATTTCCATTTATATCTAATTATATCATGTTTATCCAATGAGATATTATCTAATTTTTATGATGCCTCTTATTCTATAATCTTAGAATAAATTTTATATTTATACCAAACCTAGTACTGGGTATTATGATTCAAAACAGTTATGTGAATTGGAGGATTATTTAATGACTATATTTCGAAAAATAATAGTATTCATTCAAATTGTGTTAATTATATTCGTACTAATAAATATATCTCAAGTTAATACATTTGCTATTTCAAGTATAAGCATTAATAATAGAAAAGCAGCTAATGTTGCAGTTTTATTATATAGTTTTGATGATCCATATATGTTAGAAATTAAAAAGAGTTTAGAAGATATTGAAAATCAAAACAAAGATAAAGTTCATTTTACTTTTTATGATGGGAAAAATAATGTAGCTATACAAAATGAAACAATAGATTCTCTTCGTAAGAGTAATATTGATTTATTTATATTAAAGCTAGCTGATACGAAAGAAGAAACAATAAAAAACATTATGCTTAATATAAAAAATGTTCCAATAATTTTTATGGAAGTTGCTCCCGAAGTTGTATCAAATGTTTCCAAACTTTACAGTAAAGCTGTCTTTCTATATTCAACTTCAAGCCATGAGGGTATCTTACAAGGCAAAATTCTTGTGGATAAATGGAATACTGATAAGAGATTTTTAGACAAAAATAACGATAATATTTTGCAATACATTTTACTGAAAGGTGAAGCTAATAACCCATACTCTATTGAAAGAACAAATGATGTTATTTCAACAATAAATGGAGCTGGAATACAAACAGAGCAGCTTGCTCTAGTAAATGCCAATTGGTTTAGGGAATTAGCTAAAACTTCAATTAATAATCTATTTCTCAAATATGATGGTAAAATTGAAGCAATAATTGCCAATAATGATGCAATGGCACTAGGTGCCATCGAAGCGCTACAAAAATATGGGTATAACAAAGGTAATAAGAACAAAAATATAGCTATTGTTGGAATTGATGGTCTAGAAGAAGCGAAAAATTTAATAGACAAAGGATTAATGACTGGTACCCTTATTCAAAATACGAAAATGGTAGCTGAGGCCTTTTATAATGTTGGAATGAATTTAATTAACAATGAAAATCCTGTTGCAAATACATCTTACAAATTAGATAATGGAGTAATTACGATTCCAGAATCTTATAAGCCATATACAGGCAATACTAATATTACATAAATATTTTAAGTAAATTTATGGATGGTGCGTACTCTTTGTTCGTGCACGCATTATTTGCCACATTAGTCTGTAAACTAAATGCCGCTATTTATATCTATTCATAATATTTAAGAGAACTCCGACTAGAATACTATAGTAACTAACGTTATGTTAATGCAAATTAATAATATCTAACAATAAAAAAGCTAGTAGAACAATTATATTAATTATATAATCAGTTCTACTAGCCTTTTGTAATCTTATTAAATTTCTAAAGAGTCATCTTTAGACTCTTAGTATTATATTTATTACTTAAGACCTTGTTCGTAATCTTCAATCATATGTTTTACCATATATCCACCAACATATCCATTTTGTCTTGAAGAAAGGTTCCCTTTATCAATGTTTTCATAATCGCTTAATCCAACTTCTGAAGCAACTTCAGCTTTTAGTCTGTTTAATCCTGCCTTTGCTTCTGGTACTAATGTTCTATTTCTTCCACTATTATTTGATGACATATACATCAACCTCCCTTAATTAATATAAATTTTGTTTGGCATTAATATATTAACCATTATGACAAATTATAATCTATAAAAATACTAGTAAAAATAGTACTGATAGCTTGTATTAAATATTTTTCCCTATTAAAGAATTATATTGATATTTATAACTTAGACTTATGCAATAATCCACCGAAAGCAGAAACATTGTTATTTCGCAGGACTATGAAAATTTCGCTGAAAATGCTAAATTGCAGGTTGCACCACTAATGCTTGCTCCCAATTTCATTGTGACAAGCATTAGTGTAACAACCTACAATTAAGATCTTTTAACAGCTCATTTTCAATGCCTGCTGCATAAAAATGTTTCTCTACTTTCTCGTATTGTATTTATTGCAAAGTACAAATCAAATTCTTAAGTTGTTTATCTATATAATTAGATCATCTTAAATTATTCTTTTTTCAAAACTTAATATAAGCTAATCTTAATTAGACTAGTATCAATATATATCCAATATATATAACAAAATCCATAAATAAGGTTTTCCTATTAACATATTAATATATATATGCTAACATAATATACGTTGTAGTATTAAATACTTTAATACAATATACTTTTGAAACACGACAATATTGGAGGCATAATAATGGAATTAAAACATAAAACAAATACCTATAAAACTTTATTTCATTGGCATAGTTTTAGATTAAGACTTGTTATTGAAGGTATTGGGATAGGTATTACTGCTGGCCTATTGATTGTACTATACCGTTATGCACTTGAAAAAGCAGGAATTCTTTTAAATTATATTTATAAAAGTATATCTTCAAATTATATACTTGCACTTCCATGGATTTTAGCACTAATAGTTATAGGCTATATCGTTGGATTGATGGTTAAATATGAGCCAATGATCAGCGGAAGCGGCATACCTCAGGTAGAAGGAGTTTTGCTTAGAGAACTTGAAATGACATGGTGGAAAGTTATACTTGGAAAATTTTTAGGTGGAGTTCTTTCCATAGGTTCCGGACTCTCACTAGGAAGAGAAGGTCCATCCGTTCAACTAGGAGCCGCGGTTGGACAAGGCTTTAGTAAAATATTTAAAAGAATAAAGCTTGAAGAAAAATATCTCATTACAAGTGGTGCTAGCGCTGGATTAGCTGCCGCGTTTAATGCCCCTTTAGCAGGAACAATGTTTGCATTAGAAGAAGTTCATAAAAACTTTTCTCCTTTAGTTTTACTTTCGGCTTTATCTTCCGCCCTATCAGCTGATTTTATAGCTAGTGAATTCTTTGGATTAAAGCCTGTTTTTAACTTTAAAAGATTAGATTCAATACCTCTTAAATTTTATTTTTATATAGTTCTACTAGGCATTGTTTTAGGCCTTCTAGGTGTTCTTTTCAATAAGCTACTCTTGAAAACTCAAAACCTATATACAAAACAAAAATGGCTAAAAAAAGAGCTACGAATAATAATACCTTTGTTAATTTCAGTTTTCCTAGGGCTTTTATTGCCACAGGTTTTAGGCGGCGGGCATGAACTTATAAGTTCACTTATTATTGAAAATCCATCTTTGATAGCTTTAGTAATTATTCTTATAGTAAAGTTTTTGTTTACAATGGTAAGTTTCGGCTCTGGAGCCCCTGGCGGAATCTTTCTTCCACTGCTTACTATCGGAGCCCTGATAGGTAATATATATGGAATTATACTAGTACATTTTGCACATATTGATGATATTTATATCACTCAGTTTATAATTCTTGCGATGGCAGGATATTTCACAGCTGTAGTAAAATCCCCCTTAACTGGAATTATACTAATTACTGAGATGACAGGTTCTTTCAATCATTTGCTTTCTTTAGCTCTTGTCTCTATATCTGCATATATAGTTGCTGATATCTTGGCATCAAAGCCTGTTTATGAAGCATTGCTTGAAAAATTTCTACAAAATCTAGGTGAACATATTTCTATAGGTAACAAAAAAGTTAAATCTATATTAGAATTTCCAGTATGTATGGGATCAAATTTAGACAGTAAACAGATTAAAGAAGTAAACTGGCCCTCTAATTGCTTGCTAGTTGCAGTTAAACGAGGCGAAAATGAAATCATCCCTAAAGGAGATACTACTATTTTACCTGGAGATTATCTGATTGTACTTACAAATGAGGACAAAGTTACTAAAATAAATGATAGATTAATAAATATGACTGAATGCTGCGAAATACAAAAGTCTATTAATTAATAAAATTCATTTTCAATCCATACTATGTTCTGCTTAGAAGTTCAAAGTAATTAGGCATTACTCTTTAAAAAAACTGATTATTAAATACTATTAATAGTAACATCTTATTTGAACTAAAATCATAATAAGCTAAGATTTTTAAATATAAAAATCTTAGCTTATTATATTCCTGAAATTATTCAATTTCACATTACCCATAATTTTCATTCTTATTTCTATTTCTCCTTGATACATGAAGCTTTTTATTAGCATATATTCCTGCATAAAATACATCGCTAATATTTTCAATATTTTGCTTTTTTAACTCCTTATGAATCCAATTCTTATCCACTCCCACACTTTTCAAATTTTCTTCTATTATTTCTCCATCAATTATTACATCTTTCATAAGTCCTTCACTTGTACTTTTAATGTTCATCTGAGATGGAGTAAGAGGTTTTTTATCAGCTTTTGGGAGCACAGATAACTCTCCATCAGTTTCCATTATTGCAAATTCTACATCTGCCAAACTGAATGCATTCTTTTCTCTCATCTTCATCATTAATTCATTGACTGTTAATTTCATATTCTTCATATTTTCCTCAACAATATTTCCATTTTCAACTACAGTTACTGGTTCTGAATTAGCCAACTTTCTTATTTTAAAACTCTTAATATCCAGATGTGCACTTCCAATACTTAATGTTGATATAATTATTAGCGCTATAATTGATGATAAAAATGTACTTTCTGACCCTATCATAGCATTTGCAACTAATGATCCCATTGACATGCCTACAATGAAATCAAAAAGTGTCATGTGAGAAATAATTTTCCTTCCCATGACCCTCGCTAATATTAATGCTAGTGCATAAACAGCAATACTTCTCAAAGTTATATTAACTATAGAATAGTCCATTCTCATTTCCTCCTAATAATAATTCACATATGATTTCCTTATATTTTTATATAAATTTTGTAATTCATAGTAATACTATTTTAGTATGTGTTAAAAAATAGAATCTATTACTTAAAAATCCTCTTTAAAATTAACATTTAAAGTTTGATACTAGCTTAACCTTTAATCTATAAACTGTATTTATATAATATTTCTTTAATATGAAAAAAAAGGACATCCAAGATGATTTTTAATCACTTTGAGATGTCCTCTTTACCTATAAGCTCTTAACTATTTAAATATTTTATCTTCTGCCTTATTAACCAAATATTTAAACCAATAAGTATATAATTCCGGCTTCTCTACAATATCCTTCTTAATCTCATTAATATCACCCCACTTAAAATCATCAACTTCATCTTTATTTACAATTACTTCTCCATCATATTTCCCAATAAATACATGATCATATTCATTTTCAAAAAGATCATTTTCAAGTTTTACTTTGTAAATAAAACTAAATACTTCTTCAAGTTCACATGTAAATCCCATTTCTTCCCTAAGTCTTCTATGAATCGCATCATTTAAACTTTCACCGTATTTTGGATGACTACAACATGTATTTGTCCAAAGACCAGGCGAATGATATTTTTTTACATTTCTTTTCTGTAATAATAATTGATTTTTAGAATTAAATACTAATATAGAAAAAGCTCTATGTAATGTTCCTTTACGGTGAGCCTCCATTTTTTCAATTGAACCTATTTCGTTATCAGACTCATTTACAGCTATTATATATTCTGCCATTTAATTTCCCCTCCCATTTATACTATTATAATCAAAACTTACATCATTAAAGCGATTGTATTTTGCATATAAACTTAAAAGTATTTTCCACTAACTATTATATGAATTTAGTTTACTACGCTAACACTATTGTCTTCATTTATTAATTTTTTATAATCTTTTCCCCATTCACACATTGCACTTAAAATGGGTTTCATACTTTCTCCAAAAGTTTATTGCTCCGCAGCAATACAAAATATGCTTTTAGCAGCAGAAAGCTTAAACATTGGTTCTTTTTGGATTGGCCTCATAACATTTTTCTTAAGATTAGAAGATGAAGCAAAAAAACTCGGTATTCCAGAAGGATATGAAGCTTATTATGGTGTAGCTTTGGGATACAAGTCATTAAACAAAGAAATAATTGCTCCTAAGAGAAAATTAAATGTAGTGAGTTATATACGATAGCTAAATTATTTCACAAATATCAGCAACGATAAATTTCTGTATAAAAAACTATACTAGGAATAATCCCTAATATAGTTTTTTATAAAATATCATATTCTAACTTACCAATTTATTTCAAGTCCTACACCTACTTCTCTAATAGGTATGGATTTATGTATTTCTGCCTTAACAATAAATGAAGTACAATGGCAGGGATACAATTCCTTTATATTGTTTTCTTTTAAATATTCTATAGTTTTACTTACTTGTTCATTTACTTCAAACAAATGGAATCCCCCTATTATTCCCAATACTCTAGTATCATTACATACTTGTTTTGCATATTCCACTATATTGCATATGCCACTATGGGAACACCCTGTAATAATATAGATTCCCTTGTCACTTTTATATACAAGTGCTGTATCATCCAGTACATAATCATCTGTCACTGTTTCTGCATTAATTTTCTTACCAATAGGCTTCCTATTTTCAAAATTATTTATCTGAGGTATTTCACCTAAAAAAATTATATTTTTACTAACTTTCTTAGACTGGCTCGAAAGAATTAATTTACATTTTTCTTTTAGTTCCTTTTCTAAAATTGGAGAACATATCTTTAAATTCCCAATTACCTTTTCTTTAAATGCATCTGGATGAGCAACTATATTAATATTGCTTATACTATTTTGTTCAAAACAATATTGTAGTCCTTTTGTATGATCATCATGTCCATGTGAAATTACAATAACATCTATATTTTTTAAATCTAAACCAAACTTATATGAATTTTTGATAAATAGATCAGAGTACCCTACATCTAATAATAGTTTTGTATTTTCATCTTCAATATAATATGAAACAGCCGGTTCTCCACAATAGTACTGGTCAATATACGTATTGTTATCTACTAAAACTTTTAACTTCAATCACATCCCTCCTCCATTTAATGTAATTATTTATATTCATTAAATTCTTATTTTTCTACATTTTCAATCAATTTAATTCAATAATGCCTATAACTTCAATACTTATTCCTTCTTAGTCATTGCATATTTTGTAAACGCCATATACTTAATTATTAAATATAGATGTTTTATCTATTACATTCACCCTAAATAACGCATAGTCTATACGCCAATTAATTTCTTAATCTCATTTAATAAAACAGGAAAATCAGTATATCCATCACGAGCGATAAAATGCTTTCCTGATGGAAGAATAATAAGATTTGCATCCAACTCTTCTGCTAATTTTTGTGTTGCATCTGTAGGAACAATATCATCATCTGTTGCAGTAATAGCTATTATTGTTGGAATTAATCTTTTTATTTTAGCAACATCAAGCGGACTATCTACAAATTCTTGAATACCTTCTGTTTGTTCATTCATAGGATTTTTATTTATGAAACCGGAGACAAATATTGCGCCTTTTATTTTTATGTTTTTCTCTAGAATATAGCGCAGTACTGTAATACATCCAAGACTGTGGCCAATTAATATAGTATTTTCATCAATATCAATAATACATTTATGAAGATGCTTAAGCCAAGGTTCAAGATGTGGATCTCCCGAATCAGGCATATCAGGAATATTAACCTTAATAGAGATATCTTTAAATTGTTCTTTCAACCACGGAAACCACTCAGATTCACTAGAAGATGTATAACCATGGACAACATATATATTAGTGGATTTCATTTTCTAATTTCTCCTTATATAAATATTGTTTAATCCAAACTACTGCCTATTCAATCTATTATATATAATCATATATTTATCTCTATGTTCTTCTCATTACATAGAGATACCCTATTTTAAATTTAATATTTTATACTTTTCATAAAGGAAATTTATATCAAGAATCATTTAATTCCTAGATATTAATATATCCTTTCAAATAGAAAACTGCCTCACCAGATATTTCTACTTGATCATCTAAAGCTCTACAATATAAGGTTCCACTTCTACTAGATAATTGGCGTGCTACAAATTTATCTTTATTAAGAATTTTCCTCCAGTATGGTGTTAATGTACAATGTGCTGAACCAGTTACTGGATCTTCACCTATTGCAGAATCTGGAATAAAGTATCTTGATACAAAATCCACATCATTTCCTTTTGCTGTAGCTATTATTCCAAATGCATTTATTTTTCTTAACTTTTCCACATCTGGATTAAGGTTACGAATATCTTCTTCTTTTTCAAAAACTGCCATATAGTCTCGTGCTTTATATAACTCCAGAGGTTTCTTGCCTAATGCCTCAACAAATTCTTTTGTAATATTGCACTTTTCACCTTCCCTTGACGGAAATAACATACTGAGTAGCGTATTTTTCTTAACGACCTTTAATACTCCACTTTTTGTATTAAAACTTATATCATTTAAATCCTTTTCTAAGTATTGAAATATAACATAAGCAGCAGCTAAGGTAGCATGACCACATAAGTCTATTTCAAACTCTGGTGTAAACCACCTTAATTCATATAAGTCTGCTTTCTTAACAAAGAAAGCAGTCTCTGATAAATTATTCTCCCTAGCTATTTCCTGCATTATATTATCATCAATCCATTGTTCTAATGGACATACTGCTGCTGGATTTCCTCTAAATAATTCATTTGTAAATGCATCAATTTGGTAAATTGGTATCCTCACTTATATCTCCCCATCAAATTAATTTATAGATTGAATTTAAAAATATTTTTTAAGATTCTCTTGCGAAAGGTAGAAAATTCTTTTATACTAAATAATCCTAAAAGCATTAACGCGTATAATTGTTTAACGTGAAATTAAGTAATTGGTTTCATACTTTATTTTTTATAAAAGACTGCTTCTGCAGTCCTTTTACTACTTATTATCTAGTATATAGATAACAGCTTTGCATTTTTTCCGCTAATCCCTTAGAATTTCACTAAGACATGGAATATACTGCTGTATAAACTATTTAACTCATTTTTCTAATAGTTTCATCAATTGAAATACATTCCGCATATCTTCCATTCCATATAAATTCATTGTAGTATTCATATGTTTGCTCCGCTGACATGAATTTATTATCAACAGTTGTATTTGCATAAGCAGGGACTATCATATTGAAGCCATGCTCAAATCCACATTTTATAGTAGCATCAACGCAGAGATCTGTTTGAATTCCTACAATTACTATATCTTTTTCATCTTTATCTATTAAATACTCTAGTAGGCCTGTCCCTTTAAAAGCACTATTTACTTTTTTGTCAAATATTTTTTCGTCACTAATTGGCTGAAATCTTTCATATATTTCAAAACCATCAGTTCCTTTTGTCAATTCGCTCCCAGGACCATCATCATGACGTATATATATTATTTCAATATCTTTTTTCCTTGCTGCACTAATTATTTTTTCTACATTAGATACAAATGTACTAAAGTTATATAATTTATCGTTTGTTATTAATTTTTGTGTATCAACAACTAATAAAACCATTTTTATTCTCCTTTTATAAATCATTATTTTCTTTTATTCCAATTATAAAAATCTTTTAGATCTTCTTTACGTTTCTGTGATAACTCTGTTTTCCTAACACCATGAATTGCACCTTCCAGTGCAAGCAATCTATGGATGCACGCAGAATCATCAATTTCTTGTATCATCAGCCATACCTGCTCTGCTCCAATATCTTTTAATTCATCATAAGTAAATATCCCTACTTCATTTAATTGCCTTTCAACTTCTTTGCCGATGTTAGGTAGCTTTAATAATTCTCCCATGATAAAACATCCTCTCAAACTTGCTAATAAAAACCAAATACATTTTCAAGAAACCTAGATAATTTTTTCTATTTTTAAGTATAGCAAAAAGCTTAACATATTTCATCTGATTTTTTTAATTCATATTCAAATATATTTTTTAAGATGTGACCTTCTGAATCATCCTTTTTCATAATTTATATTCGCCACAATATCCTCTGATTTAACTTCAATATAGACTCCTAGGACGTAGAAAAGAAAGGGAATCTCACCTGTTGCATCTGGATTCCCTTCCAATACTCAAGTAAATTATCAATTTGCCCTATGGTTCAGAATATACATTCTAATATTCTTAAGAATATATATTTTTTAGAATATTACCATATTTATTCTTCAGAATATACCCTATTTAACTATGTCCTACAATGGCCTAATAGTTGTTGCAAAATCAAATCATACAAAGCTAAATTTATTCTTTTCCGTTAATGCTTTCTCCTAAACAGCACATTTACTCCAAAACGTAATTGAATTTTATAAAAAAGATATTGTACAGCTACTAAAAAATAGCTATACAATATCTCAATATTACTTTAAATAAATTTAAAACTTTAATTATTAATATTAGAACACTTGTATTCTAGTATTTTTTTTAACGCTGTCCCACTGCTCTGATGACATCGTATTAATTCAGCTTCATTTGCAGTATTAGATAACACACATTGTATCATTTTATGTGATACGGTATTTGTGAACAATACAAGTAGATCAGGCTTTCCAATTTGCTTTTTCAAATTACCTTGCATTTGAGTAAAGACCTTTGCTTTACAATTATAATTCTTACATATTTTTTTATATTCACAGACCATTCGATCATGTCCGCCAATTATAACAATACTCATTTCTATCTCCACCTCTCTTATTTAACTATAGAATAATATTTTTAAGTGAATTTACTTTCGGTAATTCACAAATATAATTTCCTTCAACTATTATGTTTTATCTACTATTAAAAATTTCAGACTTCATCTCATCTATTACTAATTAATATTCTATTTGTAGTTAGTCTCAACTAACCCGATATTATATTTATATAATGCCCTTATTTTGCAATAACATACTTACATAAAGCTACCACAATAATTCAAAACAATTACATTGTTGGATAATAAGACAATATCAGTTAGTTTAAACTAACTGATATTAGTTTAATATATTCTATTAAGATTGTCCAGTTAATTAATTAATTTCCTCATAAAATTATCAGCTTCTTTTATATGTTCTTCCCTCTTATAAGTTTGATGTTAACTATGCAGTATGATATACTTACTTCATTAAAAATTTAATTTTTAACTATATAGATTTTATAGAAAGAGGGTCTTTACATGACTATAAACGAATCAGTTGAGAACTATTTAGAAACAATTTTAATTTTAAGCCACAAATCAAATGCAGTCCGTTCTATTGATGTTGCTACCGAGCTTAATTTTAAAAAATCAAGCGTAAGCGTTGCTATGAAAAATCTTCGCGAAAAAGAATATATAGCTATAACAGATGATGGAAATATAGTTCTCACTGACGCAGGTAAAGAAATAGCAAATATGGTCTATGAAAAGCACACTTTTCTTTCTAACTGGTTAAAATCTATTGGTGTAGATGAGAAAGTTGCTGTTGAAGATGCATGCAGAATTGAACATGTTATAAGCAATGAGAGTTTTGAGGCTATGAAGAAATATGTAAATAAAAATACTTAAACAATAGATAACCAAAAAGTGGAGAGCCCTTGCTCCCCACTTTAATAAGTTTAAATTGATTTAACTAAAGCTCCACAATCTTTGTTGCAACATTTTTGCAAAACTCACTGTCATGTTCTACAAAAAGTAGTGTTGGTGAATATTCAAGCAACAACTCTTCTATCTGCATACGAGAAATAACATCAATGAAATTAAGGGGTTCATCCCAAATATACAAGTGAGCTTTTTCACAAAGACTTTTTGCAATCAGTACTTTTTTCTTTTGCCCACCACTAAAGGATGATATATCCTTCTCAAATTGCTCTCTTGAAAAATCGAGTTTTCTCAAAATTGCTTTAAAAAGGCTTTCATCAATGATGTTTTCAAGTGCATAGTTAGTCAAGTTTCCCTTAAGATAAGAAGTATCCTGTGACACGTATGATATTTTTAGTCCGCTGCCTTTTCTAAAAGTACCTGTATATTTTATATTCTCATCACAAATAAGCTTGATAATGCTTGATTTTCCACTTCCATTTTTACCTTTAAGTGATATTCTTTCACCTTGTTCAATACTAAAGCTAATATCTTTGCAAACCATTGTGTCTCCATAAAAGATTGAAACTTTTTCTAATTCCACAAGCTTATTTTTATGATAAGAAAGTTGAGATATTTTCAAGCTGTCTGAGCTTTCAATGTTTTTTAAAAGCTTAGATTTTTCTTCAATTGAAGATTCTCGTCTACTTTCAATTGACTTAGAACGTTTCATCATTTTAGCAGCCTTATGTCCAACATAGCCTTTATCAAGCTTAGAGCCAGAGTTAGTTGTTCCTTTTTTCGATTTTTCCACTTCATTTGACCAACTACTAGTTCGCTTAGCAGATTCCGATAAACGATTAATATCTCTCCTAAGCTTTTCATTTTCTGCCAACTCATATCCATCCTGTCTCTTTTTATTTTCCCACCAACTTGAGAAATCACCTTTCTGTATTTCTATATTGGTCTTATTTATTGAAAGAACATGGTCTATACAATTATCTAAAAAGGCCCTATCATGTGAAATTAAAATAAATCCTTTCTTTTTTCTTAAATAATTACTAAGTTTTTTTCTAGCTTCAGCATCCAAATGATTTGTGGGTTCATCAATAAGTAAAAACGAATTTTCCTTCAAAAACATAGCAGCTAACAATGCCTTGGTCTGCTCTCCTTTTGATAAAGTATAAAATTGTCTATATAGAATATCATCATCTATATCTAACATGGATAATTCTTTCATTATTTCCCAATCCATTGAATTTGGACTAATTTCCTTTATAACATCTATTGTAAAATTTTCTTCTTCTTCTACCTCATACGGAAAGTATTCAAAATTTACGTTGGTCGAAATATTTCCAGTATATTCGTATTTTCCAAGTAAAAGATTCAAAAAAGTAGTCTTTCCTCGTCCATTCCTTCCGGTAAATCCCAATTTCCAATCAGTATCAATCTGGAAACTAACATTTTCAAAAATAGTATCGTAATTCCCATCATAAGAGAAGGTAAGGTTTGTAACATTTATTAAAGACATTCATTTGTCCTCCTTTGTAATTAGTTTATTATTAATCAAAATAACAAAGTCGGAAAATTTGGCGACTGCTTCTACTTCATATAAATATAAACGTCGCTTGAAGTATCCGGCTTTATATGAAGATTGTCATGTGTTAGATTTGTATCTTTATTTTCCATGATACTTTTCACCTCCTTATAATCATAATCTATAAAAAATAAGAGCCGCAAGAAATTATTATTCTTACAGCTCATAAATATACGTAGTTCAGCTAATTAGTATAGCGCAACATAAAAATATATATTAAGAGAAAATAGAATAACTTTCTTGCATATGTACAACAAAATAAACAGAGTCCACTCGTTCACTCCTCTATTATATTGCACTTTAAAAATTAGCAAGAAAATTTAATCATCATTTCACCTCAAATTTCAAATTTAATGATATTGTACCACCATGAATAAAAAAAATCAACATAAGATATTTCTATGTTGATTTTTTTCGCTATTATTGCTTTGGTATTAACCAAATTCTTGGAAAGCAGCTTTTAGGGATTAACCACTTAAGAACCCTCACATTATAAAAACCTCTATAGCAAAAATTTATTTACTATAAAATCTAAAATGTAGCAATTATCTTGTCATTTTTCTCACCTGTTTTTTTATATATTTTAATATTTTCAGACTATAGAACAAAATCCGCTTAGCAGACTATATGTTTCTGCAGCCTCCAAAAGTTATCTACAGATTTGATTATAATTCCCTAAAGAATTAAAAAAGAGTTATAAGAAAATCTTATAACTCCTAAAATAATCAAAACTATCTTCTATTATTTTGTTGTTTTCTAGCTCTTCTACAATCAGGACATCTTACTGGTTCGTTGTCAAATCCTTTTTCTTTGTAGAATTCTTGTTCTCCAGTTGTGAAAACAAATTCATTTCCACAATCTTTACATACTAAAGTTTTATCTTGCATATTCAATTCCTCCTTCTAAAATTAAAGATTAATATCGATTCATATAATTCTCTAAAAGGAGAAATCCATACTATCTATAAAAAACCTTTTTCTTTTTCTTACAAAATTTATTATAACAGCTTTTATTTTAAATAGCAACCTTTTATTTCATTAATTGCATATTTTTTTGTATTTATAATTTATGAATGGTTAAACTATAAAAAAAGATTGTAAGATAACTCTTAATATAATACTTATAACTAGCACTTTAAACATTCATAAATCTACTGTAGTATACACTACATTTCATTTAAAGTATAGTGTTTTTATATGGAAACACTATGAAAAATTTAATTTGTTTTCTTAAATACAGAATCCTAAATTTCGCTATACTTAAATTAATTTCTATAAAGAAATAATAATCCTAAATTTTAAATTTCTTCGATACTAATCACTTTTTCTTCACCGTTAATCATATCTTTAATTTTAACTTGTTTACTTAGCTCTTCATCTTCACCAACTAATATCACTTTCTGTATCCCCAATTTATTTGCATAGTTAAGTTTTTTCTTTAATTTATCATCTTCAAGATATATTTCTACATATTTTTCTTTATCAATTAATTTTATATATATCTCAGTGCAATATTCAAGCGTATCACCAATTGGTATTATTAAATATTCCATTGATTTTTCTACCTTGTAGCTATTAAGAAATTCTATTTCTTTTAATACAAAAAATAATCTTGTAAGTCCGATGGATATACCTACTCCAGGTAATACTTTATCTGTGTAATTTTGTGCTAAGTTATCATATCTTCCACCTGAACATATAGAGCCATATTTTTCATTTTCCATTAAAAATGTTTCAAATACTGTCCCTGTATAATAATCTAGCCCTCTTATTATTTTTAAGTTAATTACATATTCATTATCTTCTACACCAAAAATCTTCAGCATTTTTTTAACTGCTTCAAGTTCTTCTAAACCCTTTTTAAACTCCTCTGAATTGAAATTTAAATTCTTTAGTTGATCTAATATATTTTCATTACTTCCATCTAAATTTATGATTTTATTAATAATATCTGCTTTTTCTATTCCAATTAATTCATTTAATGATTTCTTAAACTCCTCATCTCCTATTTTATCGTATTTATCAATTAATATTAGAACTTCAGTTGCATTAACAATCTCTAAATCATTTAAAACAGCTGATAATATCTTTCTATTGCTTATTTGAAATTTATATTTTTTTAAACCGATAGCCTTAAATCCTTTAGAAACCATACTTATTACAAATGCATCATTATTAATACTAAGCTTGTTATTACCTATAATATCAATGTCACACTGATAGAATTCCCTGTATCTTCCTCTCTGATTTCTTTCACCTCTATATACCTTTCCAATTTGATACCTTTTAAATGGAAAGGTTAATTCATTAAAATACTGTGCTGAATATCTTGCAAAAGGCACTGTTAAATCAAATCTCAAAGATAAATCGTTACTTCCCTTGTTGAATCTATAAACTTGTTTTTCTGTCTCTCCTGCACTTTTAGCTAATAATACTTCAGACTTTTCGATGACTGGAGTATCAATTTCCAAAAATCCATTTTCTTCATATACTTTAGTTATTTTTCTTACCATGTCTTTAAATATTTGTTGCTCCTTGGGCAATAGTTCCATAAATCCTGGTAATATACTTGGTTGTATTTTATTATTCTTCATAATCTTAATCTCCTTTTAAATATTAATTCTTATATTTGATAAATGAATTGTTTTATATTTTGCTTTAAATGACAAAAAGCCATGCAGGCATATATCCTACATGGCTTAACAAACTATTACTGACATTTAATTTATCATCACCAGCAGATACAAGCCTACGAATTATAGACTTGTATCTGCCTATTTAACATACCAAGTCTTACTGGTGATGATGTATGAAATTTATTTTTTTCATATTAAATGCTTTCATAATATTTTCTCCTAAATTTTAATTTCTATCATTATACAATATGCTAATCTTATTTTCAATAGTAATTTCACCGTTTCCAACTGATTTATAATACTATAATAATCATTCAAAGTGATAAACTTCCTGTCATAAACTAAAGAAATCAAGACAAAATATATTTGTTAGCTAAATTAAGTCTATCAAAATTTTACTAGTTTATAAGAAGTGAAAGGGGAACATAAATTATGGTTAGAAATGCATACGACGTTAAAGGTCTAAAGATACTAAATTCAGATGATTCAGTACAAAATTCTGTTAGTAGCGTTTACTCTGGCAGTGCTAAAAAGTCTGCTTCTAAAAAAGGTAATATAACAAGTTCTACAGATTCATCAGATAGTTCCAAGTAAAACTAATTGTATTAAGGTGAAAGCATATAATAATTCAAATAAAATTCCAATCCATAAAAATGGCCCGTATAACCTTCATTAAGATAACATATAAATTATCAAATGAAGTTTATATGGGTTATATACAATATAATTTAAATAATTTAGATTTTTTGAAAGTTCATGTACTTCCAAATACTTATTATCTATTACTAAATATAGATTTTCACAATAAGTTATTGACGACATATCGTTTAATATCCTCTACCAAAACTTCAAGTGTACAACTAATCTATTCTGGCAGTTAATTTAAGCTAATCTAATGACTTTTTACTTCCTTTGATTTCTATTTCTACCTTACTTTGATGATCTTTTCCAATTCTCTTGTATTCGCTAATCATCATAATAGCAGTTAGAATAAATACAATTCCATCAGTTATCGGAACAGCTGCCCATACACCTTCAATTCCAATTAACATTGGTAATACAATAACAAGTGGAACAATTAATGCAATTTGTCTTAATATAACTAATACGCTTGCATTTTTTCCTTTTCCTATTGATTGGAATGCTGTCACTGACATAATCCAAAAGCCTAAAATCGGAAAAATAATATACATCAATCTAAAATTATTTATTCCTTCAGAAACAATTGAACTATCTTTTATAAATAATGAAAGTATCTCTTTTGGAAAAAGCTGAATTGGTATCCAGAAGCATAATGCCAGAATTGTTGCACCAGCCACAAATACGTTTATACTTTTCTTTACTCTATCATACTGTTTTGCTCCATAATTTGTACCAACAACTGGTTGCAAGCCCTGTCCCATTCCCCATAGCGGAATAAACGAAAATGCTAACACACGTAATGCAGCTCCAATTAAAATAATTTCTGAATCTCCTCCATAAGTTGAAGCTATTTTATAAATCACTACTTGTTGTATAAACATCATTATTTGCATTAACATGGCTGAAAATCCAATTGAAAATATTTCTGGAAGCAAATCAAATTCAATTTTAAAGCCATGAAAACGCACACTTTCACTTTCTTTTATAAAATAAATCATCGTAATAACAGCTTGTATAATTTGCGACAATAAAGTTGCAATAGCTGCTCCTTCCACTTGGTGATTAAATAATATAATCATAATAGGTGCAAGGATAATATTGGTGATTGCTCCAATCGCCATAAAAATCATAGCTTTTTTCATTCGTCCCTCAGCACGCATGATCATATTAGCACTTTGAGCAAAGTTTATAAAAAATGAGCCTATAAATACTATGCGCATATATCGCACTGCTAAATCCAATATTTCTCCATTTGCACCACTAATTAAGAGCACCTCTCGTGCAAATACCACTCCTATTACAGTTACAATTGCTGAAAGAATAAGTATAAGTACCAATAAATTTCCCATTATTTTATTTATAATATCGCTATCTTTTTTCCCAATAGCCCTCGACAAAACAGATGCAGATCCCATACCAATTAAGGTTGAGATTCCACTATTTATTAAAGTGAAAGGATAAGCTACAGACACTGCCCCCATAGCATTTGTCCCAATCATTTGTCCTGCATAAATAGCATCAACAAATGAATATAAGCCAATTACAAGCATTCCAAGTACCGCAGGTACGCAAAGCTTTATCATAAGTTCAATTGGCTCCTTTGTTAACAATTCTTCTCTCATATCATTCAATTATAATTCCTCCATTCATTACTACAATAATATATCTTAGAAATCCTTTAGGGATTTCATCCTCTCATCCAATAATTCTTAATTCTAAATGTGAGCTTGAGCCATTTATTGTGCCAAGCTCCATCCCTCTGCTTTTTTTCTAATATTTATGAATCTATTATAAAGCCCCTCTTGATTAATTAACTGCTTATGTGTTCCTTTTTGAATTACTTTTCCATCACTAATTACCAAAATCTGATCTGCATTTTGAATTGTTGCAAGACGATGTGCAATAATTATAATGGTTTTTCCATTAGTTAAAGCATTAATAGCTTCTTGAATATAATGTTCATTTTCTGGATCAACACTTGCTGTAGCTTCATCAAGAATAATAATAGGTGCATCCTTTAAAATTGCTCTTGCAATTGAAATACGTTGTTTTTGACCTCCTGATAAAGACGCTCCGCCTTCTCCAACAACCGTATTATATTTATCTGGAAATTCCATTATAAAATCATGGCAGCGTGCTTTTTTAGCTGCTATTATCACTTCTTCAATTGATGCAGATGGATTTCCAAAACGGATATTATTCAAAATGGTATCTTGAAACAAATATACTTTTTGAAATACCATACTTATATTAGATAATAAGCTATCGCAGGTAATATCCCTTACGTTTACTCCTCCTATGCTTACAGCTCCCTGCTGTACATCATAAAATCTTGCAATCAAGCTACATATTGTTGATTTTCCACCTCCAGATGTACCGACAATTGCAGTTGTTGTATTTTCAGGAATAAAAAATGACACATCTTGAAGAACATTTTTTTTATCATATGCAAAACTAACCTTATCAAAACATATATCATAGGAATCTAATACTACAAGCTTACTATTTTTATCAATAGGTTCTACATTTTTAACCCCATCTACACGATCAAGAGATGCATCAATCATTCGTATCATATTTGAAGAATTCCCAATCTGCTCAACATGACCATAAATTATAAATGAAAAAGTAATCATCATAAGCATGGTAGGCACTTCCATAGAGCCATTTATAGCAAATATTCCAGATGCAAAAATTATACCTACAGATGCAAGTTTAAATATAAATATATAAAAAGATGTCACTGGCACAAATTCCTGCTCTATTCCATAATTTGTTTTACGGCTTTTTTCAAATGCATTTTCTATGCTCTCTTTAGCAATTCCATCCTGTTTAAAAGCTTTTACAATTGATATACCTCTGATATATTCAATTATGGCCGTTACTAATCCAGCTTGATTTGCTTGACGTATTGGCGCTACAATTCTGCTCCTTTTGCTTATATAAATCATTACTAAAGACGTTAAGATTATTCCTCCAAGCGTGATTAAACCAATTCTAAAATCAAAAAACATTAAGCATAACGAGATTGTAATTGAACTAATATACCCATTTACGACTTTATTAATTAATTTCATTGCGTTATTTTCAACAAATGAAAGATCTGTTGTTACAGAAGAAGTAATTTCTCCCGTATCTTTCTCACCAAAAAATCCCATTGGAACACGCTTTAAGGTATCACCAATTTTAAGACGCTGCTCTGCAAACACTTCATACCCTATGCTTTCTTGTGAAGTAGCTACTAAATATGAAAACAACATTCTGCCTAAAACTGCAAAAATCATATATCCTAAGCAAAACCATACTTGATTAATTGTTATAACAGTTATGCCTTCAATGTTTTCAATAATTAATTTTAAGACATATGAAGCTCCAAGAACTGGCAAGGTTGAGAATAATGCCTGCATTAATGCATAAATAAAGCTGATATACATGCGTTTAGAGTTATCACCGGATAAATCAATGATTCTTTTAACTACTTTTAACATCTAACTCCCCCCTTATTCAAATTCTGATTTCTAGTTAATTCTTTTCCTGCTGCCCACTTTTTAGAATTAATATGGGCATTCCACATATCACAATATAGTGCACAAGCTTTAAGGAGGTTTTTATGATTCCCATTCATTACAACTTTTCCATTTTCCAGAACCACAATATTATCTGCATCTTTTACTGTTGAAAGACGATGAGCTATTACAAGAAGAGTTTTACCCCTAGTTAATTCAGAAATAGACCTCTGTAACTTATCTTCATTTTCTGGATCAGTAAAAGCAGTTGCTTCATCTAATATAACAATAGGTGCATTTTTTAATATAGCCCTTGCAATAGCAATACGCTGACGTTCTCCTCCAGATAATTTTCCGCCTGCATCACCAACATTTGTTTTATATCCGTAATCTAATTTACTGATAAACTCATCGCAGCAAGCTAGTTTTGCTGCTTCAAAAACTTCTTCATCTGATGCCGATGGATTTCCAAGACGTATATTTTCTAATATTGAATAATTAAACAAAAAATTATCTTGAGTTACAAAACTAACTATATCCATAAGCTGTTCTAAAGGTATATCACATAAATTAATGCCTCCAATTGTAATTTCTCCTGCTTTAACATCCCAAAATCTAGCGATAAGTCTTGCTACTGTGGATTTTCCACCACCTGATGGACCTACAAGAGCAGTAAATTTTCCTTGGGGCAAAGTTATGCTTACATTATCTAAAACATTATTTTCTTTACTCTCATCATAAGAAAAAGATACATTTTTCATCTCAACATCATAATTTTTAAATTTTACCTCTTTAGTTGTTGATTCTAATTCTTTTAATTCTAAAAGATCATTTGTTGCCTGCACTGCATAATTAATAATCTGCATTTCATTTATAAAATCTGATAATTTTAAAATAGGTTCAATTATTCCAAGTGAAAGAATTATACAAATTGCAAAAGATGCAGCTGTTATTTCTTTTTCCATGTAAAGATATAAACCTATAGGCAGTACCCCTAGCAAGGTTGATGGCAAAATTGCTGCTGCAGAAGATGTGTATTTCCAAGTACTCTTAAACCAATCCAATGTGTAATCCCTAAACGATATAACAGCATTTTTATACTTTTCATACGAACTTGTAGATTGATTAAATGCTTTAATTACCTCTATTCCTTCTATATACTCTACAATAGTAGAATTCATATAATTATTAGCTTCCATGTACTTATCATATTTTTTCTTATAACTCTTCATCACCATTAGATACGGTATCATTCCAAGAGGAATGGTGATAAGTGCTGCTAATGCCATACGCCAATCAATATAAGTTATATATATAAAAATTCCTATTGGTATTAACATATTTGAAGTAAATTCAGGAATCATATGAGCAAGCGGTGTTTCCATTTTTTCAATTTCATCTACCATAACATTTTTTAGCTTACCAACTGTCTCTCCCATAACACTCCCAAGCGGTGCATACATAAGTTTGGTTGCAACTCTATTTCTCATGTTTTTTAATATATGAAACGCAGAATTATGAGATAATAATGTTGATATTGTGAACAAAAAAATTTTCATAAAGTATCCCAAAAGACATATTGCTGCCCAAAATAAAATACTTTCCCATGTTTTAGTATCATTGAAGAACATAACGATTATATTAGCAGCTCCAAAATACGGCACCATTCCTGCTGCAACACTTGCTATTCCACAAACAACAGATAATATCATTAAGTGCTTATGTTCCTTTGCTAAGGATAAAATAATAGAAATCCATGATTTTTCTTTCATATAAACTCCTCTTTTCTTTAATACCCAAAAACCTATTTCGTAGTATTAACTTTTAATTAATAATTTTTTATATCTTAAATTCACATATACAATTTTCATAAAAGCATATCCATTTTAGACGCATACACTTGTTAAATAAAATCATTTTTGATATCATTTAAGTATAATATATTACTTTCTATCTAATAACTATGATATATTATCAAGTTATAACCGGTCAATCGATTTGGAGTCGTTCGTCTTTTCATGATACAACTTTGTCTGATCGTGCTATTATTGTAAAAGGAGAATTTATATGAAAAATATTTTAAAGGAATTACATGAACCATGTCTCAATCAGTATGGTTTTGAAAGAGTTGAAAATGTAGAAGGTTTTAATGATATAGGAATATGTTATAAAGTCTCTTCTGATATAGGAACAGGTTATTACTGGGTTTATGCAAAAGAAAATCTTTTTTCTATATCAATTCATGATCTTGTTTTATATGAAGATTATTTTATGAAATACCAGCAGCCAAGATATCTAAGTATAAGTTATTATGATTCTGTCTCTGGAGAAGAGTTAAGACCTTATAAGCGAATTAATGCTAATTGTATACGCAGCCGCATTTCTGAAAATAATTTATATCAGGCTATATATCATAAAAGCATCCCTATTAGTTCTATAGATATTGATATTTCGCCTGATTATTATGAAGAATATTTAAATAATAAATATCCAAAAGGCTTCCCAAATTCAAAAAATACGTTTTTAAGTATTGATGGTCTAACAGATTTTCCAGAATTAATATTTTCTCTTAGGCAAATAAGAAATTTTAAAGGTTGCGGGGATGTTGCCGCCCTTTATTATGAAAGTAAAGTAGCAGAAATCATCTCATTAATTGCTGAAAAAAGTACATCTTTAACTGACTTAAAACTTGACAAAACCTTATCAAAGCAGGATATTGAAAGATTAGAATCTGCACGTTCATATATTGATGACCATTTTGCCTTTGAAATTTATTTGGAAGACTTGGCCAAAATTGCTTATATGGGCACAACTAAATTAAAATATTCGTTTAAAAAAGCATACCATTGTACAATTACAGAATATATCCAAAACAAAAGAATGGCACAAGCTGAGCATTTACTTAGCAACACCGATTTTACAATAAGTCAAATTGCACAAATTGTCGGCTATAACCATTTTGGACGTTTTTCTAATTTATTTAAACGTTCTACTGGTTTACTGCCTTCTGAATACCGAAAACTGGTGACAAAAAGCTAAAAATACAATAATGCTGCTGCTTAAAAATCTTCTCTTTAAGGCAGCAGCATTTTTATTGAGATTATTTCATTTAGTAAAATACTTACTATTATTCCAAAAATCAGTTACAGGTCTGAATTACTCTGTCACATGTGATTTCTAAAAACTCTTCATCATGAGTTACTATGAATATAATATGCCCCTCTTTTGATAAACTTTTAATAAGCCTGCTGACCGTACACATATTTTCATAATCCAAGCCACTTGTAGGTTCATCAAAAATCAAAATCTTCTTATCTGCTAATATACCCGTAACAATAGCAAGCCGCTGTTTTTGCCCGCCTGATAATGCCATAGGGTGATTTTCTTTATACATCTCCAAATTAAATTCTTTTAATAAACTTAATACTCTATTATCTTCTACTTTCTTTTTTGATAACTTGCATTCGTCCCACACACTTTCTGCAAAAAGCTGATGATTTACATCCTGCATAATCATATAACAAACTTTGTTTCTTTTTTTTGGAGATAAAAAGATTTCATTGAGCTTTATCTTTCCATCACCTTCTTTAATTAAACCTGCTAAACACCTCATCAATGTTGTTTTTCCAACTCCATTATTGCCCAATACCCCAATAACTTCGCCTTCCGCTGCTGAAAAATTCATATCTTTAAAAATATACTTTTTATCATTTTTATACGATAGTCCCGATACGATTAAATTTGGTTTAGCTGTTTTTAAATAATTTGAAAGTTTAGTCACTATTGGCTTTATTGTCCTAAGCCCCATTTTTATTCGCTGATTTTCATCTAAATTTAAAAATTCTTTTCTTTTAAATACTTGAGATACCTTACCATCTTCCATATAAATAACTTTATCTATTAAGTCCGCTAAGTAATAAATCCGATGTTCTGCAATGACTATTGTTTTTCCGCTTTCTTTTATTTTTTTAAGCTGTGCTTTCAATATTTTTATAGCATTTATATCAAGATTAGCTGATGGTTCGTCCAAAACATAAACCTCAGGATTCATTGCATATATTGCAGCAAAAGCAAGTGCTTGTTTTTCACCGCCTGACATTTTGAAAATATTTCTTCCTAATAACCTGTTTATTTTTAAATCACTAATCGTGTCTGAAATCCTCTTTTTAATATATTCTGGTTCCATCCCTCCATTTTCTAATCCAAAAGCCAACTCACTATCAGAATCTATATTAAAAAACTGAGATTTAGGATTTTGAAAAACAGATCCTATCTTTGAAGATAATTCATACATTTTTGAATCTGCAATATTCATTCCAGCTGAAATAACCTTTCCTTCTAACACGCCTTCTATAAAGTGTGGAATTAACCCATTAATAACTTTTGTTAATGTTGTTTTTCCACATCCACTTTTACCACATAACAAAACACATTCTCCTGATTCAATATGGAGATTTATATTTTTTAGATTGTATCTGCTTTTTTCTGAATACTTAAATGAGACATTGTTAATATCTATCATAAAATACCTCCCAAATGGAGCATTGAACCTGTGATAAAAACAATCCCCACGGCAATGCATAAATAATCTTGCAGATGAAAACTCATATCAACAGAACTTGTTTTTGGTTTTGGATTTTCAATTCCTCTAGTGATTGCAGCAGCGCTTAATTCTTCTACAGTATTAACCGCTGAAATTAAAATTGGTACGTAAATACATTCTACTTTTCTTCTCAATCCTCTTACTTCTCTCATTTTCATTGCATCTCTTATATGCACAATCTCCTCTTTTATAGCTGGAAAATAACGTATTGTAATGGATAATGGAATAATGACCTTTTGAGGAATATTCCATTTTCTTAGTGATAAAATAATCAATCGTACTGGTACTGTTTTTATTATTAATTCTCCTATCATCATACACGGAATAAGTTTTCTAGCATAAACAGCTAAAATCGAAAACATGATTGCTAAAAAAGTCGGCATGATTTCTATTAAATAATATTGAATAGCTAATAATATTATAAAAAATACACACCACTTTATGGCTGATTTTCTGCATCCACAAAAAGATAGTAATATTGCAATTGCCATTATTTCAGACGCTTCTATATATACAGAAGAATTTGTAAATGCGACTATATTTGCAATAAATATAAGTAATATTTCCGTCCTTGGATCAATACTCAAACATTTTTTCTTTAGTCTAGACATATTTAAATAATACCTGCCTTTATAAAATGTTTTTTTAGCATGCTTCTGCCAATTATCCCACCTGCTAAGGCTAATATAAATGTTGAAATTATCATTCCAATTAACATTCCAGAAGAAGTGAGATTCCTCAATCCGTCCACATAACTGCTAGACATTCCCTGATCAATTATGGATTCAAAAAAACTATTTCCAAATAACCAAATTGGAAGTGGTGAGCCTACCATCCCAAGAGAAAAAACCGCGTATGCTATTAAATTTCCTGTAAAACTTTTATACCCAAACATATATCGAATTAATTCTGCAATAATACTTGAACTTGCAAAAGTTAATAATAATACCACTGTAAATTGTCCTGTTGCAAAATAAATGATTGCTGTGATTGCTGCCATAATCACTACAGGTCCAAATTTTTGAACTTTTTCTATCATCAACATAAAAATAACTCCACTAAGCAGTGCAATAAATGCAGGCATAAATATCCATATAATCGGTGAAATCCCGCCACAAATCATAATAATAAGATTAATAACAAAATAAATTGCAGAAAACACCCCAATAGTAACTAAGTCTTTAACTTGTAATTTGCTAGTATCTTTTTTTAACATTTTCTTTCCTCCCTATACCGTAGACCATTCTAAATTTTTAATATTAAATTAACTTCATTTAATGCTTCAATAAAATCCTAAAAACTTTTATAAATGAAATATAAAATGAATTTCATTCTCATTATTTCTTTTTTCTTTGACTTATAACAATTCTTAAATCAGAGATTTTAAAAATCATATTATTTTTTCGTAATAAGTAGACATAATACTATCTACTAATTCTAAAAGATATTTTTCCCCTAAAGATTGTACAAAAAAATGATCTCCAGGGAATTCTTTAATTTGAAACGATCCATCTGTTACTTCACTCCAATATTTCATAACTTCTACGCTTGCTTCTTTATCATCTGCACCTGCATGAGCAATAACTGGAACATTGATTTTTTCACCATGATAGCTGTAACTTTCACTTATTTTATAATCACTTTTGATAATAGGTAATATAAAATTTAATAGTTCTTTATTTTCTAAAACCTCTTTAGGTGTTCCATTTAATCTTGCTAATTCTTGAATAAGTGCTTTATCCCCCATGTGGCTTCTATATTTAGATGGATCTTTTTTATGAGGTGCATGACGTCCTGCTACTATTAATTTCTCTGGCTTTTTTCCATGAAGCATCTGAAGTTTATATGAAACTTCAAATGCTATTGCTGCTCCCATACTATGTCCATAAAAGTAAAATGGCTTTTCATCAATTATTTTTAACAAATTAGGAAGCAGTTCATCAATTAATTTATCAAAACTTTCTATACAGGTTTCCAATATTCTAGTACCCCTGCCTGGTAATTCTACTGGTATAAATTCAAATGGACAGTCTGCTTTAGCCCAATTTTTATATACCAATGAACTTCCTCCTGCATAATAAAAACAAATGACCTTGCCTATTTTTTCATAGTTATTACTACTGCTAAAAGGAAACCATTCTTCTACTTTATTCATTTAAATTCACATCCACTTCTTAATATAAAGCTTAAATATAAAGCTGATTATTTTGATTCAGCTACATATCTATTTAGTACTTCTTAATATGCTATTAAATATAAAATTTTTCATTCCAATCTTCTTCTATAAGCTTCTTGATAAAAACAACATAATCATTAAACATTTTATCGATTATTTCCTCTTCAAATGCCTGGTCAACATAATCCCATATAAATGTTATAGCCCCATTTCTCTCATATACTTGATGATCAAGAGATACTTGTGGTGTCTGGCTGATTGAATATATTTCCTTCATATTATTTGATACTTCATCGTAGTTTTTTATAGATTCTCCAAATAAAAGACTTGTAAATACAACTGGCATTATTGCTTTACCTGGTGTATCTTTAGATAATGTCCTTAAGAGATTTAATCCATTATAAGTTCTATATTCGATAGCTTTCCATAATAAATTTTGTATTTCTTCTATTTCACTAATAAATGAATCTTGATTTTTTTCAAAATATGGAATCAGCGTTACATTAGTAAAATCTCCGATGACCTTCATTATATCTTTACTTAGAGGAAGCCTATTAAATAACGTTAAGTTTAAAGTAATATCTTTTTGCTCGCTCCAATGTGAAAGAACTTTCATATATGCAGTACATATAACTGCCGAAGCTGTAAAATTATACTTTTTCATTTTTCTATTAAGAATATCTGATTCTTCATTAGTTAACACAAACATCTTTCTAGAAAAATGCGGCTTTTCTATTAATTCATAGGAATTTTTTAAAGGGATATTTGGAGCTGGTGGAAGTTTATTAACTTGTTCCTGCCAAAACTTACTTGCTTCATTATGATACGCCTTATTCTTAAGCCATGAATCCTGCTTCTTAATATATTCCCTAATTGAGATATCAGGCTCTTCTATTTTGATTCCATGATAAGCCTTAAATATTTCCTTTAAGAAAAGCAATGTGCTCCATCCATCAGCTATCAAACAATCGATGCTGAAATGAATTCTAAAAGGTTCATTTTCAAACCTGGAAACTTGAATATTAAACATTGGCCATTGACCTAATTTATATACACATTGAGATAATTCATTCCTTTTATCTTCAAATTCTTTAGCATCAGTTATTTGTTTATATTTAATTTTATATAGTGGAATTGAACTTAATACTTCCTGTGTTCCATCCTCATAAATTACTGTTCGCAGCATCTCATGTTTCTCAATAACTTCATTTATTGCTTGTTCAAATTTGTTGATATCAAGATTTTCGCATTCATATTCTGAGTAGTAATGTGCACTGACATTCCCAAGTTCATAATCTTTTGAACGCCCTAAAACATAAGCTAGTTGAATTGGTGTTAATGGAAACTTATTATTTTGAATTTCCTTAAGATAAATAATCAATTTCTCTTTATTTTCTTTTAATTCATCACGGAGCTCTAAAGTCATAATGCCTTTAGGTGCCTTAAATTTAAGGCCTTCACTCTCTAGCCATAATTTAATTCCAAGGTTATTATATCTTTCTTCTAAGGCCTTCATTTTTTCGTAATCATCAGCGTTTAATTGGTTATCTTTTTTATGATCGATCTCATAATCTTCATTAATTCCTTCTTTTATATGAGTTTCATTTGAAATATTAATTCCTTCTTTTACACGAGTTTCATTTGAAATTTTTATAGTTTCTTTTTTATTATTAATGATATTATCATGATTAGCCTCTTGAATTTTATCTCTATAAAACTCAAGTAATTCAGATATAAATTTATATTTTATCATTTCACTTACTAAAGGCCTCTCAGTATAAATAATTTCAAGTTGATTAGCGAGCCTTATAATTTCCAAAGAAGAAACACCTATATTGCTAAAACTGTCTTCAGCCATTAGTTCTGGAATATTCAATATTTCCCTGACGGTTTGCAAAACTGGATTATCTTCAGTATCTCTAGTATCTTTAATATCTTTAAGCTCATTATTTTCACGAATTAATTGTGATTCTCTTTCAAATATCCTTAGGAGTTCCTTCCTATCTATTTTCCCATTCGATGTAATAGGCAGCTTATCCAATATGATTATTCTGTCTGGAATAAAATAATGTGGCAGATATTCTTTTAACTTTAATTTCAACTTGTCTTCTGAAGTTGCTATTTCATCATGTTTTAAAAATGCCGCTATTTTATTTTTATTCATACCTACACCAATCGGTAGAATTATAACTTCTTCAAAATCTCCACATTTTCTAAAGGCAGACTCTATTTCTCCAATTTCTATCCTATAACCATTAATTTTAAGTTGAGAATCCTTTCTTCCAAGAAATTCAATGATCCCATCCTCCATATATCTGCCATAATCTCCTGTATTGTATATTCTCTCACCTATTTGAGTGTTATATATAAATGTTTCTTCAGTAAGTTTCTCTTCATTTAAATAACCTTTTGAAAGCCCTTTTCCTCCAATGAATAATTTTCCTTTTACCCAATTAGGACAAGGACGATAAAATTCATCTAATATATAAAAACGTTGATTAGCTAAAGGATATCCGTATGGGATTGAATTCCATTCATTTTGTATTTCCAAAACATCATAATAATTAGACCATATGGATGCTTCTGTTGCACCACCCATACTTGTTAATTTAGCTTTTGGTAAATTAACTTTTATTTTATCTGGTAAATTTAACGGTATCCAATCTCCAGACAAAATAATTTGTCTTATTTTATAATCTTGGGCGTAAACTCCAACACTCTCAATATAATCAGTATAAATTTTCATTAATGCTGGTACTGTATTCCATATACTTACTCCATACTCATCAATAAGAATCTTCCAGAATTTTGGATCAATCCTCTCTTCTTCAGTAGGCAGCACTAATGTACCTCCAACTGATAAAATTCCAAATATATCATATACAGAAAGATCAAAACTAATTGACGATAATCCAAAAGTACTATCTTTTGATGTAACTTTAAAACGATTATTCACATCATTAATTGTATTCATGGCTGCTTTATGCTGAATGCATACTCCTTTTGGAGTTCCAGTTGAACCAGAAGTATAAATTATATATGCTAAATCAGATGGACTTATTTCTTTTTTACTCCACTCTCCATCAAGTTCACTGAAGTTTTCTGAATTAAACTGTTTTACTTTATCCACCAATAATTCATTAACACCATCTACAAATAAAATTGATATTCCAGCTCTTTTAATTATGTCAATTGTCCTATTTGCAGGCTGGTCATAATTCATAGGTACATAAACTGCTCCTATCTGCAATATTCCAATTATAACTGCTATTTGATCAAAGGATTTTTTCATTTGTAGTCCGATTTTATCTCCTTTTTGGACATCTTCTCTCTCTAATAATTCTGATACCTGATTAGCACGATTAATTAACTTACTATAACTATATTTTCTATTATTACATACTATAGCTGTTTCTTCTCCACAATATAAAGCTCTATTTATTATGTTTTCATGTAATAATGAATCCTCAATTTCACTAAAGGTATCATTAGATTTTTCCTGGATATTCTTTTGATCTTTAGTCCTTAAATCAACTAAAGCATTCTTCCAGAAATCTTTTTCTTTTGAGGCTCTTTTAACAAGTTCTACATATTGTTCAAACATCGATTCAACAATGCCAGGAAAGAAAACATCATCTAAGGTATCCCAGCTCAAAGCAATACCTTCTTTTTCTTTGAATACTTGATGATCAATCCATACTTGTGGCGTTGAGGATGCTATACTTTCAAGATTTTTAACAAAAATATCTGCTTCATCTCTATTACTCATTTCATCTATTCCAAGTGCACTTGTAAAAACAATTGGATATATTCGTTCGCCATCACTGTCTTTGTTCAATTCTTTTATGAAGTCTATTGCTGAGTAATTGCTATGTTCTATATCTTTCTGCATCTGAATTTGAAAATCTAAAGCATTTTCACCTGCAGTTTTATTTCTTCTATGAACTTCAACAAGTGCCAGCTGTGTAAAATCACCTATTACTTGATTTATTTGAGAATGAATAAGTTCCCTATTAAATACTGTAAGCATTACTGCAAAATCTTCCCCTCCTCCCCATGCTGACAATATCTCTGAGTATAAGCAAAATAATGCAGCTGATGGAGTTAAATTATTTTCTGCAGCTAAAGTCACAAAATCTCCCCATGTTTTATTATCAATCCATTTCTTTCTTCTAGAAAATCCATGAGAGTTTCCATTTTTAATATTTACAGGTAATTCAGGGGCATTTGGGAAGTTTTCAATTTTATTTAGCCAATACTTTTTATCCTCTTCATATGAGTTATTATTACTCATTAATTCGTAATTTAAATAATCTTTATACGTAACTTCGAGATTCGATAATTCTTTATCAAAATAAAAACTTGTCATATCTTTCCACAATATTGAAACGCTTAAAGCATCTGCTATCATAAAATCTATTCCAAATAAAACTATCCACTTATTATCATTTGTTTCAGTAACTCTAATATCAAACATTGGTTTTCCAAGAGGAATAACCTGTAATGATATTTCTTTTCTTAAATCTTCAAGATGTTTTCCCATATCATAAACTTCGTTTTTATGATAAATTTTTAATGGCAATTCTATTTCTTTCACTATTTTTTGAGTGCCATCTTCTGAAATAATACCTCTTAACATATCATGTCTTTTTATAAGCAATGATAATGCTCTCTTAAATTTTTCTAAATTTAATTCTTCAATTTCTATTTCATATGCACCATAGCAGCCAACGCCACCGTACTCTAATTCGCTATTTCTACCAACTAAATAAGCATTTTGAACTTTACTTAAGGAGAAGGCTTCATACCTTTTTTCTGGATGAGAAATAAATGTATTTTTTTCCTCAGCTACTGCATATGGCTTAGCAGCTTTTTCAAAGATAATTTCTGCCCATTTATTCACTGAACAATTTTCCAATAAAGTTCTTGGTTTTAAGTATATCTTTAAACTTTTTCTCCATGCAGCAGCAAGCCTTGTAGTTACAATTGAATTTAATCCATATAAAAGCAGATTTTCATCATCCGCTAATTCATTTTCTTCTATTTTCAATTCACGTTTTAGTTCACTTCTGATATATATCTTGACTTCATCTATAGTGTTAAATATGCATTTATTATCCGCAAACTTAAGCTTAACTTCTTTATTTTCATATTCTTCATTTTCATATTCTTCCTTCAAAATTGATAAATTTGAATTAACTTTATCGTATTTATCGCTTTTTAAAATTGCCTTATTTATCTCAAAGTGTTTTTCACTAAATTTATAGCTAGGTACAATTACCCTATCAAAATTTGATCTTGAATAATATTTTCTCCATTCAATATCTGAGCCAAAAACATATAAATCAAAAAGGACTTTTTGAATTTGCTCTTCTGTTTTTACATCTGGATAATTAGTAACTAAAACTTCTGCTTTTTCCTCATAAATATTATCTACAAAGGATGTTAAAACAGGCTTAGGCCCTATCTCTAAGAAAATATAATTTTCAGGATTTTCAATTGACTGTATACTTTGATAAAACTTTACTTCTGATAAAATATGCCTGCTCCAATATTTCCATGAGGCTATTTCTTTCCCAATAATTCCACCTGTTACATTTGATAAAATTGCTTTTGATGGAAAGTTGTATTCTACAGCTTTAGAAATCAATTCAAAATCTTCAAGCATTGGTTCCATAAGCTTAGAATGAAATGCATTAGAAACCTTTAATAAAACGCTCTTTATTCCTTTGTTTTTTAAATCATTACATATTTCATCAATTTCCTTGTCATTCCCAGAAATGATTGTCTGTTCCTTAGAATTTGTAGCTGCAATCGAAACATTTTCCTTAAACCTCAAAAGTTTCTCTACATCATTTCTTTTCATAAAAATTGCTGCCATTTTTCCTTTTACAGATAATTTCTGCATAAGGCTTCCTCTTGCTGTTACAAGTTTTATAGCATCACTAAGCTTAAAAACATCTGCTAAACAAGCTGCTACATACTCTCCAATACTATGTCCAATCATTAATGCTGGCTTAATTCCATATTCCATCCACATTTTAGCTAGTGAATATTCTATTGAAAACAAAGCTGGCTGAGTATATTTTGTTTCACTTATTAAATTATCTGATGAAAAAATTATAGGTAAAAGTTCATTCCCTGTATATTCTTTATAAAAGGCATTACATTTATCTAGATAGTATTTAAATATACTGTTTGTATCATAAAATTCTTTGAACATTTCCGGATATTGTGAACCTTGTCCTGTAAATAAAAATGTTACTTTTTTTTCACTGTTCCCATATTTAATATTAGAATTAATCTGGTTATTTAGTGCCAAACTAACATTTTCCTTCAACTCACTATAAGAATCAGCCCAAATAATAATTTTTTCTTTTAAATCACCTTTAGATATATTTTGACTATAAGATAAATCAGAAATTAATACTTCTTCTTGTATTTTAGCTTTGTTTAAATACTCTAAAAATACTTCAAGCTGATTAATTAATCCTTCCTTATTATTAGAACTAAATTTAAAAGGCCAGTATTTATCTCTTCCTTTATCAATTAATTCACTTTTTCTTTCTATTTGTCTTTCTATTGGTTTAGATGAATATTCTTCAACTATCGCATGTGCATTTGTCCCACTTAGTCCAAAAGAACTAACTCCAGCAATACGCTTTTTTCCTGCTTCACTTTTCCATTTAATTGTCTTTTTAGGGACTTCTATACATATCTCTTCCCAATTTATGTGGGGAGAAGGAGCTTCAAAATTTAAATTTCCTGGTATTTTCCCATTTTTAACTGCCAATATTACTTTAATAATTCCTGCTACTCCAGCTGCTGCCTCAAGATGACCAATATTAGCTTTAACCGTTCCTACATACAAATTTGATTTTCTATTTTTTGAAAATACATTTCCTAAAGCTGAAATTTCTATAGGATCTCCTAATTCAGTTCCTGTACCATGAGCTTCAACATAACCAACCTCGCTGGAATTAATCTCATAACGACTTAATATGTCCTTAATCAATCTCTCCTGTGCTAGTCCATATGGAGCTGTAAGCCCAGAACTTGGCCCATCTTGATTTACACCACTGCCTTTTATAACAGCATAAATAAGATCTCCATCTTTTTCTGCATCTGAAAGCCGTTTTAAGACTAAAGCTCCGCACCCTTCACCTCTTACGGTTCCATTTGCTTTTGCATCAAAAGGACGAATTTCGCAATCAGGAGATAAAATATTTAAGTCACCCAATGACTTAGTAGTTTCTGGTGAATACATCAAATTGACTCCACCAGCTATAGCCATATTGCATTCGCCAGTTATAAGCCCCTTACAAGCATTATCTATTGCTACTAATGACGAAGAACATGCCGTATCTATTGTTATACCTGGTCCTTGAAATCCAAAGAAATATGACACTCTTCCAGATAAAAAAGAAAAACCGCTTCCTATTACATCACCAGATTGAAGCTCCTTATTCACCTTTCTATCAATGCAGAGCTCATTTGAATAATCAGTTGATGTTATTCCAACATATACTCCAGTCTTTGAATTTTTTAAACTATTAGGTGAATACCCTGCATTTTCTAAGGCTTCCCAGGTCACTTTCATAAATAATCTCTGCTGCGGATCTGTTCTTTCAGCCTCTTTAGGTGATAATCTAAATAATCTATTATCAAAGGACATGATATCTTCCTTAAGAAATCCTGCCTTTTTCATATATTGATTTTCATTATAATCTTTTGATAAATGTTCACGCCATCTAGAATCTTTAATATCACAAATCATACTTTTCTGCTTAATTAAAGCTTCCCAAAATTCTTCTGGACTTGTAATTGCCCCAGGAAAATGGCATCCAATTCCTATTACTGCAATTGATTCACTCTTTCTCAGCTCACCCTTTAACTTTCTGATTTCAATCAATGCCTTTTTTAAAAGATCATCCTTTGATTCATTGCTAATCATAAACACTCTCACATCCTAATTCTTTTTTTAATAACTCAAAAATTTCATCCTCAGAACAATTTTCAATCATAGATTTATTTATTTCCGATATGATGCTGATTTTATCATCTTCCATACTTTGGTTTTTCGTTATAATAGTTATTTCATCATCTTCTATACTTTGTTTCTCAGTTATCATATTGATTCCATCATTCTCTATACTTTGTCCCACTTTAACAATTCTTTTAGGATTTAGTGCAGAGGTTAAATATTCACTCATTTGTGCTGCTGTATTATAGTTAAAAAGCAGCGTTGAAGATATTTTAATTCCTAAATTTTCTTCTATAGCATTTCTAATGGCTAAAGACATAATTGAATTTATGCCGAGTTCCATAAACGATATGTTTTTGTTCACTTCTTTTACTTCAATGCCAAGTTTTTCTGCCATAAGTTCTATCATAAAACTTTCTAACGATTCTTTATTAAATCCTCTTGTTTTTAATACTTCGCCAGCCTTATTTTTCTTCATAATATCTCTTTTAAAATCCAAGATTTCTAAAGCATTTATCCAGCCGTTATTCCCAAATATCTTTTTACATTTTGCTCTTTGAATTTTTCCGCTTATTGTACGTGGAATACTTAAAGGCGGCACAAAAACAATGACCTCAGTCTTAATTCCATGAACCTTTAATATATTTTCTCTTATATGCTCTCCCCACTTTTTACATTGGTGATTCCTAACAGCATCCTGGATTATTTCTTGAACTAATATAAGCTTTTCTTCACCATTTTCCAAAATTGAAAATGCAGCTGCACCGTTTTTCACAAAATATTCTTCTGAATAAAATGACGTCTTTTCAATATCTTGAGGATAATAATTCATTCCTCTCATAATTATTAATTCTTTTCTTCTCCCAGTTACATAAAGCTCACCACTATCGTCTATAAACCCTAAATCTCCAGTTTTTAAATACATTTCATTAGAATTTTCATCATATTTGAAAATTTCCTTGTTTTTTTCACTGCTGCCCCAATATCCATTTGTTATGGATGGGCCAAAAAAGCAAATCTCTCCTATATTATTAACTTCTAGCTCACTTTCTTTTTTATCATCAGCTTTTTTTATAACTACCTTATGCTCATCAATAACACTTCCGTTAGATACTAAGTAAATTTCATTGTCTGCTAAATCATTAAATGTATCTTTAAAATCGCCTAAATATCCTTTGTCTAATATAGTTATAATTCCGCTATTATAATCACTTCTATTTAGCTTAATCCAACTAACTTTTTTTGAGACTTTATGGCAAGATATTATAAGCGTTGCCTCTGCTAAGCCATATGCTGGAGATAAAACACAATCGTTAAAACCAAGAGATTTAGTCTTTTCATAAAATCTATTTAATGTTTTTATATTTACTGGTTCTCCTGCACAAAGTGCAGCCTTAAGTGTATTTAGTTTAATATCTTTTACTTCTAAAGGTTTGTTATCTATTTCATTTGAAATTAACTCATAAGCAAAATTTGGTGCTGCTGTATGAGTTGCTTTATAAGTTGTAATTGCCCTTAACCAGCTTATAGGATTTTCCATAAAATCATCTGGATTCATCAATATAACTTTATATCCCGAATATATTCCTTGTAGTATCCCGTATATCAGCCCAAGATCATGATAAAATGGCAGCCAGCTTACCATTATACTTTCTTCACAAAAGTTTAAATTTTTCTCTACCTGCTTCATATTATTTAATAAAGAAGAATTCGTCACAATAACGCCTTTAGGGATTCCAGTCGATCCAGATGTATATTGTAAAAAACTTATATCATTGTTTTTATGTGCTGCTTTATCTTTACTATCACTGCTTTTTTCTTTTTCAAAATATATTGGCAGGGATGAAAGATGCTTACAGCTGCTAAAAGCAAACTTCTCTTTCAAGAATTCAACATTATCTCCCTCTGTTAAAATGCACCTTGCTTCAGAATCTTTTGCAATATTTTCCCATTTATCCATATAACTATTTCTTTTTGGCATATTTAATGGAATAGGAATTGCACCAATGAAATTACATGCAAGATATGATATTATAAAATCCAATTCCCTATGAAAAATCAATAAGCATCTATCACCATTTACAATTTTATTTTTTAATAATCTTAAAGCAAAATTAGACACTCTGAAATATAACTCTGAATATGTGATTTCATATGGGTTTAAATTTGAATCCAATATTTCATATGCGATTTTTTCTGGTGTACAATACGCTCTAAATTGTAGTATTTGTATTAGATTTTCAGCATTTTCAGGTCTTATTTTAGTATCTAACATTTTTTCTATTCTTCTCCTTGTCCAATAATTTTATATTTCCTTTTCAATTTAATTCTTACTCTCTTATTAATGGTTTTCCAATTATCTCAGCAACATTTCCTGCATTTGTTTCTTCTTCAATACATGTGAAATGATTACCCTTTATTTCTTCTATTGACAGCCTTCCAAGACATATTTCCTTCCAAAATTCACGTGTCATTTCATTGATGTTTGAAAATAGAGGAAAGGCTTCACATGATAAAAGTAATCTAATATCTCCAAAGTATGGCATAGGATTAAAATGTGCAGCTTTAAAACTTTGGCAAAAAACTTTAAATAATCCTTCTATCATTTCTAGAGGCATTTGTTCTCCACTATACTTTTCTACTGCAGCTGCATAACTTATAAATCTCTCTCTTTGTGTAAGTTCTGAAAGTTTTTTAAATAACTCTCCTACTTTATCAAGACTTTCATCTCCTCCAATACTTAAAGATGCTTTAAACGGAATGCTTTCACCATTTTCTTTTAATACTTTTGATATTCCATTTATAAGAGCTTCATGGCTTACATTATTGAATCCTGCCTGTTCAAGGGTAAGGTTAATATTTGAAACAAATAATGCTTCAAGAATTAATTCATCTTCTACCTTAAATGGAATATGATGACCATCAATCAATATTAAATCCTTTATATTTATATCTCTTTCAACTAATCGTCTTGCTACTTCTACTGCAATCATTCCACCTAAGCTATATCCAATTAACTGCATATCCTTATATCCTGTTTTTATAAGCTGATCTGCATAATCATCTGCAATTTTTTCAAGGATTTCTTCTTCCTTAAACGAACAATATAAATTAATATCATCTACATTTATTCCTACCACAGTTCCAGTATTTTGTTTTATTAAATATGGCATTAATGTTTTAAAGCAGCTCATAGAACCTAGGCCTGCATGAAAAACAACTCTAAGCATATCATTATTTTGCTTATTATAAAATTTCAAATTAGCATTAGTTAAAACTTTATTTTTATCTCTAGATTCACTTACGTTACTTCCATCTTTATTGGTTTTTGACCTAATAAACTCTGCCAATTGACCTATAGTTGGATTATTTATCATATGTCTTAATAAAACATCAAATTGAATATCCATATGATATGGTTCTTTTGATAAATTTTCTCTTAATTTACCCGATACTTGAGCCATTATTAGTGAATCTGCACCACATTCATAAAAATTTTGTGTTTCATTAATTCCACTTATCCCTAATGCTTCTGACCATATTTGTGATAATAAAACAGCTAACGGATCTGATAAATTAAATTTATTTTTTGAATCTAAAGCTATATTTTCAGCTTTATTTTTCCATTCTATAATCTCTTTACGATTAATTTTGTTATTACTTGTTAATGGCATTGACTCTACTATCTCTATATCTGAAGGGATCATATGATTTGGCAGAAAACCAGCTATAAACTCAGTTATATCTGAAATCAACTCTTTTTTTGTCTTATTATGGAGATTATATACCTCAACAACAGCAAATAATAATTTATTGTATTCCTTCCCAACTGTCACAACTGCTGCCGAATGAACAGCTGGATGTTTTTGAAGTGCTGTTTCTATTTCTCCCAGTTCTATTCTGTGTCCCTTAATTTTTACCTGATTGTCCTGTCTTCCTAAAAATTCTATTTCCCCACCTGGAAGATACCTTCCTAAATCGCCAGTTTTATAAAGACGCTCTTTGTTAACAGGGTGATAAATAAACCTTTCTTCTGTTATTTTAATATCACCATAATATTCCTTTGCTAAACCAACCCCCGAAATATATATGTCTCCAGAAGCCCATACAGGGCAGTCCCTAAACTTCTTATCTAAGATGTAAAAACTTTGATTAGAAAGAGGTTTTCCATATGGTATGCTATTTAAATTTTCCTTTAAACCTTTATATTCATGAAAAATTGACCATATTGATGCTTCTGTTGCTCCTCCAAGGCTTATTATTTTCAAATCAGGAATTCTTTTAAGAAGCTTATCTGGAAGCTCTAGTGGTATCCAATCTCCTGAAAGCATAGCCAAACGAAGTTTTGGTAATCTTATTGATACTTCACTATCTAAATATGAGCTCAACATTCTCATGAGTGCAGGAACTGAATTCCAAATGGTTATATCATGCTTTAAAATCAAATCAACCCAGTGTGATGGATCAGTCTGTCTGTCTACAGATGGATAAATAAGTGTTCCTCCAACAGACAATATTCCAAATATATCGTAAACAGATAAATCAAAACTCAATTGTGCTAATCCAAGAATATTATCATCACTTCCAACATTAAATCTCTTATTAATATCTTCTATGGTGTTTACAGCTGCTTCATGTGTGATTACAACGCTTTTAGGAATTCCTGTTGAGCCTGATGTATGAATGATATAACTTGGCATATCCGTATTTCCATCTTCCACAAGTATATTTTCCACATGAGGTGTTATTTTATCTACATATATTACCTCTATATTTTCCGGGAAATTTATCGATACAGTTGAACAAGTTAAGATACATCGAGTTTCTGTTCTTTTCAGCATTTCATTCATTCTTATGGCTGGCTGCGTCGTATCAATTGGAACATATACAGCTCCAATTGATAATATACCAAGCACTGCCTCTATCTGATGTACGGATTTATCCATAATAACAGCAACTTTATCCTGCTTTTTACAATCAATTTCTTGTAATTTTTTCATTACCCCAGAGGCTTTTAATGCAAGCTCCATATATGTGACTTCTTCTTTGTCATCTATGACCGCAATTTTTTCTGGAACTGACTTTATCTGTTTTAATATTCCACTGTGTAATAGATGATTTGGCAGTGGCAATTTTGTATTATTTACTTCTTCACGTTCTTCCTTTTGCCATTTAGGTAATTCTATTATTCTTTCTCTTTCCCATGAATTTTCTGTTATTGTAAGCAAAAATAATAGCTCTTTAAAAGCTTTAAACATGTCTTCTATCATGCCTTCTGGAAATACATTTTTTCTTACATCCCAATTTATTTGAAGCCCCAGCTCAGTGTCCATAGCTTGGCAATCAATAAATACCTGTGGTGTCTGACTTATTCCATGCTCTCCAATATTTCCCTTTAATTGATCTGATTCTGATGATTTAATAAGACCAATAGCACTCGTAAATACCACAGGCATTAAAGAAGCATTTCCTCCTTGTTTCTTTGATATCTCTCTTAATACCTCTACCCCTGAAAACAATCTATGATCTAAATCTTCAAATAATTGTTTACCGATTTTTTTTGCATTTTCACTAAAAGAACTATCATCATTCCAATCTACCTCAAGCAGATTTATTGTTGTAAAATCACCTACAATATCATTAACTTGTGGATGTACTGGTAATCTATTTAATACTGTAAGATTTAAGCAAAATTTATTATTACTGCTCCAACGCTCTATTACAGACGCATATGCACTCATAATTGCAACAGTAGGTGTTATTCCATAACTTTGTGATCTTTGCTTAAATTCATCCCATTCTTTTTTATTCATTACAACTGTATGTCTTTCAAATTCAACTTTTTCTTTGAATTTTTTTGATTCAACCACTGGAAGATCTGGAGCAGCTGGAATAGAGTCAATACGTTTTAACCAATATTCTTTATCATTAGAATAATTTATACTTCCTTTTAAACGCTTTTCAGCTATTAGATAATCTCTAAAACTTAAATCAAGTTTATCAAGTGGCTTTTCTGGATTAGAATATAAATTTTCAAATTCACAAAGGAGAAGCCATATACTTGCCCAATCTGCAATTAAAAATTCTATAGAAAAATGTAAAATTGAATTATCTGGAGTTTTTGATACAGCTACACCAAATAAAGGCCAATTTTCTGTATCATATGTGGAAATGCCCATTTTATCACGTATAGTTTCTAACTTTTTATCAGCTTCCTGGCTGTTTAATGTACTCATATCGTAATATGGTACTTCTAATTTAGGGACTGTATTTAATACCCTTTGATATCCATTTTTATTAATCACAGCTCTAAGCATGTCATGCCTTTCAACCAGCTTATTCCAAATGTTTTCACAAAGCTCATGATTTAGCTCTGAATAAATTATTTCCATATAAATATGGCAAGCACATCCACCATATCCAAATGCATCATTTCTGCCAAGTAAATATGCAGACTGTATATCCGTCAACGGAAATGGTTCATATTTATTTTCAGGATTGCTTTCAATAGTTAATTCATTTTTTCTATTTTTTAGTGCATCTAAAATATCTAGTTTATATTCTTTCATAACCTTTAGATCCGCATTATCTATTGCTCCTTGTGGATATTTATATTTTAGTTTTCCATCTTCCTCCCAAAGTGTTGCACCTTTTTTTATTAATGCATTTATTAGATCATCTATATTTAAATTTTGGTTATACATAATATACTCCCTCTCTTATTTTCTTTTTTTTACAGCAAAAAGTCTCTGACCTAGTGGAGATATTATGTGATCATCCTCTGGCAGTATTAAGACCTTCTCAGCTCCTGCATTATAAAATACCTCTTCCCATTGATCTATTGTCATGAATGTAGTTCTTGTATTACTTCTATCATCTTTCGGATCTGTCATCATAAACGCTTGAGAAATCAACATTTCCATACACTCATGGACTGCCTCTGTAATGAGTATCCATCCTCCAGGAACTAATAATTCCATTAGTCCTTTTATAACACTATCTGTATCAAAAGCATTGTTTATGACTCCAGCTGCAATAATAATATCTGTACTTTTTGGTGTTAATCCTTGTGTAATAAAATTTTTATCGATATTTATAGTCTTAAATTCCATCCAAGGGTTATTCCCAAACTTTTGTTTTGCAGCTGACAAAAAGTAATTTGATATATCTGTAAATAAATATTTTATATTTATTATTTTTTCAATTTCTATTAACCTTTTTACGACCCCATCAGTGGTTGCACCTGTTCCAGCTCCAATTTCAACAATTCTAAGCTCTCCTTTTGACTCACTGCCAATTGAAATCTTTTTTTCTGCACTGATACGAATAACAGCTTCTGATAAAATTTTATTTAAATAACGAACAGTTACCATATCGTGATACATTGAATAAGCACAATCAAATTTTCCTTCTGGGAACAGCAAAAATACGGCTTTCTGCTCTCCACTCATTAATTGTGGAAGCTTTTTAACATTGCGTATGAAATAATCCATTGTTTCCTTAGAACCAAAGCCACTTTCCCATATGTTTCTCACGTTATCCCAACATTTGTTTAATTTCATACCTGATATAATATCAGCTCCATAATATAGCTCATCATCACATTTTATATACTTATTTTTTTTCAATAATTCTAACCATTTTATAATTAAGCTTTCATGCTCCATAGCTGTATTAGAAATATCTAAAATCTCTCTTTTACTATATTTTTGTTCTTTATTTACCAAAGCTCCTTTTATTTGTAGTGAATATAACATAGAGGTTAAAACCGCTTCATTCAGATTTTCATTATATAATCTGACTAATTTAGCATCTATATTTCCAAGTTCGCTTTTACCACATTCACTGCAAGATTGAATATCTCTCGGTATCTTATATGGAAATTTATCATTAATATTAGTACTTGTCTTATTTGAATCTTCTAAAATAGCTTTTTTTAATATATCTACTGGAAATATATTATGCTTTGATGCACTTTTTAAAGTGGGATACCCTAACTCTTTTGTGATATTATGCCATTGATTTGAACATAACAATTCCCTTTGACCATGCATATTCACATTTATATTTCCTAAAATCATTTCCTTAATTACTAATAAATCTTCTACAATAGCTTCTGGCCATATTTTAGTGAAAATATCTCTATAATTTTCTATTTCTGTTATGCCTAATATTTCAGTGGTTTTTTCAAAAAACTCCAATGTTCCTTTATCCGCAAAGTCTTCCAATGTTATTGAATCTTTTGGGACATGCATTCGAGGATGCCATAGCAATGGACCATGTGTATCTGATAATAATAAACTTCCCCCGTCACAGCCAATTTCAATGCGATGCAATAAATGCATATAATTATCCGGGTCATCTGGATTTACTTCATTATGAACCCTAAAAGTAAATGGAATATCTCCAATTTCTCCTGTAATAATTTGAAATGGGCTTTTGCTTTTACTAACATTGTCTATTTTAAAATTTCTAATTGACGGCAATGCTTCCATAAGAATATGAATCATTGGATATGATACCTGTGAAGCAAAGGCCCCATCAATATATAAAAGCTCTTGTTTATCTGTTATTGCTTTTGCACATGTTATAAATTGCTTAACTGAAGGCAGATTAATATAGAGATCTCCTGTCATAAAAACAACATTATTTTGGCTTGCTGCTCTTAAACATTCCGAAATATCCCTGCTGTGTATTGGCTGCTCCTGAATAACATTAATTCCTCTATTAAGAAGCTCTAATGAAATATTCGTTCCCATTCCGCCTAAAACTCCTGAACGTAATACTACACATGCTAAATCTATATTTTTAGGTATCTGATTTACCTTTGTATATAAATTTACACCATAATTTTCTGCACATTTTTTCGATCTATCACTTCCATTAGCCAAAAGCCCAACAATTTCAAAATCGCTAGATAATGTTTTTAATGCCTCAAAATAAAATTGTCCAAAAGTAGAGCCACAAACTATAACTCTCAATTTTTCTCCATTCATATTTCTCCCTCCACCACTCTAAGTAATTCTTTAACAGGATAATTTTGAATTTGAAAACTCCTTAGAACCTTCACTTCATTTAATTTTTCTATTAAATTTTCTGTGCCTGAAACTTCTGCCAAAGGATACACGCCTTTTTTAACTCTGCCTTCCAAAATAGCTATTCCTGCTAAAGCTGCCATAGTTCCAGTTAATACTGATGGTTTATCCATTTGTAAAATAAGTGTTTTTACTATTTCATTTTCTTCTTCAATTCCATGCATCTCTACGAGAAAATTTACATAACTTCCGATTTCAATTGAATCAAGTGTCGTAGCCATGCAAAGATGTTTAACTGCATTTTTTTTATCGGATATAAATTCAAAACACACTTTTTCTAAAACAGATTGAATATTTTCCCCTTCAAAAGCCATATACCACTCACCATCTTCAATTCCTATGGACTCCGCTACATATTCTGTTTCCTTATCAAAATATGGATATAAATTAACTTCTTCCAAAAAATAAGGAAGCTGAACATTAGTTTTTCTTTTTAAACATGAGTTAACTACCTTTCCTTCTTTCCATGCTGCTAAAGACTTGTTACTATCAAAAATACCTGCTAAATAGTCTTCAGCTGCTGAAGATGTAAATTTATCCGAAATACCTGTATAACAAGTTAAAGATGATACTTTATGGAATTTTTGCGCTAGCCATCTAGGCAATATTCCTGATAACCCTGGCATAAATCCAGCACCATATATTGCCGTTATATCATTATTAATATTTCTCATGGATTCTAATTTTTTATTAATTCCAAGATCAACGTAATTGCATTTCTTTTCAAAACATTTTTTAGCAGCTAAAGATTCTGAATTATAAGATGGACCTACACAATTTATAATCAAGTCACATCCATCTATAAAAGCTTCCACGCTCCTGTCACTATCAACATCAACCTGCATCCATTCAACATCAAATAATTCTTTTTGCAATTTCATTTTTGCTAATTTAATATTTCTTCCGCCTATTCTCAATGAATGTTTATTATATTTTTTAAGTAAACGGGTAACTTCTAAACCTACTTCTCCATACCCCCCTATAATTCCAATCATATTTCCCCTTCCTCCATTAAACACACGTCTTGATTGCCTTCTTCTAAGTTTTCTTCAATTCTTTCTGCTATCTCATATAGCAGCGGCTTTTCAAACATTTCCCTTAATGATAAGTTAATTCCAAACCTCTCCTTAACTTCTGAAATAAAACGTGTTGCTAAAAGACTGTCTCCTCCAATTTCGAAAAAGCCTTGATTACGGCCTATGAAATCAACTTCTATAATCCTCTTCCACATTTCTTCAATTTCTTTTTCTGTTCCATCATGAACTTCATCAATATCATTTCTTTCTGATGAAGATAATAAAATTTTTTCAATAGCTTTTCTATCAACTTTTCCATTAGACGTTAATGGGATAATAGGTAATATATCTATTTTTTCTGGAATCATATACTCTGGTAAATTAGATTTCATAAAATTCAACAAATTTTCTTCTTTTAAAATAAATCTATCATTTTGAAAATCTGCTTCTATGAATTCCGTAAAGGAATCTTTTATTGACTCATAATTTATATTTTCAAAACCTGCTTTTGCTAATAAACTTCCCCATTTATCTGCTGTAAGCATTGGATTATCAGATGCTTTTCTATCATCATCAAAATCTTTAAAACCTTTTTCTAATACTGATGCTGTTAATAAAGCAATAGGTGTAAGCTCACTGTTTTCTAATGCAAATATTTTCCCACCATTTTTAAGCAGCATAGCCCCAATTAAAATTCCTTGATAAGCATTATAATAACGGTGAAGAGAATTAAAGGCTAAAACCAAATCAAATGAATAACGAAGCTTATCAGGAACTTGATCCTCTTTCAACAAACAAAATTCTATAAAATGTTCTTTAGAATTCATTATTTTCTTTGCACTTTTTATCATTGAAGAAGCTGAATCTAAATAAGTTAATTTTATATCTTCTGGTTTAAGCTTATCTAAAAGCATTTTTCCTAATACTCCACTTCTTCCACCAAGCAAAGCAACCTCTACCGGCTTTTTAAGCGCGCTAGATATTTTTTTAATTTTATCAGCAATAATTTGAATACCATTAATCCTATCTAAATCTCTTGCTGATATATTTTCAGGTGAAATTATATTGTCTTCGAGAATAGATATTACCGGCTTTTCCCCTTTTAATATCTTCCTATAATCATCTATTTTCTCTAAAACGTACTTTCCAATTTCAATAATCAGCGAGTCTTCATTATTTATTGTAGATTTCTTCATATTTTCCAAATAAGCAAGTGCTTTTGAAAGTTTTAAGCCACCATCAATATTTCCATCATGGCACTTTATAACCTCTCTTTTCACTAACCATGATAACCATACTTTCAACAAGTATTGAAACTCATTATCAATACTTAATTCTCTTATAATTCTATCCTCATTCATTGAAGAGTTTTGCAGACTATTAAGATTAAGAATTTCTATAAGTAATGCTTCTACCATTTCAGATTGCATTTCAACATTATCTTTTCTATAATCTTCTATTTTCTGATCTTTAGCTTTAAAGTCACTATACTCAGCTCCAGAAACAACTTCTGGTTCAATAGCTGCTGCTAAATGCTTTAATCCGCTATTAGATGCTATTAATGCAACAGCTTTGTTTACTCCCTTATATTTCTTTAATACTTCCTCAATTTCTCCAAGTTCAATACGAAATCCTCTTAGCTTTACTTGCTGATCAGCTCTTCCCATAAATTCAATTATTCCATCAGATCTATATCTTCCAAAGTCTCCAGTACGATACCAACGTTTATTTTCTATTTCAATAAAACTCTTAGAGGTTAACTCCTTATTACCAACATATCCTCGTGCAACCCCCATTCCGCCAATTAATAATTCTCCTGAAACCATATCTAAGCAATCTCTGCCTAATTTATCTACAACTCTAAAGCTTTGATTACTTAATGGTTTACCGTATGGAATGGAAGTCCAGTTACTATCCACATGATCAACTTCATAATAATTTGACCATATGGATGCTTCAGTTGCACCTCCAAGGGCAATAAATCTACACTTGCCTGCTTTTTCTAACAATCTAGGATAAATATCAAGTCCTATCCAATCTCCAGATACCAATACCAAACGTAATGAAGATAATAACTTATTATTGTGATTTGCCATTAACAGCATATCTAAAAGAGCCGGCACTGAATTCCAAACTGTTATATTAAGATTATAAATTAATTCATTCCAAATTAAGGCTTCCCGTTCTTCTTTTTCATCTAATAATACAATTCCTCCACCAGCAGAAAGAAGGCCAAATATATCATAAACAGATAAATCAAAATCTAATGCAGAAACGGCAAGAATTCTATCCTTATCTGTAACTGAAAATCTTTTATTTATGTCTAATATAGTGTTATATGCAGATTCATGCATGATTTCTACGCCCTTTGGAGCTCCTGTTGAACCAGAAGTAAAGATTATATATGCCAGAGAATTTGTGTTTACAGAAATATATTCATCAAGAGGTTTAAGGTCTTTAGAGTCTTCAATTAAAATTGTTTCAATCTCATCAGAGAAAAAAACTCTTTCCTTATCTCTTTTATTTGTTATTACATATTTTATTCCACCTGATTTATATATTTTATCTCTACGTTCTTTAGGCTGTTTAACTCCTACAGGGACATAGGCTGCTCCTACAGCTAAAATACCTAATATAGAAATAATTTGGCTTATTCCTCTAGACTGAGTTATAGAAACAATATCCCCCTCTTTAATTCCTCTATTAATTAATAGCCTTGCTAATTTTAAGGACTTATCTGTAAGTTCACCATATGATATAGATTTTATTATTCCATTTTCAGTCCATAACACTGCCTGACGTTCAGGATACTTTTTTGCATTAATAAAAAAATCTTCATGCAATAATTTTTTTTCAATTGAAACTTCCGTATTATTTACACTATCACGGAGCTTTCTTTGGCTCTCTGGCATTAATTCTGGAATTTCACTGTCCCATTTTGTCTCAGCTATCCAATTTGCAAAGCACTCATAAACAGAAATTATTGTATCTATCACCCCTTCTAAATGAAACTCTTCACATAAATTCACTTTTATCCTTAAAGACTCCTCTTCCATATAATCATTGCAGGAAATAATATTTATTTTTTGATTTTTGTTATCCATATTTTCATCAGTTTCATTTAAATTTAAATTCACTGCATCTTGTTCTTTTCTTATAAGATTTTCAAGTTCTTCTTGTACCTTAATACAGGTATTGCTAAAGCTCTCTCCCAAACTGCACTTATAATTAAGGAAAATTTCTTTTCCTGATTTAAAATCTGCTCTAAATCCTTTATATAGATTGCTATTAAGTGTAATCATTAAATTTGTGCCGTCACCCCATCTGCCAAAAACTTCTCCTATAGATGTCAATATTACAGCTAATGGTTCACTATTTTTTTTATATGCATTTTGTCTTATTTTAACCCATTCTTTTTTGCCAATTTTGAATTCCGTCACTATACAACTGCTATCATTTTCTTCTGCACATTGATTATCTCCATTAATTTTTTCTTTTCTCATTAATTCTGCTCCTTTCAGCATTAATACATATAATTTTAATGTTATTACTTCTTAAAAAGACTTAAATATTTCTATCACAAATCTCCAATAATTTGCTTTTCAAATCAATATATCATTGTTGTAGAGCTATTTATAAAATGCTACTGCACCAACATATTTCTCCCCATGATTAAACGCCTTAATATTCCATCTTTCATTTTCAATACCTTTACCTTTAATTGTTATCCTCTTACTATAAATATTGGATACATTAAAAGATTTAAATGAACAGTTTAACCCTTTGCCTATAGCTTTTACATAAGCTTCTTTGCAAGTCCAATAACGATAAAAAGCTTCAATTTTTTGGCTATCTTTTAAATTGAAGTATTCTTCAATTTCATTCTTATTAAAAAAATTACTAACTATCTTTTCATTTTCTTTATTTTTATCAATATGTTCAATATCTACGCCAATCAATCTTATTTTGGAAAAAATTATAGCTACAAATTCATTAGAGTGAGATATATTAAAAAAAATATTTTGTTTAGTATTCTCTAATTGTGGCTTGCCAGAATCTCCATACTTAAAAGTCAGCTTAAATGGAAATATACCCAAGTACTTTCCTAAAATGCTTCTTGTTAAGCTATGTCCTAAAATAAATCTAAACGTATCTTCTTCAAACTTAAAATTATTTGCTTTTTCTATTTCACTAATAGAAAGATAATTATATAATTTTTGTGGTTCTGAAATATTTTTTATACTTGATAAATATAGATATAGTTCTTCATTATCAAAGTCTAAATAACTATTTGATCCTAACTGCTCAATATCTTTAATAACAATTTTTTTTAGATTCATATAAAGATTAAACTCCTTGCAACTACTTTTTATAATTATGTATTAAATTCTCTATAAGTTTGAATTTACATGAAATAAATGTTAAAATATACAAATGATTCATTTGATTTCTTATTTCAAATGATAATGATAATTAATTGTTTTGTCAAAATGTCTTACAAAAGGTCATATTCTTAAGGCATTTAAATGAATCACTTATAAAATAAGCTTTTCTAATACTATCCACATACACCAGCGTGATATTGAGGGATAATTATAAATAAAAAAAAGATATATTGGGACTTTAATGTAATATTTATATACTTTTAGAATGGAGTGATTAACTTGAAGAACGAGAACCAAATAGACACAATATATAGAAAAGGTTATGGCAATTTAGCTGAACAACTTTCGTTTAAAAAGACTACTCAAAATGAGGAACAAATTTATGAAGTACCAATAAAAAATGGAACAGGTTATATTTATCAAATAAATCCTGCTCCTGGGGTTTTTATTTCTATGTGTGATTGGGTAGCATATAAAAAAATCGAGTATCATTACCAAGTAAATCAAACATTCACTGAAATCTATTTGCTAGAATCAGGTAATATTTCTTTAGTAATGAACGGTAAAAAAACATATTCAATACCATCTGGTGTGAATGTTTATATAAATAATATATCTCAAGGGCGTATATGCTACAAACCTAATATCCCAATAAAATGCATATGTATATTACTTTTTGATGATTTCATAAGAAATAATATTGGGAATAAATTTATCGATAATTATATAAATTTTGAGAAAACTTTTAGTTCAAAATCTATTAACTATAATACTCCTGAAATAACTCTGCTCTTTTTACAAATAAAACAGAAACTATTATACCGCGAAAAATCACGTTTATATTATGAGAGTAAGATTGGTGAGCTATTATCTATAATTAGAAGCAACTTTAATAAAGAAGAAGAACGATTAAAATCTATTCACAGTAAATTTCCTTTAAATGAATTAAAAAGATTGGAACTAGTAAAATTGGCACTCGATCAAAATATAGCCAATCCTCCTGAAATTGATCAATTATGTAAAATAGCTGCTATGGGTAAAACAAAGTTAAGGGAATCATTTAAATTATTTTTTAATATAACAATCGGGGGATATATTCGTCAGGTTAAAATGAAACATTCATTAATACTAATGTCAAACAATCAGCTATCTATTCAAAAAATTGCTGCTAGCTTAGGGTATTCTAGCACAAGTAAGTTTTCTATAAGCTTTAAAAAGATTTATGGGCAATCTCCTTCTGAATATCGTAAAAATATTCTCTTAACTTCTTAAAAATGATTCTTGTAGTTAAATCTAATAAAAATAACCCACGAAAGCTAAAATTGACATGATACCTTTATAATAATAGTATTCAAGGTACATTCCAAATCAGATTTTCGTGGGTCTTTTTGTTGTAAGAGAAAGATATCAAAACCTGCTAGCAGGATTTCTCATTACTTACCTACATCTATTAATCAATTGATTTAAATGAGTATAATTTTTAATATATCAATCTATAATTGTATACATAAGCTTTTTAAGCTCACCTTTATCTCTGCCATTCCTTTGAGCATAATCGTTAAACTGATCCTGATCTATTTTATTAATGTCAAAGTACTTGGCATCTTTATTTCCAAAGTAAAGACCACAGGTGCTTGCAGTTGGTGACATCATATAGCTTTCAGTAAGTTTTACATTAAGCTCTCCTTCTTTATCAAGCAAGTTAAATAATTTAACTTTTTCTGAGTGATCTCTAAGTGAAGGGTAACCAATTGCAGGTCTTATTCCTCTATACTTACCTTTAAATATTTCTTCGATGGATAAATTCTCATCTGGCGAATATGCCCAGTATTCTTTTCTCACTTTTTCATGAACATATTCTGCAAAAGCTTCTGCAAGTCTATCTGCAAGTAAAATAACCATTGTTGCACCATAATCATCACCAGAGGCTTTAAGCTTATCTTCGTATTCTTTTGCGCCTATTCCACCTGTTGTTATGAAAGCACCTATATAATCCTTTATTCCAGTATCTTTAGGAGCTATAAAATCAGATAAGCACATATATGTATTATCTTTTTTCACTTCTTGCTGCCTTAAAAGATTAAAGTTAATCATTTCAGAATCATTATAGACTTCAATATTATCGCCTACAGAATTAGCTTCGAAGAGACCAAAGGCTGCATTTGCTTTTAAAATATTTTCACGCTCTATTTTATCAAGCATTTTTTCAGCATCAGCTAATAATTTTTTAGCTTCTTCACCGTATTTTGCGTCTTCAAGGATTTGTGGATATGTCATTCCCATATCCCAAGCAATGAAGAAAAAGCTCCAATCTATATATTTTCTTAATTTCCCTATAGGAAAATCAAGAAATTTCTTTATACCTAACATTTTAGGCTTCTCTATTTCCTCTTTATCCCATTCTTTCTTGAAATTATTTTCCCTTGCATAATCTAAAGTGACAAATTTTCTAGGTACTTTGTTAAATGTTTCTCTTAAAGTTTCATATTCTGATTCTATTTTATTAAGATATTCAGCTTTTTTATCCTTATTTAAAAGAAGTTTAGCAGCTTCAACAGCTTTTGACGCATCAGTTGTATGAATTACTCCACCAGAATACTTAGGTGCAATTTTAATTGCTGTATGAGCCTTTGATGTTGTAGCTCCACCTACCATTAGAGGAATTTTAAATCCTTGCTTTTCCATCTCTTCTGCTACGTTTGCCATTTCCTCTAAAGATGGAGTTATAAGACCACTTAAAGCAATAATATCTGCATTTTCTTTCTTAGCTGTTTCTAAAATAACTTCAGTAGGAACCATTACCCCAAGGTCTATAACTTCAAAGTTATTACACGAAAGCACTACTGACACAATATTTTTACCTATATCATGAACATCACCTTTTACAGTCGCAAAAACTACTTTTCCAGCGCTAATGCTTCCGCTGCTGCTTTTTTCTTCTTCTAAATATGGTCTTAAAACTTCTACAGCCTTTTTCATAACTCTAGCACTTTTTACAACCTGAGGTAAGAACATCTTACCATCCCCAAAAAGTTTCCCTACTTCATTCATTCCATCCATAAGAGGTCCTTCTATTACTTCTAAGGACTTGCTATATTCTGCTCTTACCTCTTCTACATCTTCTTTAATATATTTATCTATACCCTTTACTAAAGCAGTTTTTAACCTCTCTTTGACATTTTCATTTCTCCAGGCTTCCTTGTTTTCTTCAGCTTTATTATCTACTTTATTATAGTTAGCTGCAAATTCTAAAAGCTCATCTGCTGCATTTTCGCTTTTATTAAAAATAACCGCTTCTACTTTTTCAAGTAAGCCTTTATCAATTTCATCATAAATTTGTATCATTCCAGGGTTTACGATCCCCATATCCATTCCATTTTTTATTGCATGATATAAAAATACTGAGTGCATAGCTTCTCTTATTACATTATTACCTCTAAATGCAAATGAAAGATTACTTACACCACCGCTTACTTTTGCATAAGGTAAATTCTCTTTTATCCATTTAGTTGCATTAATAAAATCTACTGCATAATTATTATGCTCTTCTATTCCTGTAGCAATTGTTAAAATATTAGGGTCAAATACTATATTTTGTGGAGGGAAATTAACTTCATTTACTAAAATGTCATAAGCTCTTTTGCATATGCTAATTTTTTTCTCATAAGAATCTGCCTGACCATTTTCATCAAAAGCCATAACTACAACAGCTGCTCCAAAATCTTTTATAATGGACGCCTGTCTCTTAAATTCTTCTTCCCCTACCTTAAGACTTATGGAATTTACTATTGGTTTCCCTTGGATGGCCTTAAGTCCAGTTACAAGAGCCTCAAACTTAGAAGAATCTATCATTACTGGAACCTTTGAAATTTCAGGTTCACTTGCTAAAAGCTTTAAGAATTTATCCATCTCTTCTTTGGCATCTAAGAGAGCATCATCAAAGTTAATATCAACTATTTGTGCCCCATTTTCAACTTGATCTTTAGCTATAGATAAAGCTTCTTCATAATTCTTTTCTCTAATTAATCTTGCAAATTTTGCTGAACCTGCTACGTTTGTTCTTTCACCAATATTAATAAAGCTATTTTCCTTATTTGCTCTAAGAGCTTCTAAACCACAATAAACAGTTTCAGTTTCAATGTCTGGTATCTTTCTAGGTGAAATGTCTTTTATAGCTTCACTTACTGCTTTTATATGCTCTGGTGTTGTACCACAACATCCGCCTACAATATTAAGGCATCCGTCCTCTGCTAAATTTTTTATTAAAGCTGCAGTTTCTTCTGGCTTTTCATCATATTCCCCAAAAGAATTTGGAAGTCCTGCATTAGGGTAAACACTTATGTATCTATTTTGAGTTCTTGAAAGATATTTTACAAATGGTATCAAATCTTTTGCTCCAAAAGAACAATTAAGTCCTATTGCAATTATACTTTCATCCACCATAGTATTTGCAAAAGCTTCTAAAGTCTGACCCGAAAGAATTCTCCCACTTTTATCAGCAATAGTACCAGATATTATTACAGGTAAGTCCTTGCCTTTTTCTTGAAATCCTTGCTTTGCTCCCATAAGAGCAGCTCTTGCATTTAATGCATCAAAAATTGTTTCTATGAGAATTAAATCTACTCCTCCATCTATAAGCCCTAAAACTTGTTCTTTATATGCTTCAACTAATTCATCAAAGCTTATATTTCTATAACCTGGATTTTCAACATCAGGTGATAAAGATGCAGTTTTATTTGTAGGTCCAAGTGATCCTGCTACAAAACGCGGTTTATCTGGATTTTCTCCTGTAAATTTATCTGCAGCTTCTTTTGCAAGCTTTGCACCTTCAAAATTAAGTTCATATATTTTATCTTCCATTTCGTAGTCTTTTTGAGATATACTCGTACTATTAAATGTGTTAGTTTCAATTATATCTGCACCAGACTCCAAATAGGCTTCATGAATTTCCCTTATTATATTAGGATTAGTGAGATTTAAAATATCATTATTTCCCTTTTGATTACAAGAGATGTTTAGATTGCCCCTATAATCTTTTTCCTCTAATTTATAATTTTGAATACAAGTCCCCATAGCCCCATCTAGTACTAATATTCTTTTTTCTAATAACTCTTTAATTTGTAAATTCATCAAGTTTCCTCCCCAAATTGTTTTATATAAATAGTCTAATAGGTTTTTATTAGTATCAAAAATTTATGTAATTTTCTTCTATCCTTAAGTAAGCCCTAAAATATACACTAATAAAAAAGTAAACCTATATTTTCTTATATCAATTTTAAATGATTTGCCCTAAAGAGTCCAATTATTTTGATATTTTATTAAAATAAAATAGGTAATATCCATGATAATACTAAATGCTCTATCTCTAAAAAGAAAAATAGCCATTCTATATGAACGACTATTTTTTTAAAGTTATTCTGTTTTATTATTTAGCTTGCTTCAAAACATAGTACCAAGGAGTTGCTCCTCTTTCTATATAATCACCATTTTTCCATTCAAAGAACATATACTTTGAACCGTTTATTTCTTTTATTATATATTTAGAAGCAGTTTTATCGCTAGTATTTAAGACTAGGTCTTTTGTCCAAGTTATATTTTTATTCTCTATTTTACCATTTTCATCAAAGATTAAATTATTTAAATATAAATCTCCATTCCATGACTTTCTCTCTGGATTAAAGTTATTTATATCCTCCACAAAGTCAACGCTATCCCATTTTCCAATTACTTCAGGATCATTAATAAAAGGGTAGTCAACTTTATCAGCTCTCGTTTCAACTTCATTACCAGACATATTAGTATTGAGTGATGGAGTAGAACTAATTTTTTTCAATACGTAGTAGCAAGGTTTCTCTCCTCTAATTGTATAATCCCCGCTCTTCCATTGAAAGAACATATAAGTTGAACCATCAATATCTTTGATTACATAACTACTGTCAGTTTTGTCAGCATCATTAAGAATGTGATCCTTAGTCCATTTAAATACAGTTCTTGCTACCTTCCCATCTTCTGTAAAGTTTAATTCTTTAACATATAGATCACCTTTGAATTTCTTATCATTTACATTGAAATCTTCTATGTTTTCAACAAAATCTACACCTTGCCACTCACCTATTATATTAGGATCATTAACAAAAGCATAATCAATTTTATCCACATTTACTGCATTACTTGCTCCATTTATATTTGCAGATGCCTTTGCATCAGTAAGTGCAATACCGCTAATTACAAGCAGAGATGCAACTGCCATTGCAGAAAATCTATAGGCCTTTTTATTAAAAACTTTTATCATAACAATTCTCCTTTTTACTTCAGATTTATTATTTACTATGGAAGTTGCCCCAACTAAATGAACTGACTTTGAAAAATGTTCTATCAAATTTATGATTGTAAATCCATATTCCGCAACTTCTTCATCTTCCGTATAAGAAAGTGCAAGTGAATCACAGCATATTTCCATATCCTCTTTCATCTTTCTAAGACCATAATGAATAATTGGATTAAACCAATAAATAGCCTTTAAAAAGATTATTATCCAGTTTATAACTATATCTTTACGTTTCAAGTGAGATAATTCATGAAGAAATACATATCTTAATTTATCAACAGATATTATCTTATGAATATCCTTTGGAATTAGAATCATTGGATTAAAGTAACCCAGTAGCGCTGGTGTCTTTACACTAGAAGTCTCAACTAGCAGTATATCTCTTTTAATTTTCATTTTATTTTGGCAGTATTTTAAAACATCTAAAAATTCAATGTTATTTTGTATGGACTCGCTGCTTATCTTATTTCTCAGTTTTTTATATGCAAATAGAATATATGTGAATATAAACACTGCTCCTATAAGCCATACAAGACTCACTGTAGTTAAACCTGATAAACTATACCTATTAATTTCGTTATTGCTAAAATCAATGGAATTTATAGTTCCTAGGATAACATCATGATTAGACATAGAACTAGATTGGCTGCTACCCTTTTCTAACATACTTCCAAAATGTACTTCCTTATTGGGAATTAATAACAATATATTTTTTCCTAATTTATTTATAAGATTAAACATGCTTAAAGTGCTCTCAGGAAGCTTAAATATGGTTAAACGTAGTATTACTAAAAACCATAATGCATACTGAAACTTTATACCTATTCTCTCTCTGGAAAACTTTCTGAAAATTAAAATGAAACAAATCAATATGCTGCCAGTAATAGATGTTTGAAATATTATTTTAAATAGCTGATCAAGATAATTAAAATACTCGTACATACACTACTTATTCCTCTCGTCTAATATCCTTTTAAGATCATCTATATCCTCTTTGCTTAAATCACTTTCTTTTATAAAACTTACTAGCATATTTTTAATAGCTCCATTATAAACTTTACTTAAAAACGTTTGATTCTCTGCACGTATGCATTCATTTTCATTTACAATTGGATAATATAAGTATTTTCTGCCTTCTTCTTTAAATCCAAGTGCATTCTTGCTAACTAGTCTGCTTATTAATGTTTTTATTGTTTTAGGCTTCCAATCTTTTGTATCTTCTAATGCCTCAATAATTTGATTTGATGTGCGTGGTGAATCTGTCCAGACAATTTTCATAACTTCCCATTCAGCCTCAGATATCTTAGGTATTTCTCCCATAACTTTCACTCCTCTTTTTTGTATTACAATTGTAATCTATAATTAGAATACAACTGTAATCCTTAATTGTCAATATATGTTTTGAATAAATTTCAGATTAAATATCAATACTATATACGTATCTATTTTAGAGTATCTTTTAATTTTCTACCCAATTAAATAGACCTGATTTTAATATTGCTATTAAAATCAGGTCATATTTTTTTATTGCTTGTTATAAAACAATCCAGCTTCCTTTATAATTTCTTGTTCCATAAATAAACTTCCTACTGCTTCAGTATAATCGCTTAACTTTTGTGCACTTCTTATTTTTTTAGCGTATTCTTTATTATCCGAAAATATGTAGATCATATATCCAAATAGCTCTTTCATTCTATTTATTGCATATATATCTTCTGGAAACACCTCTATATATCTATTTAAAATTTCATCATGGAAATCTTTTAATATATTTTTGCTTGTATTAATATCATTTTTTATTATGTTAATCAACCCTGGATTAGCAAGTATGCCTCTTCCTAGCATTACTGTATTTACCTCAGGAAAATCCGCTACTAATTTATTATAATCATTAATTGTGAAAATATCTCCATTGTAGCATACTGGGTTATTACTTAGTGATAAGGCATCTCTAAATACATTTAAATTAGGTTTATTTCCATAAAAGTCTTTTTGTGTTCTAGGATGAATAATTAACTCTTCCAAAGGATATTTATTGTAAATTTTTATTAGCTCATAAAATTCTTCTGGATTATCTTTTCCTATTCTAGTTTTTATAGAAATTTTTATATCATCCATCTTGAATATTTCATCTAGAAATGAATCTAGTTCTTCTCTTTTTGCCAAAAATCCTGAGCCCCTATTCTTTGAAACAACAGTCTTTGCAGGACATCCTAAATTTAAGTTAACTTCACTATAACCTAGTTGTTGTAATTTTCTAGAAGTATTAATGAAGCCTTCTGCATCGTTAGTAAGTATTTGAGGTACTATATTCATGCCATTATTATTTTCAGGCAAAACATCTACAAGCTCCTTAGTTTTAAGACTTCTACTTTCATTTGGCACAATAAAAGGTGTAAAGTATTTATCCACGTTTCCAAAAAACTTTTCATAAGAATTTCTATATATGTATTCAGTAATTCCCTCCATGGGCGCTAAATAGTATTTCATTTAATAACTCCTTTATATATCCTAAAAAACAAAGCCTTTTAATACATCATTTATTGTTTGTAAAACTTTTAATAATAACTTTAAGATGTATGGTAAGAAAAATGATGCTACTAATACTGCACCAGCCAAAATTAATATATTATAATTTATCGCTTGTCCCATTTTAACCTGATATAAGTGTATGGCTCCCACAGATATAGATCCAACGATTAATACTTTAGTTGCAATCCACGAAATTATGTTTATAACCTGTAATACTGCTATTATTACTGATAATACAACTATAAATGGGAACACCAATATCTTAAATGGTAGCATAATCAAATTAAATGCCTTTTTAGTATCATTTTGCGATTTCTTTTCGGCTGCTCTTTGTTTTCTTCCCTTTTCCTCTTTATCATCGTTTAAACTATTTTTTCTCTCTTTATTTCTCGAAGTTTCTTTTCTCTTTAGATTATTACTTTTCCCTCCAGAACTTTTTGCTTTACTTTTAGAATTACGCCTACTTGCATAAGCTTCATCTTCATTACTATAATCTTTTTCTTTTTGTATTTCTTTTGGATTTATAGCTACTGTTAAATTTTCTTTAACCGATTGATTTTCATCTAAGCTAATTAAAGCTTCATAAGCCTCATCAAATATCTTTAAAAATTGATTAAGTCTTTTTTCATTAACCACTTCTTTTTTTATTTTCTCTACTTGCATTTCATAAGCTTTTTTTATCTCTTCTTTGGATGCATTCTTTTCTACGCCTAATAACTTATGGTAATCTGTCATTACTTCTCTCCATTTCTTTAAATTAGGATAATCCTATTTTAATTTTAACCTTAGTACTCCTTAAAGTATTATACTTAAAATTATAATCAATTTAAAGCACTGACTTTATACAATTCTATTACAATTATCTATTTCAATTAGGATTTATTAATACTTTTTGTAATTATAGCCAAACTACTTAATATATGATGATTAATTTATTTAATATTCGCTAATCATAACTGCTTACTTGGAGGTTTTTTATTATGGAGCAAAATAAAGTAGATAGACGTATACGAAGAACTAAGAAAGTTTTAATAGAAGCCTTAACAAAACTTATGTCTGAAAAGAAAATAAATAAGATTACTGTTAAAGAACTTACTGACTTGGCTGATGTTAACAGGTCAACTTTCTATCTTTATTACAATGATATATATGATATGTTAGAAAAAATCGAAACAGGATTATTCAATGATTTTACTGAGGCTTATGATAAATTTTCAGAAGAAACAGCCTCCTATGATAATTTATTATCGTTTTTAACTTATTTACTTGAATTTATAAAAACCAATGCAGATATGTTTAAAATATTACTTGGCCATGATGGAGATTATGCTTTTATAGAAAAATTCAAGAACTTTATAAAATATGCTAATTTACCAGTAAACAGTTCATTTTCTAAGACAAAAGCCTATTATTACATTCCTTATACAATCTCAGGGTTTATTGGAGTTGTGCAACAGTGGCTTAATGATGATATAAATGTTCCACCTAAAGATTTAGCTGCTACTATAATAGAAATGTTCTAACTTAATATTATCTTTAAAATCCCTCTATTCCAATCATCGAAGTATACCTATATCTATATAATATATACTTGTTGCAATGCAAAAAAATAAAGGTGCCACAATTTTTTCGGCACCTTTATTTTGATTAAATCTATATTTCTTCTATATAATTATTATTTTTCATTGCTTGTGCAAGTTCTTTCATTTTAGTATTCGATTTTTTTGAAATATCTTCTGATAGTGACATAAGTGCTGGTATTGCTACTGGAAGTAAAACAAAAGCTAATAGGAATAATCCTATGACAACAGCTATTGCGAGTTCCATTAATATAACAATATTTGAAGGATATAAAGTAGCGAAAGTTCCAGCTAAAATAATAGCTGCTGACATTACTACCCCACCTATTTTTCTTGATGCTAAAACTATAGCTTCTTTTGCAGAAATATTTGGATATTCCTTAAAGCGCATCATCAAGAATATACTATAATCAACACCAAGTGCAGCTATCATTATAAATGAGAAGAAAGGAACATTCCAAGACAACCCTTCTGCTGCACTACTAAATAACATTTTTGATATAAAGGCTGTTGATGATAAAGCTGCATAATAAGCCACTCCAAGTGAACCTACTATATAAACTGGAATCCAAAATGATCTTATTACGATAACTAGTAATATAAATATAGCTCCTAGTACTATTACCTGAGTAAAAGTTATATCATGTGTTGCAACATTACTTAAATCATTAGAATTAGCTGTTGCCCCTGCAACTCCATATTTTACATTAGAAAGCTTTGTACCACTAAGATTATTTTGAACTACAGTACTTATATTATCTATAAGATTAATTGAAGAATCAGAATATGGCTCTGAATCTAAAGTTATAGTTAACTTAGCTATTTTTCTATCTTTAGACATATACGCATCAAACATTTTAGTTATATCTGAATTACTAAAAGCTTCATCTGGTATATAGAAACTTTTTGTATTAGTAAGCTGATTTAAAAAATCGTTACTCTTATCAATTCCATTTGATATACTAGACAATCCATTACTGCTTCCGTTTAATCCATCCTTTAGTTTTGTCATTCCTCCACTAAGATTATTTAATCCATTGTATAAGGAATCTTGTCCTGTTTTAATTTTATCAGCACCATTTCTTAGTTGTGACATACTTGAAATAACTTGTTCTTGTCCAGCACTACCTTGTTTTAATCCATTAGAAAGTGATTTAGCACCATTCTCAAGTTCATTAATACCTTTTGCAAACTCTGAATCCGAGCTTGTACTAGCAATAACTGTTTTTAAACCATCATTGACCTGATTTAAGCCAGAAGTAAGTTTATCGTAGTTATTATTAGCAGTATTCATTGCTGAAGTAATGCTATCTAGTGAAGAACCTAATTTGTTAATCATCTCTTTAAGTGCTGCTACATCTGGATCATTTGGTAATTTCGCATCAACTTTTGCGATACTTCCTTGCATCATTGATGACATCTGCTTTAATTGACTTATAGATGTCTCTAAGGACTTATATCCTTCTCCAAGTGTATTATATCCATTGTTTATTTCTGTGATTTTGCTTGAAATATTATTAAGTCCACCATTTATTTGAGCTAAGCCTGATTTAAGCTGCCCTATACCTGATGCTAGGTTATCTGCACCATTTGCTCCTTGTGCAATTCCATCATTGATTTTTACTAATCCATTAGTTATTGCATCCATTCCACCTTCAAGATTACCAGTACCTTCAGATAGATTTTTAACTGATGAAAAATCTGGAGCCGATAGACTGTTATCCATCTTGTTTAATCCATCCTTAACCTTTCCAATCCCATCATTTGCACTAGACAATCCATTCACTACAGTATCTGTCTGATTATTTGTGTAAAAATTATCTATTATAGTTCCCATAGGCTGAGTTGGTCCTGATACTTCTTTTATTCCCTTTACTCCTTTAAGCTTTTCAGTAAGATTATCTATAACTGCTAAATCTTCATTATTGTCTAAAGGTTCATCGCTTTCTAAAACCACAGTAGTCTGCATAACCTTTCCTGCACTAAACTTGTCTGTAATAATATTAAAGCCTTTTACAGATTCATTTGAATCACTTAAATCCTTAATATTATCAAAAGATAATTTATTTGCATTAAGTGCTATTACAGGAGTAAGTATTGCTGCAACAACTAACAATGAAACTACTGGATGCTTAACTGACATTGAAGTTATTCTTCCCCATAGACCACTTTCTTTATGACCACTTGCTTGTTTAGAAGGCCAAAATAACTTACCACCTAATAATTTCATAGCTATAGGAGTAAAAGTAAACATTTCTACTAAAAGAATAGCTATGCCTATAGCAACAGCATTAGCTGATCTATATATAGAAAATTGTACAAATGTTAAACTTGCAAAAGCCATTAAAACTGTTAAGCCGCTATATAATATTGTCTTACCTGAAGTTTTATAACTGTTTATAATAGCTTCATCTATAGTTAATCCATTAGATAACTCTTCTTTAAATCTATTAAGTAAGAGTATATGATAATCTGTTCCAATTCCAAAAAGTACTAAACATATAAACATTTGAGTGAAACTTGTAATAGGAAAATTAAATTTATTAACTAGCACTCCTATAATACCCATTGATGATACATAGGATAACCCTACTGCTAGAAGCGTTACTAAAGGTGTAACAACTGAACGGAACATAAGCACTAGTACAACTAATATAAACCCTACAGTTATTACAGCACTTTTATCAACACTCTTTGCTACTTCATTTTGATAATCATTATTTATGGCAAGTGAACCTGTGATATAATGATTTACCTTAACATCTTTGATTTCATTATTAAAGTCTTTTATTACAGCATTACTATCTCTTTCACCTTTCTCAAAGGAAATTGATACTAGTACAGTTGTATTATCTTTTGATATCATTTGATCTTTTGCTTCAGGCTTACTGAATGGATCTATAATATCATTTATTTGCAATTTTTCTTTATTTTCATTTAATTTATCTATACCCTGTTCAATATTATTCAAATCACCATCTGAGAGTTCCTTATCGCTGTTAAATACTAACAGCAATGAGTCTCCCTTAGAATCACCCATTTTATTTATCATTTCTTGAGCAACTACAGATGGTGAGTTTTCACTTATAGTAGCTCCACCCTTCTGACTTAGTACCGCATTAAAATTTGGTTGATTAATTACGAATACTATTGTGGCTATAATCCATATAAGCAATATACTAAAACGATGCTTTAATATTTTTCTCATAAATTCATCCTCCGTTAATAGTCATTGTTTTGTCGACATGTGTATATTATATTTTGATGGATTTCTCATTTCAATCATCAATATTATAAAAGCTTGTTGGATATAAGACACATTAATAAAAACTGTCGAATAACTTACGAAATACTGTGTATAATAATTTAAGTAATTTATGAAAAGAATAGAATGAATAATATTCAATATCCTGTTCAGGAAAATTTATATGATAAATTTCTACTTAAAACTTAATATGATTTTTTCAAGATGTGAATGCATTTTCTCTTTTATTTTTTCTTAATCTGCATTATTTATAATTCATGTAAGCAGACCACACTATACTCGTACTTAACTTTAATGCAACTTTCTACGAAATAAAAAAATGAATAACGCCATTAAATGACATCATTCATTTTCCAATTCTATAACCTTTTTTAACTACATACCTCTAGTAATACGGCATTAATTATTTATTGATTTCAATTGTAGGAAATTTTAATTCCTTATATTTTGCAAATTTTTCTTTAACAACTGTCAAATTCTCGTCTGTATAGAAACCACCCTGTGTATGCATAATTTCCTTTACATGATGTCCTCTGCCTTCAACAGATGTACGATCACGAATTAATCCATCTTCTTGGATAACAAATTTCCATTTTCCTTCTTCTGTCTTCTCTAAGTTTCCACCAGCGCCACAAACTTGACATTCAGCTGGATAATGTAGCCCGTCCCATTGCACTTCTCCAAGAATTAATGCATTTGAATGGCAATGTGGGCACCATCCCATACCTTCTTCTCCAAGCCAAGTTCTTTCTTCTACTGGAGTATTTAATGATTTCATTATATTTTCACCCATTTTATGAGCACGTTCTATCATATCATCGTATAATAAGCACTGTTTTGGTGCTGGAACCCTTGTTGCTAAATACATATCAACTACTTTAAAATCATTTGTAAAACATGTAGCCTGCATGCTCTCAAGTGCCATTGACTGCCAAGAACGAGTAGATCCCCCAACTGCGATTAAACCTGCAACTCTATCTTTATGTTCAATTGCGCCAATAAATTCTAAGAATGCTGATTCATATGCTAGATTTCTATGCATGAATTTTGAAAATGTTGCTGTTGGCATTAAGTCATATGTTGGTGCTGTTGCAATTATAGCATCTACATTTAGCATCACTTTCATAATTTCTTCCTTATCATCTTTTTTACTTAACGTACATCCAACATTTTTTCCATTACTCATTCCATGGGTACAAGCTGTACACCCTGAACATTCCATAATATTATAATCTCTTAAATTAATCATTTTAACATCTGCACCTTGTTCTTGACATGCAAGTAATGCTTCCTTTAATAAGATTTCTGAATTTGAATCTTTTCTTCCCGCTGTAATACCTAATACTGTAAAACTCATTAATACTTCTCCTTTAATAGCTTAATATTTTGTTAAAATTAGTTTATACTTTTGCATTTTCTAATTATAATTTAATAAGATAATTAGTTTTGAATTACAAAAACAAACGATTTATCATAATTTTAGCATTATAGAAAATGTCATTCATCAAAAATAAGTCTTAAAATAATGCTCTTAAGTTTATAATGTTTAGACATTTTTTCAATTTAAGCGAAATAAGGAGAAATTAATGAAAAAGGAATACGATTTATATAAGAAAAGATATGAACTTTATAATAGTTTATTTGTTCAAAATAATATTGATGATATTCTTAACATAGCCGAGAGTTTTTTAGGAAATCCCATTTTTATTTTAGATACCAGCTACCGACTCATCACTCGTTCGAATCTAGCTAAGTGTGAAAATTCAAGCATAGAAACCTATAACGGTGAAGATTATCTATTATCAGGCATTATTAATTTAATGAAAGAAAATAAATGCATGGATACTATTTATAAAACAAATAATTCATTTTTTCATTATTCCGATGAAAATTTAATATTTTGCTCTATTAAAGTTAATGGAATTTCAATAGGATATATAAGTGTTCTTCAACGTGATCGTGATTTTCAAGATGAAGATTTAGAACTTACAAATATATTATCCAATTTACTTTCTATTCAAATACAAAAAGAAAATCTATTTATAAGTAACTCAGGTCTAGATGAAGAATATTATTTGATGGATTTATTAGTAAATGATATAGATAATTTGGAATATGCCAGTGAACGCTTAAAATATAGTAGTTTTACTTTGCGTAAATACAATTTAATCCTTTCAATACCATTCAAACAGAAATATGACGACTATAGGCACAACTTTGGATTAAGAGAATTAATTCAGAGGCTTAAAAGTATACTAGGAAATTGTATCTCAACCTATTATAAAGATACAATTATTTTTCTTATGAGCAGTGATAATGAACAAATTATAAGTGAGTACATAAAAGAAAATCTATTAGAATTTTTAAAACTAAACAATTTAAGATGTGGAGCTAGTATTAATTTTAATAATTTATTGGATATAAAAGATTACTTTAAGCAATCAATATGCGCTTTAAAGCTATCATCATACATGAAAAGCCATAGTAATATAAGCTATTTTGAAGATTACATTGAGTATTATCTTATTCATATATCTGCAAGTTCAAAAGAAAATAATAATTTACCTAGAATTGATATAACAACCTTAGTTAACCCTCTAATAAAAAAGCTTATCAAATACGATGAGAAGAATAAAACCGAATTATTTATAACTCTTAAAACTTACTTAGAGTGTAATAGAAATGCCAACTATACTTCAAATAAATTAAATATACATAGAAGTACACTATTTTACCGCTTTAATAAGATTCAAAGTTTACTTAATATTTCCTTGGAAGACAGTAATAATTTATTCAAATTAGAATTATCGCTTAAGATCTTGAATTACAATGAATTTTCTTAAATTTTATCTAAATATTATGTAACAACTTTTAATGCTGCTTAATATACTATTAATATAACAAATGATTTTGATTAACAAAGGAGAAATGGGCTATGAAAAAGTGTTGCAAAAAATCTTGCAAGCCTTGCTATAATAACAATAATGGATATGGTAATTATGGTATGAATTATGGAAATTACGGTATGAACTATGGTAATTGCGGTGGAAACTGTGGTTTAAACTTTGGAAATTGTGGCATGAACTACGGCAACTGTGGAATGAATTATGGTAATTACGGTGGATATTACGGAAACGGCTTTAATGCTTGGAATTTATGGCCATTTTTATTTCTTTAGAATATATTGATAATTATTTTATCCTCAATATTATTACTACGCTCATAAGTATATTCAATCTAAATTCTGTATTAATTTAAATAAAGGCAAGTATATTATAGTAAAAAATAGACCTAAAAGATTTATTAATTAAATCTTTTAGGTCTTGTTGTTTAAGATATAAAATTTTGCTTTATATCTTAAACAACTATTTTTATGCTCTTAGTCCTATGCTTATTACTTAAGACCTTGTTCGTAATCTTCGATCATATGTTTTACCATATATCCGCCAACATATCCATTTTGTCTTGAAGAAAGGTTTCCTTTATCCATGTTTTCATAATCGCTTAATCCAACTTCTGAAGCAACCTCAGTTTTTAATCTGTTTAATCCTTGTTTTGCTTCTGGTACTAATGTTCTATTTCTTCCACTATTATTTGATGACATATGCATCTACCTCCCTTAATTAATATAAATTTTGCTTGGCAGTAATATATTAACCAGTATGATAAATTATAACCTATAAAAATACTAGTAAAAGTAGCACCTATAGCTTGTATTACATACTTTTCCTTGTTTAAGAATTATATTTCATTTTAGTCCATAATCTCCTATTAGCTTATTCTTAAAATATTAACATTTTGACAGATGTTTACAATCATATTTTTTATAACAATGTAGAAATATTTTCATAGCTTTTTGGAATCAAAATATTTATGATTTCGATAAGTTATTACTTAAATTTAGATATCTATATTGATAAACAAATTATAAGTTAGATTTATTCTATCAAATATATCCCAACTAGAAATAAGAATTATGCCTTTGCGAAATGTTTCATTAGGAATTTGATGGCTTTGATTCTTAGATTAAAAGTTGTTCCAAGTATGCTAGTTCAAAGCTTGACTTTGAGGCTAGCATCTTGGATGCAACTTGTGATCTTAGAATCATCCATCATAATTTCCTTAGAAACGGGAGCAACAGCATAATTCTTATTTCGGGGAGTTGTATGCATAAGTCTAAGTTAGATATTGTTTATCTATATAGATCTCAAATTTCAAGATAATTGTATATTTTTTATATATAATGCAGAAAATTAATATATAAAATTGGTTATTTATATTCTAACTACTAAATATTCGGAGGCTCATATGGAAAAAGAAATGCTTTCTCAGTATTATATATTTTTAATCTTAATACCAATACTATGTGGTACTGCTGCTAGATATATTACCCTAGTCGTTGATTACAGACAGTATCCCAGCTATCCAAATGGATATTTAATTCATTTAGTAGCCGGATTCATATCTTCTGGAATAGGTGCTATTGCAATTCCAGCTATTCTTGAAAGGAACTTTGAAGCAATAACCTTCCTAGTTCTTGCTACTGAGCAGTTTAGAGAAGTACGAAAAATAGAAAAAGAAAGTCTTCAAGATCTTGATAATGTGGAACATGTTTTTAGAGGAGAAGCTTACATTGATGGCATTGCAAAAACTTTTGAAGCTAGAAATTATTTATCATTGTTAGTTTCCTTTTTAACTAGCTTAACCATGCACCTTGTGCCTCATAACATCATTCTAATAAATATATTAAGCGGTATTTTAGCTGGAGGCATAATTTTTTATATACTCAAAAATTTTTCAAAAGGTAAATCTATCGGAGATATTGCTCAAGTAAAGCTAGCAAAGATAACTGTAAAAAATTCCGAACTATATGTGGATGATATATTTGTTACAAATCATTTAGGTACAGATAGGGCAAGGAATTTAGTTAAAGATGGCGGCATGGCAGCAATAATTCACCCAAATGACAGGCACTTTAACAGAATAATTGATCATCACGGTCAAAGGCAGGCTATAATATTTGAAGCGTGCAGAATGTTAGGACTAAAAAGATATCATTATACTAAATGTGACTACGAAACAGGAAGAGTTGCTGTTATGCTGGTTCCAATAATTTATGATGAAGGCTCTTTTATAGAAACAATAAAGAAAACACCTCTTTTAGAGAGTATAAGAAAGAGTTCTAGTTTAATGAAATCTAATCTTAATAAATAGAAAGGCAGGAATACCATGGGTACAGATTTTTATAATACTGGTTATGAAATAATAGCATATATAACCCTATCTAAAGATAGGGCACAAAATGGAAACCCCTTAATTTTAGTTGCCAAAACTCAAGAGGAACAAAAGCAGCTAACTGATGATATTTCAAAAGCTCTAAGAGCAGAGGTGGTTCAACTTACTTGCGGGGATTATATGATTATTAGTAAAAACTAACCAAATAAGCCTATTGCAGGTCAAAAATAATTAATATTGAAATTGATATTTGAATAACTAATGCTGACAGCCGTGATTACGCTTCAACATTTAGAAATATATAATTCACGAACACACAGTTCTATTAGAAACATTTTTGATCTATTGGGAATTTTATATTTAATCCCGCTAAATAAAAATTCACTGGGATAGGTGTTGCATAATTATTATTTGGAAAATATAATCCTGGATCTCCTTCTAATCTATTTAATGCCAATAATATAGTATAATTAAGTTCTGTTATATTTATTTGATATTTTACAAAAGTAGCAATAGCATTACCATTAGATATAACGAATGTTAATTTATAATTGAATTCTGCTGCATTTTCCGATTGAGAGTCGTTAGCTCCTTCACTTTTATCTGACTGATCACCCATTTCATCTTTTTCGAATTCTTTGGGTTTTTCATTCATTTCTGAATCAGATTGATTTTCTTCACATATATTTTGAAGACATTGATGTATTAATAAATCAATCTTTTCATCTGGATGAATTGGTTTAGTTTTGTCATATTCAATGATACCCATTTGGACCTGATTAATAAATAGACCAATTATAAATGTTGTAATGCTAATCTCAACATTAGTTTCAAGAGCTTCACCTAAACTTCCTGTAGGACCATTATTTGAAGCACTCGTAGTAATAAATACATATATTTTATTAACACTTCTATAAATCAATTCACCGTCTAATACCAATACATTTTCATTTTCTAAATATTCTGCACATGGTGGAATGACTGCATCTGCAAATGGATTAGGATTGCATTGTGATTTCTTTTGTTTATTTGTTTTTTTACTACTTCTACATTTTCTATCTTTCTTACATTTACACTTCTTCATATGTATCCCTAATTACAATTAATATAATATTATAATATGAATTATTACTAAATTATGATCACTAAAATCTTAATACAAATTAATTTATATAATTTGACAATCAAATTATTTCTTTCGCTTAAACAAAAGAACTAGCAGACTTAATATAAAAATTATAAGTCTGCTAGTTTATTCACTAAAGTTTTATATTACTTGGAGAAAATCATTTTTAAAGATATTAAAATCATTAGTATACCGAAACCTTTCTTTAAAAATGATAGAGGAATTATATTTGCTATTTTAGCACCAAATACCGAGCCTACAACCAAAAACAAGCATATTAAAATACCAGCTTGCAAGTTAACTTGTCCCTTTTTATAATACTCAATAAATGCCAATACTCCAACTGGGGGCAATAATATTGCAAGTGATGTTCCTTGAGCTTTTAGCTGACTGAATCCACATAAGTATATCAAGGCTGGTACAATTATTATACCTCCACCAATACCAAATATCCCACTTAATATTCCTGCTGCTAATCCAATTATTATAAATAAAATTACATTCATTCTTTGCATGCACTTCCTTTTACAATACATTTATAATAATTTAAGACCATGAATATTATCCATACAATAATTCCACTTAGACTAATTAACTGAGCCATTCTGATATTTCCAAGCATTAAACTATCGGTTCTCATACCTTCGATTATAAATCTTCCTACAGAGTATAGACCAATATACGAGAAGAATACTACTCCATTTTTTTTACTTTTTCTAAGTACAATCATTAATATTGCAAATATAGCTAAATTCCAAGCAGATTCATATAAAAATGTAGGATTATAATATAATCCGCCTATATTCATTCCTTTTTGGATGAACATAGGAAAATGTTTAATAAATTCATAGGTAACTACATCCCCATGAGCCTCTTGATTAAAGAAATTTCCCCATCTTCCTAAAGCTTGAGCTAAAATAATTGAAGGTGCTGCAACATCTGCAAATTTAATAAAACTAAGTTTCTTAATCTTTGTATATATTAATGCTGTTCCCAATGCAAAAATAAGGCCCCCATGTATAGCTAGTCCTCCATTTCTTATGTTAAAAGCCTCAATAATATTATTTTTATAGTTATTGAATTCAAATATTACATAGTATAGTCTTGCACCTATAATACCAATTGGAATAGAGATAAGCACTATATTTAGTAAATTATCATAATCAGCTTCTCTCCATTTACAATTATATTGAGATATTATTATTCCTAACATAATACCTGTTGCAATTAATATTCCATACCATCTTATATCAAATCCTCCAATTGAAAATGCCACTGGATTCATAATATTCACTTCCTTTTCTTAATTTTGTATCTTTTTTATGACCATAACACACGCACCTACTGCTATAGATTTTTCTTGAAAATACCCACCATTACTAAACATAACAGTATTGTTTTTCAAATGACATTTTTCAAGAGCCATTTTTTTAGATGCTTCATAAAACAAATTAGAATTTTGTATTAATGGGCCACTTAATATTATTAATTCTGGATTAAATAATTTAATATAATTTGAAAGCCCAATTCCAAAGTATAAAGCTGCACTCTCTATAGCATTTATAGCTGCCTTATTATTTTTCTCAGCTAGCTTACAAACATCTTCATAATTTATTTCATCTATTTCCTTATTTAAATCTAACATATCGCATTTTTCTAATTCCTTAGCAAATCTTCTAGTTATATTAGGTATTGATACATGGCTTTCTAAACATCCACAATTACCACACGAACACAACTCTCCATTTGCATCAACAATCATATGCCCAAATGCATCTTCTAAATTATTGATTGTACGAATTAAGACACCTGAGGATATAATTCCAGTTCTTATTCCAACGCCACAATTTACGTATGCAATATTATTTTTCCCTTTTCCAATTCCAAAGTTATACTCTCCAATGACAGCTGCATTAGCTCCATTATCAATATATATAGGAGTGCCTAACTCTTTACTTAAAGTATTAGATAACGGTTCAGTATAGAACCCACCAACTATTCCTATTCCGACTCCAACAATAGATGACTTTTCTATTGATAAATTTATAAGTAATCTTTTTACAGTCCCCGGTATAATTTTGCTAATATTTTCAAAATCATATTCATGGTTTATTAATTCCTCATTGACAATTTCCAATTTCAAATTTGTTATAACTATCCGTGCATATATTCTAGAAATATCAATTCCGATAATATAAAATTCACTTGAATTTATATCATATAAACTAGGCTTTCTTCCCCCTGTAGATTCTCCAATATGACTTTCTACAACTATTTTTTTATCTGTTAATATTTGAAGATCTCTATTTAAAGTTGTTAATTTTATTTTAGTTATATCACTCAATTCGTTTTTAGTTAATGGACCATTTTTTTGTATAATGCTGAATATGTGCTTGCATCTATCATTTAATGATTCCAAAACTTTGTACGCTTCCAACTACTTCACTTCCTTATATAAATATTTACTTTGATAAAGGTAACCTATGACCCTTTATTTGCTTTTAATAGTTGGTCTTCCTATATCAAGGATATCACCTTTTAACCATTTTGGAAATAAGTTTTTTTATTCTCTAGGAAATTATATTGATGGACAATCCTCGGACATTGTGTCCTTGATAGTAAATTACGAGAAAGCTAATTCATAAGATTGTCTTTTAAAAAGGCTTTAAGTACAGTATAGAAAAAGCCATTAACACATTTTTTTGAAATTTATGTGTCTATGGCTTTTTCTTCATTTCATAACTATCTATTATCATTAATCCTACTATTAGTATTACAATCCTATTTAATTATACTTCTAGCTATATACAACTAATTTAAACACACTAAACTTAAATTTGCTATGTAATCTTCTTTATCTATTTTTCATATATTCTTCTATTGCATAATTTTTATCAAGTGTTATAACTCCATTATCTAAAACAAAGCATGGAATCCCTATCCTTTTTTCATCTTTAACATCATCAAATAGTGAATTCTCATCGCGAATTGCAACAAATTCCTTTAAAGCTTTTATATCCTCGCAAAAATCTCTGTAATCAAAGCTAATATTTTTTTCTCTCAATTCCTCTATAGCCTTTAATGTAGATGGACACACATTACTTCCATAAATCTTCATAATAAAACATCCTTTCATTTGTATCTTTTGCTTTCTTAAAAATATTTTTACTGTGGTTCATGATTCTTCATATAGATATTCAGCTATAAAACTAAATTTATGTGGTAACTTACCGAAATCATAAATATTTTGTTCCGAAAATCTATGAAAATATCGCTGAAGGTTCTAAGCAGCAGGTTGTATCCACTTTAGCATGCTCCCACTTCAGTGTGACAAGCTAAAATGGAACAACCTACAGCTAAGAACCTTTAACAGCTCATTTTCAAATGTTTTCTACACAAATATATTTATGATTTCTAGTGAAGATACGAACTTAAAGTATTAGCAACTTTGTAAATATGTTCATCTAATAAGAAGAATCTAATCCCCATACTTCAATAATTATTTTTTTCAAAATAATTATATTTATACTTTTTGATACCATAAATCAAATTTGAAATATTAAAATAATGTACATATAGATACAATTGCAAGATAGATTTATACTATGAAATATATCCAAACTAGAAATAAGAATTATGTTTTTGTAACCACAAGGGTCATAATATGAAATGTTTCATTAGAAATTTGATGGTTCTGATTCTTAGATTAAAAGTTGTTCCAAGTATGCTAGTTCAAAAAGTGAGAATCGAAAAGTGATGCTCCAAATTTTACATTTGGTAAGCAGAACTTTCTCTGTGAGCGCTCGACTTTGAGGTTAGCATCTTGGGTGCAACTTGTAATCTTAGAATCATCCATCATAATTTCTTAGAAACTGGAACAACAGCATGATCCTTATTTCGGCTAGCTATATGATAAACATGTAATATACCTTTCTTTAAAAATCTATTTTTTTAATTTCTGCTGAAATTGTGGCATGCTCTTATACATGCTCATTAGACTCACTACAACCAATAGTATCCATCCTAATAATGATGAAAATGCTAGTAATATAACTAATATTATGATCAACAATATTATTGATATTTTTAAAATGATGCCATCTATACATTTGAGACTAGCAATAAGTCCAAGAAGTGCGTTGCATATAAAGAAAGTATTTGCAATTCCTACTGTCCATTCTACAGTAATATAATTGTAGTGAATAAGAACAATAAGTATATAATGAAATATAGTTAATACTAATAAAGCCCTTTTAGGAGATTTTTCTTCTTCTTTCTTTCTTAAAAAAGCAGGAAGCATACCATTTTCTGCTCTGGCAGCCATTTGTCTTGTAACAGCACCTAATATCATGATCAATGTGGCATAACACAATCCTGCTGCTACAATCCCCATAACAATATAAGATAAGTTACCGAATAACGGAACAAGAATTAAACTCACATTGATATCTGTTTCTTTTGTAATAATTTGATTTCCTACACTATTTTGCAAAGCAAAAGTAGTCAATAAATATATAAAAATAACAGCTGATAAACTTATTTTCATAGCACGCATAAGCGTTTTCTCTGGATTCATGACCTCTTCAACGTAACTTCCAATTACCTCCCACCCTATAATTGCCCAAAATAATAGCAAAAGCGTAGAACCAAGAGTTGTAATTGGTGGCATACCACTTGGAAAAGTCACATTATCTTGCTTTAACAGATTAAAAACACTGCCTATAATAAGAATAAGTCCAGTAAGTGAAGAAAGTACTAAAGTAACCTTTCCCATTGCAGTTATTCCCATTAGAAGCACAACTACATTGAGAAATAATAATATAAAAATGACAAGGGTTCTATAATTATTTGCTCCCGGAAACATGTTACAAATAAATCCAGAAGCCGTATATAAAACAGCTACAGGTCCAAAGCAGACAGCTGCTGTCAAATAATTTGAAGATAATTCCCGAAAATTTTGTCCAAGTTTCTCACCTATTACCACATTCACCCCTTCATTACTCAAAGTTAATATACTCATCTTTGTAAATATGTAAGCAAATATGATACCCATAAGCATTGTTATTATCCATGCAATAATGGCTTTATCTCCAATCATATGAATTGCAATAGGTGGTAAGAGTACTATACCTGAACCTAAAATTGGACCTATCATTAGTCCACTTATAGAAATAGTATTTAGTTTTTTATTCATTTTTCCCCTCCTTGGTGTTGATTATTTTATTATAAGAGGGCTTAGTCTATTTGTAAAATTGAAATTTTAAATGCAGCATATCAATAATTTTGATGATTAAAAGTTTTATATTTAATAAAACAATCCAAGTGATCTTAGTTATGCCTAAGATTCACTTGGATTGTTAAACCTATCTATATTTTAAAATTTAAAACCGATTCAGTTAATTTTTCTGCTGTTTCTGCTTGATGCTGAGCTACTCTAGCAACTTGTTCTATTGCTTTATTAGTTTCATCTATGCCTGCTTTAATTTCCTCCGAACTATTTTTAGTATCTTTCATATTTTCCGCAATAGTTTGTACAACTGCAGAAATCTCTTCTGTAGATGCATTTAGCTCCTGTGACATTGATGCAATATTTTGTGATAAATCACTAATATATGCAGCATCATTTTCGTATTTATTCCCTGTCTCAATCAATAAATCATAATCATTTTTAACATTCTCATTAACAAAATTCAGCACATCCTTTGAATTGCCTGATAAATTATTAAAGGCAGCCTGAACATTTGAAACTACATTTTGGATATTTTTAACATAATCTGCTGACTGCTCAGCAAGTATCCTTACTTCATTTGCAACTACTGCAAATCCTTTTCCTTGCTCTCCAGCCCTTGCAGCTTCAATATTCGCATTCAAAGCTAGCAAATTTGTCTGTTCTGCTATTGATGCAATTGATTGTGCAATTATACCTATTTCACTAACTACTTTTCCTTGCTCTATTGCATTAAGTATATTATTTTGCTTTTCTTCATACAATTCATCTGTAGCTTTCATAGAATTAATTCCAGTTTCCTTTACTTCAGTAGCTCTTTCTTTAATTTCGATAGACTGATGACTACTTTCAGTTGAATTCGAAGCCAGCTGAGTTATTCCAGAATTAACCTCTTCCATTGTGGAAGATAACTCTTCTGTAATCGAATTTATACCTTGTATGTTTTCAACTATTCCAGATGTATTCTTATCTATACTTTCAAAATTACTTGATAATTCTTCTAACGTAGCAGATAATTCTTCACTAGATGCTGTTACTCCTTGCGCCTGAATCACAATATTTTCAATCACTGATTTAATTTTTTCTTTTGCATTATTTAATGCCCTAATTAATAATCCTAATTCATCATTGTTTTTACTTTCTATTGAATATGTTAAATCTCCGTTTCCTAAAGCTTCTGCAAATAATAAACCCTTTTTAATCATCATCGATATATATATTGATAATCCTGTCCCTATAGCAATCGCCAAAATAATCCCTACTATTAGAATTGCATGCATTCTATGAGTTGTTATGCGATAGTTTTCTTTTGCACTGCTATAAGCTTCATCTGCTTGTTTTTGGTTTATTTCAACCAAGTTATCAAGATGTTTTGATATAATTTCTGTGGTTTGATTAATTTCAGATAATTTAATTTTTGCTTCTGAATAATTCCCATTTTTAAGTAACTCAAAAAGATTGTCTTTTTCAGTTGCAAACTTATCTCCTAAAATAGAATTAAGATCATCAAACTCTTTCTTCTCATCATTTGACATGCTGCTATTACCAAAAGCTTCAACTACAGCTGAATTTTTAGTTTTGATTTGATCAAGTTGTTGTAGCGCTGTTTGTACCTTGGAATTATCCTGTTCTAGAACTACATCATTAACGATTTTAATTTCAATTAAAAAGTTCTCTTTAACCGAATGTATTTCATCAATACTTTTTAAATCATCAGAATATATTTGTTCTATACTGCTCTCAGTATTTGATAGACCAAACTTTCCGAAGAAACCAGTTATTCCAATTAGTATAACCATACTCATAAAGCCAATTAACAATTTTGTTTTTATGGATAGATTCTTTATCATCAGTATACCATCTCCCTTTTACAATAAAATTTTAAAGTTTATAATAATTTGCAGCTTATTTCAAACCTTTACTAAATTATATTTTATCAAAAATTGTTAAAATTTAATAGCATTTCGACATAATTTTTTCTAGTTATGCCATTTTTATATTTTTTTATTTATATAAATTTTATTATCATACTACTAATTTAGATTATAAATATTTAGTTTTTAACCATATATACCTATACATTTCCTTTTTATACAAAGTGTGCATCATAGAGTGTCGTTATATAATTTTTTATTTTTTTCCAATTAAATTAAATAGGCTAGTTATTCATTTGCATAACTAACCTTAAAATTTTACTCATTGTATAGAATTTATATTAATTCTCTCTCCAAATTTTGTTAGCGTGTTTTTTTATTTTGAAGGAGTGAAAGCTTCTATAACAGCAGTTTCTTTATCTTCTGTTATTACTCCTCCACATCTTTTTTAAATGCATATCTCTTGTTCGGTTTAATTATAGGAAATTATTGTTACAGTTCTGTCACAGGGATTTATCAATAATGTTACAGATTTGAGAATGTTTATCATGTTATGTAAATATTACATTCATAGCCTTCTGAACAACATTTTCTACAGTAAAACCAAATTTCTCAAAAACTTAAATTTGCTTCATTCTCTTTTTAAAAGATATCTATTTACTACACCTTTTTATATTGTTACCTTTTTTTATTGGTTCATTTTTAAATTGTTTTATGTTTTCATTTATAAATTCTTATATTGTTAAATTCTTATATTCCTATATTCTTTTATTCTTAACTTCGTATATTCTTAAGAATATAAATTTTACCTGAACCTATGATGTTAGTATAGTTTTATAGGCACATTCTTTTAATTAGATTATTCTCCTTACTAAATCTTTTTTCATTTGCAGAGTAATATAAATAATAGAACCATGAATTATTTTTTGTCTCATGGTTCTATCCAGCTATTTATCACAATTTATCATTTTATCATTTATTTATCTTACAGCCTAAAAATTATTTGCTCTCATTAACAATGGCAATACTGTTACTTGATCCTATTCTGCTTGCCCCAGCATTTATCATCTCCATAGCAGCTTTAAAGTCTCTAACTCCACCTGATGCCTTTACACCTAAATCTGGTCCAACAGTCTTTCTCATTAAAGCAATATCTGCCTTAGTTGCTCCACCAGTAGAAAATCCTGTTGATGTCTTAACAAAATCAGCCTTAGCTTCTTTAGCGATCTCACAAACCTTAACTTTTTCCTCATCAGTTAATAAACATGTTTCAATAATAACTTTAACTAACGCTTTTCCTTTAGCTGCATTTACTACAGCTTCTATATCTTCTTTTACAAAGTTATAATCCTTAGACTTTAGTGCCCCTACATTTATTACCATATCTATTTCACTCGCACCATTTTCAATAGCTTGAGATGTTTCAAATGCTTTTGCTTCCTTTGTCATAGCTCCAAGTGGAAATCCTACTACCACACAAGTTTTTACTTCACTTCCTGCAAGTTCACTACTTACTAATTTTGAATAACATCCATTTACACAAACTGAAGCAAAATTGTATTCTTTAGCTTCTCTGCATAATCTTTTTACATCCTCTACTGTTGCTTCTGGTTTTAATATTGTATGATCTATATATTTAGCACTATTCATATTTCATTACTCCTTAAATTCATTTTATAACTATATATTTTACAATTCACAATGCACATTTCACAATTATGACTAAAATTCTTTCAATGTTTTTAGATTAACGAGTACCTTTTTCGTAAGGAACTCCATCAGCTTTTGGTGCAACTGATTTTCCAACAAAAAGAATCAATACTACAATTGTTAGAATGTATGGCAGCATTGCAAGTATTTGTGAAGGAATAGCAAAACTTCCACCGCCTAATACAACTGTTAATGCTTGAGCAAATCCAAATAATAAGCAAGCTCCATATGCACCATGTGGAGTCCATTTACCAAAAATAACTGCTGCTAATGCAATAAAGCCTTGACCGCTGATTGCTGTTGGAGTGAATTGCGCTATTATTGCAAGTGTCATAGATGCTCCACCAAATCCTGCTAGTATTCCAGAAATTAGAACACATACATAACGAGTTCTAGTTACACTTATTCCAAGAGTATCTGCCGCTGCTGGATGCTCTCCTACAGCACGAATACGTAGTCCCCATTTAGTTTTATATAAAATAAACCAAATAACTACTGTAATTAAAATCGCTATAAAAACTGTAATATCTACGCCAAATATCTTAGGTAATTTAGTAGCTACTGGTTTAGTCATAGTAGCTCCTTCAAATAATAACCTACATGTAAATAATGAGAAACCTGCACCCAATAAATTTATAGCAATACCTGATATTGTCTGATCCGCATTGAATGTTATAGATGCAACTGCATGTAATAAAGCCATTATTCCGCCTGCAATTCCTGCAGCTAAAAATCCAAGCCATGCATTTCCAGAATAATATCCTACTGCCGCACCAGTAAAGGCACCTATAGTCATCATACCTTCAATCCCGATATTTACAACTCCAGAACGTTCAGAAACCACTCCACCTAATGCTCCAAATATTAACGGTGCTGAATACATTAGTGTAATACCTATTAATAGTGCAATACTATTTAACATTCTTTTCACCTCTCTTTAAAAGTCTGTCAGCTAAAGCAGGTACAATCTTGGTTAATGCTACGAAAAATACAATAGTACCTATCATTATATTTATTATTTCCGATGGTGCACCTATAGCAGATTGTACAGATTGACCTCCATATAGTAATCCACCATATAATAATCCTCCAAAGATACAACCAATAGGTGAACTTCCTGCAATTAATGCAACTGATAATCCGTTAAATCCGTTATTCTCAAAAGCAGCCATAGTTGATAACTTATGAGGTGCTGTGCCTGTAATAGCCAGTGCTCCAGCAAGACCTGATAATGCACCTGCAATTACCATTGATTGAATTATATTACGATTAACATTTATTCCAGCAAATTCTGCTGCATCTTTATTTAATCCAACTGCACGTAATTCATATCCTTTTGCTGATTTATATAACAAAATTGATATAACTACAGCCATTATAATAGCAACAATAATTCCAATATTAACATCTGTTTTTAGCAAAACTTCTGATAACCATTTGTGATGAGAAAGAAATTCCATTCCAGCATCAGAAGTCTTCCAATTGCCAAGTATAGTAGTAAATCCAGATTCATTAATCATATAAGTACTTGTTGAATCTGGCTGGTGAAATACATCTGTTGATACAACGAAATTAGATAAATATAATGCAATCCAATTTAGCATTATACTGGTTATAACTTCGTGTATTCCGAATTTCGCCTTAAGAATTCCGACAATTCCACCAAACACTGCTCCAGCAGCTACACCAGCTAAAATTACTAAAGGAATTTCTAATACTGCTGGTAAATTTAATTTAATTCCAACTATAGTTGATGCAATTGTACCTACTATATATTGACCTTCTGCTCCAATATTAAATAAACCTGTTTTAAAAGCAAATGCTACACTTAACCCAGTTAAAATAATAGGAGTGGCCTTAATAATTGTATTAGATATATATTTAGGTTTTGAAAAAATACCTCCAAAAAGTGCACTAAAAGCATCTATAGGATTATAGCCAGCAACACCTAGTACTATTGATGCAACAATAAATCCACAGAATATTGCAATGAATGTTGAAGTAACTGGTTTTTTAAGAATTTTTACTACTATCTTCACTATGTTTACCTCCCGCCATTAGCAAGCCTATTGTATTTTCATCAACTTCACCTTGTTTAAAAGTACCTACAATAGTTCCTTCCGAAATTACAGCTATAGTATCAGAAACATTCATAACTTCATCAAGTTCTAATGAAATTAAAAGAACAGCTTTTCCTTTATCCCTTTCTCTTATTAATGTTTTATGAACATATTCAATTGCTCCTACATCAAGTCCACGAGTTGGCTGCACTGCAATTAATAAGTCTGGATCATTATATACTTCTCTTGCAATTATAACTTTCTGCTGATTTCCTCCTGATAGCCCTCTGATAGGTGATGATTCACAGTTATCAGGCCTTATATCATACTGATTTATAAGCTCCTTAGTATGAGCCATAATTTTATCTTTAACCAATAATCCATTCTTACAATATGGATCACTTTTATATTTTTCTATTACCATATTTTCAGCAACACTAAAATCTAATACAAGCCCACGTTTTTGCCTGTCTTCATGTATTGTTGAAACTTTATTTTTGATAACGTTTTCCACTGTAGTATTTTGTATCTCTACTCCATTTATTTTAATGGTACCTTTTTCGGATTTAGCAAGACAAGTTATAGCTTCAATTAATTCTTTTTGTCCATTGCCATCAATTCCTGCAATACCAACGATTTCACCTTTACGTACTTTAAGTGATAAATCTTTAACTGCATCTAATTTTCTTTCATCTTTTACAGTTAAATTATCTATTTCAAAAACAACCTCATCTGGTTTTGCAGCTTCTTTGTCAACGATTAACTTGACTGCATGACCTACCATCATTGTTGCAAGATCTTCTCTTGTTACTTCCTTAACATTTACTGTATCTATATATTTTCCTCTACGTATTATTGTACAAACATCAGAAGACTCCTTTATTTCTTTTAATTTGTGTGTAATTATAATTATTGTTTTTCCATCAGCAATAAGGTTATGCATGATGCCTATTAAATCTTGAATTTCTTGTGGAGTAAGAACCGCTGTCGGCTCGTCCAATATTAATAAATCAGCTCCACGATATAAAGCTTTTAATATCTCAATACGCTGCTGCATACCTACTGAAATATCTTCAATTTTTGCATCTGGATCTACATCTAATCCATACTTTTTAACAATGTTTAATATTTCTTCTCGGGCTTTTTTCATGTCTAATATTCCACATTTTTTTGTAATTTCACTACCTAACACTATATTTTGTGTTACTGTAAAATTTTCAACTAACATAAAGTGTTGATGAACCATTCCTATTCCATTTTCAATAGCTATATTAGGATTTTTAATATTTATCTTTTCACCATTAAGATATATTTCACCTTGATCAGCTTGATACAATCCATAAAGGATATTCATAAGTGTACTTTTGCCTGCACCATTTTCTCCTAGTAGTGCATGAATTGTACCTTTTTTAATATCAAGGTTGATATTATCTAAAGCACAGAACGAGCCAAACGTTTTTGTAATCCCACGCATTTGTACTGCATATTGTTTGCTAATTTCCATACCTAATCCTCCTCTATTATATAAGGCTTTGCCGGCAAACCGTTAAGTTACCAGCAAAGCCTACCTCCACTACTGTCTTAATAGTTATTATCTACTTTAAGTTTAAATTATTATTTTTTTAAAAAGTCATTGTAAGTTTGTTCATTGTAAGGTGGAACTATTGTACCAGCTTTAATCTTGTCTTGAACTTCCATAGTTGCTTTATATACTGCTGAATCCATATTTTTGTTTTCAGTTGGAATTCCTACAGCATTTTCTTTTAATCCATAAGTATAAGTTTTACCACCAATTTTGTTTCCACTCATAGCTTCTTTAGAAACATTTTCAACCGCAACACTTGCAAGTTTTAATGCTGATGTTAATACATTATCAGGAGCTAAATATGCTTGATCACGGTCAACACCTATTGCAAATTTATTTGCTTCTTTAGCTGCTTCAATTACACCTACACCAACTCCACCTGCTGCATGGAATACGATATCGCATCCAGAAGAGAACATCTTGTTTGCAATTGCTTTACCCTTTGATGCGTCAGAGAAACTTTCAGCATATTGAACATCTACAGTAATATCTTTACCTAATTCTTTTGCTGCATATTGAACACCAGCTTGGTATCCATATTGGAATTGATCTATAATTCCACTTTTTATACCACCAACAAACCCAACTTTACCTGTTTTTGTTGTTTTAGCAGCTGCATAACCTACCATAAATGAAGGTTCTTGTGCATTAAACATAACGCCTGTAACATTAGCTGGAGTATCATCTCCATATGAATTATCAACTATAGCATAACTAACATCTGGATTTGCTTTTGCTGCCTTTGTTATTGCATCTGACATTGCAAAACCAATACCCCAAACTACTTTATTACCAGCATCAACAGCTTTATCTAGATTTGTAGCATAATCTGATTCTTGCTTAGATTCAAGATAGCTTACTTTACCTCCAGCATTATTCTTTTCAAAATTCTGCAATCCTTCCCATGAAGATTGATTGAAAGATTGGTCATTTACACCACCTGTATCAGTTACCATTGCAACTTTAAATTCCTTATTATCACCTGTAGTTCCTTTATCAGTTGTCTTGTTTCCACTTGATCCGCAACCAGCCATAGTTCCCATAATCATTGTTGTCATTAATAATGCAATTACTTTTTTCATGATACTTCCTCCTATAAACTTTATTATTTTGCTATTTCAAGAGCAATTTTCATCATTTCTGTAAAACTTAATTGTCTATCTTCTGCTGAAAGTGATTCTCCTGTTAATACTGAGTCTGAAATTGTAAGTAAACATAGCGCATTCTTTCCTGCTTCTGCAGCATTCATATAAAGTGCAGCTGCCTCCATTTCTATAGCTAAAATTCCCATGCTCTTCCACTTTTCTGTTGCTGTTTTATCAGCGCTATAGAAAGTGTCAGAAGATAATATGTTTCCTACAACAACATTTATATTGTTTTCTTTTGCTGCTTCAACTGCACTGCTAACTAAATCAAAACTTGCAATAGGCGCAAAAGTTCCTGGCAGACTATATTGGTGTGCGTAATTAGAATTAGTAGATGCACCTAAACCGATTACAACATCACGTAAGTGCAATTTCTCAGATATACTTCCTGCTGTTCCAATTCTAATAATATTATCTACACCATAGAAATTAAATAATTCATAGCTATAAATACCTATAGATGGCATTCCCATGCCGCCTCCCATAACTGAGACACGTTTTCCTTTATAAGTTCCAGTATATCCAAGCATATTTCTTACTGTATTAAATTGAGTAACATCTTCAAGAAAATTTTCTGCAATAAATTTAGCTCTTAAAGGGTCTCCTGGCATTAATACTGTTTTTGCTATTTCTCCTAGCTTTGCCCCATTATGGGGAGTTGGTACATTTGTCATATTTCTGTCCTCCAAAATCTTGTTTTTAATATTGTAAAATGTTCTTTTCACCTATTTTAATCTTCATTAGAACTGACTTTTTAAATAGCTCTGATGTAAATTGTATACAAGGCCCTCCTATTAGGGCTGCAATAACCGTTACAGCCCCTGCTTTTCCTCCTAGTATAAAACCAATTATAAGCGATGTAACATCACAAATTATCTTTGCCGTTCTATATTGAGATTTCATTTTGTCTTTTAATATCATAGCTAAACTTGTAAAAGGATCTAATCCAATATTTATTGCTATAAAGATTCCTAATCCTGTAAACAGCATTAAGGATCCACATACAGAACTTAATATTCTCCACTCTAAAACATTAGGCAAATTCATATATTCATAAAACTTTGAACCTATTCCAACGAAGGTTCCCATTGGAATAGTATATATAAATGTTCCTATATTTATATACTTTCTGTTAATTAATAACGATAATATTATTATTGCGTAATTTACCACATTTGTTGTCATTCCAAGTTCACTTTGTGGAAGGCCACTTACACTACGAACTCCATCATATAGAATTGCAACTGCATCATTTCCAAGCATTGCAGCTGAATTAAATGCAATTCCAAATCCAACAAGGGAAACTCCAACTAACGCTATTAAAATATTTATAAGAAGAACTTTAAGTGATTTTTCCTTTAGCGTATTAACTGTACTCATCATTAGTTAAATATCCTTCCTGTAATACTATACTAACTTGCTTAGTACTGATTCACCAATTGTATTCTCAGGCATCTTTACTCCAAAGTTTTCTGCTATTGTAGCACCAATTGCTGCAAAACTATCGCTTGTTTCCATTAATCCACTTTCAGTCATAGATGGAGAATAAGCTAAGAAAGGAACATGTTCACGTGTATGATCTGATCCTTTATAAGTTGGATCATTACCATGGTCTGCTGTAATTATTAATAAATCATCTTCTTTTAATTTATCTAATACTTTTCCTAAATTAACATCAAACTTTTCTAATTCTTCAGCATAACCAACTGGATTTCTTCTGTGTCCCCATAAAGCATCAAAGTCTACTAAGTTAACAAAGCACGATCCTTTAAATTCTTTATCCATTATTTCTAAAGTTTGTTCCATTCCATGAACAGAACTTTTTGATTTATTTGATTCTGTTATACCTTCACCATCAAATATATCATTTATTTTTCCAACAGATATTGAAGCAAATCCATTATCTTTTAATACATTTAATGCAGTAGCTCCATATGGTTTTAAAGCATAATCATGTCTATTACTTGTACGTTTGAATTCACCTTTTTTCATTCCTAAATATGGTCTTGCAATAACTCTTCCAACTTTCCATTCATCTTTAAGAGTTAATTCTCTTGCAATTTCACAGCAACGATAAAGTTCATCTAAACCAAAAGTTTCTTCATGACCACATATTTGTAAAACAGAATCAGCTGAAGTATAAACGATCATATCTCCTGTTTTTATTTGATGTTCGCCAAGTTCATCTAATATTTCTGTTCCACTGGCACTTTTATTTCCAACTATTTTATGACCTGTTCTTTTTTCAAGTTCATCTAATAGCTCTTGTGGAAAACCTGTATCAGTAAATGTTTGGAATGGTGTCTCTATTTTTAACCCCATCATTTCCCAGTGACCAGTCATTGTATCTTTTCCAACACTTGCTTCCTTCATTTTCATAAAATGAGCTAAAGGTTTTTCAACTGCTTCAACATGTTTGATTGGATGTAAATTAGCTAATCCTAATCTTTGTAAGTTTGGAATTTTAAATTCATCTACTGACTCTGATATATGCTTAAGTGTATCTACATTAACATCACCATACTCTTTTGAATCATTCATTTCTCCAATTCCAAGTGAATCTATTACTATTGTGAAAATTCTATTATATTTCTTCATAACTCCATCCTTTCAAAACCAATTAAGTTTATATTTCATTTTATATTTAATACTTATTCCAAAATTAAATTTTTATTATTTTAGATCTTCTTCTGTAAATGACATTGGTAATAATTCTTCGATATCTGTAATTTTTTCAGTTTTTTTATTAGACAAAACTATTGGAGTATGTTTTTCTAATAATTCCACTAAAACTTGCCTGCATGCACCACAAGGAGTTGCTAGCGTATTTCCATCACTTACAATGGCAATTGCTTTTACATCCTCTTTACGATATCCATTTGAATATGCTTGAAAGATTGCATTTCTCTCTGCACAATTTGTTAAACCATAAGATGCATTTTCAATGTTTGCTCCTATAAAATATTTATTATCTTTAGTAACAACACAAGAGCCAACCTTATAATTTGAATAAGGAGAATATGCATTTTCCATAGCTTTAAAAGCTCTTTCTAAAATATCTTCATACTCTTTCATTTCATATTCCTTTCCGAAAGATCAAACACTTTCTTACTTAGTTTCTCTCTCTTTGTCAGCTTTTATTAATTTTCTAATTCCCTCAATTGCAACTTCTATAGCTGTTTCTGTATCATGCACTTGTAGATTTTCAAGTCCTGCCTTTTCACGTTCTTGATTCGCAACAACTAAAAATACTGAACCTACTCTTACTTTTAAATAGCTTCCTACTACAAATAAAGCTGCTGATTCCATTTCAGAAGCAAGGCATCCACATTTCATCCATGCATCCCACTTGTTTAAAAGATCATAACTTACTGGCTTAGTTTCTGGCGAATGTTGACCATAAAATGAATCTTTACATTGAACTACTCCAACATGATAATTTTTATTTAAATCTTTTGACGCTTGCACAAGTATGCTTGCAACATCAAAGTTTGCAATAGCTGGAAATTCGATTGGCGCATATTCTTTACTAGTACCTTCTGCTCTAATTGCACCAGTAGCAATAACTACATCGCCACCTTTAACATTTATGTCCATTCCGCCACATGTACCAACTCTTACGAAAGTATCCGCCCCGCAATTTACTAATTCTTCTAATGCTATAGCAGCTGATGGTCCGCCAATTCCTGTTGAAGTAACACTTACTTTTACACCATCTAAAAATCCAGTGTAAGTAACATACTCTCTATTATCAGCAATTAATTTTGGATCATCAAAGTATGCAGCAATCTTTTTACATCTCTTTGGATCCCCTGGTAATATTACGTATTTACCTACATCTCCTTCTCTCACATCTATATGATATTGTTTCCCAGAACCTTGTGAATAATTCATTATAATACCTCCATTTATTTCACGATTCGCTTTTAGAATACGGTTTCAACATTACGTTAAAAAATGTTGGACATCCTTAATACTTGTCTATTAAGTTGTATTATTGTTTGTACTCAAAGAATAGCATGTCTGTTATTTCATGTCAAGCATTTTATTCATGGTAAATTCCGAAAATTCATTCAATTTTAAAACTATAGCAAAAGCCTGTTAGTACAAGCCTTTAGAAGGACATGCTACTCGCAAAATAACTCTAATAATTTAATTGCCAATATTGTTTAATTGACGTTATAATTAAGTATAAAACAAATATTTCAGTTGAAAATTTGTAATTCAATATGTATACTTGTCTAGACAGGGTTATATCTGTAGAAAGGTGATATTTTTATGAATGATGAATTTGATATAGTTGAAAAGCCAAAAGAATTAAGATATGTAAGTGTATATAATCAACTTTTTAAAATGATAAATGAAGGTACTTTTCCAGAAGGAAGTAGATTACCCTCTGAACCTGAACTATCTAAATTAATTGGTGTTAGTAGAACTACGCTAAGACAGGCACTTGCACTACTACAAGATGATGGATTAGTAAATAATATAAGAGGTAAGGGAAATTTTATAGTAAAATCTAAACCTAAAAAAGATCTTGGTTTAGAAACAATGGGACACCCCGTATACAAGTGCATAAATGATGTCATTGATGAAGTTAAAATTCAATTAAGAATAGAGCCATCTACTGACTATTTTAATCAAATTCTTGTAAAGAAAACTGCTGCTGTGGTATTAATAGATAGATGGTATAAATCTGAAGGTCAAGCTATAGCTTATACGTTTACTTTATTGCCAATTGAAACTATTTCAAAATTTAATCTTGATTTAAACAATGAGGATATGATTTTAGAATTTCTAGAAAAGGATATTTACGAAATATCTAGTGATATACTAGTTGAAATAAAGTATTCAACTTCTGGAAACTTTGCTGCTAAAACGTATCCAATTTCGCCAGAAAATCAATTTCATCTTATACAGGAAACTCTTTATAAAGATTCAGAATTTCCTATTGCTTCAAATAAGCATTATTTACCGATAAAAACAAGTTCGATTAAGTTTCATCCTAAAAAACAATAGGTTAATTATAGATACCCAAAATTTATGTAGTAACTTACCGAAATCATAAATATTTTGATTCCGAAAAACTATGAAAATATCGCTGAAGGTTCTAAGCGGCAGGTTGTATCCACTTTAGCATGCTCCAACTTTCCTAGTGAAGCTCGACTCATTACATTCGCTGAGGAAGTTCGAGAACCCAAAATAAAATTTTGGACTCTCACTTCACAAGCTAAAATGGAACAACCTACAGCTAAGAACCTTTAACAGCTCATTTTCAAATGTTTTCTCCACAAATATATTTATGATTTCTAGTGAAGATATAAACTTAAATTTTTATAAACTTTGTAAATGTATTCATAATGATAAGCCAATTATAAGTTAGATTTATACTATGAAATATATCCCAACTAGAAATGGGTAATATACTTTTGTAACCACAAGGGTCATAATATGGAATGTTTCATTGGTAATTTTGATGGATGTGATTCTTTGGATATAAGTTGTTCCAAATGTGCTAGTTCAAAGCTTGTCCTTTGAGAATAGCACTTTGGGTGCAACTTTATAGCCTTAAAATTACCCAGAAATCGGAACAAAAGTATGTTATTCATTTCGGCGAATTATATGCATAAGTTCACGTCTTAGTTCAATTATCTATATATGAATAATTATAAAATAGTCTTTGTTTTGTAATTATTGTATGTTCATATCACAGACCATATGCTTCAGAAATTAAAATAAGAATGATTTACTAAAATTAATAAATCATTCTAAGTTCGTGGTGAAATTTATTTAATAAGGAGAAATAATATTTCAACTACACTATATTATATATTATAGAATAAACGCTTAAATCGTGTTAAAAATCCAAAAATTTATTTATACATACCCCACCGGAAGTTATTTCTCAGGACTATGAAAATTTCGCTGAAAGTGCTAAATTACAAATAATTTAGAGATGTTATGATTAATGATTAATAATAAATTGATATTGCAACTTTGTTGGAACTTTTTATCAATACGATATTAGCTGAATAAAAATGTATCAAAAAGTATGTTAATGCAAGTATATTTACTTTAAATAGTATTAGTAATTGAAGCGCTGATCGCTTGACAAAGAGCTGATAAGTTGTGAATTAACTCACAATTTATCATCTCTTAATTTTTTTAAATTTTAAATTATATTGTTTCAATAATAGTCTTTTTTGACATAACTTCACTGCCACCAACAACGATAAGCTCGAGTCCTAGTTTAAAGGCGGTATCTTCTGTATCCCCAATTTTCATCACTTCCATAAGGTTTGGGAAATTCCCACTATTTAATATATTATCCTCGGGAGCTTTATCACTGTACTTATCCGACTGTTCCTCAATAACGTAACCAAATGTATAGCGAATAGAAGTAATCATAACACTTGTTGCTGTTTTTATATCCATTCCACTACTGCAAAGTGATACTAGTGAATATTCCATAAACTTTGCTAAGGTAACGGCAGGAAAAAGATGTGCACCAGCAACTACTCGCCCACCGTCACGATATGAAAGCATAGCTTTACGAAACAAGCAAATATTATATGTCAGCCAATCTTGCCACGTCTGCTCATCTTTCCGTGGTTCAAAATCTACAAGTTCTTTTTGCAATATGTACTCCGCCATATAATCCAAGAGCATAGCTTTATTTTTAAAGTGCCAATAAATAGCAGGAGCTTTAACATCTAATTTTTTTGCAATATCGCGTAGCGATAACTCGTTATATCCTTTTTCGTTTAGAAGTTCAAGTGCGGCTTCAATAATTTTATTTTGTTTATCGTTTATTTCCAAATTATTTTTCATATTCTCGCCTCATAAAAGTTTTCTTTTATAATAGCACAAAACCATTCACATTAACAGTGTTAAATTATTTTCTCAAAATTATTGACAAGCATCCTTAACGGTGTTAAAGTGTGAATATAAACTTAACACTGTTAAGGAAAAAGTGTTATGATTAAAATTTTCAAACAGCTTTCAGTAATCAAACTATTTAGATGATACATTTATATTTAAAATTACAGCAAAGCTTAATATGAATACTCGTAGAAACTACGCATGGTTTAAAAAATATTATTGAAAAGAGGTAATTAACATGAGTAAAGAAAAAATCACATTCATTATCAATGCAAAAATCTTTGATGGTGAGCGAGTAATTGAAAAGCAATCCGTTACAATCAAAGGAGAAAAGATTATTAATATTGGTGGACATGCACCTGATGATGCTGAGATTATCGATGCCAAAGGTTGCACTTTGTTGCCAGGTTTAATAGATGCACACTCACATCCAAATATGGATTCCTTAAAGATGGACTTAACCTTCGGAGTTACTACTACATGTCAGATGCAGGGATATTTTAGTGAAGAGCAGATTAAGGCCATCAAGAGCCGAAAAGATTTGGCGGATACTCTTGTTACGTTCTTTGCGGTTACAGCACCAAACGGACATCCAAATGAACTATTGCCACCAGCAGTGCTAGCTCAGCAGAAAGCAATGATGGAAAAGATAGGGTTACCTCCTAAAAAGACTGCATCAACACCTGAAGAGGCAGCAGATATTGTTGCAGAACGCGTAGCACAAGGAGCTGACTATATTAAAATTATGGTGGAGGATGGAACAGTATTCGCCCATCCTGATACACCTGATTTAACAGATGAAGTGATTGCAGCTGCCTGCAGTGAAGCGCACCGTTTTGGCAAAATGGCTGTGGCACATGCAATGTCATTAAAAGCTACTGAACGCGCCATTAATGGAGGAATGGATGGATTAATGCACATTTTCATTGACAAACCACATACTAAAAAAATTATTGATACTATTGTAAGTTCTGGTGCATTTGTATGTCCAACCATTGTTGCCGGCGCTTCTACAATAGGCGACAGCGACGCCCCAGAGTTTGCTAAGGATGAGCGTGTACGCTCCAAATTGAGTGAAGAATGGCTAAATGCCCTGAATAAGCACATCGCATCTTGGCCACAGGGGAAGACAGAATATCTATTAGCATCAGTGAAGGCACTCTTTGATGCAGGCGTTGATATTTTGGCTGGTAGTGATCCTTCAGTTGCATCAGTTGGTGGTATGGTTCATGGTGCTAGTTTACATCATGAATTGCAATTACTAGTTAAGGCTGGATTAACTCCGATTGAGGCTCTTAGAGCTGCTACTTCGGTTCCAGCACGCCGATTTGGCATGAACGACCGCGGTCGTATCGTAAATGGTGCTCGTGCTGATCTGCTATTGGTGAAAGGTGATCCAACAACTAATATTTCAGACACATTATCAATTGAAGCGGTTTGGAGACAAGGCGCACAGTTAGCTAACATATAAGGAGGAAATATATATGAGTTTTATTGATATACATCATCATGTTATTGGAAAAAATAATCCTAATGCTGCTTTATTGCCACCATGGGATATGAAAATAGATGAAGAGGCAATGAATAGGATTGGAATAACAGGAGCATTACTTTCGCTACCTGTGTCAGCAAGTCCTGAAATTACAAGGCAAATGAACAACTTTATGGCTCAGTTTGTAGCTTATAATCCAAAGAAATATGGAATGCTTGCTTGTCTTCCTACAGAATTTGTAGACGACGCATTAAAAGAGATAGATTATGCATATGGAACGCTGAAGGTAGATGGATTCTCTATTCCAAGCAACACTAAAGGGATTTATATAGGCGATGACCGTATGGATGAAATACTAGCAGAACTAAACAGAAGATCTGCTGTTGTACTACTTCATCCCACCAAGCCTGCAGGTGCTAATGAGTCATTGTTCGTAAAAGATATGTCTATTTATGAATTTCCTTTTGATACAACCAGGGCCATGATGGACCTTATTTACAGAGGCAAGATTCAAAAATATCCTAATATAAAATGGATCGTTTCTCATGCAGGAGGAACCATTCCATATATAGCGTATCGTTTGAGTACTGTTGCCCAAGAAAACAAAGCAAGTAGCTTGTCTAGCGACGAAGTTCTTGCATCCTTGAAAAGTTTGTATTATGATTTAGCACTTTCAACCTCACCAAGTGTATTTTCTACACTTAGAGAATTGGTAGGAGCATCACATATTCTGTTCGGTACTGATTTTCCACTACGCTATGAGAAAGGTGTAACTGAAAGCATCGAGCAATTCAACAATTACTCAGGATTTAACGAAGATGAAAAACATAAGATAATGTGTGAAACAGCGAAAGAACTTTTCCCTCGTTTTCGTTAATCTATAGATATAAGAGCATAACTATCCGTAAACACGGATGGTTATGCTCTTATTATAATATCAAAAAATCAGTTGAAGTCATGATTAAAAAATACATAGCCATTATATGTACGACATGTGTGATATTTTGTAAATTATGTTATAATAAGTGTTGTTAAAAAAATTGTAATCTAATGAACAATAGTTAATTATTTCGTATTTATAGAATGGAGAGTATATATGGGAATACAAGTATTAATAGCATGTATTGCAACTATTGCAGTTGTTATATTTCAAGTAGTTTTTACGATGTGGGAATCTAATCCTTATAAAAAGATTTATTATAAACTTCTTTTAGAATTGAGTAAATCTCCTAATGATCCTGAATTAAAGGAAAGAGCTATAGAAGCAGGAAATCAATATTATAGTAGAATAAAATCTTACTCAATAGGAAGTTTTAGAGGTGCTGTAGCTTCTGCAAGGGTGAAGACGTTAATAGGTCCAATAGATGAAAAGATATTATTTGAAGATATGACCAGAATAGCTAAGGTAGATGGGAATTAATATAAAATATTAATTTATGAATTAGCCAAAAAGATATATGGAGGTTTCGTATGAATATACTAACATTGACTTGCAACATAAGTATTCCAGTAATAATGATTTTCGTAGGACATTTATATCAATGCAATTTATATAAAAAAATAGACAATATATTAGATTTAATTATGCCTATGGCAATGCTTTTTACTGGCTTTTCAGATGATAAAAAGACTTCTTTTTCTAAAGCTTCAGAACCATTAGCTTTGACTAATACAAAATGTGGTTTAATATGGAGTATTTCAGGAGTATGCACATTGATACTTGCTATAATATTTCTAATATTAAATTATTCTATAAGTATTGCCTTATTAGAATTTGAATGTTTAATATTGGTTGCAGTATTTGCCACTGTAGAATATATTTCAAAAAGAACTTTTCACAGAAACTGATAAACAATGTTCTTATATTGAGTATCACAGGTGGGCAATCCCACCTATAATTTTTATAACGCTACATTTCAACACTATATTAAAGCATAGCATTTTATAAAAATACTGTGATAAGTGAAATTGCTGAAACTATTTGGATTAAGGCGATTGCTAAGGCATAAAGTGCGGCTTTCTTTCCTATTTTTATAAGCTGTCTAAAATTCACTCTCATCCCTATTCCAGCAAGAGCAATTACTTCAAAGTTGCTACTTATTAATTTAAATATATTAGAAATATTCATTGGAAAAACTCCAGCAGTAAATGCTAAGCACATAAGGAAAAAGGCCAACACATACCAGGGTATTTTTATTCTTGAATTTAATTTTCCCCTTTCTTCTCTACTAGATTTATTTTTCATTTTTCCTAATATTAATACAACAACAACTAAAAATATTATTCTTACTATTTTAAATATTGTAGATAAATCCTTAACTTGTTCATTTACTAGACTTCCACTACCAACAACTTGTCCTACAGATTGAAGTATTCCTCCTATTAAAGCAGAGGTCTTTATTGTTTCTAATGAAAATATCACTTTAGCTATAAATGGAAGAACAAGCATTAATACCGTTCCTGTAACATTTACTATAGTTATTGCTATGCCTTTTTCACTATCCCCCGCTCCTATTACTGGCGCAGTAGCTGCTATGGCTGAAGATCCACAAACTGCATTTCCACTTGCCATTAAAAAACTAAAATTCTCTGAGAATTTAAATCTTTTTCCAATTAAAATTACAAGTGCTATAGTAATACTCATTTGAAATACTATAAATGATATTCCTGAAAACCCTAATTTTAATATAGTTTGAATTCCCAATGTTCCTCCTAACAGAACTATAGAATATGACAATAGTTCACTTTCTGCGAATTTTGATCCCTTTTCATATATTTTTCTATTGCAAAATGTATTTCCTGCTGCCATTCCAATGAATATTGCTAAAGATGCTGCCCCTATGCTAGGTACATAATTACTTAAATACTTTGCAATAAATGCGATTATTGTACATATTATAACTCCTGGTAAAACCTCTAAAACCTTATCCATTCCTCTTGATAATTCCTTATCTTTAATTATATTTAAACTCATTCATATCACCTTCTAAAATATTTATCTGAATATGAAGTACTTCTTTTTCTATTTTTAGTATATTAGGTGTATAATCATAAGTAAAATATATATATTCTATAATAATGATTAAGAATATTAATGATTAAGAAAGGATGATCCCATGCTTGATGAATTAAAAACTTTTATAGCAGTTGTTGAACATAAAAACTTCACAAAAGCTGCTGAATCCATTAATCTATCCCAACCTAGTGTAAGTTTACATATTAAGCACCTTGAGGAGTATTTTAATACAACTTTAATTCAACGTTCAATAAAACAAAAAAATATAAATATAACTCAATCTGGGTATTTACTTTATGAGCGTTCAAAACAAATGATTAAGCTATTAAATGATACTAAAAATGATCTATTAGGTTATGGGGATATTGTAAAAGGTCAACTGCATATAGGGGCTAGTTTTACTATAGGAGAATACTTACTACCAGCCTTTTTAGGAAAATTCGCAAAAGCCTATCCTGAGTTAGAATTAGAAGTGACAATCGAAAACACGCATAACATATGTGAAAAAGTTAAGAATTTTCAAGTTGACATTGCTCTAGTTGAGGGCACTGTTCCTCCTTCCCACTTTACGATTGAAAAATTTTATACTGACAAAATGGAAGTTGCTGTTCCTTACAATCACTACTTAGTTAATAACTATTTTTCAGCTGAGGATTTACAAAATCAGACTTGGATTAGTAGAGAGATAGGATCTGGTACTAGACAATATTTGAATCTTTTCTTATCAAATAATAATATTAATGCTAAAAATATCATTGTTTTTGGAAGTAATTATTCTGTAAAAGAAGCTGTAAAAAACAATTTAGGAATAACCTTTATTTCTTCACTTGTAATTGAGAATTCCTTAAGAAATAACGAAATTTCCACTTTAAAAACCAAACAAACTTACACTCGCCCATTCTCATATGTGATGCAAAAAGGTATAATCCCCTCAAAAGGAGCACTAGTGTTTATAGATATGCTAAAAAGCTATGTGGAAGCTCTATAAAAATAGAAAAATAAATAGAGTCCACTTTCTTGAAATAAGAAATGTACTCTACTTTCACCATAAATATATTTAATTATTATGTTGACGCTACTCATAGAATTTAGGGGAAGTTTTTAAACTTCTATTAAAAATATAAATAAACACTTAAAAATCTCATTTATAATTTGCAATAAATACCATACTAGAAAGCAGAAACATTTTTATGCAGCAGGCATTGAAAATGAGCTGTTAAAAGTTCTTAATTATAGGTTGTTCCACTAATGCTTGTCACAATGAAATTGGGAGCAAGCATTAGTGGTGCAACCTGCAATTTAGCACTTTCAGCGAAATTTTCATAGTCCTGTGAAATAACAAGGTTTCTACTTTCGGTGAATTATTGCATAAGTCTAGGTTTAAGTTGTTTATTTATATCTTTTATTACTTAACCTATATTCTTTAGAAATGTTTTATAATCCTCATAGTTTCTTTTTAAAAGATTTGGAGTATCAAGGCCATAAGGACAATGAGCCTTACAGTTACCACACTCTATACAATCTTCAATCTTTTTCATTTTAGCCTGGCCTTCCTCTGAAAGATGCCCCTCAGTTGGAGATCTACGAAGAAGTAAGGACATTCTTGCACAATTATTAATTTCTATGCCTGCTGGACATGGCATGCAATATCCGCATCCACGACAAAACTCACCTACAAGCTCTTTTCTCTCATTTTCAATGAATTCTTTAATTTCCTCTGTCATTGCAGGGGGATTGTCTATATACGAGATAAATTCATCTAATTCATTTTCTCTTTGAACTCCCCAGATAGGTAAAGTATTATCAAATTGAGAAAGGTATGCGTAAGCTGCATCACTTCTTGTTATAAGCCCGCCTGATAATGCCTTCATGCAGATATAGCCAACATTCTTCTCTTTACATAAATTTACTAGATCTTCATCCTTTTTATCAGCAAGATAGCTAAATGGGAACTGTAATGTATCATAAAGACCTGATTCAACAGCTTCTATAGCCACTGGTAATCTATGATTTGTAATTCCTATGAAACGAATCTTTCCTTGTCTTTTTGCTTCTAGCATAGCCTCATATAGACCAGTTCCATCATTAGGTTTAGGACAAAAACTTGGATTATGGAACTGATAAATATCTATATAATCTGTTTTAAGCATAGCAAGACTCTTTTCTAAATCACTCCAAAAACCTTCAACAGTAGTTGATGGTGTTTTCGTTGCAATAATTATTTTATCCCTAACATCACTTAAAGCAAGACCAATTTTACACTCGCTGTCAGTATAACTTCTTGCTGAGTCAAAAAAATTAATACCATTATCGTAAGCTTTCCTCAACAATTTTACTGCTTCTTCGTTAGAGACACGCTGAACAGGGAGAGCACCAAATCCATTTCTATTTACTACTATCCCAGTTCTTCCTAGCGTAACATTTACCATATTATCATCGCCTTTCTCGCAATTCCATAAATATATTGGTTATATTAACCTATTTACTTGATATTATATCACCTAGAGTTAACTTCAAGTCAATAATAAAACCTAAGTAAATATATAAGTTAATATGCTATATTAATTGCTTTGTGAAGGATGGTTTAGTAAAAGTTTTACAAACTACAATAAAATAAAAGGAGCATTTTTTGATTATAACTTTAAAGAATGATAAAACATATCTATCATATGGGTTTTTCATTAGAAATTTGCAGCATATTAAAGAAAATTATAGATCAAATAGATGCCTATAGACGATTTTTCCCACCCCAAGCACACATCAAATCTAAAATAGGAATCAGTGATTTCCCGCGTTCAGACAAACTATATTCAACTTTTGGTGGAATCTGAGGATATTCTTCACGTATTATTAATTGCGCATCCTCCATTTCTTTAAGCGTTTTACTTAAAGTTTTGCAAGAGATTGTTCCAATGGCTCTTTGTAGCTCATTAAACCTCATAACTTTTTTATATTCAGCAAGCCAATACATAATAATCATTTTATATTTACCATTTATAATGGATAATGTATATCCAAAATCAGTATCTTTTATATCTATACCAGTTAGAAAACACTCTTCTATAGCCATCTTTACACTTCCCTTCAGGTTAGTACGTTACCTTTATGTGCGTACTTTACTAACACCAAATTCTAAATTATACTTTGATTGTTGTCAATAGCATTAATTTTGAAAGGGTGGTTAATTATGAAAAAAAATATTTTAGTGTTGATTGGTAGTGCAAGAGTTGGAGGTAATAGTTATCTATTGTCTGAAGCATTTATTAAAGGAGCAATACAATCAGGTCATGAAGTAGTCAAATATGAAGTTGGGAAGAAAAATATAAAAGGATGTATTGCCTGTGACACTTGCTTCAGTAAAGGAACTCCTTGCTCATTTGATGATGACTTTAACACTCTCGCTCCTGAAATAGAAAAAGCAGATGTGATTGTTTTTGCGACTCCATTATATTGGTATACATTCCCTTCTAATCTCAAAGGGGTAATAGATAAAATGTATTCATTTATCATTGGACAAAAGAAAATAAACATTAAAGAAAGCATGCTTATAGTTTGTGGAGAAGAAAAGGATGAATCTGCATTTGATGGTATTATCAGCACGTATAAGCGAATTAATGCTTACCAACAATGGACAGATGTCGGAACGCTAATTGTTCCAGGCGTATTAAATAAAGGAGATGTGTTATCTACTAATTATATCGTTCAAGCAGAAATGATGGGTAGAAATATATAGAAATTTAATAATGGTAATGTTAAAAAGCATACCTTTTAAACATTGATATAACTAGCTTTAAAATTCTAAAAGTTTTATAATTTCCTAGACAAAAATAAACGGAGTATATTAAGATAATTTCTAATCATCTTAATATACTCCTCTTCATACGTTCTATTTTAGTATTGCGCATTAAACAATCTTTGATTTTAAATAAAAACTTGTCACTTACCTAATTTAGAATAGATTACGGTTATTATTATAGCAATTATCATTAGAATAAATGACTGTTTTTCTTTTTTTCGATTTCTAATATCATAGTCACTTTCTTCATTTCTAATTAATGCTTTAATGTTTGAATCAAATTTAATCATATTATTCGTTTTTAAAGCATACACAATTATTTCATTCATAGACTTCCTTGGATAAGAGGTATAATAAAATATCTTTACCTTATTATCTTTCATTTTTGCATACACAGCAGGTATACTCCCTTTTGAAAATTTTGGTTTATAATCACCAATTCTTAAACCCTTTATTAAATCAAATTCTATTTCTATTTTTTTATAACCTTGGATTATTTTTATTTTATCTTCATAAAGGACTATTCTTCTATTTAATAATAGTACTGCTAGTATGGCTAATACAAATAAGCCTAAATATTGCTTAGCAATAAAGAACATATAGCCTAAAAAACCATATATAATAACAAAAATCAATATAACAATTATGTAATTATTTATAAAATATTTTCTAATTTTCATAATGCATTACTCCCTAAGTAAAAAACCATTTGATTCACAATAATTTACTATTATGCATTAATTATAACATATTTTGTAAAAATCGTATTATTCGATTTTCAAAGAAAATTTTTTAAATTTACTTCGTCAATTCTACATACTGTGAAATATTTTAGTATAGCTTATAAAAAAAATCGCAAATTCACTCTCTTGAATAATACGATTTTTTTAAACTACTTTAAAAAATAGAATTTATATAAAGTAATGCTATATTTAATAATTTTGAACCAATAATTTATCAATTTTATCTGTTGTAGCACCACTAGCATCTAAATAATGTCCATTAATTGTTGTATTAGTAGCCATTGTGCCATCACTAGAAAGGTAATAGAATTTAAATGTGTTTTTTTGCCCCTTATGGGTTGTTACATCTTCAATCCAACAATCAGTTAGCATTTTACCTTCACCATGATTAATCTGGTTTAAATAATACCATTTTCCATTTATATATTTCCAGCCTTTTTGCATTTTCATATTTTTAGGTGAAAAATAATACCAATCTCCACCTATTTGTTTCCAACCTGCAACTTTTGAACCATCATTATTTAAATAATACCAATCCGTAGATGTAAATTCCTCGTAAGCGTCAATTTCTTTTTGCCAATGTGTTGAAGGATTAGTTTCAACTTTTGTAGTGATTGAAGATTCTTTAGTTGCAACCCTGAAATCACCAGCAGGAGCATTTGGATCTACATAATCTCCTTCTGCTATTACTTTAATATATTTTCCTACATCCTCTTTTTCTAGAGTATACTGATTTTGTTTGTTTTTATCTTTAGAACTAGGAGCACCATAAATTGATTGTGAAGCACTTGTTGGATATTCAAGACACTCCCAGCCAATAACACAATATTTAGTTATGTCTCGCCCACTTGCATCCCTAACTATCGCTGTTAACGTCTGTCCTTCAATCAGATTTCCTTGAATCTCTACTGATGACATAATGTGTTTTTCTTTTTCTTCATAGCTTTTTGTAGCTGCATTTACTTCCACAATACCAATATCATTAAATAATTTAGATGAAATACCTGATACTTGTAATAATGTTGCTGTCAAAAATAATGATAAAGTCTTTATAAGTATTTAATTTTTCATTAAAAATCCCCTTTTTTCCTCATTAATATATATATATTACCATTAAAAATAAAAAATTGGAATAATTATATGATTGTGCAAATAGAATAATAAGTAGTTTCTATCATATTATTCTATTTTTAAAGAGCACTTTTCAATATACTACGTCAAATCTATATACTGTGTAATATCTTGGTATATAACTCATTAAAAAAATCGCAAATTCAATCTCTGAATAATGCGATTCACAAATTTACTATTTATTTTTAGTAATTCATACTGCATGAATATTCCGACCTAACAATTAGTAATTATACTCATACTTATCAATACTTATTTTTTTGAGTTAATACTTCAACTATGATGTTCTTTAATAAATTAAACAACATACTTTTACTCTCGTATTATTTTTATTTATATCGGGCGTTAGGAATTGCTGTCCGCTCTTCGACTGCAGCAACTATTAATGGTGTTTAATTAATGTAACATTATACCCTTTTATAAAAATATGTTTATTTAGTGATATGTTTTTCACCCCATTGGTACATAAGTTTAAGTATTGGTATTAATGTTTTTCCCTCTTCTGTTAGCGAGTATTCAACCTTTGGTGGAATTTCATTATACTGTTCCCTGTGAATTAAGTTGCTGCTTTCCAATTCTTTTAGTTGATTGCTTAATGTTTTGTGTGCAATTGGTTCTAACGTATATTTTAACTTGTTATATCTTATTATTTCAGCTTGGTATATTTCCCATAATATAATCCATTTCCATTTTCCTTCAATGGTAGATATTGTATAATACATTGGGCAACTGTTATATTTACTTTCAAAGCTTTTCATATAATACCTCCTTTACTCACTTTTAGGTTAGTATATAACAAATAAGTGCATACTTATCTCTTTTCCTATAATGATATATAATTCATATTATGTAGTCAAGTATATATAAAATGGAGGTTGAATTAATGAAAATAATAGCAATTAACGGAAGTCCAAGAAAAAATAAAAACACTGCTACTCTTCTTAATAAAGCACTTGAAGGAGCAGCTTCACAAGGAGCCGAAACAGAGCTTATCCATCTTTACGATCTGAATTATAAAGGTTGTGTAAGCTGTTTTGCTTGCAAAATCAAAAATGGTAAAAGCTATGGTAAATGCGCCTTCAAGGATGATTTAACGCCTATCCTTGAAAAGGCTTCGAATGCTGATGCCATTATCCTTGGTTCTCCAATATATCTTAATACAATTTCTGGAGCTATGAAGTCTTTTATAGAAAGATTCATGTTTCCATATTCAATGTATGCTCCTGGTTATCCAAGTCTTTTCGGAAGAAAAATTCAAACTGGGGCCATTTATTCCATGAATGTAACTAATGAGCAAATGAAAGATTTAGGATATGAGCAAGGTCTTAAATTCGTAGAAGACTATATGACGAGACTTTTTGGATCCTTTGAATCATTAATTGTGAACGACACATATCAGTTTAACGATTATTCAAAGTATGTTGTAACTGTATTCGATGAAAAGAAAAAGGCAAAAGTTAGAAAAGAACAATTTCCTAAAGACTGTCAAGTTGCCTTCGATATGGGGGTAAGATTTGTTAAACAGGCTAATTTATAAAATCCTGTAAGTAAATTATTATATTGAAATATCTTTGCAAATGCATAAGAGGCCTTACTCTAGTAAAGTAAGGCTTTCAAACCTTATATTATTCTTATCCTAAAATCTATCATAAGGATATTGAAAAAGCCTACGTTATTTGTTGTACTGTTCACCTTAACTAATCATAATCACATTTAAATATCTAATTACGTCACAAAAAATTACTACCGTGTAGTATCATTAGCCGCAATATCGTATAAACTTCTTGTTATTTAGTATCCTATTTATTTTGTATATTTCATCTGCATTTTTAAGCATATCTTTATATGTAATCCCTTAATTAACTTTATGAAATTCATTAGATTTTTTCTGAATAATGTATACCTATTTCAATTTCACCTTTAGTAAAAATATGTTTTTCTATAATCCCATCTTTTATAAGATTTGTTATCCAATCTAAATTAAATTTGATATTGAATGGTAATTTATCTTTATAAATCTGTGTTTATAATACTACTAAAGAAGCTAGTCTTAAGTAATTCAAAAACTTTTACTTATGTAGTTATTTCATTAGAATGCCCAAAGGAAGAAAACAAATTTATGATTATTGTACATTAATTATTATTGAAACATTGGCCCGGTATATGGTTCATATGGAAGTAAAACTGCCACTCCTGTTTCATCTGATTTATAGGATACCCCTTCAAGAGGATTTCTATCTTTAACTAAATTCATTCCTACGGTATATATTGTATTAGTCATATCAACTGTTTCTTGTGAAGCAGTACCCAACATAAAGCCTTTTGAAACTAGTTCTTTAGCTTCAGATACTCCATCTAGACCAACAACTATGATTGACTGAGATTTATTTCCAGTGTTGTAGCCATATTTTTGCAACGCTTGAACAGCACCAATTGCCATAGAGTCATCATTTGAAATTATCGCTTCTATTTTGTTACCAAATCTCAAAAACAATGCATCAACGGCATCTTTAGCAGACACTGTATCCCAATTCAAAATAGGAGATGCAAATTGTTCGGTTTTTATAAAAGCTTCGTTAATAGTTGAAACAGAGTATGCTGACCTATCAATTGAGGTTTTATTAAGTTTTTCACCAACGAGTAATACGTATTGTAATACGTCATCTTTATTTTTATCAATTAATTGTTTATGATTCTTCCAGGCATCTACAATCATTTTCCCTTGTAAAGTGCCGCCTTGTGCTGAATCTGTTCCTACATAAAAAGCTTTTTTATACGATTTAATTGCCTCCATTGAAAATGGTACTCTATTAAAAACTACTACTGGGATGTTAAATTGTGAAATTCTGTTAATCATTTCTCGTATTTCAAGTAGATTAACCATATCTAATAATATAAGATCAATACCCTTGTGAAGTGCATTTTCAATATCTGTGTTTTGCGTTGATTGATTAAAATTGGCATTATAAAAAGAGAATGAAACTTCTCCTGGATTATTCTTTTGGATATCTTCAAAATTTTTGCGAAGGAGTACAATGTAATCATCATTAAGATCTCTTGTAAATAAGCCTACTCTAACAGGAGAGCCTTGACGATAGTTTGTGCTGGCATTCGTAGTCATATATGAGTTATTTCCAAACATTATAACCAATATAATTGCAAGTAAAGCTATACTTAATATTCTCTTAAATGCTTCCATTTAAATCCTCCTTGCTATTTGTTATATAATTTTATTATGTCTTTATAAAAAAAAGTTTATGCTAAATCAATATTTTATTTTTAAAACAAAATAGTTGCTACATAAGATTCAAAAAATAATTCATATCTAAACTCTTTGTATTCTTCATCCCTTTTATCTAGTTATTCTGGTGGGCTTATTCCTGCTAAATCTATGTTTTTAAGCTCTATGCTTGACTTTATTATGTTCTCCATTGACTCATTTTCTCTCTATCAAATTTAAACATTGTATCCAGAATCTAAACAGAATATATATTTTCTTGCTTCATATACTAATAGTGAAATCTGAAAACTGCCATTAGATTACACTCGTTTTTTGTTTACCTAGTGGAATTTTATTATTAATTGATTCCTAAATGAGAGTTGAGAAATAAAACTGTATTACTTTTATTCCTCATTCTCTATTAAATTTAAATACTTCATTTTTTAGTATGATGCATAAAGAAAATCGCATTATTCAGTCACTCTTGTCTGAATAATGCGATTTTACAATTTGGTCATTATATTTATTGGTTTATAGCTAAGTAGAAATTACAAAAAAACAATTATCAAATTATAGTGTTATTCTTTATTTCTAGGCTATGTTTTAATATAGTGTTGAAATATAGCCTAAAAAAAATTATAGGTGGGATTGTCCACCTATAATGCTCAATATAAGAATAATGTAAATCTTATATATTGAATATAAAATTAAAGCATGACCGTAAAACGGAAATTAAACTTGAATACATTTTAGTTTGTTTATTAAAAAAAATAACTATAATGATAGAACATTTCATTTCTTTTATATCCTGATTGTTCATATAGTTTTTGTGCAGTAGTATTATCTATTGCAGTTGATAAGGTTAATCCTTTTGCTCCTGTTTCAAATGCAAACTCTTTTGCTTTATTCATTAAACTTTTACCTATGCCTTTCTTTCTCGCACTTTCTTCAACATATAAATCATTTAGTATCCATATTCTTTTCATGGATACTGATGAAAAAGATGGGTATAATTGAACAAATCCTAGAGGTATTATTGAGTCTTTCATTATAATAAAAATTACTGATTCATTATGTATCATTCGTTCTTCAATAAATTTCTTTGAAGATTCTAAATTTGAATCTTGTCCATAAAATATTCTATACTTATTGAATAAGTTTCCAATCAACTCTAAATCTTCTAAATCAGCTTTTTTAATTTTTATATTTTCCATATTCTCTCTCCTTTTTATACGTTTGTGTTCTAATGATAAATCATTTGCAAATTGCATATAACTTTTATGACTATCAGTACAAAGTATAGAACCGTTTGTTATATGTCCATCATATAATGTTTCTAATTCATTAGATGTAATTCTACCTTTACATGCTAATTCCATAATTAAATTACCTTGCCTATAAATAGCAGTAGCAATGCAGACTTGCTCCTTTGAGATACCCCTTTTCTTAACTTGTTTGCCTCTTTTACGAGATTGTCTTGGCATGTTAGAAGGTTTTGTACCTTTAAAACTTTCTGCAAAGAATACTTCATCTGCTTCAACAACACCATCAACGTATCCCTTGCCTAAAAATGTGCTTATACAATCAAGAATTTTATGTCTCTAAAAGAAACTTGTTGCTATGTTAATTTCTACAATTTTAGCACTTTTCCTAATAGAGTAGCCATTAATCATGCACTTAGCATATTTAAGCCATTTCTCTAATGTTTTCTTACTCTTATAGGTTGCAGAATTAGTGAAGTCAGTAAAAGTTTTCTTACAAGATTTACAGCTATATCTTTGTTTGCCATTATACTTACCATTTCTTGATATAGTTTCAGAACCACAAATTGGGCATATTTTGCCCTTAGAAAATCTAAATTCTTTAACTTCTTGTTCTATTTGGCTTACTTGCGAACCTAAGACAAGAATTTTTTCTAAAGTTGATAGTATTTGTTATTTTTGACGTAATGGTAACTTTTGAATATCATTTAATATAGACTTTACATTTGGCATAATTCTACCTCCTAAACACTATTAGATATATGTTATAACCTATTTTTCTAATAAATATCAATTTTCAACACTAATTAAAAACATAGCCTATTTCTAAGTACAAGTTTAGCAAATTCCTCATAAGAAGCTTCTTCAACATTTCTAACACTCCTAAGCTCTTCTGAAACATCTCTAAAAAAGCATGATGGAAGTTCACTCGCCATCAATTTCTTTTTCATACAAAGATCACATCCTTTATCGTGGTTGGATGGGTGTAACTTACAATTATAATTTTTACATGTACAAAAATGTGTATTCATTAAATTTTTTCTCCCTTGCTGCATATAAATGATTGCATTTTCTTTACACAACCATTTTAATCCCTACCCTTAGGGCTGAGTCAATAACAATTTAAATTTAATCATTACATCTTCTCCTGCAAACATTTCCAAAAATCAATGTATTCTTCCTTCGGCACCATAGCTGATTATCAGAGTATTATAATCATAAACAATGAGATACTCTCGATTCCTTTGAGTTGTGTCGCCGACATTGCCGAAAACCCACGCCAAAGTAAAAAGTGGTGAAAAGCAGCTATTTTCCCCACTTTAAGCAACCTTTTATTGAATTGAGTTCATAAGCTCAAAGAAATATTTTGACTCTTGGGTTCTATACAGATTGTACCAAGAATCTAGAGTTTGCGGAGAGAATACATCTAGAACTTTCAATATATGCAAAGCAAATTCAAGAGGAGCTATTCCAGAAGCAGTAATCAAACTTCCATCAGTTACTACACATTCCTGCTTATAATACATTTCTCCATCATAGTTTGGACAAACCATTTTAAAATACCCAAGGTCATTACTTGTATGATATCGTTTATCCAGTACTCCCCTCATAGCAAGTCCTATTGTAGCACCACAAATTGCCCCTACAACAATACCTTTCTCTAGATGTTTTTCAGCCATTCGTATAATGGGAGCATGAATTTCTTCTGTCCATGTATTCCCACCAGGTAGAATCAAAGCAGCAGTATCTTCAATACTACACTCCTCAAGTTCAATTTCTGGCAATATTGTAAGACCTCCCATTGTAGTAATAGGGGTCTTGGTAATTCCTACAGTCACTACTTTTAGCGGCATTAATCCCTTTTTGTAGTACCTTCCAGAATTTATTTCAGCGATTAAATAACATATTTCCCAGTCTGCCATTGTATCAAATACATAAAGATATACTGTATTCTTCATTTTCTATTCCTCCACATTCATTTTATCTGATGTCTAGCCGCTGTAACACTCCCACCTGAATCAAGTTTCACTTGATTGTTGCTATTTGTTACATGATGGCCTAAAACTCCATCTCGAACTATTATATATTATCTTCACTGACAAATTCGGTCAGTTAAGATAGTGGGCCATTAAATCTCTAAGAATTGCTGCCATAGCATCTTTAAAACTATTTGGTTCAAGCACCTTTATTGACTTACCATATTGGAGTAGAATATGAGGAACATATGTATTGATTGAGTCTTCATCCATTAAGAAATTAGCTCTGCATTCAGTTCGTTCTATCAGATGATATCCTAAAAACCAATGTGCACAAAGGTCATTCAATGCTTCTGATTTGCCCTCAATTACTAAAGTGCAAAGTCCTACTTTGCTTTCCCCACTCGATAATAAGTTTTTTGTAAAAAACTCACGTGCCGAAAAAGCTTCAGGACGCTTAAACGTATTTTTAGTACTTATAATATTTACTATTCTATCTACCCTAAAGCTACGAATTTCATTCCTAAGATGGCAAAATGCAATTACATACCATTTATTATTCCAGTAAAGCATCCCATAGGGGTCGACAACCCTAAGCCTCGGATGCCCTTCATAACCTGTACAGTATTCAATTTCCATAGAACATTCATTAGCAACAGCTTGCTCGAGTTCCATTAATATAGGTTTGACAGCTGGATCACAAATACGACTCACTACTTCAAATCCGACTAAATGACGATTAAGAACTTTTTCTTGTTCTTGATTCGAGAACATCTTTAACTTTGATGTTGCACTATTTAGCGCTTCCATAAAAGGATATCCTGCTTCCATTGCAAAAATAGCAGCATGTAAAAGTGATTTTTTCTCTTCAATGTCAAAAAACATGGGTGTTCGGATAAAATTGTTAAGCAAACTATATCCGCCGTTATGACCAGGCTCCGATATTATTGGCACTCCACTAACACACAATGCATCCATATAACGATAAACTGACCTTATATTTATTTCTAACCTTTCGGATATTTGCTTTGCAGTTATTTTTGTACCTGAATTCAGCATCCATAAAATTGCTAGCATATTATCATTTTTTGGCATAATGCGCCCCACTTCCCTAGATTTTTAATAGTATTATTTATTAGTAAATGTAATGCACCTCATTGCCAATACATATTTTATAATGTATTGGCATTATAAAAAAAATAACAAGTCCATCTGCTAGTTTATTTTCTTTCACGTACCTTAAGTTAGTATCTTTGACACCCTTTGTTTGTTAAATGGAATCAACGGTGCAGTTCTTTTTCTTCATAATATATAAACTAATACTAACTATAGTTAAGTCGCCATACCTACGTACTGTGTAATATCTTGGTGCGACTCATTAAAAAAATCGCAAATTCACTCTCTTGAATAATACGATTTTACAATTTGTTATTTAATATCTTTGTCGTTAACTCATTATAAATCTTCTTATTGAATTAAATATTTTTAACTTAAGTTCATCATCTTCCTTGGCTTCTTCAAATACTATTTCTAGATCATTCTTATTATATAGCTCACTATAATTTAATTTTAAGTATTTCTCCACTGAATTTATTAAATTTATATCTAATTCTTTATCTTTTATTACCATAATTATCATTCCTTTTATCACAATATTTATTAACAAAAAATGAATTTCATTATATTTTAAATAGTATCCACTTACACCCTTCTATATCATACTTAAGTTCAAATATTTTCTCGATTCCTCCAATTATGGAACTGCAAGTAAATACCCACATTTTATTACCACATAGCTTTTCTAAATCTATATTTATTATTCTTCCTATTTTAATAATTTCGCATTTATTTTCTTCCTCGATTTTGAATCTTAATGGTTTTATTTTCCCATCTTCTTCGAAATGTGCTATCATCTCAATATTCTTTGAAACAACTTTCATTACCTACACTTCCTTATAATATACTGCTCATCATCGGATAATCTTCATGTGAACCAGTTCCCCCATTAATCGGTCTCACTCCTGAGTGTAGAAAAATTGATCTAATAACACTTTCCTTACCATATTTACTCCTTAAATCATCTAAAGTTTGATCTAGCTTCCTTTGCTTTTCGTTTTTTTCATAGTCAAATAGATTCTCTTGATAATATACATTGCTGCGAAGCTTAGTTACTCGTACTCCTAATTGTCTTATTTTTTCACCTTTCCAAGCTTCTTTAAATGCTTCTTTAATTCCCTCAAATATTTTAGTTGTTGAGTCTGTAAAGTCATTTAATGGCTTCTGATGAGAATAATAATTAAATTGATTAGTTTTAACGCTTACAACAACAAGACTACATAAACTATTACTAGATCTAAGCCTCATGGCTACACTTTCTGTAAGGGATAATAATATTTTAAACGCTTCATCCATAGTCTCTACATCATAAGCAATAGTTGTTGAATTTCCTATTCCTTTAACCTCTAAATAATTAGAATCCCTTACTTCTGAATTATCGATTCCATTAGCATATTCATATATAAGTTTTCCATGAGAATGCAATTTACTTATTAATAAATTTACATCGGTATTTGCTAGTTCCCCTATTGTACTAATATTTAATTTATGAAGTTTTGCTGCACTTGCACGACCAACCATAAACAAATCCTCTACAGGTAAATTCCACATTTTTGTGCGCATTTCATGCTTAAATAAAGTGTGTATGCAGTTTTTAGGTTTGAAATCACTAGCCATCTTAGCAAGTAATTTATTTGTTGAAATTCCAATATTGCAATTGAAACCTAACTCTTCACTTATTCTCATTTTTAATCTCATAGCTACTCTTTTATAATTCTCTTTTAAATGTGTACAATCCACAAAACATTCATCAATACTATATCTTTGAATCTTTGGAGAATATTCAGTAAGCAGTTCATATAGCGCATCACTTGATTTCACATACCAATTATAATCTGGAGGATAAATCATGAGATTGTTGCATTTAAGCTTTGCTGAATATACTGGTTCTCCTGTTTTAATACCATACTTTTTTGCTGGTATCGAAGCAGCCCAAATTATTCCATGCCTATTTTCTTCACTACCTCCAATTACTGAAGGAACTTCACGTATATCAAGTTGACTTCCGTATTGCAAAAGCTTTACTGCAGTCCATGAAAGATATGCTGAATTCACATCAATATGAAAAATCAATTTATCTTCACTCAAATCCATAAAACCAACTCCAAACATATGTTCTTTTGAATATATTATATTGAACATACGTTCTCTTGTAAAGAAATTTTTTCTCTTACCCTTCCCAAACTTTCTTATATAATCATCTATTTCCTTTAAATTCATGTTTTTTGCTACAAAAAATATTGCTGTATAATGCAAATTATCGAAATAAAGTGATAGAAAATTCCTGATTTCTCTCAGAGTTATTCAAATATTTGTCCAGGTACAATTTCCCATAAAATAAATAAATGCTACCATAGTTAATAACTCTGATAGCATTTATTCAAAATAATTATAGATAAACTAATTAAAGCCTTAACTTATAATTTGTTTATCTATGTTTTGGGTATACTTAAAAATATAAATAAGACTTATTAGATGAACATGTCTATAAAGTTGCTAAAACTTTAAGTTCATATCTTCACTAGAAATCATAAATATATTTGTAACAACAAGGGTCATAATATGGAGAAAACATTTGAAAATGAGCTTCTAAGATTCTTAGTTGTAGGTTATTCCACTTCCTCAGCGAATGTAATGATTCGAGCTTTCCTATTTCCCATAGTATCAGCCACGCTGCAATAATCTGCATGCAACCATTAACTTTATGTAAAAACTTCTTTATGTACCACTACCTGATTCCAATTAAGAAATATTCCCTCATAAATTAGTATATTTAGCTTAGAACTTCTTAACTTGCTATATTACTTCATTTATCTGATTTTAATAATATAACCTTGATATCCAATATACTTCCATTAAGTATAGCTTTAACACTACCATTCATTTTCTCACAAAGTTTTTTTACTATAGACAATCCAAGTCCAGTTGTTGTTTTATTTCTAGACGTATCAGCCACATAAAATTTATCAAATAAATTATCCGTATCTATTTTTTCTGTTTCTTTCACTTTATTTGCAAATGATAATACTATATTTTCATCTTCTTCACTAATATTAACTTTTACATTTCCATATGAATGAACTAAGCAGTTCTTTATAAGATTTTCAATTATACGTTTTATCATTTCTTCATTCCCAACAACATAAAGAGGCTGTTCAGTATTTATTTCAACCTTTATATCTTTCTTTTCAAATTCATATATATAATTCACAATACTATTACATAAAGTATTGGTTAAATTAACTTTAGAAAGTTCAATATTATCATCAGATATTTCAAGGTATGAAAGTTCGAAAAAACAATTTATGAGCTTGTCCAATTGATCTATATGTTTTACTATAGTTTCAGCAGTTTTCTTTTGTTTTTCTTCTTGTAAATTTCTAACTAAGAGTTCCATATATCCTTTGACAGCAGTAAGTGGAGTTCTTAAATCATGAGATATATTAGTAATCATTTCTTTAATCTTTTTTTCTTGACGAACACTCTGACTTCTTGATTTCTCTTCAAAAATTAGTAGCTTATTTAAATTTCCAATAAGATCAGTTAAATTTTTATTGAACATAGATATGCTAATTAATGATTCTATTTTTTTATTCATTCTAAAAGCAATCTGCTTATTAATATCTTTTATTGTTCTATTAAAAAAATAAATATATAAAATTAATATTAATATTATTATAGAACTTATAACTATAATTAATGCAATAATTTTATGAATACCTCCTTTCTAATACCTGAGCTTCCTAAATTATATTTATCAGAATTATATATATTATAAATAAATTATTTTAATTCTTTTCTTTTAAAAAGCATATAAGCTATACCACCAAAAGCGATTATATACATTAAACTAACCCCAACAACTCTAAATAAGCTTAAATACGTCATATTTGGAGTTATACATTTATTAATTTGCCAAATAGTATTACCATATACTGGATCTATTATTACAGGAAATAATTCATCCATTCCCTCCCAGAATTTATTAACCGCTATATAGACTATCCCCCATAATATTATTGTTATTCCTGTCTTTCTCATAAAATATGCTATTAAAATTATAGGTGATAACCGAGCAAAATGAAATATAATACTTACAAAATATATTTTTATCATTTGTAAAATCATACTACTATTATATTTAATATAATCAGGGAAGACAATACTTGGAATTAATGTAGAAATAACTGAATATATAAATAATAATACCGCTGATATAATAAAATATATAATCATCTTGCTAAAAAATATATCCAATTTCTTGCATCCTGCATAAACAGCACTTTGACATAACTTTCTTTCAAAATCATAGCATATATATATTCCCCCAAACACACTAAGAAGTATACTAATATTTTCAAAATTATGCCTCATTGCTAAAGCAGCACAAAATTGGCTTATTCCTTCATAACTTTCAATTTGAGATAAATCTCCATAACATAATTTTATTGAATAAATATTATTTAACGATAATGCAACGCTTATAACGCATATTCCTATAATTAACATTTTTAAAACAATATTCTTTTTTATTTTCATACATTCTGCAATTAATAAATTATACATTACGCCCTCCTTACAACACTAAGAAAATAATCTTCTAAAGTACCACACTCATATGATAAATTTGTAACTAAAAGCTTCTTCTCTAAAAAAGTTCTTGCTAACAATTCAACCTCATCAATATCATCATATAATCTAATTGACTTATCTGGCATGACTCTATAATTTGTTGTTTTTAAAACATCCTCTAAAATACAAGCCATTCTCTCTGGTTCATCTGTACGTAATAATATATATTTTTTACACTTTTCCTTTAATTGTTCTAAAGTAATTTCATCCTTTATATGTCCTTTATCTATAATAATATAATCCGTTGCTAACAAATACAAATTATTTAAATCATGTTCAGTTACAAGCATAGTAATATTTCTTTCTGAACATATTTTTTTTAGAATATTTCTTATTTCTACAACTCCATAAGGATCAATACTATTCATAGGCTCATCTAATATTAAAATTTCAGGATTACCTACAAGTGCTAACGCAACTCCTAATCTTTGCTTCATTCCTAATGAAAAATTACGTACTTTCTTTTTATTACAATCATGCAATTTTACCATTTTTAATATTTCATCAATACTGCTATTGTCAGAGATACCTTTTATCTTTTGAAATAATTGCATATTTTCTTTTGCTGTCATTCCGAAATGTAACGCTGGTTCTTCAATTAAAAATCCTATAGCTTTTCTAGCTTGTCTTAAATTCTCTTCGTCGTCCTCTCCAAAGATTCTTATTCTTCCTTCTGTAGCATTAGATATACCTGCTATTATTTTAATAAGAGTACTTTTTCCAGAACCATTTCTTCCAATAAGCCCATAAATTTTTCCCCTCTCTAAAGAAAAGTTCACATTTTCTAAAACAATTCCATTGCTATTTTTACTTGTTATTTTTCTTATGATACTGTTACTTTTATATACTTTTGTTACTTTACTAATTTCTAAAATTTTATCATTCATTTTTCTTCTCCTTTCATCATAATAAATTCTAAACTTAAAAGGTTACATAAAGGTAACAATTAAGCAATAAAATGTTACAAAAGAGATAAAAAAATAGCCCTAAGTATAATGAATTACATGTATACTAAAAATAAGCTGAGATAATAAAAATACTTATTTATCTCAGCTATTAAGGCATTATCAAAAAAATAATCCTTTATTATTTAATCAACCTATATCCTATTCCCCATACAGTTTCAATATACTCTTCATCTTTATTTGCTTCTTTTAATTTATTTCTCAATCTACTCATATGGGTTTTAATAGTTTTATCATCACCTAAGAACTCACTTTCCCATATAATTTCATATAAATTTGCTTTTGAATATACTCTATCCTGATTTTTCATTAATAATTCAAGAATGTTATATTCTTTAACTGTAAGATTAACTTCATTCTTATGAACCATTACTCTTTTTAATCTGGTATCAAGTTTTATATCTTTATAATATAACATTTCATTTACTGTTTTACTATTTTCATATCTTCTAAGGTTTGTCTCTATTCTTGCGATAACTTCATCAATATTAAATGGTTTAGTAATATAATCATCAGCACCATTCTTTAACATAAATACTTTCGTCCCAGTCAAATCCTTCGCTGAAATAATAATAACTGGGACATCACAATCTTTTCTAATTTCTTTTAAAATCATATCTCCACTTTTATATGGAAGCATTATATCCAAAATAATCATATCATATTTATTTTCTTTCAATTCTTTAATTACATCTAATCCATCATATAACGATTTGGTAAGATATCCTGCTTCTTTTATTATCTTTGAAAGTAATGTGTTTAAATCTTTATTATCCTCAACTATTAATATCTTCTTCATTCTTACACCTCTTTACCGTTAAGTATGTGTTAATTTACATAATATCTATTATGTATTCTTTAATTCCTCGTTGTATCCTTTTTTACATAAATTAAAAGCTGATTTATTCTTTATATCACATTAAAAATGTTACTAAAAATCATTATTTCCAGTAACATTAAAATTGATCAATTCAACCATGCCTATTTATTCTATCTATACATTTAATCCAATTCCATCTGATGGCATTGGATTAAATCTACATTCACATCCCTTTAACTCACTTTTTTATCTGCTTTTACTCCTATTACATATTGACTAGAAGCAGGCATAGTAAGTATATTTTTATTATGACAAGTAACTACTATATACACAACCAGCTTCATCATAACTTCCTTAGAAACTGGAACAATAACATAATCCTTATTTCGGTAAGTTATATGCATAAGTCCGCATCTTAGTTGGATTATATATAATCACAAAAATTCCAGTTCACTAAAGGCTTTTATAAATTCTTTCACTCCATAATTTTCGAATTCCACTTCAATCATCATATCATCTTCTTTTAGAACTTTTCCTGTTCCGTATTTCTTGTGGCTTACTTGTTTAATTGATGTTTCATTTATTTCTTCAACTACTGGTAATTCCACTGCTTCAGTAACCGAAACTTCTTCTTTCTTTCCTTGAGCCTTTGCCTCTTGAATTTGTTTTTTAAGTTCTTGAAGATTTACATTATTATTTTTAACTTTATCACTTTGTATTAACTTTTCTGGAATCATATGAATATATCTACTTTCTCCAGGCGCTGCCTTATGATAATCTGGATTTGTATAATAAGACAGCTCTAAGTAATCTTTTGCCCTTGTAATTCCAACAAAAAATAATCTTTGTTCCTCTTCTTCCTCCATATCTCTTGTATGAAGTGGAATTAGCCCATAGTTAACTCCTGTAATAAACACATAAGAAAATTCTAAACCTTTAGAGGCATGTAAGGTCATAAGCTTAACGGAATCTATATCGCTACTTATATCCTTCTTTAAAATATTTACTCCATATAAAGCTGATGAATTTATAAACTCTCTGAGTCCATCTAAAAATATCATTTGTTTTTCTTTCACATACTCTATGATTATATCAAGCAACGCATATATAGCTTCTTTATCATCTATATATGTAGCTGAAGTTGGCTTTATATACTTATCAAATTCAAAATAATTATAAATCTCTTCTGCCATCTTAATTCCAGAACATTTATTTAAAAATTCATGCATTTTTTCTAGTAGTTCTGACTTAATTATGTTCTGCTCTTTAACTATTTTTCTTGCAGTCTTTTCTGTCATTTTCTCTCCATATTCTTTATTGCTAAGAACATAAATTGCAGAGGAAAAATCATTAGTATTTACGCAAAAACGAAATAGTTTAATCATCCAATTTAACACTGGACTGTCACTTATGGTTTTCTTCATGGATACTTCAAAAGGAATATCATTTTTTAAAAACACATCTTCAAAAACCTGAGACTGGTTTTGCAATCTATAAAAAATTGCAATCTCCTTATAAGGCACACCTGATTTATGTATTTCCTTGATCTTATCTGACAAATAACATGCTTCATTAAAAGGATTATAATGATTTTTGACTATGATTTTATTTTCAGTTTCTCTAGCGCCCATTAAGCGGCTTCCATTTTGCTGAAAGCACCTTGCTGCTTCTAAAATAGCATTACTTGAACGATAATTTATTGGAAGGGAAAGCTCCTTTGCATTATATTTATGCTTTAAGGTATAAACCACGTTTAAAGAACTTCCACGCCAGCTGTAAATAACCTGATTTGGATCACCAACTGCAAATAATTTAGTATTTTCACCTTTTAACTTATCAATAAAATCAAGCTGTATTTTATCGCTGTCTTGAACCTCATCAATAATAATCCATTTAGGTTCTATTTTATGCTCACTTAATAATAAATTTGCATTTTGCAATATATCTGAAAAAGACATCTTATTTTGTTTTATCTTCTCTTCCTTTAGTAGCTCTACAAGCTTAAAGATATCATCATCATAAGGCGAAATCTTTTCCTCTTCCTTCTCAATAACCATAGCTTGCTCAAGTCTCTTTTTTAAACGGTTCTTATACTTAATTTTGAGCTTTTCTTCTTGGATTATCTGCAAGGCAATGTCTAATTCCTCATCTGGCTCTATTACTAAAAAATCTTTTTCATATCTTATTTTTTCAATTGGCAATACTTCTTTAAGTAAATGAAGGGCCACACTATGAAAGGTTCCAAAGCCCTCTAATTCCTCTGATTTTATACTCTCATCAGAAATCATTAATCTTTCTTTAATTTCATTTGCAGCTTTATTAGTAAAAGTTAATACAATCATATCTTTATAACTGATATTTTTTGCATAATGAAGATACACGATTTTTGAAATCAAAACTGTTGTTTTTCCACTTCCAACATTTGCATTTACAACACATGCATCACTTTCATCAAGTACTGCTTCTCTTTGATATTCATTTAATCTTTCTAGCTCTTTTTCATAATTCATGCGAGATACTGGTTATGAATATGGTAACAAATCATAACCTTCTCCTTTCTAACTGTATTTCTTTTAAGGCTAATACCCCTATATATTAATTATAAGTTTGAGAAATGCAAAATTACTCAGCAAAATTTTCACTAACTGAAACAAATGCATCACATCTATTTCGTTGGTATATGCATAAATCTAACCTTCACTTTAGATATATATATGGATACCCAAATTATGAATTAGACTTATTAGATAAATATATTTACAAATTTGATAACTTTTTGAGTATCTTAAACTAGAAATCATAAATATTTATTACGAAGAAAACATTTGAAAATGAGCTGTTAAAGGTTCTTTGTTGTAAGTTGTTCCAATTTAGCTTGTAACGCTGAAAGCGGGAGCATGCTGAATTGGTTGCAACTTGCAACTTAGAGCCTTCAGCGATATTTTCGTAGCTTTTCGGAGTAAAAATATTTATGATTTCGGTAAGTTACCACATAAGTCTAACCATTAAAAGCTCTTATTCTGTAAGATCTTCATATCTTCTTTGTAATTTACTTTTTACATTTTTTCTATCTTCATCTATCTCTTCAAGTCTGACACTTAATTCAATTCCCATTGGAGCATCTGTATGGAAAGAAATAATATTTATTATGCTCTTTTTATTACTTTCTTCCATTACCCATTCTCTATAAAATGCATTATTTAAAACCAAAATTAAAGTACGATTATCTATTTCAACCTTAGGGATTGTACTTAAAAATTTTGCAAAGGCATCTCCATTCTCTTGCATATACTCACAGAATTCTTTCCATTTTTCCTGTAATTCATTAAACTTAAATGCTTTCTTAATAAAAGTTGCCGGAGCATATTGTGCTAACTTAATATCCTTTGGTGCCTCTATTTCCTCTAATAAATTCTTAAGTCCCCATAAAACCATAGCTTTATTTAATTGATAATCTCCAATACATGCAGCGCAGCCATCATCACATGTACATCCGCCTACCATCTTGATTGCATTTTCAATAATCTTTGCAGTTAAGTCAAATACTTTTTCTGAATAGCCAAGGCCACCTACATATTTATCATAAATAAACATATAAACTTCGCTATCATAATTTTGACTTATTTCTATTGCATTGTTAGACATTACAACCCCTATGTCTTCCTGTTCTGTCATGGTTGCCATCATTGCTGCATTTTTTATGGCATAACATATTCCTTCAAAATGATTATTTCTTATAAAGCCTCCATTTTGACTTTCCTGAAGTAGCCTTCTATATACAGTCACAACATTGTCAGGAATCTTTATCCAAGTGCTTTCTGTATCATAATCCTTTGATAATGGTTTTTCTAACTGTTCAAAACCTAAATTTTGGTGATTGTGAAATTGCAGCTTTTTATACATATAAACTATTTCATCAACATTTACATCTCCAAAAGTCACTTTAGTACGCTCATATTCCATATCCTTGGTGCCTTGGATTATCCTTATATTTGTAGTGCCTCCTGGCATCGTATAATAATTTCCATTAAAAGGAATGGCAAAAGCAGTTCTACTTTCTAAGTCAAGCTTTACAACCTGATATTGAACTCCATCATGCATATAAATTGCTCCATTATGAATTTCACGAAAAGCCTGCATTTCATCCATTTCTGTAATTTCTTTATTGTTATCTTTATTTATAAGTTTGTACCTTGCTTTATCAATATTTCTTAAGCTAAAATCTCCTGCCGGAAATGAATTACCACACCATGCAAACTTTCCACTTTGATTAGTCAATTCACTTGCTCTGATTAAAACAGGAATTGTTTCTCCTAAATCTGGGAAAATTGAAATATCATCTAAAGTTAATGGTATTTCAGCAGCTGCAGCACGTATATGTGCAAGTTCTATTAAAAGGTTATTCTTATCTATACCTGCATTTTCACTTCCACTTTCAAAAAGCCAGTCTGGATTAATTGCTATGTATTGATCAAAAGGCAGATTATCAAGGATTAAATAATTAGTACTTTCTTTTCCGTTTCTACCTGCTCTTCCACTCTGCTGCCAAAAAGACGCTCTAGTTCCTGGGTATCCCACAATTACTGTTGTATCAATTTTGCCAATATCTATTCCAAGCTCTAAAGCATTTGTTGATACTAACCCTCGCAGAACTCCAGTAATCATTTTATTTTCAATTTCTTTACGCTCAAGTGGAGTATATCCTCCCCTGTATCCAGAAATCTTGTCTTTTAAAGAAGCTCCAAAAAAGTTTTCCGTCTCTAGTTTATCTCTTGCTTCTTTTAATACAACTTCAACATTTCTTCTTGATTTTGCAAAAGCAATAAAGCTATTATCATTTTCCACTAAATCAGGTATTAAATCAGCAGCAACTGAAGTTGATTGCACCTGCCCATAATATTTTTTGTCATGCCCCATAATCTTTGGTGGTTGCACAAGCTTGTAATTTTTCTTTGGAGCTGGTGAACCATCTCTACAAACCTCAAGAAATTTGTATCCACAGATTTCTTCTGCAAGTTCAACTGGATTTGCTATAGTTGCTGAACTGCACAAATACTGAGGCGAAGAATTATAATATCTGCACACCCTACCAAGTCTTCTAAATACATTTGCAAGATGTGAACCAAAAGCACCTCTATAAGTATGAAGTTCATCAATCACAATATATTTTAAATTAGAAAAAATAAAATCAAAACCAAACTTACTGTGATTCGGTAAAAACGCGGCATTTATCATTTCAGGATTAGTTAAAATAATATTAGCATTTTTTCTAATTCTGCTTCGTTCGTTTACAGGAGTATCCCCATCATAAACTCCTGCTGAAATCCTGTTAGAGCCAAAATATTCTAAGTAAGGCAAAATCGCACGATACTGATCACTTGCAAGAGCCTTTGTAGGATATATAAAAATTGCTCTAGCCAAAGGATTTGATAAAATTTCTTGAATAACTGGCAACAAAAAGCTAAGAGTTTTTCCACTTGCTGTAGATGTTGTTATTACAATGTTATTCCTATCCATTGCTTTTTCAAACATTTCTGCTTGATGACTATACAGCTTATCAATTCCCTTTTGAGATAAATACTCACATAATTCCTCTGATAAATTACTTGGGTAATCAACATAAGCCGCTTCTCTTTTAGGCATTGTTTTATTATATATAATTAAATCGCTTATATTCATTAAATATTGCTCCTATTCTCCTAAGTTGCAATCAAAAACAAAACTATTGTAGATATCTAACTTTATGTAATAACTTACCGAAATCATAAATATTCTGCTCCGAAAAGCTATGAAAATATATTTATGATTTCTAGTGAAGATATAAACTTAAAGTTTTAGTAACTTTGTAAATCTGTTCATCTAGTAAGTTGAATTCTTAGTCTATTTATATATATTTTGCAACATAGTTAATTGTTTTCTCATATGTCTAAATTCCTTTATAATTATATACCAAAGTTATTAATAATTATATCTTAATGTGCAATGAGGCAATAATTTAGATAACACTTAAAAAAGGTAATAAACATTAAAATTAGATGTTTATTACCTTTATTTAAATTAGGGATAAATGCCCTACTGAAGATATTCCCTAATCATCTCCAGAATCATCAATTGCCTTTTGAATAGCTGGCGTTTTTAGAGCATCAGTCAACTTTCCAATTTACTTTTTCTAGTCGGGATTCCACAAATACTTTGGCCTGCGCACCTAGCTGCCTTGACTCAAAACAGATGTTCGATTCTTCTATTGATCACCTGATAAGAAAACATCACCGTTTGGATTTATAAAACCTTGATGTTTTTATTATATGAATAATGGGAATTTGAATTCTATTAATGCTTGTTCTCTGAATAAATAGCAATCGCTAACTCTACAAATTGGAATTTTTCTATCTCCGTAAATGATCATTACAATAAATTACTTAAGATTTTGTTGAATAAATTCAATATATCCTTTTTTTACAACTTCATAAGGATTGTTCTTAAACCATTCATAAGATTCTTTTAACCCTTCAAATAAATTCTTTTGTTCTGGTAGTAACGCTTTCTGTCTTGAGACATCTAAGATATATTCATAATTGTAAAAACTAAAATAATCTCTTTGATTATTATGGTTAGTTACATAAACTTTTTCTAAAGGAGTTCCCACCACTTTATAACATAGTTCAACAAATGTATTTATATCTACTAATTCTGTATTCCCAACATTCATTATATGTTCCTTTGGATTAGTTTCAATAATTTTTTCAATAATTTTACATAAGTCATCAACATGGAAAAATTGCAATTTCATCGTTCCATCGTTAGGAATATAAAATTTTCTGTTTTTCAAAGCACATTCAAATACAAATGGCTCTCTATATACGTTTTGCATTGGTCCGTATAAATATGGAGGCCTTAAAATATATGCACTAGGAACTCTTGAAAGCAAATATTCTTCAGCTTCAATCTTATCAGTTCCATATTTACCCCAGATAGAATTCAAACCAATCTTTTGATTTTCAGAAAATGGCTGTTCATTTGTTTCTGGATAAACGGCGGAAGAACTAATAAATATGTACTCTTTAAACTCACCTAATGCATCTAATATATTTCTAATATCATTTTGATTATATCCACATACGTCGATTATTGCATCAAAGGAGTATTTCACCAGAGAATCTTTTAAATTATTTCTATCTGCACATATTAAATTAACATTTTCTATTTGCTGTTTAGTCCCCCTGTTTAAAACGTACACTTCATAATCTTTTGATTCAAAATATTTTGCAACATACTTACTAACAAATACAGTTCCACCTGTAACTAATACACGTTTCATAAACTTCTCCTTCAAATTATAATTTATCTTTCAATTAATCTTCACAACATATTTTCAAAATACTATACTAAATTAAATGCTCAAAGAACAGTTTTTATTTACCATCGAAAATCTCAACTTCACATTATTAGCCTAATGGGTATGGATAATTAGAAGTTATTTGTTACTTAATATATTTAATTTTTTGTAATTTAACTTGTCCTTACACTTTTTACAATTTTATATTCCATATTTTCTCTCATCTTATCCCATGAACTACTTATATTACTTTTCATTAATTAATAAAATATAATTTTATACACAACTCTCAGACGTACTAAAAAAGTGTTGACTTTTATTAATAAGTTTTTATGTAAAAAAAGCAACTAAAATTTCTTCTACAGCATTTATTAGATTATCAAATCTTTCAATAAACCACTTGTCTGCTTCTTTTTATTCATTATTAGTAAAATATTATCAAAAAATTTTATTTCTGGATTATCATTTTTATTAAAACTCACGAAGAGAGTTCTAATAATTAATTCCTTTCTATGTTCAATTATACTTCTTAGAACTTCTTTTTCTCCATCTTTACCATAAGGAATAAACATCTGGAATATAATTTCTTTATGTTTCTCAATTTCCTCTTTTACTCTCAACACTCGGGAGTTTTGAGTTTGAATTTCTTTAAGTTTCTTATACAATTGAGGAATATACATAATATCTAGATTAAAATAATACGCTAAAAACCAAACTAATCTATCAGTAATCATTTGTGAATGAGTAATAAAATTCTCAAATTCATATGTTATTTTATTATCAGTAGGATATCAGATTGTGTATAATTCCTCGTTATTATATCGTTTTTCTTCAATAGCTTTCTTTTTTTAAATTCTGTGTAATTCAAAAACATTTCTAAGCTATAAAAAGTTGACTTAATTAAACCTTGCACCCCTAAATATACTCTATCATAGAATTCTTCAACATCATTATTTGTAGTTCTTTCCTTCACCTCATCAAATGGACTTCCGTTATCTAATTTGCATAAGAATTAAAGATTGTATTAAATATAGTGTTAATATCATGTGATAATAAAATATCAAGATTTAGAGATATTTCCTTATCAACTTTAAATTTTATTATATTTGAAAAATGATTTTTTCTTTCCAAAACATTCACTCCTTAAAACGAATTATAAAAGTTCTAATAAAGCAAAAAAATTCTTAAATTTAAATATTTAATTGAACACAATATAGAGGTGGCTATATGCATACCTTCATATTAATCATAATACTTAAAAAATGTCTCTATTAGCTTTTTATCACAATCATTTTTTAGTATTTCATTTTTAAGTTTTTCTTTTATTACACTTTGAGCTTTATCACAACTTGATATTGTTGTATGCATCTTATCGTTATATCTCAAAATCCATTCTAGCTCAAAATTATCATAATTATACCCATCCATATCAACAAGAAAACTAAATTCCTCGCATTGATCTTTAAATTTTTTAAATTTATCAATATCTATAATATGAGCATTCAACATTAAAATAGCTATTTTAACCAATGGACTTATATCAAAAGATTCTGAATATATACCTTTTACGTTTTCTTCTCTCTCTTTTTCTAAATAATCTTCTATATATTTCAATAATTTCTCCTCTAATTGAACATTATTTTTAACTACATTATTTATAACCGCCTTATAGTAAAGGTTAAACGAATTATATTGAAAATTAGAAGCACTATTCAACTTCTCAGTTATACTTAATTTTATATTATTTTTCATTTCATCATTTAATAATTTATACAATTCTATTAAAATACTTTCTATAGAACTAAAATTATGATCTACTTCTACTTGTCTAATTAATAACTTTATCATATTATCATTTTTTAATATATATTTTTCATCTGAATTGTTTATAACAATAGAAAGTACTTCCATATAGCTTACTATAGCACACTCTCTATAATAAGAATTTTCTTTTTCAACAAATGGTTTCTCTAGAATATAGTTTAAAACCTCTTCAATCTTTTCATTACAAAGATTTAACTTATAATTATTGTTTTGATTGATTACAAAAACCTCCAGATTGTCATAAAGCTCTCTTAATTCATTATTGCTATATTTATGTATAACTTCAAGAAACCCATCTATTATTTCGCTAAAAAGTTCTTTTCCTACATCTATTCTAGATAATATATATAAATAATTTTTGAATATTTCCTTAATCGTTATAATATTTTTTTCTCTCAATATAGACGCAATGATATTGTTATAAGCTTCTTTTAAAGATTCCAGAGCACCTTCTTCCAACTTAATTTTTTCTACTTCATATTTTTCAAATAAATATTTAATAGTTTTTTTGTTTAAATATACCAACATTAAGAATACAGTGAAATAGTCTATTTCTTCAAGTTTTATAACCTTGCCTGGAATTCCCCAAAAAGTTTCTTTTTTCTCTTTATACACAATCATATGACTTAATAAAGCACCTTCTATGTAATTATAAAATACCTTTTCAATCTCATTATAATTGTCTAACATAATTTTATTTTTATTTATGTAATTCCAAAAATCTTTTATATCATTATTAAATTCATAAATTTTACCACCTTCATTTAAATATCCACTATAAATGGTATCTTTATCCTTCTCAACCTCTTCCTTCATATCAATAGTATCTTTTATCTTGCTGAATATGAATTTAAAATTTGATATATCTCTTAAAAATATTAGGCTTGATCTACTATTTGAAGGTAATTTTAAATATATATCATTTAAATCAATTTTATTAATTTCTTTTCTTATTATTTTTTGAGTATTCATGTCTATTCCTAATTTACCTAAAGCAAAAGGATTAACATATGCAAGTAAATGACCTAAATAATATCGGTTAATTTCAGAAATGAAATATAAGTAATATTTTTTATTTCTAAAACAACTTTCAGACAATTTTTTTAATGTTACATAAGCTTGAAAATATTCTCCTAATTTATATAGTATATACGCCTTTTCTAGATGTATTTCATTGCTTTCTTCATTATTTAAACTCATATTGTCCAAGTGCCTTTGAAGATTGTAATAATCAAATTTCAAAATATAATTTTCTACAAATTCATTATTTTCCTCTTTATTTAATTCAACCAAAACTATAACTTTTCGTTCTTTATCTCTTTCTATTATCTTTCTTATACCAGCCTTGAAAAACACTTGCTTAACCAACTCTATTTTTGCTTTTTTAGAATAATCAACTTCTTTCTTTATTTTTTCCCTGTCATTATCATCGCTACAATTTTCTATTTCATTTATTTTATCTTCATATTCTTTAATTTCACCAAACAAATCTTTTACCACACTTGTGTATAATTCTAATTCATTTCCTTTAACATTAAAATGAGAAAAGATTATTTTTCCATCTTCTTCAAATGGTGTTTCTAAATTTAAAGCCGTTGTTATATCTTTAAATCTTATTTTATTCAAATTATTTAGATTTATTAATTTATCATAAAAATAATCAATATTAATTATACTCTTATCATTTTCATCTAATAGATATTTTAAAAATTTATATGTATTTTTCCCTTTTTCATTAGTTAAGTTTGAAGGTTGTACATTATTTTTTAAAAATTTTAAATCTTTTATTTGAGAATAATAAAGAATATTAATTCCTCTATTCTTATAATATTCAAATTCCATTTGATTAAATTTTTTATTTTCATCTGTATCTAAAAAATATGCCTGTTGAAAATCATTCCCTAAAATATCTTTTACCCATTGAAAAATATATTTTACATTAATATCATTTATTGAGTAACCAATAAATAAAATTGTATGTGTTGATATCAAAGACTTTATGTAGTTTTGTATAAGTTTGTAATTCTTAAAATAAGATAAGTAATCATCTTCCTTTAATACTATGTTTTTATTTTTCAAATCTCCATGCATTTTTATAATCATTTTACCATTTGGCGTATATGGTAAATCCTTATCTTTAGAAACAACATCATAAAACATCCCTTTACTATCAGCTGCATCCTCTAGCAATTCATCATAATTTGTGGTTACCACATGATATGGATTTAGTTCAAAGACGAGATCATGTATACTATTTGGCTTAACTTTAATATTAAATTTATTAAATATTACATCATAATAGTCTTTTTCTTTTCGTGAATTATAATAATACTGTGGTATTTTCAAATAGTCTTCAGAAGAAATATTTTTAGTATCTATTCCTATACCTTTTGCAAATTCTTCAACAAGACTTATCCAAGATGGATAACCAGAATTCGCAGATACTCCCGAACCAACAAATAGAACTAGCTTATTATTTTCACTAGCTTTTTTAATTATTCTTTTACTCTCATTAATAAAATTTATCATTAATATTCTCCTTAAATTTTTTATTTATTCTATAATGTTTGTCTTGCTATAATAAGTACAAAAATAAATTAAATAATTTTGATGCTATTTGGCTAATCCTTATTTACTTATGTCAATTAAAGTGTCTGCTATAGCTTTAGTACTAGCAAGTAAAGACTTTTGAATTAAATCACAGATATAAAACTCGTACATATTTACAACCATATTACTCGAATTTGCAAGCACTATAATTTATTGTAATTATAAATATTATCTATATCATCCATGATCCATTCCTATTCCTAGATTCCTAAAATTCCCATTGTATACAAAACCGTCTATTTAAATATATAATATATCTTAAAAATATTATCATTCTCATCTAACGGTATAAACTTAATTTTTATTACATCACCATCATCTGCAAATTCAAATTTTTTTAAGGTTTTTTCCTTATTATCAACTACTGTATTATGATAATTTATCCTCATCTCCTTAAAAATTATTTTTTGGTCAAAAAGTTCAATTTCTTGATCATCAAATACACATTCCATAATACTCCCAGTATCTTTACTAATCATTTGCGTTTGATTAAAACCAGAATCAACTGTTACTAACAATGTCAGTTCACTATATGTTCCTGTTATTGGTTCATTATTCATACTTTTTTCCAATACTAATAAATTTTCATAATCATCTCTGGTTATTTTTTTAGGTAATTTAAACACCACACCATAATACTTTTCTAAAGTATTAAGCCTTTCTAATAATGCTATCTCTTTTTCAATGTCTTTTCTACTTGTACAATTTATATTTGAATCTTGAAAAGATATAATTTCTCTATCATTTTTTAATGTAACAAGTTTTTTAATACCTTCGTAACCCATGTTAAGTAGAAATTTATTCATTTTTAGATTAGCTGCTACATCATTTTTATATTGAGTAGCTACTTTTATATTAAATTTATTATCTAAAATATTGCCCCTATTTATAGATAACGTTAAAATCAATTTAGTATTTTCTTGCTTTTCATTACTTAATATTAAATAATCATTTTCTATTCTTATAAGTCCCATTTCTAAATAATCCAATGTAAATAGAGTTTTTTCGAATTCAAATTTCATAGGAATAGGATCTGGAAATTTTTCTGGTATTATCTTTACTTCACTGACATTTTCTATTTCTTCCATCAAGTAATTTCCTAACCACAATCTAATACTTTCACTTTTTAACTTTATAGGTACTTGGTTTTCGTAGCCATATCTTATTAATTCATTTATATTCTTAGCCCACTTGTATTCATCAGGGATTATAAACTTAATCGTACCATGTGGAGGATATTTTTTTATAGCCTCTTCGTTGTTTGCAACTAATTTGATAGACACTCCTTTTTCATTCATATTCAAACTATATCTAAAATCAGGATATAATGGATGCATTGCCCCAAAACATCTTTGAAATACTCCCATCTTTTTTAACGCTCCTACATTATCTCCTGATTTGGCAAGTTCCAAAACTTCATCCATTCCATTATTAATACGTATATTCGAATTTTGAATGTTAACATTTCCATTACCTTTTGTTTTATTTTTCGAAACAATCTTATTATCACTCACTCCAAACATGATACTAATTCCCCTTTATCTCTGAATTTTGGATATTAATATTTCGATCGCCTTTTGTTTTGTTTTTTGCTTTTTTCACAACATTTTTCTAATATGTTTTTCCTGAAAAGAATCCAATAATTGCACCGCTTATTAATCCTCCAATTATTCCGATTATTAATGCTCCATGAACCGTTGACGGATCTAAGAAATTCATAATTTTCCACTCTCCTAAAAATTATATTAAATATTATGATTTTAAAATAAACACTTTGCTTTTTAAATATCAACTTCCCATTATAGACATAATTGTACGTCTTAGAATCGTTCCTTCTGAATTTTCTTCAAAAAAACATAATAAGGATAGACTATCTTTTTCAAGCAGATAATCTATCCTTATTATACTACAATATTTGATTATATTACCTATATTTGTATTAGATATTACCATTAATATTAATATATTCAAATTTACCCCAATAAAGAATAATTTGCTAAATAGATACCTATATTTTATTTCCTAGTTATTACTCTTTAAATGAGAGTTCAAAAGCTGAATATTTATTTGAAATAAATATTCAGCTATAGTAAATTAATTATTATATCAAATCCTATTAGCCGCATTAATCAAACTCTGTTTATCTACTGGCTGCAAAGCCTGATAGTCTATCTCAGCTATCTTTCCCTTACTTAGATCCCAATAAGCTACTGTTTTAATATTTACCGGTAAAGTACCTACTATCGTAAATTCTTTAATCAATCCTTTGATTACCCTAACTTCATCTATCATGTTACTTGGTTGACTAAATGCAATAATAATAAGCTTATTATTTTTATTATCCCATCCGCCTTCTATTGGTATATTTATTCCCTTATGATTAGTAGTAATAAAACTTTTATCTATAGTTACTGTGATCTTAAAATATTGGATTTCATTAAAAGGGTCTTGGTATTGTGACATAGCAAGTGAAACTGCTTTTTGAAGCATATCTTTAGCAAGTTTAAAAGAAAATGGCTTGTGCAAATATATTTGTATTGGATTCAAAGTTTTCTGGGCTAATGTATCTCTAATAACTGCCATTGCTTCTGAAATTGCTCTTGCATAAGCACGATTTCCAGATGTAACATAATTAAAGTATGCTTTAAAAAAGGTATATAATGATTTTAAAGTCATTCTAACACCTTGATGAATTACTAACACTATTAGTTATATTAGCTACTAAACCAAATTAGAATAAATATTTTAATCATAGTACTTCTTTATATTTAGTCTATGTAGAGGTTTTTTCTGCTACACTCCTAACTCAACCAATATTGCTTGCATTACATTCTTAATAATACCAATAAGACTTCCTGTCTCCCCTGTTAGGTAAATTCAAAACACTTGATAATTCATCACATACTTTCTCAGCATATTGATTATCTACTTCTAATTCCTAAAATCCTATCACTTCAGTACCACTATCTTCCCCCTGCATTAATATGAATCTCCACATAGAATTTTATATTTCTTGTTTCTGCTATTTCATTAGCTTGATCTGCTATTTTATATCACTCATCACAACCATACCTATTACCATTACCAATTCATCTAGCATCCTTTATAATAATTTTTCTTCTCAAAATTACTTTTATCTATACGTTATATACATTTTGACCATATATACTATATGTAGAGATTAATTTAACATCAAACACAATATATGTAAAATAATTCATTAATTTTATAGATCTTATGTATGAAGGAGGTTTATATGGATTTTAATTATATCGAAACTTTAGTTACTAGGTGCAAAGATAATGACGAAGGAGCAAAAGAAAAATTAGCTGAAGAATTTAGACCATTAATTTATAATATCTCAAAGAGAACTTTCATTGATGGATATAACTCATATGATATTATTCAGGAATGTTATCAATCGCTTTTTAAATCTATCTCTATGTATAACTTAGATAAGCATAGATTCGTTGCTTATGCTACCAATGCCATTAAAAATAATATGAATGATTTGATTAAGAGGATTAAAACTAGAAGCTCTACTGAAGGAAATAAAGCTCTAAGCTTACATGATAATTTTGAAAAGGACATTCCATCACAAGAAATCTCTCCTGAAACTTCATTATGTGAAATGTGTGATTATGAAGACTTAAGACTAGCTCTAAAAAATTTAACTAAAGATGAGAAAGAACTTATAGATTTTGTATTCTTTAAAAATTATACAGTTCTGGATTATGCCCATATAAAAAATATGTGTTATTCTACTGCTATTGTAAGAAAGAAAAACATTCTAAGAAAAATCCACAATAATATTTCATTTTATTATTAAAGCTAAACGTCTAACAGCTCCAAGGTTAATTTTTTTATCCTTGGAGCTGTTATTATTACAATGTGATTTATATTCCCATAGTTTCAGAGATTAAATGCACACTTTATTCAAAACTAAAATTATTTATAACCTCAGTAGTTTCCTCCACATAGCTATCAACCACCTCATCAATTCCATCACAAATATATCTAAGACTACACCCCTGACATTTATCTAATATCCCATTCTCTAACAAAGAACATTTTAAGTCATCCTGAAAAGTAGAATTTCTAATTGCTAAAGCTGTAAATGAATTAAAAAGCATTCATCCAGACATTAGCATATGTGTCAGCACCATAGTTGATATTGCTATAGATTGTTACCATAATCACATTGTAAATGAATGCGGTACTCAATAGAAAACAAATTAATGGATTATCGACTTCAACAATAAACTTAATACCATAATATCAACAAAGCTTGGAATGTGAATTTTTATTTTCTCCTTCAATTAAGTTTAATTTATTCATCTTTTTTATCTCACGATATATAAAAATTAAAGATATCATTGCAGCAAGAAAATCAGCTAATGGAACAGATACAAAAATACCAGTGACTTTAAGAAATATTGGGATGATTAACATTAATGGTATTACAAATAAAACTGGTTTCATTATTGATAAAAATAATGCAGGCTTAGGTTTGCCAATATACTGAAAAAAGCTTGAAGCAATTACTTGAACACCTACTAAAGGACTCATAAGTATCAGTAATCTTAAAATAGGAACCGTCAATGCTATTAATTCATTATCAGTTGTAAAAACACCCGCTATTTTATTTGTAAAACTAATAATTATAACTAAAAATACCAATGAAATTGCAACTGATCCTAAAATTGCAAGCTTTAAGCTTTGTTTTACTCTATCGAATTTTTTAGCACCATAATTAAATCCTATAATAGGCTGAAGAGCTTGTCTAATTCCATACATAGTAATGGTAATAAACCCGAATACACGATTATATATACCAATTGCAGAAACATATAAGTCAGATCCTCCATAAATTTTTAATGAATTATTCAATACTATGGCTAGAATTCCATAAGCCAGTTGAGTCATAAACGTAGATAATCCTAAGGAAATCGCTTCTTTCAATAACTTTATATTAATTGTTAAATTTTTAACTTTCACCCCCAAAATTTTGCTATTAAAACAGATGTATACTAGTAAAAATATGAAACATATTATTTGCGAAATGTCTGTAGCAATGGCAGCTCCTTTTATCCCATATTGAAGTCTTGTAACCAATATATAATCTAACGGAATATTAATTACAGGTCCTATTATCATGCTTATCATAGCAATATTAGCATGTCCTTCTGATTGTATGATGCTATTAGCAACAATACTAAAAACGAAAAAAACACTGCAATATAAAGTAATTCTAAAGAATGTTACAGCATAAGGTAGTATATTTTCCAAGGAACCAAAGATATATAACATAGGTCTTATGAAAACTAGTCCTATAACCATAATTAAAATTCCTAATAAAATAGAGGATGTTAATGCAGTCCCCACTGCCTTTTCTGCTCTTAGTTTATCTCCAGCTCCAAGACTTCTGGAAGTTATAGAAGCAATTCCAACTCCAATCATTTGAGAAAGAGCCAGTATTATTTGTTGAATAGGAAAGACTATAGTTAAAGCTGCAATTCCTAAGCTACCATTAGGCTGATTACCTATAAAAATTGCATCAATAATGTTATATAATACATTAGCTAAGAATACACTTATGGCAGGAATAGAAAACTTAAAGAGTAATCTTTTGATACTACCTTCCAGAATAAAATTTTCAAGTTCAGTCATATTATTACCTCCTCTTACTTTTCTTTATTATAACAATCCGCGTAAAAGATTTTTTGACCTATCTTGCTTTTATCGGAATAAAAAGATATGCCTCAATATTTTTTTGATTAGGTACAAAACCATTGGGATAAAACTCATATGCGTAATTATCGCACGGGACATACAATTCATCATTAAGTAAGCTAAACCAGTTTCTCTGTATCTGAATCTGTATCTTTTCGATTATATTTGTTAAGGAATATACTGCATAATCATTCTCCGGTATATATTTATGTACTAATTGAGCATCTTTCCTGTCAATCTGACTAAAATATCGACTATCAATTCCAGCGATAAAATCGAACTCATAACTCCTCACTTCTTCATTTTTACAAAAATCCAATCCGTAAACCCCATCAATTTGATTATATATTTTATCCAATTGCACTTTTTGAGCAGTTTGATTAAAAATACGTGCAACATCATGTTTTTTATTATCCCCATGATACAATAATCCTGTTATCTCAAAAGAATTTTTATGTATTATTTGATATTCTGTTGCTGTTCCATATGACATCACCCTCTCGATGTCTTCCTGTGTAATTGAATATTTATATAAATTTAAATATTCAATCTTATTGTCACGATAATCCTTTGGTGTAATACCAAAATATGCCTTAAACATACGGGTAAAACTTTCCTGAGAACTATATCCACACATTATAGCTATATTCAATATACTATCTCTTGTCTCTAATAAGCTCATCGCTGCAATTGTAAGCCTACGCTTCATTTGATAATCCCCAATATTCTCTCCCAACACTGCTTTGAATAATCTCGCATAGTGAAATTTAGAAAAATTAAACTGCTTCGCAAGTTGTTCTAATGAAACTCCCTCAAGCAAGTGTTTTTCTAAATATTCAATTGCATCAAAAACATAATTCTTTGTATTCATAACATCACCTCATAGATTTTTCTTAATTACTTGATCTAAGCTTATATGACATAAAACTTAAAGCTACCAATGTTGCCTTTTCTAGATTTGATGGATATAATTACCCTATCTTAGAGAAAAAAAAAGTACCTATATTTTTCGCAGAATAGTACTAGAGACGCTAGCAAAAGATATAATTGCTACAATATAGATACTGCATATTTCTTATATCTATAAATCCTGATTTGTACATTTCATTGATTATAAATTTTCTTCATAATTTATAATCAATTCGACAAATTGAAATTTATATAGAAATGAAATCGGTTGTCCAATCTAATAATGGCGTAGGTAATCCATAATGTTGCGCTATAAAAAGCCAATCAAAATCTGTGACAGCATTACTAATTTCCTTATTTGATACTACCTGCTTGAATACATCCAACATATTCATAAAATTCGGAAATAAGTACTTATCACCACTATTGTTAGCTCTTATTATTGTTGTATCTACATATCTTCCAAATTGATCTGATATGACTTCTGCGTTTCTTATAACTTTTGGCACTAATCGATAGCTTGCTCTTGCCCCCCTAAACCACATTAAAGATTGCATATCTTCAAATGAGCTATCTCTGTATGTACCAAGGACACAATATATTTCAATATCTTTATCTAACAAAAACTGAGCTAACAAATCACAAGTATCACCACAACACCCAATCGGGAAATTGCGAAAAACAATGTCCTTATAAAACTCTCTCTCCTCCTTAGCCACTTCTATAGCTTCTCTAAATTGATTAGCTAATCTTTTGATATCTTTCACATCATATCCTCCGACAAATTATAATTTATCTTTTAATTAATCCTCACAATATGTTTTCAAATCAATGCTCAAAGAACATTTTTATTTACTATACCGAATCTCAGCTTCGTAGTATTAGCCTAATTATAATCTTACAACATATCTCATTATATGAATTAATGGGAAGCTTACTTATAATAATCAATATTTAATCTCATTTATAAATTTAAGTTGTTGCTTTTGTGAATCTGTACGTTTAATTTTATTCTCTCTTTTAAATCCATCAAACATATATAGCCTCATACAATTAATAATTAAATAAATTTTCTAAGTACTATATAGATTATAATAATTATGCAATCATCAAAAATATTAAAGAAACTATAATACCTATAACAAATATTTTAATACTTCTATTTAATATTTTTTTATTTTCATTGATTTCTTTTATTAGCTCTTGTCTGTTATGTATTACTGTTTTTTCTAACATTTCAATTTCTTTAATTAAATATTTAGATTCACTAATTAATGAATCTAAACAATACTTAAACACTCTAAGTTTATTTTCAGTTGCAATATTTCCTTCTTTAAGTTGATCTACTTCAAAACCTATTATTTGCAAAGTTAATTCTCTATAATAGTTAAGTTTATGATTTAATCGTGCTATGGTCCTATTATTATACTACAATTTTTTATTATTTTGACTATATTTTCCTCAATTATAATTTACTGTTTTAATAATATACATGTTAATCAAATTTCAAAACTGTTTTCATTATCCCAAGCCCTCCCCCATCAAATGTAATGTAATCACAATACGTAACCTACGTTTATTGAAAAAATAACCATTGCTATCAATCCAAAGGCTATAATAAATATTACAGATCCATCTATTTTTTACAAAAGTCTTCTCTCTTTTTTAATTCAATTCTTATTTCATCCCTAATCATTTAACAAACACACTCTATAATTTTATTCCGCGATTAAAATTTTTCTCCACTAATATTTAAGACGTATTTTCCTATCTTAAACCACATAAAAATCGAACTTTTTTAAGCCAACAGCCTTCAAACCCGCATTATTCAAGCATATTCTTCAGAATATTAGAATATATATTCTAGTATTCTGAAGAATAAATATGGTGGAGAATATATATTCTTTACCATATAAGAATATTGACTAAATGTTTTGAGCTTGTTTTAAATCTCTCTCTAAATTTTACAAAGCCTTATGAAAATTCTTGTGCCCTATTGCTTAGTAGCTTAGTACATTCATAAAAATAAAAAAAGAATACCAAAAGCTCTTATTGCTCTAAGTATTCCTTTTAATAATATTTACCTATTATATAATATGCATTTACAAATTTGTTAAAACTTGAGTTCATATCTTTACTAGAAATTATAAATATATTTGTGTAGAAAACATTTGAAAATGAGCTGTTAAAGGTTCTTAGCTGTAGGTTGTTCCATTTTAGCTTGTGAAGTGAGAGTCCAAAATTTTATTTTGGGTTCTCGAATTTCCTCAGCGAATGTAATGAGTCGAGCTTCCCTAGGAAAGTTGGAGCATGCTAAAGTGGATATAACCTTCTGCTTAGAACCTTCAGCGATATTTTCATAGCTTTTCGGAACAAAATATTTATGATTTCGGTGATGCATACGCATAAGTATAGATTATAGTTGAGTTATCTATAATGCTCATTTCTTCTCACTATTTGTTGTATCCATCGGCTGCGTGAACCTCAATAATTTATTTTATATCTATTATTTATAATAAATTTCATTAACTATTTTAAAATTGTTTATGTACATTCATATATCCATTAAAAGGAGGTGGATATATATGCAGGTAACTGATTTAATTAATCTTGTTGTTAATAATGGCTTTGCTATAGCTGTAGCAGCATATTTGCTAATACGCTTAGAAAGACAAATTGATAACTTATCATCATCAATTAATAGGTTAAATACTATAATATCAGCTAAACTTGGAGTAGCTATTGATACAGATAGTTCTAATGATGATTCTCATAACGTAGCTTAAGAAAAAGGCAATAAACATTGTGAAGTGCCCTCCAAATATTAAATATGAGTGTATCATATATCTAATGTTTGGGGGCACTTCATTAATTTTGAATGTTTATTGCCTTTAAACTTTATTTATAATATTTATTTTACCATTAATTAATTGATATTCATTCACTAAAATTAGTTATAAAAAATTTATTATCTTCTTATTTGCTCCCTTTAACTTCCCCTATAATTTTATTAATGAAACTCTTTTTAGGAGATAAATACATATTTTCAAGACTGTATAACTCAATCTTATCTGATTCTTCTCTTAAGTCCTCATATTCATACTCACCTGTAATTATAATTTTTCTTGTATTAAGAAACGAAAGTATTCTTTTAGCTTCACTCTTTAGCTTTGTTCAGTAAAATTATATGTTTCATGTTCTCTTGGCATCCCATAATCAACATAAGCCAATCCTATATCCCTTAAAAATCTATACCCATCACAATATAAGTCATATAATTCTTCAATTATCTCTACTAAAATGCCCTTATCATCAATAACATCTTCGAGTAATTCTCTAATTTTAACTTCTTCAAATCTTCCAAATGGTACTTTGCTAAATAATAACTTTTCTAATTCATTCATCACATGTTTATCTTTATAGTTTAAACTTATTAATTCAAAATAAAAATCATTTCCAAAATACTTATTTAATAATTCTTCGTCAATATTATAAACCCACTTTTCAAATTCTAGAATAGTTATATTCCCTCTTAATACATTATAAAAATTCGATTCAACATCCTGTTTATTCATACCTACTACACCTCTTTATAATACGCATCATTTCTATTATTCTCTATAATTAACATGTTTCAGTAGCTATAAATTTAAAATTGCTATACATTTTAAGAATGCTGCTACTAATTTATTGTAAATTCTCCACACAAAACATGAGCTTCAAAAGTTTTTTCCTTCACTGGAACAAGCACTGGGGAAACTACTCTATAATTACCAGCTGGAATATTATTCGTATATTTACTAATATCATACGTATGTAGCATTTCAGTATTAGGAGTTATGATTATTTCTTCGCGCGAAAAACTAACTGCCTTCTCTCGGTATACATCTTGCCATTTATCATCAACTTTCTTTTGAATATAGAAGCTTTGTTCACTCGTTAATTGTTTATCTGTATCATTTTTCCATGTAAAGACAATTTGCTTTGTTCCAGGAGAATATGAATATTCTTGTGGAGTCACCGTAACGCCTTTCGCCGCCAACTCAGCAACGTCTTTATAAGCAGTTTCTGCTGAAATACTATTTCCAACCTTTGGCTCTGAAAACTTCTCTTCAATTATTTTAATCTTGTATTTATTCCATAATTCATCTTCACTGATTATACCGTTTGCAATCGAGCTTGATATATTTACACGCCCAGGGCTATAATCTTTATACTTTTTGTATCCTAAATAATACTCAGGATTACCTATATCACAAATAATTGTCGTACTACCTTGACTCTGAATTACTCCATCAAATAATTTTATTCCATATTGATAATCTTCATTAAATAAGAATCTTGTAATCTTATTTCCGCTTGATAGGCGTTCTTCCCATTTAATATATTTCCCGCGTCCCTCATCTGCACCTTTCCCGCCATAATCGCAAATAATTGTATCGTCAATTGTATATTGCTTGCCGTCTGCTTCATAGACCAAATGAAATGGAAATTCCCCATGTGTTATCTTAGGCGTAGGAGGATTTGGTGATAAGGTAATACCCAAAGCAAGGAAAATCCAAGGCAAAGCAGTAAAAGAAATCAAAAAGAATATTCCTCCAAAAATTGTTCCCAATATTATAACTAATGATTTAAAAAATTTGCGGCGTTTATGGTTATATATTTTTGGCATATGTTGTACTTCAAAATTTTGACCACAGTTGCCACAACTATGCGCCTCATCTGGATTATTCGTGCCACAATTATTACATATCATATATAATTTCTATGCTTTTATTTTTCATTTCACACCTATAATTTATCTAAATTAATTTATAATTTGATAACACTTTTGTTGATGAGCTTATCATATAATATATTATTCATATATTATATCTCCCTAAAAAACTTACTGAGCACAATTTATATTATCAAGACTAATTTAACGAATATTATGTTTACCATTCACATATGTTTAACCTTGAGATATTGAAAAAAATATATTCTCCAACCAGCCGTTCATCTCTTGAAATATATCCTAAGTCGAACTTTCCAATACCACAGTCAACCATAATAGGATTAACTGTTAGTATTTGTCCATAAGCGGAATATGACCATATACCATTTAGCTTAATAATTAAGTCCTTAATCTTGTCCTTATTCTCACTAAACATCACATCCCACTGAACATCTACTCCTTCTATAAAGTCAAATTCCACTTTATAAAAATTACCCACTTCAAAATTTACAGGACATCCAAATGCTTTATATACCTTATTATTGATCTGGAACGATACAATTGCTTCATTAGCTTCTTCAGAAAGCCACTCCATATCTATTATCTTAACTTCAGAATAAATTTCCATCTTAATCACCTTTAAAAAGTATTTCAACTACAATTTATATAAGCTAAGAATTATTCATTACTTAATTATATATTATGCTAGTTTTTTAAAGTCTGATAAATTAGACTTTATGACTTTCCCTCCTTATTATCGAGGCATTTTACTTTTAGTATCCTTTTATCACCTAAAAGGATACTCTCTTTTCTACTATAATTATATATTCTTTTTCATATAATACCTTTTATGACCTTCTGGACAATTATCTAATATTCCAAAGACCTCATATCCTTGTTTTATATAAAAATCTTTTGCTTGAAAATCAAATGTATCTAAATGAATTAACGTGCATCCCTTTTTTATTGCTATTTTCTCAACTTCGTCTAGAAGTCTCATTCCAATTCCCTCTCCTCTAAATTCAGCATCAACCCACAAGGAATCTATATATAAACAATTCCAGCAATACATTTTACTATTTATTCCTGCAATAATTTTGTCTTCATAATTTTTGACAACTCTATTTATCATTATGAAAGATTGTTCTTGGACTTGTGGAACTATAGATAAATTATAATCCACTAACTTATCTATAATTAATTCTACTTCATATTCATTACTTTCCTTTATAATATAGTTCTTCATAATTATAGCTCCTTAATTTTATCTAGACTACACTTTTCATTATAGTTATTCTTAACTATATTAATAGAACCACTGCATTTGATTTTTACTAATTATGTGGCTCAAAGCCATCATAATTTATCCATATATACATAAGATTTATTATAGCCTTCTTTTTGAAACAAAAGGATATTTAACGTGAGTTCCAAGGAAAAATTTAAAGTGGAACAAAATTATAATGTATCATAGATTATTTTGCCGTCCATATCTAATTCGTAGTATACTCCATTCCAATCATAAATCTGAATTTTATCACCGCTTATATTAATAAAAACCTTTTTCTACTAACATTCCCTATTCTAAATTATATTTTAATATAGTATTTTTTATATTAGTTATAACTCCATTTGAAGCGTTATATCCCTTACTAGTTTTAAAACATAAACTTCTAACTTCCTGACCTTCATCCTCATCTATATAATAATGTTCGCACATTTCTAATTCATATTTATACTCATCTGGCCTTCGATCATTTGACACTATTCTTAATTTATAATTAATTGTATTCTCTACAGAATATACTATAGCTTCTATTTCACTCTTTGATAGTGCTTTATACCATTTGCGCCTTCTTACCACATTTTTCTTTAGTAATGAACTATAATCATCTATGTTTTCATAAGCACATGGTTTCTTTCTATATCTTGTTTCCAAATTCAAGTTATTGCTTATTTCAATTAATTCACCATGCTTTTCCTTAAGCATCTCTATATATTCTATTTCTTCATCTATATAATCATGGCTGCAAATTAATACACATTCATCATTCTCAATAAAGCATTGTATTAAATCAACCTCTAATTCTTTATTTATAGGTACATCTACAATTGTATCTTTCAATATATTCATTGATCTTTTATTCACACATTTTAATGTTTACCCTTCGTTTAATTATTCCATGATAGTTAAATGCTACAATTACCTCATCAAAACAAGTCAATGTATTTTCTTTTTGCCTGTTGAAACAGTTCTTTTGTAAACTGTACGATAAATTACAATTTACAGATCTATCCAATATCGTTCAATAACACGATTTTCTCCTTTAATTAATACTTCATTTTCTTTTTTTCCTCCTTTTGATAAAATAGTTTTCTGAGAAGCAAAATTATCGTTATCACAAGTTAATAAAACTCTATTAATATGTAATATATCCTTACAATAAATCAATGCTTGTCTTAATTCTTCTTTTGCATATCCCTTGTTTCTTTCAGACTTTCTTACAGAATACCCTATATGACCACCATATTGTAAAAGATACTCATTTAGAAAATGTCTTATTTGTATCATTCCTACAATACGATTATCACTTTTCCTAATTGCTAGAAATTGTGTTGATGTAACTTTTCTTCCATCTACTTCTGATGTTTCATTTAATAACGACTTTTTAATATATTCTTGTGGTGAATTAGAATTTCTTAAAAAACCTGTTCCATCCATTGATTCATTGTTATAAATAAATTCATTCTTATACGAAAATATATCATCACCATATTCTATTGCTACTTTCCTTAATATCAACTCTTCCATAAAATCACCTCTACAAATTAAAATTTATCTTTATCTCCACAGCTCATATACCCAATTTAAAGTAATATATATTTTTTTAACTTTGTAGCGAGTATATATCCGAAAATTCTATTTGTATTTTTTCTATATTAGTTTTAAAGAGAATTTTATCTTTCTCTTCTTCATTTTTAACCAATTCTACTGGTAATTCTATTATAAACTCACTGCCTTGTCCTTCAACACTTACAACACTTATTTTCCCACCATGCATTTCAACAAAAGATTTTACAAGATATAATCCTACTCCAGTCCCCTCGCATTTTCTTGAAAGAGTGTTGTCCACTTGGCCGAAACGCTCAAATATAAAATTAAGCTTATCTTCTGGAATACCATCACCTTCATCTTTTACTTTAATGATAACAGTTGTTTCTTTATCTATAAAATCCACATATATACTTCCATTTGAATGACTATATTTAAGAGCATTGGATATTAAATTAAGCATTATACGTTCCATCATATCATGATCAAATCCCATAATCTTTTCCTCAACGTTTGTATCAAATATAAGTGTTATATCTTTATCATTGACATAAGATGCTACAGATTGGGTAATCTCTTCAATAATATTTACAATATTACCATTTCTTTTTTTTATTTTAATAAATCCAGAGTCAGAATTTAACTTAGTTACATCTAAAAAATTATTTATTATTCTAATCAATCTTAAACAATTCTGTTTCATTGTTCTAAAGTATGATTTACATTTTTCTATGTTTTCTAAACTATAATTGCCAAAATAAATATTTACAGTTTGAACTGCTGAATAAATTACATTAACAGGTGTTTTAAGCTCATGAGACATATTAGTAAAAAAGTTCATTATAAGATTGTTAAATTCCCTCGACTCATTAAGTAACTTTAAATTTTTTTCTATATCTTCTTGTAGAGATTCAACTTTCTTTTCAGATGTTATATCTCGTAAAAATGTCAAAACTGATGGTTTCCCTTTATACGTAAAAAAAGATGATGTATTAATCACCGGAATGAATTCACCATCACAATTTAATATGCTCTCCTCACTTGTAATCTTTACTAACTTATTATCGCTAATATTTGCGTACTTTTTCTCAATGTCTTGGTTAACTTCCGAAAAATAATGATTATAAAAGTTCTCTCCCTTTAATCCCAATAATTTAGTTGCACTTGCATTAGCATATATAACTTCTCCATTTCTATGTACAATAATTGAGTTTAATGAATTTTCAAATAACATGTCATAACAAATTTTATTATTTAATAATAGTGATTCCATCTCTTTTTTCTCATTACTTAATATATTAAGAGTTTCATCTTTTTTTTTATTATTTTCAGCTTCAATATCAACGTAATATCCAAGAATCCACGCAACAAATATAAATACGCCACACATTATTAAATCTTTTTGAAAATATACATTAACTCCATTTTCTAAGGGAGCATACAATAAATCTGCCGCAAGAATAATAACAGAAGAAAAAAGTGATGTTACTATCCCACGTTTGGAACCATATTGAATAATTGAATATATTATTAATAGTAAAAACAAGTATTTGCATTCACTTTGATATGCTTTGGATAAATATAGAGGTATAGATATAATAAATGCAAAAATAATATTATCTCTTAACCATGAATTTTTGAATAAAATTCCTTTTTTTAAGACTGTACAAGTAATTACTAAACAAATAATGAAATTTATTCCAATAAGGAGCGAAGAAAAACTTACTATATATATGTTAAATCTAGTATTTTCGTGTATGTATAAACTTGACCAATACTTTGGTAAATTCATATGTATTATTATACTACTAAATACTATAATTGCGACTTTAATAAAACACACCATTTCTTTTAATTTGTTATTATGTCTATTTGAATAATTCCCCATATGGCTATTCCTTTCAATAGATAATTATTAAAAGGAAAAATTGTCTATTGAATTTATGACAATTTTTTCTCTTAATATTGATTTTAATGATTTTTAATATCTCTTAAACATTTTGGTTCTTCTGGTTGATATGCTGACCAATGACATGCTGATGCTGAAACACTAAGAGCCATTCTTGTACAAATATTTGATGTAAATTTAAGTGATAAAATTTTTAAAATATTCTTCATTAATTTTCATCTCCTTTACATTATGTATTTAAATTTATATTAAAAATAATTTGAAATAACTTTCTTATTTTTTATTATAAATTTCAAAATTATAACTGATATTATAAATGTAATTAAGCTTGGAATTCCATATATGCATCTTGTTAGTGGTTGTAAAACAGAAATGTCTGTATTTATATTTAGGCCACTTAGTAATAACATATTAATAGTTTCACTTAAAGAAAGCATAAAATATAATAAAAAAGTTCCTAGCACATTTTTTATTAACGGTATATCCTTAATAAACACAACAATAATTATGGTTAGAATTATACAAATATCTGTATTCACTCCATAGTATATAGGTAAATCTCTTATAATAAAACATGATATAGCTAATATTAAACTTGAAAGTATGTATCTAAACATGTCAATAGTTTTTCCAGAAAATATGTGTATGCCCCACATTAAAATAAATGATTCTGGTATTGTTCTAAAAAAGAAATCTACGCAGGTAAGTTTAAACATTGGAATCCTCACTTTCCTTTAATACTTTATATATTTAAAAGTTAAAGTATTTTCTATATTAATCACTATTTTAAATTATTTTTATATTTTCTCCTTTTTTGCATTGTCAGCTTCCACAGTCTTATTTATATATATTTTGACAATCATATTTCTACTATAAAATGATTGTTTTATTTATCCTATTTTTAAAGTTACTTTGCATTTGGTGTCATGGATGTTCCCATTCTCTCAATTATGTATTTTAAGAAAAAGTCAACTTTGTTTAAAAAGTTTATTCCATTTTTAGTAAGAGTAATAGTCTGCCATAAGACTCCCACACTAATACTTTCTATTAACTTTATGTAATACAATTCTGAAAATTTTTCGTTGAATATGAATAAAATTATTATTATGAATAAAAAAATAAATATAACAAAAATAGATTTCCTTTTAAATTGTTTTCTGGTTTCAATATTTGTAATAGGCTTCTTAATACTATCTACAGGCGCATTTTTTAAAACTGTTGTAAATGCAAATATTATAATAGCACCGCTTATTACTGCTACAGTAATACTATTTATGGTGTAAAATATATTATTAATTAAAATTCCAGCTAATACTGCTGAAAATGTTCCTATTATAACACATCGGCTCGGCGAGGATGCATGTACACCTCCTGAATATTTTCGAAGAATACTGGCTGTAATAGAAAATATTAAAGCCTCATAAAACACTCTGAAAAGCAACCCAGCAATTATGACCCATAAGATAGAAAATAACATTTGAAACAAATTTATTGCTCCATATACGATTATCTGTTCTTGTTCTTCATTAATATTCAAAAATAATTTTGAATTATTACCGATTTTAGTTGCTATTTTTTCAGTTAGAGACATTTTCGCTCATTCCTTTATTTTTAATAATGATTTCATGATTATTATGTATAATAAAACAAACATAATAACAATGATTAAAATTCTATAAATTTCTTTATGAACCCTATATTATATAGTCGTATTACTTGGAAGATTAATATAGATAATAATAGAACAGAAAATTTAAATTGACTTTCTATATTAATTACTATTTTACCTTTTTACAGCTTTCAGCCTCATCAAATTAATTTACATATTTTGTTTCTATAACTTATAATATGCACATTCTTATAACAATGTAAATAGAAATGGAATAAAACGTCAAAATATTGGAATAAACGGAAATTTATTGGATAAATATGTATAAAAAGAATATCTTCTGCATTATTTTCATCATGGTAAATTTATTCCATTGGTAACACGAAGAACAGCAAAAACTACTTCAGTACAAAAAAACAAGCACTTATTACAGTGCTTTTAAAAAATATTAAAATACCCAATCGTTTAACATTCAAGGGCTTTAATATTTTTTACAATTCGCTATTTAAATTCCCCCGCTCCATTTAATGCAGACAATTATTATATGTAATCTTAACCATTATTTTTGTTCATTAATTATTTTATGTACAGTACCAAGCGCGATATTTAATTCTTTAGCAATGCTCCGTATATTCAATCCTTGCTCTTTTAAATTTAGTGCTTTATTTCTTAATTCATCTGATACAGGTTTTCTTCCAACATTTATTGAATTCTTTATTTGATGGACTCTAACTCTCTGTTTCTCACGAAAATATAAATTCTTATACTCTTCAAGTTCTAATTTTAATGATTTCAAATTGCTTAATAGAATATAATATTCCTTGGCACTAACAGCGCTTTTATCAGCTTTTATTTCTTCTATTTCCCTACAAAGCCTAGCATTTTCTTTAATTACTGACTCTATTTTCTCTTTATATAAGTTAACTTGTTCTTGTAATTCCTCAATAGTCATATTCGCCATTAATATTCCTCCATTCATAAATTAATTTATTACTATATTATACTCTTTTATTTTTTAGTCGTTTAATAATTAAATTCTGAACACTCGATATTATATTAGAGCTACGCATTACTTGTACAAAAAAATACCGCAAATTCATACGAATAATACGGTATTTCAATGAGTAATAAATTACCTTTTAACAATAGTTCCATGCTTATCTTCACTGTGTTTATAGATCCAAGCAAACGCCCTTTTGTTCTTTCGTTATTGTACAATTTATCGGTTATCATAATGAAAGGAAGTATCAATAAAAATCTTTCGATACTGCTTCTGTCGCTTTATTAATAAAAGCAGCAATTTTACTTGGACTTTCCTTCATCCCACTATTGACCCACTTTTCTATTACGGCTATGGTGCCATATGCGGTAAATGTGTACCAATAGATTAAAAATTTATTTTATTATTTTTTTGTTAAACAAATAATTCTATTAGCTCAGCGAAACTTACAGACAAGTGAAATTCTAAGCTTTCTCTATTAGTCAATTCACAATCACTAGCAAATTCTTTACATCCTATCTCCATTGCCCACTTTTCACACGATTTACATAGCATACTGGCTATACTATTGTTACGGAATTCCTCAATTACATAAATCGCCTCTAAATATCCCACATGAGTACTGTTTGTCTCCTCAACATAGCCTTTTCTTAATCCACATTGAGCAACACCCAATGGAATATTATCATTATAAGCTATAAGTATTTCTAATTCGTTAGAAAGTACATTTTATCAGTAAAACAATTCTATACTTTTTCCTCTAAATTTGACACTAATATCCATAACACTGTACAATATATTTTAGAATTCAATATCTTAAAGCGTTGACATAGATGTTGAATTCTAAAATATTCATAAAATTTAGGGGGAAAAACATGGAGGAAAACAAACAATCATTTGAGGGGTACAATCAAGATTATGAACAAGAGATATGCAAGCTTTGTGGCAATGCATATATAGACAAATCTGAAAGTAGGTATTCTACATTATGTACTAATTGTAGAGAAAAACAAATTAAATATCCTATTCCTAAACTATTCATACTAATCGGTATAGTACTTATATTCCTAGTTGGAAGCTCTTTTGTTCAGTTTCCTAAAATATTTAAAGCATATAAATCATATGCAACAGCAGAACAAAAAGCAAAACAAGGTTATGTAAATGATGCATTACACTCACTAGAAGATCTTACGAAACAATATACTGAGGATAAATCAATACCAGTTCTCGCAGTAAAGATTTCTATGAACAATGGTAAATACGAATATGCAGATTACATAATAGATAAATATCTAGCCAATAAAAAAGTTGATAAATCTATATATAACGAAATAACCACATATTCCAAACGAATAGATCAATACTATACTACTTATGATTTTTATGATAAATTAATTAAGAATTTAGATAAGAATATGACTAAGAGTCAGTCTATGGTATATGTTAATACTAAATTAAAATCTTTATTAAATGATAACAAACAAGATAAAGCTTTATTGAACTATTATTTAAGTATTTCAGCTCCTAATATTAAAGAAGCAAAAGAATTTATTCAAGCCTCTATTAAGGAAGATAATAATATGTTAAGATCTCATATTGAACTTGCTTATATTTTGCTTGAGGAAAAGGACTTTGATGGTTCAAGAAAAAAATATAATGAAATACTAAATAAAGAGAAAGACAACATCGATGCACTTTGTGGTTTAGTAGCAGTTGAAGTGTTAAATGGAGATAAAAAAGCTGCTGTGCGTTATGCAAGGCAGGCCTATGACATTAATCAGAAAGATCTTTATGCTATGGAAACATTAATGATAGCACTTAATGAAGATGGACAAACTGAAGAAGTTAATAAAATCAAAGATGAATATCTTTCTACAGGAAACAAATTTGATAATACTACATTAGATTATTTTAATGGAAAAATAAATATAAATGATTATTACCTAAGTAATGGAGGGCAAAATTAATGATAATACCTGGTTTTTTAATTTCTATTGTAACCTTTCCTGGAGTAATTGTTCATGAACTAGCACATCAGATATTTTGCAGACTAATGAGAGTGCCAGTCTATGAAGTTAAATATTTCCAATTATCAAATCCTTGTGGATATGTTTTGCACGAACCTAGTGATAATCCATTAAAAGTATTTTTTATTTCAGTAGGTCCATTTTTAATAAATACTATCATAGGAGCTCTAATTACATTACCAGTATCAATTGAAATAGTAGAATTTGGACAATATTCAAACTTAATTAATCTATTAATTTGTTGGATTGGATTTTCTATTTTAATGCATGCCTTCCCAAGTACAGGTGATGCAAAATGTATTGTAAATGCTATTTTAAAGAATAAAGAAGTATCATTTTTAATAAAAATATTAGTAGCGCCTGTCATTGGTCTTATTTATATTGGCGCGGTTGGTTCTGTAATGTGGCTTGATTTACTTTATGCAGTAGGTGTTTCCATGCTGTTACCTAAAATATTAGTAATGATATTTTAATATATACGTTAAGCTTCAAATTAAAATGGGTTTCAGTGCTTGTGATTTGCACTGAAACCCATTTTATTTGATCAGGAATAGCATTGTGATTTATTGATTCAGGATATTCTGTGACCTCTATGCCTTGTTAGCAAATGTTGTCTTACCAACTGCTGGCATTCCTGCAATCAGTATAATATACATTTGATTTCACCTCACTAATTATATTTTTTTAACCTTAATATACTTTAGTCTAGCAATTACAATTTTTCAATTTAAACGTAAGAGTCAAAATTTTGGCACCTATTTTTATAATATTGAACGTATTAAAATATCCTAGTAATGCAACAATAAGCTTTACTAGGATTAAATTTATTTCTTATCCCTAATTTTACCCAAACTTACTCATTATCCTTTATTTGTGATATGGTTCACTATTAATTATTCTAAACCTCCTTTAATATTTCCTATCTATAATTAAATGGATTTGAATCAGTCTAAATTAATGATTACAAATTTCTCTCTATCACTTCTCCTAAATGTTCCACCAAGACATCAGGAGAAAAAGGCATTCCATTTATAAACCACCATTCTATCAATCCTACTATAGCTTGCCCAAGAAATTGCTTGCCAGCATCTTTCCTTAATCCTGAATTTACTCCTTCTGTAACATTTACTTCATCCTCTAATTTATAAGTAACTAAATCAATGAAGCGATTTCTAAAATAAGGGGCACCTTTACTAGCTCCAGGCGCTATCGTATTCGCTCTTATACCTCTAGTTCCTAATTCTTTTGCTAAATATCTAGTGAAGACTTCTACTGAACCTTTCGCAGCAGCATAAAGTCTGGAACCTGGAGATGTAAAACGAGTTAATCCTGTTGAAGTGTTCACAATCCCACCTTTGTCAGCAATAAGCGGAATTAGTTTCTGTGTCAAAAAGAAAACTCCTTTAAAATGATCTCAATGAAAATTTAGACCTTATTCATACCAAAATAGTGAAGTATACATCTCCTAACGCGGCGCAAATTATTAACGAAGAAAGAAAAAAAGTTCATGAAGAAAAATGTGAAAATAACTTGCTATAGTAATCAATATCTCTTACATATTCAACATATATTTCATTTATAGCAAATTCGCTTCCCTATTTTCTAACCCAAGAAATAATATATTTTTTATTATCTTGAGATGAAAGCTTAAGTTTCTCCCTATGTCCCTCTAACCCTAATTCTGCTGAAGTTAACTCAAAATGACACATAGCTATGCCAATATCTATCTTGTGCATATCATTATAACTATCACTTTTTGAGTCTTTACTTCGTTCTAAATAGAAATCGTATGAATTAGAACTTTTAATTATTCTCCAAGGTTGCTTGTTTGCTGCTGAAGGCGCAAGCCTTACCATTTGAAGGGGAATAAAATACTCTAAGCTTTCCAGCTCCTTTAAAGGTGTATTGAAATCTACATCAAAGAATAGTTTAGACCAGGCTTTTCTATTTTTAGAACCTGCCATAAACCTAACGAAAGTATCCATACCTCTTCTTGCTTCACTAGGATACCCTACAGGTATAACTATTGGAAGGATTTCATTATCTTTAAGCTCCATAACCTCTGCAAATTGACCTTTATTAAAGGTACCGCCTAGCCAACATGTACCCAAATTTAAATCAGTTGCATACAGCACTGCTCTTTCCAATAAATATCCTAAATCAACTAATGCATTATCTGATTTTGAAATTGATGAGACTATAAAGGTAGAAGTTCCTTTTATAATACCATAGGTTCCAAGCTTTAAATCTGAATCTTTAGAGTTTATCATCTTAACTCGTATATTTGTGCAAAAAGGTGCTTTAACCTGATTTATGACATCCATTATGCTATCGCCTATTGTTTTGTCCAAAGGCACCCCATTATATGACCTCATAGATGTTCTTGCTTTAATAACTTCTGTAATTGGCTTCTTGAAAATCGGATTATCTAAATTCATATTTCAGCACTCCCACCCTTTTTATTTTATAGTAAGTCCGCATTTGAATTGCTAGGTTGCGTGCTAAGAATGTAACTTTAACTTAGATATTAATCCTTTAGTTATGAATTTAACTGCACCAGCCTGACAATATGTTTCATTAAGATATGATTGTGATTTATGAAACTCTCGACATGCTTTACAATTCCCGTGATTTTTACAGCTTTTATTTATGCATTTACAGTTTGGATTTATAGTTGACATATTTAACCCCCTAGAAATAAATATTTATTTCAAACAATTATTATAGCTACACATATTGCAAAGCCAACTCGTGTTGCTTATAATGATTATAAAATTAGCTTATACATTTTTCAACCAACAAAATTGATAAAGTGTTGCTTACATAAAACTAAATCTGCAATATGAGTTTAACTAAAATTCTTTTAAATGAGGTAATGATATGTCAGTAAATATAAATAATCCTAGAGTAAAAAGAACCCATGATCTTATTATCAACGCTTTTATTTCACTAGTTACTAAAAAAGGCTTTGACTCCATTACAGTTAAGGATATTACTACCGCAGCCACCATAAACCGTGCAACCTTCTATGCACATTTTACAGATAAATATGCACTACTGGACACCGTCATAGTAGAGAAATTCTCTGAGATCTTTTCCCATAAACTACTAGGCGAGATGCGCCTAAATGAGAATACTATACGTAGCCTCATTCTTTGCGTTTGTGAGTACTTTGAAATGGTAAAAAGCATCTGCAAGTGCGGTTTTGCCTCTATTTTACCTTTAATAGGAGATAAAATATCTTGTGAGCTATATTCCATAATCTATGAGATGCTAATAAAAGACCATGAATTAGCTGAAAATGAACAAATACGAGCCCAATTAGTTGCAACAATGATGAGCACTTCCATTTATAATGTAACTTACAAATGGGAAGTTCAGAATAGACCACTCCCTCAAGAAGTTCTAATTTCTGAGATTATTGGGTTTGTTTCTACAGGTATGGGTACTTTAAAAAGATGAAAAGAACATTATATCAAATAGTGTTCTTTTCATTTTTTATAGGCTCTTTGCAATGAATTTTCTATTCTGTTTGTCTCTATATTGTCTATAAATTAAATAAAACTTACCATATTACTTTCTTATATGGTAAGTTCCTTTATTCTAATTCATTTTCATTATTTGGCCTTAATAAATTTATCACTCACTTATGACATGGTTCACCGTATCAATAGCAAGTGATAACTCTTTTTCCTTTATCATCTATATAAAAAGTTCTTTCGTTGAAAAATAAAGAATTCTTATTTAGATGCTTCTTATCATTCCATTTTTAACTGTTACGTCATATAAAAATGTTAATGTTTAATTAAATAAGAAAACACTAAGAACACAAAATACATACCTTTGTTATTTGAATTCAAAATATTATATTAACTATTCATCATTTCTTTACTCAAATTTATAAAAGCTCTTAATGCCCTTGAACCCCACTTATCTCTATGATATACCATTTGCGTAGTCAAATAAAAGGAATCTTGCCACCACTGAAGTTCTCTTAATTGCTTTCGTTTCAACTCCTCCTGAGCAGCAATCTTGGGAAGCAGGGTTATTCCAAGCCCGCTCATTGTCAATTGTTTGATTGATTGGATACTTCCCATTTCCATTATTGATTTCGGAGTTACCCCAGCATCATTGAGACTTCGTTCAAAAAGATTTCGGTATCCGCAGCCTTTTTCTGCAACAATTATGTTATAGTCAGCAATATCTTCAGGATAAACATGTTTCTTGAAAGCAAGTGGATGTCCTGGAATTGCTAATAAAACTAAAGGTTCAGGAAATTCCAATTCTGTGATTAAATCAGAATCATTTATTTTCTGACCAATAATAAAGGCAACATCAATCTGATTTTCTCTTATCAATGTTTTACATTTATTATTACCTTCCATTTTTAAAAGGATTTCAATTTCCGGATAGCGGTCATGAAATTCTTTTAATAGAGGAGGAAGCCTAACAGCGCAAAGTGATTCATTAGCCCCTATTGTCAAAGTTCCCTTTACTACATCTGATGTACTTAAATTACTTTTTGCTTCATCACAAAGCTTAATTATTTGTTTAGCATAAACAAGAAACTGTTCTCCTTCTGAAGTCAAAGATATATTTTTCCCTAATCTTTCAAACAAATTAACACCTAATTCTTTTTCCAACTGTTGTATCTGAGCAGTGATAGCAGATTGTGAATATCCTAGTTCAAATGCTGCTTTTGTAAAATTACTCAGCTTAGCTACGGTAATAAATGCATTTAATTGACGAAATTCCATTTGTATATGCCTCCAAATCAATCATTTATTTTGATTGTTACAATTTAAACTATTGATTTCACTAATTGTTAGTAGCATGATATCATATTACTACTATCTTTTCAAATTAAATCATTAAGGAGGTCAGCTATGTTCAATTTATCTGCACTTTTATCTTATGTTCTTGTTTCAACTTTTACACCTGGTCCAAATAATATTATGTCTATGACAAATGGTACTAACTTTGGATATAAAAAAACATTCAAATTTGTTCTAGGTGCTACAACTGGTATGGCTGTGATCATGTTATTGTGTGGTTATCTTAACTTATTTTTATTTAAACTTCTTCCTAACATAAAGTTGTCTATGGAGGTATTTAGTTCAGCATACATAATATATTTAGCTATCAAGATACTCAAAAGTAATTCTAACCCAAATGCAATTAATGATTACAGCATCTACACATTTAAATCTGGAATTCTTATGCAATTCATGAATCCCAAAACAATACTTTATGGTATAACGGCAACTTCAATTTTTATAATCCCCTATTATAAATCGAGCATAATATTATACTTATTTGCTATATTCCTTGCATTCGTAGGATTTATATCAATGTCCTGCTGGACTCTTTTTGGTGCATTATTTCAAAAAATTCTTAGCCATCATAGAAAGTTATTCAATATTGTTATGGCATCTCTCCTAATATATTGTGCATTATCAGTTCCCGATTTTAAACTTCTAATTCATTTATTTATCTGATGTCTAGACGGAGTACCACTTTGAATTATTAAAATGTGCATTAAAAAAATGGTATAGCTTTTATTTCAGGCGAAGCATTTTTCCCAAATGGCGGTCATAAAAATACCTTACGCTTGAACTATACAAATATTAATGAAGAGAAAATAAGAGAAGGAATTATGATTCACCGTATCCATTAATAAGTGATACTCCATTTTCCTTACTCTCTTATTATATTTAGGCACAATCAAATAACAAGTCCATTTGCCAGTGTCTTTTTTATTGACAAAATAAACTATACTAAATTTTTATAGTCAGCTAGCTTACCTTCAAAATTGATAACTTGACCATTGTGATTTTTTTCATCCAAAGCTAAACCTGCAATCCATTCTGCAGCTTCTTCAGGCATTTTTACACCCTTTCCTGTTGTATGATTATTCAAATCAGTTGAAACGGCACCGGGCATCACTGCAAATATCTGTACCGGAAGAGCAATCTCATCAATGCTAATTCCCCAAGACTTTGTCATTATATTAAGTGGTGCTTTTCCAGTTAGATATGCAAAAGGGTTCATATTAGGAAATGGCATTGGTTCAATTGGAATTGAAACATTGACTATTTTGCCATGGTTCTCTATAAGAATGGGTAATAATCCTTTCGACAGCTCAAATGGACCAAGAAAATCTACTGTATAAGTTTCTAAAAGCTCTTCTTTTGTAAATTCCCAGCTAGGGCGTTTAATAAGTGGTCCAGGTATGCCTGCATTATTAACCAATAAATTAAGCTTTTTATATTCATTTGAAACTCGCTGTACTGCCTCTTTTATACTTTCACTATCTGAATAATCTATTTTTATTAAATCAACAGGACCATACTTAGCGAGTTTTGTTATTGCATTCTTGCCACGGCTTTCATCTCGAGCACCAACTAAAACGTGATATCCTTCTTTTAACAATTTTTTAGAAATTTCAAAACCTATTCCTTTGTTGGAACCAGTAACTAATGCTGTTTTCATAGTAAGCATCTCCTTTTTTTAACTTGTGTTTCTTTAGTATAGTTCTAATATTAATGTATAATCGCTTGATTTGGAAGTTCAAATAGGTTAGCATGGCATTAACTAAAAGTTTATGCAAAAAGGAGATTCTTTAAATGAATGAACAATTGAATGCTTTTATTCAGGTAGCAGAGTCTGGTAGCTTTTCCAAGGCTGCTGAAAAACTGTTTGTTTCCCCAACGGCTGTGATGAAACAGATTAATTCCCTTGAGAAGGAAGTGGGTGTACCTCTTTTCATTCGCACCAACCATGGTGTTGAACTGACCGATGCAGGAAAATCCTTCAATAAGGATGCAGAATTTATTTTGCAGTATTTTCAAGAAGCACTACTGCGTACACGTAATACAACGCATGTAGATAAGCATATTATTCGGGTTGGGACCTCTATACTTAATCCCTGTAAGGTTTTACTGGATCTTTGGAATGAAATCAGTAATAAACATCCCCAGTTCGAGATAAAAATTGTCCCTTTTGAGGATGATGCATATACATTACCAAACACTTATCGTAACATTGGCAAACATTTTGATTTCATAGTAGGACCATTCCTCACAGAAAATTGGAATGATTATTCCCATAAACTTAAGCTAGGAACTTACCATTTTTGCTTTGCTGTATCTCGCAAACATCGGCTGGCTTCTAAGAAAAAACTTTCTGTAACAGATTTGTATGGAGAAAAGTTGGTTGTAATAAAAGGTGGAACTAGTGCATCCATTGATGAAATCAGTGAATTTTTCATAAAGAACCATCCTGAAATTCATATTAAAAGTGTTCCTCGTCTTTATGATATTGATGTATTCAATCGCTGCGGGCAAAATAACCTTATCCTCTTAACATTAGATGCCTGGTCAGATATTCATCCCTCATTAGTGACCATCCCTAGCGATTTGGATTTCACTATACCTTATGGCTTGTTCTATCCCTTAAATCCATCCAAGGATGTGATTGAGTTTTTAGAAATAATAAAAGAAATGCAAACTAATCATTAATTTTAAACAATACTGCCTTCTAATGTATTGCTGATATTTCCGATATTTTAGTGTCTTAAAGCATTTTTTCTCAGCATAGTAATCTTCCATATTTTTTACACTAGAAAAAGCCTTAATCACTGTTTCACCGGTAATTAAGGCTTGTTGTCCAATCACATAATCTTTTAAATTTAGAAATATTTCAGAACTGACACTTTCTATCATCTGATAACTTTATAATAGCCAATGTATTAAATATTATAAGTACTTCCTTTTTAAAGCTGTCCTTAATTATAGATTTTCCCCAAAAAACTCTCCAAGTTTATTAACTGCTTGATTAACATACTCAGGTACATCATACATTGCGATATGTGTCGCACCTTTTACTTCAAATAATTCTTTTGGACTATTTGCCAATTCAATTGCATTTTCGCTAAATCCTTTTGTATTAGCTTCACTTCCTACTATTGCTAAAATAGGCTGTGTTAATAATGTTGGCACAAATCCGAATGCTGAAAATGCTATAATCTTATCAAGACTAGTAAATAGTAATTTATTTGTTGAATTTGGGTGTTGTGCACGAGGTGTACGATAATAATCATATGCTTCTTTCATAAGCACCATTGGATTAGCTTTTGCTTCCTCTTCTGTATTAGGAACATATGTGATATATAAAGAATCTTCTCCGTTGGTCTGTGCGCTACGCATAGCTGCAACCTTATTTAATGTTTCTAATGTTGCTTCTAAGCCACCTGGCATACCATCTCCTCTAAAACCAGCACCAATATCAAATGCACTTATTGTAGCAACTGCCTTAATTCTTTTTTCTGTCAAAGCAGCATTAATGGAGTATCCACCACCTGCACAGATACCAAGTACTCCTACCTTTTCCATATCAACATAAGAAAGTGTACTAAGATAGTCTATAGCACTGCGAATATCTTCTACTCTTTCTGTAGGATTTTCAAGATAGCGAGGTTCTCCACCGCTTTCTCCCTGATGTGATGCGTCAAACGCTAGTGCAATGTATCCCATTTCTGCCATTCTCTTCGAATAAAGACCTGATACTTGTTCCTTTACTGCTCCACCTGGATGAACAGCCACAATTGCTGGATATTTCTTGCTTTCATCAAAGTTTTCTGGAGTGTATAAATCCCCCTTCATTTCTATATTAGCATTTTTAAATGTTACATGTTTCATCATAACAACTCTTTCCTCTCTGTTAAACTTTTTATAATTTCCATAACTAATCATTTGAACTGGTCGTTTTATTCCCTCCTTAAATCGGCTCTAAATTTTATTTGTTATGCTATGTTTCATATTTTCTTAATCCATATTTCTTGACTTTTCAATAAATTTAGATTAAGCTTATTCATATAATACACCCTAAAGTTAACTTTAGGTCAATACCTAAAATTAGAAAGGAGCCTACAAATGGAATATACTATAGGTGAAGTGGCAAAAATCATGAACCTTTCAGTACCAACACTGCGCTATTATGATAAAGAAGGACTTCTTCCTTTATTAGAAAGAACAGAACGTGGTATCCGAAGATTCAATGACAACGATATAAGCTGGCTCAATATGATTGAATGTTTGAAAAATACAGGAATGCAGATTAAAGATATCAAGACATTTTTTGAAGGGTACGTGGAAGGCGATTCTAGTATTGAAAAACGATATAAAATGTTCTTAGAAAGAAAGGCAGAAGCAGAAAAACGAATTGAAATTCTTCAGAAATCTTTGGAGTTAATAAATTATAAATGTAATTACTACAAAACTGCTTTAGAAGCTGGAACTACTGATATCCCCGAACTTCAGCAAGCATGCAGTGAACATGATGCTCCTAATAATCATAAGCTCTTTAAAGATGTTGTTTGCAAGGAATATTAGAATTACAAACAATACCAGGTACTTTTCTTTCTCCTGGTATTTCATCCATTTATTTTTATATATTATCCTGCTGTGTCACTTATACATATCTCTCACATCTTCAATTTCTCAATTCATAATCTTCTTATTTGATTATTTTTCTATTGCTTTTCTTAGTACTTTAACAGTTTCCTTTGAGCATTCCATTTTCAAGATTTAAATAATCTCTGTTACAGTTGATTTCTTTTACAATTACTGCTTCTACCTATCGTGATTATATTAATACGGAAATTTGTTAACTGGTCAGAAGCAAAAGGTCGTAATGATTTATTCTATCAAACAATTTATCAATGTTCAGCTTGCATTGCAGTTACAATTTTTTTGTGGAATATTTTAAAATATTTATTTTCTTATTGATTTAGTCTATTTATTATAGAGTATAGAGCTTCATATTGGCTTTAATTAGTATGAAGCTCTACACTCTTAAATATTTATATTTGCTTATATAGTATGATTATAATTATGCTTCAAAAAAACCTCCGTTACTTGTGGTACGGTTCACCCTTAATTATTCTAAACCTTAATCAGTATTCTTTGTACTTTTATCTACTCACATCAACTTCCTATTATAGACATTATAAGAATACAATCCTATTGTCATCTATAAGACTATATAACCCATTATAATCTTTTTTTCATACAAGGAACAACACTACGAAATATATCTGCTAGATGTAAACTATACAAATTATCATCATGTATTAAAAGCGAATCTTCATTCCAAAAAGAGCCAGTAAATTTTCCTTTTCGAAATTCATGATAACATGTGCCTTTTCTATTTGACTCAGTACAACAATATTTCACTAGAAACCACCCTAACAAATAATTAATCTAATCCGATATTGTTCCAACACACTCTAATAAAACAATATCTGAATTAGATTAATTACAACATAAATTGTAAAAACCATATCATTTTTCCATTAATATTGATATTCCATTTTCTTAAAGAAATCTACTTTGGGTTCAAGAAATTTAAACTTATGGTTATCAGCATCTTCAAAATAAGAAGTAATAGGTTCAAATACTTTATCCCAATTCCATAGTTCATCATCTATATTTAGATAATCTTTAAACATTTCACATCCTTCTGGTGCTATAGGGTGTATTAGTACTGCTATAACTTTGCAAGCGTAAAAACAATCTGCTATTACGTTTCTTTTTAATTCCTCATTTTTAATATTACTAGCCCAATGTTTATTTACTTCCCTTATATAATCGTCGAGAACATATGCTATTCTATGAAAATCTTGATTATACATATGTCTTTCATATTCTAATACTGCTTTTTCTGTTAATTCTTTAATTTTTTTGCTTACCTCTTCTTTAGGAATATCTTCATTAAGACTTTGTAGAGTATAAAAACATGAGCGAATGAGTCTATTAAATACATTGGTTAAAAGGTTTCCTTCTTTTAATACTGGATCCGCTCCTACTTTTTCTTCTTCCTTCATGTAAACTTGTGGCTTAAAGCCAACGCTTTTTGAAGATAATCCAAGACTCATAAAGTGCATGCGTAATTGATCCTTCGTATAAAACTTTAATAATTCATCTGCCATTGGTGGCTTAATATCTGAACTGCTGCTTGCTTTTTTATCCATAAATAAAATGTGCTTATTAGAAACAATGTGTGGCAAATTTAGCTTAGTAACATCTACATTTTCACCCTTAGCCACCTTTAAGCCAATAAACATGGCCATTTCAGCAATTGAATAAAAATATATATTATCTTCCCCTATAAATTGATATACCATTGAATCATCAGCATCCCACCAATTACTCCACTCTTCAGGACTCTTATCTATTGACTCCAAATATGCTTTTGTAAAAGAAATTGGAGCCCATAAGGATTCTGGCCACACCCAGAATGTTAAATTTTTTAAATCTTCTTTATCTGGTACTTTTACTCCCCACTCTATATTTCCTGACAATCTAAAAGGAACCAATGTCTTACCACTAGTATAGTTAATATTTAAATTATCCAATATTTCTTTTGCTTTATCTCTATCCTCTAGTGTTTGGAAAATAAACGCTAGTGAAGATTTTTTCTCTTCATCTATAGTTTCATGGCTTGGAAATTTAGCTTCTAGCTCATTTACATCCTTTATATATTTTCTTGGAACATATATTAATGGCTTCTTTAAAAATTCATCTATAGTGTTAATTTCATACTTTCGTCTATTAGTATTCTTCTTTAAAAACTCATTAAGTTCCTTCATTATATCCATGGATTCATCTAATGTAAAATACCAATTATCTACACTTTTTAATATTGGTTTATTTCCTGATAAAGTGCTAATGGGATTAATTAATTCTGATGCCATATATTGATGCCCTAATGAACATTCCTCTGCATAAGCTTTATCAGAGTTACATCCGGCTATTGGACATTTTCCTATTACTTGCCTTCCATTAAGAAAGATTTTCTTATCTTCATCATAAAATTGCAGTGCTGACATCTTTTTTATATAACCATTTTTAAATAAAGTATTAAATATTTCTTCTGAAACTTCATTATGAAATTCTCCTGTCCTTCCAATGGCTGAAGCTCCAAAAATATTTAAGCTGATATTGTAATCTTCTAAGGTTTTCTTTTGACTCAAATGATTTGCCTTAACATAGTCCTCCATAGTATTTTCGTATCCATTTTCCTTTAGCTTTCTATAACTTTCAAGAATAGGTGAACCATAACAATCTGTACCAGATACAAAAATAACATTTTCTTTCCCTATTCTGTCTCTTAAAAATCTTGCAAATATATCTGCATGAATGAACATTCCTCCAACATGGCCAAAATGAAGATTCTTATTTCCATAAGGCATTCCAGCTGTTACTACAGCCTTCTTTGGAAATGTTGGTCTTTCGTTTTTTTCTATTCTTTTACTTATCATAAACTTTTCACTCCTTAAGTTTCTAAATTTCATACTTGAGATAATCGAAAAATAAAATATCCATGATATTTTAAACTTATAATTTTTTATATGCTTAATTTTAAAGTCAAAAAAGCCCCTGTAGAAAATATATCTACAGGGGCGAAACTTCTATTTCGCGATGCCACCCTTTTCCCTAAAATGTCACCATTTTAGGCTCTTCAAGTACACCATCTCCCTAAAATTATAGGTTGAATCATACTCTGGTTCTGTAACGTGAACTTACGTCATAGCATCACTTATAATTAATTTTTATCTTATAGCTAGGCATCCGTAACATCATATCTTCTTCAAATGTGAGTTATAGGTTGCACTCTCTAAGATAAGTTAAACTAAATTTAGCGAAAATAAAATTCCACCTGAAAAGTTTTACTTTATAAGATCCGTATGCAGCTCCGAGACTTGTTTCATTATGATTTCATAATTTCCTCACACCAAATGGAAACTCTCTGAGTATTCCCTCATAATTACTCTTCTCTTCATAGCTTTTATTTTTGTATAATTATATACCTTATATTGTTAAGTGTCAATTATATTGTTTAATAGTTTTTCATCTATTTTAAATATTTATAACTTTTTATTATATAGATGTGCGATGCAATAATTTTCAACCAGCAATTATTCATACGGCTCATCTATAACCCAAGGAATTTCACAAAATAATTGAAGTTCAAAATACGATTCATAACCAGAAAGATTTCGCAAACTTGGATGTAATTCTTTTGTAAAATAAAACTCTACCTCATCAGTTAACGTACTTGTGTTAAATACCTTCTTTCCATTTTCTGAAACAGTTTCAGCATTATCAGGTTTTTCTAATATGTTACCCCTAATTAAATAATTTACATCATATAGGAATATATTATCAGCAACTTTATCCAGCTTATAAGCGCATATAGGTGTTTCTGGAACAATAAATAAGCTCTCTAAAAAATCTATAAAAACTTTAGGCAAATGCCTTATTCCATAATAATAATTTCTACAATCTGAACAACATTCACGTAAACTATCTATATATAACTGTGAATAATAATTTTTAGTTTTTTCCTTATCAATTTCTATTTTCCAACCTTCAAAAATAATACTCTTCAACTCATCACCTTCAGCAAATAATTTACAATAACTACTATGTTAATATCGCTATTTCAAACTTATGATTTCTTTTAGTCAAGCTTAAAATTCTCCTCCTCCACAAATTAAATTAAATCATTTTATATTAAAATCCCATAATGATTTATATCAGTTCATCAATTAGCTACATGTCATTCAGATTATATTACACAAGGTTTAAAGAAAACCATTTTTCAAATTGCTGTACCATCAAATCAGTATATGTTCTTGCATGTTTACTGATATGATTATATAAAGGCCCTTTAGAGAATTTAATTAAATCATTTCTAACTAATTTTAGTTTTTCGATTAAAATATCCCTATCACACTCAACAAAGTAAATCTCACTTGACTGTTTTGTCTTAAAATCATCAGACCATATACGAATGTTGTTTCCAACATACTCAAAGCAGGGATATGGATCGTGTCCTAACCATGGTGATGATTTATCAATAACTGCAGCTAATACTTCATTCCAACTTTCCAAACCGCAACAACAGCTTGGAAATATATTTCTATTTTCTCCAACAAATAATATTCCTCCTGCTATTACTATTTCAACTTCCTCTAAAACTTCTTTCATAACTAATTCTGTATCCTGCTCAATGTTAATATTATTATAGCCTAATAATTCAATTAAAAATAATTCCACATCGTTTTCTGATGAATCCCCATCTAAAACAACAAATTCTCTCCTCTGGATCTTGTCATCAATCCAACTTGGAGCCTTATAATATGGATTTTGAACTATAGCTTTAACCTCTAACAATTTACAACTATTCATCTATTTCACCTTCATATGCATAACAGCTTATTCCATTCCTTTATTCATATTTTAATTCATCCTAACAACATATTTTCAAAATATAATACTGTTCAATTCTCAAAGAACAAGTTGTTTTTGTCCACCTGAATCCCAAATTCGTGGTATTGGCATAATTAATATCTGAGCAATAAGTTAAATTATTGCTCTTTCCATATCCATTTTAGAATATACACACATTATCTATTATATTAAGCTTCACACTTTTTAAATTTGGATTGATTATAGCAACCCAAATCTTATTATATCTTCAAGTTTATTAATTGTAATTTCTTCCTCATTGGTAAGCACATAATTTTTATTAATCATTGTATTAATTAACAACTTACTCTCTATACTCTGTTTTAATATTTCCTCTAACGTTAAAAATGCTTCTCCTAAAGTAATATCACCATTTTCTATATTTTTAGAAAAAATTGCTTCTTTAACAACTGAATTATTTAATTTAGAATAATACTTAATTGTATAAATTGGCTTCAAATATTCCCTGTCTTCGTCATTAAAATTAGTCGCTATATCTACTGCATACTGCTTTATATTATGAATTTCATCGTTATCTTTTCTACTATTAAATAATCCAAATAGCATAATTATTCCACCTCTTTATATCATTAAATTCATGCCACGAACTTCTCATTATAAACATTGTAAGAATACAGGCTTATCATTATCCATAATACTATATAACCCATTATAATCTAATTTTTTCATACATGGAATAATTATCTAATTATACAAGAAATAAATATGACAATATTCGTTTATGCTACCACATTATAAATCTCTTAAATATTTTCTTTATCACTAGCATTATTAACCTCTATCTTCTCTAATTCTTCACTAAGAATCATGTGTTTTTTTGCAATACTTCATGGCTCATACGGCATAAATGATTCTTGCCACTAATAGAACTCATCCATCTAACAGCATAGTGCTAAATTGACAAATAATTTTCATCTATTTATGTAATAAATAAAATTCATCCATATATCCTTTATGAAAACAAAGTAAAGGAGGTAATGAAACATGGCTGTAACAAAAACTATTGACTCTGCTTCTCTTAGTATTGAGGTTCAAAAAGGTCTAGACAAGGCTGGAGACCCAATTTATACCAAGAAAACTTTCTCAGGTATCAAAACAGATGCTACACCTGAAAATGTCTATGCTATTGCAGATGCAATTAAAGGTGTATTAGAAGCTAACACTAGAGATTACTTTATTAATGAATCTTCTAGTTTAGCAAATGCTTAAGCAGATAAGTGAGATAAGAGTGAGAGTCCAAATCTATGATTGGACTTCTCGAACTTAGTTAAATCGGTTAAGCAGGCATATCAAAAGTGAGAACCGAAAAGTGATGCTCCAAATTTTACATTTGGTAAGCAGAACTTTCTCTATGAGCATTTTATATTTCGCTCTTCGAACTTTCCCTGTAGGCATCTATGATTTGATAATGATCTCTTACTCTGTGAGTACTCCTAAAACTATAGGAGTAGGAGTAGTTTCCTTAACTCTAAACTTAATGAAAGGTGGTGAATTAAATGGAATATACTTTAGCTATGACTTTTTTAACTTCTGCTGGTGAAAAAAGCACTTTAAGTGTTTCTGGTGTTAAAACTACTCTTACAAAAGATGAAGTTAACGCACTTATGGACACTATAATTTCAAAAAATGTTTTTAAAACTAAGGCTGGCGATCTAGTTAAGAAATCCGGTGCTCAGGTTACTCAAAGACAAGTTACTAAATATGAAGTAGCTTAAAAATAAGGACTGCAATAAGATTGATATTTTTTATCTTATTGCAGTCCTTAAATTTATGAAACTTCTTAAAAGTTAAGGTGTATTTTTACAAGGTTGTTCTATTTCTGCATATCACGAGCTTGTCTTGGAAACATACAAAAGTAATTAGATTCTGACTGTATTACTCCACATCTATATTTATTATAGCCCAAATAAATGAATTTGCTATCCTTATCCTGACTATCCAATTGCCCTAAATTCAGCGTTATTTATATCTGGATATTCTGAATTTATTTTAACCAAATCATTTTCGAGTAAGTTAACTTTATTTTTCAAAACGCTGATTAGGTTATTTTTATCTTTTATCTTTTATCTTTTCTTTAGTTTTATTTTGAATTTCATTTAATACATCTATCTTTTGCTGCAATTCTGAAAATAAAGCACTTTCTTCCTTAAAGTATTGGCTTTGTTTTGCTTCTTCAACTAATGACTTTTCCATATTTATTATGTTCATTTCATTTACAAGCTTTGAAGATTGCCCTTTCCACATATCTAAACTAAATATGCTTTTTAAGGTTCCTACCTTGTTTTTAGTTTCATCTATTTCTTTTTGAACCATTTCCAGTTTATTTATAGTACTGCTATACTCCGCATATGAGTTTAGATATACTTTTTTATCAGAGCTTAACACAATATCTTTAAACTTATAATTATATTTTGCATGTTCTTCCCATAATGTATTAATAGCTCTAGACACTTGTTCTGATTTAGCAGCAAGTTCATCTCTTTCTTTTGTATAATTATTTAAGATATTTTCCTGCAATCTTTTTTGTATGGTAATTTTGTCAAAATTCCCTTTTTCTCTTTTCCATAATTCAATCATAGTATCATAGTTATCAAAGTTTATTTTTGTTTTTTCTATAGCTACATTAGTAATTATGGTTTGCATTATAAATAAAGGTACTAACTCTAATTGCTGTTTTTTATGTTGAGTAAGCAAAAATCCTCCATTTACAATAAAAAGTATTACCATAAAAGGCCCGCTGAAAAAGCTTAATAATGATGAAGCCCCAGTATATACCCCATATGAAAAAGTTGTTCCTAGTAAATGTGAAATTCCGAAAATTATACTTGAAACTGCACTAAATGCTGAAAATCCCCCAACAGTTATAGTAGTAGATAAAAATACAAAGGGGGCTGATCTTATGGCTGCTTTAACTGTACTTTCAGAAGTACTTTTCAAATGTAACTCGTCATAAATTTCTTTTTTAGCTTTTTCACTTAACCTTTGAAAATTATTATAAATGTTATCAATTAATTCCTGCTGTACTTTTATATCTCCACTATCATATTTATTTTTAAAATCCTCTAGTACTTTTTCTAAATAATATGTACCTATGGCTTCTAACTTTGAGCCTCCACCTTTGAAATCTTTTTTTCCTTCTAATATTGAATATCCTGCATTTACTATTTCATCTAAAGTTTCAACAAAACTTCTTCTTTCATAAATGTTTTTATATTCAATATCAGTTAATTTAATTAATCTATAATAAATTTTTAATCTTACTTCCTCATCTGATAAATGATTCAATTCTCGTGCTTTTTTATGTATAAATTCCATGAACTTATCTTCATTAGATTGTGATAGTAATTCCTTAGACTTACTAATTAAAATTGAGGAAATATTGGTCTTAGTAAGCATTGTATATAAAATTCTAAGTTGCTCTGCTTCTAATCCTAAAAAGCCTCTATAAAATGCTACGTGTTTACCTTCCTTAATGCTCTTCTCTTTTAATACCTTCTTGAAGGTTCTTATTCTTTCATTAGTTTCTTTCACGCCCTCACTATATTCATTTAAATTATTATGAAAGCTCTTATCCTCTTCAACTAATTTTTCTTTAACATCTGTCTTTTGAATATTTAATAATCTTTCTTCTTCTTTATCATAAGAATACTCACTTTTTTCTAGAACATCTTGATACTCCCTGGTTAATTCAAAAGAATTTTTATAAGCTTGTCTTAATTTTTCTATCCCTTCATGCAGCTCTTTTTCTTTTCTCTTTAACTCTTCATCTCTCTTTATAGCTTCAATTTTAGCTGTTTCTTCTATTTCCTTAAGTTGTTTTTTTAGTTCAAAGTTCTCTTTTTCAACCTTAATAAGCTTTTCTTCCTTATTTTTAAGAGACGCATTTGATTCATTACGCTCTTTACGTAATATTTCAATCTTTTCAACATTAGCTTTATAAGCTTCTTTTATATTTTCTAGTTCTTTATTCTTTTCAAGAATCGTATTAGTTAATATTCTATCACGATTTTCTAAATAACCTTTTTCACTTTGCAAATCATCTATACTTATTTTAAGTAAATTTATTTCTTTAGACTGTTGCCTTAACTCATCTACTTTTGCTTTTAGTTCATTTATTTCATTTTCTTTTGAATGTATTTTTTGTCTAATATTATTTAATTCTTCTTTTTCTTTTAAATATGTATCTTCTTTACTTTTTAACTCATTAATTTTGTCATCTAAGTCCCTTTTGTGCTGCTCCTTAATTCTTTTTACCTCAATATCATACTCTTTAATCCCTTTAGTTAAAATAGAATCCATTGATTCTAGTTTTTCTTTTTCAGCTTTTATTTTTTCAATTTCCTTTTGTAATTCTAATTTATCCTTAGATTCTTCTTTGAAATCATCTATCTTACTTTTTAATTCTGCTATTTCATTATTCTTTATTAAAATTTCATTCTTAACTGCTGCTAATTCAGCCTCATTAGAAGCTTTTTCAGATTCTCTATGTTCCTTTTTAAATTTCTCAATTTTTTCTTGGAGATCAATTTTATATTTCTTTTTTATAGTCTCTATTTCTTTATCATGCTCTTTAATCTTCTTTTCTAATAACTCATCTTTTTCTTTTAATTCAAGTCTTTCCACATTTATATTATCTATTTCTTTGTTTAACTTAAATAACTGATCAGCCTTATCCTTCTCTGAATCCTTAAGCTGCTTTATCTTTAATTTCAATTCAGATATTTTCTTATTCTTTTCTGAAATCTTCTTTTTTACCTCAGTTAATTCTTTTTTTTCATTATTAAAATTATTTGGATTTATAAACTTGATTTTACTACTATCAATAGAACTTTTATTTTTTATATCTTGAAGATACCAGATAAGAATGTTATGCATAATCTCTAAAAGTTCAGTGGGCGTCCTTTTTGTTTCTTCTTCTATTACAGCCTCAGGATGAAGTACATAATTCCCATTAAGTCTTATAATATTAAATTCTCTATACACTTTTGAGAACTTTACTTCAGAAACAGTTATGAGTTCACCCATTATTCCATAATAAGTTCCACTATTATCTGCACTTTTGTAAAATTCATTCCTGACTTTTATTAAAACAGTTTCCGCTATTGATCTTAAACACATAATTGTTGCATCAGGAAAACTTTGATATACAAATTCCGCCTTCTTTAAATTTTCGTAGCATTCTTCTATATCTGTCCCCTTTACATATTCAAAATTACTTTCTCTCGTCATAAGTACGTCTCCCCTAAATGATTGATACTTTTTCCTTTACTTATATATATTTTACACACACTATTGATTTTCCTCTTTACACACCGCAATTTTCAAACCTAATATAATTCCTCTCATGACGAATTCCCATTTAATTTATAAATATAAGCATGAAAATAGTATATATATGTTGCAATTCACATTTCACAATTACAGCTAAAATTCTTGTAATATTTTTGGAATTATGATGAAGGATTATTTTTGCAATATATATTAATTATTTTCATGCTTACGACAACTTTATTTATTATTAATTTTTCTTCTTATAAACTTTATTCCCTTTTGAAATACCATTTTAGATCCTGTTAATAGCATTAATTAATCTTCTTTAGCAGCCACGCCATATTTTGTCCCAAATTATGCATATTATTGATTCCTTCTTCATCTTTAAATATATCGCCTACATCTTTTCCATAAACCATATTCCAATATGTAGAACCAGCTATAACAACTTCTTTGTTTAATAAAAAATGATTCATTGTATCTACTGCTGTCATACCTCCAGCTCTGCGAACAGCAGATATAGATGCACCAACCTTATGTTTAAGTAGACCTGGATTTGTTGCAACAACAACCCCTGCCCTTTCTAAAAAAGCTTTCATATTTGCTGTTACATCTGCTGAATAGACTGGAGAACTCAAAAGAATTCCGTCTGCTAACTTCATTTTTTCAAAACATTCATAAAATATGTCTTTCTTAAAAACACAATTATTCTTTCCTTTACATGCAAAGCACCCCTTACAAGGCTCAATTATATTACCAGAGAATTGAACTATTTTCGTCTCAATTCCTTCTTTTTCTAATTCATCAAAAACAATCTTCATAATCAATGCTGTATTTCCATCTTTTCTTGAACTACCATTAATTCCTAAAACCTTCATCTCTCCACCTCATTAAATTACAACTTATATTTTTTTATAATATTCACCATATCAATAGCACATGATAGCGCTTTTTTCATTGCCATGCTATTCAAAATTAGATTTTACTACTACGATTTAATATTTATCTTCTGGTCGAAAATCTCCTTCATTCTTAAGATAACAGTTAAAGAACTGCAATACTAAATTATTCATCTTCTCTATTACATAGTACTTGTCTGCTTTTTGTATACCAATCTTACTGTTTGCTGTATTGCATAACAATTTTGTAAGAATTGGAGATGCTAATGGAAGATCAGTAAAACTCATGTGATTTGTTCCATCAAAATATACTTCAAAGGACTTTAAAGCAGTCGCTGAAATTAATTTTTGAGGTATAATGCTTGGATCAGTTTTTTCATATATTCGCTTTAAATCATCACTGTAAATGCTAAGAATGGGTATAGGATAAATATTATGATTAATTTGCAACTTGCCATTATTAAAACCAGTGTATTCTCCTATTAAGTCATCATCAAGATTAACTACAGCACTTACATCACTGCGTTCTCTTCCAAGCTGTGCACTTGCTGAAGCTCCTAATGAATGACCTATTAATCCAATTTTACCAGCATCAATAAGACTATAAACTTTTTCTGTATTACCTTCCTTTACGTTCTTAATAATTGTATCAAGTACAAAATTCATATCTTCGGTGCGTACATTTAACCATTTTACTCCAAGATTATATTCAGTCTCTTCATCATAAGCTCCATTATTTGCACCATTAAGCTCGTCCATGAATGATTTATCTATTGTTGTTATCTTTCCATCAGCATCTCTGGTAAATAAACATTGATATGGGTGATCTATTGAGCAGACCACATATCCATTACTAGCTAGCTCTCTAAAAGTAGACATGTTACTAGTTTTCATTCCGTATGCACCATGGGAAAATACTACAAGAGGATAATGAGATGTGACTTCATCATCTTCTGGATACCAAAATTCTACTGTAACTTCTCTATTTTCACCTTTGGGGCTATATATATCAATACGATTATTGTCCTTGAATGTATAAGTTGCCGTTTTTATCTCTTTGTACTTTCCTGTTAATTCAGGCATCTTATGCTGTGGAAAGATTAATTCAGGACTGACAGCTAAAACTACAACTATGCACATTGCGATAGACTTACCAACCATTTTTCTAATTTTGTATTTTTTCTTATCTTCCCTTTTTAGTATAAGTGATATTACCGAAGTAATTGCAAAAATAAGCAATACCCCACCCAAAAGCATCCACCGGAAACTCCATTGTATTACTGATAGAAATGTAAATACAACAAATGCTATAAATACACTAATGTGAATTAAACTTCTTATTTTCTTCTGATTTGATTTTGTCTTAAAGCAGTATATTCCAAAAACAATTTCTATAACTGCTGCAATAGAAACTACTATTATTCCCATTCTTCCTCCACCTCTTCAATTTATTCTTTTAATTACAACCAGCCTTAATCTTAAAAGTATACTTTAATTTCATACTTCATCTACAAAACTAAAATAATACTTACTAAGCCAAATGTACATAGCTTAAGCAGTATCCTGTAACTAACGACATGTAAGTTGTAAAATAGAAGAGGTAAGCTGAAAATTACATTTTATTCTTCTTCCTTCTTAATCTCTAATTCTTCTCTCATTATATTTAATTTTTCATTAATTTCATTAGCGTCCTTCTTATCGTACATCCATACTAAAAATTGAAATATAGCATATATCACTATTATCTGAATTTCTAATATAATTATATCTAAAGCATCATGCATAAATCCAATCACATTAGTAAAAATTAATAGCACTCCATTGAGTATAATAAAGTGAATAATTCTCCTTATCCACATTTGCTTTTCTGATAATTTTTCTGTGGAATATAATATTAGGCTCAGCAAATCAATGATTAATGAGCATATCATATAAATATATATATCTTTTAATTCTAATGATTTATTTGGTAAAAAAATCTGACTTGATACTGTTACACATATTACTATAAGTGAAAATATAGTAAAATAATTTCTTATTAACTTTTTTATATAATCCATTAATTCCATATGCTATTTCCTCCTATAAACCTAACCTTTCTTTTAATATAGGTACAAACTGTCTAGAGATAACTACCTTTTCTCCATTATCCAGCTTTGATTCAAACCTGCCACTTAAAGATGGTCGTACTGATAATACTTTTGTCATGTTTATAATAGTCGACTTGGATGCTCTGAAAAACTTTTTTCCTTGACACATTTCCTCCAATTCATAAAGCTTTTGCTTAGACTCAAACACCTTGTCTTTGCAGTAGATAAATACTTTGTTGTCTACTGCCTCAAAATAATACACATCTGAAATACGAATCCTGTGAATATTACATCCATCATAACCAAGAACCACAGCTTTTTCTGTTTTTAATTTGCTTATTAATTTTAAAATATCATCATTAACCTCATGACATTTAACAATAATTTCTTCTTCAAATTCTCTTCCAATTTCCTCAATAGATATTTTCATATTTTCACCACTTTTATTTTAATTGTTTTTTAGCTTACAAAATAAAGTATTTTATCTACTCACAAATCACATTTTTTTATACAACTGATTTTATTAATTATCATTTTAATTTAACACACATCTTTTGAAGCTCTCTCGCTTCCTTTTATAGACGTTATAAGAATAAAATCTTATTATTATCTATAGATCCATATATATCATTATAATACAATTTTTTCATGTACAAAATAATTATCTACTTCTGCAAAAAATAAATGTAACAGCACTTATCATGCTGCTACATTACAAATCTCTTAAATATTTTCTTTATTAGGTATATTTGAAATAATTTAACTACAACTTGGAATTTGCGATAATAATCAATCTACTTTCTGCTTGCATAGTAAACATGAATAATAAGAACGTTCATAGCTTTCTTGAGTATTCCGTATTACAAGTTCTTCTTAAAAAGGAAACCCTTTGCTCCAAAGATTTTTCCACATACATAGTAAAAGGCAGACTAAGTATTTTTACCTAATCTACCTTTATTGCAACTTTTATTTTTTCATGCATTAGTATTAACAAATCTTATTGATCTATCTTATCTCGTTTTAATTTAAAAATTTCTTCAACTGCTTTTTTATAACCACCAGATTCTTTAAAAGAATCACTTATTTTTCTCATATTTTCAAGATAACTTGGATCAGTTAAAACTTTCTCAACAGATTCCCTTAAAATCTCTGGAGTAATATTATCTTTATCAAGAGAAATAGTTGCACCTAACTCTTCAGCTCTTTTTGCCATATATGGTTGATCCGCACCTATAGGTATTGCTACAAAAGGCACATTGTTATACAATAAGTCACTGGTACTGTTCATTCCTGCATGAGTTATTGCTACATCAGTATGCTTTAAAACCTCTGATTGAGGAACATAGTTTCTTACAATAAAGTTATTAGGTATATCAAATTCAGATAGGTCTACATTGTATGCTGCCATTACAACAACTTCATCGGTATTACCAAATGTTTTAAAGAATATATCATAGAGATTGCTGTCTGTATTATTAAACACTGTACCTAGTGAAATATAAACAACTTTCTTTCCTTCTAATTTTTCAAAAGGAAAATCTAAATTTTCTTTTCTATCATATATTGGTGGCCCTATAAATTTAAAGCTATCATCATAATATTCTGGATGTGCAACAAAATATTTAGAAGTATATGCAATATTTATATCACCCTTATTAAAAAATAAATCAAAGATATTATGGGACATTTCCACATTAAATTCTGCTTTTAATTGTCTTGAAACTTTTTTATAAGTCTCTATAACTGGATGATTTTTTATTAAATTTTCACTCATTAATTCTTTGTGCTGCGACCTTAATTCTTTAGGAGTTGCAAACACTGCAAAGGAAGAAACTGAAGGTATTTTCAGTATTTGAGCAATGATACTTCCAAAAGGAAACATGGCTGTATACATAATATAATCGAATTTTTCGCCTTCAATTTGATTTAAAATATCTTTTATAATTTTATCACTTGATTTAAGCGTTTCATTTATATAATCAAGAAGTTTATCTGGCCCCATATCATTAGAAGTCTTATGTTTTCTTTTAAAAAGGCTCAGTTCCACTCTATAACTTTTAAATTTGGCACCTGTTTTTTCAATTTTTTCTTTAAAATCTTCTGAGCAGAAATATGTAATTTCTTCTCCTTGTTTTACTAATTCATTTATTAATCCTAATGTAGGATTTATATGACCATGTGCAGGTATACTTAAAAAAAGTACTTTTGACATAAATCAACTTCACTTCCATTCTTTATATTTACAATTACATATTCTCATAATACTCATATTAATTAAATAGCATTTTCTCTAAACGTCCAAATCCACACATTAAATGTAAATTTTTCAGTACTAAGTTTAGATTTTTTAACCAGAATATATTAATTAATATATTCTGCATTTTTTCCCATGCATATTATTTTTTTGTCATGAATAAGAAAAAATTATTATCACCTTTCATATTTATCTTTTAATATAAAAAGCAGTAGTTAAAGGCTTCCTAACTACTGCTTTTAAAATTTAAAATATAATTTATATTAATAAATTTCATGGTGCTTTATATTAAATATATGTAAATATTCAAGCTCTTATATTTGCATATCCTAAAATAAGGAGAATGGGGTTTATTACTCTCCAATTTTTCTCCTTATAAACTCTATCCCCTTTTGAAATACCATTGTTTTAATGTTTATCTTTGTTTCACCACTAGGTACTGTGTATTTCTGCTCCAATACTCTAAAATAGCCTAAATCTACAAACTGTTGATAAGGAATATTGTTTTTATCCAAAACTTTCTTTTCTCTTAAGAGTGAGAATAAATTATTTCTTCCCATTCCTCTTATAGCAAGAACCTTTGCAACATGTCCCACTTCAATGCTATCTTTAGATCCTGCGACATCATCATAAAATTGTCCTTTAGGTTCTAATAATTTCACTTTATTTTCAGCCTCTAGCCTTGCTTTTCTCTCTTCTTTTAACTTAGTCGCTGCAGCAATAAGTAAGTCAGGATTATCTAATAATTCATCTGTAGCATACATCCCTGTTTTTCGTATGCTAGGTAATACTTCATCAAAAATCCATGCTTCAAATTTCTCTGCCACAGGTAATTCTGATTTGGCTGCTAACCTGTAAATATCCCCTTCAGGAATTACACTCATTTCTATATTTTGAATAACCTCTGTTCCATCTCTCCTCTTTCCAGTAACTACCCCTATGTCGTGTTTCACGACACCCTTGCAATGCCTTAAAATTGCATCTCTTGGGTTTTTGTATCCCAAAGCTTTTGCTATATCAATTCCAACTGCATAATCTTTATTATTAATTTTTAACCCTCTTATTTCTCCAAATCTTTCATCTTTAAAAATTCGTAACCCTTCCATTTTGTTTATCCCCTTTTTATAGATTTTATATATATGTTCCCAAAATAATTCTTCAAATAATTCTTCATTGTAAATTTTAAAAATTTTACAATTATTTAATCCATAATTATTCACTATGAATTGCAGCATATATTTTTTCAAAAATAAAATAACTATTTTCATAGGTTATACCCTCAAGGGGCACAATGTCCACACAGTTGTCCAATAATATAATCTCTTTGAGAATAAAAAAAATCGCAAATTCAATTTCTTGAATAATACGATTTTACAATTTACTATTTATTTTTAGTGATTTATACTGTTTGAATATTGAGTATTATAATAAACAATTCCATGTATATATTTTAGGCTGTATTTCAACACTATAATAAAACATAATCAATTATTTAGCGGAATTATTATAATAATACTAATATTCCACAACTGATTTATTGCTACCATCTAATTTCATTTTATAAGATTTATTATCGGACCAATTATTATAATATATCCACCCATCTAATACTTCAGATAACCTACTTGCCTCACTATTAATCTTAGTTCTATTCATTCCATCAATAGTAATTTTATAAATATTTCCTCTCATCTTATCAAGTGGTAGAATCATATCAGTATGCCCATCGTAAGGATTATTACTATAGTATACCCAATTTCCATCCACTTGAATATCCCAGCTGATATCATCATTTAATTTTCTTTCATTTGTCCCATCAATACTAATCTTATATAATTTGTAGTTATAATCAAAACTGCTAAAATAAATATTATTACCACTTAATTTTAAGAATGAAGCATAATGATCACTGATTTTTGTTCTGCTTGTGCCATCAGTGTTCATTTTAAATATACCTGAATTCTCGTTGCTAACTGTATTATCAGTAGTAACAGAGCTTGTACCGCTGTAATATATGCAATCTTTATATATATTTATATTCTCAACCAACTGATCAGAAAGTTGAACTTTATTTTTTCCATCAATATCAACTTTATATAATCCACCCTTAACCACATTATTTTCAACCATTTCAGGTCCTAATGCATAATATATTGATCCTTTATAAAAGACAGCATCAACAATATAATCCTCACTTGTTAACTTAACTTTCTCATTATCCTTTATTTTGTATATACCTTTACTGCCATGGTGTTCAGTATTTCCATCAACATAGTAAACCCAGCCATCAGAAACGCCAATAATGCTTCCATATGCCTGCTCAAAGTATGTTTTATTTGTTCCATCAATATTAACTTTGGATAAATTACCAGATTCATATAGATAGTTTCCATCTTTGATAATTGGCTTTCTATTACTTACTTCGGTTTCATAACTTACATTCTTATCTTTCGACTCAACATTTGATGAATCATTTTGTGATGATTGAATCCACACTCCGTCAGAATCTAATTTGTAACCGTTAATAGTAGTATTTTTAAGCATAGCACCATCATCACCTAAGTAATACCACTTATCTTCATACTGTATCCATCCCATTTTCATATATCCATCTTGTCCAAAATAGTACCACTTTCCATCAATCTCTTTCCAACCTACTGACCATGAATTTCCTTCTGCATTCCACCATCCATTAGAATCTTGTTTCCATTCAGCACTTACAACTATTGGATTTAATACAAATACTAAAATTACTAATAATGAACTAGATATTACTTTTTTTAATTTTAATCTCTTCATTTTACTTCTCCGATTTATTTTATTTAACACATGCCTTTTTCTAATATAAATCAATTATAGCATAAACTGTAAATATCGAATTATTAAATTTTCAAAGACCATCTTTTTTATTTATTACTAAGTCAACTTTACATATTCAAAATTTAAATTTAATGGCTTAGCTTAATCAACTCATCTTAAATTTTCTCAATTAATTTCCCTTTAATGCCTCCCTACACTCGTTACAAATCAGTATATCTTTAAAGTTAAAAACCCCTTTATCATTTCCACAAAATATGCAGCCTTTACTATATTTCCTAACAACTACCTCATTATCAACTTTAATTATTTCCATAGAATCTCCATCATTAATTCCAAGTACCTTTCTTATTTCTTTTGGTATTACAATCCTTCCAAGTGGATCAAGCTTTCTCACTATTCCTGATGCTCTCATTTTTACATTCCCCTATACAAAATTATTTTCTTTTATATGATTAAATCATTTCTTGTATATCTCAAATTTTATATATTTACTAAGCCATCATAACCACAATATATTGAGATGATTTCTTGCCTTGAATTACTCTTGTCTTTTCTTCTAAGAAGTATTTCAATACTTCTCACACTTATATGAGGTTTTCTAGAGCTTTCTTTCGTTGCTCATCTGTAAGGCTTCGTCGTGTTTCCTTTGGTTTGAATCCTGCAAATTTGTTTTTATCTGAGTTGCTATTCTTTCCATAGCTCCTATTGACATTTTTGTTTACCTCCTTGTCATCTGGATATTCTTCTCTTCTCCAATTTTTCAGTATGCCATCAATGTAGGTCATATTAGGTTTATTGGCTTTTAATGCTATATCTATAGCCATCTTTACATATTCTTGACCATGCATTCCTATAGCTAACCTAAGTGCGCCTAAATTAAGAACATTAGGTATTCCAGCTATTAGTTCACAATACTTAGCAAGTTCAATGGATTTAGAGTTTATGTCCTCTAAATTATTATCCTGCTCAGCAATTGAGTCTTTAGATTGAGAGATAGAAGACTTTGCTGATTCTGATTTAAGCAGAGAACTAAAATCTGTGGTTTCATGTGGATCACTTACTGCCATGGCATTAGGAATATAAGTTTCCTTAACCAGAGATCTAAAAGCTTGTCTGTTGTGCAAATCACTTACGTACGCTGCATTAGAAGTAGGAGTTTCATTTGCATCATAACCTGTATTCTCTTCTTTCTTTATCTCTCTATCTTTATTATTCTCATTCTTAATCTTGTTCTTATTCTCTCTCTTATTCTGCACCGTTACAGTAACGTTATTTTTATCATCTGTAACGCTACAAGATTTTTTTGAAGTATCACAAATATCATTTGTAACTTCAATACTATATTTTTCAATTTCAGCAAAGCTATGTTCTTCAATTTCAACACTAGTTTCTTCACTTTCATTAACTACAGCTTCAAGTTGTTTTTTCTTTTCTCTATGGTTTTGAACTCTTTTTCTATTTTGCTCTCTAACTCTGTCCATTCCCTCAACATTTTGGTGTTTCTCCCAATTCACTATTCTAATTACGTTATTTTCAGCTATTTCAATCATTTGAAAATCTGATAATACTTTAAGTGCAAGTCTAATAGAAGCTAGAGGCCTTGAGAATATTGTAGACAACATTTCATCAGTATATGGGATATTCTCATTTAGATATATAAGTCCATTATCATTAGTTTTGCCAGCTTGTATAAGTAATCTTATCCATAAATAATGAATAGTATCTCTCTGGCATTGCATCTACTAATTTCATCTTTTCATCATCATGCATGTTAGTAGATAACTTAATCCATTTAATATCTGACATGTTTCTCACTCTCCTTTAAAAGAAATACTTTAAACCTTTTTAATCTTTCCATGAGGGCATCAATCTCATGGATGTACATCCATCTGATATATAGCCATTCTAATACTCCAATCACTTCTGAGGAGTACCAGCTAATAACATATATCCTCAGACATTTTCACCTTGTGGCTACATTGTGCCCCTTGTGGGGGTAAGTTTAACTAAATTCATCTGGAATATAAAATTTAACATGAAAATTTTTACTTTATATACACTCTAAGTATTTTTAAGTTCAAATTGTAAACCTATTTTTTAAAATTATTACAACTAAAAATCATAGTTTACTTTTTCAATACTTATGAACTTACAAAAATGTATTCTAAACTTGTCTTAATCCTCTTCATAATTTAATTCCTATTACTAAAAATCAATATCTCTTGCGATCATATGGATGGCTGCTCAATCATGGCTTTGGATTTAGATAGAAATGAACTTATTGAAGAAATAGCAAATTATTTAAATACTCATTATTAATAACATTATTGATAGAAAGATTGATATTGAAATATATATCATAAGATGAGGTGAATGCACGAATAGTATTAAAGATCACCTATTACAATTAGAACATGAGTTATTAAAATCAGAAGTTAGAAAGTCAGAAGATAAAATAAATGATATGCTGTCAGATGACTTTATTGAGTTTACCAGCTCTGGAAGTGAATATCATTCATGGATATAAATATCTTATTTGATGAATTTCAAAAGTTATCACCAGTGGTTCAAAATATGTTTTTCAACTTGATATATCCTCTTGTTAAGAACAGTTCTGATAGAGTTAATGATTATATAGAAACCATTAGAGAAACACGTTTTTCAAAGGGTACGTTTTGTCCTCATTGTAATAGTGAACATATTATTGGTCATGGAAAATATCGTAGCCGACAACGTTATAAATGTAAAGATTGTGGCAAAACCTTTAATGATGTATCTTGTAGTCCAATGGCAGGAACACATTATCCTCAAAAATGGGCTAAATATTTTCAATTTATATCAGAGGGAACAACTCTACCCAAAATCGCAAAGGCTCTTAATATAAGTATTTCAACAGCCTTTTATTGGAGACATAAAGTGCTTAATTCTTTACGTTCAATGGATATAGAACAATTGTCTGGTATCATTGAGTCAGATGAAACCTTCTTCATAGAGCCATTTAAAGGGAAAAACCAATGTAAAACTCGCAAACCCAACAAAAGAGGTGGTAAATCTAAATTTAGAGGCATAAGCCATGAACAGGTTTGTATTTTAGTTGCTATGGATAGAAATGGTCACATAATTAGTAGAAATGCTGGTATGGGGCGTATTACTGCTACACAAATAGATAATGTCATAGGCAATTATATTGCCCCTAATGCTTTATTAATAAGTGACTCGGCAAAGAATTATTTATCATTTGCAAAAATGAAGGGTTTAGAGCATAAGCAAGTAAATGCTTCTAAAAAACAATATGTAATCGAAAAATTATATCATATGCAACATGTTAATGAATATCATAAAAGGCTTGGAAAGTGGATTAATCTTCACTTTAATGGTGTATCAACTAAATATATGGATAATTATTTATTTTGGCATAGATTTCTTGAACTAAATAAATCACTTGATAAAGTTGAGTTGAAGAAAACTTTACTGACAAACGTACTCGCAATGAATAAATCAATAATTATTAAGGATTTACACCCTATTAATGTATTATAGTGAAAAATATAACAATATTTAAAAGGGAGTTATCTAAGCACCCCCTTTGACTATTGAATATTATTTAATTTCCTGCATTTTCAATTATTAGTTTAGCCATTTCTGTTGCTAAATCTGAAGCGTTTTCATTGTCCCTTACATAAGTTACAGTTTTGCCATTAGTGGTTACAAGAGAGATTATTTCTTTATTGCCTTCTTTTCTAACCTTAAAAGATTTTATATCTTTTCTATCAAATTTTTCTGTGAGATAGATGTCTACCTGACCAGTTAAATCGTACCCAATATCATCTATGTATAGATGATTATTTGTAAGTGTAAACATAAATTCCTTAGTACCACTGCTACCTTTACCTTCTAATACAAAAATATTTAATATAATATTTATAATTGTGTTTCTCCTGGCTTCCTTATCTCCTTTACGAGCCTTAAATGATACCATTGAATATTCATTATCTAATAGTTTTGCCATAATCTATTCCTCCTAATTGTAAATATAATGTATATAACCTTATTTGTTTTAAGTTTATATACTTATAGTTATAAATGTCAAATATTATTATATTAGAATTGAGCATTTTGAAAACAGAAAATGATTATTTGCTCAAAATCTAATTTTATATTTGCCCACAATATTTACGAAAAGAGCGAAAAACTAATCTCAATATGAATATCACAAACTCTTTCCGCGAATAATAAATAAAAAGTAAGGTGGTGATATAAAATGGGATCTTCTCAATACAATAGAAATAAGAATGATAAGAGCAATGTTGATAAGATGAAAGGCAAGAATAATCGTGATAAAGGCAACAATCAAGTTGGCTCAACAGATAATGGAAAATAATCTATTTTACTTAAATATACTATAACTAAATTAACAATAAATATATAACAAAAAACACAGCCTATATATTTAATCACTAGGCTGTGTTTTTTACGTTATTTTTTATATAATTTTTAAGTTCAAATTTTAAAATACTTAATAAAATAAAAGTACAACTTCACTAGAAAATCTAAATTCCACTTATAATTTAGACCATACTATAAAGAGAGAATACTCCAGTTCAGATCTTAGTTAGTTTATCTATAATATCAAAATTAATATTTAAATCTATAATATAAACATATTTACAAACTTGCTAAAACTTTGAGGTAATATCTTCACTAGAAATCATAAATATATTTGTGCAGAAAACATTTGAAAATGAGCTGCTAAAAATTCTTAGTTGTAGGTTGTTCCACTTTTGCTTGTCACACTGAAAGTGGGAGCATGCTGAAGTGGTGCAATCTGCAACTTAGGATTTTCAGCAATATTTTCATAGTTTTTCGGAACAAAATATTTATGATTTCGGTAAGTTACCACTTAAGTTTAGTTTCAAAGTTATTTTATCTATAGTCATAAATCTAAACTGCGTCAAAGAAGCTCATTTGATCACTTTCTGGAAGACCATTTAAACAATCAAATTTTCTAAGTAGCTCTATGGCAGCATTTCCAATCTTTGAACGTTTCTTTACATCATCTACAGAATTAAATTCTTTTTCTTTTGCTGCACTTGCTATACCTTCTGCAGCTACATTTCCCATACCTGCTATACTGTTTAATGGCGGTCTTATTCCCTCTTCTTCTAACTGGAATTTTGTAGCACTAGATTTATATAAATCAATTGGAAGGAATTTAAATCCTCTTTCATACATTTCCAAAACTATTTCAAGGTCATCATACATATCCTTATCCTTAGGACCAGCCTCATTTCCAAGAGCCTGAATTTCCTGCATCTTTGCTTTAACCTTTTCTTTTCCAAAGATCATAAATTCTGCATCAAAGGCTTTTGCTCTTATAGTAAAGTATGTTGCATAATAAGCCTGAGGTATATGAACTTTAAACCATGCTATTCTAAATGCCATCATTACATAAGCTGCTGCATGGGCTTTAGGGAACATGTATTTTATCTTTTTACAAGACTCTATATACCATTCTGGTACATCATGTTCTCTCATCATAGCTTCATATTCTGGAAATTTAGGTTCTTTTAAGGCTTTACCTTTACGAACAGTTTCCATTATTTTAAACGCGGTATTAGGTGGAAGTCCTTTTCTAATTAAGTAAACCATAATATCATCTCTGGTACATACCGCATCACTTATGCTGGTAATTACTCCATTATCAATTAAGTCCTTAGCATTTCCAAGCCATACATCTGTACCATGTGAAAGTCCTGATATACATAATAAATCTGAAAAAGTCTTTGGTTTTGTATCCACAAGCATTCCTCTTACGAACTTAGTACCAAACTCAGGAATTCCAAAGGTTCCAACCTCTGAATTTATCTGATTTGGAGTTACCCCAAGAGCCTTTGTTGAGAAGAATAAGGACATAGTATCCTTGTCATCCATAGGAATCTCATGTGGGTCAACCCCTGTTATATCTTGAAGCATTCTTATAACCGTCGGATCATCGTGCCCTAGTATATCAAGCTTCAATAGATTTTGGTCAATAGAGTGATAATCAAAATGTGTTGTTATAATATCTGAGTTAGGGTCATCCGCAGGATGCTGTACAGGGCAGAATTCAAATATTTCTCTTCCCTTTGGTACAACTATAATTCCTCCTGGATGCTGACCTGTAGTTCTCTTTATACCAGTGCACCCTACTGAAATTCTTATTGTTTCAGCTTTGTTTATTGTAATATTTTTTTCTTCATAATATTTTTTAACATAACCAAACGCTGTTTTTTCTGCTATAGTACCAATAGTCCCTGCTTTAAATGTTGTTCCCTTTCCAAAGATAACTTCTGTATATCTATGGGCCTTTGCCTGATATTCCCCTGAGAAGTTTAAATCTATATCCGGCTCTTTATCTCCATTAAAGCCCAGGAATGTTTCAAACGGAATATCTATACCATCTTTATACAGATTTTCTCCACAAACAGGACATACTTTATCTGGCAAGTCAAAGCCATTTAGAACGCCATAATCCTCAAAATCAGAATACTTACATTTAGGGCATCTGTAATGAGGTGGAAGCGCATTTACTTCTGTTATACCAGTCATATTTGCAACGAAGGATGAACCAACAGATCCTCTGGAACCTACTAAGTATCCATCTTCATTTGATTTCCATACCAGCTTCTGAGCTATGATATACATTACTGAGAATCCATTTTTTATAATAGAATCTAGCTCTTTATCAAGTCTCGCCTGAACTATTTCTGGAAGTGGATCTCCATAAAGTTCATGGGCTTTTTCATAAGCTATATCTTTTATTGTCTGCTCACAGCCTTCTATGTGAGGTGGACATTTTTCAGGAGAAATAGGGCTTATTTGCTCACACATATCTGCTACTATATTAGTATTTGTAACTACAACCTCATAAGCTTTTGTTCTTCCTAAATAAGAGAATTCATCGAGCATTTCTTCAGTAGTTCTTAAATATAATGGTGCTTGATTATCTGCATCCTTAAATCCCTGTCCTGCTTCTAATATACGTCTGTATATTTCATCTTCAGGATCTAGGAAGTGAACATCTCCAGTAGCCACTACAGGCTTACCTAATCTTTCTGCAAGTTCTACGATCTTTTTATTAATTTCTTTTAAATATTCTTTACTTGGAACTTGCTCCTGTCTTACTAAGTAATCATTATTTCCTAAAGGCTGAATTTCTAAGTAATCATAGAAATTAGCAATTTCCTCAATTTGTTCTTCTGGTTTTCCAAGAAGTATGGCTTGATATAATTCCCCTTCACTACAAGCACTTCCAATAATTAAACCTTCAGAATATTTCTTAAACATGCTCTTTAATATACGTGGCTTTTTATAAAAATAATCTAAATGAGAATATGATACCAATTTATATAAATTCTTTAATCCCACGTAATTTTTTGCTAGTATTATTGCATGGTGAGTTTTAACCTTTTTATATGCCACTTTCTTAGCTTCTTCATCGGCTGCATATAAATCTATATCTGATAAAGTTTGCGCGCCTCTTTCTTTTAGCTTTTCAATCATTATGTTAAATACCTTAACAGTTGTATCAACATCATCTAAAGCTCTATGGGCAACTTCAACCTTTATTCCAAGATTTTTAGCAATTCTTCCTAGCTTATAAGATTTATAATCAGGGAATACATCTTGCGCTAATCCTAAAGTATCTATATAGGTAAAATCAAACTCATAGCCTAAAACTTTCGCATTATGCTTTAAGAATCCAATATCAAAGTCAGCATTATGTGCAACTAAAACACTTCCTTCAATAAATTCAAGCAATTTAGGGAAAACTTTATCAATAGTTTCTGCATTTTTTACCATATCATCAGTTATCTTTGTAACCTCTACAACTCTCATAGGAATTGACTTTTGAGGGTTTACAAAAGTACTGAACTTATCTATAACCTTACCATCCTTAATTTTCATTACTCCTATTTCAGTAATCTTTTCTGTCTGAGGAGAAAAACCTGTAGTTTCTAAATCAAGAACACAGTATACTGTATCAATACTTTCTTCCCTAACATTTGTTACAGATGGCTTTTTATCTGGAGCTAGATAAGCTTCAACTCCATATATGACTTTCATATCTGGATTATCTCTTCCAAGCAATTTGTGCGCTTCTGGAAATGACTGAACTACTCCATGATCAGTTATAGCAATAGACTTCATTCCCCAGCTCATAGCTCTCTTAATTAAATCACTAGCACTAGACATTGCATCCATCTGGCTCATTTGAGTATGCATGTGAAGCTCTACTCTCTTCACCTCTGAATTATCCTGCCTCTTATATCTCCTTATACCATTTGTTTCAATAACAGTATTAGCAATAAGTTCAACTTCATGAGAGAAATTACTATAGCCTGCATTTCCAGCAAGTCTAAGACCCTTAGCCTTTTTAATTCTAGAAAACACTTCATTATACTCATTAGGTTTTGCAAAAATCTTACAAGTCATCGAATTTGATCCATCATATAAATCAAAGGAAATTAGCATTTTTCCACTTCTTAATTCTTTTGCTTCTAAATTTGATATTTCACCTTCTAAAGCCACTCTTCCTTCATCAGGTGTAATATCATTAATTTTAATTATGTTTTCCTTAATATTAGCATTTCTTCCTAAAATCAAGAATGGATTACTTGCCTTTTTGCCATCGCCCTCAGCTTTTACTTCTGCCTTACCTTCTTCAACTTTAGGTACTTCAGGAGGATTATTGCTTTGAGTAATTTTTATTTCTTTAATAACTTTCATCTCATTAGCACGTTTATCTTCTGCGATTTTCACCAATTCTTCGCTATCTATTTGATCAATAAAATTGATATTATAATGTTTCCCATACATATGTTTTATAGCTTTATTAATTTGCTTATCATATTCCATAGTTTTTAGAAAACCCGCTACAGGAATTTTAAAATTAAAATTTATAGTATTTCCTTCTATTTCATAGTCACTATTATTAACCGCTGCCTTTAATGCAGGATACTTTGTAGATAAGGAATATACGATATTTTTCAATTCTTTTTCTATAGGTCTTATTTCAACCTCGTCACTATACTTTACAATAATTTTAGAATCATTTAATCCGAATTTATCTTTTATGAAACTATTAAAACTTTCAATTTCCCCTAGTTCAATATAATTATCTGAACTAATTTCCATTTCCAGCACTTTAGTTTTCTTACGCAAGACTACGGATTGTATAACGGCAGTATTTATGCTGCCAGCCGATTCATAATCACTAAAAGCTTCATTTATTCTCTTCATACTACTCATTAACCTTTTCTAAAAAATTTTCAGTATGCTACTATTATATAGATTAAACTTGCAATTTGTTAAGCTTCAAAAAAACGCATAGAAATAATTCTATCAAAAAAGTATTCCTATACCTCCCTCATATTTAATCTAGATAATATTTATATCATTTTTTAATCTCAACTAATTTTTCATTTGTAAAATAATTAATCAATTAGTAGTTTTCCGACATCTAATTATCATTCCATAATCTAATAATGTTGTCAAGGCAAAAGAATGTTTGCTAATTCTATTAGACGTTGAATTCACTAGTAAATTAATAAATAATAAAATTTGCATACATTCTTCTTAGAGTGAAACTATTTATTTTAACTCAGAATGGCACCTGCCAACCGTTTCCTTTATTGCCATAGCGTTCTCATTTTCTGATGAAATAACTAACTGACTTATGTAATTATTATTAAATATCTCACAGTAAAATTCCTTACTCATTTCATCAATTTCTTCATAATTTTCACTCAACTTCTGTAATAAATCCTCTTCACTAAGTCCAGCGTTATCTATGAAATAATATAGATTCATTCTATTTACATATTCTTCAATTCTTTTAAAATTATACTTATTTACAACAAATCCTATTACATAATCTTTATCAGTTTTTTTAGTTCCCTTTTTTATGCTAATACCAAACATAGATACTTCTGGTACCTTCTTTATTTCAAACTTCTTATATGCTATTCTTGAAATTCCTAAATGCTCTATTATTTCTTCAACTGGCACCTCATGTTCCACTTGATTTCCAAAATACAACATTCTAGAGTCTAAAACTATTAAACAAAGGTTTTCTCCAATCATTTCATTTAAAACCTTTACTTTAAATTCATCGCTTTTCTTCATTCCATAGTATTCCACGAAAGTTTTAACTCCATCCTCATCTTCTTCGCTTCTTACCTTTAATTTATTCCCGCCAAATAAAAACATATTTTCCTTCTCCTTCATCAAGTGATATATAACATTATAATATATAACTGCTTGTTTAATAAATTAAAAACTGCAGAAATTTAAAATAATATTTTAAATTTCGATGATGTTGTCCATATACAATATTAAAAGGAATAATTAAAGTGATATTTACTTTAATTATTCCTTAAATTTAATATCTTAATATTTCAGTATTATCTCTACTTAATTATAGAGCTTTATTTTTAACTTCATTATTTATTCTTTCTATTAAATCTTCTAAATTTAATGTTCCCTCATCGCCATTACTTCTGCTGCGTAATGATATATTATTTTCTGCTTCTTCCTTTTCTCCAACAATAATAATGTAAGGAACCCTCTCATTTCTAGCTTCTCTTATTTTATAGCCTATCTTTTCATCTTTCTGATCAATTTCAACTCTTATACCTTCTGAGCTTAATTTATCCTTAATCTTTTCTGAATAGCTATTAAATTTATTTGATATAGGAAGTATTTTTACTTGAACTGGAGAAAGCCATGTTGGGAATTTTCCAGCAAAATGTTCTATTAATATTCCTATAAATCTTTCTATACTTCCAAAGACTACTCTATGGATTACTATTGGTCTATGCTTTTCTCCATCACTACCTACATACTCTAACTCAAACCTTTGAGGCAATTGAAAATCTAACTGAATTGTTCCACATTGCCAAGTTCTGCCTATGCTATCTTCAAGATGAAAATCTATTTTAGGTCCGTAAAAAGCTCCGTCACCCTCATTTATTTTATATTCAAGATTTAATTCATCTAAGGCACCCTTCAATGAGCTTTCTGCTAATTCCCATTCTTCATCGCTTCCCATTGAATCCTCTGGCCTTGTAGAAAGTTCTAAATTGTACTTAAATCTGAATTTTGAATATACCTTGTCAATTAAATTAATAACACCTTTTATTTCTGACTTTATTTGATCTGGTAACATAAATATATGTGCATCGTCTTGTGTGAATGCTCTTACTCTCATAAGACCATGGAGTGCTCCAGAAAGCTCATGTCTATGAACTCGTCCCAGTTCTCCAACTCTCATTGGAAAATCTCTATATGAATGTGATTCTGATTTATAAACTAACATTCCACCTGGGCAATTCATTGGCTTTAATGCAAATTCTTCTTCATCAATTGTTGAAGTATACATATTTTCTCTATAATGATACCAATGCCCTGAAGTCTCCCATAGTTTCTTATTAAGCATTATTGGAGTTTCAATTTCAACATAACCATCTTCGTAATGTAATTTTCTCCAAAAATCTATTAGGGTATTTTTTAATATTACTCCTTTAGGAAGCATAAATGGAAATCCTGGACCTTCTTCTGCAAAAGTGAATAACTTTAATTCTTTTCCTAATTTTCTATGATCTCTTTTCTTTGCTTCTTCTAAATTATGCAAATGTAATTCTAATTCTTTCTTACTAGAAAATGCAACTCCATAAACTCTTTGAAGCATCTTATTTTTTTCATTTCCTCTCCAATATGCTCCAGCAACGCTTAATAGTTTAAATGCTTTAATATACTTTGTTGATGGAATATGAGGACCTCTGCAAAGATCTATATAATCGCCCTGTTTATATAAAGATATCTTTTCAGCTTCTGGAAGATCCTTAATAAGTTCTACTTTATATGTTTCTCCCTTTTCCTCCATTAATTTTATTGCTTCGTCTCTAGAAATATCGATTCTTTCAAAGCTAAGATTTTCATTTATTATTTTATTCATTTCTGCTTCAATTTTATCTAAATCTTCATTGGATAATGAGTTTTCAATATCAAAATCATAATAGAAACCATTATTTATTGCAGGTCCTATAGCAAGCTTTGAATCCTTATAAATTCTTTTAACAGCTTGAGCCATAACATGAGAAGTAGAATGCCTTATAACTTCAACTGCTTTTTCATCATCATAAGTTAAAATATTTACCTCATCATTATTTTTTAATTTATAATTTAAATCTACTAATGTCCCATTTACTTCCCCCACTACTGCGACTTTAGCTAAGTTTTTACTAATTGAATTTGCTAAATCATAAATACTAGATCCATCTGCAATTTCTTTTATTGATCCATCTTTAAGTTTTATATTTATCATAAACTTGTTACCTCCTTCTTTAAGATTTTATAACATTCTTTAAAATTTTATAGTATTAGATATATCTATAGATTAATAATCGATAACACAACTTCTTCCAAATTGCGCCTCATACTTTTTTAAATTCATATATTTTTGTACAAAAAAAGCACCCGTCCCAAGCCTTGGGACGAATGCATAATATCCGTGGTTCCACCCAAATTGAATTAAATAAACTCAATTCTTCTCTAAAATTTTTAACGATTTTCACCGATGGCATTTCACAAACTCTGCTAATAAGCCATAGCTCCAGGGTAGTTTTTCTCATAGTCATATTTAGAAATGCTTACAGTCGGTGACATTTCCTCTCTGAAAACTGTACTCTATAATACTTTTCCCTTTCATTGCCTGCGAATATTTAATTATTAAGAGTTACGTGCACTTTGCTCTTATTAATAATAAATACTAGCACTTTTGTAGTATCTTGTAAATAGTTTTTACCACAAAAAATTTTCTTGCTTCCATAAACTCAGTTAGAACCGTACTTATGTGTATACCTTACCGAAATTAAATACATATTTGTTCCTGCGGACTAATGAAATTTTCGCTGGATAGTTCTAAGTGGAAGGTTGAACCCATTTCTGCATGCTCCAAAAACAAGTTTAGGACAAGCAGAAAATGGAACAACCTTCAACTAAGAACTATCACAACTCAATTTCAAATGCCGCTTTCACAAACATGTATCTAATTTCCAGTATGATTTACAAAAATTAAAGTATAAGTATCTCTTTTGGTTTGGATATCTATGCCATAAACTCAGTTAAAACCCTACATATATGTATACAAGTCGAAATTATAAATATTTTGATTACAAAAACTATCAAACATATCCAAACTTAAAATAAGAATTATGCCTTTATGAAATTCTAGTCCTAGACTTTTACCCTAGCATCTTGGGTGCAACTAATACCCTGCGCTCCTTTTTTAATTTTTTGCAAAAAACACATCATTCGTTTAGAATAATGTGTTTTAGATTTGATGCATAATTCAATAAAATAACGTATTAATTATTTCTTGAATTTCACTTTTATTTTTTTACTGCTAAGCAATAATTAACATTATCAAATGCTCTTATAGGATGTTCTGGATTAGCTTGATTATATTTTTTAAAATACTGCTCCGTTATTTCATCTGGTGTTAAATATTCATAAATTAAGAAATCACTATCAGCCAATAGTTTTTCCAACTCTAAATAAGAATAACTTGCAAGCATTTTTTCATTTGTTGCATTAGTTAGTGCAATTTGCTTTTTAACTCTTTCGCCTGCCTTAGAAGTATATGTGTTTTCATCTTGATAATCAAAAACAATGCTACTACCTTTCGGCACAATGCTTGAAATAGTATTAATTGCATATGCAAAATCTTTCTTAGTTAAATAGTAATTCAAGCCAAGTAAACTACAAAAACTTATTTTACTTTGCTCAAATTGAGAGCATTTAATTATGTTTCTTTCCCAATTCTTTTCTGTAAAGTCAATAGATATATAGTGTAAATTCGGAGGTATTTCTTTCATTACTTTTTGAATACGCTTTTGCTTATCTTCACCAGTTAAAGGATGGTCAAGTTCAAATATCTGAATATTTCTTGCCCAGTCAGGCTGACGATATGCAAAGGTGTCATACCCAGCGGCAAAAATCAAATATTGTTTTGCACCAATTTTTACGGCATTTTCAAGTGATTTTTCTGTAAATGCTGCTCTACCAATTGGAGTTGGAGATAACTGATTGTCAACGATAAAGCGTAACGCTTCATCTTGTGTACCATCAAATGATGGGTTGAAAAATTTAATTCCTTTTGACATATTACTTGAAATTTGTTCATATTCATTTTGAGTTAGAATATCCTTTGCTAAGTAATCATCAAAAACTTTCTCTTTGTTTTTAACAGAATGATACGCTCTTGAAAACGCACTAATCAATGCAGTCATACTTTTTTGTTCCATAAAATTATCACCTCTAATAATTAATACCAATTCACTAATTGAATTACAAGTATTGACATTTTTATTGTTTTATGGTATTATAAATATAGTAAAGATAAACAATTTACAAAAACGTCACATTTATAGTGGCGTTTTTTTAATGTATTCATATATAAAAATATTTTTCTAAATTCACAATTACAGCTAAAATTCCTTTAATATTTTTAGAATTATTATGAAGAATTATTTTTGCAATATATTTGTTTAATTTTTTCTGGATTAATTGTATTATCATTAGACTGTTAAATAAATACTAAGGAGATCTAGTGGCGTCAGCTTTACTGTGAAAAAACATGAAAAAATAAGGTAGGATATAAATTTTACTTATAAAAATAGAGTAGCTTTTGCACTACTCCAAAAAATGATTTATTTTTTGATTTATTATTTATGGCTAAGCACTTACTATGATTTTGCTTGCACTTACACCAGAATTAATTAAAATCTGTTTTAATGTTTGACTCTTTACATAAAATGTAGCCTTTGTACAATCATAAAATGGATTAATTCCTATACCATTAGGCATGTTTTGATGAGTTGCTATACTTGTTACACTATCTGGAATAGTTATGCTGGTTAAATTTGTGCAGCCTGCAAATGCACTTCTTTGTATACTTGTTACACCATTTGGTATTATTATGCTTGTTAAATTAGTACAACCTTGAAATTCAAACTCGTTTATGATTGTTATACCATTTGGTATTGTTATGCTTGTTAAACTGCTACAATCACCAAATGCACCGCAGCCTATACTTGTTACACTATCTGGAATAGTTATACTTTTTAAATTAGTACACTCCTGAAATACATCATTCCCCATACTTGTTACACTATTTGGAATGGTTATACTTTCTAAACTACTACATCCTGCAAATGCCTTTGTATTAATATTCTTTACACTATTTGGAATAGTCAAGCTTTTTAAACTACTACACCCGCTAAACAAGGCTGTATTTATACTTGTTACACCATCTGGAATAGTTATACTTTTCAAATTACTACATCCACTAAACGCAAATGGATCTATACGTTTCACACTATTTGGAATATCTACGTGTGTTAAGTTACTACAATTCGTACAGACTATAGATTCTATCCCCGTTGTACTATCTGGTATTGTTATGCTTGTTAAATTTTTGCAGGTAGATGTCGATGTAAATCTTATACGTTTTACCTCAATACCATCAATTTTATTTGGTATCACGACTGAGCTATCAGAACCAGTATATTCTACTATTGTTCCAGTTGATTTATCAAATTTAAAGTTTCCACTTGTTGTAAGTTCTGTCCATGCACCACTACCATTTAGATAGTACCCATCAATTGTTGTATCTTTAGCCATATAACCTTTAGAATCAAAATAATACCATTTAGAATTAATTAGCCTCCAGCCTGTAGCCCATGAACTTCCTTCTGTATACCACCAGCCTCTAGGATCACTCTTCCACGCTGCACTCGCTCCTATTGGATTTAGTGCTAATAACGAAGATACAAATAATGAACTCGCTATTACTCTTATTAGTCTCAAACTTTTCATTCTTTACCCCCTATGTAATTTATCGTATTAATACAACAATATACAATTATACCACATTTCTGGTAATGCATTCATTATTTATTCTACAAACGGTTGAAAATTGATCAATGAAAAACGTATTTTAGTGGTATAACACATAAAAAAAATCGTAAATTCAATTTCTTGAATAATACGATTTTACAATTTGTTATTTAATTTTATTGATTCATGATTTAAGAAAAATATGAAGTAACTAAGGCTCGTATATATCAGCGCTACACTCATCACATCTGCCGTCATTACGCTCATATTCCTCTTCTGATATTTCAGTTTCACAAATGTCACAGACTAATATTTCTTCTCCTTTATATTCAAAGTTCCTTAGGAATTGATCATTTTCTTCCTCATCATCATGTTGATAATATGATTTTATTTTATTTGGCATCTTAATTCTACCTTTCTAAGTTTTGACTTTAATACTTCGGATTAATTTACCATTGTTAAACCATCTTATTTTTATGACTAATAAATCATATTATAAGATTACGTATGTTCCTTATATTAATGCTTGTTATCTAGGTTCATCGGTACTCATGCTCCTATATGTTTTAAATAACGTACCAACTTTATCCTTTAAATCATAGTACCCTGGATACATCATAATTGTTGGTTTAACCTCAAGGGCATTTGGTGTTCCATTTTCCAGACAGTCTTCATTCGCATATACTGCAACAATTTCTCCAATAAACATCGTAAAATCAAATATAGAAATTGTCTGTATTACCTTACAAAGATAATTTACAGGACATTCTTTTATCATTGGTGCATTTCCTGCATCATCATAAAACGAATCAAATACATTTGATTTATCTTCTTTATTACCAGATACGCACCCACAAAGATCAGTCTTATAAATGGATTCAGAGGATGGTATGTTTACACTGAAGAATCCATTTTCTACTACACCTGAAGTTGTATAGTGGGAATTTTTCAATGAAATATACAATACAGGTTTCTCACTTACAACACCATATGCGCCTATTGTGGCATAGTTTGGTTTTCCATCAACCATGGCGCCTGCTAAAACTGTAATAAATGGTCCAAAAGGGATATTTGCTATTTTCTTCTTTATCATATTCTTTCTCCAATCTAATTATTTATCTGTTGCAACAATATTAATTATATGGATAAATCCAAAAAAATATAGACTGTTTCTTTTCTGTGAGTTATCATATAGATAGATTATGCCCCTAAATAAATAATCTTCGCATCACAATAATTTACTATTACGTTTTATTTTAGAATTGCGTAATAAAAAAATCGCAAATTCCCTCTCTTGAATAATGCGATTTTACAATTTAGTCTTTAATTTTATTAATTCATTATTTAAGAAAAATATGTATTAACTCAACTACACATTATGTTTATTTGCAGAAGTGTTATTTTTGTTTCATTCCAAAAGCAATCCACCGTCCGTCTATATCTTCTAACACAAATTCCATATTATTATAATCTGTCATATGGAGCGGACGAACAATTTTAGCTCCTTTACTTATAAATTCATTTTGTAATGCTTCTTGATTGTCCGTAATAAAATATGCATCTTCCCCATAACCGTAGAGTTCCCTATTCGTGTGGACTTTTTCGTTATTTGCTTTAGTCAATACTATTTCCACACTATCACGGTAAAGGCATATGTGGGGTTCTTTTACATCTAAATATTTAACAATTCTAAATCCCATAATCTCGTTATAATACTTAGCGGTTTCTTCGATATTCGGTGTAGGAAACACCGCAAGTATTGAATGAAGAATTTTTTCCATGCATAATCTCTCCTTTTTATGACGCTTAATATAAATAATCTGTAGTTCGTAGTTTCTAACGTATTCTGTATTAATTATAACATATTCTGTAAAAAACATCTTACTCAATTTTCAAAGAGCATTTTTATAATTTGCTACGCACTTTCTACAGATTGTGTATGATGTTATTCCATAGAAGTGATATCATATCTTATTTCTACTACTTTATTTTCTGCATTCCAAAATTCAATTGTTACTTTTTTTTCATGGTCTACATATCCAATTACTGGCGAGCTAGGCATTTGTTCCTCAGTTCTCTTATAATAGTTAGTCCCATAAGCATTAATCACATCATCAATTGAGCTTCCTAACCCAATACCTTTACTTGTCTTCATATTACTGTTTGTTTCAGAGTTAATAATAACTCTAATAATTTGTCTCTGCTTATTTGTAGCAATTTTTAAACCATCACTTAGTTTATAGTAGTCAAATAAAGCATTATCAATTTTTTTGAGATTTGTCCCATATTTTTGTATAAATTCCTTACTATCAATGCTCTCATACATTTGAATGCCATCTATATTTTCTTGGCTAAGAGTTGTTGTTTTGGTAAACATAAAACTGCTTGACCTTTGAAAATATTTACAAGCGCCAAATATAGTACAACAAATTAAAAGTAAAATAGTGATGATAATTTTAAATATATTATTTATTGAGATTTTTTTCTTTATAAGTCCTAAAGTAAAAACTGTGACTGTTAACAAAAATATACTTATTATAATTCCGATAATACTCAAAGTTGATTCCCCTTATTACATATTATTTGCACTTGTTCATTAGATTATAGTTTTACATAACACTTATTATAACATAATTTACAAAATATTACGTATACAATACATACATCGGCTCTCTATTTTGAAGTCTTTTATTCTGATATATGAGTGTGCTACACTACTTTAAACTATAAAGTTTTTCGACTTTATTATCTCTTTATCTGTATTAAATATTTTAATCCATTTAAACCACACTACCAACACCCATGTATGCTCCGACAGCGTCTAAAATTTTCTGCCTAAAAAATGATTTAGATATACTAATATCAACCTATCATGGTAAAAATAAAAATACCAACTTTTCTTAAATTGAAATGTTGATATTTTTGCTTTGGCTGTGTTTTTATATGATGTTGAAATATAGCTTTAAAAAATTATTGGCGAGATTATCCACGTATAATACTCCATATAAGAAGATTGTGAATTATCAACATATATTGTTACATTGTTTTTTTACATTTATGACGACTTTATAATATCAATAATCTGCTGAATTGCTTTCTGTGACTCAGGAAAGAAATGCAATGGCCAAATATGTATCATGGAAGGATACTCATAATAACCTATTTTTACTTCCTTTTCATCTGCCATGTTCTTGAACCTTTTGGCATCAGGATACAATATATCATGTGTTCCTATGAACAAACTAATTTTACCGAGTCCTTCAAGGTTACCATAAATAGGGCTAATTAGGTAATGCTTTGATCCTTTATCCCCGCTATACCACTTAACTATATCACTCAATGCAGGTACTGCCGATACTGGGTCAAGCCTCTCCATGTCATGTATTTCTGGATTACTAAACGACATATCTAGTGTAGGTGTTATGAGAATGACATTTCCAGGTTGTGGCAAATTCATTTCTTTTAAAAGTTGTGCTAGAGAAAAACCCAGTCCTCCACCTGTTGAATCACCCATAATTACAACATCTTCAAATTTAGTATCTGAAATAATCTGTTGATAGATTGGAACAATCATATCAAAAACTTCTTGGTACTGATGTTTCGGTGCTAAAGGATAAATTGGAACAGTTATTGTGCATTATAGAGATTCTACGAGTTTACCGATAAATTCCCAATGAAGGCTCATAATTTCATAGACAAAACCTCCTCCATGAAGATAAAGTATATGCTTTTTTCCCACATCGTTCAATGGTTTGATTATATAGCAACAATAACCATTTACATCCTTTTTGCTTATATTAAAATTTCTTTGTACTTTTTTAGGAGGTTCATGGCTTTCTGATAATTGCTTTTTTTCTATATTCTTTCTTAATTCATCACCAGTTACTTCCCACATTTTTTTTAGTTTGACAATACGCAGCATAGCCTTCAAAATCTTACTCTGTATACTCTCCATACTATCTACTCCTTATTTTTGTTTGCCATATCCTGCTCGTGAGTTCACTTTAGGCTAAAATTATTATAATACATGAATTTAACTCTAAATAATTTACTTTAATATTCTTTTTTAAGAGACTGTTGTAAACAATAATTTACTGCTGTTCATTCGATTATAGTTTCACATAACACTTATTATAACATCATTTACAAAATACTACACATTCATTGCATACATCGGCTCTCTATTTTCAAGTCTTTTATTCTGCTACATGAGTGTACTAGATTACTTTGAACTATAAAGTTTTTAGCCTTTATTATGTCCTTATCTGTATCAAATATTTTAAGCCATTTGACCACACTCCCAACACCCATATATGCTCTGATAGCATATAAAATTTTGTCCCTCCAATAAAATAATTTAGGCATGCTAGTATCAACTATCAGGACAAAAATAAAAATACCAACTTCTCTTAAATTGAAATGTTGGTATTTTTATTTTGGCTGTATTTTAATATGATGTTGAAATATAGCCCCAAAAAATTATAGGTGGGATTGTCCACATATAATACCCGGTATTTAAAAGGTGCATAAAATGTGAGAAGTTAAGCTCCTAGAGAAAGAACTTCACTTCTTATTTTTTCCATATAAAATTTTGTTTAATCACTAAACCGAGCCGTCGCTTTTAGCGGTTTAGTTCTTTCTAAGAATTGTGTACTAAAAAATAGCAAATTGTAAAATCTCTTGAATAACGAAATTTTACAATTTGCTATTTATCTTTATTGATTCACAATTTATGAATTTTGCAGCGCTCCCTTTACATTTTAAACTTTATTTTGCTTTTGGCACTGTTAAAAATTAATTACAATTCCAATGATAGATTAGTTGTACAACGCCAGAAGAGAACGTTCTGGTATTAACCATTTTTAAATTCACTCTCTGTCTTATATCACTAAACAACGGTTTTCCTTCTCCCAAAATAACAGGGTGAATAGATAATCTAAATTCATCAACAAGACCTAAATTTATAAAGGTTGTAATAAGACTTGCTCCTCCATATAGCCAAATGTCTTTACCAGGCTTATTCTTCAATTTATTTACTTCTTCAATAATATTTTCATTTATAAATATTGCTTGATTATCAGTACCTATTTGTGTTTTAGAAAACACATATTTCTCTTTACTATGAATCAATTTCCAAATTTCTTTTTCATCATCAGAATCTTCATCTTGTGGAATATATTGTCCCCATAAATCGTAACTTTTTCTGCCATATAAAATAGTGTCAATTTCATTCAAGAAATTAGTGAACCCCATATCAGTGTCCATAATGCACCAATCAACTTCTCCATTTTTCCCTTCAATAAAGCCGTCTAAAGTGGTTGCTAAATCTAAAATTATTCTTCTCTGTTTTACGTTATTTGGCATGACTCTTCCTCCTTCTTATATTATTTTATTATTGTTGCTACTCCAATTAGTAAAGGCATCTAAAATATACTATATTATAAATGCCAATTTAAATACTTTACTTATTATATAAACATATTTACAAAGACTTTAAATCCATATCTTCACCAGAAATCATAAATATATTTGTAACCACAATGGTCATAATATGAAGAAAACATTTGAAAATGAGAGTCGAACTTATGTGGATATCAACTGAAGTTGAATCTATGTTTGCTCCATATATGCCCCTGAAATATATGCTAACTAGAAATAAGAATTATGCTTTTGTAACCACAAGGGTCATAATATGAAATGTTTCATTAGGAATTTGATGGTTTTGATTCTTAGATTAAAAGTTGTTCCAATTATGCTAGTTCAAAGCCTGCCTTTGATGCTAGCATATTGGACGCAACTTGTGATCTTAGAATCATCCATCATAATTTCCTTAGAAACTGGAACAACAGCATAATTCTTATTTCGGTAAGTCCTGCATAAATTCTGTTTAATTAAAATCTCCATCATATATTGCTTTTGCCATTGGGAAAGGTTCAAGTGCTCTTTCTAAAATTCCTTGAACGTACCCTATTAATACTCCATAATTTACAATTGGTATTTCATATTTAACTGCATTACCAATTCTTGAAAGCATAGCAGCTCTATTTAACATGCATCCTCCACAATGGATGATAAGTTTGTATTTCTTAACATCATCAGTAAATGAATTTCCAGAAGAATATTCAAAATTAATTTGTTTCCCTGTCATTTGACGTACCCATCTTGGTATTTTAACTGTTCCAATATCGTCACATTGTCTGTGATGAGTGCATCCTTCTGAGATTAATACATAATCTCCATCTTCTAAACTTTCTACTGCTTTAGCTCCTTTTACAAGCTCCATAAGATCTCCCTTATATCTTGCTTGCAATATTGAAAATGATGTAAGCATTATATCCTTAGGCGTATCTGCTGATGCCTTTAAGAAGACTTGTGAATCTGTTATAACAAGTTTAGGCTTTTTCTTTAAATTTTCAAGAGTTTCCCTTAGCTCATGCTCTTTTGTTACAATAGCTATGGCATCACTTTCAATTATGTCTCTTATTGTTTGCTGCTGAGGAAGAATTAATCTTCCTTTAGGAGCTGCCTTATCAATAGGTGTAACAAGAACAACTAAATCTCCTGGGCTTATAAGGTCTCCAACTAATTTAAATTTATCTTCATTATCTGGTATTACGCTTATAATTTTTTGCTTAAGCTCATCTATTCCATTTTTATTTAATGCAGAAACTGAAACGACAGTAGTTCCAATTGTCTTTTCTAACTCAGCCAATTCCTCTGTTGCTATATTTTTCTTATCTGCCTTATTAAAAATACAAATTGTAGGTATCTTCTTTTCCTTTATTTGATCTATTATTGATCTATCATTTTCAGTAACTCCAACAGTAGCATCTACTACTACTAATGCAACATCTGTTTTTGATAAAACTTCAATAGTTTTCTTTTTTCTTGACTCACCTAATTCACTTTCATCGTCAAGTCCTGCTGTATCAATAATCATACAAGGTCCTATCGGAAGAATTTCTATAGCTTTATAAACAGGGTCTGTAGTTGTCCCCTTAACATCAGAAACAATTGAAATTTCTTGATTTGTAAGTGCATTTATAATACTTGATTTTCCAGCGTTTGTCATACCAAATAGAGCAATATGTACTCTTTCTCCAGACGGTGTTGTATTTAAACTCATATTATTTCTCCTTTGAATTAATTTTAATTACTCAAAAATATTTTTTTAAGTTGCTTATTCTATTATAATATAAAATATAAAGATATACATTGCAAAATAATTCTTTATTTAAGGCACGATCAAAAAATAATGGATCAGTATGTTTGTAAATTTCGCGTCATACTGTGCTAGCAAATTTAGATGATAGACTTGTTAGGAACTGAATTCACTTCCTTGTCTAACGCTAAATATTCAGTACATTTTTAATCTATTATTTTCTTTCACGTGCTAACACGGAGGTTAAGATGAGAGATAAAGATAAAATTAAACTAAGTAAAGAAAAACGTGAAGATATGATTTCTTCAATAAAAGAATATTTTTTTAATGAGAGAGGAGAAGAATTAGGCGATTTAGCTTCAAGCCAGCTATTAAACTTTATCATAGATGAATTATCACTGGAATTTTATAATCAAGGCGTCTATGATTCTTATAAATACATGACTAGAAGTATTGATGATTTATTATCAGTACAAAAATATTAAGGAGTGTTCATTTTGAATTATAGATTAGAACAGGATGTATTAGGTGAAAGAAATATCGATAATTCTACATATAGTGGAATAAATACAGCAAGAGCTTTAGAAAATTTTGCTTTAAACAGCAAAAGTGTGAATTTAAATTTAATACGAGAAATTGCACTTATAAAAAAAGCTGCTGCTATGACAAATAAAACCTTAAAATTTCTTGCCCCTGAAAAGGCTGATGCGATAATAAAAGCAAGCGAAGAAGTTATAGATGGAAAATTTGATGATGAATTTAAACTAAGTGCATTTCAAGGTGGAGCTGGTACATCTACTAACATGAATGTAAATGAAGTTATTGCTAACAGAGCCATTGAATTGTTAGGTGGAGTTAAAGGCGACTACAATTTAGTTCATCCTCTTAACCATGTTAATATGTCTCAATCAACTAATGATGTTTACCCTTCTGCCCTTCGAATTGCAGCAATTAGATTAATAAGAAAGTTAAGTGATTCTTTATCTAGTTTACAAGAATCTCTTCAAATTAAGGAGAATGAATTTTCAGATATAATAAAGCTTGGAAGAACTCAATTAATGGATGCACTTCCAATGACTGCAGGGCAAAGCTTTGGAGCATATTCTAAGGCTATTGAAAGAGATAGATGGAGAATATACAAAGTAGAAGAAAGATTAAGGCAGATAAACCTTGGTGGTACTGCTATAGGTACAGGTTTAAATGCTACAAATAAATATGTATTCATGATGACAGATATTATTCAAAACCTTACTGGTCTTGGAATAGCAAGATCTGATTATCCTATGGACATTACACAAAACTGTGATATATTCGTAGAAACTTCTGGACTTTTAAAATCGTGCAGCGTAAATCTTCTTAAGATTTCAAATGATTTAAGGCTCCTTAATTCTGGACCTCGTGGTGGGATAGGAGAAGTGATTCTTCCTAAGATGCAGGCAGGCTCAACAATTATGCCAGGAAAAGTTAATCCTGTTATTCCTGAGATGGTTGCTCAGGTAAGCTTAAGAGTTATTTCTAATGATAGCGCTATAACCATGGCAAGTTCCATGGGACAATTGGAACTAAATGCTTTTACTCCACTTATAGCGGAGTGCCTGCTTGAATCTCTAGAACTTCTTGAAAGAAGCGTCACACTTTTCAGAGATAAATGTATAAATGATCTAAAAATGGATGAGGATAGATGTTTAGAAAACTTAGAAAATTCTTTAGTTTCTGCAACATCCTTAGTTCCTCACCTAGGTTATGATAAAGCCAGCTTAATATCCAAAAAAGCCTTGGCCACTGGAAAGACCATAAGAGAGATTCTTCTAGAAGAACAAATATTACCTGAAGATATTATTGATAAAATATTATCTCCAACTGAATTAATAAGAACTCATATCCCAGGAAAATAAAACAAATTAGATGTGCCCTTTAAAGTATATTTTTACTCTAAAGGGCACACTTTTATTTTAGTAATAAAATCTTGGAATATTCCTTTCATCATCAAATCCAGGTATAATTGGTGGTCTAAATTCATTCATTCTAAAGCTTCTGCTTGATTCAGTTGTATTAAGTTCTGCAAGTTTTGTTACTCCAACATATATATCAGATATCCTATACCATGTTGCATAATCAACTACTCCTGTTTGAGGCAATGTAAATATTTGTTGAAATGTTTTTACTGCCGCAGCTGTCTTTGGTCCATATTTTCCATCTTCCGCGATCTTAGGAATGAGTGGATAATTTCTTGCTATTCTGTTTAATTGACCTTGAATTGCTCTTACAGATGCTCCTGATGACCCAAGTGTTAATTCTCTTCCTGGGTATGATACTGGTATTCCAGCAACTTTCTCAGCTGTTGTTAATTCAATATTGTTTCCATAGTAACGTGTCAATATATCGTATGGTCCGAGGCCTTGACGTGATAATTCCTGGCTTCCCCATTGACTTAACCAGTTAGGGCAAGTAACGCTCTTTCCATCGCAATACTGTGCAAAAAGCGGCTGTTTCCTTCCAACTCTCCTTATATATGTTGAGAAAATTTCATCTACAATTTCACTTATGTTATCATAAATATTTCTACCATAATTAAATGCTTGATCATAAGCTGTAGAGCTTGTAATATCGAAATTTTTCCCCTTACCTCTGTACCATTCAGTAAATACCCTATTTAATGTAAAAGATACAATGCAAAAAACATTTGCTCTTATGGCTGATTCAGTCCAAGTTGAATATATTTCGCATGAAGCAACATTTTTAATATAATCCTTAAATGGCACTTTATAATTTGGTGCTGATGGATCATTTGGGCCACCTTGATGAACAATGACAAATTCAGGCACTACAGGCTGTGGTAATACAACCCCTGAAGTTGGCGGCGGCAATGTCTTATCCTCTGCCTCAGGTATCTTAGGAGGAAAATTTCCATTCAAAGTATTTGGCAGTATGTCTATAACTTCTTGTCTCATAGCTCCTCTGCCTGAATTAGGTTGCAAATTACATATCTGATATGCAATTTCTGTAGGAAACACTTGGCACCCTCTTATTATTATAGGATTAAACCCTTCTCTCTCAACAGTTATATCATATAAACTGTAAGGTATTTGATTGCTATTAGGATTTAAGGAATATTCCAATGGTGGTGCTGGTAGTTCTATGATATTAGTTAATCCAACTACATTAGTAATTAGCTCAATATTTCTATCATTTCCTAAAGTAGATTGTCCTTTTACTGTTATTCTAGCTCTATCCAGTGGAATATAATCGTTTCCTCTGAAACATTGTACCTTCAAGCCACCTATTCTTGGTGTAGCACTTCCAGTGCTTGGTATCGTTCCAGTATTTGCTGGAGCACTTCCTGTAATGTTTCCTGAACCTAACGTAGCACCTCCAGTACTTGGTGTTGTGACATTCCCAGCAGAACTTCCTGTAGCACCTCCTGCACTTAAAGTGGCACCTCCAGCTGTATTTGGTATCATATTTTCGCCAGTACTACCCGTAACATTTCCACTACTTATATTCTCCATAACTTTCCTCTTTCTATTTTTTCAAGATATTATATTTAACAAATACAATATTTATTACTAAAAAATATATTTATGGTTAATAATTATTTACTGAAGGTGCATAATATCTATGTACTAGTAATATCTATGTACTCGTAATATCTTTTTTATAATGATTGACTTTCGGTATATATTAAAACAAATTTTAGGAGGTGTATTTTTAAATGATGACATACAAATTAGATGCAAAAAACGAACTTAAGCTAGAAAATGAAAAGAGGAGAAAAATATTACCGCCTGAACAAACCCTTATCAATCTTGATCTGCAGACTGGAGATGTAATGGCTGACATAGGCTGTGGCATTGGATATTTTACTATTCCTGCCTCTAAAATTGTAGGAAAAAACGGTAAGATATTGGCACTTGATATATCAACTGAAATGCTGCAAGATGTTGAATTAAAAGTAACTGAAAATAATATATCAAATGTCGAAATTATTTTAACAGAAGAAAATCACTTAAAATTAGAAAATAATTCAGTCACATTTGCTTTTGCAAGTAATATAATTCATGAAGTCAACGAAAAAGCGAAATTTTTAAATGAAATAAAAAGAATAATATGTCCTGAAGGGAAAATTGCTATCCTTGAATGGGAAAAAATTAATAGTGATTTTGGACCTCCCATTGAGCATAGGTTAGACAGGATGGATTTAATAAAACTATTAGATGAACTTAATTTTTCGACTATATCAACTATAGATATTGGTGAAGACTTTTACGGAATAATTGCTCAAAAATAAATTAATTCTTTATGTAAGAAAAGCACATATAAAATATAATTATCTTATATTTTATATGTGCTTTTCTTTATAAATTGTATTATCAAAAGAGCTCTTTTCTAAAGAACTTTTCGTATCTAGATTTCTAATCTAGCTCAATCGAATTAAATGGCTATACTCGTCCAAAATAGAATCTAATCGTTCACTTGCAACAATTACCTCAGGATCGAACAAATCAACTTTTTCCTTTATTATATTTAGAAGGTTTTGTTCCATCTTATAAATTTCACTATCTATTTTGTTTATAGAATCCATAATTAATTCTCCTTTATTTATTAATATGTTCAAGAAGCTTTTTTTATAATTTTATCATATAAACCAGTAGTATATGTTGCCAAAGTTGTTGCATAAGGAGGGTTTGCTTCTATGTTTCTACTGGTTTATTTTAATTTGTTTTGACAGTAATATATTAACCGTAATTAGTACTTATAATCTTTAAAAATATTAGAAAAAATAGTATTAATATAACATGTTTCCTATGTTTAGTTAATTTTCAATATAGTATTAAAGAAAAAATGAATTTCTGTCTTAAAAATAACTGATTATGAGTAGTCATTAATAAATTAAAACAATATATCCTGAAAACCTCTATTTTTACTAATTATAACTTGAATATATATTGTGATGTTTCATAAACTACTATTGATGTAAGATTTAAACTTATTAAATTGCACCCCCGGCCATTATTCTTCTCTTTTACCAGCCCCTTATTAAGTTAAGGGGCTATTTTTATTAAATTTAATATTTTTAAAATTATAGAATTGTTGTGCCTAATTTTGAATATTTTATTCATTTGAGGGCAAGCTATTTTTATATTAATTTTTGTGAAAAGGAGAATTTTAATGAACAAAATGCTATTTCAAACTCACAGAGAAAGAATTATATCATTTATTAAATTACTAAATAAAGATCTTGATTTAAATTTTACTGAAAAGGAAATTGAAGATGATAATTTTACAGATCTACCTAAAAAAAATAATGTTATACCATTCAAAAGAGTTGAGTGACTTTGATTAATCACTTAACTATAAAGAGACATTAGTATATAAGCTCTAAATAATATAATTAATTATTTAGAAAAATACTTAGTTTATATTGCCTGATAGTTTAAGATAGACTTCGATGACTTAAACTTTCAGAACATATATATTGCAATTGAGGTTCTACATTTTATCTTAATTGAGCTTTGGCTTACTAGAATTTTAAATGTACGTTTATTATTGCAGCATATATATACTGAATCTATATTTATTGAAGTAGTCCAAAATATCTAAATATAATAAGCAAAAAAAGAGTGTCAATTGTTGTTTGTTATATGTAAAAAAATTTAACAACATAATACTCACTCTTTTTTAATGTATTAAAGAAATATTTTATTACGATAATCTTCTGAACATTTCATTTCCTTTAATCTCTCTATTACTAAATTGTCCTCCCAAAAATGCATTGGGAACACTCTGTCTGTATCAGTATTCTTCATAAAATAATCAAATCCTAAATAAAACTGTTCTCCTTGCCTAGGGTCTAAAACTACAAATGCAGCATCAAAATGCCTATTCTTGATTTTATCAATTTCTTCTTCAAATCGTTCTCTTGCACTTTCATTATCCCTTTGATCTCTTCCATTCCACCACCATAGATTAAGATCTCCAGCATGATAAATTGTTTTATTCTCTGCTGTTACAATAAATGCTACTCCCTCATCTGTGGAATTTAAGGTCTCTATTTTTAAATCTGATATTTCAAAAGTTCTATTACTATCAATAAATTCTATTTTTTCATAAACCTCATCATCAACGCCATGAGTGTTAAAAAATTTTCGGCCAAATTTCTTCTTGATATCTTTTGAAAAAATATACACTACATTTGGATATTTGTTTAATAACTGAAAAATAGATATATTAAAATGGTCATGGTGATTATGACTTGAAAACACATATATTGTTTTTTCTGGATCAAAATCTGGAATCTTACCTTTAAAATAATCAAATATTAAGACCACTTTATCGAGTTCAACTGAAAAACAACTATGTTCAATATATGTAATATTCATTTGCATCATCCTTTTTTATAAATTTTATTCTCTATCAAAACGTAACTTTCTAATCTTAAATAATTCCTGTCATAACAACCACAAATATCAAAAATAAAACTGCTAACCCTGTGATCAATATCTTTACTTCTAACATTGAATAAAGTATTTTAATAAACTCTCCTTGTGTGAATTTAGTAGCTGTATTCACTTTTTCCTTATTATTGATGTAAAGAAATATGAGTACTACAATAATAAAAACTGCTATTAATAGGTACCATTTTGATACTTCATTATATCTGCCCCAGTTTGCTCCAAGAGCTCTCCCCAAGGATATAAATGTAGTAGTCCATATTAGTGCACCTAAATATGCACTAACTGCAAACTTCTTATATGGTACCTTAGTAATACCTGAGAAATAGCCTGTAATATGCCTTATACCTGGAATAAAATATGCTATAATCAACAACATACTGCCATATTTCTGATACCATATTGAAATCTTATCTAACCTATTCTTATTTAGATGAATATAACAACCATACTTCTCAATTAATCTTGTTCCTAACACTCTACCAATGAAATATGATATGGTAATACCTATTATAGCCCCACTTGTAGCCGTTATAATACTGATCAGATAACTCATTTTATTCATATAAACAACATATCCGCAATAAGTCATTAGTGCCTCACCAGGCAAAGGAAATGCTATTAATTCTAACAATAAACTTATCAATACTGTTATATATCCGTAATGATTAAACAATTCTATTACATAATCCAATAATCTCACTTCCACAGATTAATAATTTTCAGCATATCTTCTAATCATAAATCTTACTTTAATTCTTTATATATTATTAAAAAGTCGTTGGCTTGTCTGGAATCAATACAGTTATTATATTACTAATTATAACCTGTTTTCATTTGTTTTGTATAGTTTAATCAACTAGCATATATACCTAAAAAGCAATACTTATTCTCACTTTTAATACTTGTTTTACTGCCAAATTTCAAAATTAGTTAACACTTATAAATTAGATCAATTTTTTCTAGAACAAAATCGTAGGCGACTGTGGAAAGAGAATAAAAAATTATAAAAAGCCAACAGAACAAATATAACAATGTTATATTTGTTCTGCCAGCTTTTTAACCGCAAGGGGATAGTATCTATGGTATTACGAAGAAATGGCTTTCTATTATTCTAAATTACTAATTACTTTAACCCTTGTTCATAGCTTTCAATCATGTGTTTTACCATGTTTCCGCCAACATATCCATTTTGTCTTGAAGATAGGTTTCCCTTATCTTGATTTTCGTAATCATGTAATCCAACTTCTGAAGCAACCTCAGCTTTTAATCTGTTTAACCCTTGTTTTGCTTCTGGTATTAATGTTCTGTTTCTTCCACTATTATTTGATGACATATACATCTACCTCCCTTAATTAATATTTTGTTTTACAGTAATATATTAACCAGTATGATAAATTATAATCTATAAAAATATTAACAAAAATAGTACAGATAGCTTGTATTAGATAACTTTAGATAAGCTTATGTTTTACTTTGAATCCTTTACCATCATTTATGATATTTATTCCCAAAATATCGGTGAATTGTTTAAGACTTTTCATATTATTTATAAATTTAACATTTCCTTTAGCAATCAATTTTTTAATTACTTCTATTATGTCTTTTTTTTCAGCAGAACTTAGTTCCATAGAATTACTTAGGCACTCTCTATTAATATAAGTTAAAGTAGTCCATGCCTGTTCCTCTGATATACTGTTTATATCCATTAACACCCATGTAAAATCTTTTCTTCTACTATTTTCAGGATATGCAGCTTTAAAAAATTCTATAAAATGATTTATTGGCTTTGGATCTTTTTCTTTAACATACTTTCCAAGCTGTGATTTCAGATTATTCTTTAAATACATTATTGTATTTGGTTTTATAGAATCCTTTAAACCATCAATATGAGCGTAGATATAATTGTATGTATCTGTAATCTGTTCATCGCTTGCATTTCCCTTTTTTAATATCCTCGTCATATCAATGTATTCTAGTATACTTTTTTTAGAGTTAAGTTCTTTGTTATATAAGTTTTCCCAAATTTCATGTGCATTTAGTCCTTCAAATTTATAATTAACTAATGTTTCATCTTTATCCATATACAATCCCTTCTCTTTTAAATATTTTAACTTTTATATCTTAACATAGTTTCTACAAGTTATTCAAAATAACATTATTATAATACAGTATCTATTGCCAAATTCCTATAGAAGAGATTTTATATATGAAAAAATACTCAATATAAAATATATATAAATATTTTATATTGAGTATTTAAATTCCTATTATTAATCATTCTTTATTAATTAAGTTGTAGATACATCTAAATTGTCATATGCACGATTTAGCGTATATCCTCTTCCCCCAACTTCCCTAACGTCTGATACTGTTATAAAAGCGCTATAATCAATTTTATTAACAATATTTTTTACTTTTTGCAGCTTTTCAGCTGGAATAACTGTGCTGATAGCTTTAGCTTCAACTTTTGAGTATCCTTTTTCTGCATGCAATAAAGTTACTCCTGTATCTGCCTCTGAGATAATAGCCTTTTTTATTTCATCGTAATGATCGCTCATAATAACTACTTGTATCATTTCTTTTCCAAAAGTTAGAGTCTTATTCAACACAAAATAAGTTAAAAATACAACAACCAGGCCATACAATACATTAGTAACACTTGAAAATGTAATTTGCAAAGTTAAAATGCATAAATCAATTACATTTAAAGTGATATGAACTGGAGTATTAAATTTTTTATTTATTATAATTCCTATAATATCAATTCCACCAGATGATGCATTTGCTTTTAATATAAGTCCTGCCCCTATTCCTATTAAACATCCTGCAAGAACACATGATAATAATATATCATTGCAATAATGATGCAGATTTTCATTCTTTTCAAAAAAGTCCAAAAGAATAGGAAATAAAAATGTAGACACTAAAGTAGACAAAGCAAATTTCTTTCCTAAAAAAAATAATGCCGATAAAAATAATACAATGCTTATAATGTACACAACTATTGTCAAGCTTGCCCCAGTAAAATGATTTATCACTCTTCCTAATCCTGTAACTCCACCAACAATAATATTATTCTCTAATATTAATGTGCTAATAGCAAAAGCTATTAATATATTTCCTAGAAGAATGTAAATCAAACTATTGATTTTTCCTTTCATATTATCACCCCAAGACACAGAATACCATAATACTTGAAACAAGAATGTAATCTATGTTACAATCTCATAAAAGAAGGTGAAAAATTTGGATAAAATAAAAATTCCAGAAGAATTATATTATTATTTTGAAAAAGTTGGAAAATCATTAGCATACCATAAGAATGATATTATTTATATGCAGGATGACAACGCAACCCATTTATACTTAATAAAAAATGGTCGAGTAAGAGTATATTCTTCTTCAAAAGATGGCAGTGAAATTACAATAGAAATAGTTGAAAAAGGCAGAATATTTGGAGAATCTTCTTTCATTCAAAGTTCAAAACAGCCTACTACAGTAAGTGCAGTTAATGATGTTGAATTGATTTCTTGTTCATTAGAAGATCTATATCCTTACCTAACACAATCAAAAGAATTAATGATTCTTCTTTTTCAGTTGCTTTCAAATACATGTAATCACCTTTCAAGTCTGCTTAACCAAGCTTACTTTTATAACCGCTATGAAAAAGTAGCCAATTTTTTGTTGCAGCAGACAGCCGTTCCTAATAAAGATAAAAACATAAGTGAAGACTGTATTCCCTATTCTCATGAAGAAATCGCTTCTTGCATTGGTCTAAATAGAGTTACAACTACTAAGATATTAAACTACTTCAGCAAACTTGGATATATTAAACTAAAGTATAAAAAAGTAATAATACTAGAAAGGGAAGCTTTAATTAAATATGTAGAGTAAAAGGCTAGAATTATCTTAAAAATAGGCTATGCTTTAATATAATGTTGAAATATAGCCTATAAAAATTATAAGTGAGATTTCCCACCTACAATACTTAATATATATGAAAATTATGAAATATTTATATATATGTCTTTAAAGTGTAATTTTAAATATTTTTCCTTTCCTATGAAATAAATTATTATCACTATAACTTGAATATTCTCCTACTTCTACACCCAAACGATTATACATAGAAAATACCTTGGGATGACTTGATTTTAAATAAATTGCTTTATAATGTTTAGATTTATAATATTGTATTATGTTCTTCAACCACATTTCTCCATTTCCTCTGCCTTCTTGGGCTATATGAAAATAGTTGAATATCAAAATGTCTTTATCCTCTTCGTTTATATGTATAGGTTCTTTAAAAAACATCTTATAATCAAGAATGCCACCACTAACAAGAGCAACACCTAAACATTTTTCGTCTTTCTTCATAATATGAAAGTCCATATTTATATTTTCATTGCTTTTTACATTCTCAATTAATTTACAACAATGATAAACTTCATTATAATCATCCCACTCATTTTCTGCTTTAAACAGTAAATTTTGTATTATTGGTGCAAGATATTCGCTTTTAAATTCACTTGAAACTCCAAAATTAATACCATTAGTTTTACTAATAATCTTCATTAACGAACCTCCTTTTTTAATAATGCTCTTAATTAATTGCTATTGCTTACTTGATTTTAGTTTTTTTATAATACTTATTGTAACATAATTTACAAAATACCACATATGCTATACATACATTGGCTTTCTATTTTTTTCTTAACTTGTTTCCTCTTTTACGAGAGCGTCTTAGCATATTAGAGGGTTTTGTGCCTTTAAAACTTTCAGCAAAGAATACTTCATCTGCTTCAATAACACCATCAACGTATCCCTTACCTAAAAATGTGCTTATACAATCAAGAAGATAATATCTTGATTAGTAACAATTGAAGATTTGCTATGGACAATTTGAGAGTGGAATTTCCTTTAGAATCCTCCCTTGTTATTTTAAAGTATACTATTTCAAATCTACCATGAAGCAAAAAAAGAATGTAGTAGATTTGTTGTACACAAATCTAGCTACATACCCGAATATTATGGTATATAGATTCTTTCATAATTACAAAACAATGAAAATCTAAATTGCTATACAGTAAATGTATAACATCTACTCCTTTGTCACGCTCGCAAATGTCTCATTCCACTCTTCGATCTCTATCCTTTTATACAAATTGTCATTCACATAAATTGTTACTTCATCATGATTCGAATCTTCTATCTCTTCCTCAATAAAAAACGGCATCACTATAGGAATGCAATACTCCCCTTCTTCTTCAGGCTTACGACCCATTTTAATAAAAAGTTCTGCTACACCTGGATCTTTTATATGCACAATATTGCCTGGATACGTACCAACTATTTTAACTTCATCGCATGGCGTTGGCATCTCACCTGTCACAAATATATAAATTATCCCGTCTCTTCTATATGCAGTAGCTTTTTCTAATGCTCTCATCATTGTTCTGTATGGACTTATATCAAACATATCCTTCTCCAAAGAATTTATTAATAATTTATATTATGAATATAAATCTTAATAGGTACTTATCATGAATATTTCTTAATAAAATACCACAACATTCATGAGTGTTGTGGTATTAAAAAATATTTAAATGTTATCTAAATCATTAAAATATCTGCTCATTTTGCTCATAGCTAATTTCTTTGAAGCTCCTGATTTTCGCCACTCTTCAACCTGTTCCATGGCTTCATCAGGATTCTTTCCTAAGCCAACAAGTACACCTGATAATATAAATTCTTGATACAAGTGCTCAGAGTTAATCCCTTCTCTTGATTCTGTTAAAGCGCGATTAACTAGTGGAGCAATATAGCTAACCCAATCATCTGGAGTAAGATCATTTGTGTTATCTATATTTTCTGTAACAACTGTATCTTCTTGCCTCATTAAGCTTCTATTCATAGATGAATTATTTCCAATACTATTTAATGTAAATAGATAATTGTATTTTGAAGCATGTTTTAATTCGTCTGTAATTATATCAAATAATACATCCCTGTAAACTCCTTCAGGAAGTCCTCTCCTAATAGCTCTATATCTTTCTACTGCTGCTAACTCTCCAAATAAAGCTTTTTTAATACCTTCTAAATATGATTCAGGGACTTCAAAATTTTCTTCTTCACCCTCCATTGTAGCATCCATATCACCTGTAAAATCTTCATAGATCCCTCTAAACAACATATTATGTCTGCGTTCATCATCTCTAATAGATGATATTATTTCTTTCTCTTCATTTGTTGGCGCTTCACTAATAAGATAATCATAAAACAATTCATCTTCTCTTTCTCCTTGAATTGCTTTTTTTGCCCCCTGAATTGCTATCTGTAACTGATCATCATTGTTCATCTGATCATTATTACTCATTTGATTATTATTGTCTTCCATAAAATATTATTGATTCTCCTACAAATAATTAACTCACTTTCATTGTATTAATTTATAATTCATTTGTGCATTATAGATTAATAATTACATACCTATGCCAATAATATAAATTATCTCAATTCATAACTTACATTGCTATACATATAATACTATAACAACTATTTCAGCAAAAAATGTATAAATTCATTTTGAAACATCTTATGCTCATATTATTTGAGTAATTATCATACTAATTAACTATAAACTATTTGCAAGTAGGTACGATAATGACATTTATAGATAATCTGAGTCCGGAAGATTTATTGATTTTAACAAATGCATTTGCCATTTCATTTTCAAAAGATAAAACTGCTGATGAAATAAACGTACTTGGAAATTTCATTGTAGGGATAGGATGCTTAATGTTAACAATTGCATCTCAACAGCAATACTTAACTATTTTACAAGAAGCCAGAAACGCTAATGCTACACAAAACAACAACCGCGATAATAATAATAATAATAATAATAATAATAATGCAGCTGCTGACGATATTACTATAGGATAAAAAATCAGGCATACATTAATCTAAGATTAGTACGCCTGATACATAAGCTGCTGTGCTATCCAATTACAAAATTCAAATTAACTCTCTGTTTCTGTAAAATCATCTACTGGGAATATTATTCCACCTTTATGCCTAGCAATTGTTTGAACTTCACTAACTATTAAGCTATGGTCTAGCATTTTATAACATCTTTCCAAATCATTATTTTTGATAATATCCGAGAATTCAATAAATTCATTAACCATACGGTGCTCATAATTATTTTCATTTACTTCTGAGCTAGTTCCATCATTCATAAGTAATTCAAATCTCTTACAGACATTGGCTGGAGTGTCTTGATATATGCAGCCTTTATCCCCTTGAATATTATTTGCAATAGGTGCTTTACAATCTTTTGCACCAACACAAACACATTTAAATTTTCCATAGTCTAAGATTAATACTCCTGATGTATCTATTCCTCTCTCAATGTTTGGATAGTACTCAACATTTTCAGGTTTTCCAAACAAACCTACTACATAATGAATATTATAAATATTTAAATCCATTAATGCCCCACCAGAGAATTTAGGATCAAAAGCTGGTAATACATTTCCCTCTTTAAAGCTGTCATATCTGCTAGAGTATTGGGAATAATTGCACTGAACAATCTTTATATTCCCTAAAGTCGGAAGTAGCTCTTTTATCTTTTTATAGTTTGGAAAATATTGATTAGTTATAGCCTCAAATAAGAATAATTTCTTTTTCCTAGCTAAATCATTTAAAATTAATGATTCCTTATATGTTGATGTAAATGGCTTTTCAACTATAACATTTTTATCAGCGTCTAATGCTTTTTTAGCAAATTCAAAATGTAAGTTATTAGGTACACCGATATAAATTACATCTAAATCACTATTTAGTAATTCATCATAATCACAAAAAACCTTTTTAATTCCATACTTATCTTTTAATTCATTCAACGTATCTTCACTTCTTGGAGTTCCGCAAATAGCCTCTAATTCTACATTTTCTAAAAGATGGCTAATTGAAAGAAAATCTTTTACTATCATTCCAGCTCCAACAATTCCTAATTTCATATTAATTCCTCCCTTTTACTATTGATATCTCTTTAGTAACCTTATCAGTAAATACTAAAATATGCTTAACTAAATTCAATTTTCTTTTTAGTTTTTGCTTATTTACTAAAATATATTTTCCCTAATAATTGACTCAAATTCTTTTATTTATTAGATATCATAGTTACTTTTAATAGCATTATAACCTATAAAATTAATTTAATCATCCCAAACCAAACCAATTAATAAAATTCAAAGTTATTATTCTTATTATAATAGTATTTGAAGTAGTTCCTTTAACGAATGTATTTCATAGTTTGGATCTATTGATGATTCATTTACTGTTCCCTCCTTGCAAAGCCAACAAGTGTCAATTCCAGCGATATTTCCTCCCTTAATATCTGATGTGATGGAATCTCCAATAATTAAGGTTTCTGCCTCATTGAACCCTTTAATATGATCCTTGACGTAGTTAAAAAATTCAATTGCTGGCTTATTAGCGCCTATATCTTCTGATATAAAACAGTCTTTAAAGTATTGTGAAATTCCAGCACCATTTATCCTTGAATACTGTGTCTTCGCAATTCCATTAGTAATAATATATAAAGTATACTTTTCATGCAGTTTACTTAAAACCTCATGGACATCTGGCATTAACTGCACTCCTTGATTTAAATACGATCTATAGGTCTTCTCCCACTCTCCACCATCTATACTTCTTCCATACTTGGACATTAACTTAGAGAATCTTGTATTTAATACTTCATCTACTTTAATCTTACCGAGTTCAATATCAGCCCACATGCCTTGATTCATTTTTTTATAAACTTCATACAATTCTTCTGAATATATTTCACCCTTATCTCTAATTAAACTCTTAAACGATTCTTCTTCATTTGCATCGAAATCAAGTAATGTATTATCAACATCAAATAACAACGTATCGTATTTCATTTCATGCCTCTCCCTTCCATTTTATAGATATCCAACTCTAAAACTAGATTTATGTAGTAACTTACCGAAATCATAAATATTTTGTTCCGAAAAGCTATGAAAATATTGCTGAAGCTTCTAAGTAGCAGGTTGTATCCAGTTTAGCATGCTCCAACTTTCAGTTTGACAAGCTAAACTGGAACAACCTACAGCTAAGAACCTTTAACAGCTCATTTTCAAATGTTTTCTTCACAAATATATTTATGATTTCTAGTGAAGATACAAACTTAACGTATTAGCAACTTTGTAAATATGTTCATCTATATGGATAAACAATATATAACTTAGACTTATACAATAATTACCCGAAAGTATAAATCAAATTTTCAATGATGAATCCTTTATAGATAAACCAATTATAATCTATACTTGGGTCAATTGAAATTACTTAGTAACGAAGTGAGTCGACTTTCCTTCTCTATTTATATAGCTTAACTATTTTCAATCATTTTATTAAGCTCTATTTGCATCCATGAAAGATTATTATCTAATCTCTACTAAATTCACACTCATCTTACTAATTTCAAATATAAAAATAATGCCAAAAAATATCGCAATATTATTCTTGTTTGTTTACATATATGGTAATATAATACATTTAAATGCAAATACATTGCAACAAGGAGATTTATATGAAAACGAAAATAGAAATAATACTAGGATTCTTACAGTCTGGAAAAACTAACTTTATAAATTCTATGATTAAAAATTGCGATTTACAAAATGAAACTATTGTTGTTATCCAAGATGAATTTGGACAAAGCAAAATAAAGAATGAATTTACAAATTCAAATGGAAATATGAATATTATAAACATTGAAAATACTTCTAATGAAGAAATTAATGAAAAGTATATAAACAAAATTTTAGAAATATATTCTCCCCATAGAATATTTATTGAAGTTAATGGTATGAAAAATTCTAACTCTATAATCAATCTGTTCAATAATAAAAATTTAAGAAAGCTATGCAGAATTGACGATATCGTAACCTTGATTGATACGAAAAAGTTCTTCATTTATTTCAGAAATATGAAAAGCATGTTAAGTACTCAGATTTATAATAGCAAGACAATAATATTAAACAATATAAATAATATCGACAAAAAAGATTTCTTAAATATTCAGAATCAAATAAAAAGAATTAATGAAACTGCCAACTTATTAGAGCATGCGCCTTCATTAAATATTAAAGAAATACATCAAGATGAATATAGAGAAATTAGTAGTCATAGTTTTTCTGCAATTAAAACTATGTTTTATATGAGCCTTCTAATATTGTCATTTACGTGTTTTGCTGCATTATCTATTACTGATAGTAATGGGTATTTATTCTATGTGGACAAGTTTAAAAATTTTTATACTGTATTCATTAGCATATTAATTCAAGGTATACCATTTATCTTAGTTGGAAGTTTTGTATCAGCTATAATACAAATTTGTATCCCAAAGGATACATTTATCAAATTTTTTCCAAGAAATATATTTTTGTCATGTGTTATTGCAGCTCTTGCGGGCTTACTCTTCCCAATATGTGATTGTGGAACTATTCCTGTTGTTAAGGGACTTATAAAGAAAAAAGTTCCTATAGCTGCTAGTATTACTTTCATGTTATCTGCCCCAATAGTAAATCCAATAGCTATAATTTCAACAGTATATGCCTTTCAAGGTATGAAGGCGGTTGTAATTTATAGGGTTGTTGCAGGCATAATAATCTCTATTCTAGTTGGTTTAATTATGCATTTTATAACTAGGAAAGATGATGATATATTAAGTATTGATAATGATGGATTAAGTTGCGAGTGCGGTTTTTGTAATGATGACTATGATTATTCAAGAAATAAATTTGAAAAAATCAGGGCAGTATTTATTCACACTGGCGATGAGTTTTTTAATATAGGGAAGTTCATGATCATTGGTACATTTTTATCCAGCATTTTTCAAAATATAATATCTGCCGGTACCAACATTCCAATTTTGAGTGGTAATATAAGCCCTCTAATTGCAATGATATTATTGTCTTTTATACTTTCAGTTTGTTCAACCTCAGATGCATTCATTGCTAAGGGATTTTTAAAACAATTCTCAGTTAACTCTGTAATGGGCTTTTTAGTTGTTGGCCCTATGCTTGATATAAAAAATACAATTATGATTTTTGGAAACTTTAAAAGAAAATTTGCCATAAAACTAATATTTTTTATTGTTGTAGTATCATTTAGTATTCTTATTAACCTTAGATTATAGATATCCAAATTTGAAATTATCTCTATGTGTGGCAAAACCAAAATTAGATACGAATTTGTTACAACGGACTAATGAAATTTTCGCTGGATAGTTCTAAGTGCAAAGTTGAACCCATTTCTGCATGCTCCAAAAGCAAGTTTAGGACAAGCAGAAAATGGAACAACCTTCAACTAAGAACCATCACAACTCAATTTCAAATGCCGCTTTCACAAACATGTATCTAATTTCTTGTATAATTCACAAAGATTAAGGTATAGGTATATATTTTGGTTTGAGTATCTATATATAACCACCAATGAATTCATGATTCTATGGATTATATTAATTCGCAATGAAAAGAATTCTAGTAATAATAGCATATATTCAATAGAAGTTGTGTACAGATCATTGACCTAGATTCAATAGATTTATAAAAGATGTGTCCAAATTATTAGTCTAAGTCCAAGAATATAAGAATATAAGAATATAAGAATATAAGAATATAAGAATATGGCAATTTTAGAATATCAACTTATCTTAGGCAATATATTTTATCTTAAGATACTCTTTAATTTGATATGGAGATGAAAATATGAAAAAAATTAATGCGGAAGTAGTTGCAAAAATATTAATACTATTAGGATTTTCAATATTCTATTTAAAAATTATTGTAAGTAATGAAATTCTCACATATGTACATCCAAGAATTATACCTTTTGCAATCTTTGGAATGATTTCAATGTTCATAATTACCTTATTTTTGATTTCAGATGTCTTTTATAATAATAGAAAAAAATTTAAAATTAAGAATCATTTTATTTTCATTTTTCCTCTGATTATGATACTTTTTATGCAAAGTAGTAGCGCAAATTCTGCCACTAAAAGCATTGATGCAAATGGAAAGCTTAACGAATCATCATCTACTAACAGCTCTTCCAATAATTCAAATAACAGCTTGCCTTCCCTTAACTCAACATATGAATTGTATAGTGGAAAATCCGAAAGTGATGGGCAAGGTCAAGTAGATAAGATTCAGCTAAATATTGTGAATAATATTATAGAAGTAAACATTAATAACTTTGTATCTTCTCTTGATGAGATTTTAGGAAACCCTAAAAAATATGAAGGCAAGGAAATAGAAATTTCAGGATTTGTATATAGAGATAAAGATTTAAAAGAAAATCAATTTATAATTGCACGATTTATGATGGTGTGTTGTGCTGCTGACCTTCAGGTTGCAGGAATTGAATGTTCTAGCAGTGATTCAAGTTCATATGATACTGGTACGTGGGTAAAAATAAAAGGCAAAATTAAAATTAATGCTTCTGAAGATGGAATAGACCCAGTTATAGCTGTTGAAACTATAGAAAAAGATCCCACTCCTGACACTTCTTATGTTTATCCATTTTAAAATATATGCTAATATAATTTTCAATCAACATAATTTCTATTAAAAAAATTATAATGAGTATAAAATAATAATAACCTAACGTAGAAAGTTAGGTTATTATTATTTTATATCTCTAAAACATTGATGTCACATTTCCAGTAAATTTATCTACATAATACCATCCGCCAGTTGTCACATATTCTCCTGTTGTATCATAGCAATGAATTACGTAAGAATTAGATTCATCATGATCATATTCAACTTTACTTGGAACATATTTTCCATTCGCTAGAAGATAATCTTTCACTTTCTCTACAGCTTCAATCGTTGAAATCTGAGTATTAGTGTTATTTATAGTGATATTTGAATTAAGCAGTGTTGTAATTCCTTGTTTTATTTTATATACATTTCCATTAGAAGAATCATAGTAATATTCACTAGTCTTGTTTCCTACTTGATCTTCTGCAGAAAATTTATATAAACTCTTATCACTTAATCCTATTTGATTAATGAATCCTTTATTCTCATATTTAATAGTTCCAGAATCATTATAAATATTAATTATATCATACATAACCTGAATATCATTTGGAACAACAGTAGTAGTCTTAGATTCTTCCCAAGCTCCACTATCATTTAGATAATACCATTTATTATTATCATTAATCCAGCCTGTTTCCATTGTTCCATTACTATCAAAATAATACCAGTTGCCATCAATTTTATCCCATCCAACTGAGTAAGCTTCTCCTTTAGTAAATTGCCATCCTTGACTGCTTTGTTTCCAATATGCATTAGCCATAGTAGAATTAGTAATTTGTATTGACAGGATAGTTAAGATTACTAAGGACAACTTTTTCACTTTATTCATTGCCATTCCTCCCTACACATATTACTATTACACCTTTTACCATGTGATGTCAATAATGCTAGTAGAATATAATAACTCTTAAAAAAGGAAAATACACGGATATCTGTTTCACATATTATATTTTCTTACCTTTTTTAAAACTTGTACTCAGATTTAGCTTTATAGATAAACAATTTAAGAATTTCATTTATACTTTGCAATAAATACTATACTAGAAAGCAGAAACATTTTTATGCAACAAGCATTGAAAATGAGCTGTTAAAAGCCCTTAATTGTAGGTTGTCCCACTAATGCTTGTCACAATGAAATTAAGAACAAGCATTAGTGGTGAAGTCTGCAATTTAGTGCTTTCAGCGAAATTTTCATAGTCCTGTGAAATAACAATGTTTCCCCTTTCTGTGGATTATTACATAAGTCTAAGTTATATATTGTTTATCTATAATTTCCAGAGAAAAAAGCAAAGCACTAAGAATCTTCTTAGTGCTTTACTTTTATTTATTATAGTCCTTGTTCATAGCTTTCTATCATTCTTTTTACCATTTCTCCACCAACGCTACCGTTTTGTCTTGAAGAAAGGTTTCCTTTATCCATGCTTTCATAATTGCTTAATCCAACTTCTGAAGCAACCTCTGTTTTTAATCTGTTTAATCCTTGTTTTGCCTCTGGTACTAATGTTCTGTTTCTTCCACTATTGTTTGAAGCCATATGAATCTACCTCCCTTAATTTTTTAATTTTGTTTGGCAGTAATATCTTAACCACTATCACAAAATATAATCTATAAAAATATTAACAGAAGTAGTACAGAAAGCTTGTATTAGTTAATTTTAGATATTCCTCCTTAAACTATAACCTCATATTTATTTTTAATAAGTGCTTTCATAGCATTATCCACATCTTTTTCCTTAACAAGGATATAATCAGTATCATAAGTTGAAATCGCAAATATGCTTATACCACTTTTCGCTAAAATCGTACTAATTGATGAAAGAATTCCTACTAATGAAAAATCCAACTGACCTTCAACCTTTAAAATTCTCCATTCTTTTTCGCATTTAACTTCATTAGGTATATCTTTTTCAAGGCATACTATTGATAATTCATCACATGTCTTTGTTATAGAAAAAAAATCACTGTTTTTTATCCATTCAGGAATTGATTCCTTTTTATTTAATCTGCACACTCCATATTTCTCTTTTAATAATATAATAGTTAATATCTTCTCCGACATATCTTACTTTCATCCTTTCTTCCATTTTCTAAACATCTTATTTCACACAAATTTATATCTCAAAATAAATAAAAAGAATAAAAAAAGCCAATAGAAATATTATTAGAATATCTCTCAGGCTTCTATCTTTTCATAAACACAACTAACTTTGCGTTTCCTCTAAACCTGTCAGTTGCATCTAACTTTTGGATCCTAAAAAAGCAATTAGGCCTTGATTATTACATGTTAAAATTATACTTATATTTTAACATAATGCAAAATTTAGCTCAATATCACATATTATTATATATATTAACTTCGCAAATTTACATTTATGAATTATACTAAGTTATGCTTAAAATACGTAAAATCTATTGCAATCTGCATTTTCTATTTAAACAAGGTTATATTAAATCCCTTATGATTACAATATTATTATTAATTATTTAGGTAATATCGAAATTGGAAATGCATGATTTTTTATTCTATATGAAAGATCAACTTTAGTATTGTCGTCTATTTCACTCATTTTATAGGTCCATACTCTTGTATTTTCATCAGCATCTTCTTCTGCATTGCATCCTATAATATTTCCTGGTACTTCAACCTCATTAATGAATTTTATATTTTTAATATAATTGTATACTTTTTCGTCATTCGTATTGTTTTGAATTAGGTTATCTATTGCTGATTTATTAAATTTTACATCGATTGTATATATATCCTCTTTTCCTTTTCTTCTTTTTAAATTCGTCATTGTTGCTAATCCACTTGAATTTATTTTTTCCTCTAGTTCTTTAATATCTTTAAACTCATACGTAATTTCTTCAATATTCATGTTATTTTCAAAATATTTATTAAAATTATATCCATTTTCTTTAGCCCATTCATGATCAATTACATCATTTTTTAATTTTGTTGATATAAAGTCGTCATATACAACTTGCAATTTTACTACGCCGGATCCATTTTCATTTATTACAGTGGAACTTCTTAAATCTATATCTCTACATCCAAGTAATATAATACCTAAGATTAATATAAGTGAATTAAAAATTGCTCTTTTCATTTTACTCATTAGTTTTCCTCCTAGATGCACATTTTTCTATACTACTATGGTACCCAAAGATAAATTGTATATGCATAGCCGCATCAATCTCGCTTACAAAAACCAACATTCTAAAACCATCCCCCTAAGTCTTTATCTTGAGAGCTCCTATTAATTGCAGTAGTAATTTTTACTAAGTGTGCACCTAAAAATATTGCTTGAATTAGATTACTTTTAAAAATACTAAAGGGTAGTGAACGAACAAAAATCGCAAACTACCCTTCATAAACTATTTTGTATGTATGAACTTTTCATAGCTCTCTATTTTATCCTCTCTGTTGGTATTTCTTATCCAATTATTGTATTCTAAAATAACTTTTTCTACTGTTGTTAAATCTAGCTTATTATTTCTTTTTCTCTTCATTTCTGCATACATATTAATTTTAATTATATTTCCCATTTCATTGCCCTCCTTTCTATATGATATAACTTTGATATTAATTTTGTGTGTACAAAAGTATTAAGAAATAGTTAAAATTTAATTATATCTTTTAACGTAAATAATTTTGAAACCGCTTTTTCTATAAAAATTTCTACAATATAAAATTTGGGCATAAGATAAATTCCTATACCCTAAAATTCTATTAATAACTTTCATAACTTTTTTCTTAAGTTAACTTAACTTTGTAGCATGTCCATTCTCATCAAAGTGATATCCGTATATATCTATATTGGTAATTAACTCACCAGTAGAATAAGTTAGATAATCGTATCCATCTACATTAAACCATCCAGTAACCATAGCCCCATCTGTTCCAAAGTAATACCAGTTACCATTTATTTTCTGCCATCCTGTCTTCATTGATCCATCACTAGGGTCTCCAAGGTAATACCACTTATTATTTTTTAATAACCATCCTGATTTCATTGATCCATCATCTGAATTTCCTAGGTAATACCAATAATCTCCACTTAGCTTCCAATCATAAAGCATCCAGCCTTCACTATCAAATAAATACCACTTTCCATTTATTTTTTCCCATCCATTCTTAGTATAACTTCCATCATTGTGCCTATACCACCACTTATTATCCTTTATAATCCATTGTCCTGGTTTAGTAACATTGCTTATTAAAACTCCATCAGTAAATGAATTTATGTCACAATCTTCACTTACACCTCTTATCCTTCCAGTTTCAGTATATTGATGACCTACCCTATTGGTAAAGAAATTTGACGGCAAATTCCAAGGATCATTGTTATAGTTAGCCTCCCAGAAAGGCATATCCTGTATAATTGATTTTGCATTAGTAAGATAACTTATAAAACTTGTATAGCTATAAATACCTAATGGAATAGACGTTAGCTGGCCAAATGCTATAACAAATCTTGTAACATAATCTCCAAGTCCGCTAAAGTTAGTTTCTACATCCATCATAGGCACTAGATCCCAATTATAATCCTTTATCTTATTATAAAAATTTTGGGCCTGTGCTTCCGGAGTACTTGTACCAACTAAGAAATGATATGCTCCCACCTTTAAGTTATTATTTTTACACCCACTATAAAACAATTCCATTTTGCTATCTATAAATGTTGCCCCTTCTGTTGCTTTCAAATAAACATACTGCACTCCATCTCTTGCAACAGCTCCAAAATCTATATTTCCATTGTTATTTGACACATCTATACCTTTTATATACCCCATAATTCATACTCCCTTTCAATTTTCATATTTATAAAGAGTAACCCCCTCAAGGGCTACTCTTAAATATTCAGTTACTATTGTCTTATTAACTTATTGCCTTTATTTATTTTCTTTAGAATTCGAAGCTTGGACAGTTTCTGCTGTATCATTTGTAGTTTGGTCGCTTAAGCCTGGTGTACTAGTATCAACTATAATTCCTAGCATTGTTAGAATTGTTAAAATAGTATTAACTATTTCCGCATAATTATTAGGGATTATATTTAACCCTAACTGTTGCACTAATAATGCTATAGCACTTGCCATTGCAACCCAAAAAGCTTTATTTTTTAATCTTGCCTGAAGATTAATACCTAACATCCCTATCTTCACCTCTCTTCTTTTATATATACATAATATGAATTAGAACTATTAATGGCGACTTAAAATTAAACTGACGTTACAAATTCTGTCTGATAATTTTTATTAATTAATCTCCAAAAATTTTTAAACTCATATTATATTTCAGTGCTTCTTAAAATATATATGTTTTAAAATTCGTTATAACTGCCATTTCTACAATGAATTTTAAATTTTGAGCGGAAAGGTAGTTTTAGTTCTTATTAAAGTCGTTTATTCATATAAGTGGTAATATAATAGAGAGTTTAAATAAAAATAGAGACAATATTTTGCTATACACGGAAATATCATCCCCATTTTCAATCATATTATTTTTGCAATTCTTCATTTTCAGACATACACTAGATCTCTACCACAATTTGTTTTATAATATACACTCGATGCTGGTTATTGTTGCATTTCCCGTAAGCGGCTTATAAATCATAACTTTTGAAATTCCTTGACCATTGTGTGCTGCAACCCTTGACTTGCAGATAAAGCAATAATTTGTTCCATTTACACTCTGAGTAGCTAAAATTTTAGGCTCGTACTCAACGCCAATTAATTCATTTAGTGCTGTCTTAAGTACCTTTATATCCTCATCTGTTATGTTATTGTGAACTTTCCATCCTCTTGATATTCTCATAAAATTCTCCTCTCATTAATATCCCCTTAAAATTTAGAAAACGATTATATAACATTCGATTTACTATAGCATATTCATATTACTGGAATTATTTCACCAATTTGCGAAAGAAAATTTACAAATACAATACATTTAATCAAAAAATAAAGATTTAAAGACTCAATTGCAATACATATACTGTTAATTGAATTATTTATCTTATTATGAATAATAAAAAAGAAGTGATCCAAATATTATGAAACACTTCTTCTTATTATAATTTAATTATTTTCTATTTAATTAATCAAAAACTCTCTAATGCTGCAAATTTATCTTTCTTATAACATCTTTCATAGTTTGAGCTCCATACTTATTAATAAGATCTTTAACTATTGCTCTATGAAATTCTTTTATGGTTCTTTCCTTTAATTGATTATCACAAATAGAATTATAATCCATTTCATTCTTCATGTTCTTCTCTCCTTTTAGCTTATATTCATAATGTGCATAATAAATACTATTTTATACATACTTTATTTAAAAATATTTCATGAACACTATGAAATGCGCTTTGAAGTTAAAAGGAGAGCTTTAATAGCTATTATCTGTAAAAATCTCTTTTCTAAAATATAAACTGCTTTCTATAAATCTTTTCCATTAGTAGAAATGACCTCTTTGTACCAGAAAAAGCTCTTTTTCTTACTACGCTTTAATGTACCTTTGCCTTCATTATCTTTATCAACATAAATAAAACCATATCTTTTTTTCATTTCTCCTGTGGATGCGCTTACAAGATCTATACATCCCCATGGAGTATATCCAATAAGATCAACCCCATCAATATTAATTGCATCTCTCATAGCTTTGATATGTTCCCTTAAATAATCAATACGATAATTATCTTCTACATATCCATTTTCATCTGTAGTATCAACAGCTCCTAATCCATTTTCAACTACAAATAATGGCTTTTGATAACGATCACACAAAGAATTTAAAGTAATTCTAAGTCCAAGAGGATCAATCTGCCACCCCCACTCACTTGCTTTTAAGTATGGATTTTTTAGCGTAGCAAATACATTACCTTCTGTTTGTGCATTTATTTCTGGATCAGCACTAGTTAATCTTGATGCATAATAGCTGAAAGAAATGAAATCAACCGTATTATTTTTTAATAATTTTTCATCCTCTTGTTCCACTTTTAGTTTTATATTCATTCTTTCAAACATCTTCTTTGCATAGTTTGGGTATTTCCCACGAGATTGAACATCAATAAAGAAATAGTTTTCCCTATCCTTCTCCACAGCTTTCCATACATCTTCTGGAGCACAAGTATTTGCATACGTATTACCAGCTGCAAGCATACAACCAACTTTAAAATCTGGATTTATCTTGTGTGCTATTTCAGTAGCTTTTGCACTTGCAACTAATTGATGATGTGCTGCTTGGTACTTTATAGCTTCTTCATTTTCTCCTTCTTCAAAAACTAATCCTGCACCAATGAAAGGCAGATGTAGTAGCATATTTATTTCATTAAAAGTAAGCCAATACTTCACTTTGTCTTTATAACGTTCAAAAATCACTTCACATAATCTTTCATAATAATCTATCATTTTGCGACTTCTCCATGAACCAATTGTCTCTACAAGATGCATTGGTACATCAAAGTGAGTTATAGTAACTAAAGGCTCTATACCATATTTATGGCACTCATCAAAAACATTATCATAAAATTTTAATCCTTCCTCATTTGGCATTTTATCGTCCCCATTTGGAAATATTCGTGCCCAAGATAAAGATAGACGGAAAGTCTTAAAACCCATTTCAGCAAATAATGCTATATCTTCTTTATAGTTATGATAAAAATCTATTGCTTCATGACTTGGATAATAGTGTTCTTCATCGCATTTCATCATTTTCATCTTTCCAAGCATCACTGGAAATCTGTCTTTACCTGCTGGAATTACATCAACTGTAGATAAACCTTTATTACCTTCTAAGTATCCGCCTTCGCACTGATTCGCTGCTGTAGCTCCGCCCCATAAAAATCCTTTTGGGAATCCCTTTATTTCTGAATTATCATTCATCTTATTGTATCCTCCATATGTTTAAAAATATTATAAAAATAAAACTTCTTTTCGTTGTGACAATAACTGTACTAGTTTTGTGATACAGTAATAGTCTGAGATACCGTAATAGGTTTCATTCCTGTTTGAGATTTAGTTTCTTTATTTAATTGCTGGTCAGAGAGCCATTCCATAAGCGTTGTTACTTTTCCATTTATTATTGCTGAACATTGGTTATTATATACATATATCCATGACCAATGACCCATATATTCATATGGTGTTCCATCTGCTTTTTTGTATAGGCCTGTAGTATCAATTACATTATCAAAAAATGAAAAATGAACATTTGTATCACCGGCTTGCACTAAACGATTATAAGTTGGAACTACATTATCAGCTGTAACTACTGTTGTATCTGTTTTAGCTGCTGTAAACCAAATTGGCACTTTCTTAAACGCCTCAATATCTTTATCAGTAATCAATGTATCCTTTAGCGCCTCACAAGTTGGGAATGCTGCTGCAAAATAATCAGTATAATCACGTATCATAAGCATTGTCATATAGCCACCATTAGAGTCTCCACCTATATAAATTCTGTTTGTGTCAATATTACTATTCTTTGAGACATAATCTTTAATTAATGACATAAGAGCTTTTTCATACTTTGAGCTTCCATCTCCAAAACCAGTAAATCCATCCATCCAAAAAGTTGGTGCCTGAGGCGCTAAAATATATGCACCGTTAAAATATGCTTGCATGTCTTTTGATGCAAAATTTACAGCTTTATTTCCTGATATAGGTAAAAGTCCATCTGTTCCGCCTTCACCAATACCATGTAACCAAATAATTAGTGGCTTTTTACTATAATCATTTTCTGGTGTATAGCTTGCATATTTTAGAGTAACGTTATCATAAGTTGCATTTCCAATTTTAAAATCATCAACAAGCTTTTTAGTTCCACCCGCAAATTTATTTATAACTAAACCAGAAATTTTGGCTGAATCCGTAATGATATCATTCTTCTGCTTAATTGTAAAATCACAATTAACCCAGCCATTGAGATTCGTAGTTAAATTATAGTTAATCGGCGAAGTTAAAGATACATCAGGTCCAACTTCCAAATCAAAAGTAATATAATTTCCTTTGCTTTGAATATTTCCAATATCATCAGAAACATATGCGTTTTTAATCTTGCAATTTCCTTCTGCTTCTCCTAATATAGGTGAATTTGCCCTATTCTCAGTCCTTAATACATGCACTTCGAATGTATCCTTAGTAATTGCTGATTGCGGTATAGCTTGACCTAAATCAACAATTATTTTTGTGATTGCAGGTCCCCAATCAAATACCTCTGTAGTAGTACGATAAGATGGTTCCTGAGTCTTATTATTATCAGCTGCAAAAGCACCAACATGAGGTGTACTTATCATAGTTACTGCCATAATAACTGACATAATGATTTTTCCATGCTTACTAATTATTTTTTTCATTTAACTCCCCCCTGATTTATCATATTTTAATATACTGGGTATTACATTTATTATAAACTAATCCCCAGTATATTTTAAATTATTCTCCAATATCTTATATCATTACTGTTAGTAGCTCTTCTTTATAATCAATAATCTTTCTATCAGTTTCAATAACATCTAAATAACTATCTGAATTAGTAATTACTACTGGTGTTATTAAAGAATACCCTTCTTTCTCTATAGCATTAATATCAAACTCCAGTAGTACCTGTCCTGCTTTTACTGTATCTCCTTGTTTCGCTTTAGGGTAAAAGTATTTTCCTTCGAGCTGCACAGTATCCATGCCCACATGAATTAATATTTCTGCACCGTTAGCACTTGTGATTCCTAGTGCATGACCTGTTGGGAAAAATGTTGTCAAAACTCCATCTACAGGAGCAAGTATTTTACCTTCCTTTGGCTCTATCGCAATGCCTTTTCCGAGTGCACCTTTTGAAAATGCTTCATCTTTTACTTCTGATAAAGGTTTAACTTCACCTTTTAATGGACTTACTAAGATTTCTTGTCTAACTAAAGGTTGTACTGTGTTTAAATCGTTCTTACTTTTACCTGAATCCGTATTATCTTCAAGTTTTGTAAATAACATTAGTATAAATCCTAATAAAAATGCTACTACAATACCAATTACTGAACCACAGAATCCTTTATCTATTCCTTCCGGACCAATATTACTTGCTAACCCAAAGATGCCTAATCCGCCTACTATATAAACTTTAGTTCCCATAAATCCCATAACAGCACCACCAATTGCTCCTCCTACACAACTCAATATAAAAGGTTTTTTACGTGGTAATGTAATACCATAAATAGCTGGTTCTGTGACACCAAAAATTCCTGAAATAAAGGCTGGTACGCATAGAGATTTTAACTTAGGATTTTTTGTTTTAAGTAAAACAGCTCCAACTACACCAGTTTGAGCAAATGAAGCTGCAAATACAAGTGCTAGAATTGTATCATAATGTAATGTTGCTATATTATTTATTGCTATTGGAATAAATCCCCAATGTAATCCAAAGATAACAAATACTTGCCAGAAAGCTCCCATGAATAAACCTGCAATAACTGGACTCAAACCATAAATAGCAAGTGTTAAGGCACCTAGTAATTTACCTGCCCAAGTTGCAATAGGCCCAATAACTATAAAAGTTAGCGGAACTACTACTAATAATGTGCAAAAAGGAACTAAGAACATTTTAACTACATCTGGTATTATCTTCTTAAATCCACTTTCAATTTTAGCACCTACGTATGTAGCTATAATAATTGGAATAACGCTTGATGTATAGCTCATAAGTATTACTGGAATTCCTAAAAAAGTTATATATATTGGTGATTCAATTAATGTGCCTGCAAATAAAGTATATAATGGTTGTGCTGGCGGTGCAGTTAATCCTGCTAGTGATGGGTAAACAAGTGCTGCACCTATTGCCATGCCAATAAAATGATTACCTTTGAATTTTTTAGCAGCCGTATAACCTAAAAAGATTGGAAAGAAATTAAATAAACAATCTCCTACTGCATTTAAAATCTGATAAGTTCCATCAGTAGTACTAAACATATGCAATGCCACAAATAATGCATTAAATCCTTTTATCATCCCGGTTGCAGCTAATACTCCTAAAAGCGGAGTAAATACTCCTGAAATAGTATCTATAAACTTATTAAATAATCCTGTTTTTTCCTCAGAAGCATCTTCAGAAGCTCCAGCTTGAAATCCACCTATTGCAACAACATCAGCAAAAACGTCTGGAACATGATTGCCAATAACCACTTGATATTGTCCCCCGCTCTTTACAACAGTAACGACCCCATCCATATTTTTTAATACCTCAGTATTTGCTTTACTTTCGTCTTTCAGCTTAAAACGTAATCGAGTAATACAGTGCGTTAAGCTATTAACGTTTTCTTTACCACCGACATTCTTTATAATGTCTTTTGCTAATTGTTCATATTTCATAATAATTCTCCTTTTCATATATCTTTATAACAAAATCGCAAGCGACTTTGGAGCTGAAGATTTTTTTACGCATCTGCCTTTTCGAACGCATGTGAGAAAAATTTGGCAGGCGGATAAGATTTCTTTTTTATTCTTTTTAAAATACCCAAACTATCCAAGCAACCTTTTTTAAGTTATACCCTCAAGGAGTACCTCGTTCACAGATTTTACTGGAATATAAATTCCTAAAGAATAAAAAACGAGACCAGATATGGATAGACATATCTTTTCTATCCATATTTGGTCTCGCCTGCTTTACCAGTAACAATCCAATACTTTTTATTCTTTAATTTATCTTTGAGTCACACGTTGGATGTGTATAGTTAAATATAGTTGCTCTTCATCAGATAATTCTTTTTCTAAATACTTCTGTATTTTCAACATACACTCATATGCTTTTTTATATTTGGTTTTAACTTGCTTTAATAAAAAATCATCCTCTTCCTTTTCCATCTTTTCGTTTTTACTTAATCGTTGAAAAAAGAATCTTAAATGTGTAACAAACCTCTCATAATTAAGAGATTTTTCATTAAGTGCAATGTTGTAAGTGTACTTAATTATATTTAATATATCCTGTATCATTTTTGTTTGATGAGCAATGTCTTCGACTTTGTTGCTCGAATTATTAGTCTGAGCATTTATTAAATGAAGAGCTATATTTCCCGCCTCATCTTCTGGTAATTTTTTATTAGTCTCACTCTGGATTAAGTCTAATGCCTTTAATCCAATTTCAAATTCTTTAGGATAAAACTTTTTAATCTCCCAGATTAATGCATTTGGACGATTTAATCCTTCATCAAATAATTTTAATGCATAACTAATATGATCAGTTAAAGTAATATATATATAATCATTTAGTTCAACACTTAGCATATTCTTGGCGTATTCAATAATATCATAACATAGTGATACATGTTCAGTAGGAATATCTTCTAATAATAATTTAAATTTCTCTGAGGCATCTTTTTGTTTTAGTATAAAAGTTTTTTCGATTAGATTTTCATCTACTTGATCTCCTACACTTTTTTTAAAGCCAACTCCACGCCCCATAATAACAATCTCTTGCTTACTGGAGTCTTTGGCTAAAATAGCATTATTATTAAATATCTTTTTTATTATCATTCCTATCCCCCAATCAAAGTTTATGATAAATTAGAATATAAAAACCCCAATTAATCAAAAGAGACTAAGTAATATCTCTTCTCATTAATTAAGGTTTCGCCTGATCTAGTCAGTAACAATCCTAATATTTTGTAATCGTTTATCTATGTTTTTATAATAACTTCTTTACTATTAAATGTCAAGAATTTTGTTATTATTTTCATAAGAAAAATTATAGGCAACTGTTAAGTTGAAGATTTTTTAGCCTATATCTTTTAAGTGCACGTAAAAGAATCTAGCAAATAATATATTTTCTTTTTTATTCTCTCTCAAAGCATAGACTTTTGAATCATTTTTTCATAATTTATATTCATAAGTGGAACACTATCCACAAATTTAGCTTGAATATAAATTCCTAGAGAATAAAAAAGCCAGTAGAACATTTAATATTAAATGTTCTACTGGCTTACTTAACCGCAAATTGAGATTTACAGCTTTTTAAAGAAAACTTTTTCTACGTTCTTAGTTCTTAATTACTTTAAACCTTGTTCGTAGCTTTCAATCATGTGTTTAACCATGTATCCACCAACGCTTCCGTTTTGTCTTGAAGAAAGGTTTCCTTTATCTTGATTTTCATAGTCTTGTAATCCAATTTCTGAAGCAACCTCAGTTTTTAATCTGTTTAATCCTTGCTTTGCTTCTGGTATTAATGTTCTGTTTCTTCCACTATTGTTTGAAGACATATATATCTACCTCCCTTAAATTAATATAAATTTTGCTTGGCAGTAATATATTAACCATTATGATAAATTATAATCTATAAAAATATTAACAAAAGTAGCATCATAAATTATAATTAGAAAAAACTTTCAATATCTTGTACTAAAATTCATAAAAAAAGTAGTAATCTATGATTACTACTTTTTCATGTATTATAAATTATACAGCCTTGTCTGAATCTTCTTCATTACTTTCATTTTGGAGTGTACTATGTTTTCTTCCGTAAACAAAATATACTACCAAACCTATAACAAGCCATACTAGAAATCCAATCCAAGTTATTAATTTCAATCCGCATAATAAAACTATACAGCATATTATAGATATTAATGGAGTAAATGGTACTCCTGGAGTTTTAAAGATTCTCTTAAAATCTGGCATAGTTTTTCTAAGTACTATAACTGCAAGAGATACAGAAATGAAACTTAATAATGTTCCTGTACTCAAAAATTCTACAATAATATCTAATGGTAAAAATCCTGCTATTATTGCTGCTATAGTTCCAGTTATCATAGTTGAAATGTGTGGAGTCTTATGAGTAGGATGTACTTTTGAAAATAATTTTGGTAAAAGTCCATCTCTTGACATAACCATAAATACTCTAACTTGGCCATAAAGTACAACCATCATAGTAGAAACCATTCCAAGTATTGCTCCAGTTCCAACTAATGCTGCTCCCCAGTTTATGCCAACCCTAGCTAAAGCTCCTGGTACTGCATTTTCTGAAATTATTTCATTATAAGGTACCATTCCAGTAAGCACAACTGCAACCGAAACATAAAGCAAAGTAACTGCTATTAAACAAATTATAAGTCCAATTGGAATGTCTTTTTTAGGATTTTCAGCTTCTTCTGCTGCTGTAGATATTGCATCAAATCCTATAAACGAGAAGAATATAGTCGCCGTTGCTGCAAAAATCCCCTTAAATCCAAATGGTACAAAAGGTTGATAGTTAGATGGATTTATATGTGATACTCCAAGAACTATAAATACAATAATTATAGTTATCTTTATTCCTACAATTAAATTGTTAACTCTAGCGCTTTCCTTCATACCATAATATAATATGTAAGTTATTACTGCAATTATTAATACAGCTGGTAGGTCTACTATTCCGCCTTTACTTGGTGACGATGTCAAAGCTTGCGGAAGTGTTACACCTACTGATTTTAATATTCCAATAAAGGTTCCTGACCATCCTGATGCAACTGCACTACATGCAACTAAATATTCAGCAGTAAGGCACCATCCAATTATCATAGCTACTATTTCACCAAATACTATGTATGAATAAGAGTATGTACTTCCCGCAACTGGAAACATAGTTGAAAGTTCACAGTAACATAATGCACAAAGGCCAGCTACTATACCTGCTAATATAAAAGAAATAATTACAGCTGGTCCTGCCAAATGTGCTCCTGTTCCTGTTGCAACAAATATACCTACCCCAACTACTGCACCAATACCAAAGGCAGCTATGTCTTTTGCTTTAAGATTTTTCTTTAAAGCCGTCTTTTGTGCCCCTTCCAGCATTTTCTCTAACGATTTTTTCTTAAAAATATTCATATGGGTCCTCCTATTTACTTAATCCATTCGTCAAAAATCTCTTAATAACTATATACATCTATCTAATATATTAAATATTTATCCAGAAATTTTAAAAGGTACAACAAACCAATTAATATATTATCATATTTTTATAATATTCGGCAAGACATTAACACATTAATAATTTCAATAATTTATATATTTTTTAATTTTGCCTTTAAACATGAATACTTTTTAATATAATGTTATACAAATTTCCAATACAAGGAAAATTTTCACAAGCTAATGGCAAAAATCCAACAAGAATTGCTACACTATTTTTAGGTTATGTTTCTAAATAAATTTAAACCTAGAATATTCAACATTATTTTAAGCAAATATCAGAATAAATATTAGTAATAAATGAAGAAATTTAAAAAAACTTTCAGGCGAATAAGATTTCTTTTTTATTCTTTATTAAAATACAAAAACTAGTCAATCAACCTTTTTTAAGTTATCCACAGATTTTATTAGAATATAAATTCCTAAAGAATAAAAAAATGCCAATCTTAGATCTCTTATCATTACTCTAAAACGATAAGAGACATAAGATCGGCACTCTAAAATAACGTTATTATAAAATTTTATTCTGCTATAAGGTACGCCATTAATTCTTCCCTTGTAAATCTTTTAGGTTCTTTAAATTGATTTAAAGTTAATGCTCTATAATAAACCTCAGCTACTTTTTCAACATATCTTCCTTTAGATAATACCTCTTCTATATCCTTGCTTACAACGACTACGCCATTACTTTCTAATAAGCATGCATCGCTTGTACTCAATCTTTCTATCAAATCTTTTGCTGGATCATTAGTTCCTACTTTTTTATAATTTGCTAAATATATATATCCTCCATAATTTGCAGCATCATAAGTTACTGGAGCAATTACTTTATTCGCTACTGCAAAAGTAGTTGCATAAACAGGATGAATATGCATAAACGCTTTTATATCTTTTTTGGCCTTATATATGTCAAGATGCATTTGCATCTCATTATTTGGTTCAATTCCATCCATTCCTTCAATTTTATTTCCATTTAAGTCTACAACACAAACATGTTCCTGACGTAAATCTTCTATTTTAATTTTTGAAGGTGTTATAACTACATAACCAGAACTTTCGTCTTTAATACTAAAACTTCCTATTTTCTCCATGCATAAGTTATATTTTTCTGCATCTTTTACAATTTTTATAAGTTTAATTTTTAAATTTTCTAACATACTTACACTCTCCTTCACCATAATACTCACTTAATTTAATCCCATTACTTTATCTTCAAATATTCTAGCATCCATTAATTTAAGATCTTTATCTACTATTGGTGCAAAATCCATTGCCGCTAATATATCTTTTTCAAGATCTACTCCAGGTGCAATTTCAGTCAAATGTAATCCATCCTCTTTTAATTCAAATACAGCCCTTTCTGTTATATACATAACAGGTTGTTTTAACTTAATTGCACGATTTCCACTAAAAGTAATCTGCTGAACAGAATCTACAAATTTTTTATTTGATCCATCATTTATAATTTTTAATTTTCCATCTTCTATCTTTATATCTAATCCTTTAGCCGTAAAAGTTCCACAGAAGACTACTTTCTTTGAGCTTTGAGTAATGTTTATAAATCCACCACAGCCTGGAACCTTTGGTCCAAATTTACTTACATTTATATTTCCGTGCTTGTCTACTTCTGCAAGGCCTAAAAATGCTATATCCAATCCACCTCCATCGTAAAAATCAAATTGTGTTGGTTGATCATACATACATTCTGGATTTATTGATGCCCCAAATTTATTTCCACCTTGAGGAATCCCTCCTATCGCTCCTGGTTCTACAGTTAATGTAAAGTAATCACATATTCCTTCTTCATTTGCAACATTTGAAATTGCTTCTGGCATTCCAATTCCAATATTCACAACTTGCCCTTTCACTAATTCCATTGCAGCTCTTCTTCCAATGATTTTTCTTTCATCTAATTTTAATGGTTCTAATCCGTCGACTACCATATTTGCTTCTCCAGTTAGTGAAGGATCATAACTGTATCCTAATATTTGAGCTTGATCTTCTTTGTCTTCTGCTTCAACTATATAGTCAACATATATTCTAGGTATTTTAACTGCTCTTGGATCTAATGTTCCAAATTTCACAATCTTCTCAACTTGAACTACTACAGTCCCTCCGCAATTTTTAACTGCTTGCGCTATACATGCAGCCTCAGAATAAGTAGCTTCATGTTCCATTGTAATATTTCCTTTTTCATCAGCATATGTTCCTCTAATAAAAGCTATATCTATGTTAGGACATTTATATATTAAATTTTCTTCACCTAATATATCTATTACTTGGACTATATCCTCCTCAGTTATCGAATTTGCTTTTCCGCCCTCTACTCTAGGGTCTACAAAAGTATTTAATCCAACCTTAGTTATTGTACCAGTCTTATTACTTGCTTTATCTCTAAACATATGGCACATAACTCCCTGCGGTAAATTATACGCATATGTTTTATTATCTCTAATTAATGCTCCTATCTTAGGTGCTAAGCCAAAGTGCCCCCCTATAACCCTACTTACTAGACCTTCATGCGCTAAATGATTTAATCCTTTACTTGCTCTATCACCTGATGCTGCTGCAAACATTAAAGTTAGATTTCTTGGGCTATTTTCTTCTAAAAATTTTTTTTCCAAATTTTTAACCAATGCTTCTGGAACTCCTAATAATGCAAAACCTGATGTTGCTAAAACGTCATTGTCTTTTACTAAATCTGTTGCTTGCTTAGAATTAATTATTTTTACCATAAATATCATCTCCTGAAAAATATAATAGCCTTTGTTATTTTTTTATCAATTCCTTTTAACCTTATTTTAATAGCTTGTCTATTTTTTGTCAATCTAATTTTCTGACAATTCAGAATTATTTTTTAATACATTATTACTTAAAAATCCGTTTTTTTATTATTGACGTATTGATATCGCTAACACCTCCATATTTTTGCTATATTTTTCAAGAAAATTAAAAATATAAAATTAAATCAGGTTATTTATTATCTTATTATACTTATACTTTATGAAAGCAACCTCATTTTGGTTATTACATATTGATATTTTTTTAACTATTTTTGAATTTATTATTGATTAACAAATAACAACATTATATTCCACATATCTTTTTAACATGCTCTTTAATAGGATTATTTAACTGCTAAGTAATAATTAAACATTCTTAAAACAATAACTCCTTTGATTATCTACAAATCAAAGGAGTTATCTTAGCATTATAAAATATAGAACTTATACTGTTTTCTCTTTTGTTATATTATGGCTTATAATCGGCAATATATGTTATATATTAATTTGCTATATTATTCATATTTTCCCTATATGGCTCTAAATGAACAATTACATCAGCATTATTACTAAATTCTTTTCTTAAAGCGTCTTGAATTTCATGAGTTAATTTGTGTGACTCTTCAAGACTCATTTTTGAATCTGCTAAAACATGCATATCTATATGCATATCTTCAATAGTCCCACGGCTTCTTATTTTATGAACTCCTTTTACATTTTTCTGAGACATTGTAATTTTTTTTATAAGCCCAGCTTCTACAACCATGCCATCAACTAAAATATCACTAGCTGACTTGAATATTTCATAAGCAGAATGAAATATGAATATAGAAACTACAACTGAAGCGAAACTATCTACAAGTGGCGATACTCCCAATTTTATTGCGGTAATAGCTATTATTACACCTATAGTTACAAATACATCGCTTTTTGTATGCATTGAATCAGAAATAAGAATTGCACTATTTAAATCCACTCCCTTTTTATATTCATATTTTGTAACAAATATATTAATACATAACGTAACAAGCATTACAATTAAACTGCTTGCTGTAATTTCAGGCCTGATTGGATGCATAAATTTATTAACCCCATCAATCATAATCTTCCCACCTATAAAAACTAGCATTCCAACAATAAATAATCCTGTAAGTGTTTCATACTTTTTATGGCCATAAGGATGTCCTTCATCAATTGGCTTAGCTGCTATTCCTACCCCAATAAGTCCAATAATATTAGATGATCCATCTGTTATTGAATGAAATCCATCTGCCACTATACTCGAACTATTTACAAAAGTACCAATTATTATTTTTATAAAAGCTATTATTATATTTGCAAACATAATAATCCAAAGCACTTTTTTTATCTCTTTAAAATTATCCTTCTTCAAAATTACACCTACTTTTAATTAATAAAATTTAAGTAACTATAATAAAATTACTGATAAATGTAATTCTAAATTATTAAAGTACCATGATTTTCTTCCTTTACTACTATCTAAAAGATTTATTTAACACCCTTCTTTATCAATTATTTTAATAATAGTTTGCTTATTAATTATCAATTGGTAATATATTTTATATTTCTATAGTATGTTATTGTTCTATATATGTTAATGTATACGGAAATATATCAAGTGCTTATTATTATCAGTTGAAAATACATTGTAATTGATATATTATATAATTCATATTCTGCTAGTTTAATACTATATAAAAAAGGTGAAAACAAAAAGGACTCGAACCACATTTTCCGAATCCTCTATAATATTAAAATCACTATTTTCTAAAATTTTTATTTTTAATAAACCCAATAGACTCTATACGTGTAAACTCGTACATAAAAATTAAGATTATTTTTAATATTCTAAAAAATAATCTACTAAATATTAATTATGAAAAGCAATTTAATAAGTTTTCTATAGAACTACATTTGCTGTAATTAATTATATTCACCTATAAATTTTTATACTTTACTTGATAATTCATTTCTAATTTTCTCTAGATGTTTTGGGTAATCTTGAATTACAATATCAGCTTTTATTCCAATTTTCTCTAATGCTCCCAATGAAGATTGCACTTTATCCCAGAATTCTTCTATAGCTCTATTAACATGATTTTTCACTACAGCAGTCTCAAATTCATCATTTTCCTTTTCAACTTTTCTCAATTGATTCATTAGTGTTATTTCATCAGAATCTATATTTTTGAGTTCCACGCACAATGTATTTTTTAATCCAAGTACACAAAAATCTTCATCTAATCCACATTCGCCTTTACTAGAAACATATGAAATTTCTTTAATTATTTTTCTTCCTGTATATCCAATTGAATCTTCATATTCTTGAAATATTAGTATATCTCTAACATTAAAATCTCCATTATCCTTTACTAATTCAAAGGTCTTACTTCCCTCTCTTATCACTTTATAATTCTTAGGTGTTATTTTCAGCTCATGTATCATTAAATCATCTTCTTTCTATAGCATATTTTATTTAAAAATTTATAATTTACACAAAAACAATATCCTCTCCATATAGTTATTGTTTCAAAAAATAATTCTACTATTCTTAATATAAATTTTAAAATTATATAATTTTCAATTAATAAAACTTATCACTTGTAAATATACAGTATCTAAATATAATAACAAAAGCATCTAATATTTATAAATATCAGACGCTCTTTTATATAATATATCCCATAGTAAGACGTAAATGCTGGTATTTTATGAAACATGTAAAACGCCATCTCTCTTCATTTATGTTCTAACTATATTAATTATTTTTTTCGATAAATTCATCTATTAATTTTCTCGCAAGAGTAAACTTTTTAGGTATATTCGGAAAATTGTCTTTTGAAAACCACTGCGCATCAACTATCTCTTTTCCATCTACCTTTATTTCTCCAGATTCATATTCTGCCAAAAATCCAACCATTAATGAATTAGGAAATGACCAAGGAGAACTTTTATAATACTTAATATTCTTAACCTTTATTCCAACTTCTTCAAAAACTTCTCTTTTAACTGTACTTTCTAGATCTTCTCCAGCCTCTACAAAGCCTGCAATTAAACTATACATATTGTTCTTAAAACCTCCATTATGGGCAAGAAGTATTTGATCTCCTTTCATGACAGCAACTATTATAGCAGGGCATATTACAGGATACATTACATTATTGCAGCTCGGACAAATTTTAGCCATTTCATCTTTTTTATTTTCTGTTCTAGATCCACATTTTCCACAAAATCTATGTGTCTTATCCCAATTTAATATTTGATTAGCCCTTCCTGCTGCTAAAAACAATTCTTCCTCTAATGATGGCCCTATTTCATGTAATGATATTAACTCAAAATTATTTTCCAATTCAATTTCTGAGCAAGCCTCTATTGCGAAGCAAAATTTATCTTCAATCTCTCCTAAGAGGAATTCTTTCTCATATTTAACTCCCAATCTCATAATTTCATCAAAAATAGGAATACTTAATAATTCCCCATTTTTCTTAACTAATAGGTTCCCTTTAAATATCAAAAAGCATAAATCTTCAGGCCTACTTTTTTTCATTATATTAGATAATATATTAAAACCATTTTCCATCTTAATTAATTCCTTTCAAAATACCTTACTATCCTAGATTAATATTTATTGTAAAGTAATAGTAAATAATTTTTATTATAACACTTAATTTCAATTAAAGTAAGCATATGCATTTAATCTATATCAACTAAAACAACCTATCGTCAGAGCAATTACTTTCCTAATTATAAGTTAAAATAAGTGTAATCATTTAACCATTCTTACTGGTCTAACAATCACACTTATACAGTCCCAACATAACTTATATATTTTATAATGGCAATAAAAATATCCTTATCAATATGCAAAGAGGAGTTCATTGTAGGACTCCCCTTAATAAACAAACTATTATTTTATATAATAACTCTTGGCTTGATGTTAGTGTTTTTTACAACAATGTTGTTTATGGTGAGATTTGCGACATTTAAAGCAACATTTATTTTTCTTCATATACTCTATAAGCTCGCGTTTTGCTCTTTCATAACCTTCTTTGCTGCCTTTTTTATACCCTTGATATTGTCCTTTTTCAAAACCTTCTTTAAAAACTTTTTCCATCATTTTTGGAATATAATCTTCATCTTTATCAAAGTCACACTCTTCTCTTTTGCCTAAGTCCCACTCTTCTTTTTCACAGAAGTCATATTCTTCTTTTTTGTCATATTCGCAGTCTTCTTTTTCGCTAAATTCATATTCTTCTTTTCCAAAGAAATCAAACTCATCTTCTAGGTCATCAAAATCAAAGTCAAGCTCGTTTTCAAAATAATAACCGTATTCTTCTTTATTATCTTTGTAATCCATTTTTTTCTCTCCTTTGTAATTTCCATAAAATTGGTTGATTTAGAAAAGTTCTATTTTTCATAGTTTTAAATTTATTAATTGCTATTATAAAATTTGATAAGCTTTTTTTAATAGAACTTTATTAAAGTTAACAATCACTTAGTATTATATTATGCTGAATTATAATATTTGTTATCAATTATAGTAGAAATATTACAATTTATACTAATTTGATTTCTAACAGTTAAAATAATAAAATTTATTTAGAAATTGTATATTTTTCTGTACTTAGTCAATAATACTATTGAAAACATAATAACCCGACCTAAATTTTGAAATAGAGATAATACTTTAGAATGCACTAAATATTATCTCTATTTTTTATTTTAAATTCATAGTAGTAAACTAATATTTGATATATAAGATTCTTTTTATATAAATTTTTAAAAAATAATGTATATTTTCATACCACTCTGTCAATAATTTCAAAGGAAAGCATTATTACTCAACCACACTTAAAAATAGAGATAGTATTATTTAATCAATAATACTATCTCTATTTTGCTATATTTCTCTAAATTGGTTCTTTAATTCTATTTTTCTAATAATTCTTTAAATACCTTATTGTGTTCTATATCTTTGCTTAGAGATTGAATAACTCTTATAATCTGCTGTTCATCTATCTTATCTTTGGAATTCATAGCAATTCCTATAATATAGGCTTTTATTATTTTATAACTATTAATAAGAATTTTAATACTTTCCATAAGGTCTTCTCCTTTGTTAAAAGGAATTAAATCTTTAAAAATCTGATTTACTAAGTAGTTCTCTAGAATATATGAATACTCATCTATCTCATTAAAATATCTAGGATTCTCTTCTAAATATCTGCGTAAGTCATTTTTATCTAAAATCCCATCTTTGTATTCATTAACACATTGCCTAAGTCTCATCCCCCTTATATTATGCAACAGATCAGCTCCAGCAATATCCATATAAAAATCATTGCTTTCCGTAAAATTAATTCCTTTTAAAGACTCATAATCTATGTGTTCATTATTAAAATCATCTAACAGCTTCTCTATTCCGTCAAAATCATTTAATTTATGTAAAATCTGAATTTTCCCATAAAAATTCTTAAGAATATTTAATCTTTCCTCTATTGAATAATCTCTTAGCTGAATAATATTTATAGATACTACTCTTATATCCCAAAAATATTGAAAAAGACTTTCTGTTCCCTCAAATGCCTCGCTATCTATAATTCTTCTTATCTCAACATTATCTTCGTCTATTTCCTCTTGACTCTCTACAAACTCCATTTTATCTTTATTCAAGAGTGCTTTTGTACATATTTCAATACAAGAAGGTAATCCACTTTTTTCATAAATATTATCAACGATATTAAATACCCTAGGATAACTTTTGCAAGTTATACAAAGATTCTTTTCTCCAAAACCTCCATGTATATCACAAAGCATATTGCAATTTAGAAATGGACATTTGTTACCATCTTTTAGTGTCATAAAACCATTATTAAAAAAATCATGTTCAGCCTCATTTTCAAAAAACTTTCCTTCCAGTAATTTTTTAAGCTCTCCAGTACTATTCGTGTAATTACTATAAGTATCTTCGTCTATATTTATATCCCATCCTGCGCAACACGTATCAATGCAACTCGAGTTTATACATTTAAAGTCTTCCATATATTTAGGTAAAAAAACATTTATTTTCATTTACTAGCTCCAATCTTCTTACGTCCATAAGAGTCATTTATCATATTCTAATATAAGCTTGCTTATGTATTTTCTTTATTTAGATATATATCTTCAATAAATTTACAGCTAAATCTACCAGCATAAATAAGTTTATACAATGCTATTATCGCAAATTTAATTTCATTATATCATACTTAATTCTTCAAATATGCAGGTTATAGATTCAATTGTGCATTTAAATATATAAGACATGCTCTTTTTAATATTCATGCAGTAAAATTTAAATCACACTCTATTATGCATAAAGTGTGATAATAAAACATCTATAATATATATTTTAGAAATTATTTAATAGTAAGCTTCTTTAGTATTGGTGCTTAAATCTAGCAATCTTTATCTTTAGGCACATTAGTAGGATCTTCAACTAAAGTAGTAAAATAATAATCATGATAATGTCCATCTGCACAAGCTGTTTTACCTTTCACTAAATGAATATGCTTTCCATCTGGGAGGTAAATAGCAGGACCTGTTGTATCACAAATGCCATGGAAGTGATCTCCAAAAGTATCTGTACGCTCTTCTATTTTGTGAACGTGGGAGTTACCACATTCTATCGCAGGACCAGTCATACCAGCAATTCGATGATTATGTCTCACACACTCATCATCTTTTGCATAATCTGTACTTGATAAAAATTCATGATTATGATTTTTTATTCTATAGCTAATATCTACATAGTTACAGTTATCTTCATTTTTATCCTTTTGGTTATTTTTATAACCACAACTGCATCTCCCTTTATTATTATAATTGTATCTCACCGTAAGCTCCTCCTCTGTTATTAAAATATATATAACATTTTATGTTTACTCGCATATTTGTGTGATTACTTAATGATTCTCCTAATTTTCACTAAATGCTTATAATAAATATACTATCTTCAATATATTTAATTTCCATAAACTTTTTATAATTTAACGAGGTAACTGTCAGCAATATTTTTAATGCGATACTATTAAAATTAAAATTTCTATAAAATAAAGCCGGCTTCGCAGACTGTGTATTTCTTATACTTTTAAAAATAATCTACAAAATTGACTTGATCATAATTTCCTAAAGAATAAAAAAGGCGGCATTGTACACTACAACGCCGTCTTTATAAAATGAAGAATCTTTTATCAAATCACATTTATAATATCATAATATTTTAAATTAGTAACTATTTTTCATAACACAAATTTAGACAAAATATACTAAATCCTTTTAAAGACTGTAGTTTGAATGAGTAATAATCAAATAAAGATGCAGCCAAGTAATGACTGCATCCAAATGGTTAAACTTGAGAGAGAGTTATTTAGGATTTGAATATATTGTGTATTTATATAATAGCACATTATCTTTAAATAGTCTATATCAATTAATAATCTTTATTGATTAATAATCTAAAATTCAAAAAAATAAAGGTAAATTAAATTAACCAATTTAATTTACCTTTAATGGATTCTACTGAGCTTGTAAAAATTCCTCATAGCTCTCTATTCTATCCTCTCTGTTATTCTTCTTTAGCCAGTTATTATAAGTCAAAATAGTTTCTTCTAACTTGTTTATCTTCATCACTTTTCCAGTCTTTTTCTTTTTTTCAGCATATATATTGATCTTCATCAAGTTGCCCATAACAAATCCCCTTCCTTGAATTTTATTTATTAATTTCTCTTTTCTTAAATATATATTACCACATTATTATAAAATATTCCATACTATTTAATAATAATTATTTGTTATTTTTTTATCATTATTAAGTTTATTACATCTACTTCTGTTTAATACCATAAATAATAAATAAAATACTTTAAAAATTATATTTATATATAATTGCGCAGCTCGTGAACAGATTAAAAACAAATCTATTCTATGTCTTCAATTCTAATCAATTGAGGAGTATTACTCTCAGAAACTCTAACATGTATTTTAGCTATTTTCATTTTCAAATTCTTTATTATTACCTTTACTTTACATATAAAATAATAATCTTCTTTACCATTAGTAATTATCGCTATAGGACTAAATCTCCATCCATTTATTCCATCTAATGCACTATTTAATATTATTTTTTCCTCTGTAGAAATTTCACTTCTGATTTCCATTCTCTTATTTTCTTTTAACATGCCCGCAAACACCTTCTTCAGTAAATATATTATTACTGATTTTTGTCAGTTATTAATCAATTATATAAAGCTTTTCTTAATATAATATTACAAAAAAATAAACATGGTAGATTATACAAAATAAAAGAGGCAGATTAAACTTCACATCTAACCTACCCCTTAGCAATTATTGTGCTCGTAAGAATTCTTCATAATTCTCTATTTTATCCTCTCTATGTGTAACCTTTAACCAATCATTATATTTTAATATATTTTCTTCTAAAACTCTTAGTTTAATTTTATTACTTTTTTTCTTCTTTAGCTCTGAATACATAATTATTTTAATTATATTTCCCATTTATTCCACCTCCTTCTATACTTATAATACAATCTTATTATATAAATTTAGGTACTAAAAATTTCAGGATATGAAATTTTTTCTCACACCCTAAAATTAATTATTTCTCCCTATGCCTATTTATAATATCTCTTCAATAGTTAATAATCTTATGCTATTATCCTTTTCAGTTTTAATATATATTTTTGCTATCTTCATTTGCATATTTTTTGCTTTCACTTTGCATATAAAATAATAATCACCTTTGCAATTTATTATTACAAAGATAGGAATAAACCTCCATCCCGTTATTCCGTTTAATGCTTTTCTTAAGATCTTTTTATCTTTAGTCGTAATTGTATTCCTAATCTCTAAATCTACATCATTTGTTAGCATACTATTATCCTTTCTAATAAAATACGCTTATCAGTTTTTATCTTTTATCGAGATAACTCTAAATCATAATCCTTACATCTACTTTGTAAACAATAAATTTTATTGTCCTATTCTACATAATATGAATAAAAGTCAATAAAGGTAACTAACATAACCCATAATCATTAGCATTCTTTATTTTAAACTTTATTTCTTTTAACTTTAAGGCAAAAAATTAGCTAACCACAATTTCTTGGTCAGCCAAAATATTAACTTTAATATACTACTTCATCAATAAATATAGTTAGATTATTAACTAAATCAATATATTTTATATTATCATTTTCTTTAAATGCAACTATGGGTCTTGTTGGCATATTTATATTTTGTTTAATAACCATAGCTTCTAACCCATTACTCAACTTTACAGTCAGACCATTAGGGTAACAATAAATTGACCCTACAAAATCCTTATATATATCCTTGCTGAACCTTTGCTGCCCCATTGCTGCTAATACTTCAATTGCATGGTGCGGTAAGATAGAATCATCAGAATCTAATATATTAATATATTCATTACAAATAGATACAATCTTTGCAAATTCATATATCTTGTCCCCTTTTAATTTTTCAGGATAACCGCTGCCATCCTCGTTTTCATGATGTGAGCGTATGCAAGTACATAATGTTGCTGAAAAATAGTTGTTACTTTTTACTAATTTGTACCCTTCAATAGTATGATCTTGCCCATTAGAAAGTAGTTTACCTATATCATGTAATATAGCTCCAATTCCTAATTTCAGAATTTTCTCCTGACTATATTTTTTCTTGTAACCAATTATTATTGATAATAATGCTACATTCAAAGAGTGAGTACATAATTCAAGCTCTTTATCATTTTTAGCTAAGTTATTATATAAATAGGCATTTTCTGAAATATTTATATTTTCAATTATTTCTTCAACTATTTTTATTACTGGTTGTTCCGGAACATATCTCTTCCTTTTGCATTCATCAAATACATTTTTCAATTCCTTGATTGCTTTTAATCTCAATGGAGCATCATATATTTCTTGTAAAGTAACATCATTTATACCATCGTCTATATACACCGTATTTATACCTATTTTTTTTATTTGCTCAATATTTCTTTCATTAATTTTTGCACCTTTATTTAAATATATCATTCCCGATTGCGTGTAAATAGGAACCGCCAATTCTTTGTCTATTGCTTTTTCATTTAATATAACTAACCTCATATGGTTTTCTCCCCTTCATAAATATTTTATTGGTCGATTTTTTTACTTTATCCATCATAGTCTTAATAAATTATTTTATTCCATATGTGAAGAATATGTTAAGTTTTGTTAAAGGTTTATTGATAAAATCTCATCTACACATTTTTTATTTTTTAATCTAATTGTTGAAAATAGTCGTAATACAATTACGTTTTTTTGTCAATACTTTAGATAAGTGAGGTGTTAGTTTATGATTATCTTATTAAGTCTAATATTTTTAATCTTTATTGGAATAAATATATTTTGGAGTTCTGCAAAAAACAAAAATATAGATGACTATATGCAGGACATGCAGAAACAGCTGCAAGATGAATTAAAAATAATAAAGTAGCAATAAGATTTAATGTTGCTATTTTAAATCACAAAAATAAAATGCAGTCATTATGTTATAAATATGACTGCATTTTTATCTATTAATTATGAGGGGTTAAGGTAAAGGGGATTTGAATATCTTTTGTATGTTTATATATTAGCACATTATCATAAAACAATCAATACTAATTGATAACTTTTATCAATTAATTATAAATAAATTAGCTTACATACTATTCATTTCAACAATTTTTAAATTTATCTGCAGAACTTACTTTATGATGATTACCTAAATAATAAATATAAGCAGCCGTTGGATATTTCCTAACTGCTGCTTTTTATAAATTATGAAAAAAGGTTTAACCATTTAAAGTATTAATAATTTTTTATACTTCTAACTAATACATATCTAGCAAATTTACTTGCTGTAAAATTTTTATACTATCTCTTCTATCGCCAATAATCTAGGCTTATTTCCATCTTGAACTTTAATATATATCCTAGCCATAGTCATTTGCAAATTCTCTATTATTGTTTTTACTTTACAAATAAAATAATAATCTTCTATTCCATTACTTACTACAGCTATTGGATTAAAACTCCATCCTTTTATTCCGCCTATCGCCTTTTCCAATATTCTCTTATCCCTTTTTGTAACTTTATTTCTGATTTCTAACTCTTTATCCTCTTTAATTTCTAGGCTCTCAATTTCTTTTTTCATGATATAAACACCCTTTCTAATAACTATATTAACACTGATTTTTGTCAGTCGTTTGTCAAAGTTATTAACCTTTTGTAAACATCATATTACAAAAAAATTAATTATGTAGAGTTAGTAAGGAATACTTTTATTTATCTGATTTCATATCATCAAAGGATGAAACTGTTCTTCTTGGTATAGGAAAATATAGCTCTTGTGTATCTTCTGTAATTGTTTTAAACTCATATCCTTTTGATTTATAATATTCTATTATCTCTGGTAATGCTTCACAAGTATTATTATTCATATCAGTACAATGTAAAAGCAATATTACTTTTGATAATTTATCGCTTCCTTTTATTGCTTTCCTATATAAATTATACGGCGAAAGCTTTGGATTTAAACCATCTGTATTATCCATATTCCAATCGTATACTTTAAAGTTGTTATCATGTAATTTCTTTAAACATCTATTATTTAAATGTTTGCTGCTCCCACCTGGAAACCTTATTATATTTGGTGAAATTCCAATAACATTATTTATTTGAATACGGCATGCAAGCATTTCTTGTATAAATTTATCTTCACTACAGTAAATTTTATTAAATTTATGAGTATATGTATGAAGACCTATACTGTTTCCCTCGTCGTAAATTCTTTTTACCACTCCTTCTCTTCCTTCAATCTGGCTTCCTATAAGAAAAAAAGTTCCTTTAACATCCTTCTCCTTCAAAATATCTAGAACACGATCTGTAACTTTATAGCTAGGACCATCATCAAAAGTCAAATAAATCACCTTTTTCATATCATGTGAAACTTTTTTATCTAAATCAGGATTTTCACTGGTTGTTTCATTAGATGATACTGGAATGGCACTTACGTTTTTAACGCATATAAATATAATAAAAAGACCACTTAATAAAAATAAAAAAAAATTTATTTTATTTTTCAATTTCTCACCCTCCTTCTATAATCCATTTTAAAATTATAGTTCTCAACACTTCTTATAATTTACATATTTATTTTTTTTATTTGTGGTAATTTTGAACATCTGCCTTATTGTTTAAGTATCTGAATTTAAATTAATTATCCTTATATATAAGCATAGAAAATAAGCTAATAAATATACTCTCAAAACATTGTATATTACATTAACTTATTATTTTATACTAATTATTTATATTTTTAAAAATTCAATAAACTTATAATTCTTTTATGTACCACACATCACAAGCATAATGTTCAGTTTCAACTAAAGGTTTTTCTAATCTAATAAATTCATTCTTTTCGTAGAATCTTTTTGCCGCTTCCATATTGTCAAAAGTCTCTAAATAACATTTCTTATAATGTTCTTTTGCAAATTCTAAGGAAAGATTTAATAATTTCTTTGCAACTCCTGAACCTCTTACCTCTTTTAAAGAATACATTTTTTGCAATTCACATACATCTTCAATCCCTGACAATGGACCTATTCCACAACCTGCTACTATTTTCTCATTTTCTTCAACTACCCAATATTTAGATTTTTCACCGCTATAAACTTGGTAAAAGCATCCCAGATTAGGATCAGACCAAGCACAACCAGGTTTATTAGCCCCAAATTCTATCAAACAAGTTCTTATTAACGATTCCACTTGTTCATTATCTTTTTCCTGTATTTCTCTTATTATCATAAAGCTTTCCCCCATTACTTAAATACTAGTTTAATTTTTATATAATAGGATACAATAAAACTGCTTATTTATCAATATTAATTAAGTATACTCCATTTAATATGAGCATTAAAATGTCAATATTCCTCTATTATTTCTCCAAAATATATTGTGTGTTTCGCCTCATTATCTCCATAAATCATTGTATTATCTACTTTTTCCAAATCTATTTCTTGCTTAAATAATACTTTACACTCGTAATATCTATTACATCCTTCAATAATCGGACTATCTATGGATTTAGCTTGTACAAACTTAATGTCCGCTTCAATTTCCTTATTTACATCTCTTCCAGAATTATGTCCACAGATCTTCAATGCTTTTTCTTTAATTTTATTGTAAGGTATGCTTACTGTAAAAGTATTATTTTTATCTATAAATTCTTTTGTATATCTAACATTACTAACTATTACAACAAATATTGGTTTCCTAATCATATATCCTATGCAGCCCCAACTAATTGTCATAGTATTAAAATTGCTTTTATCTCCCGACGTTAAAAACGCTCCTGAAACTTTCATATTGTCTATAATATTCTCCATGTCAAAAGAAAAACTGTTCTTCATCCCTGCTATTTTACTCCCTTTCATAACATTCTACTGAATTAAGTATTTTATTTACCGCTTTATTATATTTTTTTATTCTTTCATGATCCTTTTGGGACGGATTTGCAATCCTTGATATATTCATATTGTCTTTTAAATCAGCCAATTTTATCTCACAAGCTAATTTATTAGTAGTTATTCTTTCTATAAATTCATCATATGTTTCATTATGCCGTCTTGTTAAAGCATCCAGTGCAGATAGTATTTCTTCTGAAAAGCCTTCATTTTTTAAATAATCTATTGTAATATCAGTATCCTCTATTACATCATGTAGAACAGCACATATCATTTCTTCTTGGCTTCTCTTTGAAAGCATTAATCTAAGAGGATGAAGAATATATGGTTTACCACCTTTATCCACCTGACCTTCATGAGCTCTTGCCGCTATACATATAGCTTTTTCTAACACCTCTTCACCTCCTTTTACTAGTCAAATTATATTTTCAGTAAGTTTAAAATATTCTTGTGAACTTATAATCGAGTCAATTCTATGGACATTGTACCTTTTGAGAACATAACCTCTAAAAGCATCATAAACAAACAATATCGGAAATAGATTTTATTCTACATTCACCGCAAAAAAACTGCTATAAAATTAATATCCAAAGCAGTTTTTTATACTGTAATACTCTATAAAAGAATCCCATTTATTTTTAAAATTAAAATATCATTTCATAATATCTCTTTATATTTGATTCCAATTCTAACAAATCCAAATTTCTTCCTACTCTTATGCTTTCCTTCCCTTCTACATAAAGCAAAAAGATTGGGACAGAAAACACATTATATTTTGCTGCTAAATCTAAATGCTTTTCTGCATTTACTTCTCCACTCTTAATTTCAGGAAATCTTTTCAAAATATCTTCAATCTTAGTTTTAATGACTTCACATGCTCCACAAGCTTCTCCTGTAAAATATATCGCGCTCATTCTTTTGTTTTTTATTAAATCTAATAGTTCCTTATCATTATTCAAATTGACCAACTTAATTTACCTCACTATATTGCTCTTCTATCATCATATTTAATGTCATAACCTTATCTTCACCTAATATTTGATTTGCGGCATTATTTAAATATTTATCTTCTGTTACTAATATAAGACTATCATCTGAATGACATGCATATAAAAGTAACAAATCATTCTGTGATAATTTATTTATACTATTTAAATATATATTACCACTTTTAGAATACTTTATATTTAATTTTGATGAAAATTCTTCGAGATTACTCTTATTTATTTCTATAATTGAAAATAGCAATTTACAGAATCTTTCTGATAGTACTTGTTGACCTTTGTATTCTTTCCTTTCCTTGACAACAAGCTCTTCACTCACTTCTTTTATAATTATTATTTTCTCATCTTCTATGAGTTTATTAATAATCGAAGGATACTGTTTCCAGAGTCCTATTACAACATTAGTATCCAATAAATACTTGTTCATAATTATCCCTCCCGCAATTGCTATATTATTATCCTTAATCTATTTATATATTTATTATACTCCGTATTATTTTTTTATTAATTATTATAATCTTAGTTTTCTCATCTATCGTAAATTCATTCTTTTAATTATATAAGTTTTTCCCTCATACATATAAAGAGCTTTAGACATAATTTTTATTGTTTTATTTTTATTGTATTCTCCTCACCTACTTACATGTGACTCTTGCAAAATAGTAATTTTCAAGTGGCAAACCTATTAGTAATATAGCCCCAAATAATAAATAAAGTCGTGCATATTAACTACATGCACGACTTTATTTGTTAAATTTCAATCAGTATATTTTATAGACTTAAGTCTTCTCCATTGGTCGAAATAACTTTTTTATAATACAATTGACGTAATTATCAAATAACTACATCTTAAAATCAAATATTATTTGTTTCTTTGAATTTTATATGATTAATTTATTAAAAACTATTAATATAAAATTAACTCATATAATTTTTTACGTTATCCTTTGTTACTTTTTCAAATGGAACCCATATATGTTTACCATCTTGTGCTAAATTTTCTATATTAGATAACTTACCATTTGATCCTAGTTGAATAGCTGCCTGCACTGCATTTTTACTTTGGTCTTTCGCAGATTGATAAACAGTAAATTGTAAACCTCCATCTATAACGGACTTACATCCATCTGATGTGGCATCAATTCCTGCAATCGGAATTAAAGATGTACTGATTTTATTTTCTTTAAAAGAATCCATTACTCCCATTGCCATTTCATCATTATTAGCAATTACACAATCAAATTCTCTACCTGTAGACAAAAATACATCAAACATCTCCTTCGCTTTTTCTCTACTCCAATCTGCATTATCCTCAAAAACGTAATCGGCATTTATTCCTTTTTCCTTGAACGTTTCTTTTACCGCCTTCGTACGTCCTTTAGTAGCTGCATGGTTTTTCTCGCCCTTTAATAAAACCACTTTAATATTATTTTTATTTTTCAAATAATCTGCAATATATTCAGCTTGATATTGCCCTGCCACCTTTTCATCTGAAGCCACATAAATGTACTTATCTTTTTCTAGTAACTCTTCACTTGGACTACTATTCATAAATACTATCGGAAGATTTCCTGCCGCTTTTTTAAGTTGTAGCCCTGTAGTTGAATCCACTGGAGTGCATAGTATAACATCATATCCACCAGAAACTGCCTCTTTCATATGAGACACTTGCGTTTCTATAGAACCTGCCGCATCTTTAATAACCAAATCGACTTTTTCACTATCAGCAAAGTCTTTTGCACTTTTTGCTAGCATGCTACGAAATTCATCTGATGCATCTGAAATTGATAATAGAATTTTTACGTTTTTCTTTGTCGAAGAACTACTCTTTGAGCTGCACCCTGATACCATAACAAACATCATAATTATAGTTAATAATATAGATAGTTTCTTCTTCATACTATATATTTCCCCCTTAAAACTCATTATGTAATAATCATAAAGTCTAATAGAACAAAATTGCAGGTGACTGTTAAACCTTCTGAATCAGCCTTTTTCATAATTTATTACCCACAAGTGGCACAATATCCACAGATTTTACTCTAATATAAATTCCTAGAGAATAAAAAATACTTATATTTTAAACATTTGAATCTGTTTGCTAAGTTCATCAGATGTATTTGCTAAAGTTTCTGCATCATTAGCCACTTTTTCACTATTTTTAGTAATATTATTTGACTGATCAACCATGACTTCTGAAGTTGCTAAAATTTCCTCTGAACTTGCTGCTTGCTCCTCTGCTATGGCGGCTACAGTTGTTGCGACATCATCTAAATGTCCAACTTTTTCAATCATTTCTTGAATTAGATCATTTGCTGAATTAATTTTATTGAAAATATTATCAAATGTATCAACTGTTCCACTTATTAAATAACTACTTTCGTTAATATATTCTGCGCTATCATGTGATTGCTTTACAGTATCTGAAACAAGTTTGTTAATTTCATTTACAATAGATGAAATATTTTTAACAGATTCAGAACTTGTATTAGCCAATTTGCCTATTTCACTTGCTACAACAGCAAAGCCTTTTCCTGCATCTCCAGCCCTAGCTGCTTCTATTGATGCATTAAGCGATAAAAGATTGGTCTGTTCTGCAATACTTCCAATAACATTTATAATATTAGTTATTTCACTTGAAGATTTTCCAACATTATTTATAGCTTGTTCAAGTGATCCTATTGAAGTCCTTATATTTTCCATAGCTGCGCTTACTTTTTCCATATCTTTCATACCTTTTTCTGAGATACTAATAGTTTCCTTCATTTTATCATTCACATTATTACCATCATCTCTAGTATTAGAAACGACATTAGCTAAAGTTGTTGTATTTTCAGCTATTTCACCTACCGAACTTGATAACTGATCTACTGTTAGGTTTAAATTCTGCATAGACTCAGATTGAAGCTTAGATGAATCATATAATTCTTTAGAGATTCTTATACCTCCTTCGGATTGTTCACTCATTTTATTTGATACTATACTAATATTATTTATCATGTTTCTCATTACTGTTATAAAGTCTTTTACACTTTTCAGCATAATTGAAATTTCATCATTTCCCTTTACTTCCACATCAACTGTAAAATCTCCATTAGTCATGGATACAATTGTATCAGTAAGTTTCCTAATCGGTTTTATAACTATTTGTACAACTCTTTCCACTAGAGCTGCTAAAATAACAATAGAGATGATACCTATTAAAATCATAAAAGTACGAAGCTTTATAAGTTCTGATAAAATAGATTTTGTTGGTACATATGATACAAGAATCCAATTGGTTCCCTCTACTTCTTTAAAAACAACCCTGTTATCATCTAACTCGCATGAATTGTAATCTTTATTTTCAATTTTTCCTGAAACATCTGTAAAAAATTTATCATTGCTGGAATCAAGTTTAGTGGAAATTAATGCACTATCTCTATTAGCTACTATTGTTTTATCATTGCTGTCTATCAAGAGAGCTTCTGCATCATGCATATCAATCATTGAATTTACAATTATTGACACCTTATCCAATGAAAGATCTACAGAAAAAATCTTTATTTTTCCAGATTTATCATTTAATATTGCCGAAGCACTAACAACATTCTTACCAAATTCATTCTTATATGGTGATCCAAATGCCATATTAACGCGAGTAAGTCCCTCTTTATACCACACTGAATTAAGTACATCTTTATCTGATTTATTAGATTTTTCTGCTTTAAATAGCTTTCCACTATCATCACCTATGTAAAATCCATCCTTACAATTATCACTGTATCCATAATATTTATTTAGTAAGTCTTTTAATTGTTTTTCGTTTAAATTCGCAACTTCTAGTGAATCTTTTAAAGTGCTAAATGATGACAAGTTTTCATTTAACAATGATTCAATTTGATCAACCTGTTTCTTACTTGAAGTTTCTAACAAATCATTAGCTGAGTTGGTTATTATATTTTTAGACTTATTGTAGGAAATAAAAATAAGCAATGAAATTACTATTGCCAACATTGGAATAATAATTCCAAGCAGTTTTGTTTTAATTGAAACCTTATACTTAGTTTCCCCTTTTTTCATAAGCATCCCCCTTTTAGGCACTATAGATTATAATAGCATTTCCCCTATACCTATAATACAATTTTTCTCCCTTTATGTATACATTCTTCTACAATATTTCATATTTTTCCTTTATTTTTTCATAGTTCTATATTTAAAGCGAACTTTTATTTTAAAAAATTGCAGATGAAAATATCTTCATCTGCAATTTTTAACTAAATTATTTTTATGTATTTATACTTTCTGGTATAATGCCCTAATTGCATACATTGCTAAAAAAGCTAATCCGATTCCGAATGAAACTCCAGTAAATAGTCTTCTAATATTAGTTGATTTCTTAATCTTAAATAATTGTAGCAAACCATCACAAATCATAATTAAAATTGATATTCCACATATATTTAAACTAATCTTTACTTTGATTATAAATAAAATCACCGCAATTATATAACCTAAATAAATTCCAGTACACCTTGCGCACACTGGAAATTGAAATCCTCTAAAACTAAAACTCCTATCATACATTTGATGGCAGCCGCTAAGTGCGCCAAATTTCATAAGAAATATCCATATCTTTGTTTTTTTATCAATTGCATTATTTAAATCTTGCGCCACAATCTGCACACATCCTATATGTATTTGTCCTAGTTTCAGTTTCTCCCATGCCAAGCATTCCACATAGCAATCCAATAGGGCCAAAACATATATATCCTAAGCAACCTTTTCCCGCACCAAAACCTTTTGTAGTTTCAGTAATATCACTTACTACTTTGACATTTAAACTCCCACACTTAGGACATCCAACATTTACACTATTCATCCTTTATATCCCCCATAACAATAAGACTACCATAATTATACTACCGAGCAATATTACATTGCAATAATTCTCCAAATTCTAATTCCATTCATAAAAAGCTCTTTTAAAAAGTTAAGAACAAGTCATTTTTAAAGAAATCATTTATATATTTTCCTTGCTACGATAACCTCTAATGTGACTTTTGAACTTTTAATTCTGACTTTATAGTTTTCTGTAATAAATTACAAATTTCACTTGACACTATTTTACATATTCACGATAAGGCATACGTAAAATTCTATTATCATCAAATTTATATTTTGTACCTTCTAGAGGATCTTTTCCCTTAACTAAATTCATACCTACAGAATATATGGCTTGAGCTTCAGCGCCGGCATCTTGAATAACTGTTCCAGTCATAAATCCCTTATCCACTAATTCCATAGCTTCTGGAATTGCATCAATCCCAACAACCAAAATATTTTTATTTTTATCTCCCTTATTATATCCATATTTCTGAAGCGCTTTAACGGCTCCTATCGCCATAGCATCATTATTCGCAATAATTGCTTCAACATTATTACCGTATCTTAAGAACAATGAGTCAATACTAGCCCTAGCACATTCTTCATCCCAATTACAGTTTTGTATTGCAAGTTCCTGGGTTCTTATTCCTGCATCATTAATTGTTGAAATAGAATATCTTGTTCTATCAATAGTACCAGGATGGTCAATTTTTCCCTGAAGCATAATATATTGAAGTATATTATCTTTATTTTTATCTATAACACTCTTATTGGCATTCCATGAATTAACTATAATCTTACCTTCTAGAATTCCAGATTGTTCAGTATCAGTTCCAAGAAAAACAATATTCTTGTAAGGAGTAATAAAATTTAATATATCTTTATTAGGTGTTCCATCCAAAATTAATGGAATATTATTTTTTTCAATTTTATTAATCACATCACTTATAGTATCAACCTTAGTATCAACCAGATTTACTACAAATAAATCAAACTGTTTATCAATAGCTTCATAAATACTTTCATTCTGTATAACCTGATTTCCCTTTCCATCAAAGAAAGAGAATTCAACCTTGCCTTTATTTTCTTTCTGAATAGCATCTAGGTTCTTTCTAACCTCAATGTTATATTGATCATCTTCTCTGGATTGAAACACAGCTATTTTCACTGGAACTATTGAAGTTTCATTTGAATTAATTGATAAACTTTTTGGAATACTGCCTACTAGCATAGTGATTATTATAAAAGAAATTGCATTAATTATAAATATCTTTTTAAATACACTCATTTCAAGACCCTCCTATATTGGTTATACTCATAGATTGTCTTTTAATAAGAGTTTTATTCTGCATGAAAAATATTCTTACTGAATTATAAGTTTTTAAAGAATAAAAAAATTAATGACCACAATTTTGTGGTCATTAACGTTCAGCTTTATGACAATTCAAAAGCTCCTGTATATAATTGATAATACTTACCTTTTTCTTTTATTAAATCATCGTGATTTCCTCTTTCAATAATTCTGCCTTGGTCTAATACCATAATTACATCAGAGTTTTTAATTGTTGAAAGTCTATGAGCAATTACAAAAACTGTTCTTCCTTTCATAAGCTTATCCATTCCTTCTTGAACGATTCTTTCTGTTCTTGTATCGATGCTTGAAGTTGCTTCGTCCAAGATTAAAACTGGCGGATCTGCTATTGCAGCTCTAGCAATTGTTAATAGCTGCCTTTGACCTTGTGAAAGACTGCCTCCATCTCCTGTGAGTACTGTATCATAACCATTTGGAAGATGTCTTATAAATGTATCTGCATTTGCAAGTTTTGCTGCTGCAACTACCTCTTCATCTGTAGCATCTAATTTACCATATCTAATATTATCTGCTACCGTTCCAGTGAAAAGATGTGCATCTTGAAGCACTATTCCAAGAGATCTCCTTAGGTCGTCCTTTTTAATCTTATTGATATTAATACCATCATATCTTATCTTTCCATCTTGAATATCATAGAAACGGTTGATTAAATTAGTAATAGTGGTTTTACCTGCTCCTGTAGCACCTACAAAAGCTATTTTTTGTCCTGGTTTAGCATAGAGCTTTATATTATGCAAGATTATTTTTTCATCATTATATCCAAAGTCAACATCATCAAATACTACTTCGCCGAGAAGCTTTGTATAAGTAATAGTTCCATTTTCATGAGGATGCTTCCAAGCCCAAATTCCAGTACGCTCTTTGCACTCTTCTAATTCACCATTTTCATCTTCCTTAGCATTTACCAAAGTAACATACCCTTCATCTGTTTCTTTCTTTTCATCAAGAAGCTTGAATATACGTTCCGCTCCTGCTAGTGCCATAATAACAAAATTGAATTGTTGAGCCATTTGATTAATTGTTTGACTGAAGTTTCTTGTTAATTGCAAAAATGCCGCAAGTCCACCAAGGGTAAATCCGCCAAAGGCGCTAATAGCTAGAACTGATCCAAAGATAGCAACAGCTACATAATTTATATATCCAATGTTACCCATAATAGGCATCAAGACATTAGCATATTTATTTGCATTATTTGCACTATTAAAGAGCATATCATTTAATCTATCAAAGTTATTTTTTGCTTCTTCTTCATGACAAAAGACTTTTACAACCTTTTGTCCTTCCATCATTTCTTCTATATATCCATTTACTGCCCCTATATCTTTTTGTTGAAGACCAAAATACTTTCCACTCTTTGCACCAATAATTTTAGTAACTCTAAACATTAATAATATAATTATAACTTCAACACCTGTTAATGGAATGCTTAAATACATCATTGAAGCGAATATACTTACAACAGTTATAATAGCTGATAATAATTGCGGTATCCCTTGACTTATCATTTGCCTTAAAGCATCTGTATCATTTGTATATAAACTCATCAAATCTCCATGAGCATGTGTATCGAAGAATTTTATTGGTAAACTTTCCATATGAGTAAACATATCATCTCTTATTTTTTTTAGAGACCCTTGTGAGATTACAATCATTATACGGCTATATATATAAGTTGATATAACTCCAACATAATAAATTACTGCCATGGTAATTATCATTTTAAGAAGCGGCCCAAAATCTGATTCTGGTTTATTTAAGAGTGGTGTTATATAATCATCAATTAAATTTCTTAAAAATAATGTTCCAATAACATTAGCAAGAGAACTTATAATAATAGTTACTAATACCATGAAAAACAAAAACTTATATTCCTTAAGTATATACGCTAATAATCTTTTTAGTATTTTCAAAGAATCTTTATTAGCTTTTACAGGAGCACGTCCACCACGTCCCATCATTCTAGGAGGTCTATTGCTAGCATTATCTTTACTCATTGTCGCTCGCCCCTTTCATTTGAGATTCGTAAACTTCACTATATATTTCATTTGATTTTAGTAATTCTTCATGAGTTCCAAATCCATCTATTTTTCCATCATTTAATACAACAATTTTATCTGCATCTTGAACTGAAGAAATACGCTGAGCAATAATTATCTTTGTAGTATTTGGTATTGTTTCTTTAAATGCTTTCCTAATTAAAGCATCAGTTTTAGTATCTACTGCACTTGTTGAATCATCTAAAATTAATATTTTAGGCTTCTTAAGTAGTGCCCTTGCAATACATAATCTTTGCTTTTGCCCCCCAGATACATTTGTTCCGCCTTGTTCTATGAAAGTGTCATACTTATTTGGAAGACTTTCTATAAATTCATCTGCTTGTGCTTGTTTACATGCATCTATTAACTCTTCATCAGAGGCATCTTTATTTCCCCATCTTAAATTCTCTTTTATTGTTCCAGAAAATAAAACATTCTTTTGTAATACCATAGAAACCTCATCTCTAAGTGTTTCTATATCATATTTTCGAACATCAACTCCTCCGACCTCAACACTACCATTTGTAGCATCATACAATCTTGGAATAAGCTGAACAAGAGTAGTTTTCGAACTTCCTGTACCTCCTATAATTCCAATAGTCTCACCAGAATTAATTTTCAAATTGATATTTTCTAAAACGAGGTTGTCCTTATTTTTATTATAGGAAAAGCCAACATTATTAAAAGTTATAGATCCATCTTTTACTTCATAAACTGGATTTTCATCATTTGCCAAATCACTTTTTTCATTTAAAACTTCTGTAATTCTTTCAGCTGATGATTTAGACATAATTACCATTACAAATACCATCGAAAGGAACATTAAACTCATTAATATATTAAGAGTATAAGTAAATAAACTCATCAATTCTCCAGTTGACATAGTATTTGAAACAATCATTTTTGCACCAAGCCAAGATAAAAGCAAAATACATGTATAAACTGTAAATTGCATTGCTGGAGCATTAACTATGATCAGTTTTTCAGCTCTTATAAAATATTTGTATAAAGTTTTAGAAGCTTTATAAAACTTGCTTGTTTCATGCTCTTCTCTTACATAAGCCTTTACTGCTCTAATTCCAGTTAAATTTTCTTGTACACTGGCATTCAAATCATCATACTTTTTAAAAACTTCAACAAAATATGGATGCACTGTAGTCATAATGAAATATAATATAACTCCAAGAAAAACTATAGCACCTATAAATATCATAGATAATTTTGCATTAATATAAAAACACATTGTTGTAGCGGATATAAGCATAAATGGGGCTCTTACAGCCATTCTTATTATCATTTGGAATGCATTTTGAACATTTGTTACATCTGTAGTCAATCTTGTTACAAGTCCAGCTGTAGAGTATTTATCTATATTTGAAAAGGAAAAATTTTGTATATTATAATACATTCCCTTTCTTAAATTTCTAGCAAACCCCGATGAAGCTTTAGCTGCATGTACACCACCCAAAACACCAAAAGTTAGAGATAAGAATGATGTTATTATCATTGCCCCACCAACAATACTTACATATTTCACATTACCTTTTCCTACCCCATTATCAATAATCCATGCCATTAAAAGCGGAATAATTGTTTCCATAACTACTTCTAATGCAACATATAATGGAGTTAGAATACTATCTCTTTTAAATTCTGCTACAAAACCTGCTAATCTTTTTATCATAATTTTCCTCCTTCTTTGTTAGGTTTCTAACTAATAGCTCAAAAAAAATTGCATAGCACATGAAAATAAATAACAAGTCCAAAATTGCCATGGATATTTTTCATCAGGCAAGGAGACAAATTGCCCTCATAGTGGGCCTATTAGGTCAATTTGCCAACGTAGTATGATGGAAAATAGGCTGGCAAATGTACTTGTTATTTTTTGAATGTGCTTTAATCTGCAATTTTCTTAGCTAATCTATCAATTAAAGAAACTAATATATTAAATTCATCCTCATTTAACTCATCTCTTAAAGATTTTTCAATTCTAAGGATAAACTCATATACATTTCTTTGAATTTCCATTCCCTTTTCTGTTAGTACTATTTTTTTTAGACGTGCATCTTCTAATACACTTATTCTCTTAATATGCCCGTTCTTCTCCATTAATTGAAGTACGCTTGTCACTGAGGAACGTCTAATATCAAGTTCTTCTTCTATGTCTTTCTGAAAAATGTCTTTTTTATCTGATTTATGATATATGAATCCAAGAATCCTAGCTTGAACTCCAGTCACACCATATTGTGAGGCTTCTTTATCTATTCTTCTATGTATTCTCTTAGACAGCATACTCAATTTTTTCCCAATATGTACCTCTTTATTCATGCTTATACTCCTATCAGTTTGTTAGATTTCTAACATATATTATTTTAATTTTACTTTTTAAATTTGTCAAGATAATATAATTTTATTTTAAAAATAATAAGTCTTAACTCTTAGAAATTAGTTTCCTTATATTTATTATTACTTCCATATATATCAATTCACATGATATTTTCTATTTTCATCTGATAATTCAAATTCTTCAAAACAACTTGAAGCTTTTCATTACTGTCTTTAAGCTCTTGCTCAAGATCTATTATTTTTTTAAATATAGAAACTCAATTGCAACATATATATTAAATTTACTATCTCTGTAACATACCTAAACCGTAATCATAAAATGAATGAGACAGGCTTTAATGCCATAACAAAAATACAAGGAGATTCTCAATGTATAATGATGATTTTTTTTACTGTCCGTATTGTATGCAGAAAAATATTTGTCCATTTTTTGATGAACAAATGAAAAATTTCAGCGATAATGATCAAATGTCAAGATTTGATAGCTACGAGGATTCTTATGAATTTCAAGATTCAAACTTATATACTAGAGAAATTTACTCAGATTCTCATAGAGCTTCTGACCAAGAAGTTACTAGAATATTAAGATTAATGCGTACTCAAATGCCTCAGTTTTTCTCACTACTCCAAGGGGTTGGCGATAACTATTTTAGAACCGCTATTGCTTTCACTTTAGATAATGCTCAAACATATCCTGGAAATATAAATCAAAGTGTAAATAGAATTTTTAATGACTTTAGGAGAAGAAACAATTCAATTTTTCTTTCTCTTCGTTCTCTAGGTGTTCCTAATAACGTTGTTAATCTCACTTTTAGATCTATAATTGAATTTACTCTTAGAAACATTAATCCTTCACCAGCTCCTGGTCCAAATCCTACTCCATCACCTAGCAGCGGTTGGAGTAAATGGGAGGATCTTGGCGGAGTTTTAAAATATTCCCCTTGGGTTTCTTCTTGGTCAGCAAACAGGCTTGATGTATTTGTAACTGGATCTAATAATGCTCTTTACCACAAATGGTGGGACGGCTCTCGCTGGAGTGATTTTGAAAACCTTGGTGGTGTTCTAACTTCTGGTCCAGCGGCTGTTTCTTGGGGAAATAATAGAATAGATGTATTTGGTAAAGGTTCAAATAACGCAATGTACCATAAGTGGTGGGATGGCTCTCGTTGGAGCGACTTCGAAGACCTTGGTGGAGTTTTAACATCTGCACCTGCCGCTTCTTCTTGGGCAGCAAACAGAATAGATACATTTGTTCGTGGAACAGATAACGCTCTTTATCACAAATGGTGGGATGGCTCTCGTTGGAGTGACTTCGAAAACCTTGGTGGAGTTCTAACTTCTGGCCCAGCAGCTGTTTCTTGGGGAAATAATAGAATAGATGTATTTGTCCGTGGTCAGGGTAATCGTCTATACCATAAATGGTGGGATGGCTCTCGTTGGAATGATTTCGAAGACCTTGGCGGAAATTTGGCATCTGCTCCTTCTGTATCCTCACGGGCTTCTAATAGACTAGAGGTATTTGCGCGAAATCAAAGCAATCAACTAATCACAAAAACATGGAATGGTTCGCGTTGGAGCGATTGGCAAACAATAGGCGGTTCCTTTACTTTAGATCCTGCAGCTGTTTCTTGGGGCTCTAATAGAACCGATGTATTTGCAAAAGGCCCACGAAATTCTTTATTGCATATTTGGCGAGATTAATTAGCTTAAATTACTGAATTATAATTTTCTAAAAGAATAAAAATGCTTAGTCTTTCTGTACTAAGCATTTTTTATTATTATACACTTTCCTACTTCAGCAATATTCATTACTACTTTTCTTATTTTTTATTTGCTGATAAAATCATACCTTCTGCTTCTAAATTTTTTTAGTATTGTATTCTAACGGATTGTCAATTCACTAAATAACTAATAATCCACTCAAAAATTAACTCTATTTTTATTAAGGTAATAATTTAATTTCAATTAACTTGTTTGATTGAATAACAGCTTCCAAGAACACATTTAACTTCTTTTTTTATTGCCGCTACAGCAACTCCCACTTCTTGTGAATTCGAGCAATTATTAAGCTCACCATAAATTCCTGCAATTGAAAGAGAAGTAAGTGGAAATATACCATTCTTTCCATATCTGTCTGTAGCCGTAATATACCTATTACCTCTATCTTTCTCATTAAAAAAATTCAAAATCCCATCATTAAATTTCTTTATAATTTTTTCACACACTTCTTCACATTCTTCAATTGGATTTTCTAAAATACTAACAAAATCATCTCCACCTATATGTCCAATAAATCCATTATAAGGGAAAAGTGATTTTATTTCAGATTGTATTAATTGAGCGGTATATTTAAGAATTCGATCTCCATTTTCAAATCCGTACGTATCATTATAAATTTTAAAATTATCTAGGTCTAGATAAAGAATACAACATTTACGTTTTGTTTTAATTATATTCATTATAGTATTTTGTATAGCGGTATTACCTGGTAGTTCAGTAAGTGGATTGAGTTGTCTCGCATAGTTACATTCTAACATTGTAGTATAATTTAACAAAGATCTTATTGTAACCATTCCATAATATTTATTATTGTTAGTTACGATAATATAATCATATATATTTTGTGTTTTCCTACACATTGCTAGCCTTGAAACTTCTGTTACAGGTGTGTTGTAATCTACAATTAAAGGATTTGTATCCATAACTAAAGAAACAGGACGTTTTGTAAAAATTGCAACACCATATTTTGTAGCAAGAGCTGAGTCTAACGTATGTTTCATAATAAGACCTAATGGTACATCATTGTTTACTATACAGGCTCCAGTAATATCGTTAGAATCAAAATATTCTTTAATATCACCACAATAAGTTTTAGGCCCAAATGGACTATCATGTCTAACAATTTCGCCTATACTGCTTGATTGATAGTTATGATACACATTGTCCTTAAATTTATTACACCTTATAATTAAATCCTTAATATGATTAGGTATATCTAAAAAAGTTCCCGCCGGACGACTTAGTAAGAAACCTTGTCCCGCATAGACGCCTAAGTTTACTAATGTTCTTAATTCTTCTTCTGTTTCTATTCCTTCAGCAATAAGCTTCATATTTGTTGCTTCAGATAGCTTAACAAAGCATTCTACTAATGATTGTTTAAATGAATCTTCATTTATATCTCTAATTAAATCCATATCAATTTTTACGTAATGTGGTTTTGTTTCATTAAGCATCTTAAGCCCTGAATATCCTGAACCAGTATCATCAATTGCAATTTTATACCCTTGGTCTACATAATTGCTGAGAGCCTGTTTAAATCCTCTGTAATCTTCTATACACGTCTTTTCGGTAATCTCAAATATTATACAATCAGGTGACATGTTATGTTCTGCAAGAAATTCCTTAGTAAAGCCTTTCTTAAATTTTTCGTCTTTAAAAATATGAGGATCTACATTTATAAAAAGATATTTATTTTTTTCAATATTTGTAGCTCTTTTAATAGCTTTTATTCTACATAGTTGTTCTAACTCCCATGTTTTATTATAAACCTGAGCAGCGTTAAATAACTTATCCGGATTTTGCAATGGTGAGTCTATTGGCCCTCTGCTTAATGCCTCATACCCTATGATTTCTCCATATAAAAGTGAAACAATGGGTTGATAAACTGTAGTTATATTTTTGCTATTTAATATATTTTCCAACTCCTCTGCCTCATTATAATTTAAATTATTAACTAATGAATTTAACATATTATAATCTCCTCATATTTCTTCTAATTAGCTATTATAGTAGCTCTTGTAAATATAGTTGAAATATAACATAATCTTATTAAAAGTATTTATAATTTTTGTTAAGTTAATGTAAAAACGTTTATCTAGTCAAAACCAAAATTATTACATAAACTGGAATTAACATATTTTGCTTCCATAAACTTATGATATAATTATTGTAAAGACAATTCTAAGGAGGCATTTTCATGACAAAGGTTAATAAATTACCTACAACAAAACTGTGGAATCCGAAATCATTTATTATATTTTCCGTATTTTTCTCATTTCTACCAGCTGGGATCATGTGTGCTTTGAATTATGGACGATCTGGAAGTCAAAAAAAGAAGTGGATATTTCTTTTAACGAGCATCTTAGTGCTTATAGCACTTATTGCACTGCTGCCTATATTATCAATTAATACTTCTATCATATTTTTCAGTATTAATATAGCTTTAGGGATAATTCTTATGTTTACACAGTTAAAGCTGTATAATGAACATATTCAAAATGGCGGGCAAAGTGCTTCGTATTTATTTCCTATAATCATAGGACTTTTGATTTTTTCATTGTCTGCTGCTTCAATTCTATACTCAATTTACGTACCAAAAAATGCTCTTGATTATGGCGAAAATCACTTATTTTATACTAATAAGATAACAGAATCCCAAGCGAAAAAACTTGGAGATTATTTAAATTCAGAAGGATACTTCACTCCTAGTTCCAAAGTGGATGTTAAGATTGATAAGCAAGATACACTTTATATTCTATCTCTTGTTGTAGAAGGTGACTATAAAAGTGATACAAGCTATGTAGAACCTATGAAAGCAATATCAAAAGAGATTTCTAAAAATGTTTTTGAAAATAATAAAGTTAGAATAGATTTATGCAATGATAGATTCAGAGTTCTTAATTCCATCAATGTAGATTAAACTTTTCTTATATGTCTCTACGAATAGATAAAACAACTAATACCTGAAATTATGTATATATCTCGCCAAATTTGGGATATCTATATAATAAAAATAATCTATCTTTAAATTTTACTATGTTTTTATTCTAAATTTCATCAAAACAAGACTAGCATTTATTTGCTAGTCTTCTTTCATATTTATATAGCTAAATGAGATTATTGTATGATATTTCATTTCTTCTTGAATATACAAAATAAATCTCCTCTTTCTCCTAGGAATTTATACATTTCAAAACATAGGCTGGCGGGAAATTAAATACAACTCTTTCTATATTTATCTTTTTAAAATATCCAGTAATAAATTCTTTTTTTAAGAGAGTATATTGAAATGTTATAAATAATCCATTTCTTTTTAATATATTTCTAGTTTGTCTTAAAATTTTATTTGAAACAGATTTAGGAAGACTAGCAAAAGGCAACCCTGATACAACATAATCTACTCTGCTAAGATTATATTTTTCTAAATGTTTGTCTACATTTTCAGCAGAATCATTTATTATTATAATATCATCTTCTCCTTTATATTTTTCTTCTAATTGTTTGCAAAATTCTTCGTTATATTCAAATAACATTAATAATGTCTCTTTCTTTTTTCTTTTTACAAGCTTGTCCGTAAAAACTCCTGTCCCTGGTCCGTACTCAATTATAACCTCAGAATTTTTAAAATCTATGTCTCCTACCATTTTCTCTGCAAGTTTCTCTGAACTAGGTGCTACAGCCCCTATGGTTCTAGGTGATTTAAAATATTCAATTAAAAATTTTACTAGCTTCATATCAAAAGCCTCCTTGAATTCTTCTCTTTTAGTTAAATTATAGAATTAGTATAAATCTTAAATATTAAAATCTATTTAGTAAAATCTTAAGAATCTTTAAATTTTGTTTTAAATATAAAGAAAGAAGGTATACACTTTAACCCTCTTTTAGACTTTATTTTATATATAATGTGCTTTTAATTTGATTTTTGTTCTTTTTAATTAAAATTATTTCTTACTGTATTAATCATTTTCTCCTTATTTTCCTCTAGTTGAACTAACCTATTTACATTAGCCCCAGATGGATGTGGAAAGCCTTTTAATATTTGCTTTTCGCTTATGATTTTATTTTCACATAGCTTGTATAATACTTCTTCTACTGACCTACCCAATGGTATTATAAGAATTTTATCCAAATTATTTAATGCTTTTAATTCATAAGTGAAATTCTCATAAACATATTTCATTAAAAATTCACTTTTAATAAGTTTTGGAGTATGACCTGAATAATTTTTTCCTTTTAGAAAAACTGCATAAGGTATTAGTGAAACTGTATGCAGCAAGTAATCTTTTTCTTCAAATAATTGATTACAGCTCTCTATTTCTAGGCACTTATTAAGCTCTATTTCATCTAGCATGTCAATCAAATTTTTTCTAAGACTCCCACTAAATCTTCCTGCTTTCTTACATTTATACTGAATTCCTTTAATATTATCAGAATTCTCTAATTCTCTTCTTGCAGCAGAAATTGCAGTGCTCATTTGTTGAAAACCTGGAGTTATACCAACTATAAATACTCTTGCATTACAATTTATATATTCATTATGAGGCGAATAATATATTTCAAGATCTTCTTTCTTATCAATTAAGAAATCGTTTATCAATAGTTCATTCTTATTGTATTTCTCTTTTACTTGCAATTTTTTAATTTTATCTTTATAATCATATAATGTTTTTTTCATAATCAGCCTCTAACTTCTACATTTATTTTGCTACTTTATATTATCTTCATAATTAAAAAATATTATTAATATATCCTTCACTAATAATTATAAATTTAATGGAAATTTTTTTAATAGAATATAAAAAAGATAGCAGCTTCATAGTAAAGCTACTATCTTTATATTCTTCTTAACTATTAGCTAATTTTGCAATCCTGTCATTTGAGCTTTTTGTAAATACTCCACCATGATAACAGATAACAGTTTCTATATCATACTTTGTAAGCTTCTTAAGAGATTCTATTGCTTGCTTCATATCAAATGTATATTCTGGATTAGGACCAATTAACTCATCATTTACAACATTCATTGCATCTCCAGTTACCAATGCTTTATACTTTTTTAGATAAAGACAAATATGCCCCGGAGTATGTCCTGGGGTATAAATTACCTCTATTCCTCCACAATAAGAAAGTTCCTCTTCATCTTTAACAACCCTATTAACTTTTGTTTTAAGCTGCTTTATAGTTTCCTTCATAGATTCCGGCATTGAACTCAAACGCTCAGGAGTAATTTTTATACCAATTTTCTCTCCCTCAATATAAGGTCTTTCTCCACTATGTGCTAACACTTCTATTTCACTTTTAGAATTCTTAACAATACTTGACAAGCTACCAATATGATCCAAATCGTGATGAGTAATAATTATTTTATTAATCTTGTCAAAGGATACACCTGCCTTTTCCACTTCTTCACGAATATTTTCTATTTGTCCAGGTAATCCCGTATCTATTAAAATCACATTTTTATCATCCCAAATTAGTGTAGCATTCATTCTTCTTTCTTTGCTTCCTAATTCAAGTATATCTAATCCTTCTGCAATTTTCATTTTTCTTCCTCCTAATTAAAATTTATTCCTCAATTAATTTTCCCATTTGACTAATAACCATTTTGTAATATTGGCCTTTTTTCTTCATAAGGCTTTTGTGATCACCACTTTCTAATATCTTTCCATCACCTATTACCATAATGTGATCTGCATCTCTAATAGTCGATAATCTGTGCGCTATTAAAAAGCTAGTGCGATTTTTCATTAATCTTAATAGTGCATGTTGAATATCTTTCTCAGTCTTTGTATCTACACTGCTAGTTGCTTCGTCTAAGATTAAAATCTGACTATCACATAGAACTGCTCTAGCAATAGACATTAGCTGACGCTGACCTTGACTTAAATTATCTGTAGCTCCAGAAACCATTGTTTGATAACCTTTGGGAAGTTTATCAATAAATTCATGAGCATGAGCTATTTTAGCAGCATTTATGACTTGCTCATCAGTTGCATCCTTTTTAGAATAACGAATATTATCCATAATTGTTCCAGTGAAAAGACAAGTGTCTTGAAGCACAACAGAAAAGCATTTTCTAAGACTATTTCGTTTTATATTCATAATTGACTCATTATCAATCAAAATATTTCCACTGTCTGCATCATAAAATCGAGTAAGAATATTAACAATAGTAGTTTTTCCTGCTCCCGTCTCTCCTACTAGCGCAACTGTTTCTCCTGCCTTAACTTTAAAACTAACATTCTTTAATATAGGTGTAGACTTATCATATGAAAAGCATACATTTTCAAAGGTTACATCACCATTTGGATGTTTTATCTCAATGGCATCTTTAAGATCTGCACTTTCTTCTTTATTGTCTAAAATCTCAAAAACACGTTCTGCGCCAGCAAGTGCTGACTGAATTGTATTAAACATACCTGCTACAGAATTTAATGGCTGTGAAAATTGTTTTGAATAGCTTAAAAAACTAACTACAGTTCCAACAGCTACGCCATATCCTACGGACAGTGCACCGCCCACAATGGCAACAACTGCAAAAATAAAGTTATTAATGACATTCATAAGCGGCATCATATATCCAGACCATATCTGTGCCTTATTGCTGCTTTCGTAGAGATTTTCGTTTATCTCTGCAAATTGCTTTAAAACATCCTCCTGTTTACTAAAAGCCTTTACCATCTTTAATCCTAATATATTTTCCTCAATCACTCCATTAAGTGAACCCAGATTTCTTTGCTGTGCTAAAAAATATTCGCGACTATGAACTGCAATTACACGTGTTAAAAGTATAACTAGCGGTATACATAGCAAGACAACTAGTGTAAGAGGCACATTTAATGCTATCATAACTGTAAAAGAACCAGCTAAAGTTAAAATACTTGATATTAACTGTGTAGTTGTTTGTGCAATTGTAGAACTAATATTATCTACATCATTTGTTATTCTACTCATTGTATCTCCATGAGAACGTGTATCATAAAATTTCAAAGGAAGCCTCTGCATCTTTTCAAAGAATTCTGCACGTATTACAAAAACAAGTTTTTGTGAAACTTTAAGCATAATAATACCATTTATCCATGAAATAATACAATTAACTCCATACAAAACCGCAATTATAGTTAAGAATGATACGAGAGTCTTTTTGTCTACTGTTCTAGTTGCAATCTTAAATGTGTCAAAAGTTTTTCCTACAAAATAAGGAATTCCAACAGAAATTACTGATGAAAAAACTGTAAGAAGCATAGCTAAAAAAATTGTCTTAGCAAAACGCATATATATTTTAATAATACGCACTAGTGTGCCTCTAGCATTTTTAGCTTTTTGTGTAGGCGCAAAGCGGTTTCCGCCTCCACCTACACGTCTTCCACTAATAGAAGGTACTTTTACTTCAGTTTTAGAAAATTGTTGTGCCATAATATCCTATACCTCCTTGCTGCTCTCTATTTGCGTTTTATAAATATCTCTATATACTTCACAGCTTTGCATAAGTTCATCATGAGTTCCATATCCAACCTTAGCTCCATTATCCATAACCAAAATTCTATCTGCAAACATTGCTGTTCCACAACGTTGAGTAATTGTAATTATAGTTTGATTTCTCGTTTTTGAACTTAAGTTTTCTCTAACTTTTGCTTCTGTTACTGAATCTAATGCACTGGTTGCATCATCCAATATAATTATAGACGAATCTCTAAGTATTCCGCGAGCTATAGAAATACGCTGTTTTTGACCACCTGAAAGATTCACTCCAGCACTTCCTAAAATACTTTCATATCCATCTTTCATATTATCTATAAAACCTGCTTGTGCCTTGTCCGAAGCTTCTTTAATCATTACACTGCTTGCTTCCCTGTTACCCCACCTAATATTTTCAGCTACAGAACCAGAAAAAAGCATTGGTTTTTGCGGCACTATAGCAACACTATTTCGTACAGAATCAACATTTAATTCCTTAATATCATAGCCATCAATTAAAATTTTTCCATTGTTCACATCATAAAATCTCAAAAGAAGCCATGCAATAGTAGATTTCCCGCTGCCTGTTGGACCAATTATAGCTAAACTTTGTCCACTTCTAATAGAAAATGATAGATTATTTAAAGCAGGTACACCACTACCATTTGGATATGCAAATGTAACATCTCTAAATTCAATATCACCATTTAATTCTTTCATTTCGCCATCATGAGAAAAATCTCCATCACAATCAACTATTTCTTTAATACGCGCAGTAGAAGCCTTGGTTCTTACAAATGTATTGAATATATTTGTTATCATGATTAATGAGGTAAGAATTTGTGCCATATAAATTATAAACGCTGATATATCTCCTGGATTTGCAAGATTTGCTGAAAAGAGACTGCTACCTTCTGAAATTACAATTATTGTTCCAATTCCAACAGTAAGAGTTATAAGTGGTGACACAAATGTAATAACACTTTGAGATGATATTCCTTTTTCCATTAAGTTTGTATTTTGATTTTCAAACTTACTACTTTCCTTATCATATGTTCCAAAGGCCTTGACTAAACGCACACCTATAAGATATTCTTGAACAACTGAATTCACTTTATCCATAGCCTTTTGCAATTCATAAAAACGAGGATAACTTAACTTCATACTGATAATAATAAGTACAGACACAACCGCAACAACACCATATATGATAAGGCTTAACCTAAAGTTAAGTAGCGTTGCAAGTACAATACTACCTATGCACGTAATTGGGGCTTTCAAAAAAATCCTCATAATTCCATTGACGAACAATATAATCTGTGCCGTATCATTTGTCATACGTGTAATTAGAGATCCACTTTCAATCTTATCTGCACTTAATTCTGAAAAATAAACAATTCTTTCAAATAAATCGTACCTAAGATCTGCTCCCATTCTCTGAGATACCTTACTTGCTAAAATATTTCTTATAACTGCAAAAGCAGCTCCAATTGCAGTTACTATGAGCATAAGCATTCCCCAGTAATAAACTTTAGAAAGTGATCCTTGCTCAATTCCTGTATTAATTATGTTAGACATAAGCGTTGGACCAAGCAAATCACAAATTGCTTCAGATGCAACACAAAAAACAGCTATCCCAAATGGAATTTTATACTTATTAAAATATTTACTGTATAAGCTCATATTTATTATTCCTTTCCTTTGTTTAAATGCTAATTCTCCTACCATATTATACATCATTTTTACATTCAAAATACAATAAATATTTCCAGCTGTTTATAAAACTAAATCTTCCACGTATTAATAAGTTAACTTTTTTCAATAATAACTATATAACTTATCTTTAAGTTATTAAAATTTTTATTTAGAGTATTTTAATATACTATAAGTAATTTTTTAGATTATTATGTTAGGAGTGATTTAAATGAGAAAAGGAAAAACACTAAATGATCAGACGCCAAGTGTCTATGATACTGAAAAAATTATTGATATTCATTCATCTGAGGACGATCCATCCCTTGATTCTGAAAAAGTGAGATATGCTAACAGCCATGCTTCGCGATCAAAGTATACTCATGGTTCAAGCGATGTAAGCCCTGTGAATACAAGCAATTCAGACTCTACAGAGAGAATTCCCACATCTGTTAGATATTCTGATTCTGACATACATAAAGATGATGATGAATTTGACTATCAAGGTGAAATATAAATTCGTTATATAAATAGTTATAAGTTAAAACCAGCGACAGTATATTTATGTATTGCCACTGGTTTCATCTTTCTTTTTTTAACGAGATGGATGTTATTCACCATACTTCTTATGATATTTCACTTGAACTTTTATATTGGGATGCTTTTTGCAAAACTGGCTAATTACAAAGCAGCAACTTGGACATGGCTCCCACTTGCTATATAAAATTAAGTTTCCTTCATCCTTCAATAACCTTGCTTCTATCTGTTTATGTATTTCTTCAATTATCTTTTTTTCACTATCATTTATTCTGTCATACCCTATTCCAAACTCACCCAATTTGTTAACTTTATTACTTTTAAAAAATGACTCATCTTTTTCTGGTGCAGAACAATAATCCGCTATATCATTACTTCCACTTATTGCCTTAAATTCTTTATTATCATATATTGCTACTGCTATATTTATAGAATCCTGTAATGTTTTACTTTGATTTATTTTAAATACGGACCTTTCTTCTTCATCAACTTTCATATACTTATTAATGTTCTTTATTAATCGTTGCATTCTCGGTATGCTATTACTTATATGTTGATGATATTCAACAGTCCCCTTTTGTGGCGTAATATACTGATAATTTATTTGCTTTGGCATCTCTATAGATATTGTTTTAACTTTAGTATTAATATTATAGCTTTCTTTTACTCTTCCTTCTTTAATAAGAATCATTTTCTTCAATAATTCAATATCCTTTGAATAGAGATAATCATTATCTAATTCTTTTTCCAAAATTTCTAATTTCAGTTTTTCTTCTTCACTTACTATTCTAGATACACTTCTTTTAACTTCTTCTATTGCAGATATCATATCTTGAACGTTATCTTTAGGCATTGACTCTCGTTCATATTCAACTCTATTTATATTTAATATTTTTATTGAACTTATTTTCTTCCATAATTTATTATGTTCACTTTCAAATAGTATTATCCTTTTCATGTAGTTGATTAAATCTCTAACATTATCTGCTCTATAAGTGATATCCTCTTCACCAATACATTTATATACTGCTTCTACCAAGTTATTATCTACTTTAAAAGTCTTTGCAACTTCTACCTTAAATTTCTCTTCATCAAAGTAATTTATTTTATAGCCTTCTTTCTTCAATGCATCTTTAAAATCACTTAAATTATTAATTTTTATTCGTTCTTTTTTTCTTTTATTTGAAATTATGTTTCTCTTGGTCATACTTACCTCTTATGTTTCGAATGATTGTCAAAAATAATTAACAATATTTATTAGTTACTTTTACTTTTTAATAATTCCTTCATTATATCATAAATTTTAAAATCACTAATAAAGATATTATGCAAAACCTATATGGTATAATAATACTTATTGTGAAATATGATACAACTAATCACACTTTTATTATAAATAATTCAACTTTTATTTTAATAATGTATTAAAATAAAGAACATAGTAGAAACATATAAAATAAAATATATTAAACCAATAATCATTTTCAGGAATATAAATTTCATTAATCCAAAACATTAATACGGGGTGGCAGTATGTTAAAAAATATATCAATAAAATTAAAGGAGGTAAATTTTATATCTTTAACAGGCATCATTATTATTTCAATCTTACTACTAACAAACTTTGTAAAAGTTCTAAAGTATAGTTATTTTGAACTTATTGATGTTGATAAATATATAAATTTATCAAACAATGTAGACTACTTCATTCCTAAAGATAACCAATATGCCGAAATAGGCCAAATAGAAGGCAATAATAATATTAAATTTGAAAAAAACAATTCTAAAAATATCTATTTTCCTGAAGATGTCCAAAAAGTCTGGCTTAAACTAAAATTACAAGATAAACAAGCTAGCACTGACAACATAATATATATTGATTGTGAATTCATTGAAGATATTCAATTTTATATTCCAACTACTGATGGCAGATATGTAGCCGAAAAACCTAATGAATACTTTATCTTTCCATATATTAAGCTTCCTGAAAATATTGATTTTAATAAAGATATCTATATAAATTCAACTTGGGATTCAAATGTGTTTAATTTACTTCTAGCAAAAGACAGTAACTTTTACACTATTCAAACATTACTAGCATGTTTCTATATTGGTAATTTAGGTGTACTCCTAGGAATGCTTATTATGAATATGATTCTATTCTTTTCATCGAAAGATAGTAAGTATTTATTTCATTCGCTTTTTACAGGATCATTGCTTTCACTACTATACTGCCTATCTGGAGCACAGAAGTTAATTCTGGGATTTAACAGTAATAACAGACTTATAGCATTAGGAGCAATGGCAGCTTCGACCTGGGTTTTGTTTATATATTCACACCTAGATATAAAAAGCAAGATGCCAATACTAAATAATTTTTTTAAACTTTCAATATCTTTTCTCTTACTTTCTCTCTATATATCTGGAATTATTCCTGATGGGTTTACTTATGATATCTTATATTTATATATAATCATAGTAGGATTATGTATTCTTATTTCAATATATTCTTATTTTCAATTTGGTATGGGATCTATATATTACTTGTTTGGAATACTTATACTTTTTACCGGCTTTATTATATATATTTTAGGTTCTTACGGTTTGCTAGAATGGAATATATTCACTTTTAGTACATGCTATCCTGCTGCCTCAATTGAAACATTATTATTTACAATAGGAATTATAAAACAAATAAAAAATGAAAAAGAACTTAATAATAAGCTTCAATTAGAAGTTATGACAGATAAACTTACCAAAATATATAATAGGCGTTATTTTGAAGAAACAGTTGCGAATAAAATTCTTCAGCTTGACAAAGAAAAACACCTTGTATCAATGTTGATTCTTGATATTGATCACTTTAAAAATGTTAATGATACCTATGGTCATAGTACAGGAGACCTGGTTTTATCTGAAATAGCTATGATTATGAAACATTGCCTTAGGAATGAAGATATTCTTGTTAGATGGGGCGGAGAAGAGTTTGTTGCAGTGCTCCCATTCACAAATTTAAAAGAAAGTACTGCAATTGCTGAAATAATAAGATTAAGCATAGAAAAGCATGTCTTCAAATTTGTAAATAAAGTAACTGTTAGCATAGGTATCGCTGAAAAAGATATAGATGAAGATTTTCACAGCTGGTTTAGGCGTGCTGACAATGCCTTGTATAATGCAAAAGAGAATGGAAGAAACGCGGTTTGTGTTTGTTATACAAATGAAGTTAAAAAATAATTCCTAGCATCAAACGCTAGGAAACCATAATTATATTTAAAGATAAACATTTATCACGTTTAAACTCTTTTATTTTGCTTCAGTTTTAACTTCATTCCTTATGTTCCGGCCATACTCTTTTTCCCCATTCATTTATGATTGTTAATGCAGGAAGTAACTCATTACAGTCATCTGTTAAAGAATATTCTACATGCGGTGGAATTTTATTATATTCTGTTCTTTTCACAAGTCCATGTTCTTCTAATGCCTGCAAAGATCGAGTTAGCATAATATTAGTTATACCGGGTATACTCCGTTTAAGTTCATTATATCGAATACTCTTTGCAACTGATATCTCCCATATAATAGGAAGCCTCCACTTACCTCCTATAATTTCAAGAGCTCGAAGGACAGGACATGCTTTAGAATACTTGTTTTGTACTTTTTCTATTTCATTTTTCATAAGTAATCCTCCAAAAACCAAGGCACAAAAATGTGCGTACTTGTTACTATGTTCCCTATTAAACTATAATAATAACATACCAAACAAATGGTAATATGTAAATAAGTCAAAATGGGAGTGTGAATATTTTGAAAAAGTTATTCTCAGAATTTAGTATTAAAAATATAGAAATAAAAAACCGCATATGCGTACCTCCAATGGTTGTAGGTTTAGCTAACGACGGATATGTAACATCAGAAAATTTAAACCGCTATAAAGAATTAGCTCAAGGCGGTCCAGGACTCATAATACAAGAGGCTACATGTATTAATAGAGACGGAAGATTATCAGAAAAGCAAATTGGAATTTGGGAAGATGATCAAATTGAAGGATTAAGAAACATAGTTAATGCAGTTCATGAAGAAGACTGCAAAATATTTATTCAAATCCATCATGCTGGAGTTACAGGAATATCTAAATCTCCTCTATGTCCAAGTCCATATGAATATAAAGGTTTTTCTGGAACAGTTATTGGACGTGAAATGACTAAAGAAGATATAGAATCAATACAAAGCGACTATATTGAAGCTGTAAGAAGAGCTTACGAAGCTGGCTATGATGGTGTTGAGCTACATGGATGTCATGGTTATTTAATAAGTCAATTTTTAAATAAGAATGTTAATAAAAGAACTGATGAATATGGCACTAACCCAGAAAGATTTGTACTAGAAATACTAGAAGGAATTAGAAACGTAACTCCAGAAGAATTTGTTGTAGGAATTCGTCTAGGCGGATTTGAACCATCAATAGAAGATGGAGTAAGTTATGCTAAAATATTAGATAAGAGTGGAATAGATTTTCTTGATATTTCTTATGGATTCTTTAATGAACAAGAAATTAATGTAAGCAAAGATTATAAGTATTCCAATGCTGTTTATGCTGCTGAGAAAATCAAGCAAGAAGTATCAGTTCCAGTATTTGCAGTTAATGGAATTAATTCAGCTGAAATTGCAGAAGAAATATTAAATAAAACAAATGTAGATATCGTTGATATTGGTAAAGGGATTCTTATAAATCCTAATTGGGCAAACCATGCTATGGATGGAAAAGATACTGGTAAATGTTTGAATTGTGCAAAATGCATGTGGTTTGGTCAATCTGAAGTGTGTCCTGGAAAAGTTATATTTGATAAGAATAATAAATAAAATGTTTTCTAAACTGTAAATGTAATTACAGTAAAAAAGATACAATGCTTATGTATTATATGCATTGTATCTTTTTCGCTATTTGTTGTTTTTAATTATTTTAATGCTGAAATTACTTCTTCGCTTGTTCTAATTCTTCCAATCCTAGGAAAAATATATTTACAAACATAATCGTGTTCCTCTTTTGTCACTGCTGTCATTGCATCTTCTACAAATATTTGATTATATCCATATTGATATGCTTCCCTTGCTGTTGTATCTACACCAATGTTAGTAGAAATCCCACCTAACACAATAGTATCAATCCCTCTACGTCTTAATTGCAAATCTAAATCAGTTCCATAAAATGCTCCCCATTGTCTCTTGGTTACGATATGCGCATTTTGAGTATTAGCTATTTCTGGTATAATACTATCCCATCCTTTAGGAAATTGCATTCCATTAGCCTGAGAATCTGTCTTCGGTTTAAGTGTATCTTTTCCATCTATAGATGAAACTCTTACAAGAACTATAAATGCACCTTTTTTACTAAATTCATTGACTAATTTGCTTGCATTTTTAACTATATTTTCACTACTATAAGGTGAAAGTTCTCTATTTACGATTCCATTTTGCAAATCTATAAGAACTAATGCTGTTTTTTCTACATCAATAAATTTATTTTCCACTGACTTGAAGTTTTCCATTTCTTATCCCCTTTTCATACTTCTCTATTCTATGATTATTATTTATATTAAGTTTATTATACACTTTAAAATATACTAGCACTGCATTAATTAATAACAATGCACTCGTTACAAAAAATACGCATTTTATTCCTAAATATCCTGCGATTTGTCCTCCTAGAACTGATCCTGCAAATACACCTAGATATCCTGCTGCCATACTAAAACCAAATACTCTACCTGTAAGAGCAGATGGTGTAATTTTCTTAACCAATATATTAACAGAAGGGTTAAGACCACCAACTGTGAGTCCTAGTAAAAATCTAAGTCCCATAAGCTCCCAAGTGTTCGTTACAAAAGCTTGAGGTATGAATATTATTCCAGCTATTATGAGACATATTAGCATAACTTTATGTGCTCCTACTTTATCAGAGAGCCTTCCAAGCCTTGGAGCTGCAATTATATTAGCAAAACCTGATGCAGAAAAAGTTATTCCCGCTATTAATGCAATATGACTCGCTTCCTTAGATAGTTGAGTAACATAAACTGTTACTATTGGCTCTACCGAATACATTGCTACAGATAATATAAAAAAAGTTATAAACAAAGTAATGGTTAATCCTTTTTCCGGAACTGTATTCCAAACTTCTTTGAAACTTAAAACTTTATTATCTACACGACTAAAAGATTCCTTTACAAATAATACTGTAGTAATAAATGCAATGAGCATAAGCCCGCCTGTTATAAAAAATACATTTTGCAAACCAAAAGTCTCTCCTACAAATCCTCCAATTGTAGGTCCAAGTAAGGAACCTGCAATGTTAGCTGTTGAAATAGTTCCTAGAGCATATCCTGCATGTTCTTTATCTGTTTGAGTTGCAATTAAGGTAGTACAGGCTGTGCTATATCCTGTGATAGCTCCTTGTAATAACCTAAGTGCTATTAATACATATACATTAGGTGCAAATCCCATGCAGCTTATAACTATAGCCATACCAAGACTTGCCCTAAGCAACATTGGTTTTCGCCCAAATTTGTCAGCAGCATGTCCCCAAATGGGTGAAAAAATAGCTGAGATAATAAACGTACTACCAAAAGCAATTCCAGAAAGCCTCTCTATCGAAGCCGCATCTTGAATTCCTAAATGCTGTATATATAGTGGTAATACTGGCGCTATCTGGCTCATGCCTATTCCTGTCACAAACATTCCAAACCAACAAACTTTTAAATTTCTTTTCCACATTTCCATAATAAATTTATTCCTTCTTACTAATTAGTTTTGTTATTGTAATACAATAACTTGTATATTGTCTTCTAAATATAAGAATAAACTATAAAATATAATTTGTAAACTACATCTTATAGTTTAATAATTATTTCCAATTTGATAAAAATAACCTATCATGTTAAACTATCTTTATTAATCAGAATTATAAGAGGTGATAAAATGGTTCAGAAACGAAATTTAACTAAGGAAAAAATTATTGAAGCTTCTTTTTTACTAGCTGATGAAATCGGACTTAATCAGATTACTTTCCAAAAGATTGCAGAAAAACTGGATATAAAATATCCATCTTTATATAATCATTTTGCCAACATTGAAGACCTTAAAATAAAAATGACCATATACTTTTTAAATAACTTAAATTCAACTTTAATGGAGCGACTAATTGGGAAAAGTGGAGAAACTGCAATAAGAGAATTTGCTTATGTATATCGAAATTTTGCATTTGAAAACAAGAGTGGTTATAAGCTTTACGTTAATATCCCAAGTACTGAAAGTGATGAAGTTAAGCGTCTGGCTAGTGAAAGTAATGCAATAATACGTAAAATTTTAGACTTTTATAGCAGTGATAAGATATTTATAATTCATAAAAGCAGGGCTTTAAGAAGTCTATTACATGGATTCGTTTCGTTAAGCTCCCACGGATATTTTCAAAATCCAGTCAACTTAGAAGATAGTTTTAAATTAATGATCGATGATTTTATTTTATCAATTTCAGAAAAATAACTAAGAAAATTTTAAATCTTAATTCAAAATGTCAACTACATATCTATATTACAAATGATAAATTTTATGTTCAGTTGTTATCTTGCAAAATAAAGCAGCATATCATAATGCAATTTTTGCTGTGCTGCTAATTTTTATATTATAAAGTGCTATATTTTGCTCGTTTATAAGGTATACTGTAAAAAAATCAGAACAACAACGCATATTTTCAATATATTATAGTGTACTAGTTTTTTAGGTGATAATATGCAGGAGAATTATAATGCTACCATACATTTTCCAACTGGCAACGATCAATTAGATTTAGAATTGCTTAATATAGAACTACAAACATCCTATGTTGATTTAATAGCGACTTTACTTGGTATCATTTCAGCAGTAAAAGCTAAGCAAATAATAATTCAAAGAATGATGCAGCAACAGCAATCCCCAAGTCAACAAGAACAACAAAATCAGAAGAGTCAGCAACAAGACCAACAGCAAAATCAGCAAAATGGTCAGAATCAACAGAAGTCTGATGTACAACATCCAACTCCAAGTGAAATAGCTGCATTTGCAAGCTGTCTTGGTGTATATGTGATTCTTTCTTATACTAGAGTTTCATTTATAAGGCTTAACGAACTGTATAATAACATTCAGTCAGGTAAAAGTAACTTTTCTATTACGCCTAACATAAATATAACTACTGGTTTTGTATACTCTTGTATTGGCACTTTATTAAGAACAGTTGGCGCTATTCAAAGAGTTGAAGAAGAAGCCGAGATAACTATTCTATAATTAAAGTCATAAAATAATCTAAAAATTATTTTATGACTTTAATTATTTTTCTAACCAATATTCAAAAATATATTGCCAGAATTTCAAATAAACCTAGCAATATACCTATTATTCTAATTTAACTATTTACTCTATACATTAAACTTTCCAACTATTTGTTCTAATTTATCTGCAATATTCTTAAGCTCTATTACAGAATGTGATATCTTTTCCATAGAATTAGATTGCTCTGAAACAGTTGCTGAAACTTCTTCAATTGAAGCTGCTGACTGCTCTGCTACAGCTGAAATTTCTTGAATGCTGCTTATTGCTGAATCTTTATTTTCATCTATAGATTTTATATTAGAAGTTAACTCTTCTATATTTTCTATAGTATCATCAAATGTACTATTTATAAGTTGGAATGTATCAATAGCTTCTTTGGTAGTTTTGCTTACTTCTGTCATTATAGTTTTTTCTTCATCCATACTTTTCTTAGCTGCATTTATCTCTCCTATAATTTCATTCACAATGCTTTCTATTTCCTTAGTTGAATTTGAAGTCTGTTCTGAAAGTTTTCGTATCTCATCTGCTACAACCGCAAATCCCTTACCAGCTTCCCCTGCTCTTGCCGACTCAATTGCTGCATTTAATGCAAGAAGATTAGTTTGTTCTGAAATTGCTTGAATTGTATTTATTATTTTGCCTGCAGATCCTGATTTATTAGATAATAAGTCTATATTTCTAATTACTTTTTCCAAAGCTTCATTATTAGCATTGATATTATTCATAAGATCCTTTGAAGCACTAATCCCTTCTTCACTAATATGCTGCGATTTTTTTGAAAACTTTGTTACTAAATCTGCTTTATTTGATGAGACATCTATTTTCTCTCCAAGATGCAATAATTTTTCAGAAGCAAGTTCTGTATTCCTTGCTTGATCTAATGCGCCAACTGAAAGCTGATCTACCGTTTCAGAAATCCCCTGAATTCCCTGAAGCGTTTCATCAGTTGAAACTGCAATTCCTTCTGAATGATCAAGTAACTCCTTTGATTTTTGTTTAAGAACTTCAATTGTTTCCCTCAACTCTTTTCTTAGCGATGTTACAGCTCTAGCGATGATTCCAATTTCATCTTTATTTTGAAGTAATTTCTCGAATTCATCTTCTTTCTTCATTTCTAAATCTAGGCTAGTAGTTTTATTTATCAAATTAGTCACCAATGAAATCGGTCTGGATATTTTACTTGCAAAATATAAAGCAACCATAGAAAAAATAACCATTAAAAATACAAACATGGCAATAAAACTGATAATTAAACCGGTTAGTGGTTTTAAAAATTCAGCATTTGGAACTGCAATACCCATTATCCATCTTGATGAAGTAATAGGAGCTGTTGCAAAATATTTATTTATTCCATCATAATCTTTTAGCTTTATAACATTAGCTTCAGAACTATCCTTTCTAACCATGCTACTTAAACTTCCACCTAATACATCTCTAATATTCCTTAGCTTATCTGAACTTGGCTGAAACTCTTTATTTGGATGAATCACAAATTCATCTTTTTCATCTAATAAGAATCCATAACTGTTATTTATAGGTTGAGCCTTCTGAACTTCGTTAGAGATACTTTCCATATTTATGTCAGTACCTAAAACTCCTATGACTGCTCCATCTTTTTTAACTGATTTTGCAACTGTAACGACTAACTTCTTAGTTTCAGAATCTATGTATGGATCAGAATAAATTACTGAGTCACTTTTTAAAGCATCTTTATACCAATCTCTCTCTGTACAATTAAAGTCATTATCCGGTATCCATCCATCTTCATCAACAAAACTTTTATCTTCAAAACCAAAATATATATCCATAATATCGGTATTTGACTCTGCTTTAACTTTCATATATTTCAAAAGGTTTGTCCTATCATAATTATTGTTAAATTCGATGTTCTCCGCTGTTTGATTAACAAAGTTTCCTTGAGTAGCCATCCAATTGTCTATAGTTTTTGCATATTTTTCAGATAGTACTCTGAGTTTATCCTCTGATTCAACCACAGTTGTTTTATAAAAAAGATAATAACTTATAGATGAAGAACATAATAAGCTAAAAAAACAAACTGCTACGACTAAGAGAATAACTTTTGTCTTAATGTTTTTCATTTTAATTCACTTCCTGTTTGATTTTCAAATTTATCTAACAAATGTTAAACATATATCTTTCTTATAATCAATATATTATATGTATTGATTTTTTCATCTTTAGCAACATACACAAACATGTAAAAATACTATTAACTTAAGTTAAGTTTCTTAAATAGTTAATATATTTCATATAATTCGCCTTCTTTCTACAAAATTGTTTTAATTCTAATATATATTCTAGAGTGCACTCGAAGTCAATGTATAACTTTTACATATTTGGATCTTACAATAATTTCTCTTTTATAAAATAATCCTTTATTTATTGTTTTATAAAATCACAAAACCAAGAGTAAAAATCTCCATGTTCACAGAGATCTATACTCTTGGTTCTTATTAGGCTTATAGTTAGAAATATTAATTTTACTTAGGTTTAATAGTTGTTTGAATAATAAATGATTTCCTATTATTTAGCTAACTATTTCTATTAATTAAATAAAATAGGTAATTCTATAACAACTTTAGCCCCTCCAAGCTTTTCTGATTTTCCAAGCGAAATATTCCCGTTGTGTTTTTCCATAAATTTTTTTGCAATATATAAACCCATACCATAATGATTTTTAGAATTTCTACTCTTGTCGCCTTGGAAAAACTGCTCTGTAGCTAACTGTAATTCCTCTTCTGTAAATCCTCTTCCTGAATCTTCAATGGTGAATCTTATATTATCATTATCTGAATCAACCCCAAATGCTATTTTCCCATTTTCATAGCAATATTCAACCGCGTTCGAAATAACATTGCTTAAAGCTCGCTTTAAAGTTGATTCATCTCCTATGATAAATTCTGGAATATGTTTAATTTCACCTTTAAGCTCTATTTTTTTATTTATACCCATGGAAATTCCTTGTTCAATTATATCCTGTATAAATTCTTCTAAATTTATCTTCTTTTTTTCTAATGTTGATTCTTTCTCAGCTTTCATAATTTCTATTAATGATTTAATATAATCTTCTATATTTTTAACCTCGTTTATTATACTATCGTTAAATTCAGCTTGATCTGCTTTTAAATCTAATTCACTTAAAAGCTCAGAGTTTCCCTTAATAATTGTTAATGGTGTCTTTATATCATGAGCCAATGCTGCCATTTGCTCTTTGCGTGCTTCTTCCATCTTCCATTGTTTACTTAGAGAATCATTCAACTCTGTCTTCATTTTATCAAGCGCAGAAATGACTTCATTGATTTCTAATATATTCGAATATTTCACCTCAAATTCTAAGTTTTCCATCTGTATATTTTCTGTAGTCTCTTTTAAAATCTGTAGTTCTTTAGATATTCTTCTTCTAAAACACCTAGATAGAATTATAATTTCAATACTAACCAAAACAACATATATAAAAACAAAACTAAGCTCAGCATTTTGAACATACTTTTTCAAAACAGGGCTAACAAAACTTGCCCCTATGGTGTATTCAACTACACAGATTCCATTCTCTCTTGAAATAACTTTGTAATAATATTTCCCTTCACTTCTCTTATCACTTTGCACAAGATTCCAAATATCTATAGCTTTAGTTTCTGATATACTACTATAAAATACATTTCCAATAGAATCATAAACTGCATAATTGCATTCCTCAGGTATAAAGTCTTTTACTTTAACATCATCTGCTTTTGCTATTTCTTCTCTCTGTTTTTCAATTTTCTGCTCATAGTAGTTTGCTGGTAAAATAAATCCACTATTCAAACCAATTTGAAATAGAATAAAATCAAATATAGCTAAAAGAATTGTAACTATACAAAAGAACATTATATATATTGCGAAAATCTTAGAAATGCTTTTTTGCTTCTTCACTCTTTCCATTTATATCCTATCCCCCAAACAGTTTCTATAGGGTTTATTCCTACCTTCTTAAACTTATTTCTTATATTTTTAATATGCTCCACAATCGCTGTAGTATCGCTATTCCCATCAAAACCAAATACACTTTCATATATTCTTTCCTTGGAAAATACCTGCCCATGATTTAGAGCAAGATACTCGCATATATTATACTCACTTTTTGTAAAAGGTACTAATTCTTCATTATAATAAGCCTCTTTTGCCGTTATATTAAATTTTATATCAGAAATAGAAAAAGCATTTTGTTTTTCCCTATGTTCACGTCTTAAATGTGCAGCTACCCTTGCCCGAAGCTCACCTATACCAAAAGGCTTTGATATATAATCATCTCCACCAATACTTAATCCCATTACAATATCTTGTTCCATAGTTTTTGCTGTCAAAAATATAATTGGACAGTCAACCAGATTACGTATCTCTTTGCACAGAGAAAATCCATCTATTTCTGGCATCATTACGTCAAGTAAAATCAAATCGTATTTTACATACTGATCCTTTGATATATATGTAGGATTAGAAACTATAGTTACATTATGTCCTTCTCTTTCTAATGCACCTTTTATAACCTTTAATATGCCTTGCTCATCATCTATCGCTAGAATATCTGCCATTTCTATCCCTCCTACATCTATTATACCCAATATTACCAATTAATCTTTATTATTCTATAAATTATTATTGCTTCTCTCCTCTACCTTCAAAAAAGTTAAACCAAACTCCAAGATAAATCCCAAAAACAATTGTAAGTAAAACACAATTTCTAACCCCAATGGCACTATTACTAAATACGGTATTAATATCAGCCAGTTTATTAAAATTATCTATAGAATTAGAAGCTTCTATAAAGAAATTATCACAAAACTTAACCGACCATCCACAAGGTATCCATTGCCATATTCCATCTCCAAGCCCTGTACTGAGCAAAGCTGATAATAAGCTTTCAACTATTCCCATCCCTATTGATGCTCCACTTCCAAACTTAATGCTCAACCATAAGTGAAATAAATAGAAGAATATTTGAGCTCCAAATATAATAAAAATTATATTTAAGTAAAAATTTAGTGGTAGTGTATTTTGCCTTAAAACAAATTGAAATCCGACGAAAAAAATCCCAACCGCTACACTAAGTGAAAATAAACCTGTAATAAGTAGAATTAATATTTTACTCAAAAGACACATTCCTTTTCCATATTCTATAGATAGCATTTCTTTAAATTTTCCAGCCATAACCTCCTGTTCTATAACCATAGAGCATACAATCCCTATTACCACTGGAAATGTTATTGATAATACTTCTAAATACCCACTTATTTTATTTACAGAATTCCAATTTGAAAATGAATAATATTTCAAAAATATTATTGCTCCTATAATCGGTAAACAAATATGAATCAAATAAAAAGGTGTGTGCTTCATTTTTATAAAGTCTGCCTTAAATAAACGAAGAATTTTCATTATGTTACTTCGCCTCCTGTCTATCATACCATTTAGCTGTTAAATAAGTTATCAATATAAATAAAACTATTGAAATTCCAATACCAAAAGGTATACCCCAGCTCTTAAGTAGCTCTGGTGTAAAAGTTTGACTTTCTGGTTTAGCTATTAAACCATTTGGTAATAATTTTAAAATTGGACACATTAGTCTAGATGTATACGAAAAGGGATTTATCCACCAAAACTCCTTTACTGCCATAACTATTGAAAATATATTAACTGCTAGGCTTAATACTATAGTTGGAAATAGTCCTATTTTATTTCCCAGAAAAAAGTATAATGGAACCTGCCACATTGAGGTTATAATGATCACTAAAGTTCCACCTAAAGCACTTAACATCGAAATATGTGATATACTATCCATTTTAATAAAGTACACACTTAACTCTCCAGCTATAAAAATAACTATACAAGAAATAGCTATATTCTTTACTCCCACCAATATTTTAGCAATCCATATTTTATCTAAATCTACTGGAAGTGATATAACCGCTTTATTTTTCATAGAACCATCAATCCTTGATAAAAGGCAGCTCCCTAGCGAGATAACTCCAGGAAGTATCAACGTATACCACCAATTATAAATATCAACCTGAAAATAATTTGATGCTAAAAATCCCGAAAGAAGAATTACCATAATTGGTGCTATCCATACTAATTTCTTTACAAACGTATGATTTATCTTCATATTTTCTGCAATAAAATATTTAAGCATCATTATTTCTCCCTCCTATATTGTTTAGCGATATCTATAAATAATTTTTCTAAATCTTCACCTTTTTTTAATTCTCCTTGATATCCTAAAATACCGCCGGATATAATTCCAATATGATCAGCAATCTGTTCTACTTCACTTAACATATGACTCGATAATATTACTGTAATGCCTTTCTTTGGAAAAGATCGTATTAACTCTCTCAATTCTTGTATTCCAAATGGATCAAGCCCGTTAGTTGGCTCATCTAAAATTAAAAGTTTAGGATTATTAAGTAATGCAATAGCAATCCCCAATCTCTGCTTCATTCCCATAGAAAATTGCCCAGCTCTCTTTTTGCCTGTATTTTCTAGCTCTACCACATGAAGAACCTCTTCAATTCTTGAGTCCGGTAATCCAAGTACTGTAGTACGAACCTTTAAATTCTCTTTTGCCGTCAAATTTTCATATAAAGGCGCTGATTCTATTAATGACCCAATTTCGCGTAAATCGTTTCTACTCCATTTATGCCCATCAAATAAGATTTCTCCCGAACTTGGTCTAAGCATTCCCGTAACCATTTTTAATAGTGTTGACTTTCCTGCTCCATTTGGACCAAGCAACCCATATATTGAATTCTTTTCAACTAATACAGACATATCTTTAACTGCTTCTTGCTTTTTAAAGTTCTTACATAAGTTTTTTGTTTCTAAAATAAATTCGTTCATCTTAACTCCTCCTCTTATAATTAAATAATAAGCCTTAATTATAAGGAATTTATAAGGAACTGAAATTTAAGAAACTGACTTTGTATTTAAAAATAAAAAATTCCCTCAGTAACGCTTTCTTACGGCATTACTGAAGGTATAATTTCTTTAGTCTTCAATTTAATACATATAATATTTTATAAATATATATTTCTGAACAATAAATTATTGTTCTTTATGCTATTTTATCATTATTATTATAACTATCTCTAAGTTTTAAGTAATAGGTGGCTACTGTAACGTTCATATAAGGAACCACCCATAATAGCCCGATACATAGTGGAATCATTCCAAGTATTATCCACCCTAAAAAACTTAAAGTAAGGACGAAGTATTCAAATTTATGCCCTTTCATAATAGCTGAGCTCTCTTTTAAACATTGAATTATTGACTTATTATTATCATCAGCTAAAATAAAAAATGATTGTGAAAACATATATATAAATATAATGCCTGGAACTATCAATAAAAATAATCCTATGGTAACAATTATAGTCAATAAAATATATAGGCCTACAGCTTTATGAATTATTGAAAATCCTGAAAATATATCTGTAAATTTAGGGTTACTATTTTTTTCGGCATAGTTTAGAGAAAATCTGCATATACCAACTCCTATTGCTGAACTAACAAATATTGTTACTAAAAATACGATTAAACTTAAACCGAAACTTTCTCTAACAACTCTTAAAATTAAATTAAAAATAATTGGAATTAGAAATCCAGCAACAAAAATTCCTCCAATAGCCAGTCCCCACCTCCCTTTTAGTTGATCTTTTGCAAAGCTCTTCAGTTCTGCTCTAGTATTCATAAAAATTCCTCCTTAAATTGAAATACCTTTGATATTTATGCAGGGAGATTTAACATTATGCTATATTTATATTTTAATTTACAGTAATCGCATGAATTTATAAATATACATTAATCTTTTGTATAATTTATATACTTTTTGTAAAAGTTTTCATTTGAGTGATCCATAATTTCAACATAATTATATATCTTGTAATTAACTTCTATATTAATATTTCATAATTAAGGATATATCACACAATTTACATTAAATATCAGTTATAAAACTGCAAATAAAAAGGCTGTTATAAAATAAATTTTTAGAACAACATAAATAGTCTTTAATAAAAAAACAGTACTTATATTGTTCTATCTTTTATTCTAAAACAGCCACTTTTATTTTATATTACAGCCTTATAATACAGCTAAAATTTCATCATCTTTCTGAATATAAAGCTTTATCCTACTAATTCTTTTTTCCTTTACTTCTTCTATTTTAAAGATCAAGTTTTCATATTCTATCTCTTGTTCATCTGTATTACTAGGAATACGTTCAAGAATTTCAATAATAAAACCACTCATAGTATCATAATTCTCACTTTTAATATCTGTATCGAAGTAATTATTAAAATCATTAATTGAAAGCATACCTGATATCATAAAGGTGTCATTATCCATTTCTTCTATTGATGGCTCATCCTCATCATATTCATCATCTATATTTCCCATGACTTCTTCTATTAAGTCCTCAATAGAAACTATACCTGAAAATCCTCCATACTCGTCTACTAACACAGCCATATGCTTTTTAGTACTTTGAAGTTCCTTAAATAACGTATCAATCTTTCTATTTTCTGGAACAAAATAAGGTGGATGCAATATACTTCTTATATCCACGTTTTCAAATCCATATTTTCTTGCTTCACTAAAGAAATCCTTCATATAAAGAATACCAATTATATTATCAGTATCATCTTCGTAAACAGGAACTCTTGAATATCTTTCATCAATCAATTCATCCAAATATTCCATTAATGGATCTTCTATATTAATCATATATACTTCTGTTCTCGGTGTCATTACTTCACATGCTAATTTATCATCAAACTCAAATATGCTATTTATCATTTCTGTTTCAGTCTTATTTATGACTCCATGTTCTAGTCCAGCTTCTACATAAGATTTGATTTCCTCTTTTGATACTTTTTCACCTAAATCTTCTTTATCAAGCCCAATCAGTTTAACTAATACATTAGTTGATGCTGAAAGTAACCTCACAAATGGAACTGCAATTTTAGCAATAATCACTAATGGTTTTACACAGAACATTGCAATAGCTTCTGATTTTTTAAGAGCTATTCTTTTTGGAAAAAGTTCTCCAAATACCAAGGTGATATAAGATAACACAATTGTTACTAGTGCCAAGGCAACTTGTCCACTATAAGGAACATTAAGTCCCTTTAAATAAAGAGCTACATCCTTTGATAGCCCTGTTGCTGCTGAAGCACTACTAAAAAATCCTGCAAGAGTTATTCCTACCTGTACAGTAGATAAAAAATTAGTAGGTTCTTCCATAAGTTTTAATAAAAGCTTGGCCTTCTTATTCCCTTCTTCCTCAAGAAGCTTTATTTTATTTTTATTTAATGATACTATAGACATTTCTGCCGATGCGAAAAATGCATTGATTAAAGTCAATATGACTATTAAAATTAATTGTGACGTGATACTCGTCTGTTCCGGGTCTAAATCCATAAAAATATTTCCTCCAACATAAAAATTTTTAATATAATCATATCACAAGGAATATTTAAAGTAAAATTGCAATTAACTCAAATATTCCTTATTTACATATAATATTAAGTGTTATAGCAATTTGATTCACTAATATATAAGTTCTAAGAAAGATTATTCATAAAACCTGAATTTCTATTTATAGTAATACCACTTGCAGTAATACTAATATTTATGAAATTTTATTAACTAGAATTTATATATTTAAATTTTATAAAATATTATATTAAGCCTGCTAGCTGCATATGCATTAATTTATTTCCTTTGTATCTTTTTTCTTATATATTCTTTCGTTAATAATTAATTCACTTCCTGCTACCTTCTTTAGACTTATAAAGTAAACTTATATTCTTATTTGTTGGTGGAATAATTTTTGCTAATTATTATCTTAAACATCACAAGTTAAAATAATTGATTTCTTAATTGTTTTTTATCTGATGTATATTTTAGTCGTTTAATTTCCTTACCCTGCTCTAGAATAATTATTTCAGGTACAATTCTAACATTATATTTTACTAAAAGATTTTTCTTTGTTGCTGTATCTATTTCTATAATCCTATAATTATCAACTAATTCCCTATTTACCGCTTCTAATAATGTTCTAAACTCTAAGCTCTCATTAGCTAAAGCGTCTGCAAATAATAACAATACTCTTTTTTTACTTTTTAGAATATTGTCATTAAAGTCCTTCATTTCTTCAATGTGACGTTCAGCAGCCACAGCAGCAGTTGCTCCATCGCCAGCAGCAGAAACAACCTGTCTTAAATATTTAACTCTATTATCTCCTATTGCATATACTCCTTCAATGCTAGTTTCCATAAGTTCATTTACAGATATATACCCTCTTGGATCAATTTCAAGACCACTATTTTTCAAAAAATTAGTTAATGGTACCATACCTACAAAGAAAAATACGCCTTGGCATTTTATCTCTTCTATATTTCCATTCTTTAAATTCTTAATTTTTACTCCTTCTACATTTTCATTCCCAAGCACTTCCTCTATAGTTGAATTCCAGATAAATTCCATCTTGTTATTATTAAGAGCTCTTTCCCTGCTTAATTTATTACAATCAAGAATCCCCTCATCATGAAGTACTATTACAGTCACTCTACTTGCAAACTTTGTAATGTACATGCCTTCTTCAATAGCCTGATCACCACTTCCAATTACAACAACATGTTCTCCTTCAAAAAACTCAGCATCACAAGTTGCACAATATGCCACTCCCATACCTTGTAGTCTTTTTTCCCCAGGAATGTTTAATAATCTAGGCTCACTGCCACAAGCTATAATCACAGCTTTTGCTAATAATTGCTTTCCTTTTTTAGTAGTGATAAATTTCTCTCTTAAGGACAAATCAGCCTCTACAACCTCGTCTCTTAAAAACTCAACTCCAAAACTCTCTGCGTGTTTCTTAAAGTTTTTCATAAGTTCTGGCCCGCTGATTTGTTCATAACCAGGATAATTAACTATTTCCCTTGTTGTATTTGCGAGGCCTCCAACTACTCCTTTATTGATTACCAGAGTTTTAAGTTTAGCTCTTCCCCCGTAAATTGCTGCTGAAAGTCCTGCAGGTCCACCACCTATGATAATTAAATCGTAGGAATTAGTCATATCGTTCATACTTTTAATCACTCCTCAAAAACTTCAGCAATTTTTTCTTCAACTTGATCATCTTCCACATGACCAGCTAATTTTCCTTGGTACTCACCGTCTTTAAAAAAAAGAATTTGAGGAACACCTTTTAAAGAAAATCTCTGAAATAAATTCTTTTGTTCTTCAACGTCAACATAATAAAAATTATACTTATCATCGTATTTTGATTTTAAATCTTCTAAAATTGGTACTACACCTTGACATACACTACAGCTTTCTCTAGAAAAAATCACTATGCTAGACTCAGCATTGTCATATATAATTTCATCAAATTCATTGGAATTTAAATGTTGTAAAGACATACTATTCACTCCTCTATAATTATTGTAAATCGTAATTTAAAGAGACTATAATACTAGAAGCTTTATAATCAAAATGTTAAATAAATTCATTATAATAATAAACAAAAACATTACTACGCTTATTATTTAGTTTTCTTTATAACTTCTCTGCCTACTTTAAAAACAGCTATCAGAGATCTACTTTCTGATAGCCATAATCTTCTTTATGCAGATGGCCTTGTTATTTTTTCGATCACTCCTAAATATCTTCTGAAAAAATTTGATAAATTGGAGCACCTTCACACTGTGCTGGGTAACGTAATCCTAGTAATGCAGAAACTGAAGGTGCAACGTCAACTTGCCTTATAATACGTTCAGTTGTAAATCCTGGCTTAATACCAGAACCTGCCGCTACAAAGATTGGTGAAACTGATGTATCAAAATATCCTTCTGAGGTTGAAAGGCTATCTCCATGAAGTCTATTATATTTTTCTTCGATAGAGAAGAATATATCACCACATTCTGGTCCATGAGCACCAATTAAGACAGCATCTTTATTTCTAAGGCATATGCCTACAACTCTTTTACCAGTTCTATAATCTCTGTAATTATACAAGTCAGAGATTATTTGTTCTTCTAAATCATATTTATCGTTTGGATCTACAATACCATGTTTGTCACGGCCTTTTAGATTAATATAAATATAATTACTACGAATCTGAACAGCTCTTGTTTTCTCCCAATCTACTTCTCTTGTTGAATTACCATCTTTATCTTTTTTCAAAACTGTATAACCAAGCTCTTCCATAACTTTTGTATTTAACCCACCATACTCACCTAAAATTGGAGGTACATTTTCTCCAACCATAAGTCCATGATCACTTACAAGTAATACAGTCCAGCCTTCATCAAATAGATGTAGAAATTCACCAATATAATCATCTGTTTGCATATAGAATTTTTCAATAAATTCCTGATATACTTTTTCATCAGTGTAATCCCATGGCTGTAGTGTCTTAGCAAGATGCCATAATTGATGTCCTGCACAATCAATATTATGAAGATGAGAGAATACTACATCATATTTTTTCTCCTTAATACAATAATTAAGACAATCCGCCTGCCACTTATCGTAAATTGCCCAGGATGGTTCAAAAATTTCCCTCACTAGTTCATCATCTTCTCCACCGATTAAACTAACAGGAGGAACATGTCCAACATTCTCAGTAATATCTTTGTATAAAGATTTTTGATGCCATAATTGATCATTGGATATGTCAAGAGCATTACTAATCCAAACTCTAACTTTATTGCCTTGTGGATCAAGTTCTAAAATCTTCATTGAACGGCATGCAGGCTTTGTTACTTCTTTCTTTGTAACATCGTCAATGATACCTGTTACCATCTTATCTTTCTCTAAAATAACGATTGGTTCATCTGCTTTCTTATTTTTATAAATTGCTACTTTATCATATTCGCCAGCTTCATTTTTTAAAATTAAGGCTGGGCGTCTAGTTACACCGCTTGAAGTTATTATAGTGAATTCTTTTGCTCCTTCCGGCGCATTTTTCCAACCTTTTGCATCCTTAAGTGGAGAATTTACAATATCATAAGCTACTTTACTTCCAATAACAATTTCTGTATCATTATCATCCATAACATAGGTACGAATTTCACCGCCTTGACGGGCTGTATCTCCCCACCAAAGTTCCATCATTTCATCATCAACTTCATCGTCTAAAGTGCCTTCTAAATCTGTAATTATGCAACCAACACCCGCTGGTTTTTCTACTCGTGGTGCATAGCGAACCTCTTTAATTTCAGGTGAAGCAACAATAACTTTTTCCCAATCAAGTTGCGCAACTCCCATATTAACAGACCCTGGCTGAGTTCCATCTACAACACTTAGGTTTTCACTATGAGAAGTTGGCGGCCAAGAACTGCCTGGCCAATGCCAAACTAATGTTTTTAAATCAGCTTCTGAAGTAATATTCCAAATCTGTTCAGCAGTACAGTTACGCGAATCCATATTATAAACAACAGCATCAAGACTTTCAGGAGATTGTCTCCAATAGCAAGTAATTCCATGTGTTCCTGGATAAGCCCCCGTAGCAAGTGTTGTCCAACAAGGCGGTGTAATTGTTGGGATTGCACCAATTTGTCTCAAATCTTCTCTCGCTGAACCACGTTCAATCAGCTTTTTTAAATTTGGCATTTTTCCTTCTTTTAAAAATTTTTGACTCACTCTTGGATCCATGCCATCTACGCCTAAGACTAATAATTTTTTAGTAAGCGCTGATCTCTTCATAATATCTATCTCCCTTCAACTATATAAACATTTTTTAATCTTCAATTTCTAATTCTGTTCCTTGAATTAATTCAATTAACGAATCTCTAAGTTCTCCAAATTCTTTTGAAGATCTGATTTTTTTAAAGCTATTATCATCATATTGTCGAAGCGGATTTCTAAAATCACTCACAATTCTTCCTGGATTGGCATTCATTACAATAATTCTAGTTGATAATAAAATTGCTTCTTCTACGTCATGAGTAATAAAGAAAAAGCATTTGTTAGTTTCTTTCCATATCTTCTTTAGATGCTTTTGCATAGCTTCTCTAGTTAGAGCGTCTAAAGCACTAAAAGGTTCATCAAGCAGAACTACTTTTGAGTCTGCAGCTAATGTTCTTGCAATTGCTGCACGCTGCTTCATACCTCCGGACAATTGATGAGGAAGCAGTTTTCTAGCTTTATCTAAACCAACTAAATTAACATAATGATTTACAACTTCTGCTCGCTCTTTTTTAGGAATCTTCTTCATCTTAAGTCCAAATTCAATATTCTTTTCAACACTTAACCAAGGAAAGATGTTAGGCTGCTGAAAAACAACTCCTACATCCGGATTTGGCTTAGTGTGCGGTGCTCCATTTATAAGTACTTGCCCTGAGATATCTGTATTATATCCAGCAATAGCATTTAATAATGAAGTTTTCCCACATCCAGATGGCCCAAGAACACAAACAAAATCATCATCAAATAATTTAAGCTCAATGTCATTTAAGACATTCGAATACTCTTTTCCATTTTTATATATTAAATTAACATTTTTTAATTCAACAGAACAATTTGCTTTTCTCTCTTCTGGTCTATTTATTTCAACTAACGATTCCATATTATATCTCCTCTATTAATTATATAAATCGTTTCTTACCGCCTTTTTGAAAGTTTCAATATCTGGTGAAGTAGTAACTGCTTTTTGAGTTAACAAGAAATCACTTGTATCCTTTAAAATTTGTGGTAGCTTGCCTTGCTTGTCTGATGTTCCTATATATTGTGCTTGCTCAGACTTATCTAAAACAGAAATTTGATTCATAGCTTGCTTTGTATCCTCAGCGCTTAATCCAAGTTCTGCTGCTAATGTTTTTACTACATCATCTGATTGAGTTTTATATGACTTAGTAGCCTCATCTAATATATCAATATATGCCTTAACTACATCTGGATACTTAGCTGCAAAGTCATTATTTACAATACCAAATTCACCAGTAACAGCTCCGCCTTTAGCAACATCTTCAGATGAAAGTATTACTTTTCCACCATCTGAAACTAGCTTTGATTGTGCTGGCTGCCAAATGTAAGCTCCATCAATTTCCCCTCTGCTCCATGCCGCTATAATGTCTTGTGCACTCATATCTAAAATAGTTACATCTTTTTCTGAAATATTATTTTGTTTTAATGCAGCAAGTAAGCTATAGTGTGAAGTTGAACCAAATGGAGTTGCAATTTTTTTGCCTTTTATATCTGCTACAGACTTAATTCCAGATGTATTTTTTGCAACAAGTGCCTCACTTGAACCGATTATGTCATGTAAATAATAAATTTTATAAGGAAGGTCATTAACAATTCCAGTTGTTCCTGGAGGTGTACCAATGGTTGCTATATCTATAGATCCACTAGCCATTGCAGCATTTACATCACGTCCAACGTCAAATTGAACATACTTAATTGAAACTCCTGGGAATTTTTTTTCAAGTAACTTTTCTCCTTTTGCAAGAAGTTCTCCATTTGGAGATTGAAAATATCCTAAACGTATTTCCTTTGGCAACGCTGATTCTGAAGCTTGAGTATTTCCTGTCGTGCTAGCTGTTTTTGCTCCTGAGCAGCCTGTTATTAAAATACCAATAGATAAAATAGACGACAAAAGTATTGAATATTTTCTTAATTTCATAAATAACACTCCTTTAAATATCTCTATGTACCTGCTTGTACATTGATTGATTTTATTAATAATCTACTATTACTAAATATAAAAGAACTTTCTATTTTTTTATTTTTCTAGCCATGGTGAAGCTTTTCTGATCAAAAATCTCACAAAAGAATCTAATATAATCGCTATAATTCCCATAATTATAACTCCAACATAGACAATATCATTTCTAAGATATTTACTTGCATCTAATACCATCCAGCCTATTCCTGATACAGCTGCAACCATTTCTGCCGCAACTAAAGTTGCATAACCAACACCAATAGCTGTTCTAAGACTAGTTAATATATCTGGTAAACATGATCTGAAAATAACACTAATAAAAAGATTTATTCCACTTGCCCCTAATGATTTAGCTCCATTAATTCTATCTAGCGGTACCTTTTGAACGCTAAATATAACTCCGATTAATAAAGGTGCAAATGCATTTAAAAATAATAAAATAATTTTAGATTCATCTCCAATTCCAAACCAAAGCACAATTAATGTATAATACGCTAGTGGTGGAAGCGGACGATAAAATTCAATAAACGGATCTATAATCGCCCTTACAATCCTTGAACTGCCTGCAATAAGTCCTAAAGGAACACCAATTATTATCGCAAAAAAGATTGCAATGAAAAGTCTCTCCATACTTATTGCAATATGAGATAACAAGCTTCCTCCTTTATAACCTTGCTGAACTAATTCAATAAATGCCTGCCATACTTTTTGAGGCGATGGAAGAAATACTTGATTAATCAAGCCTTTACTTGTGGCAATTTCCCATACAATAAAGAAAATGACTACAGATGTAAAAGAAATGCCAATATAAAAAATTTCACCTCTTTTTCTTTTCACTATTTTAGTAGCTGTGTCTTGATTATTCATATAGGTTAATTTCCCTCCCCCATTTCTTTTTACATCTATTTTTCAGATTCTTATTTTTCATACAGATCCCCCTTCTTTACTTTTCCTATAGAATTACTATGATTTAATTTTAAATATATCTTACTAGACCGTCCAAGTATTGTCAATAAGAAATACTATAAAACATATCAAAAAAGTAAGATTTATTTTTCAGGAATATATGGTAACTTGCAATATGTTTATATCTTAATATAGATCTTGATAATATTACGCCATTTAACAAGTTCAATTATTGAACAATGTAATACTATCATTGTTCAATGTTCAACGCAATAAGTTCATGTATTTTTTCACATTTATAGTAAAATAATTGTGATATATATTTTTAAATTATTTAAGATCTGAAAATTATCAATTATTCCTTTAACTTATTAACTAAGATGTATTACGCTTATTTGTCTGATTAATAATATATATTACTATAGATATTTTACATTAAAACTAATTAAATCAAGAAAACTTATGATTTTGCCTATAATCTCTTTTAATTTACGATAAGCGCATTAGCTCTTATCATATAATGCTATCTTCTCAACTTATTAATAGAAACTTAACTAAAGCAATTAAATCCCCAACAGTACTTTTTTAAGTAGCGTTGGGGATTTATCTGTATTAAAATGAAATATTATTATTTATATAATCTAAACTATTGATTCTACTTTAGATGACTAATCTAAATTCTTATAATAATTCACTTGTCTTTTTAGTTTTTAACTTTTCTTAAGTAAACATATAAATTACTAATTACTAGATATTTTTCCTGCAATACATATACTTACTACACCTATAGTTAATATCAATATTCTATTTACTATATAATATCCAGGAGATATCGTATAATAGAAATTATACGTATTTGCTCCAATAGATAATATTTTAAATAATTCACCAAAAGATAAATAATCGCAAATGGTATATGCTGTCGTTATAAATATTCCGGCATATATATTTTTCACAACTGTTGTTATTAACAACATTATTGAAGTTAAAAATATTATATTCGGTATGAATCTTAGTGATAGTAAGGCACCTTGAATAGCTCCGTAATACACTGTTCTATAATACATTAATGCTGTTATAAATGAGCCTACTAAAAATATACCTGTATAAAGAAACCATCTGAAAAATAATATATAGTTAAATCCATGTCCACTAAAGAATGCAATTAGTTCATGAGCATTATTTTTATAGTCATTATAAAATGCGTATGCTATTATGCAGCAAGAAATCATTGGGATTGTATAATCATACATATTATCTACACTAACAAGCTTGTATTTTTGTGATAACAAAGATATATATTCCATCGGTGCTGGATTATAAATAGATATTAGTAATAAAAAAAATATCATTCCAAAAGACAGTTTAAATATTCTTCCTCTAATATCGTAAATTGTGTAGTAATTACTATACAGAAGTTTTACATTTTTGCAAAAATACGTACGCATTCTCTAACGAAACCTCCTTTTCTAATTCACTTTTCTTTATAACATTATCATTTTGTATAAATTTAATTTTTATCATATTATTTTCCAATCTTTTTTCTTCAATTACCATAACCTTTTTACTAATTAGTCTTAATTCATCAACATTAACATTTATCGTACAAATATTATTTTTAGCTTGAGCTATAGCATCACTTGCACTTCCTTTAAATATAATCGAACCTTGATCTATAATTAGAATATTATTTGTATATAATTCAACATCTTCCAAGATATGAGTAGAAATTAGTACTATTCTTTCTTTTCCTATTTCAGATAAATAATGTCTAAATTCTAATCTTTGCTCTGGATCCAATCCAACTGTTGGTTCATCAATTACAACTATATTAGGATTTCCGATTACAGCTTGTGCTATGCCAAGTCTTCTTTTGTATCCGCCTGAATAACTTCCTATCGTCTTAGATATAATACTTTCCAAATTGAATTGTTCTACTACTTTATCAATATGTTGCTTTTTCTCTGTAGAATCCACATTTTTAATATCACATACATATGATAAAAAATCATATCCTGTTATATTATCATATGTATCGAAATTTTGTGGAAGGTATCCAATAATATTATTAGAGTCCTTTAATAGATTTTCATTATTTAAAAGTATTTTTCCTGTAGATGGTTTATTAGCTCCAATAAGTACTTTCATTAATGTTGTTTTACCAGCTCCATTAGCCCCTAACACTGACGTTATTCCATTACTACAAGAAAAAGATATATCTTTTAATATATTTTTTTTATTATATGAAAAATTAATGTTTTCGACTAATAATTGATTATTCATTTTATAACTCCCTCTAACTATATATAATTTATTAATAATGTATCATTAGATATTTTTATATAACTGTTAGTATTTACGCGCATTCCTACAATGACCTTCTTATACTTCTTCTCTCTTAATAATTCAAAATCATCTTTTGAAAATTCTTCCTCATGTTTTGTTAGATAAGATGAAATGCTCTTATCCAATTTAGCCCTAAAATCCTCAAGATTATAAGTACTTGGGATTATATATTCAATACCATTATCATCAATTTTCCTGTATTGACCTGCAAATAAATCTACTCCAGATGTCTTTCCAGTTAATTTATAGTTATTGTTTAATAAATTATTACTCTGGCTTTCCACGTCCAAATTAGAGTATATATTAGACGATGTATTTATATTTATATTATAAGATATTAGCGAATTGTCATATAAACCTGGATACCAATGCAAGGAATCTGTAATATTTAAAGCATGACTATTACAATAGAACGTATCTACTCCCAAATTATCTTCTACATGTATATATCCTTCATATGAAACTAAAACATTAATACTTTTTTTCCCACTTGTCTTATAATCTAATACAACTTTACCTTTCTCGTGAGTGAATTTAACGGGCTCATTGTCTACCGTTATTTCTTTTACCTTAAATAAATCATCTAGCAAAAATGTTATAGAATCTACACTCTCATCTATATTTACATGAAACAAAACATTATTCTTTAGACTATTAGCAATATTTATATCCATTTTATAGGAATCAATATGGTATTTTTCTGCACTTAGTTTAGCAATATCATATTTATGTATATACGTAACATTACTGTTGCTACTAATAATAGTAAATACAATTAGCAGCATAATTGAAATAACGGCAATACCACTTGATATTTTTCTGCTTTTATCCAATAATATCTTAACTATAATAATCATTAGTAATATTAACCATAATACAAATAGTTTGTCCAAAATATATGATAAATTAAATATTTCATCACACAGAATATTCGTTTGAATACTTGTAGAATCGCTATATATATTAAAAAGTTTATTAAGAACTTGTGACTTAAATAAAGGATTATTCAAATTGAATGGAAAGAAACCATAAATAGCAAGTGATAAAAAAATAGAAATCCATCTATTTAATAAAATCCCAATAGACGCACCTATTGAAATTGATATGATATTTGATAAGTTCCATATTAGAAAAAAATTTAAAATCCCAGTAATAACAAAATAAAGTTCAATATTATTATTTTTGAAAGCAAGTATTATAATGATTGGTATTATTGATGTAATTACTGAAATAATAGATCCTGATAGTATAATAGTTAAATATCTTTTAAATTTATTTTTTTCTAAAAAATCCATAACTTCAGACTTTTTAGATATTATGGAAGATGTTGTAACCAAAAAAAATAAATTTGAGGCAATTATAGCATAGCTTATTATTCCTGTGTACTCTAGTATAGATAAATTTAATGATTTTAATTGTACAATAAATATATATATATTAAATAATAGCGAAATTATAAAAATTGGCGTTCTAACAAATATTTTAGTATAAAATTTAGTTAACTTTATCATTAATCTATTCCTCTCGCAGCTATAATTTAATCAAGTAAAATGAACAAATCTACTTTATTTACAGCCCCTTCATCAAATTTTCGTTTAACCTATGGTTTTTAAATATATTTTAATGTTCATTATTGGGCTAATAAATTTTAGATGCTCCAGATAATCTTCATTTAAAGGCTTGCTTAGTATATAAATATTTGATTTTTTCTATATTTTGTATATCTCTAGTAGTTTACAATTAAAGCTTTCATGCGAACTTTCTCTCTTACTAACAACATTCACATTAGAAATACCTAAAAAAGTAGGGATTACTTTATCACAACCCCTACCATATAAGATCAAATATTTTAGTCTATACCTACAATTTTCAATCGTGCTTGAGAACCATCACTATATCCTGACCATCTCATATAATATTGACTTGATCCATCTGCAGTGAAATCATCATTATCAGTATCTTTTCCACTAACATTTTTAACAGAAACACTTGCAACAGTTTTATCTGTTCCGCTAGATACATATTTTCTAGCATATCCATCCCCAGTTCCTGCTTTCGCAATACCATAAAAAGTAGCTTCTCCAGCTGCTAATACTTTTCTTTCACTTCTATTGTTATCATTTGTTCCTGAAAATACCTTGCTCATATATGTTGTATCAGCACTAGCTGGAAGTGCTGTTACTACTGCCCCCATAACTAAGGCTACAGCTGCAAGTTTAGTTAAAAAATTTTTTTTCATATATTTTTCCTCCCATATTATATCTTATTTGTAAATAAACTTATTATTAAATTATTTACAACCAAATTCTCTCATAATATGAAAATTAAATAAATACTTTTTCCTTTAAACATACAGAATGATGCACGAAAAGCAAAATTATTACAACTCTTCTTCTATTTCCTTAAAATATTCTTTTTATTCCTAAAAATATGCGTTTTATGATACAATATTTGCTTTTTGCTAACTAAATTCATTTTTTAGTATCAATATTTTGATATTCTTAGTAGCAATCCCACATTTCATACATACAACAACCAACAATGCAATTATTGGTCTGAATCTTTCTCATAATTTTAACTAGACTGATATGTACAGATTGAATATTTAGCAGAAAATAAGAACTTTTCTACCTATTCATCATCTTTAATATCAATATATATATCCTTAACACTACTTATTTTTTTCTTATCTTTTAGATTTCAACTTAAAATTTTCGCCCTGAATCACAAACTTGCAACTAACTTAACATCTTCTTATTATAATTTTTATTTATATATTTTTACATAAATAAATGCTTAAAGCTTCTATTTCGCTCTAAGCATTTTTTAATATTTCATAACTTACTTTCTCATAGTATGTAAAAAGATTGAATTTACACATCATCCTATCACATAATAAATTTCTGAAGTTTTTATTATCTATAAATATTCTCTTAGACATATATGTTGCAATAATAAACTTATATTTAGAATTCCAATAAGCCAAGCTCTCAATTAAAATAATAATGTAGAAAAGCAATTACAACATATATATTAAACAATTCTATAAACTCTTGGAATTTAAACTCAGATTAGTAAAATTATTAAATTTATTTTTGAAATAATTCACTTACTTTTATTTTCGGATGATGATATCTACCTCTTTTTAATGTGGCTTTTTTATATTGTATAGATTTTTGTGGACACCATTGCATACACGCAAGGCAAAATTCACACCTATGTTCCCACTTTGGCTTTCCATTAACTATGTTAATATTATTTGCCGGACAAATTTTTGAGCAAATACCACATCCATTACATTTTTCTGTTGTCCAAAAATTCTTATCTTTATCTTTGGGCTTAAACGTATTATATATAAATCTAAACGCAACTTTTTTGATTCCACCAGCCTTATTAGAATTCTTAATTTCATTTCTTTTTACACTATCTACTATTTTTAATATTTCTTCATCTGAATTTTTAAATAACCTTTCTTGCTTTTCATCTGCAAGTGGCGAATACATAACCTGGTAATTTCCTGGCATAGTTAAACTAAAGCTTGCTGATAGGGCTGTTCCTTTTCTATTTAATATGCTATCTATTTGATTAAAAGATACCCCTGCACCAGAGCCAAAAGTTGCAACTGCAAAAATATATACATCTTTACTTATTTCCAGATTTTCTATAAACTTTCTTACCATATATGGTATTCCACCAAAATATACTGGATAAATAAAACCAATCTTGTCTGATATATTATCACTAGTAATTGATAAGCTTTCTTTAGAAATCCTCACAAGTTTTGTTTCTCCTAATCTATCTCTTACATCTTTTGCAACTTTTAATGAATTACCTGTTCCACTAAAAAAATAAATTGTCGTACTCATAATTACCCCCAAATTATATTATTATAATACCTCTTCAAATTATTCTATATATCTTTTTAGAATGCTTCCCTGCTACATTTACTATATCGCTTTTTCTAATCTGCCTCTCTTTTTATTTTAGTTCCGGTGTTCCATAACTATTATTAGCTTCGTTTATTTAAAGTCACTATATTTTCTTTAAGTATACTATCAGTATATTTTTAACATAAAAGAATGTCAATTCCAATTAAAATTTCATATGTAGATATTCTAATTGAACTTAAAAATCTTATTCTTAATTAATCATTTGACTTGCTAGTGTCCTAAATTTATTATTTTAACGCATATAATAAAAATCCCATAAAAAACAATAACCAATATAAAATAGAGACAGCACTGTACAATTACGTTGCTCTCTCTATTTCTTAATTTTTATTATAAAAAATCTGTTACTCTAATTGCATCTAATGCTGTTTATACATCTTACTGCGGCTTCTTTTGCATCTTGGCATCCTTCTTGTGCACCTTCTTGGTATCCTTGACAATATCCTTCTTCACGTCCTGCTTCTACTCCTGCACAATATCCATCCTTATACCCTTGGTTATAAGCATCTTCTAATGCACCAGCTGAAGGATAATTTCTCCTACAATGGCATTGCACATTTTCTCCAAGGGTTCCATTACAATTACATCGTACATTTTCTCCAAGAGTTCCGTTACAATTATTGTTATTGCTTACTGCTCCAAGAGTATTAGAATTTCTATATCTTCTTCTATGACATCTGTATCCCATTTCTTTTCCTCCGTAAATTATCAAATTTATAATCTTTTGATTAAACTTCTAATTATATATTATGCTAACTTACTATATTTGTTATTGATTTTAAGACATATACTCTAATAATTATTCGTAAAATAGATATTCTGAATTTTTTTATAAATATTAAGAATGCCTCAACACATATATAATGTATAAAACGTTCAACTTTACGCATACTAAAATGGGTTTATTTTTAAACCTAGGCATTCATTCTTTGCCCCTTTATTGGGGCCTTTTTAATATATACAAATAATATTTATAATATAAATTTAATCTATGATATAAATAGTGTGTAATTCTTATTAATAAAATTTTTCACTATAACTAGACATATACTTATCTTTATGCTAAAAGAAAATGTTAATCACAAAAGCCACTCTTATCAATATATTAAATTTCCCTATGTTATCTTTATATAATTTGTACAATCTTCGAACAAACAGTACAACATATTAACACATTTCTCGATGCATAAATCGATGTTCTTAATTTCATCATCAAATTTAATCCTATGGCATACATCATCTGTTATGAAAAATGAATAATGATAAAATAATCTTTCTTCCTCTTCACTATTAAAAGGTAAAGATAAAGCTTTGAAAATCTCTTTAATTTTATCTTTTCTCTGCTCATCATATTCTTTCCTCAAAGCAGCTACATCTTTATCTAACAGTGTTAATGCTTCCATTTCATCATGAAAAGTTTTAGAAAAGTCATGATAATCTAACATCATCTTTATAAATGCTTTAAATAGTTGTTTTGCTACTTCAGCATCATCAAATTCCTTATCGGCATTTTCTAACCAATAATCATGACTTGGGTAATCAAACTTTTGGTTAATCCTTTCAATTACTTTAAGATAAATTTCCTTCTTATCTTCAAAATAGGCATATACAGAACCTGTTGCTACATTAGCTTCATTAGATATATCTGCTGTTGTAGTATTATAATAACCTTTTTCATTGAATAATTTATAAGCCGCTTCTAAAATTCTATTGTATTTTTCCAAAGCTCTTTTTTGTGTTGGTATTCTTGTCTTTCTTTCCATCTTTATCACCTATTTAAATAATAAAAGATAAAAAAATAAAAGTCAACAAAATATGAAACTCATTTCATATATTGACTTTTAATTTTTTCCAGTATATTATATAAACATGAACTCAATTTCATATTCATATAATAAAAATTTTGGAGGTTCTCATGAATAAAAAACAAAAAGTATTAGCATTTATCTCACTAGCAATAGCTTGCTTCTTAACAGTATTAGATTCAACCATAGTTAATGTATCTTTGCCTTCTATGGCTGATTACTTCAACACAGATATAACAGGAATATCATGGGTAAGTACCGCTTACTTGATCCCATTCTCAGCTCTTTTAATAAACTTTTCTAAAATTGCAGATATTTTTGGAAGAAAGAAACTATTTATAATTGGTCTTATAGTATTTGGTACTTCATCAATACTTTGCGGGCTTTCCACTTCCCTTTCCATGATTATAATTTTTAGAATCATGCAAGGTATAGGAGCTGCAATTCTTGCTCCACTAGCCATCCCTTTAGGTATCGAATTATTTGGTAAAGATGCCATGTCAAAACTTGCTATTGTAATTGGTATGACAATTTCTATAGCTGCAGCTTCTGGTCCCGTTGTTGGCGGAATCTTAAATGAAGCCTTTGGTTTTAAAGCAATATTCTATGTAAATGTTCCTTTTATCATCGTCTCTTTAATCTTTGGAGCTCAATGTCTTACAGAATGTTATGATAGAACAATTGAAAAGCGAATAGATTTTATTGGTTCCATATTATTATCTTACGGAATCGGAGCACTAACCTTTTTCCTCGTTAAAGGGAGCTCATATGGCTGGGGCAGTACAAAAATAGTTATTTTAATAATAACCTCAGCAATTTCAATTATTGCTTTCTTAATATATGAATTAAGATCAAAAAATCCAATGATAGAATTTAAATTATTTAAAATAAGAAGCTTTACTTCTTCAATAATAATAGTTGGAGTAATATTCTTTGCTTATATGCCTATATCTTATTTAATGAATTTCTATCTAGAAAACCAATTAGGTTATTCCGTACTAAAATCTGGACTTATCTTAGGTATAGTCAGCGGTGTTTCATTTCTTACCTCTCCAATCTTTGCAATTATATCTAAGAAATATGGTGCCAGAGTTATTTCATTATTAGCAATAATTTTTGTATCTTTAGGTGATCTTATGTTTGTATTTATGAATAGTTCAAACAATATGAAGATAATTTATAGTGCATTCATTGTAGTAGGACTTGGTGTTGCTTCAACCTCTCCACTATATAAAAGTGCATTTGACGAGGTTTCAAAAGATAAGAATGGTATTGCTTCAGGAATATTGAACAGCTTTAGACAACTAACTGCATGTTTAGCTGTAGCCTTAGTTTCAACGTTAAGCAGCTATTACACTACTCAAGCTATAGATAATTCAAAAAGCAGAATAATAGAACTTGTTAATAACAATACAGTTCTTGAAGATCAAGTAAAATCTACGATAGTTGATAAAATAAAGACTGCAGACACCAGCAAAAATAATTCCTTTTCAAAAGATATGGTTGATAAATTAATTAAAGAGAAAGAGGATGCTGTATTAGCTTCTGCTCCTGATAAAACGAAACCAGCTATAGAAGAAAACTTTAATACTCAAACAAAAGAGATCCATAATGTCTTAGATGAAATGACTGTCATAAAAAATGATGAAAGTAATAAAGTTTATAATAAGTGCTTCTTGCTTACAGCAATTATTGCAATTCTAGGATTAGCAGCAGTACCTTTTAATAATCAAAAAAAATCTAAGCTAGGAAAAACCGAACCAGAATTTGTGGTATAAACATCTCGAAATAATCATTAAAATAACATTAATATTTTCGGTAAAATAATTTTCATCTGACTATTGCACAGAAGTTCTATTTCTCAATATAACATTTATTATGCAGCATTCCTTCATAATCATGATGCTTTAATTTCAGCTACAATAAATAAACCCAAGGCAATCCGATATGCCTTGGGCCAAAATTCTTTTAACTATTGAATCATCTTCTTTTTAAACTTTCTTATAATATTAAATTGTTCCTCTAAACTGTGGTGAATGAGTAACTATAAATTCTGCTCCTCCCATTCCCATAGCAAAGAACACTAAAATAATAACTAATATTATTGCACTAAAATCATACTGCATTCTTTCTTGATTATTTATTATGCAAGCTGCGATAATCTCTATCCCAACACTTACTAAGATAAGTGGCCACATTGATACAATTAAAAGAACATTAAGATTAGTTATAAACACTCTAAGTAAAAACATTATCCCAAATACTATTAAAGCAAGTCCCGAGGTTAATGTTCCTACCTTGCGGACCTTAATCATCTATCTCACTCTCCATTTTTTTCCCCTTGATAAGTTTTATACCAAGTGTAACTATTGCTACTCCTATAATTACTTTAGGAGTATCTCTCATTAAATCATAAATAATAAAACGGCGTAGTTCATATGGAATATATGGCTCTAAAATACTCATTATATTTTCTAAAACTAAATATACGCCTAAAAATAGACATATAATACCTACTGCAAATCTACGTTTCTCAAATATATCTTTATCTAATCTTGCTAGCTTATCAATAGAAAACAAATACTTATCTTCTAAAAGTAAAAGTTCATCGTCATTTAAACTCATCCTATTAGTACAGTCAAAAAAAGAATAAAACCAAATAAGAGGTGCTATATATAACAGCGGTCCTATGTTGAGCCACGAAGAAAGAAATATTAAAAAGAAGAATACAGCCATAAAAGATACCCCTATTTTCATAAATCCCATATACATATGTCCTGCACCTGGCAGCATTGAAAAAACAAAAGTTAAAAATCTACTTTTTCTCTTGATCATTATTAAAAACCTCCAATTTAATTATTTTTTCAGAAAAGTTATTCAGATTTACATTAACCGAATCTACAATCCTAAAATCTAATGGTTTAACATGATTTGTCGCTGTATTAACTAAAGAATTTAATCCATTTGAAAAAACCAATATTAACGCTATACTAGCTGCAACTGCAACTTTAGCACAATAAAAACGGAACTGAATCTTGCTTTGCTTTTTACTTTTTATTTTAATTTGTACTTTTTCTTGAAAACCTAAAGGAGCTTCTGCAAGTTCATCTTCTTTAAAACTATCAGCAAATTCACCAGCACACACTTGACAATCATTAATATGTTCTAATATATCAATCATTTGTTCGTCGCTTAGAATATCAAACTTAAGCGCCGTTAATGTTTCTTCAGTTAAATGACCTTCTTCATCAAATAATCTGTTATTCACATAAACTCCTCCTTCCATAAATCCTTTAACATTTTTTTTGACCTGTAAAGTTGTGTTTCCAAAGTTCTAATATTCTGGCCCGTTTCCTTTGCCAAATTTGATAATTTGACATCTTTGCAAAAATAGCTTATAGCTACAGTTCTATATGGCTCTTTTAGCTTGTTGCATAAACTTTGTATTCTCTCTGTAGTATTCTTTTTTACTACTGTTTCCTCTGGTGAATCTCCTATATACTCAAGATCTTGGTATTCATCTTCTGATAAACTAACTGTTTTCCTTACTTTGCTCTTAAGATAGTCCTTACACTTATTTGCAGCGATTTTAGCAAGCCAAGCTTTAATGTTATCTCCATCAAAGCCTTCCCAATTTTGATATGCTGATAAAAATGTTTGCTGAGCCAAATCTTCAGCATCAAAATAATTTTTTGTGAAGGATAAACAAATAGTGATAATTAACCGTTCATATTGTTTTATGCAATTTGGAAATTGTTCTTTTTCAATATCTATCACCACCTTAATTAATCCCTACACTAAATATAACGATCGATAAATAAAAAACACTTCAACTTTTTTTAAATTTTATTGTTAAAAATATGATATGTTTTTTCAACTCTTCCTTAGACTATATAATAAGAGATCATTAAGATTATGCTATCATTTTAAAAAAGTATATAAAGTATTGTAAATTCCATATGAATAATTTTTTTGATACAGGACAACCTAATTTCACGTGTATTTCAAATAATTTACTAACTATGGAGGACAACAATGAGATTTTTTAAAAATGCACTATCTTTTATGATAATTTCTATATTACTCTTACGTAGCATCGAAACTTCTGTATATGCTACTCCAAACACTAATTCTCAAGATCAAGTCAAAATTGCGGTATTCCTAAGTAATTTCAATTCTCCTTTTATTTCTAGTTTAAAAAAAGACTTAGAAGAAGTTCAAAGAGAAAATGAAAATAGAATTCATTTTACTTTCTTTGATTCAAAAGGTAATGAAACTATTCAAAATGAAAATATTGATGGATCATTTAATCAAAACTTTAATCTTTTTGTAGTAGATTTGGTTAACTCTAACACAAATTTCTCACAAAATGCTCTTGGTAAAATATTCAATAAAAATATTCCGCTAATTGTAACACTAATTCCAAGCAATCCAATAATAAATTATATTAAAACTTATAATAGGGCTGTCATAATAGGTGCAGATGACGCTCAATCCGGTTCTCTTCAAGGAAACATTCTTGTTGATTCTTGGAATTCTAATAAAAAAGCACTAGATAGAAATAAAGATAATGTAATGCAATATATTATGCTAAAAGGCCCTATTAGTGATCCATCAACACCTTTAAGAAGTAAGTATCCTATTCAAGCACTTAATGATGCTGGTATAAAGACAGACGAACTTTTATCATCTACATGTAATTGGAATAAGGATTGTGCAAGAGATGATATACAATCTTCACTTTTAAATTTATATAGTAAAGTTGAGGTTATAATTTCTAATAATGATGCTATGGCCATTGGTGCTATTGAGGCACTGCAGAAATATGGTTTTAATAAAGGCGGAAATTCAAAGTACATTCCAGTTGTTGGCGTAGATGCGATACCAGAATCTAGAAAGTTAATAGATCAGGGATTTATGACAGGTACGGTTATTCAAGATACACGTGCTTATGCAGATGCAATCCATTCTGTAGGCGTGAATTTAATTTCTGGTGCGGACCCTCTTAATGAAACAAATTATAAATTTGATGAAACTGGACCTATAATCAAATTACCTTTTTATAAATATGTTAAACGCCATTAAATTCTTATTTATATTTTAAGTATCAATTTCTTATTAGTCATAAAAACGTCTATACTCTCATAAAATTTAAAATTAACATTATCCCAAATGCAATTAGGAGAACTTCCTCCCATTCAGGTTTAGTTCTCCTAATTGCTCAGCTAATTATCTTAAGCATCAAAGTCCCTATCTTTAAAATAGTACCTTCTATCATCCTCATTTATTTTTCTTAATACCTTCTTCATCATCTTTATGTAATTATTTTATCTTTTTATCGAATACTCTGTAATTAATCTTGAACTAATCATTAATTTTTTTAAATTTAAAATATGTCATCATCTAAATTCTTATCTATTTGTTTCTCTAATGGTTTTATTGAGTTTTTACCCCCATTTTGTGCAATCTCTAATAGCTCTGAAAGACTTGAACCCTCCCTGCCTGCAAAAACTTCCAATAACATTGGCATGTTAATTCCAGTTATAACCTCCATATCCTCATTTTTTAATGCAATCATACTAGCAACATTAAATGGACTTCCCCCAAAAAGGTCCACCATAAATAAAATTCCGTCTGTGCAGTCTAATTCCTGTATAAGATTATTGTACTTATCTAATAAGTTTTCAATTCCCTCCCCTGGCTTAAACGTGGCACATCCAATATTTTTTTGTTTCCCATAGATCATTTCTGCGGATTTAACTAACTCCTTAGATAAATCTCCATGAGTGCCTACAATTATTCCTATCATTTGAATTACCTCCTTATAAAATTTGTTCAATCAAACTTTTTTGTATTATGGGCTTATTAAATTCTCTTCTAATCATATATCTGTGCAAATGCAAATAGTATAGTGTAGTATTAAAAACCAGATTACCAGTAATTGCTACAGATAACAAAATAGTAGTATAACTAGAAATACTTATTTTGAGTGTATCAGAAAGAATACCTATAAAAACTATTCTAGGCACTAATGTTAACAGACCTAATACAAACATAATGATAAATAAATTAATCTTCCATATTTCGAAAATACTGTTGCCACACTATTCCTATAACTACACTAAAGTAGTTTTCATGTATATTTATAGTAATTTATCCTATAAATGATAATTAAAATTTATTTTTCTTGTTATTCCATTTATCATTACTTTCCACTCTAGAATTAACTTTAACATATATAAGTACTTCATTCAAAAGTTTTATTAGCTTAATCAATCTTATGAACTTTTTAACAGTTAATGGTATAATAATAAGCCTTTTGGTTTGATATGCTAAATTTAAGATAAGTATTATTTATCAAATAGATTTAACCACAAGTATTGCGCTAAATGATATAATATGACATTATGTTGTCAAGTTATATACTGTATATTTATATATGAGGTGATGTTATGCAGATTAGTAGATTGTTTCAAATTATATATATTCTACTCAAAAGAAAATCAATAACGGCTAGAGAACTAGCTGAGCATTTCGAAGTATCTGTCAGGACAATTTACAGAGATATTGATGCTCTATGCCAAGCTGGAATTCCTATATATTCAATTCAAGGTAAAGGTGGCGGTATTTCATTGGTAGATAAATTCGTTTTTGATAAGTCACTATTTTCTGAAATCGAGCAAGATAAAATTATACTTGCTCTGCAGAGTCTTTCCGCTGTAGGATACGATGAGATTAATGATGTATTATCAAAATTAAGCAATCTTTTTCAAAAAAGCGATATTAATTGGATTGAAGTTGATTTTTCTAATTGGGGTAGTGAAAAAAAACAAAAGGAAATATTCAATATAATAAAAGAATCAATATTAAAGCAAAAAGTAATTAATTTCTCATATTTTAGCGCTGACGGTATGAAAAGCAATAGATATGTTGAACCTTTTAAATTACTATTCAAAGATAAAGCTTGGTATCTCCAAGGATATTGCCTTCGAAGAACGGCGTGCAGAACCTTTAAGATAACTCGCATGACTGATATTCACATTACAAGTGAAAGTTGTGTACATCAAGATTCACAAAATCTTATTAATAATTCATCATCAGAAAAATTCAATGAACTAATTCATCTTAAGTTAAAAATATCATCAGAAGGTGCTTATAGAGTATACGATGATTTTGATGAGGAAAATATAACTATAAATAACGACGGCTCTTACTCTATAGACATTTCAATGCCTCAAGGTGAATGGATTTATAATTATCTTCTTTCCTTCGGAGCTATGTTAGAAATCATAGAACCTATGGCTATAAGAAACGAAATTATTAATCGTTTAGATAGCATGATAAATAAATATAATTCTAAAACTTGACATAATGTAGTCAAGTTTAGTTTATTAAAATAATAACATAAATAAAATTTAACTGTATAAGAGATTGCTTCATCAAAATATTTTAATATATTCTTAAAATAGAATTATTGCAAAATATTAAGTTTTCTTTATACATTAGTTACAAGGAGATTGTGAAATACTTATGAGCGAACCACTAAAAAATATTTATACCTTGGAATTTTTAAATGATTTTGCAAGTAAAATACAGAATGTTTATACAAAATTTAATGAGAAAGATTTTGTTGCTTCAGTTTTGGCCTATCCATGGGATGAATTACCTTTAAAAGCTCGTATTCATAGAATAGCTGAAATATTAGGAAACTATCTTCCTAATGATTTTGAAAATGCACTAAATATCTTATTTTCTATTAATGAAAGCTGCATAAGATTTCCCTATCTATTCTTTCCAGATTTTATTGCTACATATGGGCGGCATGAGGAATATTTTGAGCTTTCTATGAATGCTTTAGAACGTTTCACTCAACAATCATCGTCAGAGTTTGCAATCCGACCATTTTTATTGCATCACCCTAAAAGAGTGATGGAATATATGATGAAATGGTCGTTATCTCCCAATGAACATATACGACGTCTTTCAAGTGAAGGTTGTCGGCCACGCCTTCCTTGGGGTACATCTCTTCCAATGTTTAAAATCGATCCATATCCAGTTCTTAAGGTGTTAGAAAATCTTAAAGAGGACGATTCTCTTTATGTCCGTAAGAGTATTGCCAATAATCTTAATGATATTTCAAAAGATAACCCCGACACTGTTTTAGAGATAGCAGAAAATTGGATGTGTCATAATCAAAATACTGACTGGATTTTAAGGCGCGGCTGTCGTACTCTTATTAAAAAGTCTAATCCAAAAGCAATGTCTCTCTTTGGTTACACTAACTCTCCAGCTGAAAATCCAATATTTAGAAATGCCTCAATCTCTGTTCAGCCTAGGCAACTTAAAATTGGAGACAGTTGTGAATTAAATTATTCACTTGATATAGACTGGAATTCTTCAGTACATATCCGCTTGGAATATGGCATTGATTTCATAAAATCAAACGGTAAACCATCACGTAAATTATTCCTCTTATCTGACAAAACATTGTTATTTAATGCACATTTACAAGGCACGCGTACACATAGCTTTGCAGACCTCACTACCCGTAAGCACTATCCTGGCATACATAAAATTGTCCTTATGATTAACGGTATAGAAGCTGCACAGACTAAATTAAATATTTTAGGAGGCAAATAATGATTATAAATAACCTACTATTGAAATTAAAAGACAGGGACATCAATAATATTAAACAAACTCAGAATACCCTTTTAAAGATGAAGGGAAAAATAAGTGTTCTACTTGATATACAAGCAGAACTAAACATACGTCCTAATAAAACAAATTATGATATCATTTTAATTACAAAATTCCAATCATTAGAAGATATGAATTCATACCTTACTCATCCAGTGCATTTAGAAGTTGCAAAATTTATTGGTAGCGTTCTAGATACTCAAGCATCTGTGTGTTATGAGTTATAAAAATATAATATAACGCATTAACAAATTTTATAATAAGAATATAAATTATATATACTAGGATTAAATTGCTACATTCTAGTCTTAATTGTGCACTTGCCTTACTAACGTTTTAAATGTAAATATATTATCGCAATATATTTACTGCATTCAAATAATATCTATATTATATGAATATTTCTACGAAACTTTCATATAATATAGATGTTTTCATGATTTAAACTATCCACTTTTTAGCCCCCTTGTTGGGGCTTTTTTATTTATACACAAAATTCTTTTCTGTTTCTATTAACTTATATAGCTACTTATATTTAGTATAAACTTTTTCGTAAAACGTATAATAAGCTTATAAGTACAGAGGATTGGAGGATTTAAATGAAGATATTTAAAAAAATATTAGCTGTAACTGCACTTACTATTATATTTAGTATTGTACTTAAAAGCAGTCTTCTAAATACTACAGTTGTTGCAGAAATTTCTAGGCAAGGAGCTCCTATTAAAGTCGGCCTGTTTTCAGCTGATCTTAATGATGATTACCTTATCTTTCTTCGTAAAAATTTTGAAGATATTCAAAATCAGCATCCAAATGAGGTCATATTCACCTTTTATGATGCTAAATTCAATCAATCAACTCAAAATACAGAACTTGATGCCAAACTTAACGAAGGAATTGATCTTATATTACTAGATATGGTTAATGTCAATGATATAGGTGACTTAATTAGTAAAATATCAAAATATGAAATTCCAGTGATAGTTTTCAATAGAGAACCACTTACAATGGATGCTATAAAATCATATAAAAAGGCCTTATATGTGGGTACAGATTCAAAACAAGCTGGCACTTTACAAGGTAAAATTATTATTGATGCTTGGAATAATCATAAAGATTTAGTTGATAAAAATAAAGATAACGTACTACAATACATAATGCTTATTGGTGAAAGACTTAACAAAACATCTATCGATAGATCCGCATATTCTATTTCAACTATCCAGCAAGCTGGAATAAAGACAGAAGAGCTTGCATCACCTGTTTTGAGTTGGGATAGAGATACAGCTCAAAATACTGTCGATGCATTATTTTTAAGATTTGGAAACAAAGTAGAGTCAATAATTTCAAATGATGATTCTATGGCAATTGGTGCCGTTAAAGCCTTACAAAAATATGGCTACAATAGTGGAAATAAGTCCAAAGTAATTCCAATTGTTGGAGTAGATGGTGCTCCTGAAGCCAGAGATCTGATTTCAAAAGGCTTTATGTTAGGCTCTCCCATACAGGATACTAGTATTATGGCTAATGCTATTTATACCATAGGCTCTAACTTGGCTCATGGAATAAACCCTATCGAAGGAACACCATACAAACTAGATGAAACTGGAGCTGCTGTTCGAATACCCTATGAAGAATATACAGGACCGATGTTTCAATAAAAGATCAAATACTAAAATAGAACTACTTTTAATCTAAGGGAAATATCAGATAATATTTCCCTTATAACCACAGTAACAGTAACAAAATCCTCTAAATCATTTATTGGTATATCAGAATTTTTGTTAAGCTCTAACATATTGCTCCCCTCTATCATTAATTGTTAATCCTTTTGATGATAGAGTAACAATAAATTTGTTAGAGCTTTTCTATCTATAACTAATGCTATCGAATTTAAATAACTCAATAAGTAAAATTAATGTTACTTGATAAAATTATATATTTGCTATAATGCTAGTTATTTGATCTTGCATGTCACTCACCATTTTCTTCTTTATCTTATTAAATATTATTCTCACAATTAATACAAAACTAAATCACAAATTGAATTTATTAACTAATAATTATTATTGACTAATATAATTATTATGTATATAATAATGTTAAAGATAAAACTCTCATTTTTTTCTAATTATGTTAGCTAAGTTTTTAATAAGTTAAGGATTTCCAATATAAAAATATACCTAAATAATAATTTTAAAATTCTTAGTCATTAAAAAGACTTTTTAGAAATAAATTTAAAGAGTACATTAACTATTGATAGTGAAAAAGGGTGTGTTGATATGAGTTCAAAAGAGATTTTTGAAGAAAGACGTTCTATTAATTTTTTTGATTCAAAGAAAAATTTAGAAGATAATTTATTAAAAGATATTATAAACCGTGCTGTATTAGCTCCTTCAGCATTCAATCTTCAACCTTGGGAAATTATAGCTGTAAAATCAAAAGAAGCTAAAGACAAATTGTACAAGCTTTCTAGCAACCAGCCAAAAGTACTGGAAGCGCCAGTAACATTAATAATTCTTGGAGACAAAAATGGCTATGATAAATCAAATCCCATATGGGATATCTTCCTTAAAAATTTTGATGGAGATGAAGAAAAGCTAGCTAATACACAAGGTTTTGCATATAGTTTATATGGTACATCAGAAGAAAGAAAATTGAAATTTGCAGAAAGTAATGCAGCTCTTCTAGCTATGTCTATTATGTATGCAGCTAAATCATTTGGAGTTGATTCCCATCCTATGAGTGGTATAGACTTCGATGGTATTAAAAAGGAATTTCATCTTGATGATAACAAAACTGTTGTAATGACAATTGCACTTGGCTATTTAGAGGAAAGTAAAACTTTATATCCAAGAGCTTATAGAAAAAATTATGAAGAAATAGTTAAAGAATTATAATTAATTTTAGGAGGCAATAAAATGACTGAATTAAAACAAGTTTATAAATGTGAAGTTTGTGGTAATATTGTGGAGGTTGTTCATAATGCTGGTGGTACACTAGTATGTTGTAATCAGCCAATGAAACTTAAGGCTGAAAATACTACTGATGGAGCAACAGAAAAACACGTTCCTGTAATTGAAAAAGTTGAAGATGGAGTTTTAGTAAAGGTAGGTTCTGTACAACATCCTATGCTTGATAACCACTATATAGAATGGATCGAAATCCATACTGAAAATAATGTATATAGAAAGTTCTTAAAACCTGGTGAAAAGCCTGAGGCTTTCTTTAAAGTTGACGAACCTGTTCTTTTTGCTAGAGAATATTGTAATTTACATGGTTTATGGGCTGAAAAAAATTCTTAATAAAAACTCTTTATTTAAATTATCATTTAAATGAATAAAAGTCTGTAATCATTTGTTTATTCATCGAATATCTTAATCAAATGGTTACAGGCTTAATGTTTTACTTAGAAACTGCTGCTCTGCTATTAGCACATAAATCTTTCTTATAGAAGTTTAATATTTTTCCATATAATATAAATGCAGATACATTCCCTATTTTTTTATTATTTTTAGTTAATACAAAAAAGCAGTGTGAACTTCAAATTATTGAAATTCACACTGCTTTTAAAGCTTGTCTTTATTTAGGAGGCATTATTGTTGCTGTGCCTTTAAGCACTTCAACACCATCTTGATTTGTGCATGTAGTACTTAATTTTATTCTATTTTTATCTTCAATTTTCTCTATTACTTCTACTTCAGCCTTAATTGTATCTCCTATTCTTACTGGTGCTGTAAATTTAAGTTCTTGTCCAAGATAAATGGAACCTGGTCCTGGCAATTGCATTCCCAATACTGCTGACACTAAACCAGCAGTTAGCATTCCGTGAGCAATTCTCCCTTTAAACATTGTTTTTTCTGATTCAACTTGATTTATATGCGCTGGATTTAAATCTCCTGTTATTCCAGCATATAAATATACATCAGTTTCCGTAATAGTCTTTTGAAAAGATGCTTTATCTCCAATCTTTAATTCCTTTATAGTTAATCCTTTCACTAGTACTCCCCCTTTTTTGCTATATAATTTTCAAAATATTATTTATAAGTATTTTCAGTTCTAATTAAACAAAATGTAGCATGCTTTGTAATGCTATTAATGCAAATACAGTTCCTGTCTTTATACAAGTGATTACGAATATATCTTTATATGATTGTTTATGAGTTAATCCTGCAATTCCAAGTAATGTTATAACTGCACCATTATGAGGTAATGTATCCATTCCACCTGAAGCCATAGCAGCAACACGGTGAAGTAATTGTGGATCTATTCCAACACTATTTGCCCAAGTTAAATATTGTTTTCCGAAAGTATCAAGTGCTATACTCATTCCTCCTGAAGCAGAACCTGTAACTCCTGAAAGAACATTTACTGTAACTGCCTCCGAAAGTAATGGGCTTCCATCTGGATTAATATTTGTTAACGCATGAGCTATAGATTGAAATCCTGGTAAAGTTTTAATAACATTACCGAAACCAACTTCTGATGCTGTGTTCATAACTGCTAAAAGTGATCCAATTGCGCCAGCATTAATTGCTGCAGCAAAGTTTCCTTTCATACGTTTTGGGTTAATTGATACTGCAAGAGTGATACCAACTATAAGTGCAATCATAAGAGCCCAGTTATTCATTGAACCAACAACACCTGCTTCTGGGATGTTGTATGGTGCCTTAGTTACCCAAGAAACGATATCCCATTTAGGAAATACAACTTTTTGAAGAACTAGAGTCACTATAAGTACAGATGCTAATGGTAATGCTGCTATAAATGGATTCGGTAAACTGCTATCTTCAACAATTACAGGCTCTTGCTTATGGTTTGTTCCATATCCTTCTCCTTTTGCTTGAGCTTTACGCTTACACCATTCTAAATAAGATACACCGCAAACTAAAACCATAATTGCACCTAGAGTTCCAAATATAGGAGCCGCATATAGATCTGTATTAAAAAATTTCATTGGTATAGAGTTTTGAATTTGAGGTGTTCCTGGAAGTGCGTCCATAGTAAATGTGAAAGCACCAACAGCAATAGTTGCTGGAACGAGTCTCTTTGGTATATCTGCTTCTTTAAATATAGAAGCTGCAAATGGATAAACAGCAAACGCTACAACGAAAAGACTTACTCCACCATAAGTTAGTATGGCTGCTGCTAGTATTACAGATAGCATAGCTCGTTTTTTTCCTAATTTATCTACTATAAATTTTGCTATTGATTTTGCTGCACCAGATTGCTCCATAACCTTACCAAATACTGCACCTAGTAAGAAGAATGGAAAGTAAACTTTTACATAGTTACCCAAGTTAGGTAAGAATATTTCTGTATAGGTTGGCATAATCGCCATTCCTGAAAATATAGCTGCCATAATTGCAAATATAGGTGCGAAAACAATAACTGAAAACCCCTTATAAGCCATAAACATTAAAAGTGCTAAGCTTAATAAAATTCCTATAACTGCCATATACAAAACCTCCGTTATTTTATTATTTTTCTTTTCAAATATTTTATCCTTATCTTATTCCTCTTTATTATTTACTACTTAAATTCATAGGCTTATCCTTAAAAATTTTTTCATCCATTATTTTTAAATCCTTTGAGATTATTGGCTTGAAGTCCATTTGATCAATAATATCTTTTTGTAAATTTACTCCTGGAGCTATTTCTTCTAATGTAACTCCTTCTGTTGTTAATCTGAAAACTGCCCTCTCAGTTATATAAAGTACTGGTTGATCAACATCTCTAGCATAATCTCCACTGAATGTAATTTGTTCAACATTTTTTATAAACTTCTTTGATCTTCCCTCATTTTCGATTACTAACTTACCATCAGCAACATTAATTTTAAGTCCTCCTGCTGTAAATGTTCCACAGAATATAACCTTTTTTGAATTTTGAGTGATATTTATAAATCCTCCACATCCAGCTATCTTAGGCCCAAATTTACTTACATTTATATTCCCCTTCTCATCGCATTGAGCTAGTCCTAAAAATGCTATGTCTAGACCTCCGCCATCATAAAAATCAAATTGAGATGACTGATCTATAATGCTATCTGGATTTATAGCTGCACCAAAACTTAAACCTCCTGCTGGAATTCCACCAATCGGACCAGACTCAATAGTTAATCTCATCGTATGTCCTATTCCTTCTTCATTGGCGACCATTGAAATTCCCTCTGGCATACCAATACCAAGATTAGTCACTGCATTTGGTATAAGTTCCATTGCACAACGCCTTGCTATTACTTTTCTTTCATCCATTGGAAGGCATTCGATAGAATCTACTGGCATTCTTATCTCTCCACTATAAGCTGGATTAAATGCTTCAGCAAATGTCTGCATATGGTCTTCACTATTAGCTACAACTATAGAATCTACAAGTATTCCAGGGATTTTTACAAGCTTTGGATCTAAAGTTCCCTTAGAGACTATTTTCTCGACCTGAAGAATTACTTTTCCACCAGAATTTTTTGCCGCCTGTGCCATTGATAAACCATCAAGTGTTGCTGCTTCTTTTTGAAGCGTTGCATTTCCATCTTCATCTGCATATGTTGCTCTTAATATAGCCGCATCTATAGGAAAAGCTTTGTAATAGAGATATTCTTTATTATCAATTTCTATAACCTTTACAATATCCTCAGTTGTACATTCATTTAATTTTCCTCCCTCGACCCTTGGGTCTACGAAAGTTTTTAAACCAACATGAGTAATTGTTCCTGGTTTACCTGCCGCAATATCTCTATAAAGACTAGATATTACTCCTTGCGGAAGATTGTAAGCCTTTATTTTATTTTCAATTGCGAGTTTTTGAATTTTAGGAGCTAATCCCCAATGTCCACCTATTACCTTTGACAAAAGCCCTTCTTGCCCTAAATGATTCAAGCCTTTTTCTTTCCCATCACCTTGTCCAGCTGCATAAACAAGAGTCAAATTATTAGGGGTACCTTGTTCTAAGTATATTTCCTTAAGCTTTTTAGAAACTCCTTCGGCATGTCCAGCACCTATAAATCCACCAAATGCAACAGTGTCTCCACTTTTGATTAAGGAAATCGCTTGTTCAACCGACATTATCTTGTTCATCTTTACTCCTCCTTTTCACACTTTTATCTACTCCATAAAGCAAGAGTGTAATATTTTATTTATAATTCCTTTTACACTTATTTATATAAGCAATATCCATGCCAAGATTTCAAGTATGCATTTAACGTAAAATTGCGCTTTTAGACAAGTAATTTCATAAAAAATTCTTAATTAAACCAAGTTTTTGTACGATATTTCGTACAATTTTTTAAGTAAACATTTACATAGCGTGCGACTTTCCGAACAATTATTTTATATAAAAAAAGTAGTTGTTCGTTAATCCGAACAACTATGTTTGTATTTTATATTTTTCTATTTTCTCATATAAACTAGTGCGTCCTATATCAAGAATTTTTGCTGCCTTAGTTTTATTTCCATCTGCAGCTCTAAGTGCAAGAATAATAGCATTTTTTTCACTTTCAGCAAGAATATCTTGAAGCCTCTTAGGAACTATTGAAACTTTTTTGCCTGTAATCTCTTTGGGTAAGTCTTTCACTTGAATAATCTCACTATTTTCCATAATATTGATAGCCCGCTCCAATATATTTTCTAATTCTCTTACATTACCTTTCCATTCATAGATTTTAAGATATTGTTCAGCCTCCTTTGAGATTCCCTTAACTTTCTTATCTAGATCGACTGAAAGCTTTTTTATTAAATGATTAGAAATAAGTATTATATCATTTCCCCTTTCTCTTAAAGGTGGAATTTCAATTGTCACAACATTAAGTCTATAATACAGATCTTCACGAAACTTACCTTCTTCAACTAATCTTTCAAGATTCCTATTAGTTGCAGCAATTATTCTAATATTAATCTTCTTACTAGCTACGCCGCCAACTTTTTCAACTTCTCTCTCTTGAATAACTCTTAATAGTTTTACCTGCATGTGGAGAGGCATATCTCCAATCTCATCTAGAAATATAGTACCTTCATTTGCAATCTCGAATTTTCCTATCTTACCTTCCTTTTTAGCTCCTGTAAAAGCCCCAGCTTCATATCCAAACAATTCTGATTCAAGTAAATCACTTGGAATTGCTGCACAATTAACCTTAACAAATGGCCCTTCATGCCTGTTACTTTCTGAATGTATTGCATGTGCAAAAATTTCTTTACCTGTTCCACTTTCTCCTAAAATAAGAACATTTGAACTTGTGTGAGCTGCTTTTTCAACTATAGCTTTAGCCATAACAATTGGTTCACTCTCACCTATAATATTTTCAAGAGAATAATTTGCCTTATTAAATTCTCTAAGCTTTGATTTATAGGTTGCTAATTCCTTCTCTATAACACTTATTCGTTTATAAAGACTATTTAATTCTTTTACATTTCTAAATAGGACCTTACCTACTACCCCAATAATTTCTCCATTTTTTACTATTGGTATTCTTGATGCTATCATATAGCTTCCTTTTATCTTATGAAGTTGTGCTACCTCTTCTTTTCCCGTCTCTAATACTATTGGCATTCTAGTATTTTCTATCACTTCATTTACATGCCTACCGATAGCATCCTCCCTTTTAATCCCTAAAAATTCTGTATAGGCATTACTGATCATAGTAACTATGCCCTGCTTATCAATGATAATCATTCCATCATAAGCAGTTTCAATTACAGTATTTAGTATTTCTTTGCTATCTCTCTCTTCCTCAAGCTTATGAATTAACTGATCATAATTTGTCACATTACTAAAAATTAACAAAGATCCTTGTGTATTAGTATTTTCTCCAAAAGGTATAATGCTTAATATTAAATTTAATTCATTAGCTATTATTGGTCTTTTAATTTCTTCTTTTTTAGTTGACAGAAAATATGCTATATCTGGATCCGGCATTATTTCATTAATATCCTTGCCTAAGCTATCTTTGCTATCTATGTCAAAAAGGATACTGGCCGCTTCATTAACAAATAATATTTTCTTATTCCCATCAAGTGCAATTATTGCATTAAACATATTATCTAATATTATTTCAAGTTTATTAATATAATTTTTGAATAATGATTCAGTGCTCATTTAATGCCTTCTCTCTTAAATTTTATTTTTAAGTAGTTTACTAAAAATTCAAGATAAATACAAGTAATTGTTCTATCTTTAGAGTATATTGTATAACTTTACAGTTACATGTATAAACCTCAAGCATATATTTTTATTAAGTATAAGTAATATATCAGGCTATCTTAAAGCTGTAGCGAATACTTAAATATAATTATATTTAAGTAATGATAATTTAGAAAGGATTGATAGAAATTAAAAGAATAACTTCATTTTATTCTCCTAATCCTGTTAAATATAAAGTAGTAGGATATGTACACGGAACTACAACCAATGTAAATCCGAACAAATTAACCCATATTAATTACGCTTTTGGAAGTATTATAAACAGTTCAATTTTTATTCCCGATGATCAAAATTTAATGAATTTGGTATCATTAAAATCTCAAAATCCAAAATTAATGGTTATCCTTTCAATAGGTGGGTGGGGAGCTGAAGGTTTTTCTGATGCTGCCTATTCAGAAGCTTCACGAAGTACTTTTGCAAATAACTGCCTGGATATTGTAAATACCTATGGCATAGATGGAATAGACCTTGATTGGGAATATCCTGTTAGCGGCTCTTGTAACCTAATTAAATGTAATCCTAAAGATAAAGAAAATTTCACGCTTTTACTTAAATCTATACGTAACAAAATTGGAAAGAATAAAATACTCAGTATTGCAGCTGGGGCAGATAAATTTTACATTAATAACGTAGAAATTAATCAAATAGTAAATATCTGCGATTATATAAATTTAATGACTTATGACTTTGGTTATAATACTCATAATGCAAATCTTTATCCAACTTCTTCCCCCTATGGATCTGGTTTTAGCTGTGATGAATCAGTAAACATATTTTTGCAGGCCGGTGTTCCCTCTATGAAGATTAATTTAGGTATTCCTTTTTATGGATACTATGGCCATGAATATCTTTCATATGGAAATCTACTTGAAAATTATATAAATAAAAATGGCTGGATTAGGTACTGGGATGATGAAGCAACAGCTGCTTACTTAAAAAATGACAGTTCATTTATCACTTATGAGGATGAAGAATCAATTGACTATAAAATTAAATATATAAAATCAAAAGGACTTGGTGGTGCAATGTTTTGGGAATATAATCAAGATTACAATGATATTCTTTTAAATAAATTATGGACAGGTTTAAACTAATAATTTTATATGCATAAAAAATAAGAATAGGATGTACCGTGATTCATCCTATTCTTATAAATATATATCTTTTAAAATACCATTTTATTGAATTAAACTCTATCTTATAAAATTAGTAAATACTTTCTCTTCCCCTTTACTTTCTTGTACATTAACTTTCCCTGAATCAGCAAGTTTTAATAACCATGCCATGTTCTTTCCTAAAACTCTCATTATCTGCATTCCTTCTTCATCTTGCACTGCTTCTCCTGGTGCGGTACCGTGAATTACATTCCAATAATTTGATGTTGGCATTAACATCTCAGAATAATTAAGATAATTATTTAATTGAGTAAATGTTGGAACTCCACCAGACCTTCTAACTGCGACAACACTTGCACCTACTTTGTGTCTAAGCATACCATTATTTACAGATGTAACATAAAACGCACGATCTAAAAATGATTTCATAGTTCCTGCTATAGCTGAATAATGAACAGGTGAACCTAGAATAATTCCATCAGCTTCTTTCATTTTTTGAATCCAATCGTTAACTTCATCATTTTGCATAACACACTTTTCGTTCATATTTCTAGCACATCCGCCACAAGCCATACATCCACGTATGACCTTATTCCCAACATGAACTATCTCTACATCTATATTCTCTTTCTTTAATTCTTCTGCTACAGCTTTTATTGCCTCGTAAGTATTTCCATTCTTTTTAGGACTTCCATTAAAAGCAACTACTTTCATAATACATACCTCCATAATCTTAAAATCATGATGTCATTATATAACTCAGTAATCCAAGTAACAAGTACGCACTTTTTGGTTAGGTAACTTACTTTTTAGTAAGAATTATTGAATCAACTGCATGCAACCCCATAATAAATTTTTTATAAAAAAGTCTTGATTTATAATTCGCAATATATAATTTATGCTAAAACCCATGATAAAATAACCAATATACTGTGATATATTCTTAAGCATTGCATATAAATCTTGCCTTATGGTTGATTGATTTGCTATTATCAGATAGGTTGTTTATACTAATATCTAGTGATATTTATTAAATATTAAAGAACGAAAGCGGGTAACTGAATGGTAAATTATAACGGAAAAAGTTATGTGTGCTTATTAGATTTTGCAATGGATTTTATAAGAGGAAAATGGAAGGCAGTTTTATTATGTCATTTATATGATGAACCCAAAAGATTCCTAGAACTTCAACGAATGACTAACGGAATAAGCCAAAAAGTCTTAAATGAAAAACTTAAAGAATTAGAAAATGATGAACTTGTATGCAAAGAGGTTTATGCTGAAATTCCACCTAAGGTTGAATACTCACTTACTGATAAAGGAAAAGATCTTACTAGTATTATTAAGGAAATCGAATCTTGGTCGGTTAAATACTACCCAGAGTTAGATAACAAATGTGTTTAATTCTATTACTTTTCTATAAGTGAAATAAAGAAGAACCTTCTCCCTTAGAGTTGATTCTTCTTTATTCTTTAAATGCATATAATACAAAATCAAAATAATTTATTAAAGTTTAAATTTATCTTTGCAAATCTCATATAAAATGTAAAATAGCCTGTACAAATTTCATTTGATAATATAATAATTTATCAAATGAAATTAGCATAGGCTATTTCTCTTTTCGTGTTCAAGGTTTCTAGGCTCATACTCATGGGATCATTAGTATATCACTGGTGAATTTACTCCGGCTACCTAAACTAATTATCTGCTGATTGATTCATGGTATGCGTTAGCAAAAATTTTGCTTCACGTTTCAGTACACGGGTAGCACAGCATAGGAATAATTAAATCTAATAGAGTTATATATCCTGCTAGCATTAAAACTGGTGTTGATGACTTTCCAGAATATATTAATTCCAAATTAGGACTAGTAGCTTAAGGTTTTCCTATTTGGTGCCAAGCCTAGTTTCATTAATTTCTATACTGTATTCTAAATCTGCATATGCTTTTATCGAAAAACCGTCTACCTTACTTGTATATGGATTAATAAATATCTCCACTTTTTTAGAAGAATCATTTTCATCTTGATAAAAAAGACGATGTCCATTTTCGCCTGCTACAAGTATACATTTAGGTTTTTCTATATCCCCTAGCTTATGCTGCTTAATAAAATCTTCAGCTGTATCTTTTAATTGTTCTTGGGAAATTGTTAACTTAGGTTGGGATTCATCAAGATAACCTTCACTAATCAATACATAATCTATTTCCTTTGTATTTTCATTAAAATCAAACATATAGCATTTATCTTCATTAATTCCAACCCATCCTGCTTGAACCATTCCGTGCTTTAATTTTGCTACCCTATCCTTAAGTCCATTATCATTTTCTTCAACAAAAGCCATTTCCTTATCATATTCTTCCTTAGATATTTCTTTCTTATCATATGAATCTTGTATATCTTTTTTTTCTAGTGGCTTTATTGCATCCAAAGTTTTTTCATTTAATATATCTGCACTAAACTTAAAATCTTCATTTTCTTCAACTGATGATATGTTAAAATACTCTTTTAAAATATCTAAAGATTTCTGCCTATAAGCTTCCTTCTCATCACCAATTACTAGGCCTGTTCCATCATCTTTAGATACTGATGAGGCATCATCTTTAGTGTAGACAACATTTTGTTTTATAGTATCTGCAAAAGCTCCTTTCATATTAATTTGATTAAATATAGCAAAAGTAGATGCTACTACTCCTACTGTTAACAATACTGCTACTATTTTTTTAGAATGCACAATAATCCCTCCATAATACATTATTTTAATTGTGCGTAAGTACTTACTCCACTCTTTAAGTATAAAATTTGAATGTCCCAAAAGTTTATTATAGTTGTAAAATAGTTGTAAATTCACGTATACTTTACCAATAAACTCAATCAACATTATTGAACTCTCTATTTTTATTTAAGCTGTTTTACTTTCAAACTATCTAAAACTACTTTTCTAAAATATTCACCTAAGTTAAATTCATACTGTTTAATTAACAAGCTTATCATTTATTTCAGTAACAGGATTATTAAAAATTAAAGTAACTTCTGTTCCTGTACCTAAATCACTATTTATTTTAATATCTGCATTGTGAACTTCTGCTATCTTTTTACATATAGAAAGACCAATTCCTGCTCCATTATTTTTTCTACTTCTAGCTTTATCAACTACATAAAATGGCTGCCAAAGTTTATCTAAATGTTCTTTAGCTATTCCCAAACCTGAATCTACTACAGATAGGTAAGTTTTATTCTGAATAATGCATATTTTTATATATATTCTCGAATTATTTTTAGATGCTTTTATAGCATTTTCAACTAGATTAGATAATGCCATAGTAATTAAATCCTTGTCTATATCTAGTAAACAATCCTTTCCTTCAATAATTAAGTCTATATTTTTATCTTTAAGTTTACTAGATAGCAATCTTCTAACCTCGTTTATTATACTAAATATTTTTTCAGGCATTAACTCGATTTCTTGAGTCTTTGTATAAATTAAATCCATCATTTTAAAAGCCATCTTTTCAAGCCTTTTACCTTCTTTATATATGTAATCCGAAGCTTCAACAAATACCTCTTCATTATATTTTGATGTTCTAATTAAATTTGCATATCCAATTATTGAAGTTAAGGGTGTCTTGAGTTCATGAGTCAGATTATTTATAAAGGTTTCCTTCTCAATATTAGATGTTTCAAGTTCGTTTATTTTATCTTCTATTGTCTGTGCCATAAGATTAAAATTATTCGAAAGCACGCTAAATTCATCTCTTGATTTAATTTTCACCCTTTCTGAATACTGACCAAGAGATATTTTCTGAGTCGAAGCTATTAATGTATTTATTGGTTTTGTTATTAATTTGCTTATAAAAAACATAAATATAGCAAAAAGAGAACAGATTAAAATATCTAATTTCATAAAAAGAGCATATTGATTTATTTTTTCAGAATATATATTGGAAATATCTTTCGCATAGTGTACTTTTATTGGATAGTCATATACATTAACTAAGCTACTAGCGTACAAATACTGTTTACCATCTACTGTCCTAATAATATAGTTAGTTTTTCCTGGCGAAAGATCTTCTAGTTCCTCATTTTCATTTGAAACAGGAAATCTCATGTCTGAAAATAATATATTATTCCTAGAATCCAAGATTTCTACATCTCCATGCTGTTCTGCTCCATTATTAGCAGCCCTATTATATTCATCCATTAAAGTACCAATCAATATATTTATGTCATAGGTATTATTTGAATAAATTTTCTGCATATATATAGAATTAACGCTTAATTGTGAAGTTGCAATTTTTTGTTCTGCAAGGCATTTATCAACTTCTTTTTCTAGGAGATCATTATGAAGTTTTTGTATCAATATAAATCCGGCTATGTTTAAAGTGAATACAAGCAATAGTAACGAAAAAAGATATATTTTAAGCCATAACTTCATATATTTCACTCCTCTAACCTGTATCCAATTTTATATACAGTTTTTATGTTATCTGCAAGATCAAGCTTTTTTCTTATTTTTTGTATATGAGTATCTATTGTTCTGGTCTCCCCCATATACTCATATCCCCAAATTTTTTCTAATAAATACTCCCTGGATAATGCCATATTTTTATTTTTCACAAGCAAAAGTATGAGCTCAAATTCCTTTAACGTAAGCTCAATTGTCTCATCTCCCTTTTTTATAATCCTCTCATCTTCATATATTTTTAGTTTTTTAAATTCTATGCAATTATTATTTTTAGAATATCTTCTTAAGACTATTTCAATTCTTGCTAATAATTCAACTGTTTCAAATGGTTTAACAATATAATCTTCTGCACCAGATTTTAAGCCAGTTATTTTATCAACTAGTCCATTTTTAGCAGTCAGAAATATTACCGGTATATTTAAACTTTTTATCCTCTTCATTAATTCAAATCCGTCTATACCTGGCAGCATAATATCCATAAGTACAAGATCAAAAGACTCTTGTTTAATTAAGTTAAAAGCCTCCATTCCATCATATACCTGTTTGCATTCGTAACCTGCCATCCCTACACTTATCCGTATTAAATTAGATATAGCTTCATCATCTTCTACAATCAAAATATTTATCTTCAATTATGTATTTCCCCCTAATTAACTAACTTTATATTTTAAAGTAAATGCTTCAATTTAACTTTCATGTCCATTATATAACATAACTTCCAAAGAAATTGCAAAATAGTTGTAAAATAATTTCAAACCTGACTGTCTATACAATTACAAAATAGCTACATAATACTTACTTCATGGCAAGAATTTTAACTTTTCATGTTACTTAAAATATTGAAACAAGCCGATTTTATAACCTGAAACTTTTATACATCTTTAACAATAAGAAATACTTAGAGTTTTTATTTCTCTAAGTATTTTCTATTTATATATATTGTTCTACTACGATGCCGACTTTATTAAGTTGGACTTTTGCAGATCTTAATAGACATCCCTTTTTGATATATTTATATTAAAGAGATTTTACATAAATGTTTTTTGAAAGCTCCTTTAGTTTTTGCATATCTAGTATATTTATCTTCTTATTTTCACACTTTATGATTCCCTGTGATTCCAATTCTTTAAGAGTTCTATTTAAATGCCTGTACGTTGTTCCTAGAAATTCAGCAATCTCTAAATAAGACGAATTTAAAATTATGTAACTTTCATCCATTATATGTTCTACTAAATAACTAGCTAATCTATTATTAAGTGGATACACAAAATTATACGAGCTATTATTAATAGTTGCATAAAGTTTTTCACTCAAAGAATCTACTAAATGATGCAAAAATTTTGTATTATCAAAATAGTTCTTCCTTAATATATCTGATGGAATTCCTATCAAATAAGTATCTTCTACTGCATTAATATTACAAAGTATGGGAATATTTTTCAAAAGTTCTAAATCTCCTATAGTATTAAAATCTCTATAAAATTTTAAAAGCATAGATTTACCATTCTCAAAAGGATAAAATACTTTAATTTTTCCATCTACAAGTAGATAATAATATTCAAGTGTTTCTTCTGATTTCAATATATCTTCTTCTTTTTCATAGAAATGAAGCTGAAAATATTTTATTATTTCATCATCAAATATATTTTGTATATTATGCTTTTTTATATAATAATTTAAAAGTTTATTATCTAAAATCTTTTTCATAGACTCTCCTAACATGACTTATGTCATTTTCAAATTCCTATAAATATATTATTTTATTAACATAACATTGTAAACAAAATAATATTTTGATTTTTACAAACTTAAATACAATTATACGGAGGACATATTATGAAGTATGAAGTTATATTATTTGATGCAGACGATACTTTATTTGATTTCAAAAAATCTGAAAGAGAGGCCTTTAAAAATACTATACTCGAATTTAATATCCATTACGATGAAAACTATCACTTAAAAATATACCATGATATAAATACTGCCATATGGAAAGAATTTGAACACGGTTTAATTACTCAGGAAAAACTTAAAGTAGAGAGATTTAAGAGATTTGCGGACAAACTTAAGATTTATTTTAATGAAGTTGAGTTTGCTAAGTCTTATATAAAAAACTTATCTAAATGCTCCTTTTTATTTGATGGCAGCCTAGAGCTTATAAAAAGTTTGAATAAAAACTATAAACTTTCCATAATTACTAATGGCCTCACATCTGTACAAGAAAATAGAATTAGAAAGTCAATTATATCAAAATATTTTGAAGATGTAGTGATCTCCGAAGAAATATCAATATCAAAACCCAATCCAGAAATATTTGAACATGCTCTAAAAAATATACATCATACTAATAAAAATACAGTACTAATGGTTGGAGATAGTTTAACTTCTGATATACAGGGTGGAATAAATTTCGGTATAGATACCTGTTGGTATAATCCAAATAAACTTGAAAATAATTCAAATATAATGCCTAATTATGAAATCTCTAATTTTGAAGAACTTGAACATTTACTACTTAATTATTAAAATTTTCTATTCTACTTTTAAGATATGCTTAAATCTTGTGTACGCATAAAATTTAGGATTAAGTTACTATACTATAAGTTCTAAATAATACAAATAATTTTTTCACAAAATTATTCGTTTTTTATTCTCTTATATTTTAAAATAAACTTTGATGAGTTAAACTTTTTAGAACACACTTAACAAACTATTACACAAGAGTTTTAAAATTCATAAATGCTCTCTAATAGCATACACATTAATTAATATAAAAAGGAGAATCACTACTTAATTAGGATTCTCCTTTTCCTTTAATATATTAAAGAAACAATTAAACTTCTTTATTACAATCTTAATTTTATTAAGCTAATTTACTAAATTTACATTCCGCTGGTCTAAAATATTTCTATACTTTACGGTCATTAACAGTTATTTTTCTTTAACCAACAAATTTTTCATAATGATTCGTCTAAAAATTTGTAACTTAAATTATTTCAATATTAATATTTTTCTTTACAACTATTTATATAATCTCTGCTTATTATGACTTATTTACCAGCAATAATTTCAGTCGAAGCAGTTATGTTTGTGTTATTATTTACATTACCATTCGTTGTAATATTAGTCACAACTTCATTACCATTTGCATCTTTTGATACTATAATAGCTGGAGCAGTAAAATCATAAAGTTTATCTCCAATGTCAATTTTTCTATCTATCATTTTTCCACTTCCATCAAAATAGTACCAAAAACCATTATTCTTTATCCAACAATTTGACGCCATAATTCCATTTGTCCAAAAATAATACCAATTTCCATTATCCATCATCCATTGTGTTACCATTACTCCATCTTTTCCGAAGTTATACCATTCTCCATTTATTTGTTTCCATCCTTTAGACTTTACACCATTTTCAATCCAACTATAATTTTTATACTTATCTTGTTTCCATACCGCTGAAGCTGCAGTTGGCATGATGCCTATTACTGATACAGCAATCAATGATGATAAAATTAATTTCTTTACCATTTCAATCTTCCCCTTCTCATTAACTTAGTAACATTATTATAACTATAATAATATTACAATTTATTCTAATTTTTTGCAAACCAAATACACTTTAATTCTGGCAAACTTTACAAGTATTATATTTTAAAAATAATATTACTATAAAACCCACTTAATATTATATAAAAAATTTTTTTCTACTATTGACGTCTTATACCATGTCGTAGTAAAATTAAGGCGGAAAACAAAAGCTAAATAAAAACTTTGTTAGGTGAGGCTCCTATATAGATACATGCTGCTGCCCGGAAACGTCGAAAGACGCCAATGGGTCAACAGGTATTACCGGATTAAGGTTCTACTTAATGTAGCCGAAAACCATATGGTTTTCTATGCTCTATAGTGCTAAAACTCAACGAGTGAAGGTTAATACAACAAATGTACTTTGCACTAATCGCATTCCGTATATTTGTATAATGTTGTGTTTGATTGTTGAGCCCTTCACTTATAGTGGAGGGCTTTTATTATTTTTTAAAGGAGGTGTATCCAGTGGATGACCATGATACGGAAAGTTGTAATATACATTTTTATTTAAATTCAAGCAATAATATTTTTAGGGCATTAATTGGATGCACTTTTTGTGCCCTAAATTGAGAGGGTGAAAAACATGGAAAAACTAACAAATTTCTTTGTAAGTAAAATTATCCATAAAGAAATTCATAATATTTCTGGCCAGATAATTGGCAAATTAAATGATCTTATTCTTGATTTTAGTCAAGAAAAGCCTACTGTAGTATATATACAAATTACAAATTGGAAAAAATCTTTTTATCTATCTGCTGATTCGTTAGATATATTCAAGGACGAAAAAGAAAAGTATCATATTAAAATTAATAGCGAAAGTCTTATAATAAAATTTCCTAGTGAAGATGACATTTTTTTAGTAAGAGATTTCTTAGATAAACAGATAGTTGATATAAACGGTAAAAAAGTAGAGCGTGTCAATGATGTAAGGCTCGGAAATATACATTCTAAATGGCAGCTTGTTGCCGTTGATATAGGAACTAGAGGATTACTTAGGCGTCTTGGTGTAGAATATCCTTTTATTATATTAACAGAAGCCTTAAGATATAGATTAAGAAATAAGTTGATTATATGGGATGATGTACAGACTTTGTCTACTGGAGTTAACAATCTACAGCTTCAAATGCCAGCAAGCAAAATAGAAACCTTACATGCAGCAGAGATAGCAGATATAATAGAAGATCTCGATAGTAAAAGCAGGGATATTTTATTCCAAAGCTTAAATAATCAAAAAGCTGCTGAAGTTCTAGAAGAAATAGAAACTGATGTCCAATTAAATTTATTAAAATCTATGTCCGATGAAAAAGCATCAGATATATTTGAAGTTATGCCATCTGATGAAATAGCTGACATTTTGGAAGAAATGGACGAAGATAGAGTTGAAAAGCTATTAACACATATGGATGAAGAAAGCCAAGATGAAATCAGAGAACTTATGGAGTATGATGAAGAGACCGTAGGAAGCATTATGTCAAAAGATTTTTTAACCTTCTTGCCTGATGCTACTGTGAGTGATGTTATATCATGGATTAAAGTTAACACTCCTAGTGATGAGGAAAGTTATTATATATATATTACAAATGATAAGAATAACCTTATTGGAGTTATCGCTCCATTTTCATTAATAACATCAGATAAAAACACCAAACTTTATAATATTATGGCTACTAGACCTCAAAGCTTAAGAGATACAGATGAAATAGATGATGCAATTAGCATAATGCATAAATATAATCTCGTTTGTATTCCTGTTATTGATGAGGATAATAATCTAGTTGGTGTAGTATCTTTAAATGACAGTATTCATGAATATTCACAATTGAGGAGGGTTGTACTATGAAAAAGGTATTATCAGGTAGATTTAAAAAGCTACTTTTTATTATGACTATTATCGGCCCTGGGCTAATTACTGTAAATGCAGGAAATGATGCTGGAGGAATTACAACTTACGCTTCAGTAGGTGCGTCATATGGATATAAAATGTTATGGGGACTGCTTTTGATCACATTCAGCCTTGCGGTAATACAGGAAATGAATGCAAGGATGGCTGTTGTAACTGGAAAAGGTTTATCTGATTTAATTAGAGAAAAATTTGGAGTTAAGCTTACTTTTTTTGCGATGACTATTCTATTAATTGCAAATATGGGTGTTGTTTTCGGTGACTTTGCAGGTATTGCTGCAAGTTTAGAGCTGTTTAATGTAAGTAAATATATTTCAATACCTGTTGTTTCTATAATGATTTGGTTTCTAGTTACTAAAGGTTCATATAAGAAAGTTGAAAATATCTTCTTATTATTTACATTTGTGTTTTTTACTTATATTGTATCTGCAATTTTGACTAAACCAGATTGGGGACACGTAATGAAATCAATGGTAACTCCTACCCTTGAATTAAATACAGGTTTTCTTCTTACCTTTATAGGAATGATTGGTACAACAATTACTCCTTATATGCAGTTTTACCTCCAATCGTCCATAGTAGATAAAAAAATTAGTATATCAGATTATAAATATGAAAAACTTGATGTATATTTAGGAGCTTTTTGGGGTAATGCAGTAGCATTTTTCATAATTGTATGTACAGCCGTAACACTTTATAAAGCTGGAATAACTATAACCAGTGCAGAAGAAGCTGCAATTTCTTTAAAGCCGCTTGCTGGTGAAGCTGCTTTTACACTTTTTGGCGCTGGACTTTTTGGTGCTTCAGTTCTTGCTACAGCAGTTATTCCACTTTCTACATCTTATGCCATATGTGAGGCTTTTGGCTGGGAAAGTGGTGTAGATAATGATTATAAAGACGCTCCAGCTTTCTTTGGAATATATACAGGAATAATTGTATTGGGAGCATTATTTATACTACTCCCAGGAATATCACTTATTCAAATTATACTTGCATCACAGCAAATTGCTGGTTTGCTATCTCCTATAATATTAACATTTATGATAATTTTGATTAATGATAAACGCATAATGGGTAAATATGTTAATAACAAGACTCAAAATATTGTTTCTTGGGCTACTGTTATATTTATTATAATTCTATCAATAATTTTATTTGTATCACCACTTTTTTCATAATTATATAATGCCGCATAAATCTTTACGAAATACGATACATTGGCATTTTTATTACTTTATAAATCTTTATATATAAACAGAAGAAGATATACTTTAAAATAGTATATCTTCTTCTATTTTATTTTATTGTTAATTTATATAAGTATTTATCCTAATTCTCTTCTTAAGTCTATTTGCTTGAAATTACATAATACTTGTCCAACAAGGTGTAGTTTAAGTTTACTAATCGTAATTCTAAAAGTTAAGTCTGTTTTTTCTCATTCCAACATTTAATACAATTCCCAATGACATAAAATTTACAAGTATAGAGCTTCCCCCATAACTCATAAACGGAAGTGTAATTCCTGCAACTGGCATAAGACCAATCGTCATACCAATGTTTTGGAAAATAGAAAATAAAAAACCAGATGCCGTTCCAACACAAATAAGACGTCCAATAATATCCTTAGATTTTTTTGCAAGCTTAATCATTCTATATATTAAAATACTATATAAAACTATAAGAAAAAGAGAGCCTAAAAATCCCCACTCTTCTCCAACTACTGAAAATATAAAATCTGTATGAACCTCAGGAATGAAACCACCAGATGCGCGAACTCCTTTTAAAAATCCAGAACCAATTAATCCACCTGCACCAATACCTGTTATAGATTGCATTAATTGAAAACCAGCATTTTGCTGGTAAGATTCTGGATCCAAGAACACTAATATTCTCTGTCTTTGATACGGTTTTAACATATTACTACACCATATAATAATACTTAATGGAACAACGGCTAAAAATCCGGAGAGCAAAACCTTTAAGTTTAATCCAGAAATGAAATATACTCCTAAAGTAATAAAAAAACAAATGAGAGTCATTCCTAAATTAGGCTGAATTACAATTAGAAACATTGGAATTAATGCATAGAAAGATAAGATAAGAAAATTTTTCGGATTGTTAATATCGCCATCTAAATCATCTAACTTTTTTGCGAGTATTAATATTAATCCAAACTTCACAAATTCACCTGGTTCTATAGCTCTGTTTCCGATTCTTATCCATGATGATGCGCCTTTTACTGCTTTGCTTGTTATATCATTAAATAATAAAAGTCCTACTCCTGCCCAGTAAATTAGCTTTGCATAACCACCTATAGTGTTATAATCAAATACTAAAATAAAATATACAATTGCTAGTCCAATAATTAACCACAATATTTGTAGTTCAGCATAGTAGAATCCAAACTTTGTATAGGTCACACTATAAATGTTCATAATTCCAAAGATCGTGATAAAAATAGCTGTTACAAACATAGTAATATCTAATTGTTTTAGAAGATTGTTATTAATCAAAAATTTATTCATATAAAAATTCCCCCTGAAAAGTCGAAACAATTAGTTTATACGCTAATTATGTATTAATAAATGGAAATATTCAACCACTTATACCAAATCTTAATTTTAATTTAATACTTGATATTTAAATATATAACTCAATTCCATTTAAATTTTCAAATACCTACTTTATATTATGACTCTTGTGATGAAAAAATGTTCCTCTTTCTAGCCTGATATTTATTGAAAAATATAAATCTGATTTTAAATTGTTTATCTATACTTAACTCTCCAGCTTATTAAAAACATCTAAATTTATAGGAAATCTAAATATACTAACAATCACCAATATACAACCCAATTTTTATTACATATCTAATTTCTTTATTCTGTGTTCTATATATTACACCTAATAATTTTAAATTTATGGAACAAAATAACTGTTGCGATATTATAATAGATAAGACATAGCTATTCCTATTATACTTTTATTTATACTCCCTTTTATTCAAAAAAACTCTAGTGTTAATTGCTAGAGTTTTTTAATTTAAGTTAAAGAATTCAAATTATATTATTGTTATTGTAGCAAAATTTTAAATACTTATTTTAATTATTTCTTTAAAAAATCTTTTCTTTCTGGTGTGAATACATCATAAACAATAGAATTATCTTCTAGCACGATGCATCCATGGGGAATATTTGATGGCATGAAGATTGTATCCCCTTCTCTAACAATTTCACTTTTATCACCCACTATAAATTTAAAAGAACCTTTTAGCACATATGATAACTGATCATGTATATGAGAATGAGTCTCTACATTATTAGTAGCTCTTTTAAAATGTACTTCTACAGCCATCATTTTCTCATCATGCACTAATACCTTTCTCTTAGTATTTTCATCTAAAATTTCAAATTCAACATCTTTATTAAAACAAAACATTTTTAAATATCCTCTCTTGCCTTATAGATAAATTTTATTTAATTATAGCGCTGTAATATTATTTCAATTAGCAAAACAACGAGCATGTTTTGTTTACATTCTTAAAATAGCGAACATTTTGCAAAACATACTCCTTATTTTAATATATTACTCACATATAGATTGTAGAAATGTACTTATTATCTACTAAGCTAATAGATTTTTTATATATTCTTTGATCTTATCACATTTACAATTATCAAAGAAATATTCTTTAAATTTAGCTCCACTTACAGCACCTTTTAATAAATCTTGATCTATATTTTTTAATATTGTTAACATGTCTGTATGTGTTACTTTTTTAACTTCATCTAATATCTTTTTATTTCTTTGTTCTGGTACTACTCTATCCTTTGGATATCCTTGACCACTTTCACCTTCAAATAATTTTTCAAAGATGTATTCTAAATTTAATTCAGCTCCCCATCCAAATCCTTTTGCAAATGGAAGAGAAATTGCATTTCCATCATTTATTTGTGCAAACATATATGCATCAGATGGATCTACTACATGACCACATAAAACGCCTGGGAACGAGTTACATGCAAGCATTGCACCTTCTCCTGTTCCGCATCCTGTAATTACGTAATCTGCTGCTCCTGAATTTAATAATATTGCAGCTAAGATACCATTTTGAACATAAGTTAATTGTGCTTCACCTTCTATGCCATACATTCCATAGTTAAATACTTCATGACCTTTTGGCTCTACAACTTTTTTAAGTGATTCACAAATGATTGAATTTTTTGCTGCTTGGCTGTTTTCATTTATTAATGCTATTTTCATACTATCGTTCCTTTCCTATTGAGGTTGTTTTCCTATATAAGCTAAGATACCACCATCTACATATAAAATGTGACCATTAACGAAATCAGATGCATCAGATGCTAAGAATACAGCTGGTCCTGCTAAATCTTCTGCTGTTCCCCAACGTGCTGCTGGTGTTTTTGCAATTATAAATTGATCAAATGGGTGTTTTGAACCATCTGGTTGAACTTCTCTAAGTGGTGCTGTTTGTGGTGTAGCTATATATCCAGGTCCTATACCATTACATTGAATATTGTATTCACCATATTCAGAGGCAATGTTCTTTGTTAACATCTTTAATCCACCTTTTGCTGCTGCATATGCTGAAACTGTTTCTCTACCTAACTCACTCATCATTGAACAAATGTTTATTATCTTTCCATGACCTTTTTTAATCATTCCTGGTATTACTGCTTTAGACACAATAAATGGTGCATTTAAATCTACATCAATAACCTTACGGAAATCTTCAGCTTTCATTTCAAGCATTGGAACACGTCTGATTATACCTGCATTATTTACAAGAATATCAATTATTCCTACTTCTTTTTCAATTTTTTCAACTAACTCATTTACTTTATCCTCATCAGTTACATCACAAACATAACCATGAGCTTTTATTCCCAATTCTGCGTAAGCTGCCAATCCCTTATCTACTAATTCTTGATTAATATCGTTAAATACAATAGTAGCTCCTGCTTCTGCATAAGACTTTGCAATACTAAATCCTATCCCATAAGTAGCACCTGTTACTAATGCAATCTTTCCTTTTAGTGAAAATCCGTCCATAATTCCCATAATTAAATCCTCCTCTATGTGTTACATTTTATATTTATAGTATATCACTACATATAATCAATTTCTTGTTATATCCTTTCGAAAATATTGCAAATCTTGAACTGTAGATTTATAATAAATGCATTAAGTATTATGTAGAAATATTTTTCGAAGTAAACGTATAATAAAAATGAAAGGAGAATGTCTATTTATGAAAGAAGAAAATTCTTGTAAAGCTTCTATAAAGAACTGCTTAGAACAGCGCTACTTCTCTATTGCACGCTTATACAAGGAAGAAAAGACAATGGACGTACATATACATGATTGTTATGAAATATATTACTCTATATCTGGCGGGAAGCAAATACTCATTCATAATAAGCTATATGATATTAGCCCTGGGGATCTATTTGTAATTAATCAATATGAGAGTCATCACGTTTCCAAAGTTGATAGAGCTCATGAACGAATTGTTATTTCAATTCATCCAGAATTTCTTAAATCTATATCAACCGACAAAACGGATTTAAGCTATTGTTTTACTCATCGCAGCGAAAAGTCTAATCATAAAATCTCTTTAAATAAAGAACAACAACAGCATTTTCTTTATTTTATTAATAAAATAATAGCGACTAATGGATATGGTTCCGACATAATTGAACATGCGTCTTTTTTAGAACTAATTACTTTATTAAATGGAATTTATATTGCCAACAATAATTTACCTATTGAAGATCACTCTTATAAATATAATCAACAGGTACAGGAAATTATAACATATATAAATGAAAATATTACTGAACCTATTACCATCGATTACTTAGCAAATCATTTTTATTTAAGTCCATCTTATATATGCAGAATATTTAAATCGGCTACTGGAACTACTATAAATAAATATATTTCAGCACGAAGAATAACCATAGCTAAGTCACTGTTAGCTAATGGTACAAATGTTAATGACGTTTGTGAGAAATGTGGTTTTAATGATTATACTAATTTCCTAAAAACATTCAAAAATGCAGTTGGAATTTCACCTAAAAAATATTCAACCTTTAGCATAAGTTAGCTCTTAAAATTTTTGTATAAGAACTCTAAATCGATAATATATTTATTAGTAACATTATATAAGTTAGTGTATTTTTAATTTTTATGCTAATTTATTTTAACAATTTTAAAGGAGATATGATTATGTTATTGGCAAAAGGTTCTACTGGTTCTTACGTCACTTATCTGCAGTATGCCTTAAAAATCAAATGTTGCTATTTTGATATAGTTAATGGTGAATTTTCAACAACCACCTATAACGCAGTAATGAAATACCAAAACTCAAAGGGATTATCTGCTGATGGTGTGGTTGATGATACTACTTGGAATATTTTAAAAACCGATATTCAATTAATTCAGCAGCAACTTACTAACAAAGGTTATTACTTAACTGTTGATGGTATTGCTGGTATCAACACCTATAATATAGTAGTAAAATTTCAGAGAGAAAACGGTCTTGTGGCTGATGGAATGGTTGGCTCTAGTACGCTAGCTGCTTTGGTTAGTAAAACGCCGAGTCCACAACCTTCTTCAACGTCTGATCAAATTGTTTCGATAAATCAGCTTACTGAGGTAGGATGGAGAAGTGTATCTATTAATCAAATTAATGAGCTAAATAGTTGCTTAAAAACATTTGCTATAATAACATTTCCAAGACTAAGGCATTTTATAAGCCAATGTAGTTATGAATCTGAATGTGGACTTTACACTAAAGAAGTGGATCCTGGTTATAAATACGAAGGACGTGAAGATTTAGGGAACATATATCCTGGAGATGGCCCAAAATTCAAGGGTGCTGGCTATATACAGATAACTGGTCGAAGTAACTATCAAAGCTTTTCAAATTATATGCGTGATAAAAATATTATGGATGGAGTTAACTACGTAGCAGCTAATTATCCATGGATGAGCGCAGGTTTTTGGTGGTACACTAACAAGATGAATTCTCTTTGCGATAGTAGATCATCTGTTGAAACCATAACAAAGGCAGTTAATGGTGGATTCAATGGACTTAGCGGTAGACAGAAATATTACGATATTTGCCTTAGAGTTTTTAGGAGCGATGTCTACTAATTTATATATTTTTATTACATAATAAGGAGCTGCTTTAAAATAAATATTCTAAAGCAGCTCCTTATTACTAAACTACCATTCTCTTCCCTTGTCACCAGACATATTATTTTTAGTCCCATTAGGATATAACACTGAGTAGTGGTCCAATTTAGGATCCTTATTTTCAGAGTCCTTAAAAACAAGCAAAATTTTAAACTCGCTGCCAGATTTATAGCCTATAATCTTTTCCCCATTTGATGTAACATCATATTGAGGCTGCCCAAAAAAGTCTTTAACCTCTGAAAGTGTAATTTGTTTTAGCTGACTGTCAAATGATCTAGCTTCAAAAACTTGATCACCTTTATTAGTACCAAAAACAACATTCTTGTTTGAATAAGCGGCATAATTTCCTTTTGCTTCTCCTACCCAATCTGATTTATCTGCTTTTCCCCACTTTTTTTCTACATCCTGTAGAGTTGAAGTTTTTACAGGAAAATCACAGTTAATAATCTTCCCCTCTTCAGATAATTTCTTAATATTATCAAGAAGCGCTTTTTGTGAGTTGTTTTCAGTGTTTGATGTTCCAACATTACTATTTTCTGAAGGAGCATCGGACTTTGAATTTTTGTCTTCACTACTAGTTTCGTTGCTGCTTTTACTATCATTTGCTGCGTCACCTGAAGGCTTACTTGAGCTTGAGCATCCTGCCATTATTGTTATAAACAAGGTCATAACAATTATTAATATTGATCTTTTATTAAAAAATAAACTCATATCATTTCTTTAGGCATATCACTATAAGAATTTATAAATTCCTTAGCCTAAATACTCACTTCCCTTCCTTTTATCTTAATACTTTAGCTTAGATTTACTAAAATACCATAATTATATAATACCCATAATTAGCAATGTTACTCATTAAAAAATACGGTTATCATACTTCAATTTTATCACTTTTATCACTTAAATATAAGACAATTAATAAATACAATTACTAATCAGCTTACTTATATAATCAAATTGTATGTACTCATCATTTTGTCATTTTTATATTTTTTGTTAATCATAATAATTGGTGGTCAATGGATAATATAAAAATTAAGGCTTAGATTTTTATTTGATACTAAAAATCTAAGCCTTAATTACATAGAATTACATAATTAGTAATTTATTAACATTTATTGTTAATGCTCCATAAAATAAATATTGTTAATACTACATAAAATAAAATTTAATCTTCTTATCTATTTATAGTTTTTAATTCTTTTATACATTCTTCACAGATCGCTACTTCTTTAAATGTAGTAACATTTTTTATATTGCCGCAAAAAATACAGCCAGGAGAGTATTTTTTTAATATTATTTTCTTTTCTTCTTCAAAAATTTCTAAAGAATCCTTCTGATTAATTGAAAGTAATTGTCTAGTTTCCTTTGGGATTACAACTCTTCCAAGTTCATCGACTTTTCTTACCATTCCTGTTGCTCTCATTACAAACATTCCCCCTTAATATATTATAATTCTACTATAATATATCCGGGAAATTATTTACAGTCCGATTTTTTCAAATTATGGCAAATTAATACCATTTTTTAGCTTTAAGTTCCGATTATCAGCATTATTGATAGATTTTAAATATTTTTGAAAAAAATGTTACATTTTAAATAGAATAACATAGTAAATTATCATGATAGTCATCCCGAGCGGGATTCCTAGCTTCATCCATTCTTTGCTGTTAATTTTTAATTTACCTGCAGAAATGATATTAGGAATATTCCCTGGAATCATCATTCCCCCACTAATAAGTAATCCCATTAGCACAGCTTTAACTTGCACTTCAGACATTTTCACACTTATTTCAGCAGCTGCCAATGTTGCGTTATCAAGAACCGCTGACGACATATTAAACCAATATAAGTAATCTGTATGAAGATTTATTACATAAGTATCAATTAATGTTTTAAAGCCTTCTCCAAGTAATTCTAGTGCTATAATAAATAAAATAATTTTAAATGCTCTTATAAATATTTCTTTATTAGTTTCTTCTATTATAATTTCTTCTGTATTGTCTACTTCTGTCTTTTCTTGAATCCCGTAGAATGTACCAATAATTCCAAGAATAAATATGGCGGGTATTATATAAACCCCATACTTATCCAGCAAATACCAAAAACTCACATTAAGCTTTGAAACTACCATCGTAGACAAAGGTTCACCTATAGGTGTTAATACAGCTCCGATCCCAATTGAAAAACACGCAACTACATCAATATTAATTTTATCTTTTCTGCTTATTGGAAGTATGCTAACTATTTCTACTAAAAGCAGAGCTGCTATAATAGCAGTTATTACGCTTGATAAAAAACCAATAATAACTATTAACAAAAATATAAAAAATTTTAATGGTACATATTTAAGAATATATGTAAGCGCTCCTTTTATATGCGTTGATAAAGCCTTAAATAGAAATCCACCAATTAGTACTGCAACAGCTATTGTATACATAAATTTATTTTGAATAATTCCTAAAAATAATTCTTTATTTATAGCTCCTGACGCAATACATGCTAATACTCCCACTGCAAATAAAAATATTTCAAGATTATTTTCGACTTTCTTTGAAGCTATTGGTAATACAAATGTTATTACCAATAATGCTATTAATACATAAAACAATTTTAACACTACCCTTTCACTCTCAATTGAACTTAATTGCTGCTTTGTCCCTATATGAGTTTTATCATCACTAAGAATTCTATACATGATACTGATTTAAGTTTATCAATTTAATTTAACACTTTAGCGGAGTATAGTAATAAAAAAAGTGGAAAACTCAAATAAGAGTTTCCCACCCTGGAAACAAATTTCTTGGAATCAAGCTTTAACTTGTCCAACCGAAAAAACATTCTATAACTCTTTCAAAATTATAGCATAGAATTTATAAAAATTCAAATAAAATATATGATCCTGAATTATTCATAAAAATATAAAATCATATTCTATATGGCTGGATAAGTGATTTTTAATGATTTAATCTTTTCACCAATTGTATTTAAAAAGCGAGGATTTACCAAAAATCTAAGTTAATTTTCTATAAATAGATATCCGAAAATTCCACATGTATAGTTTGTATAAGACGATTTCCTGAAAACTCTACAACTTCTCTTTCGCCTTTCTCTTTAACTATACTTTGACTAGGAAAATATATTGAGAAAGCGCTTCCTCTTCCAACCTTACTTTTAAGAGATATAGTTCCGCCAATTGCTTCAACAAATTTCTTCACTAAAGATAAGCCTATTCCAGTTCCTTCTGCCTGCCTTGATAATGAACTATCAACCTGACCAAACCTTTCAAAAATTATATCGGCTTTATCCTGAGGTATGCCTATACCTTTATCTTTAACTTCAATAAAAACTCCATCTCTTCTTGAAACTATTTTTACACTAATTGATTTTCCTTCAGGAGTAAATTTAATGGCATTTGATAAAAGATTGAGCAGTATTCTTTCATACTTTTCATCATCTATCCCAACAATCTTTTGTTTGACGGATGATGAAAATACTATCTCGATGCCCTTTTGATTAGCATAAGTATATACTGAATCAGCAATAGCCTTAGTCATAAATACTATATCTATGTTAGTTTTATTAACTTTTATTCTTCCTGCATTGGCTCTGGTAATATCCAAAATATTATTTACTAGCCTTAGCTGCCTAAAAGAATTTATCTTTATCATCCCTAAATACTTTTGAAGCTTGTCCGATAATTCTTCACTACAAAAATAGTCTATTGCTTGAATCGCTGAATTTATAACATTAAGAGGTGTTCTAAACTCATGAGATATAAGTGATAAAAATTCATCTTTCATTTCTAATGCTTTTTCAAGAGTATCATTTTTTTCTCGTTCAGCTTCCAAAAGCTTGATCTGAATTTCTTCTAAAGCTTTCTGATTTTCCATAAAATCCGTTATATCTCTACTATTAATAATTCCATAAGCAAAGTTTCCTTCTTTGTCAAAAACAGGAGCTCCATTCACAGAAACATATTGTTCACGCTCTTCTAATTTTATCTTCATAAAGTATTCTTTAACGTATTCTCCACGTATAATCCTACAATGTGGTATGTCTTCTGCCATAATCTCAGATCCATCTAAATTTAAAAACTTTTTGTTTGTATCATTGGGATTATTATAATCCCAAATGTAGCTCATTCTTTTTTGTGCCATCTTATTTTTCAAAAAAATTTCACAATCTTTATTAAAAACATAAATTGAATCTTGCATATTATCAAGAATGGCTTGTAACTGCTCTTTTTGCTCTAATATTTTTCTTTCATTATTGAAACGCTCCGTGATATCATGAGCAGAAACCAATTTTGTAATTAAATTTTTTCTATCATCATATATAGGACAAGCACTTATACTATAATGAATAGTTTTATCTGGTCTTTTAGCTGTAACAATGAAGTTTTTAATACTCTCACCAGTCATTAACTTAATACCTGGTAGATCATTTACTTCAAGCGGATTTCCATCTTTATCATAATATTTAGTATCTTTGCACGTATCGCCAACTCTTTTATATTCATTAATATCATATATAAATTTTTCCGATTCTTTATTTAATAAAGTCACACTGTTATCTGGATTAAACAAAAACATTCCATCAGATGCACTGCTAATAATTGCTTCAAGCTTTTTATTTTGCTGTTCTATTAACATCTGAGCTTCAATATCATGTGTAATATCACGACTGCAAAGAACTGCAAATTTTATATTTCCATTACTATCATAAATAGGTCTTCCATTTAAACTAATATGTTTTGTTGTAGTAGCATTTTTTAGAGTCATTCTGTCATTTATAACTACTTCCCCCCTAAATACTTTTGAAATAGTCATTTTTTCTTTAGGAATCTCATCTCCATTTAAATCATAAAACTTAAAATGATTAGGATTACTTATTTTCCTAAGATCAGTACCCTTAAAATATTCTTCAGAAGATTTATTAGTTAAATAACAATTTTTATTACTATCATAAATAACCAAAGCATCGTCTATACTTTGTATAATCTCATCCAATTCTGCTTTCTGATGTTTAATTTCTTCTTCTAGCTTTTTCCTTTCAGTTATATCACGATTAGTTTCAAGTACTACTAGCCGGCCATATTCATCAACAAAAATTTGATGACTTGTTTCAATAATAAGTTTTGTTCCATCTTTTTTAGTATGCTCTATTTCACCGCTCCATACGCCGTCCTCTAGCATACTCTCCTTAATAGTGTTTATATCTACTGAATGAACAGTTTTTAACAAATCATGACTAATGCAGCCAATAGCTTCATCGCTGGTATAGCCATACATAAACTCTGCACCTTTATTCCAATAAGTAATGCTTCCATTTAATTCCCAAGCGAAAATAGCTTCTCTTGATAAGTTCAACATATCTGCCTGTCGTTTTAACTTATAATTCTGCTGTTTGATTATTTCTGCCTGCTCTTCAATTTTTTTTCTATGCACTACCTGTTCAGTTATTTCTGTAAGCATTACAACGCAATATTTTATTTCCCCATCTTCAAAAATAGGTATTAATGATATTCTCCAATAAGTAATTCCCCTGCTAAAACCGTCATATTGATATTCATCTATGTTGCATGCGCGCTTTGTTCTAAGTAAGTTATTCCAAAGCCTTTCATATGCACTTCCCTTAAAGCCTGTCACAAACTCAGATATATGTTTTCCTATACAATTTTCTATTTTATTAAAAGGCTCATCCATAAAACTTACATACTTCTTATTAGTTTTAAGAAGCGTCATATCTGGAAGACTATATACTCCTACTCCATAATAATTATCTAAAATTAATTCATTTAGAAATGAATGTTTAATTTCAATATTAGAGTTCATTTTTTCACTAAAAATGTATATCTCTTTTTCTTTCTCGCATATTACTTTTATATTAACAAATTTAACTCCTAAAGATTTCGTGAACAAAAAATAGTTGATCTTCTCATCAATATCGCTAGTATTAATGTTTGGACCAACCCTTAATTTTTTAAATACATTAATTATACTATTATTTAATAATTCCTCATAACTATGTTCCGTTAATTCTGTAAACCGTTTACTTACATCGACAATAAGACCATTTTCTATAACTAAAAAAATTTGACTTTCCTCATCTTTATTAAACTTTTCTTCTTTCATTTATGACACCCCCATTGCTACTAACAATTATCATTAGTTGTATTATTCGCATAGGGATATTTTAGCATAATATGACATAATTTTCTACAAAACTACGTAAAAAGTATAATTATTACTCTCATTTACGTTTACCGTCTTTATCAAATACTTTTCTTAAATGGATCTCTGTATAAAATATTGATATTAAAACAATTATTAAAGATCCCATAACACATGTTATATTTGATCTGCTTGGATCCTCCCCGTATAAAGAAGTTATTATAATCGAAAAAAATATTGATATAACTGCGCCTAATATCATCATTGTTCCACTATATCTATTTGCTTCTTTCCACACATCATTGTTTTTCTTGGAAAAAGGAGTTCTGTATCCATAAAAGCTATTTATCTCCTTCGGCGGCCACAATTTTAATATTACACCCAAAATAAGAAATACTATACTTAGTCCTAAGCTACCTAATATCTCCATAAAGTTTTCCTCCATTTAGACTACACATCTATATATTTAAACTCGTTTTTATGCCACACAATAAATTTCTCAAAATCTTCATACGAAACTCCTATGGTCGCTGTATTTACATTAGGGTGAAAATTCACAATATCTTTATTAGCTAACTCTTTATCTATTAATACTATAACCTCATTATTAGAATCGTTTATTAATCCAAAAGGAGTAACAGATCCTGGTGTGAGTTTTAAATATTTAAATAATCGTTCTTCTGATGCAAAAGATAGATGAGTGCTGCAAATTTGCTTAGCTAAAGCCTTTAAATCAACTCTTTTATCTTCATCTAAAACAACTAAATAATGGACATCGCCTTTTCCATTCCTAATAAAAAGATTTTTGCAATGACCTCCTGGAATATCGATATCTAAATTTTTAGCTTCTTCAACTGTATATATTGCATTATGTTCATATTTAGTATACTTAATACCTAACAAATCTAATATTTCATATACTCTTTGCTCATTTGTATTACTCATTTTTTCTCCTTTTCTATACGAATGCTTATATATTTTTATATAATTTGATTTTTAACATACAGTATATTTCTCTAGAAAAATACTGTATGTTACAATTGATTTTCCACATTTTATCTCTAATGGAGCAGTTGGATTATTGAAATTCTAAATATAGATTTATCAATGTAAAATATGAATTTAAATCTTTGGAATTATTTTCGTGTTTACTCTAACTTGATCTTCCATCATTAATTATATGCATTATCTTTAGTAAGGTAAGATAACTAAAAGTATCTCACCTTACTAAAGATTAGTTCCTAATTTAAAATGCTAATATGCAAATTTTATTGTATTTAACATACTTTCAAAGGATGCCATATTTTCATCTGATATTTTTCCACGTTGCATAAGTGTAAATAAATATGCTTTGTTACTATTGCAAATTATTACTTGTTCTACTTGTACATCAATTCCTTTAAGATTATGAAAATAATTTAGCGTTAACGCCTTATTATTATTAAATTGACGCTCTTTAATTTGTAAATTATTTATATCTGATCGATTTTTTATATAAGTTTCTGCCGAATTAAAATAAACCTCTTCTGAGTATCCCTCCATACCATCTATAACCAAATTCACATTAGTTCCTTGATTATCTAGGTAGTAAATATCATCTCCCTTTAAAGTCATTTTAGTCCAATTTGAAGGATATGAAACTGAAATCTTATCGGATTTAGTCTCTAGGCCTGTCCAATCTCCATTATTGCTTAAAATATATCCATCAATAACAGTGCTTTTAGCCATATAACCACTAGCATAAAAATAATACCATTTTCCCTCTATTTTTTTCCAACCTGTAGAATACGAATCACCTTCTGTATACCACCATCCAGTGCTATCATTCTTCCATACTGCACTTGCGCCTATCGGAGTTATTGCCAATACTGAAACTGCTATTAGTGATCCTGCTATTAATTTTTTTAATTTTACCATTATTATTCCCCCTAAGTTCTTATAATATATAAGTTCCACTTAATAAACTTTCTAATCATTAAAGTTATTCCACTTTATACTTCTGCTTTAAAGGTTTAACTTTGATTAATAAATTTTGGGAACTCATATATAATTTTATCTTACTTTCTTTCTTTGTCAAATATTCCAATTGATAGAATTAAATAGTACTTATTAGTTTAGGAGTTTTAACATTTATTGCAATTGCTGCTGCTATCGTAATAGCTAGTGTCGAAGCTGCTTTTGTATGTGTTCTTATTGAAGGTGCTAAAACCTTAGTAGTACTCACATAACTTTGATATATATATAATTTTTCACCTCTCATTTAATACAAAAAATCGCCTTGAAATTTTTCTTTGCTCTCTTCTAAAATTAATCTGACTCAAATATATAAAGAACCTCTAAGTAAAAGTATTATTCCAATGTATACTTTTAAAATATATACAGTATAAATATGTAACTGCTTCTTAAAAACTTTCCTTTCATCAATGTGTCTCATTTATAAATCTAATGACTCATCTTTTGAAATACTAAAACCTATCTCCATCCCCCCATTTCTATCCTTGTTTCAATTATTATTATATGTTAACATTTTGTTATACAAATTTTTACTTTAAAGCTTAACATGATAAAGCTTTAATATCATGTTAAATGCTTGACTATTAATATTTGAATCTCTTATTACTATTTTTTAAAGCTATAAAAGGAGGACATATATTGAAAAAACTTAATTACATAGCACTAACAGCATTAGTTATAGTATCTTTTACAGCTATTGGCTGCAACTCAATAGGTAAAAATGAAAATGCTGATAAAAACCAAACTACAGTTGAAAATAAGACTGAAGAATCAAGTAAAGATACAGATAAAAACGATAATTTTGAAACTCGTGGGAACTCTCCAAGAGATCAGGCAATTTTTGAAGAAAACGAAGAAAGAGATAACACTGAAAGAGATAAAAGATATAAAGAAGTTGATAAATCTAAATTAAATTATGATGAATCTAATTCTTCTCTTACTTACTATGAAACTGAAAATAGCTTTGTTGGTAGTGAAGCTGGAATACCTAATGTAGATAATAAAAAATACCAAGATATATTAACTGATTATACCTATGCATGTGAAGTAAATCCAACAAAAGTAACTTATGAAGATGCAATAAGACTTGCTAGAAGCGTGTTGCCTAATGATATAAAAGAAATAAGAAATAAATATGATAATTCCACTGGAAAAACTCATATAGTTTACTCCTCTAATCAAGGTAATTTTGTATTAGGTCTAGCATACGATTATGACGAATCTCATAATTCTGGTTTCACCCCAAATTCAAAGAATGATACTATCGTTGGAATAAATTATATGAAAGAAATAACAGAACAATGAAGAAGGACTGTAGCAAGATTTGCATAATGACAAATCTACTACAGTCCTCTATTCTAAATTAATAAAATATTTTGTTAATCTAAAAAATCCCCTTCTGGGGATTATAATTTTCAAAATATACCGATTCACCTTTATATTATTGGCTCTAATTAGTTCTAAAAACTTCAAAATATTTTACTGGAACATGATCAGTTAACCACACTTTGTTTTCAGACAAGAAGAATTTATATCCATCTTTATTCATCTGCTCACTGTTAATTTTAAATATAACTAATTCTCCATGTCTTTTACCTACTTTTGTTGCTGTTTCTATATCAGCTGATAAGTGAACGTATTGTCTATTCTGTTTTTTAATACCTTCTTTGCATATGCTATCTATAAACCTGCTTGCAGTTCCATGATATAATACTTTAGGTGGCTTAACAGCTTGCAATTTAAGATCAACTTTTATCGAATGACCTTGGTTCGCTTTAATTCTAGTTTTATCATTATTAAATGAATATCTTTGCTTACCATCTTCTGCAACAATTCTTTCAATATCTGAAATTGTTACCTTATATCCTTTTTTATTTAATCCCTTAATTAAATCAGAAGTACTAATATATCCGTATTCATCTAAAGTTAATCCAATTTCTTCTGGTTTATGCCTGAGTATAAGGCTTATAAATTTACTAATTCTCGTATCTTCATTACTTATCATCGATTAACACCTCATTTTCTATAATCTATTAGCTTATATACCTCTACATAGGTTTACTACTTTCAAAGCTTATTTGATGATATACTCCATACATAATATATATTTTAAAATACCAAAAACATTTCCTATTCATAGGTTGGTTTCAGTAGTAATAAAAAAGAAGCCAGCTCGTTCTTTTATCAATGCTATTGTGATTAATTAAATGACTATTTTAGTCTCTTTGCAAAAGTAATACTTAGATTAAAAAGCTTTTGATAAATATCTTTTAAAATTAACAGACTAAGTTTACTCTTTGTGTATATATCTACTTGACACTAAGTAACACTTCTCAACGTAGCTAATATACTATTATAATGAGACTTATAACTACATCAAAATAAAGGAGAATCCAATAAATGTATAATAAACAATTTCCTTGTTGTCCTTACTACATGAATCAAGCAGCTCACCCCTCTTTCAATGCAAATTGGAGAAATACAATACAAAGTTTTGCGGCCATTAGTGGTACCATTACAATGATTGAAGATTTTTATCCAACCCAAGATGATGAATCAGCAGGCTGCTATAAATTAATGTCACTCGAAAGCATCGAAAGGGGACCAGTAAATTTTGTGATATCTCCAGGAACTTATTTTGTGGATCATGAAATGGTAGTAGCTGGAGACGAAGTAACTGGATTTTTTGACGCAAACGCACCTGCTCTTCTTATTTATCCTCCGCAATATCCTGCAATTGTTATGGCAAAAAACACAGAAAATCAAAATGTTACTGTAGATTATTTTGACTATCTGCTTATAAGTAGCGATGGAAATTTAAAGCTCAACATAGCCGAATCTACTGAGATAATTCTAACAAACGATCAGGCCTTTAATAGATATCCAGGGAATAGAAACCTAATTGTTGTCTATGGGCCTACAACTAAGAGCATACCTGCCCAAACCACTCCATATAAAATCATTGTCCTTTGCTAAATCAATATATTTTATATTAGTGTATACAATTTGCTTACATCTTACTTTTTTGTAAAAAACGGGATTGCTTTTAAATGCTCAAAAAGACTTAGCAAAAGCTTCCCATTTTCTTTTTAAATTTTCTAACACCAATAACTTATCACTTACTTATGATATTGTTCACCATTCATTATTCTAAAACTCTTTAAATTCCATTTAATAAAATCAGGTCAACTTCCCATTACAGACATAATGTCCATTTCAATAATACTGTTTTTACATTTTTCTAAAAAATATAGTAATAGGCTATATCTATATAGTAAATAGCCCATTACTATTATTATGCCGCATTTTTTATCCTTTTGCCTAGATTTCTTATAAATATTTTCCACTATTTTCTTACACTTCTCAAATTTAATTTATTCAAAAATCCCATTTCCAAATAATTTTTGTATTTATTTTTTACCACAGTTCTTTTTATGATAAATTTCATATTGTATCCAAGCACATTTTTCTACATCATATATGTAAATACTTCTAAGCACATTAAATCTCTTATTGTTCCCATTCTTATCTATTAATCAACCAATTCTCACTACTATTTATTCTTGCAAAATATAAGAAAAACTTATCTTACTAACATTTCTTAGTCATCCACGTAATTAATCGTATTACAAAACTCCCCATAAACGCATTATTGTATTTAGATGAATAAATCACACATAAAAGACTGCTATTTCTAATAAAAATCTTACTTCAACCTAATCTGCAATAAATTAATATAATTTATTTTCTATTTTTATGTAAAATGTATATTCTCGGCCGTATATCTACATGTAGAAATTAACTTAACAATAAACACAACATATATAAGTTAATTAGTTTAATTTATAACCATTAAGTGAGGAAGGAGGTTCATATGGACTTTGATTATATTGAAAACCTAGTGAGAAAATGTAAAAATAATGATGAAGCCGCAAAAGAAAAATTAACCAATGAATTTAGGCCTTTAATCTGCAATATTTCTAAAAAAACTTTTGTTGATGGATACAGCATTTACGACATTCAGCAAGAATGTTATAAATCCCTTTTTAAATCTGTTTACATGTACAATTTGGAAAAGCATAGGTTCGTAGCCTATGCTACTAATGCAATAAAGAATAATATAAATGATTTAATCAGGAAAATTAATTTTAGAAGTTCTACTGATAGTAATGATGCTTTAAGTTTTCATGATAACTTTGAAGAAGATATTCCTTCACAAGAAATATCTATTGAGGCTTCATTATGTGAAATCTGTGATTATGAGGATTTAAAGTTAGCTCTTAAAAATTTAAGCGAAGAAGAAATTGAACTTATAAATTTTGTATTTTATAAAAATCATACTGTTAAGGAATATGCCTCTTTTAAAGATATGTGCTACTCTACAGCCATTTTAAAGAAAAAAACTATTTTAAGAAAAATATTTAATAACATCCCAGCATATTATTAAAATCTAACAGCTCTAAGGTTAACATTTACCTTAGAGCTGTTATTTTTATTATATATGATGCAATAATAGATTTACATTTAAAATTCTAACAGACTGAGTTCTCAATTAAAATTAGAATATATGAGATTAATAGTATAACCAGAAATCTCCTTGTCCGCTAAAAGAAAAGAAATCTCTCCATGCCAATATGATTTGTTTAATTTTATTTTGCACATACAAAAATGCCCTCATGTTAAGTAATAGTTAAACATGAGGGATATGTTAGGTGATGATATTAAATTTTAATAATTGTCTCACGATAGTTTTTGAATACCTTTTCATTTATCTGATTATAATACTATTTGTTTTTTAACTAACGTCTTATATTTCTCTTCTAATTCTTTCATCACTTGAGTAATTTCTAAATCATTCCTTAAGTCTATGATATGTGAAAATTCATCTAGGTCAAAACCTAATAAAAAATCTGTAGTAACGTTATAATATGATGCCATAAGTTTCAAATTTTCATATTTCAATTCTAATTTATCATTTTCCCATCTATCAATATTTTTTCCACTAATATCAGTATTGAATTTTTTGTTAATATCTATAGCCAATTCCTCTGATGTCATATTTCTACTATTTCTTAATTTCTTAAGTATTTTACTTGATATATTCATGTTAACCACTCCATCTCTTACAAATTTTCCCTTAACAAAATTATACAGCAATCTAAATTGCTTGTAAACATTTTACATAAATATAATTAATATTATATTTATTCCTATAAATTTCACATAGCTTTTTGACAAATTAAGAAAACATTCTATATTAATATGCATATTAAAAATAACATCCCTTTAACCACTGTTAAATTGCTTTTCAGAATAAAATTTGTCACTTTTCTTAAACTTTTCATTCTCTTTATAAACCATAACTTCCGTAATTAGTCTTTTCTATAACTTATACCCTCACTGGGCACAATGTCCGCAGATTTAACCTGAATATAAATTCCTAGAGAAGAACAAAATCGCAGGCGACTGTGGAGCCGGAGATTTTTTTACGCATCTGCCTTTTCGAACGCATGTGAGAAAAATCTGGCAGGCGAATATATTTTCTTTTTTATTCTCTTTTAAAAGCCAACCTTCTAAATCAGCCTTTCTTATAAGTTATCCACAGATTATCCAAAGATATAATTTCCTAGAGAATAAAAAAAAGCCTAAAGCGTGAAAGTATATCTAACTATACCTTCTCAACTTTAGGCTAAATAATTTGGTGGCTCACCCGGGAATCGAACCCGGGACACCATGATTAAAAGTCATGTGCTCTACCGACTGAGCTAGTGAACCAAAATAGTAATTATAATAGCATGCTCAATAAATAATTGAATTAAATCAATTGCCTTTCAGCTTGCTAATATCGTTACATGGGGTGAACGATGGGACTCGAACCCACGACAACCAGTGCCACAAACTGGCGCTCTACCAACTGAACTACGTTCACCATTATGGTGCGTTTTAAGGGATTCGAACCCCTGGCCCACGCCTTAGAAGGGCGTTGCTCTATCCAGCTGAGCTAAAAACGCATATTATTTCTTATGTTGCAAACTATTTAATTTTTTGGAGCGGGTAGTGGGAATCGAACCCACCTTTCTAGCTTGGAAGGCTAGAGTATTACCGATATACGATACCCGCAATCTAATCCGCTTGTTTATTATATGTTACATATCATAGGTTGTCAACATAAAAATTTAGTTTTCTTCAAATAAAGCGCTGAATATTGTTCTTTTCACCGTCACTTCACGTTATTTAGACATCTCTCACTTACCACTACTACTCACTTTGGCTTTTATTTCTACTGTAATTTAATATAAATCCCTAATACATTTAAATTTCTATTGTTTTAAGTATAATAGCCTTTAATAATAAGTTTAAATTAAAATGATAGTAAGCCAACTGCTCAATAAAAAGTATAATATTAAAACTTAACTGCGATAATAATTAAATTTTACTTTAAAATAAAGATTATGTTTTAATATAATTTTTAGATCTAGTCATAAAAAAAATTATAGGATAGCTTATATTTCTATGATGCTTAATATTAAGAAGGTCAAGTACAGAATTGCCTCTCAATTATTTATTAACCTTCCTCTTTTTTATTCTATGTCTTATAAAATCACAAATCCAACCATATAGTAAAAATTTTAATCATATATACTCTACTAAAAGTTGTTCATTTAAATACTAACCTCTCCTCAACCCGCATTTTTCAAGCATATTCTAAAGAATATCTATTCTTCAGAATAAATATGGTAAAGAATATTAGAATATTCTCTATTTTTGCATATATCCTAAGTGAGATAAATGAAAATTCTAACGAGCTCTTCAAAAAAAGTTATCCTACAAAAAGTAAGAACTCAAATTTTGCATTTGATTAACAGAATCCTATCATTTGATCTTTTATATTTAAAAGCATACACTTCTTTTCTATAAGCATTTATAGAAAAAATGTGCAAAGAATTTATTATAAAATTTAGTAAAGGAGAACACTTATGAATAAAAGAAAACAAAATGAACTACCCAAAAATGATTTTGCTCCCGATGAGAATGAAGAAATAATTGGCTTTACATCTGAACCAGTTATATCTGGCAAGTGTATTTCATCTTTTTCATTTGACGATGATGGGAATGCAGAAATTATTACTATGCCCAATAACAGCAATAATAATAATAATAATAATAATAATAATAATAATAATAAAGCTCCTATGGAATTAAATAATACTGCTCTAAGCATCTCATTTGATAATGAAGCAGCATCTACACAAGACATTAACGCATCTAATGATAATATTCTTACAGATAACAGAAAAATTTCAGTAGCAAATGGTATGGCTCCACCTATTGACGGCGAATCCCTAGATACTAAACGAACTTATATGCTTAGATCTTCTACTGTTAGAAAAGTTAATGAATTAAAGAGCAGACATCCTGATTTAAATACCTATGTAAGTACAATAGTGGACATGGCTATAGCTCACTATTATAATTACATAGTCAATGAAGGCGGAAAACAAAAAGAATGATCTACTAGGGTGTAATAGATCATTCTAAATACTGGTTATCATTTATTTAATAAGGGGTAAATAATGATTAACTATCTTATAAATTTATAATACAGGATGAATATGTCAGTTTTATGACAAGTTGTAGTTTCCTTTCATATAAGTATAACTTCTACCCCTTATAATAATTTAGGCTATATACATTTTATATATATCCGTAAATCTGATCACTTTATCATTTTCTTAACTGTTGTATCTCTATCATCATAAATTCAACTTCATATTTTGACTTTGCAACTCTGGATGACTTATTATCATCCAGCTATCTATTAAGCTGCTTAAGCATTTAGTATTAATATGATGATATATTGAAACATACTTCATATTCTATTAAAATAACTTTTTACTTTTTTATGCGTGACAAAATTATAATTGTAATTATAATACACGCTGTTCCTAGCCATTGAGCTATTCCAAGCTCCTCATGTAACCATAATACAGATAATATAGCAGCCGATAAAGGTTCAGCTGATGATAATATGCTTGACTCTGTCGGCTTTATATAATTTAAACTTTCTAAGAAGCAAGTAAAAGCAATTAACGTTCCAAATAATACTACAAATATAATAGCTAATATTGAATTAGTAGACCAAACGCCTGTACAATTCCATGGTTGCTTAATAAAGCTAAATGCTATTCCTCCTATTAACATACCCCATCCAACTATTAGTATTGATCCCCATTTTCTAAGAAGTGAACGAGGTTGTACAGTATAAAAAGCTGCTGCAAATGCTGATGCAATTCCCCAAAATAATGCTAACCTCGAAATAGATATACTATGAACATTCCCCTTTGTAATTATAAAAAATGTACCCAGCATTGCTAGTCCAATAGCAATAATTTCTTTAAGATCAGGAATTCTTTTATTACGAATGGCTAAATAACAAGTAATTATTACTGGTGATGAATATTGAAGTATTGTTGCTGTTGCTGCATTCCCATATTTAATGGCTGCAAAATATGTATACTGTACACCTAGCATACCTAAAATACTAAAAAATATAAGACTCAAAGCATCATTTTTACTTCTCCATACTTTCCATATATTTTGTTCACCTTTCATAACAACATATAATAATAAAATTATCCCTGATGCTAATAAACGTATTACAACAAGCCACTCTGGACTAAATCCTTTTTTCTGAAATAAGTATTGAGCAGCAGTACCTGATATTCCCCACAACATGGCTCCTATAATTACGAGAATTATTCCTTTTATCCGTGGCTGAAAGTTCACTATACTTCCTCCTTTTTATAATTATTGCAAATAAATCTTTATGCAATAATTTGCAATACCTATAGCTTATTGCAATTATATTGATTTACTCTAACTAATATGTAATAATTTTATTATTATTTCTGGCATTAAACAATTAATATATTGTCAAAAATTAAAACTATATTAGCGAGATGATAAGAATGCAAGCAACAAGAATAGAAGTAAATGATAATTTGCAGGAGACAGTAAAACATGGGTCTCATGATTTTCCACTAGCAATTTATACTGATAAATTCGATCTGTTTGAAGATGGATATATAAGATGGCATTGGCATAAGGAAGTACAATTTTCATATTCACTTTATGATAAAGTAGTTGTTTTTATCGAAGATGAAGAAATAATCTTATCTCCAGGTGAAGGAATTATGATAAATTCAAATGTACTTCATCAAATTAAGCCTTATGACAATAGCAATTGTATGATGTTTTCTATTGATTTTGATTCAACTTTAATTGGAGGCAGTGAGGAGTCACTTATCGAAAAAAAGTACTTAGCTCCAATTATTGAAAACAGTAACTTAAAATTCATCTCTTTAAAACCTGAAGTTCCTTGGCAAGAAAAAATATTAGCGCATCTGGAACAAGTTTTTATATTATCACATGAAAAATCCTATGCATATGAATTAGAAATGAAGACTTACTTAAGCATTGTTTGGCTTAACTTAATTAAAGAAATGAAGGAAGAAATAAAAACCTCTTTACCTACTGCAACATCAAATGATGATGAACGTGTGAAACTGGCAATGCAATATATCCAAAAGTATTATTCAGATAATATTGATTTAGATAGTATTGCAAGAACAGCAAATATCAGTAAAAGTGAATGCTGCCGAAGTTTTAAAAGAATTTTGAAAGTGACTCCTTTTGAATATTTAATGGAATATAGAGTTTCAAAAGCAGCAGAACTACTTCTGAAAAATAAGGATTCCATTTCTAATATTTCTCTTGATGTAGGTTTTAATGGCATAAGTTACTTTGGAAAAGTATTCAAAAAGTATATGAATTGTTCTCCTTCTGAATATAGAGATAAATATTTGCACAAATAAATATTTCATTTGATAGAATTATTTAAACTTATCCTTCATATAATTAAAGGAAACCTCTTGAGTGTTATTTTTTTGTTCTCTTGGTTACTCTCCATTCATAGTTGCTTTTTGTTTTAATCCATTCACTTTTGAGCCCCTTATTTGAGGGGCTTTTATTATTTTTTCATGAATAATTTTACGAAATATTCACAAACTAAAATGTCTTCATAATCAAATCAGGAATCCATTTTTGATCTATTTAATTCTGAATATGTGATATTTAAATTATGCATTATTTAAGATATATTAGGGCATGATATAAATCCCCTCGCAAATACTAATTATCACATACATATATGCCCCTTTACTGGGGCATTTTTATGTTTAACAAAAGTCATTTTAAAAAATCACCTTAATTTATAAGTACGATAAATATTCAAATGCTGTTATTCCATATATGCTTTTAAAATGCTTATTTAAATGTGTTAAATCAACAAAACCACACTCTGCTACCGCTGAATAAACATCTCTATTTTTCTCTATTAACTTTTTTGCCATTTCTACTTTACAGTTAAGAAAATATTGGTACGGTGAAATTCCAGTATTAGCTTTAAATAATCTAATAAACTGAAATTTTGACATATTAAGCTCTCTACAAATATCATCAAGCCTTAATACATTCTCTAAGTTATAATAAATCATATCCTTTGATTTTTTGATTAAAGCATTTTCTTTCTTGTAACTTATACAAAGATCGGTTTGCGTAAAACTATCTGCAAGTGATAAAAAAAATTCACTACACAATGCTTCATCTTTTCCTCTTAATATTGCATTAGAAAGATTTAATATTTGTTGTTCAAGTCTGTAATTATAAATAATAGGAGAAGAAAAACGAACTATATCCTTTTTTTCAATACTCTCTAAAAATAATTTTGGCTCAATATATAACATAATATAATCAAGACCTGTCTCATCATGTGCCATTCCGTCATGTGGCTGTTCAGGATTAAAAAGCATAACACCATTTTGATAAGATAATTGCAGGCTGCCATCTAAGTTATACTGCTGAATGCCCCGCAACGTTACCCCTATTGCATATTCCTTATGAGAGTGTTTCTTATATTTAAAGTCAGCAAAACTTGCTGATAACGCGATAATACCTGCTGATTTTTTATATATAAATCTATCCATACAAATCACCCCTTAATCAGCTCCCCTACACCAGATACTATTATTGCAGAATAAACTAAAAATAATGCCATAATTATATTAACAATTTTTTGATGCTTCTGCAAAAATGTCTTAAAGATTGTACCAAAAAGTACCCATGTAATAAATGCACCAAATCCAATAATTGTTATATATGCAACAAATACCATCAAAGTAGATAGTTCAGTATAGTATGGCATAACAAAACTCGGAATTACTGTCATTGTAAATAATACGACCTTTGGATTCACAAACTGCATAAGAAAACCCGATAAAAAAGTTGCCGTTTCTTTTGCAGTTGATTTTGATGTATCCATCTTGCATATTTGATAAGCAAGATATAGAATATAAAGACTTCCGATTATCTGCATGATGCATAGAATTTTTGGCAAAACCGACATAAGTGCAGTATTTAAAATAGCTGAAATAATAAGTAATAAACCAAACGCAATAGTTGCTCCATATGTATACTCCATTGCTTTCTTTGTCCCCCAATTATTTACCGTAGACAATATTACAATATTCGTAGGTCCAGGCGTAACTGTAACAATAATACAGTAAATAAGAAAAGATGTAATATTCATGAATCAAGCCCCTTTCAAAGTATTCTCATGAATTATACATCTAAACCTAAATAGCATATAGTATATTATTGCAGGATTACATTCCTAAATAACCTTCTAGTATGAATCATATAATCGTCTTACTTTTTGTTTATTCCACCATTTACTGTAATTATTTCATTTACCTATATTAATCTAAATTCTTTTTCATCAATATATGTAGACAATCTTCTTCTAAATAAGCTTCTCCCTGCTTTTCATACCCTTGTTTTTCATAAAATTCTGCAACTCGTGCCTGTCCTGACAACATTACGCTCTTTCCGCCTTCTCGAGTAATAATATCTTCTGCAGCATTAAGCATTTTGGCTCCAATATTTTTCCCTCGCCATTCCTTTAAAACAGCAACTCTCCCTATGATAAATGACTGTTTCTTACCATTAAAATAGATTCTACAAGTTGAGATTGGTTGTTCTCCTTCATACATAACCATGTGCTTAGCAATTCCATCAATTTCATCAAACTCTTCAACAAAACCCTGCTCTTTTACAAACACTTTTACTCTTATTTTTTTAGCTTCTTCTGGCAAGTAGTTATACTCTTTAATTATCATTTTGTGACCTCCTTCAAAACAAAAGGCATCCAAAAGCTAACCTTATAGTGTGAAAACACACCGTACTTACGGCTAGCTTTTGTATGCCTTATAATACAATCATCCGGTGATGAAAGTATAAGCTCTTATTTATTTTTTAAATAAATTATATATAAAAATTTGTTGTAAGTCAATGAATAATGCTATTCAATAGCAAATGCTTCAGTATTTAAGGTTAAACCATCTGACTTTGCACCATAATCAGCAATATTAAAATCTTTATTTGCAAACTGCGGTGTTTTAACTTCAGGCATTTCAAAAGGTAAACTGGATGTATATGATTGTAGTTCCGTATCAGATCCAACTCCTGTTTTAATATCTTTTGATCCACCCAAAGTGCAGCCTGTCAATATTATAGAAAACATAAATACTAAACTAATTAGCTCTATAATTTTATTTTTTCTCATATTCACATCTCCATAGAATTAAAGTAAAATTATTTACAAAAATACATTTCTGTTTAAATTTTAAAATACAACTAAATAATAAACATTCTCTGTGAAATTTATGTGAAATATTATATTAAGTAAAATATTGACACATATTCATAGATATGCTAATCTAATTTTAATCAGTCTATAGTTATAGACTGATTAAAATCAGAAGGAGATGTATAAATTTGAGTATTTCTAAAATTCCGCAATCTGAATTAAATGTAATGAAAGTTATCTGGGCACATAATGAGCCTATGTCATCAAAGGAGGTTATTAATGAATTAAGCGAAAAAGCTGGATGGAAGAGGACAACAACGTTAACCCTACTATCTAAATTAGTTCAAAAAGAATTCCTAAGTGCAGAAAAAATCAAGTTATATACTTATTACACTGCAAAAATAAGTAAGAAAGACTATTTAGAATTTGAAACAAGATATTTCTTCACTAATATTCACGAAAATTCATTAAAAAGTTTAATCACTGCATTGCATGATAACAATGAATTAACTAATGATGATTTTGATGATTTAGAAAAGTGGATTAAAAACCAAAAGGAATAGTTAAAGAAGTGAGGTGATTATATGGTAGTTGCTTTATTTAGCAATATATTGAGGACAACTTTAATTAGCAGCATTGGAATCTGCATTATTTTACTTTTAAAGAAAACCTCATTTAAAGAATATACTAAAGGCTTTAATTACTACATTTGGCTTATAGTAATAATTAGGATGATATTTCCTTTTGAGATTCCCATATATCTTAACTCGAATATTGTTATTAACAAACTTTCTTCATTAAATACTTTAAACACCAATCCAGATAGTATGACAGAAACAAGTGTTACCTCAAGCTCACTTGTCAGTTCACTAAATTCTAATCAGGTTATTGAAAATGTCAAAGATTTCAATATTAATATATTTGAAGTTTTAAGTTATTTATGGATAATTACCACTGTGATAATTATTACATATAGGATTTTTTCATATGTAAAATTAAAAAGAAATTTAGTAGATCTATCTGTCCAAGTGAAAGATGAAAAAATAAATAACATATATTATGAATTATTAACTGAATTTGAAATAAAGAAAATTATACAATTAAAAGTTTCTGATTATACTTCTGTACCATTTGGGATTGGTATTTTTAACTCTTTTATAATATTACCAAATAAAAGCTATGATGAAATAGAAATTAGATGGATTTTAAAGCATGAACTTATGCATTTTAAGAAGAAGGATTTAATATATAAATTTTTAGTTATGGCTGTCTCCTCAATTTATTGGTTTAATCCCCTAGTTTACGTGCTGAATAAATATATAAATATTGAGTGCGAGCTATCTTGTGATGAAAAAGTTCTTCATGAATGTGATTTTAACGAGAGAAAGGTTTATGCTTTAACACTTCTAAACTCCTTAAAACAAGGCCAAGCTAATCTTAATTACACAAAATTAGCAACTGAACTTGGAAATAAAGAAATATTAAAAAGAAGGTTTGATAGTATGTTAAATAAAAAGACTAAGCGAGGAATATTCTTTGGCACTCTAGCTATAGGAATTGCCATTTGCTCTTTAGGTGCAGTATCAACAAAAGTTAATTCAAATATTATTAAAGAAACTCAAGAAAATGCTGATGCTTTCTCTGATATAAATTCAATTGAAGAATATCAGCTTGAAACTAGTAATTACAAAGGTTATTATCTTATAATAAAAGATCCAACCAGAGTAAAAATTGGATATACTTCTAAGCTTATGACTGAAGGAGAAACAGTAAGTGAAATCGCTAAAAATAACAACGCCGTTGCAGCAATTAATGGTGGTGCCTTTGCTGATGTTTCATCGGATGAAGAAATTAAACAAAAAAGAACTGGTGGAACTCCAACTGGAATTGTAATGTCAAATGGTAAATTAATCTGCAATCCCATAAAAGAAGATCATCAAAATGGGAAAAAAATTGATAGTAATATAAGCGTTGATGAAAAAACAGATTTATTTGCTATAACTAAAGATGGAAAATTAATTGTTGGAAAATATTCAGTAAATGATCTAAATGATCTTGGTGCACAAGAATCATTAAGCTTTGGACCATCACTTGTAATAAATGAGAAAAAGATTCAACTTCCAGAAGATGAAAAAAAGAGCATTCTACCTAGATCAGCAATTGGTCAAAGAAAAGATGGTGCTATAATTATGCTGGTAATAGATGCCATAGACGGTAAGCATAGAGGTGCAACAGCGGAAGAATTACAAGATATTATGTACAAGTTAGGTTCAGTAAATGCAATAAGCTTAGCTGGAGCTGGTGCTGAAACGCTATATTGTAATAATGAAGTTCTTAATCATCCAGTAAGTATGTTAGATTTACATGCTGATACAGATGCCGACTCCCTTAAACCTAGAGAAATGAAGCTTCCAACAGCTGTAATTGTAAAATAATTTTTATAAAGTATTTACTAAATCTTTGACAAAACTGACCCGTAAGCAACAACTAAATCGCCTACGGGTTTATCATTATTTTATATATTTTCATTGGTCTATTATTCAGAATAAAATCCATTTTTATTAAAGTTATACCAACTATCTATTTCTTCTTCAGTTTTTAATTCTAAACTTTTTATGATATCCTCCTCTAAATTACAATCTTTTAAACATATCTATTTCCATACTAATTCAAATTCTTCACAAACAACAACCATATTTTCATCAAAATCAAGATCATACTCTTTCAATTCTTTTGAGAAGAAATCTTTATGTGCCTTTCTCCAATATGCCAAGGACAAATCTCCTTCTCCCTCCTTACGTGCATGATTTTCTGACACTTCATTAAATAAACAAGTATAAACTTTAGTAGTTTTACTTACACAAACAGCATTATTATCAGTGTCTAATATAATGTTTAAACCACCCACTGCTGGCAGAGGACTGTTTTCAATTTCATATAACTGATACGCTGATGCAGTTGCTGTTTTAATACCATTTGCAACGAGTTTTGAGAGTTTATTTGCAATCGAAGCATCTCCACCAAAACACCAAGTATCATAAGTCTTACCATTTACATTATTATTTTTTGTATATATCTCCCACATCTCTTTTTCTGTCATATTTTATCTCCCCCTAGGCATACGTAAAAATAATCCAAATCAGATCTCTTTAACAATTTAGTCTTACAATCTAGTATTTATTTGTATAAACTCATAACTTAAGTAGATCATAAACTTTTTATAGTTAAAACTAACATTAGAATTATAAAAAATACAGATATGTTTCTTCCAACCTTTGCTCCATAATTTTCTATGTATTTATGACCTATAAAAGCTGAAATAATAAATAAAATCATTGAAATAACCATAACTGGAAATCTTATTCCGATAGTCGCCAGTATATTTTCACCAATACTCTTCTCCCCTAAAAAGGTAAATGAAAACATTATAGAGAATATAGAAATTATCAATGCTGATGTTCCTACTCCACATTTTCTTTTATTAATATTGCTTATCTTTTTTTCCATATTACAACCTCTTCTAATGACTTTCGTGGCCTTGGATATGGTGACTGATTTGGATAGCCGATCGCTACTGCTGCTACAAGTTCATCTTTAGAATTTAACCATGAACTTATTTCTTTGTCACAATAAAATATGTCGCAAATCCAAAGAGTTCCTAGTTCGAAATCCTGCGCTGCTAAAAGTAGTGTTTGTATCGTAGCACCAATTGATTGAGTATCGGTAAGTAATCTATTGTGATTATAATCTTCTTCAAAATTAGAAAAGACATTAAATACTAAGACTACTGTCGATGCTTCATTAATTGAATTTATACTTGACTCCAAGCTACCAGTAGATTTATTCTCTTTTTTATTCTGATTTAGTGAATCTTCCATAATTCTTACCATCTCATCTTTTGTACTGTTTTGCAAAACAACAAACCTCCATGGCTGGCGGTTTTTCCCTGAAGGTGCTTTGGTTGCTAATTCTAAGATTTTTTCTATTATTTCCTTTGGTACCATTTTATCTTTAAACTTTCTTATACTTCTACGTTGCTCTATTGCTCTTATTACATCCATACTAATCTCCTAAATTTAATGCTTTTATTTGTATTATAAATCTACAGTTATTCATAATTATTTACCTTTACGAACTAACATAAGTTATTATTTTTGATATATCTTTCTTATCTGTAAAATCTACTGGCTTATCATAAATAGCAAGCATTCCTTTTTCATCTGCTGATAAATCTTCCTTCTTCTTATTTTTTATTTTCAATTTCAGTAATGTCATAAGAAATTTATCAAAAAAATTAAGTTTATTATAATTAAATCCACCCCTTAGATAAAAGAATTTAATATATTTTTGTTCATCTACCGTAAAGTTTTTATTTATTACTTCATTTATAACATTATCTCTTGAAGGCGATGCTCCTGTTGCAAACACTACTAACCTCTTATCTTTAAGTTTGTTAATGTTCTTTTTAATTAATCCTATCCCAATAATACCTACTGCATACAAACTTCCACCATAAATTATGGTATCATACTTATTTAATGTATTAATATTGACCTTTGATGCATTAAAAATATCTGCTGATAATTCTTCTGCAACCCACTCAGCATATTTTCTTGTAAAACCTGTTTTAGACTTATATATTACTACTGTTTTCATTATTCACCTCTATATGGCATACATTATTTTTTAATTATTATATAAGTTCTAATTAATAAAATTCATAGCTTATAAAATCACTACATATAAAATATAACATTTGCAAAGATAAGTATTTAAAATTTATAAAGGATATTTTTAGAACATATACTACATTTTTTAAGAAAGCTATGAAATAACTATTTTGACTTTAATTACATATCATAATCTTAATTAATGTATTATTATTTATTTTGCAGAAATAATCTATCCTTATAATAAGACTCAGCCTGATATATTGCACCTAATGGATTATGTGCTAAAAACCTATCCTTTACTGCGAAAACAGTTATTGGCGCTTCTGAATATTTTATAGATAAAGAGTCATGTCCAACACACAAACCTAAAAGAATGTTTAAGTCTGTTTTAGCCTCATTTAAAAACTCAGCTTGACCAATAATAGAGCATAAGGCACAATTATACATTATAAAATCCTTCTTCCATATAAAATCAATTATAACATATATTGTTTGTTTATTTTATTGTATATCTTTCGTAAACTGTGTCAATAATTAAGACATAACTTCATATTAAATAAATAAGAGATAGCTTTTATTCATTATCATTCACCTGATATTTTTGGCTATCTCTATTTTTGTGCAAAAAAATAAAGATAGATCATACATCTCTCCCTAATCAACCTTTATTTTTATTTAAAATCATTTTATATTCTAATATTTCAAATTAGTCTTTTCAGTATTATACATAAAAAATCATAAATTCAATTTCTTGAATAATACAATTTTTTAAATTACCCTTTGTTTTATAGTAATTCATAACTATATACATATTGTTTACTAAGTTTAACTTAAATCATTATTATCTCCAACGTTTAAGAGTTGGTAATAATGTTGTCATTTCTTTTCTTGCTTCTTCTTCCCCTATTACTTTTCCCAAAACTGGTACAATTAGCTCAACCATTTCTTTCATAGACATATTGGGATCAATAAATTTTCCGTCTTTATAGCAATTTGTACAATAAATACTTTTACTTCCATCTTGCTCTTTTGCTATAAAATGCGCATGTTCTTCATTAAACGGTAACCCACAACTCTGACACATCTCTACTTTTATCATTCTTATCATTCCTTTCGTCTACTATAAATCATTATTCACTCAACTACTCTTATACATTTATTATAGCATAACTAATGAATATATCTCTATTTAGTCGTCACAGAATAATTATTATAATGACATTATCACCGCTTATTCAAATATTCCTGACAATATAATAATTACCTTATATAATATTACAATGAATCTTTTTATTTTTATTGCTATCTTAAGTAACTATTTTCTCGTAATTTTATATAGTATATAATATAGAGAATATTTCTCATATTTAATTCGCAATCTGATCATGGTACCTTCCACTACTTTCTGCAGTTAGTTTAAATATAATATATAGCAGTAGTTTTTTTATCTACTGCTTTTCTCTGATTGTCAAAAATAAAATGAAAACTAAGTATCTAATTATTTATAGCAGAAATAAACTTCTCAGTTAAATTAGATATCTTTTCATTCTTACGTGTACAAATAATAATTTCATTTTTTAGATTAACATTATCCACATAAATTCTGGTCAATTTCCCCATATCAATGAATTCCTTAGCTGCGATTGATGAACAAAAGCTCACACCATATCCAGACGTAGATGCCATAAGAGTTTCATGTAGCCCATTAAATTCAAGAGCTATGTCAGGAACTTTAATACTACTAATGTGGCAAAGTGATTCCAAAAGTACCCTAGCATAACTTCCTTTTTCCCTCATTATAAATGGTTCTAACATAATATCATTTATACTAACCTTTTTGTTTGCATATTTGTGATTTGGTGAAGCTACAAACCATAAATCATCATCCATTATTTTAATGGTATCAATTCTGTCTGTATATTTCATTGCTCCACTCCCTAAAACTGCAACATCTACTTTATATGAGATAAGATGATCAATGGCTTCTTCAGTATTTAATGTATTAATCTCAACATTTATATCTTTATTCTCTTTTTTTAATTTAGACGCCCAAATTGGTATTAGAAAATTTGTTGAAAGATAATTTCCTGCTATTTTTAATGTACCATTTTTACCTTTTTTATAATTATCTATTAATGCTTCCATTCTATTTTCTATTTTAAAAACTACATCTGCTTCTTTTACCAACTGTTCACCTATTTCACTTAAGCAAATGCCTCTGCCCTGTGGTAAGAATAGTGTAATACCATTTTCTCTTTCAAACTTTTTAATTTGTGATGTAATTGCTGGTTGACTAATTTTTAATTGCTCTGATGCAACTGTTACACTTCCTGCTTTAGCTACTATATAAAACAGTCTTAATCCATGTAAATTCATATTCTCTCCATTCATATATTTTATTTATGAATATAATAATAACATATATTATACATATAGATTTTGTTTTGATATACTCTCTTTATAAATTATTGCCGGCATTTTTTATAATAAAATATTTAGGAGTGAACTATGGGACAAACTGTTTTATATTTAATTAGACATGGACAAACAAAATGGAATCTAGAAGAACGAATGCAAGGTCATAAAGACTCCCCTTTAACAGAAGTTGGCATATCTCAAGCTCAAAAATTGCGTGATAGACTTATGAATGAAAAAGTTGATTTAATATACTCTAGTGAAAGCAAACGAGCTTACGATACGGCTAAAATCATCCAACATAACCGAAACATTCCTATAAATACAAGAAAAGAATTGAAAGAAATCCATATGGGAAAATGGGAGGGCATGAATCAGACAGATATTATTAATAGATATCCTGAAACTTGGGAAAATTTTTGGAATAATCCTTCTATATATGTTCCAACTGATAAAGGAGAATCTTATGAGGAATTGAAAGCTAGGGTTATCCCATCAATTGAAGAAATTATTAATTTAAATCAAGGCAAAAGTATTATTATCGTTACACATAGAATTACCTTAAAAGTTATTATGTCACATTTCATGAATCAAAATATATGTGATATTTGTGAAAATCCAGACATAGAATCGGCTAGCCTTTCAAAAATACACATAGAAAATGAAGTGTCCAAAATACTATTATACGGAGATATATCTCACTATAAATAGAAATTATTTAGCCTAAAATACTTTTATTTTAATTAATATAATGAAAGGCAGATTAAACACCTCTGTATAATCTGCCTTCATCTCTTCTTTTAAATCAAGCTGACTTTTTTCTTAATTATCCCTTCATTTTTAGCTTGAACTAATAACTTATTATGTACCATTCTAGTTTTATTTATATCCACTAGAAAATCTTTATTATCCTCATATATAAGGTCTTTATATTCTGTAGCTTGATCATGTAGAACTTCTAATGCCTGTAATATTGTTAACATTTCAATCTCATTTAATTTTATTTCCATATAAACCACCCCATAAATTTTATTTCAAATTATCTATATGGCTATATTCGTAAATTTATATAATTACTTTTATTTTTTCGTAACAAAAATTACGACAAAAAAATACAGCCAACTAGTGGCTGCACAATTAATTAAGGTATACTAATGAAAACTTTTTTACAATATTTATTATAAACTAGTTTTCTGAACACTAGCTTAACAACTAAAAATATTCTTATCAATTTTCTACCATAAGCTTATCTTCATTTGAAATCTGTATAAATGAAATATTCACTTTATCAAAACAATATTATTTATATTTTTTATCTTTACTAATTTTTATAAATTCCCTTTAGAGTATATTGCTCCAAAATATGTCCATCCATTTCATGATATAACTCATTTAATAAAAATCCTTTTTTTAGATTTAGCAGTTTATCTAAAGCAAAGACATGAAGCTCATAAACATGTGCTTTATCTGGTGGTGTCATCCCACCATAATAACAAGAAAGTTCTTTTGATTGCTGATTACCTTGTAAGCTAGTCCAGCTATTTGTACCTTGTACAAAATCCTCTGCTGTCTGACTCTCATTATCTTTCAATTCATTGCGTATAATATTTGCCGCAAGCCAATGTATCCACACAAAACCTCCTGTTACTGGATAAGCGTCTTTATCTTCTAATACTATTGCAAATGAAACAGCATTTACTGGAGCACTTTCAATTTTTAATGGAAGAGAAAAAGTAGGAATTCCATTCTCATTAAAATGTTCTCCACGACTGCCATATTTATCTTGAATAATTCCATTTATAATCCCCTCACTTGTTACTATCATATACATTACCTCCAACACTATTATTTATAGGCAAATTATAGCAAAGAGCATCTATAACGTAAATTACTAACTTTTTTGTGGGTATTACTCTGGAATAACCCTTTTTTCAATCAATGTCTTTTCCATTCCATGTTCTTTTAAGTAATCAATTCCAATAGATTGCATAATTTTTAGAGCATCTATAATCTTCATTCCCATATCTATTGTTAAAGAATATTCTACACGAAGAGGATACCCATCAAATGATTTCTTTTCTACAAATCCATAATCAATTAATTCTCTTAATTGCTCTAGCAGCATTTTTTGATTAATTCCATCAATATCTCTTTCTAACTTAGCCAATGATGTAGGACCTAATCGCAACCGCCATAATATAATAGATTTCCATTTTCCTTTAATCATATCGTGTACTAGTTCTAAAGGACACGTATATTCTTCTCTTATTTTCATTGTATCTCCTAAAAATAATTGTTATTTATGTGAAATTTATATAATAATATTTGTTTATCACTCTATTATTGTGGATCAATTATAATATAATTGCAAATGATCTTTGTCAAGTTTTCAGGTTATATAAATAATCAGCCGCCACCACCAGATGCGAATGCCACATATTTGTCATCACCTAAATATAAATATATAACTTTACCACATCCTATAAAATCCTTTTCTTTACTATAAACTTTTTTACCAGTAAATTTATCAATATCTCGAGAAATTTCATATTGTGGTTTTTCACTATCTGTAAATGTTGTTATATTTTTACCACCATCATATCTATATCCGCCATAACGTAATCTTTCTGGATATCCAAACACATTCCAAATTCCGTATATATAACGATTTATAAGAGATATAAACATTACAACAATAAGAAATAGTATTAATATAACCTTTACTTTCATTTTCAGTTTATTCATTAGAATCTCCTTAAATATACAATTCTCAAAATATGTTTAGTATATATACTTGATTGTATTTCAATACACCAAAATTAAATTTTTCTTCACTAAAGACTTGTTTAAACGCTTCTGCATCAACCCTTGCCCCTAATATACTTGTAACAAAGCAACACTTCATTATCTTAAATCTATCTTTATCAAGCCACATTTCTATTCAAAGTTAAAACAATTAATTACAATAAGAATCATCAAGATGACAAATATAAAATAATCAGAAAACATTGCAAATATCTCATCTTTGTTTCTCATTTTACTAAAAAGATGTAAGCAGCCTGCTAGTCCAAAATATAGTCCACCTGCTACAGCTGCTGCTAATCGAAACTCTAGAAACGGAAGTGATAATATTCCAATCAAGCCTAAACTTATATTCGCAAACCCAACTTCTCTAACAATACGAAAACTTTTCTCTTCGTTTACTTTAAATATTTCTTTTGCTGTAAACGAAGGATTTATTGATTGCTTTAATCCTGCTGTAAATAATCTTAATCCAACTCCGGAGAAAACAAACCATTTAAAAATCAAACTAAAAGGACTGATTTCAGATCTATTAATTAGAATATTAACTGTAGACGCAATTACAGGTAGAAGTATAAAAAATATAATTACTGATATTTCATATAAACCAATTTTCTTCATTTATCCTCACCCTTCTATATTTAAATCTTTGTATATAATGATAACATCTGTAAATAACTTTTAAGATTGAAACTTAACGATATTTGCGATAATAGAAGTAACTATTACTCTCCATATTAGGTTGCTTGTGACCAATTGGAGTTCTTTTCTCAAATAATTTAAACTGCGCTTTTTCTGCTACTTTACATGATGCGATATTTTCACAATCGATAGTAAGAATCATATATGAAATATCTGATACACTTATGCACCATTCATACAATTCTTTTAGTGCTTCTGTTGCATATCCATTTCCAACATGATCTTCATCTATAAAGTATGCCATTTCCACTTCATTTAGTGTATCTTCTAATCCCATTCCAACCATACCAATCAGCTCATCTGTTTCTTTTAATGTAACAGCATATCTTTTATTTTCATAAATATCCTTTGAATCCTTTTGTGTCTGAAGCCAATCAATATAACCTGAAAGCCTTCCTTTAACAGTACTATTTTCAGACCAATCCCTCATAAATCTTATTACATCTTTTTGCCATATGATTTTCATTAAGTTTTCTTCATCTTTATGTTGAAAATCACGAATAATCACTCTCGCTGTTTCTATTAGCATATTTTTCACCTCATATGAATTACTATTTACTTCCCAGTTAATTGTAACATATTTTGTAAATATTATACTATCTAGTTTCAAAAGATTGCGGTCTAATCTACAACTCAAATCTACATAAAATATAAATCTCATAAATAATAGAAAATTTTATATGTAATGAATTGGACTTGATCCCCCCCCCATTTCAAATGAATTCTAAGCACTTGTGTAGAAAAAATTCTAGCAATCAATAAAATTCACTATATTTTAGATAAAAAAATACTACAAGATTCATTTACTTTTTGAATACTGTAGCTATATTAGAACTTTTTAGTTGTGCTATCCAATATTAGTATTAAGCATAAAGATACCGTAATACTAATTTCTAAATAGTGCGGTATCTTAATCAGCTATTTTTTACTCTTTTGATATTATAAAATATTAAAATAGCAAACAAGTAATTATATTACCTTGAACATTTTTTCTGTATAGATATTTACAATTATTATTCAATTAACCTATTAATTGAATAATAATAGAAGCATTAGCATTAGTTTGAGTTCCACCTGCTAACGTTTGTAATGTGACCGCAGCTGCACTAGTATGGTTTCTTATAGTTAACACATCACCTGCAGCAGCTGTAATAATTACCATGCCTGGATTAGATTGAGTACCAGCTCCAGATCCATAAGTGCTTCCAGGGACGGCTGCACCATTTTGGAATAGGGTAAACTGATTTGGCTCCACACCTGTAGCATTAAACCATACTGCGTAATTTCCTGCATTAACAAGGCTAATTAAAGCAGTGCCTGGCGCATGTATAATGCCAGCCGTGATAATGCCATTATTACTAAAGGTAATATCTGCTTCTAATGGTACAACTTCAGCATCTAAATTATAAATATACGCATATTCTGCCAATCCTTGTGGACCAGTTACTCCGGTTGATCCTGTTGGCCCGGTTGATCCTGTTGCTCCGATTGCTCCTGCTGGTCCGGTTGTTCCCGCTGGTCCGGTTGCTCCTGCTGGTCCGGTTGCTCCTGCTGATCCGGTTGCTCCTGCTGGTCCGGTTGTTCCTGCTGGTCCGGTTGCTCCTGCTGGTCCGGTTGTTCCTGCTGGTCCGGTTGTTCCTGCTGGTCCGGTTGTTCCTGCTGGTCCGGTTGCTCCTGCTGCTCCGGTTGCTCCTGCTGCTCCGGTTGTTCCCGCTGCTCCGGTTGCTCCGGTTGCTCCTGCTGGTCCAGTTGT
>NZ_KK211336.1:0-22750 GCF_000621745.1 Clostridium beijerinckii HUN142 | reverse complement strand
GCTGGTCCGGTTGTTCCCGCTGGTCCGGTTGTTCCCGCTGGTCCGGTTGCTCCAGTCGCGCCCGGTAACCCTGGCGTTCCTGGAATTCCTCGACAACAATTACAACAACAACACGCTTTATAATCATAACAGAATTTATTAGGCGGATATATATATTGCCCATACTGATTATAATAACCTTTTGAGATATCTTCGTTCCTCATTTTGTCTTCTCCTTATTTTTATAAATATAGATTATTATATGATTATAGAGTGACATTGGTTAAGGAAACACATATGTTATGCTGTTCTTCATATTTTATTTTTTCATTAGAATGATTCATGCTTATTATTCTATAAGTAAGCAAATTGCGAAGAGTCTGTTTTAGAAAATTAGAATAAAATGCTAAACGAATATGATATATGATTTATATAGTTGACAGTCCCCTTTATTATTAATAAAAAATAAACTCCCGCTAGACTCTTATTTTCAAACTTATACCAAAAAAAGGATACTTATCCTAAGCTAATTGTTTTTTTATAAAATTCAACATAAAAACTTCTATATGCGCAATGTGACAATCAGTTCTGCTCTATTGTTTAATTCAAGTTTTTCTAATATCTTAGAAACATAATTCTTAACAGTACCTTCCGTAACAAACAATTCCTTCGCAATATCCTTGTTGGTTTTACCATCTATAACATGCTTTACAACTTCACGTTCCTTTGGTGTTAGTCTATCTATAAGTTTTTCTGTTTGACTATCACATTTGAAGTTTTCTTTATTAGCTTTCATAGAATGTAAGGCATTTATGACTTTTACTGTTACCTATTAACGTATTAGGACTGTCTATTATAAAATGGAGTATATCAAAACAACACTTTTTTCATTCTCTTTATTAATATAAAACTCTCTATAAAAATATAAATTATCATAATAATTAATGGCATAATTAAATTAGGTATATTAAAATGCATAAGATTTAAATATGCTGTTGAAACCTCATTTATAGGAGGAAAAATCCACATCACATATTTTGAATATGGAACCTCATTAATTACTGGTCCTTTAATTATACTCATTAATACAATAAAGATTGCACCTAATATAGCCATCTTTCTATTTGATATTAGTCTTGGTTGTAATAACATTCCAATTAATGCTCCTATTATTGATAAAAACGTGTGAATAAAAAACGAAACAAATATATCGCTGAATGTAACGGGATATTTAAAAACATTACAAATTAAATTATAAATAATAGGAAGTCCAACAGATAATATAGAAAAGAATACTCCTACTACACCCATAAAAATAATTTTAGATATCCAGTAGCGTGTATGGCTCTTTAGTTTTAATATTAAAACTTCTTCTGCAATTAATTCTATATTGCTACAATAAGTAAAACCAATCCAGGTCATTAAAGCAAAAAGAAAAGCTGCTGAAGATACCATGCTGCCTACAATATCAAGGAGTCTTATGGAATAAGCCATTACCATATATATTATAAAAATAAAAAAAGGCATTATATATTTGTGAGATTTTATGTACATTTTAAAATTATATTTTAATACCGATATTAACATAAGCTACATTCCTTTTACCTTTCAAAATACTTTAAAGTATAACCATTATTAATCATTTCTGCTAAAACCCTATTGCTTTCGCTTAATTTTGTTTTAAATTCTATATAATTCTCATTTTCCTGATAATCGTAGATTCCCTTAATATTTTGAGTCACAAAAGATTTATCTGTTTCCTTTCTATAAAAAGTCATTGAAGCATATTTCTCAGAACTAATATCTGTACTTTTAATTTCCAATATTTTAGAATCTTTAACCTGTAATATTCTACTAGATAATTGATCAATTAAAAATAATTCATGACATGACATTATTACTGTAACGCCATCTTTTATAAGCTCTCTTACCATTCTAATAAACGTTTTTTGTGAATCACTGTCTTGTCCAGATAATGGCTCATCTAATAACAAAATATCTGGTTTTGACAAAAGTGCCTGAACTACCGAAATCTTCTGCAGAGTTCCTTTAGATAAGTTTTTCATAGAAGTGTTTATCATATTTTCTAAGTTAAACTCCTCATATAAGTAATTAGTTTTCTTCACAAAATCATCTTTTGATATTCCTTCTATTTCTCCTATTAACTTAATATATTCACCTGCTTTTATATTAAGCGGTGAAAAATTTTCCGGAATATAATTAAATTTAAGATTTTTGTCTCGAATAACCTCTCCAGAAGTTATACTTGTAATACCGCTCAAAATCTTTATTAATGTGCTTTTCCCCATACCATTATGCCCTGTTAAAGCAATACTTTCGCCTTTCATTATATCTAAACTTATATCATCAAAAATCAATCTATTATCATATTTTTTCACTAAATTTTTTATTTTTATTATTGGTATATTCACAATATTCCTCCATTTATCATAATAAGCATGACTATATTCGTATTATACCACTTTTTACATAATAATAAAAATAATTACAATCACCACAGATTTAATATAACCTTTAAAGCTTAATGTATAATAGTTATATCGAACCATTTATTAAATATGCCATGTTACATAACTTCTAAAATAGTAGCTCCACTAATTGGCTCTACTATTTTAGAACTTGTCTTATTTCTTGTAATCTGTATTTTAATGCTAAATTATCCAGTTCTATTTTTAATTTTGAATTTTTAAGTTTAGCTGCAATTGGAGAAAATATTTCTTATGTAATAATCAAAGAATCGTTTAATAATCATATATTAAGCAGTAAAATAAACCCAACAGAAAACTTATATTCTCCGTTGGGTAGAGCTTTATATTGAAATAGTTATTTGATAATTCTAATATACAATCCATATTAACTAAAGAATGAACTGTATTATCCAGAATTTATATATAGTATTAATAATCTATTTTAAATTTTTACCAGTGAATGCTAACGGAAGAAGTTCTTCTAATGTATGTTCTAAATATTCTTCTGTGCTTTTAGCAATAATTATTTTAAAAGTCTTTAAATCGCAGAACTCTGCCATAACTTGTCTACATACTGCACAAGGTGCACAAAAGTCTCCTTCGCCAGGTTTTACCCCTTTTTTATTTCCTACTACTGCTATTGCAATAAATTCCTTTTTTCCTTCTGAAATTGCTTTAAAGAAAGCTGTTCTTTCTGCACAGTTTGTTGGCGTAAATGCTGCATTTTCTATATTACAGCCCTGATATATTGTTCCATCATCACAAAGTAAAGCCGCACCTACATTAAAATTAGAGTATGGAGTATAACAAAATTTTTGTGCTTCAAACGCTTTTTCTATCAATACCTTTGTATCTATCATATTTCATTACCAAACCTTTCTTTAAAATTCCAATATATTACTATATATTAAGGAATTAAATTGTACCACTATTATATAAGCATGTAAATATAATTTGATATGATTTAATATAGATACTCAGCTTTTAACTTAGACTTATGCGATACTTCACTGAAAGTAGAAACATTGTTATTTCTCAGGAATATGAAAATTTCGCTGAAAGCGCTAAATTGCAGCTTGCACCCCTAATATAATAGCTAACATATTATCAATGATGCTCGAATAAAGATCTTCATTTAGTACTATAACGCATTTTCTTTGTATTTTGCTCCTCCATCTTCTACTTTTCTCCTAAATTTTATGATCTGTTTTCCATCAGAAATAAAGAGCCCTAATAATGTTAAGATAATTCCTATAATTGAAATAAAGGTTATGTTCTCATGTAAAATAACAGCGGATGAAGCAGCCGTTATTACAGGGACCATATAAATATATATGCTTGTTTTAACTACTCCCAAAATCTTAACTGACCAATTCCAAGTTACAAAGCATAATGCAGATGCTCCAAAGCCTAAATATAAGATATTCATTAGATTTGATACATTGGTAAATCTATATAATTGAAGCTTGAAATCAAAAATAAATATGGCAGGTATCATAAAAATCAATCCATAAAAAAATACTTTACGAGTACAGATAATGGTATTGTATTGAAATTGACTAATTTTCTTCATAACAACAGAATAAACCGCCCATAAAATAGCAGCAAGTATTGCTAATATATCACCAAATGGATTTAATTTTAAAACAAATTTTCCGTTAAACTCTATAAGAAGTATCCCTACTATTGCTATTGTAAGTCCAATGAAAAAGTATGATGTTAACTTTTCATTATCTAAAAACAGATTGGCAAAAACAGCTGTAAAAAATAGAGCAATTGAAATAATTACACCTACATTAGTTGCAAGAGTATAGCTCAATGCGATATTTTCACAAAGGAAATACAAGGTTACTCCTGCTAATCCAGCTGCTGCAAAATAAAGTTCTTGTTTAAATTCAACCTTTTTTATATGATATGGACATATGCAAAGCAATGTAAGATAGCCAATTACAAATCTAAAGATCAAAATCTCAATTGGTGTAAAATCTTTTAATAATACCTTAGTTGAAATGAAGGTTGTCCCCCAAATTAAGATTGTCATAACTGCTGATAAATGTCCTGCTTTAACTTTGTTATTGCTCATTTTCTTTACTCCTATATCTATTAATAAAAATATTCATATATTGCTTTGGCGTTAACCCAATTAGCTTTTTAAAAAAGTTTGTAAAATGACTTTGATCTGTGAATCCTGTTTTGAATGCTACGTCTATTGGAGCAACTCCCTGTTCCAGCATTTTTTTTGCCTTACTAATACGAATTGTTTGAAGATAATTATATGGTGATATTCCCTTTTGTTTAGTAAAAGAGTGTAACAAATAATATTTACTTAATCCAGTTAAATTGCTTAATTGATTTAATGTTATATTTTCCATATAATTATTTTCTAGATAATCGCACACTGTCTTAATTTCTTCACTAGCTTCCTGTATAATCATTTCAGAAACTGGGTTTGAATATTCCCTTATCAATTGCTCCATTATGAATAGAAACAATTCATCTTTTTTTAAATTCTTCTCCTCCTCCATTATCATAAGATGTAACTCTTTTAAAGAAGATGTAAGTTCATTACGGAATAAAACAAATTCCGTAAAATTAGGTAGATACTCTTTTCCTGTTATTTCAAATGTGATTTTTTTCATAACATCTTTTTTAATATTAATGCACCTATAATCAAGCGTCCTATCATCAATTTGTTCGCACGTATGGATATCACCAGGATTAAATAATATTAAATCCCCTGTTTCTATAATGTACTGCTTATTTTTGCAAGACAAATATCTTTTTCCATTCTCAATAAACCCAATAACATAGTAGTCGTGAAAGTGATTGGGAAACTTCTGCATGATACCTTTAAAGTTATAAGCCTCTATGCTTAGCTCTGTATCAAAACAAACAGTCCTAACTTCATTTAACATCTATTTTCCTCCTTTCCTTATGTCTGTTTTTTAAGAATATCATAGAAATTAAAATAGTTCTTGTATGATGTTGTTCAACTTTTTATTTACAATGATTTCAGAAATTAACATGTACAATAATAGATTTTTATATATTCTTGCCACGACTTATATGGAAACCTTTTAAATATTATGATATAATTTCCATGTATAATTCAATAGTTTTGTGGGCTACTGGTATCACTTACCTCTTTTTTTGAAGGGAGGTGATACTTATCAGTAATGACGTTTTAACATTACTATTTCAAGGTGGATTATTCTTAATATCGCTGTTAACATTGATAGTGGTTCTTATAGAAAAAATCTCAAAAAAATAGTAGCCCCAGGTTCAATTGGAAGGCTACTATTTTTTAAATAAAAATCTTAGTGATACCAGTTGCCTAAGCAACTAGAATTATATACTATAGTGAAAAGCATATTGCAGTATGTTTTTCACTATTTTCATTTTTATACTATTTCCTTACACTATATGCAAGTTTTATTAGATAAATCATAGATTTAGAATCTTACTTATATTATATCAATTTTCACTAAAAAATAAACACATATTTTTATTTAAATTCACATCTATAAAATATCCTGTATATTATTATATTTCCTAAAGTTATTAGTCTTACTCAGTTATTTCTATTCTATTCTCATCTGGATCCAAAACACAACTTTCATAATACCCATCTCCAGTATAACGAGGTTCACTTACTACCTCATAACCTGCATTTCTTAATGACTCAGTAAGGTCATTAACTTTTTCAACACTGCCTACAGAAATAGCAATATGAATTAGCCCAATATATTGATTAATAGCATCATTTAAATTTGAAGGAATTGTTGGCATCTGCATAACTTCAAGTCTTGCTCCTGAATCGAATTTAATAAAATATGATTCAAATTGTTTTTTATGATTAATATATTTATCTCCAGCAACTCCTTCAAAATAAGTAACATAAAAGTCTCTTAATTTTTCTATATCCTTAGTCCATATAGCTACATGTTCTATTTTCATATTTGCACTTCCTTTATTATTAACTTAAAATTTCTACGCTGATCCATTAAATACAATTAAACGTTGTAATCATCAACATCAAACTCATTGTTTTTATAATAATATTTGCGGTCTTCTTCTGTAATCTCGCGTACAACCTTACATGGATTTCCTACTGCTATCACATTATCTGGAATGTCTTTAGTCACTACACTTCCAGAACCAATTACAACATTATTTCCAATTTTAACACCTGGATTTATTACAACACTTCCACCTACCCACACATTATCACCAATTATAACGTCAATTCCATACTCATAACCTGAATTTCTTGACTCTGGATGAATTGGATGTCCTGCAGTATAAATTGATACATTAGGTGCAAACAAAACATTCTCACCTATTACTACCTTTCCTACATCTAATATCGTGCAGTTATAATTAGCAAAAAAGTTATTACCCACTTCGATATTTTGACCATAATCACAGTGAAATGGCTGCTCTATAAAAACTTTATCACCAGTCTTACCTAAAATATCTTTAATAAGTTCCTCCATTCTATTCATTTCATCTGGACGAAGTAAATTATATTCATGTATTTTTAGCTTATTTTCCATTCTTTCTTCACTAAGTCCATCTAACCAAGCTTTATATGGTAATCCTGCTAGCATTCTTTCCTTTTGATTCATTTTTCTATTCCCCTTTTCTTTATCTATATAACTATTTTATTAATATCTAACATCTGCAAAACTTCCTTAGGCAAGAAGCTCATTTTTCCAAATTCAGATAGATTATATAAAAATCCACCTTATATTGTTCATTAAAACATTTACAATTACTTATATATCGTAATTAAGCTTCTAAATTGCAGCTCTAATTGAGTTGTCAGCTTGTCAAAGCTTTAAATATAAACTTATTATTGCAATATATATGCTACCTTATAAGAATATCTTTTTATTCTTCACCTTGAGGTACTTTGTATTTTAAGATAGCAATTAATATTAAGGAAACACTATAAACAACTGTAAATGCCAATGAAAATGCTATTCCATTTCTCATTGTTGCTGAATATATCATTCCTGCAATAACTCCTGCAATGCCTTGTACAAAGCTAATAAATGATATTCCTTCTGCAATTAGTTTATCATCTAAATGCCTCTGTGCAAATGCAAATGGAACAACTTGATGTATTCCAACTCCAATACCAATGATTGCAGTAGATATTACAATCACAAAGTAACTTGATATAAACAATGTTAATACATAAATAAGCGTCCCTATCAAAATAGCACCTGACATCAATATAACAATTGTCTTTGTGCACCCCTTTTTTGATATATATATGCCAGAGGCACTTGATAATATCATAACAAAAATATTGCACGGTGCAAGGATAATAGCACTAATAGTCGTGTTTGCTCCTAATACTGTCTGCGCATAAAGTGGTATGTAATTACCACTACATGAAATGCATGTAGCTATGAAAGTAATTAAAATTATTGTTAAATATCCCTTTTGTTTTAGTAATTTTACGATAAATAATTCTTCTTTATTGCTTCTATTTATATGAAGATTTTCTCCTTTATCATATTCCTTTATGCTGCTTTTTATAATGATTCTATTTTTTGTTTTACTTCTTGGCATAAAAAATCCCACAAATATCATTCCGATTATAAATAAAGGAAATAGGATAGCAAGGGATATTCTCCAACTCCATCTCTCTGTAAATATTCCACAAAGTACTGGACCCAAAATGAGCGTCAAAGAATAAACTGTCTGCATAATTCCAATCCTAACTGGATACTCTTCTTCAGATACTATATCGTTTATCATAGTAAATACATTTGCAAAAAATAGTCCCCAAAAGAAACCTGAAGCTCCTCTAGCAATAAGAAATACAGTTCCACTTGATGCTGCTGCACTAATTCCAACGCTTAAAGCAAACGCACCTACACTCCATATATACAATTGTTTACGTCCAAAATATTCTCCTGCTCTACCAGAAATAAGTAATGATATACTTCTTGCTAGTGGTTCTATTACAAACATAGCATTAAACAAATCTAACCTGCCATATTCACGAAACGCTGTAGCTGCATAAATTCCTGTGCTGCCAGCAAGATAGGATGCACATATATTTATTATGATAAGTCCAATAAACACTATATTTGCTTTATCTAAGTTTACTCTTTTGGCTTTCATCCCTCTTTTTCCACCTTTTAAAATTAATATGACTACAGAAAAGATTTTAATTCTGATATAATATTCTCTTCATTCCTCTCACAATCAGTTCCCCCTATAGATATACTAGGTTTAGTTTTTCCATGAAAATCACTTCCACATGTTAAAAGCAATTTATGTTTTAAAGCAAATTCCTTATAAAATGACACTTGTTCTTTGCTATGATAACTGCTATAAACTTCTATTCCTTTAATACCACACGAAATTATATCTTTTAATAAGTTGATATTTTCCCCAACATTATTTCCTGGATGTGCTAGAACAGGTATTCCACCACTTTCTTCAATGATTTTAATTGCTTCTTGTAAACTTATAAACTTTACTTCAGCATAAGCAGGTTTGCCTTGAGCACAATAATCCCAATAAAAATTAACATACGGATTATCATGTCTTGAACCATTCTCATAATATGGCATAAGTAATGGATTTTCATGATTCTTATCAAATTCCATTGCTGCTTCAGCAATCATCTCACCATTAACTACTCCATTCCTAGATAATGAAGTAATTACTCCATCTGAAAAGTCTATTCCTAATTCTCGAATCAGCTTCATACGTTTTTTTGAAGCACATTGTTCTTGCAATATAATATTCTCTTCAATTTCATAAAAAATTGGATTGTTATAGTCTATACCATATCCCAAGACGTGCAAATTAACCTTGTTAATAGTGCAATCCAACTCAATTGCTGGAATAATTTCAATACCTTTACCAGTGCAATACTCTTTCGCTGCCTCTATTCCTTTTACACAATTGTGGTCTGCAATAGAAAAATATTTTATGTTTTTTTCTAAACATAAATCAACTAATTTTTGAGGCTTAAACTCTCCATCATCACTATAAATAGAATGCATATGTAAATCAATATAACTCATTTTGAGTCTCTCCTTTTTTTATATTCTTTTCCCAATCAAAGTTATTTTCAAATTACTATCCCTTCAATTGATTTCTTTCTTCGTCTATATTATAATAATATTCCATAACAACTAATAAAAATATAAGAATACGCTATATTTTTATAACAATAGTATATTAATTAATATTCATAACTTTTGGAGGTGAAACTATGTTAAAGATGACACTGTTAAATGATAACTCAGAAGTTGTATCTTATAATTTCGCAGATTTTCCTGTTCGTGCGAAAAAGTCCTTGCTTTCAGATTATCCAGCTATGGCTGCTGCTAACCATTGGCATACCGATTGGGAATTCACATTGCTTTTAAAGGGTAAAATGTCGTATTCCGTAAATGGAAAAAGCTATGAATTGCAAGAAGGACAGGCAATTTTTATAAATTCTGAACAAATGCATTATGGATATTCTACTGATGGCTCTGATTGTAGTTTTATATGTATTTTGTTTCCACCATTTCTTCTTTCTAATATTGCAAGAATTAAAGAAACTTATATACTGCCGGTATGTGAAGATACCTTCAACCCATTTTTTATATTGAATCCAGAAATCATCTGGCAAAGAAACCTAATTGAGACTTTGAAAAACATTTATAAATTATGTAATGAAGAAAAAGATGGCTTTGAATTACATGTCATGAGCCTTTTTAATGTAATATGTTTAAGCCTTTATAGCAATATAAAGGAGAGTATTTCCATTCAAGAAACAGCTGATGATAAAAAACTTGAGGCCATGCATAATATGATAGGATACATACAGAAAAATTATCAGAAAAAAATTACTTTAAATGAGATTGCTGCTGCAGGAAATGTATGTCGCAGTAGCTGTTGTGATATTTTTAAGCTTATTTTGAATAAGACTCCTGTTTCTTATTTAACAGAATATCGTTTAGAAAAGAGCATTGAACTGCTAAAGGTTTCTTCCCTTTCAGTTACTGAAATAGCACTTCAATGTGGATTTACATGTTCAAGCTATTTTACGGAAATATTTCATAAAACACTAGGGTGTACTCCCTCTCAATACAGAAAAAAGAAATTTAATATTTTATAATAAAATAGATTAATTTGATGATAAGGCAAATATCGTATGCAGTGGGATATGCTGAAAGTTGGTATTTTATACGCCTCATCTTAAAATACGAAATGTTTATATATATTTTTGTGTAGACATCCTACCCTCCTTAATTTTTAATACTTTTAATTAGGAAGATAGAATTTGTCTACTTTTTTCCATAACTCTATTTAACTTTGCTCTACCATTTAGTCTTTAAGTAACAGATTTTAATCCTATATGATCTCTTTTATTTTTGTAATTTCAGACATTATTTATATTATTCGTTCTACAAACAGTTTACTGATACTTTTATTACTACTTTTCTTATCTTTTCATTTTTTTCATAATTACACGCAGGTCTATGGACATCATAAGGAAAGAATATAGCAAAAGCGCCAGGATTCATTTTTAAATAAATTTCATCTTTAATATCATTTTCATAGAAGACATTATCGTCTTTCTCTAAAAGATTTTCACTAATTTTCTGTTCTCCTGTCTTTCTAGCAAACCCAATAATCTCTTTACCATGAAGAGAATATTGTATATCTATAAATTTACCATGCGTTTCTGGCCTTCTTTCATCCAAAACCGCAGTTTCTGTTTCAAATATCTTTGCAAAAATTTCGTTTCCTTGAATTTCATATGTTCCATTTTCTAATGCATTAAAATCTGTATTTTTTAAAAATTCAAGTGCTTTAACTATTGCTGCTGGATATATTTTTTTTCAATTTCTAAATGATTCAAATCTCCAAATATCATTTTATAATCACTCCTTCATCTATAAACTTAACAATTCATTCCAAACGCCATCATCTACAACAATTCCATTTTTCATTTGATCTTCTCTTTTATTCTTTGAATTTTCTCCAGGATAATATATTTCTCCTCCATCTTTTGTTGGTTGAGCCCCTTTAATATATTCTACAGTATTATCAAGTAATTGTTCAACCTGATCTTTTCCTAGTATTTTATATGGATCTATCGCAATAAATACTTGATTGCAACTTCCACAACTTCCTTTTTGAACTTTATCTATCTCAGCAGTAGCCAATCCACCTGATATTACAGCTGATATTACATCTAATAATATTGAAAATCCTGAACCTTTCCAGTAACCCATAGGTAGTATTCTCATACTTTCTTCAATTGGTCCTGGTTCTGAAGTTAAATTACCTTCTTTGTCAAATCCTCCAGGGAAAGGAAGCAATTCGTTTTTTAATCGTGTAACTTGTAATTTTCCATAAGAATATTGAGACATAGCCATATCTAGAACTATATTTCCCTTTTCTCTTGGAACTGCCATAATAAAAGGATTATTTCCTACACAAGTACTTTTAGATCCCCATGCAGGCATACAAGATTCTGTGTTTGTCCACAAAATACCTATATAACCTTTATTAGCTGCATCCCATCCATATGTTCCACCTCTCATCCAGTGAGTTGTATTTTTTAGAGTAACAAGTCCAATTCCCTGACTCGAAGCTATTTCCATGGCACGATTCATTGCAAACTTAGCATTAAGTATTCCTGGCCCCATATTTCCATCATAGTTTTCTACTGAAGAAAATTTATTCACCAAAGTAGGCTCCGCATTAACATCAACCCATCCCCTTTTTGCATAATCAACAAATCTGCTAACACGATTTAACCCATGTGAATAAACTCCATCTGCACTGCTTTCTGTGTGAATTTGTGCACAAATATCAGCTTTTTTCTCTTCCATTCCAACTGATAATAATACACGCTTAATTTCATTTTTCATTGTTTCAAAAGATATTCTTGTCATAAACAAATCCTCCATTTCATTTTCTTGTGTAAATTCTTGCATTATTTAAACATTTACATAGCTAATATTTTTCTTTGACAATTTTATAGCTTGTGTAAGTTTTCTAACATTAGATAAGTTTTTTATGAACTTTTGTTTTTCCTTAATTTACAATATTATTATTCTATAAATTTTGTTTAATTACCAAAAGTCAGTACAATTTTTCTAATACTAGGATCCCTACTATCTACGAAATCAAATGCCTTTTGTGCATCTAAAAAATTAAATTTATGAGAAATGCTATTTGTTAAATCTAACTTTCCTTCTTCAACTAAGTTAAGAACCTCCTGGAATTTTTTATTTTGTAACCTAGAGCCCCTTACATCCAATTCTTTTGCAGTAATTTTGAATTGTGTAACAGCTGTTGGTTCTACAGAGAATCCCATTGTAATTACTCTACCTGCATTTCCTGTTAACTCTAAAAGTGTAGCAAGAGAATCTTTTGTGCAAGCTGCATCTATAGAAACTGTTGGACCGTATCCTCCAGTTAATTCTCTAGCTCTTGCTACAACATCTTCTTTTAAAAGATTAATTCCATATGTGGCACCATTTTTCTTCGCTTCTTCTATTTTTTCATCTACTACATCTACTGCTATAATAGTAGCTCCACTTAATCTTGCAATTTTTAATATGCTGCTGCCTAGAGCACCACATCCAAGAATAAGTAATGTATCTTCTTTAGTAAGCTCTGCTCTTGAACAACTTTGTACTGCAATAGTAGCAGGTTCAATCATTACCGCATCTTCATATGATAAATTATCCGGTAGTACATATACATCTGATTCTGGTACTGCAATATACTCACGATATCCACCATGAATATGTACCCCTCTTACATTTAGGTTAGCGCAAACATTTCCTCTTCCTTTTCTACATGCATAACACTCGCCACAATTTACCACTTGATCTACAATTACTCTATCTCCAGCTTTAATCTTAGTAACATTACTACCAACCTCTACTACTTCTCCTACCATTTCATGACCAATAACTCTTGGATAAGTAGCTGCTGCATTCTGCCCATGATAAATATGAACATCAGAGCCACAAATTCCAGCTGCTTTCATTTTTATTAATACATTATCATGTTCAGTTATTACAGGCTTATCCATTTCTATTATTTGCAAATCATTTGGTTTGTTAATCATAACTGTTTTCATAAGACTTTCCTCCTTTTTTAAAATAGCTTTTTTCCAGTTCATCATTTTTTAAATCAACAAATTCAGACATTAATCCATGATTTTTATGCATATCTGATTTGTATAATTCCATTTAATCTAATGAAACTTTCTCTAGAACTATTGCAATAGTATAGAATGAACAATTATAATAGAAACAGCTATCCCGACTCTGTTGTTAGGTTCTTTATCTTCAAGTATATTGTATATTAATTCGATTACATAAAACATGTACAATGTGCTTATATTTGTACTATCTTACTATATTTTATAGAGAAATTATACATGCTCAGTTATTTAATACTTCATCGAATACCAGCTATATATAAGTCAATAATTCAAATTACTTACCTACATAAATTAAAAACATAACATTTAGAAAGGAGCGATTCTTATTAACTTGTTCAATATCGAAGATTTCGAAAATATTTTTACACAAATTACATATGTAGCCAATCGTGAATGTACTCCTAATTGGCAATTCAAAGGTTCCCCTATCTACGATAAACATAACATTATTTTCGTTTATGATGGTGAAGCTGTATTAACATGTAACAACAATGAATTTAAAGTTACTAAAGGAAGTCTTGTATATTACAGACCAGGCGATTCTCGTAAAGGATATACTTTTCCAGATAACTTAATGAAGTGTTATACTATAGATTTCCTATATACATTGCCTTATTTCAATGGTGATAGTTGGGAACTGCGTAATGCAGAATTACCTTTTTCCAGCATAAATAAGATTGAAGATAAATTCTTATTTTCTCATCTGCTAGACTTATTTTCTAAGTTCACAAGAACTTGGTTATTTGAAAAACATAATCGAGTTATTAAGGGTAGAGCTATATTTTCAGAAATTTTATCTCTACTTTTACAAAAAAACTTCGAAAATGATTTTAATTACGATAACATACGTAAAGTTGAAAAAGTAATTTCGTATATGACAGATCATTTTACTGATAAGTTGACATTGAATGATCTATCATTGGCTATTAATATAAGCCCATCCTATTTGGAAAATATTTTTAAAAATGTGACAGGAAAATCTCCCATTTCATATCTAATTGATATACGAATTCGTAAATCAAAAGATTTACTAAAGGATGGTCACACAGTATCTGAGGTTTCATCTTTAGTTGGTTTTAATGATATTTTTTACTTTAGCAAATGCTTCAAAAAATATGTAGGAGTATCTCCTTCTCAATACAAATCAATTAACATAAGTTCGATGGAATGATTTAAGAAGATTCATATACATGTCCGCCAAGCTCAGCAGTTCTACAATCTTTAACCAAATAAAGTGTTGTTAAATAACATGAATCACAAATTGTATGACTGACTATTATCATAATAGCTTATTGGAGGTATGGTATCTAAAATAGCACCTCCATATCTATGCTATAATAAATTTAATATATCAATCGTAAATTATAAAAAAAGAAAGGAGTAATACTCTTGGATAATATAAAATGTGAGCGTAGAATATATAATTTTAAAAGTAATACTCATGCTCATGAATATGGACAACTTATCTTGCCACTTAAAGGTGCCCTTTCTATAAAAACTGATTATAAGAAATTAGATTTAAAAGATGATTCATTATTCTTTCTTCCTCCAGATTGCAAACATACTTTTAATAATAATACTAGGAGAGGATATGCTTTAGTATGAAAGAAAAAATCACTAAATTGATAAAAAACTTTGTTAAAGAATATGAGAAGCAAGATAATATTTCAACCAAATGGGGTGAGCCTTTAGTAGGTTTTGCTGATGCTAATGATCCTTACATTTTAAATTTTAAGGAGCTTATTACACCAACTCATAAATTACCAATGGATGTACTTTCCGATGCATCAATTGTCATAGCATACTTTGTTCCATTCACTAAAGAATTGGCTAGGACCAATGGAACTCCTGGGGATATTTCCTCCCCTGAATGGGCTTTAGCTTACGAAGAAACCAATGCAATGTTTGTTAATCTTAATGAATATATAATATCAGAACTACGAAAACTTGGATATCATGCAGATATTTCGCCTGAGGCTTCTACATTTGACCAGAAGATATTAAAAACAATTGGTCTCATCGTCATTTTGCAAAAGCTGCTGATCTTGGAACCTTTGGTATAAATAATATGCTTATAACTAAGGTTGGATGCTGCGGAAGGTATAACACCATTGTAACAAATCTAGATGTAAAAGCAGATTCTCCTTTAAAAGAAGAGCTTTGCCTATATAAAAAGAATGGAAGTTGTGGTATCTGTGTAAAACATTGTCCATCAGGTGCATTGACTCTAGATGGCTATGATAGACATAAATGCTACATCGTATTAAGAAAAAATGGAGAATTATATACAGAGTTTGGAAGTTCTTACACTGATGAATCTGGTGATGATCCAAACAGTGTAGGTAGTGAAGTATGTGGAAAGTGTGTAGTAAATACACCATGCACATTTTTTATCTGATAGTTTGCATCTGCGACCTTCCCTCTCTACTATAAATATACTACTTAATAAACTCAAAAGCTTATGTGTAAAATTCTTCTGCCACAATATAAAATGCTCTAAAATTAAGAACCTAAATATAAAACTTGGCTTCTCACTTTTAGAGCATAACTTTTAATGAATATTTTTATTACATACTCACATAATAATTTTAGTTATATAGTATATACCTTAAAATTATGAAAGAAGGCTTATCAAATAAAAAAGAAGATTACATATAAAATCACTAGTTAATGTGAAGATACAATCTTTAATCCAACTATCCCAACCACTATAAATCCAATACAAATTATTCTAATTATATCAACAGGTTCTTTAAATAGTATTATTCCTAAAGCTACAGTGCCAACTGTACCAATTCCAGTCCAAATTGCGTATGCAGTGCCTAAAGGAAGACTCTTTAATGCCAACGATAAAAAATAGAAACTTGCTATCATGCCAGCTATAGTAAATACACTTGGTATAAGCTTTGTAAATCCTTCTGAATACTTTAATCCTATAGCCCATCCTGTTTCAAATAAACCTGCAATAATTAACATTAACCATGTCATGAATTTCACTCTCCCTATAATATTTATAAATAACTATAGTTCATAGACTGTATAGTTTTGCTATTTTAAAAGTTATCAAACAATTTGACCTATAAATTTCTTATTATAAACATTAGGTAGTATTTTTATTAACTATTTAGTAATTCCTTTGAAATCTCTTCAAATCTTTCATCAGTTATGCCAAGCTTTTTCTTAAATTTTTCATCTTCCATTCTTTCAACTATTATCTTGTCAGGAGATATTTCTTTAATAATTTTTTTCATCTTCTGAATTGACTCCTCATCATCGTTATATCCCTTAATTATAGTAACCTCAAATATAAATTTTCCATTGTACTGTTTATTAAAGGAAACCATATTTGAAATATATTCATTAAGAGTATATCCTTCGATTGGTCTTTGGATTTTTTGAAAATCTTCTTCTGTTATTGTTTTTATCTCTCCAATAACCTCATCACATCTATTGGCTATTTCTATGTATTCATCTCTGCCTAGTAAATATCCATTAGATAGCAGTCGTACTGGTAAACCTTTATCTTTAATTAGGTCAATTATATAACCAATTTTATCATTAACTAGCGCCTCCCCTTTGGAGTTAATAAAAATTAATTCTACATTAGCATTTTCTATCATACTTTTTAGTTCTTTTAATGAATTATCCATTTCATCAAATGACTTCTGAGTATCCACCTTATTTTGCGACCTTCCAATAGGACAAAATATACAATCAAAGTTACAATGCTTTTCAGGAAGTATGTTAACTTCAAGCACCTTTTTTCCATCCTCTATATAAATATCTTTATAACTGAAACCACTCATTAATTTATCCTCCCAAAATTACTCTATTGTTACTTCTTTATTATTAATGTCAAGAATCGAGATTTTACATATTCCGCCTAAACTATCTTGCACAGCTTTTGATAAATCCTTTAGAACATTCTCAAACTCTTCTGTTCTTCTTTCATCGATTAATTCAATGCATAAAAGAGCATTTTGGGTATTTTCAGTAAGCATTGTTCTCACTGCTTCACGCCAATTAAAACATCTGCATATTGCACCTTTATCATCTTTGTAAACTACTTCTCCTTCATATGGAGGTGAGTTTTCGTCTGTTCCAAGTGGAATAAATTCCTCATTTCCAACGGCAGTAGTTAACCTTATATCTCCTACAAATTTATCTATATCCTCACCACCACATGGCAATCCATATCTTAATGAAATAGAATTATAAATATCAACTAATGGATTAATAGTTCCTAAATTATTTCCATTATTCACTCGCTTTAGTAATGCCTCAATGGATGATCTTGCACCTTTCTTTGTTTTAAACTTTTTAAATGCCTCTCTCCATACTTTTATAACTTCATTACTACTGAATTCTGTATTGCTTAAATATTTCAAAGCTTCCTTTTCTGAATTGCAAATCATATCCTTATACTTGTCTTCATCTTTTATTGAGTTATCTATCCCCTGGCAAATAACAACACCTATCCTCGCATTAGGAAATAGACTCCAAAAATCATTTTCAATAATAAATTTTTTCATTAATCTGTGCCTCCTTAATAATAAAAATAAAAAAAGCCAAGGAGATATTGTAAAATATCTCCCAGGCTTTTATCCTTCCGTGAACATAGTATAAACTATGCGTTTTCTCTCGGACCTGCCAGTTACAAACTGCGGAACCCTAGAAAACTTAAATATATAATTAAATTATAATTTGTAATCTGAAAATTGTAAATTAATTTTAGCACAATACAAATGTTAAATCAACTCTTTGTGTAATTACTTATCAGTAAATTCTGCATCCATAGCATATTCTACTGATATCACCTTATTCAATTTTTATATGATGTAATTCCATTAGTTACTTTTGCTTTAAATTTACTTAATAATAAATTGGTTTTGTCCATCTTATTTTACCAATCACTAGATCCAGAATCTGAGCTAGATGATGAGTCATCTGAACTTGAACTTGAGTCGCTATCTGAATCCCAACTAGATGATGATTCTTCTGAGCTTGAACTTGAGTCATCATCTGATCCCCAACTAGATGATGAACTATCTGAATCTGAACTTGAATCGCCATCTGAGTCCCAACTGCTTGTACTATTATCTGAATCCCAATTACCAGATAAATATACTGAATCGCTACTTGAATCTGATGATGAGTTAGACTCCTTAGAACTGTTGTTACCCAAGCTATTAGAATTATATGATGAAGTTTCCCTATAATGTTCGTTATCATCTCTATATCCATGTTCTTCATGATAATGCTCATTATAATGTTCATGATGATTACGTGAAGATTCAGATACCATTTCACCTACGATCATACCTTCTAGAAAATCATTATTACTATTATTGTTATTTATTATAGTAGTACTATTTACATGGCTGCCTGAAGGATATGTATCATAATTGTTTGATCCATTATCTGAGGTCCTTGTTGAGTTATTATTAAAAGCCGAATTATTGTTATTAAAATTAGAAGAAGACTCATTATTGTTTCTATAATCTGAGTCATTTCCGTGACTTGAATAATTTTGCTTTGTTTCACTTTTACTTACATTACCTGAATGAAATGAGTTATCATCAGAATCTAAATATGATTCTAAATTATTTTCCTCAGCGAATTTCTTTTTTCTTTCTTCATAATCTTTATTCATTTTATTTTTTATGACTTTAAATAATATTATTGCAATTACTATGATAGCTATTATAATAATAAATACCCCAAAATAATTTGTTTTATGCGATACAGTTTTTGAATAACCATCCTTTACCACCTCAGCTTTGCCAGTATTAACTGCCTTAGTTGTAACTTTTTCATCTAGTGCCTTTCCAACTTTCATAATTCCGCTATCAAAATTGTTAGCTTTAAAGTCTGAATTTGGTAATGCAACAATATTGGATATATCTGATTGGGACAAAATATCATTTGCCTTATCGCCAACTAAAATTTTATTTTTCTTATCACCTATTGATGTTACAAATAAAATGTATTGCTCTCCACTTATATTGCTCTTTGCATATTCTTTCGAGTAATCATCAATACTTTTTCCATTCAATGTTTTGACTACATCAAATTTAACTATTACATCTGTATTCTTTTCTATCTTGGCTAAGTTTTCTTCAACAGTATTAATAGTATCTTGTTTTAAAACTTTGGCATCATCTACTATATGCTTATCTGCTGCATACACCCCAATTGACATTAGTAATAATAATATAAAACTTGATAAAATAATTCTCTTTACTTTCATCTCTTTTCCTCTCTTTATTATAATTTATTTTTAATATATTAAATTTATGTGCTATAAACTAACTATAATTTATCTTAGTTTTTAAAAAGTCTATTGAGTATTCAATTCACTTAAATTCAGATACCTTTTCACCATAATACTTTTTAATTTCAAAATTATTACTCTTGATTATATTAATTATTAAATTTAAAAATTACTGTAAATTGTTATAAATTATATATTTACTATCTTGATATATGCTAAAATCAACAGCTTGTACTACTTAACCAGTCAGTCTAAATATAATATTTACTAGTATTTTAGGCACAAAAATACTCCTTTTAATGTAGACAGACTTCTATTTTTTAATCTGTTTACATTAAAAGGAGCATATCACTTCTGAAATAATTTGATACTTGTTTATTTCAGATAATTATAAAATATATGTGATGCCATTAAATTTTTCAATACTAATTTAAACTACAGCTTTTTTACTCATAATTGCTTTAATATTTAATATAATACATATCAAGCTTATAATAAGGCTAATCATCGATGTGTAATAAAAGAAATATCCACTGCCATATATCTTTATTAATCCAAAAAAGCAATACGCAGGTCCAATATCACCACCATCAAAAAGAAATACATTAAAAAGAATATATGTTAATAAACCAAGATAAAATGCCTTCCTTTTTTTAACTCTTCCTTCTTTGCGACTCGTTAAAACATAAATTATACCTGAAATCAATAGAATAGTGTTATATGCTAAAAATGGAATAATAAAAATTACTCTTATCCACCCTAAGTTTAAAATATACGAAATTATGCCAACTATAACTGTTAATACTACTAGCACTAAATCAGCTGCTTGTTGTTTAGTTTTTATCAATTCTAATTGCCTCCTAATATCACAAGTTAATATATATATTTAAAAGTTAATACTTTCTACAATATGCTCTAATATGATATAAAAATATATACTGTTTTGCTTTCTTACTAATAAGCTACTGTTCTGAATGAAGTATACTATAAATTGTAAATATATTGTTATTTAATCTTTTTATTATTAAATGGCAATATAAAAACAATAAAGTAGAAAGTTGCTCCAGCTAAAAAAGATTTAAGCAAAAAGTGATACTCTCTTGAAGAAAAGTTTTCAATAATTGATGTGCCAATAATATTAAATACTGCAGCAATTAGAAATAAGCTAATTCTCATATGTCTTTTACTATTTATTAATCTTTCTACGCCTAATCTTTGACAAAAAAAGTCTGTTATAAAATATGCTACAAAGCAAGCTACAAATCCTAAAAACAAGCTATTCATAAAGATCATTCCCCTTATAATATAAATAATGCAATCAAGTTATTCTTCCTCTATATTTCTATTATAGCATATACTGTAAATGCATTTTTTGTTTGTCCAAAATTCAAGGAATGTATCATTTGTTTCTTCTACTAAATATTTTTACACATAGCTGTAGCAAACAGCCACTTATAATTACTAATATAATATAGCTAATTATATTGTGCTTCAATTTGATAATTTCAAATCCTACATAGAAGGTTAAAAAAAATAACACGAATATAGTTAGAGAATATATTATTCGAAACATTTTATTACTTTTCATGTATTATCACTCTCCAATAAATTACTATTATGAATTATACAGTTAGTTTGTCCTACTTGCTTACCCTTGTCAGGGCACTAATTATTTTAAACTAAAATTATGCTTTTAATATTTCATGCTATTATTTCAACATTACTGGTTCAAAACCAAGCATTCCTGTAATAAATAACATAAAAAAGTTTTCATTATTTTAAATTGTCTTTTCTATCTAAAATATAATGAAAAGAAATAATAAATGGAATTATACAAATAAACCCTACCAGCATTTGCATTGGAAAGTTAAAGTAGATTCTTTTATGGTAATAGGCATTTGTAGATAGAATTGATAATAAATATCCCAAAATTGTACATGTACAAATCTTTTTCATGTGATAAAACCTAATATAGTTCCAATTAAACTAATAATCGCTAATGTACTCATCTCTAAAACAGTACTATGCCATAGTGAAACCCCTGCCGATAATTGACTTAAGTCATGCAAAAAAGACATATAGAAAAAGACTATTATACTTCATTAATAAGTTTCCTATAAATAGACTTAATTTACTTATACAAGCTAACATTGGCTTAAAAAAGTTATCTATAGTAATCACACCTTTCTTTATTCATATTATAAGTGAAAATTCACTCTTAGCTAAAATTCTTGCTTAAACCCACAATTATTCACTAATTGTAATATATTTTGTAAAGGTAGCATTACTTAATTATCAAAAAATATCAATGTAATTTACTACGTAAAATTTTAAGATTGCGAATTACCTCAACGATAAATTGGAATTTTTACATCAAAATTCTCAATAAACTTACTCTTGAGAATCCAGTTTCCAATATTCATGGACTATTATTTCAACATTCTTATTTAACTCCCCATCACCACTTAACCTAAGTACTTTACAAGGCAACGAATCTGCCCATTGTGTATGGGTGCTCATACATGGAGAGCCATCTGTATCATATCTTGCTGAGTTATCAAGAAAACGGCAATGTACTTCATACATATCGCCACCTTCTAAAATTCTCTCTCCATATACTTCATATTCTCTCTTATGAATTCGGGCAATTCTAGTATTAACAGATGCAGTAATATGTATAGCTAAATCAAATAATGGAACAAAGGGCTGATTAAAACTATCCATTGAACCTGCCATCACAAAATGAGTTCTTTTTGATATATCTGTCATTAATCTGTTAATCTTTTCTTCATG
>NZ_KK211335.1:313584-671097 GCF_000621745.1 Clostridium beijerinckii HUN142 | reverse complement strand
TTACGCATCTCTTAGCGAGGATCTTTATCATACCATCACCATTCGACATTGTCAACAACCTTCCTAGAAAATCTTTTTCCTTTTAAGTTGTTTTGTTTATGTCTCTTAGCGACGTGTTTTATCTTAACACCTCTGCCATATATTAATTTCTTACTTTATTGCTTTTCTATGAAATTATTCTTATCTTTCGCTACCATTCGCCATCATACTAGCCACTACATATACTGATACGCTAGAAACCGTTGTATATATTAAATATTCTAAACTAAATATTAAAACAACTAATTTTCTCACTTTCGATATTTTAAAAATATAAAACCTTAATTTATAAATTCTTTCAATTCACCTTATAAACTATTTAGAAACATTTGCACATTAGATTATATATAAAATACAGTAAGAACAAAATCGCAGGCGACTGTGGAGCTTGGAATATAAATTCCTAAAGAATAAAAAAATTGATGATATCAAACATTTTATATCATCAATTTTTGTTAAACTATATTTATTATTTATAGATGTATATATAAAACCTATTCTCTAACCCACAATCTCATTTAGACTTTCATCTTTGTACTAAAGTCATACCCACATTTTAAAAAATCAATTGTTAATATTTATTGAAACCTCCATTATATACTACAAATCCTGATTTAGTATTTGCACCTTTAGATGTATTGTAAACTACACTTAACTTACCATTTTTACGATATAGTGGTGTCGCAATTTCACCAGGCGATAGTGATCCTATTGTATTCCCATTAGAATCATAAACAGTTTCCGATGTAGAACCATTTTTCCAAGCTCCAGCATTAAAATATTTAATTATGTTTGTAGCATTTGTAACATATCCTGTCCTTACTCCATTAGGTGTTGGATATTCTATCAAAGCCAGTTGAGTTGAATAACTAACATCCAATACTGTTATTTTATCCCCATCATCAACTCTACGATCAGGAATAATATTACCACTCGAATCTCTTACGTAAAGAAAATCTCCTGATACTTTAGCATTATTTGGATAAGTAAATCCACTTTGTGTTGGATCACTCGGCTCAGATGGATTACCCTGTAGATATATGAATCCAAGAAAATTCGCAGATCTACTCTTAAATGCTGATACTGTCTGATTTTCCTCTGCGCCATCATATGCCTTGCTCACATGATAGTTAGCTTCATTAAAGTATATTGTGTCACCAGAAACACTTTCAATAAATACAACATGTCCCGCACTGCCATTCCCAAATACTGCTATAGAATTAGCTGCTGGTGTTTGTCCTTTCGGATAAGTAGTTTCATTCCACCATTGTTTTGCATTGCCATAAAACTGAGAGTTTAACTTTATTCCTAATTTCTCATATACACGTCCCCATACAAACCATGTACATTGTCCTTTGTAACCACTCTGCGTAAATATGTTTTCACTGTTATAAGCACTACTTGATATGTTTGGTGAAGTTGCAGCAAAAACAATGTTAGGAGTTTGTCCCAAAAGCATTAATAATGACGCGGCTAAAATCATTACTTTTCTAAGTTGTTTTTTCATCTCACCTCTCCCCTCTTAATTACTAGTATTATTAATAACACCAAGCTTAATACAATTGTTAATAACACTCTTTACCACATTTATATATTCTCATATTACTAAAACTAAATAAATAGTGTTTTCTTTAAACATACAATACAAAGTACTAAAAGTAAGCTAATCAATTATTTGCTTACTTTTCAAATAAATATTCTTTTCATTCCAGAATTTGTACGTTTTGTTCCAATAATGTTGAAATTTTATCCAATATGCTTTATAAAGATAGTATTCACCAAATAATATGGAGAGGTTAAAATGATAAAATTACTATCAACTTTTATAACAAAGTACTTAGAAGAAAATAACTCTTCTTTAATTAAAACAGATTTACTGAAAATTCAGTATACCCTAGAAGTTATTTTGGGAGACTTAGCTAAATTAATAATATTACTATTGATTTTTTGGAATTTAAATGAAGTACCATTCTTCTTATTATCTCTTTCTATTTTAATTTCAACAAGGCCTTTAAGTGGAGGTATTCATTGCAAAACTTTTAATGGCTGTTTGATATTAAGCATAACATATTTCTTAATATTGTTACTTTTTAGCAAATTGTCATTAAAACTAAATATTACTTTTTATATGGTTTTCTTTATAATTTCTTTTATTGTAATTTTAGCTTACGCTCCTTGTCGTAACAAAAAAAGACCTGTAACAAATAAAACAACATTAAAAATATTATCTTTAATATCGTTAACTTTTTGGGGCATGCTATTTTTTGAACTCCCAAATATTCACGTATGTAACTGTATATTTATAAGCTTATTTTTCCAAATCATTCAATTAATTGTCATCAATATGAAAGGAGTTGTTTCTAATGCAAAAATCTATAAATTTTTTTTCAGCCATACTACTTAATATATTTAATTTAATCTCAAAATCAAGTTGCGCTACATTTTGCGGCGAGCCAGATTATCCTCAAGAATTATTAAAATAGATATCAAAAATAATTTCTCCATATTCTACTTTTAGTTTTATATGTCCTTTATGTGAATCAATTATTTGTTGTACATTGTACAATCCATAACCTCTATTATCAGTATGTTTAGTAGAATAGCCTCTTTTAAACATCTCATTTAAATTAAGATCATTAGAATTTGTTATTTGATTTTTAACTATTAAATGAGATGTGTTTTTTTCGTTGAAAATTTTAATTTCAATATTTTTATTAATGCATTGCTCTTTAATTACTTCTTCAAAAGCATTGTTTAACAGATTATTTAGTACATTAGATATTTCATGGTAACTTAAATTAGCATCCAAAACATCATTTTCTATATTATATTTAAAGTTAATATTATACTTTTTTGCTTTACCTATATATCTATATAATATAGATATAATAACTATATTATTAATATATATAAGTTCATTTATCTCATTATCATATACATCTTCATCTTTCATATAGCTATTAATTGCTGATTTTACATCTTTGTCATCTACAACTTCTACTATTCCTCTTATTGTATTTTTATAATTAACAAAATCATGTTGCCTTCGTTTAATTTCTTGAACGATTTCACCAATAACAGAATTATATTCATTGGAAATTTTTAATGTTTCTTTTTCTTTAGCTACTTTTACAATATATACATATGTTAATATTTGAGAAACTACCAATATGCTCAATATTACTGCCGTAATAAATAGATTATTTAAAATTATTTTTTTATCATAATTCCAAATAATCTTAAAGATTATCGCATAAATGCTACATGTTGATACAAAATAAATTAAAATATTATTATCTATACTTTTAAAGGTAATAGCTCTACTGAAATTACTTTTTGAAAATATTATTATGCTAACTAGTATAGCCAATTCTGTAACAATTATCATAATAGTATCATCATAAACAAATTTATCAATAACTAAAAACAATATTAGCTGTAAGCTCATCTCTATAAGTAATGTCATAAAAAATCCTAGTATAATTTCTTTTAAATATACCTTATATATGATTTTGATTACTATTATAATCATTAAATACGTAATAGCCGTATTTAAATTTAGCCTTTCAATAATTGTAATTAAAATGGACGTAATAATCACACTAGATAAAAATTTAGCTATCTCATGATTTTTTTTCATTAAAACTGTCCATAAATAAATTACATTAACCATATCTAAACCATTTATAATAAATCTCTCTAACATATTATCACTTTTCCTTTTTTAAACTCAGACATAATACCATTTTTAAATTTGTATCCTAAAAATGCTGTCTTATTATATTCGTTAAAATATACTTCACTAAGTTTAACGTCTAGTTTTTCTATTTTTCGTATATAGTTCGTGTTTATTGCAAAAGCTCTATGGCTCTGAACTATGTAATTGCAATCAATTAACTGCAATATTTTTTTTAAACTTATGTTATATGCAGTATAAATTCCATTATAAGTATTTATATTGCAATTTTTCCCATCAACTTCTATAAATATGATATCATTTACCTTTATCCCAACGTATACCCCATTTTTTAAAGTGATTACAATCTCTTTGTCTTTTTCCTCGCTATAATAATCAACTTTGTTGTTCAAATCACTTGTTTCATTAAGAATAATCTTATTCAACATGGCTTGTACATCATTTTTATCATATGGTTTTACAATATAATCATAGCAATGAGTTTGTTTAAATGCTTGTGTTATATATTCCATGTGTGTTGTTAAAAAAATAATTTGCCTAAACTCGTATTTAGATACACTTCTAATCTTCATAGCAAGGTCCAATCCTGAAGATTCCTTTAGACTAATGTCTATCAAAAACATATTAATATCATTATTTAAAATTATTTCTAATGCTGACATCTCGCTATCAGCTTCATAAATTCTTACAAAGTCACATACAGATAATATCATTCTCTTTAAAATGTCTCTTTGTATAGAATCATCCTCTACTATAATAATAGAATACAAAAGTACCACTCTCCAATCCATATACAATCTAAAAAATATGTCAATAATACTGTCTCATATAATCATGAGTTTCAAGGCTGATTTTCTTTAAACTTATTTTATATTAGATTATTTAAACGCCCCTACCTATATAATACAATATTATATAATTATATACAAATATCCCACTTTTGTGTAAATTTCATTTATTATTATTTAAAGATAATGGCAAAACGTGCTGTATAGACTATTTAATCTAATACAGCACGTTTTAATTAAAGTTACTCTTATTAAATTTTTTTAAAATTAATTACATAAATATAGCTATTTTTTCGGAAAGAAACATTTCTAATTCCCAATCTCCTTTATACTATAATCTGCATATGAAGAATACTCAGTTTTGGGATATTTATCTTTTACCTGCCTAAAATATGTAAGAGCATTAGAGTAATCATTTGTCTCTTTATAGCACGTCCCTATTTGATACATTAACCAAGGCATAATATCTATGTCAGAATCGATTTGTGAAGTCATTTTTAATTTAGGAAGTGCTTCCGCATATTTTTTTTGTTTATATAGCTTATTTCCGTCATTGTATATAGGCCAGAGTCCACTTATTCTTAAATCTTGCCATAATTTATCAAACCTCGCTTTCGTATCATTATCAAAATTTTCGTTCTTCACATTTATTAAATCCTCAGCAGCAATTTCATATTTTCCGTCTCCAATTGATTTCTCAGCCTCATCTAACATACCCAAAATATTATTTTTATAGCTATCGCTTTTAATTTTCTGGTCTTCTGAATCTATTTTGGCTTTCTCACTATTTTCAAGGTTTACCATATTCTCTTCTAACGAATCATTTACTTTGCTCTGATCTTTATCAACTTCCTCTTGCTTTACTATTAGTTTATTATTTATACTAAGCTTATGCAAAAATTCTTGAGTTTCGATAGGAACCTTCGCTATTGCTATTTGAATAAACTTTGGATAAAAATAATTCATTACAACACCGCCCATAATGATCACTGTGCTTAATATAACCATAATTATTTTTCCTGTCGAACTCTTTTTCTTTGTATAGTACTTATTCCATCTATCGCTATCAATATGATTTATGTCATCCATATTATTTACATTTTTCCCTATGGATGATTTTATTTTTAGGCTTTGTATATAATCATTTGCCAAACTATCATATATAGCGTATTTTTTGAGTTTCTTAAATACCTTTTCTGCATTTCTATATTGCTTCATACTAACATAGCATAATCCAATGAGCTTAATTGCATCTGAGAACCCCTTATTATAAGATAAAGCTTTCTTCAAATCAGTCAAAGCCAACTCAAAGTTACTTTTTTTTATTTCTCCTATTGCTGAATTATATAGAATAATGGATTTCTTAATATCATCATTAATCTTATATCTATTCAATTCCATTTCCTTTATATTGATTGGGTTTATTTTTTTAATCTCCAATTCAAAATTAACCAAAAAATTACCTCCTAAAATATTACACAATAATACATTAATTTCCAAATGATAATGTACTTCCATTGAGGACAGAAGAATTTTATATTCACATTTAAAGTTCAATTCATTCCTATATATAAATCTTAGCAAATTATGTAATATAATTCAATATAAAGTCTTATTGGTAAAATACTTTCTAGGATGTTTTTAGCCGTACAAAAAATTATTTAATTGTAAAATATAATTCACTCTTTAGTTCTTATTTTAAATTATATGAATTTATTGTATAATACTGTCAAAACAAAATATCTTTTGAACATTTAAATTTATCAGAACACTAAATATAATTTACTAATTCTTATAAAAATTCAATTTAGCTTGTTATACTATTTTTACTTAAAACTGTCTAAAAAACTTAAGACTATGTATTCTTACTTAATACATAGTCTTTTTTGCGATATAAATCAATAATTTCTTTAACTTAAATTTTATTTTCCCAAAATTCTTATCCCTTGAGGAAATTTAAACACCTCATAAGGATCATACTTCAATTTTATTTCTCTTAATTTTTCTAAATTTTCACCATAATATTCTTTTTCATAATCTTCAATCTCTGCGTACGGAAAATTAATATATGAACCTGTTGTAATACTATTTATGTATATAAGCTTTTCTTTAACCCATTCTATATTCATAAGCGCATACTCATATTCTTCCCAAACAGATTGAAATCCCATTATAAATTTGGCATCTCTATAATAAAAAGCTGTATCATTTTTACCTTTTTCCCCAATCGCTCCACCTAATCCATATAGAGAAACAGCTGCATATACTCCTCCATTAGCTCTCTCCTCAATAAGTTTTATAATTTTCGCCATTTCATTTCTACTATAATCCTTATATACGAATCTTCCTGCCGATTTATATTTCTCATACGGAGGATGACTATCTTGAATTCTTCTATTCACGTCTAAAACAGAAATATAGTTAAAATCAAATACTCCTTTTTCAGAAATATTCTTAAACGGGCGCAAAATTATATCTGCTTCTTCTTTACTGCCATATAGTATCCCTGTAATTCTGACTCCTCGTCCTTTTATTTTCGAATTATATATCCCCATCTTTAAATTAACTCTTTTATCTAAGCTTTTATACAAATGTGCCCAAGTCTCAAATATATCTAATATCTCATTATCATCAACACCTATGTAATCTATATCTATTAAAGTCGCCATTTTAATTTTCTCAGGAAGTTTAAATGTCATGCTAGTAACCACTCCAAAATTTCCTCCACCAGCACCTCTTAATGCCCAAAATAAGTCTTCATTAGATTCATCTGTAGCAACTATTCTTTCTCCCTTATAGTCTATCAGTTCAATTTCAAGTAAGTTATCAGATGCTAATCCAAGTAGCCTATTAGAATATCCCCATCCGCCGCCTAAAGTTAATCCTGAAACGCCAACCGTTGGACATCCTCCTCCAGGAAATGGATAGCCAAGTTCACCTAAAACCTCATATAATTCCCTATTCCTAACTCCACCTTGTATTTTCACTGTTCCTATTTCTTCATCTACACTAATTCCATTCATTTTGCTAATATCAATTACCACAACATCATTCCCAGTTGAATATCCCTCATAGTGATGTCTGCCTGACCTTATTCTAATCTCTAACGAATGCAATTTAGCCCAAGTTATTGCATTGATAATATCATCATTAATATGACAGTATATAATTACTAACGGATATTTTTCTATAGCTCTATTCCAAGCTTTTCGTTCTTCTTCATAACTAAAATCTTCTTTTGTAATTACATCTCCTGTTAATCCCCTATAATTAAAATCTATCAAGTCTATCACCTTCTACTTTTCTGCTAATTATTTCATCTACTCCCATAATACCATATTATATTTTTTATAATAAGCGTATTTTATCTAGTAAAATATTTTTTTATGTAATCTTTTGATTAAAGAATAAGATTTACTAAAACTTGTTAAAAAACTGTAAACTTTTATTTTTATTGAATATTATACTTTTCCCATGTCAAATATATAACTAATCACAAAATCGTAAAGGAGGAATTTATATGGATAAAGAAAGAGCACAGGAAATTGTTTCATCATCAGTAATGGCAAATGTAACACTTAATGGAACTCCAATTTACATCGAAAGCGTAAATACTAATACAGAAACTGCTAATATCCATTTTTTTAAAAATCCAAAAAATTCACGTGAAGTACCTTTAACTAATTTACAAGAACATAATAAAAAATAGTATTAAATATAAAATTATAAAAACACCTTATAATTTTATATTTAAATTCTAACTCCTAATGACTACAATTTTGTGGTCATTAATTCTACATATTATATATAAAAACTTTCCTTTAAGCATTCCTATTACTGAAAAATATTTTAAAATTATTACTTAATTATTTTATCAATGAAAATTTATATAATCCTACCATGAATTTCATGGTATCAAACGTATCCTTTAGGATATGCTAATATCATAAAGGATATAACAGTTAAGCAAACAAATATGTTCAAAAAATAATATATTTGTTTATCAGAATTTAATACAAGTCAAAAGATTTGTATTAAGGTTAGATGCGATTTTATAGGGTTAGGAAAAGTCTTATTATAGTAGATTAATTTTATTATATTAGGATTCCAACTTATCTTATAAGGTCAAGCTAAGATTATATTTGGTGGTGTAATAATCATATATAGTTAAAAGATTATATATGGTCGTGTAAGTATCTTATTTAGTCGAACGAAATATTAATATGGGTATTGCACTGTTTAATTATGGTCGAAAGATTATAATTAGATACTAAGTTATTCATATTAGTGTGAGTTACACTGTTATATTCTTTATTTAATGGCCATAAGTAAATTTACATAAATTTACTTATGGCTTTTATTTCTACTCATTTCCTATAACAAATCCTTCTTTGCATTCTAACTATCCATACAATAAAGTTTTTTCCATATACCAATAAAAGTACATGGGAAGAAGTTACTTTTAGTAAATCTTCACATGTACTTTTATTTTATGTTGGAATATTTGCAAATAATAAAATTCATACAAATTATTTTTAAATGTAATTTTTCTTAGTTATTTATTAATTTAATTTTTGCCAGAAAAAATATCAACTTAAATTCAAAGTTATAAATTAATCAATATACAAATCTAGTTCTATTTTTCTGCTAATTTAACCAATTGTTCACCAAATTCTTCTGCTTTCATATCTGGTACCCATAGCCCAGATTGTGCATCCTTCTTAAATTTATAGGTACCCTTATTGGTCTCAGATGAAGGTTTAGCACTACCTAATTCAGCTAATAAATTTTCTATATATTTATCTTTAAATTTATTAATTGCTTCTTTTTGATCAGTAATGCCTAAAGCAATGGTTGAATCCTGTGCATCATTAGTTGCTTTGGTATCCATTGCATTAAAATCAATGTATGGTGTTGTTATTGTTATTGTTGCTTCACTTCCATTTTCAGAACCCGCCTCAACAGTTGCATCTAATGACTTTAATGCGTTATATTGAGCTTCTGTTATCTTGTCCAATTCTTCATCTGAAATAAGAATCCCAGCCTTAGTAAAATTCATTCTAGTTTGGTTTTTAGTTGCATCCATTTGAGTCTTGATTATGTTATTGGCATCATCTTCTTTAATGCCAAACTTACCTATATCTGTTTTATCATGTTTTATTAAAAAGTTAAAAAAGAACTTTCCACTTTCACTAGCAGTTGGTTTTTTGCTGCATCCAGCTGTTGTCAGTATAATTCCTATACATAATAAAGTAATTAGCATTAATACAATCTTTTTATTAATTTTCATTTTAAATTTTACCCCTTTTTTATTTTTTGTAAAACTTTAAAAATAAAGTATTTAATGTTTTATTTTTACAAATTTCCACTTAAATATTATATCATAAAGATTCTCAATTTCAATAAGTACTGCTTATATCTAGACTAAGAAAAATAAGCGTAAATTTAGTATTTTTTATATCATTTTTAATTTAAGAATCTATTGATCTTAACTATATATCAACCTTTTATATCTGCTTCAGAATTTTCTTTAAATAAAATTTTATCCGAATTCAATTCAGTTTCATCATGTATATATGGCTTTTTCCTAAATACCCTTATCACTTTACCAAATAGACCTACTATGCCGGCTAAAACAAATATCCATGCCTTCTTAAATATTATTAGTATTTTGGTAAGCAAACCTGTCTTAGACACTGTACCTCCAACAATTAGTGCTGCCAATCCTACTTCTGCTACTTTATCACCCTTTATGTAACCTGAGTATCTTTTCCCTTCTTTATAAGCATAATTTTTAATAATATTTTCTAACTTAGGTTTAACTGCTGCCATTAATTCCTTTGTATCTTCTCCATCCGCAAAAATGTACTCACTAGGCAGATTTAATTTCGCTAAGTCAGTTCCTACATTTACAGTCTTCGAACCTTTAGTCCAATTTATTCCTGGCACACCTATTGAATCATAAGCATATGAGATAATTGGAATAAACGTAAATATAGTTAAAGCAGCTAATGTTCTTAATATTTTTTTCAACATTTTTATCCCCCTATGTACTAAGTTACATTTCTTATTCTAAAGTTATTTTCATTTGTTGTATATTATACTTTTGTATACTTTTTCGCTTTCAAATAATACAAGGATTATATAGAGAAATATATTCTATAATTAGAAATACATTAAGATATTTAAAGTTGATCATCTAGAAAAAATTCAAGAATTAATAGAAAAAAGTATCATTACTAGTTTACAATTCGTCCACCATTTTTATCGCTAATGTCAGCGCAGTATCACCTGCAGCTATTTCCATGAAGCAATCTCTAACTTTTCTTTGTGATCCATATCATAACAACACAACTACGTAAAAAATCATGGTAATATTTACAATTCAAATTTATCCTCTTAACTCCGTATATTTAATTAAGTTATGCTCATACTAACTTTGAATGATTTATATAGGAGGTGTTAAATATGCCAGGAAAAGCTAAACAATATGTTGATCAAGGCGTATCTTCATGCAAAGATACTATAAGTTCACTACAACAAGCACTTAGCTCTGCAGAAAAACAAGATAATAAAAATAAAATTCAACAAGCAATAAACTCTCTTAATTCTGCATGCCAACAATTATCTGAGTATCAAGACTAATTTATACTTAGATATATTGCTATAACAATATAATAAACCACTTTATTCTAAATAAATCAGAATAAAGTGGTTTATTATCTTTTATCTCAAATATGTCTTAAATTTATACTTTAGAAATATGGAATAATATAATTTATATATTCAAAAAACACATATATCATTAAAATCCATAATCTTTTAATATAAATTTATTTTAGTTTTAGATATTATGCTAAATTTCTTTTAACAACTTCCTCGCTTCTCGCCTTTGATTTAATAACCTTATGAATTAACCAAAGCATTATAAACCATATAGGTGTTACGAATAGAGCCACACGAGTTTCATTATTAAACGCTAATGTGATTATAACAAAAGCCAAAAATGCTAGAATTATATAGTTCATAATTGGGTAAAGTGGCATCTTGAATTTGTTGGACGCTGCAAGTTCTGGATTAGTTTTACGATATTTCAAATGGCAAACAACAATAATTGCCCAAATGAAGATAAAACAAAATGTTGATATACTTGTAATTAGAACAAACACTCCTTCTGGCATAATGTAATTTAAAATAACTGAAATCAAAATAACAATTGCTGAGAATATTGTAGCATTAGCAGGTACTTGATTAGAAGTTAATTGATTCATTGACTCTGGTGCATTACCTTCTTTTGCAAGAGAGTAAACCATACGACTTGTACTAAATATACCACTATTACATGCAGAGGCAGCTGATGTTAATACAACGAAATTTACAATACTTGCTGCTGCTGCAATTCCTACTGCTGAAAATACTTGTACAAATGGGCTTTTATCTGGATTAATTGAAGTCCATGGGTATATACTCATGATAATAAAAAGTGCTCCAACATAGAAAATAATAATTCTGATTGGAATATTATTAATAGCCTTTGGAATAACACGTTCTGGATCTTCAGTTTCACCAGCTGTAAGCCCTACTAATTCGATTCCAGTAAAAGCAAATACAACCATTTGGAATGAAAGAATAAATCCAGTTGCACCCTTAGGGAACAATCCTCCATGACTCCAAAGATTTGTAAAGCTAGCTGCACCAGCATCTGTAGAAAATCCTTTAATAACCATAAATATACCTATTATAATTAGTGCTAAAATTGCAACAACTTTAATTAAGGCAAACCAAAACTCCATTTCACCGAATAACTTTACTGCTGTAAGGTTCATAACCAATAAAACTATAAGGATTATAAGACTTGGAACCCATTGAGCTATATTCGGGAACCAGTATTGTATATAGAGACCTGCAGCAGTTACATCTGCCATCGCAAGTGAAATCCAACAGAACCAGTAGGTCCATCCAGTTATAAATGCGGCTCTTTCTCCTAAATAATCATATACGAAATCTACAAATGAATGATAGTTTAAATTAGAAAGTAATAATTCCCCAAGGGCACGCATAATAAAAAAACAAATTATTCCTGTTATCATATACGCAAACAATATAGATGGTCCTGCCAAGTGAATGGACCTTCCTGAACCAAGGAATAATCCAGTACCGATTGCTCCTCCAATTGCAAGTAATTGAACATGACGATTTTTTAGCCCTCTTGATAAATTTTGATTTTCTGATTTTAATTGATCCATTTTTATCCCTCCATCTTAGTTAAAAAAGCATGTACTAAAAAGCCTTTTACTAATATAAATGTTTTGTAATTTGAGATATAAATGGGAATAGATAAGATCTAAATGAAGTAATTTATAATATATTACTTTGATAAGATATGTTATCTGTCCCCTGTCCTTTTACCTGAGAGTTTCGCCTTTACAGCTTTCTCCTTCGGTGCTCGTTTCGAGTCTCTCCAAGGTTTCATCCAATAGCGGTCATCTCTAATTAAATAGGTACCTGAAAGATTTACTTCTTCGGTGAATGACCATAGCCATTACTCTCCCGCTATCTTCGTCTGAACTTTTAGATTTTACTGTTATATATTAATACATTTTTAATAAAGTTGCAACATTTTTTTCATTTCAATCAGAATTATTAAGTATTTTTATCATAATTTTAAAACCCTCATAAAATGCAACTAACTCTCCAACATCAATCCCTCTTCTTTGTAAACTTAGAAAATTATGCAATAAAAAGTCTAGTATAAAAACACTAGACTTTTTAAGATATTTTTAGTTATATAAACGTTAATGTAATATTTTATTTATCAATAAATATATTTTATCCTACATCATTCATCTTCTTTTATATAAAAATGGTTTGGATATCGCTCTTTCTTAAGTTCCTTTTCAGTCCCCAATTCACACGCCATGGTGAAATAATCAACCTTGTAATTAATATGTTCCATATATTTATTTAATTCATCTATCTTTTTTTGAACATTTTCCCTATGTTTTAATATTAATTTCAACCTTTTATACAATGTATCATCACCTTGACTATTTAAAGAAACAAATTCTTTTATTTGCTCAATGGGCATATTAGTATTTTTCAGACAATTAATTACTGCAATCCATTCTAAATTTGACTCATCATAATATCTATGACTATTTTCAGCCCTTTTAATATTAGGCAACAATCCCTCAGCTTCGTAATATCTTAAAGTAGATGGTGTTAGTCCTGTAATTCTCGCTGCTTCCTGTATAGAATATTTCATAGTTGCTCTCCTTATACTAGAAATTTCTAATACACATTATACGCCAAAATTACTATTTTTAGAATAGTAATGAAAATAAAATGTATAAATAAAACTTATTTTTTCTAAATTTAGCCTAATTAAGACTTATTTCATCAATCATCCTTAACTCTTCATCAGTGAATCCAATATTATGAACTATCCCTACATTTTCAATAATTTGTGATGGTTTTGATGCTCCAATAAGCACACTTGTCACTTCTGAATCTTTTAGTACCCAGCTAAGTGCCATTTGAGCAAGAGTCTGTCCTCTATTTGAAGCAATATTATTTAATCTGCGAATTTGATCTAACTTTTTCTCTGTCAATATATCTTCCTTTAAGAATCTTCCATCCATTTTTATTCGGCTATCGTCTGGAATTCCATTTAAATACTTATCTGTTAATGTTCCTTGTGCTAAGGGGCTAAATGCTATAATTCCTTTTCCATTTTCCTTTGCCGCCCCTTTAAGCCCATTATTTTCAATAGTTCTATCAAATATAGAATATCTATTTTGATTTATTATAAATGGGCATTTCAATTCATTTAAAATTGCAGCTGCCTTTTCCATTGTATCTCCATTATAATTTGAAATTCCTGCGTAAAGTGCTTTTCCACTTTTTACAGCTGTATCAAGAGCCATCATAGATTCTTCTAATGGCGTATCAGGATCCATCCGGTGATGATAGAATATATCTACATATTCCAATCCCATGCGCTTTAAACTCTGATCCAAACTTGCTAATATATATTTACGACTTCCCCAGTCTCCATAAGGTCCTTCCCACATCTTATAGCCCGCTTTTGTGCTAATTAATAATTCATCACGATATGATACTAAATCGTCTCTTAAAATACGTCCAAAATTTTCTTCTGCACTTCCTGGAACTGGTCCATAGTTGTTTGCTAAATCAAAATGAGTTATTCCATTATCAAAAGCAGTAAAACATAATTCTTTCATATTATTATAATCTGCATTACTTCCAAAGTTATGCCAAAGTCCAAAGGATATCATTGGAATCTTTAAGCCACTTTCTCCGCATTTACTGTATTTCATCTCATTATATCTATTTTTTGATGCTTGATATTTCATTCTCTCAGCTCCTTTGTTTTTATAACTTAACTTTAACACTTAAAGTTAACTTTAAGTCAATGCTATATTTTTAAATTTCCTAAAATATATATTATTCAGAAATAAACTACCCAACCCAGGACTGACATAAATTTAGTAGTTTATATTGCATGATATATACTTTTATTTATGTTGAATTGTATACCTAATTAGCACTTGGATAAACTGAAGTATTCCATGAATGATCCACACTTATTTCTTGGTCTGTTAAGTTATAGTAGTCGTATTGTATAATATCACCGTAATTAGATACTGGATCATCCCATGTACAGTCCACATGACGCCATTTATTATTTATATAAACCAAGTTCCATGCATGAGCTTGTCCATCAGCATTACCTTCTACAACTATTGATTTAATTCCTGCAACAGTAAACATTTTTTGAGCTAAAAGAGAATATCCTTCACAGACTCCAGTATGTTTAATTAGTGTATTATAAGGATCATATATAGTTAAAGATTGATCATATTTTGTATTATTTATTATCCAATCATGTATCGCACGTTCTTTCTCTGGCTGACTCATGCTATCTGGAGCAATCTGTGCGACTATAGATCTCACTTTCGAATCCAAATCTGCTTCCATTCCTGCTGTCATTTTATAATTGCATTTAACCTGTATTCCAATATTACCTGATCCATAACTTGTCATGGTTACATCATAATCAGATACATTAAACATTTCATAAGAATTAGTGATTTTCAGCTTGCTTATCTCATCTTTAATAATATTTTCTAGGTTGCTGATATCTACGCCACTACTTGGACATTCTATATAAAATGATGGATTTTGAATACTAACATTCTTTAATATTTCTTGTCCTATTAATGTATTTACTGAATCAATCCACACTCCTCTGGAATTTAAGTAACACCCATCAATAGTAGTATTCTGTGCCATGTATCCATTTTGGTAGAAATAATACCAAAAGCCATCTATCTTTCTCCATCCAATGGCATACGAATTACCTTCTGTATACCACCAACCCTTATAATTAGATTTCCATTCTGCTGAAACTCCTATTGGGTTTAGCGCTGTGATCGAAGCTGCAACTAATGTACAAATGATGATATTTCTTAATCTTAGACTTTTCATTTTATTCCTCCCTTCAATACTTATAACATAATTGTATATCACTTCATCTTTTTTTCAAATATGTTACAAAGCAGTTTTACACAAAAAATCTATTCACTTTATTTATATTTTACTACACAGGTTTAAATGTTTATTTTTCAATATACAAAAATTACAATTAAATAATGTGAATAAAAAAATAGAGTTAGTATTTTAACATTTATGATACTAGCTCTATCTTTATGTTTATTTATTTTTAGATATATCCCGAATATTTAAATAAACCAAGCAAAGTTAAAAATTATCCATTTCCAATTCCAAATATATAATCTCTATAACTATGCACATTAAGAATATGTACATAGTTATATAATTATTTTAATACCCCAAAATTAACCTTTGCCTACACTCTGCTCTTTGATGTGATGACATCTTTAATATATTTTCTTCCATCCATTTTCGTTGTTCATAGGAAAACCTTTTTCCAAAGAATAACATAAATTGATTGTCATAATTGTCTCCTACTAATCCATAGGTAGATTGAGTAAATTTAATAAACCCAAGAGTCTCCAGCAATGCTGTATCATGAAGATAAATTGATTTCTCCTCATCAAACATTTCTAATCCCAATTCTTTTTCTAACCTAGATGCTAAAAGATTATGTTTAGATTCACCACATTCATAAAATTTCCCATCTCTTGATAACCAACCACATATACCTGTTTCACTCATTCACTTAATAGGCTAGATACTTATGATTTAGCTTGTATCTTCCTATTTTACACCTCACTCTCTTGTATAATAATCTGAATATATTATTGCTAATTTTTATGTTTAGGCAGCGTTTTCATTCTGTAAACCAAGAAAATTCAGCATATTAGTATAAAAAACTTTTACTTTAAATTTAATATATTTCATAAATTCTATATTTCCACAAAAATATTAATATTCCTCTATTTTAAATGATGTAATATTATACGAAATAGGCGGATTAATGTATTAAGATTACAAATTAATCATATAAATGACATGCAACAAAATGCTCACCTTCAATTTCTTTAAAGACAGGAATTTCATTTTTGCATCTCTCATATGCATATACGCAGCGATTACAAAATTTACACCCATTTTCTCTATCTTGCAATGTTATCTCTGATTCTTTTAGACTAAGCCTCTGCTTTCGCAATTTTGGATGACTAACCGGCATAGATTCAAGTAACATTTTTGTATATGGATGCATCGGATTATCAAATAAATCTTTTTTTTCAGCTAACTCAACAATGTTCCCTAAATACATAACTGCAATTCTATCACAGAAGTATTTTACAACGCCTAAGTCATGAGATATAAACAGAAAAGTTAGTAGATATCGTGTTTTTAATTCATTCAGCAAATTTATAATCTGTGCTTGAATCGAAACGTCTAATGCAGCCACTGGTTCATCTGCAACCACAAATTTAGGCTGAACAGCCAAAGCTCTAGCAATTCCTATTCGTTGACGTTGACCACCACTAAATTCATGAGGATATCGATTTATAGATTCTTTATCCATACCACAAATCCTTAAGTATTCTTCTGCTATATTAAATGCATCTTTCCCATTTATCAATCTATGCTTCTTAATTCCTTCTGCTATAATTTGTCCAACTTTCATTCTTTTATCTAAACTAGCAAATGGATCTTGAAAAATAATCTGCATATCTTTTCTTAATCTACACATTTCCTTGTTACTAATTGATTTCTTATTTTCCACATCAAATAAAGTCTTATCTTCAAATATTACTCTACCACCATCAGCATCTATTAATTTTAAAATAGTTCTGGCTGTTGTAGACTTTCCACATCCCGATTCTCCTACCAATGCAAAACTTTCTCCCTTTTTTATTGAGAATGAAATATCATTTACTGCATCTAAAACAATCTTTTCTCTTCCCAAAAAGCTTTTTTCAATTACATATTTCTTTCTAATCCGATCTACTTCTAAAATCGTGTCAATCAAAATCCTTTCCCTCCTCGTATAACCAGCATGCTACTTTATGATTATCTTTAATATTGAATAATGGTGGAATTTCATCTTCACATTTTATGCAAAACTTTTTATGACATCTATTGTTAAAACGACACCCTTCAGGCATATCTGATAAAGATGGTACTATTCCTTCAATACTTTTTAGAGGCTTTCCGCTTTCACCTCTATGCGGTTGTGATTCCAATAGCCCAAGAGTATACGGATGTTTAGCATTATCGAATAACTCATATACATTACTTTGCTCAACCACCTTTCCTCCGTACAATACCATAACTTCATCGCAGACTTCAGCAACTACTGATAAATCATGAGTAATAAATAAAATAGATGTTTTAGCTTTATTATTTAATTCTTTTAACAGAAATAAAATTTGGGCCTGAATAGTGACATCTAGCGCTGTTGTAGGCTCATCTGCAATTAATACTTCTGGTTCACAGCCTAGAGCCATTGCAATCATTACTCTCTGACGCATCCCTCCGCTCAAGTTGTGTGGATAAGAATTATAAACTTTTTCTGGATTTGGAATATGGACTGTTCTAAGAATCTCAATTACCTTATCCTTAAGAGCTCTCCCTTTCAAGCGTTTATGTATCTTTAGTGGCTCTGCTATTTGCCTTCCTATTTTAAATACTGGATTTAGTGAAGTCATTGGTTCTTGAAATATCATAGAGATTTCATTTCCACGAAGATATTCGAATTGTTTTTCTGTAAACTTACTTAAATCATTTCCATTAAATAATATTTCTCCCTTTTCAATCTTACTTATCTTATCTGGAAGCAATCCTATGATAGATAAAGCTAAAGTACTCTTGCCACAACCAGATTCCCCAATAATCCCCAGTATCCTGCCCTTTTCAATAGCAAAACTCACATCATCTACAGCTATTACTTTGCATTTCCCTTCCCCAAAACTAACAGATAGATTATTAATACGGAGAATTTGTTTATCCATACTCGCGCCCCTCCTATATATTCATTTTGGGATCAAGAGAATCCCTCAGTCCATCCCCTACAAAATTAATTGATAGAACTGATAAAAACACCAATACCCCTGCTGGAATCCAAAGCCACCACTCGTATTGCAATACACGCATACTTTGAGCTGCTGATAATATATTCCCCCAGCTTGGCTCAGGTTGTTTTACTCCTAATCCTAAGAAGCTTAAGCCAGCTTCCATTAAAATCCCTTGTGCAACAGCTAACGTAGCATTCACTATAACAGGTGATAATGTATTTGGTAACAAATGATTAATAATAATTTCAAAACCGTTAAGACCCATAGCTCGTGCAGCTTCAATAAATTCGCTTTGTTTAAGAGAAAGAATTTCAGCTCTTACAATTCTAGCAACTCCCGTCCATTGTAAAAGACCTATAATAAAAATAACATTCCAAACACTAGGTCCAGCTAATGCGGCAACTGTGATTGCTATCACAAAGAAAGGAAAGCACATAATTGTATCGACTATACGCATGATTGCATTATCAATCCATCCTCCATAAAATCCGCTGATGCAACCTAGCGTAACTCCTATTATCATCTGCAAAGCAGTCGCACTTACAGCAATCCCCAATGAAATACGTCCACCATATAATAATCTAGTAAATACATCTCTTCCAAGTTCATCTGTTCCAAATAAATGCCTTAAACTTGGTTGACTTTCTATATTCATTAAATCTATAGAGTCTCTCCCATAACTTGACAAAAAGGGTGCAAAAATCGCTGCTAATACAAATATACTTAAAAGACAAAAGCCAATTGCGGCCAGCTTATTCTTTAGAAACCTCGTTAAAATTACATGTTTTAACACACTTTCCCTCCCTTAATCAAATTCTATACGTTTATCTACAGCTGCATAAAGTATATCTGCCAATAAATTCGTAAGTAAACTTATTATTGCAACCATCATAACTATTCCCATAATAAGTGGATAATCCCTACTAATAACAGCATTGTAGTTCAGCCTTCCAATCCCTGGCCAAACAAAAATCGTCTCTGTAAGAAGAGCCCCTGATAACAATGATGGTATCTGCATAGTTACTACTGTAATTAAAGTCAGTAGTTCATTCTTTAAGGCATGCTTGTATATAACATTCCTATTCCTAACTCCTTTTGAACGCGCTGTACGTATATAATCTGTTTTTAAAATTTCAATCATATCAGAACGCGTATAACGCATTAAACTAGCCGTATTCATTAGTGCAAGAACTATCATTGGTAATAACATATGCTTTGCAACATCTATTACGAATGCCAAACCAGTTAAATTAACACCTGTAGTCACCATCCCTGATATAGGGAGCCATCCCAGATTTACAGAAAACACTTTAATCAAAATCATACCAAAGAAAAAGGATGGAATAGATAATCCTATAAACGCAAATATTGTGACAATGTAGTCAATTTTAGTAAACTGTTTTGTAGCGCTTATAACCCCACATGGGATTGCTATCAAAATACTGAGAATCATTGAACATATAGATAAGATAACTGTATTACCGAGACGACTGCCTATAACACTCATAACGGGCTGCTTAAATTGAATAGAATATCCGAGGTTCCCTTGTAACGCTTGCATTAACCATTTAAAGTATTGAATTAATATAGGATCATTATATCCCAATTGTTCCAACATTTTTTCTTTCATCTCTTGCGAAAGATTAGGATCCATCATAGATGAAAACGGATCTCCTGGCTGTAGCTTTACAAGTATAAAAACAATTATAGAAATTCCAATCAATACAGGGATTGTCTGTATTAATCGCCTAAATACATATTTTCTCAAATAATCAACTCCCTTCTGTAAAAAATTGTATCGATTAAAACTGCTGTCTTAACCGATACATTAAATTCTTGACTTTAGTTCGTGGCTTCTCTATTTCTATTGAAATAGCATCTTATTTTGAAATTGTCCAGTTTTGAATATCCGGAAATACGGAATATGCTGAATATTTATATCCCTGTAGCTTAGAATTATGAGCACGAATAGCATTTTGTGAATATAAAAATACATATGGTGCTTCATCATTCAATAGTTGTCCCCATTTTGCATAGACTTCTTTACGTTCATTACGATCAATAGTAGTTGCAGCCTTTTCTATAAATTCATCACTTTTAGTATTTATAAAATTCGAAAAATTGAACTGAGAATTATTTGCAATACTTGAAGACCAATAACGATCGGCATCACCTGGATCAACTTCTAAGGTAAATCCTAATAATCCCATGTCATAATCTCCTTGTCCCTTAGTTTTTGCCATAGCAGACGCAACATCCATTGTGCTGATATTTACCATAATACCTACATCCTTTAAATTTTGCTGAATAATCGGAGCACTTTGCTCACGAACCTTATTTCCTGTCGGAACCATTAAATCCACTTCAAATTTCTTACCATCCTTTTCAAGAACTCCATTATTTTCAATCCAGCCAGCTTCTTTTAGTAATTCTTTGGCCTTATCTGCATTATAATCATAGGTGTTAAGTCCAGATTGAGGATAAGCCCATCCAGCTAGTGATATAGGTGCATTTATTACTTGTCCATGTTCACCTAACAAACTATCAACTATACCTTTTCTGTTTATAGCATAAGTGATTGCTTGACGTACTCTTTTATCTTTAAAGAAATCTCTATTACTATTCATAGTCATAAATTGATAATTTGCACTTGGCTTCTCCTCTATTTTTATACCTGCATTTTGTAACATCTTCAAATCTTCTTCTTTTGTGCTTGAAAGTTCAACAATATCAAGATCCCCTTTTGCCAGCTCTGAAAGCTCTGTTTCTGTATTAGTAACCTTGAAAATAAATTTATCTATTTTTGGTGTTCCTCCAAAGTAATTATCATTTTTAGCTAATTCAACATATTGATCTGGTTTAAAGTCTATAAGTTTATATGGACCAGTGCCTATAGGCTTGTTAAGTAAATCACTTTGTTTATCCCAATCAGCAACATTTACTTTACTCCAAATGTGCTTCGGAATGATTCCACGCTGTGAAAAATTCGATAATGCGGGTGCATAAACTTTAGAATATGTAAAGCTTATGGTATATTTGTCAATAACCTTAATTCCACTTATAGAATCTGCTTTACCGTCATGATAATCCTGCGCACCAACTATTTTTGAAATTTCATCGAATCTTGATCCTGTGTACTTTGGATTAGCCATACTAGTGAATGTAAACGCAACATCATCTGCTGTGAAGTCCTCCCCATCATGCCATTTTACATCTTTTCTTAAATTAAATGTCACAGTAAGATTATCACCTGAAAACTCATATTTCTCTGCAAGCCCCGGCTTAAAATCATTATTCTCATCTAATGAAACCAATGGTGAATATATCAAGCTATTTACGTTATTATCATACGTTGTATTTGATAATAATGGGCTAAACAAACCTTTAGGAGAAGATTCCACAGCGTATCTTAATACAGATTCACCACTTGATGATTGATTATTGGCTGATGAATTAGTTGGTATTTCTGCAGATGTACTTCCACAACCATTTAATAGCAATATAGATAATATCATTGAAAACATTCCAGCTAATATTTTATTTTTTCTTCGAAACATAAATATTCCTCTCTTTCATAACTTGATCTCGATTCATATAACGTAAAGTATTGATTTTATCAAAATACTTTCCAAGGCAAATTCTAAGAATATATTTTTCAAATTTCAATTCATAGTATTTTAATATGATTACTTTTTTTAAATTATAACCTTCGTATATTAAAATTTTGATTAAATATACAAAATATATTTATGAGTCTTAAGATAATTAAGCACTACAATTAAATCTTCTTAAGTTATACCAATATTAAACAGTTAATATTGTGAGAGCTTTTTAACTTTTAAACAAAAAATCAATCACCACAAAATTGTAGTGATTGATTTTTACTTTTTATTTATAAATATTAATCCAAGAATGCATAATATTATTCCTATTAATTTATTTATATTAAAGCCTTCCTTATAAAAAATTATACCTACTGGAATGAGTATAAGTGCAAGAAGAATATTAGATACTAAAGATCCTATACTTATATCCCAGCCTGATCTATATACCATTATATATCCAAACTCAAGACCAACAATAGCAAACCCAAGTAATATACTAGCCCAATTTAGATCATCAAAAGATTCAAAAAATCCTTTATCTGATTTATAAAATCTAAATGCTATAGCAGCTACAATTACTCCAGTTAAATAAGTAATGAACAAAGAAGAGAAAGGGTTAGCCTTCTCCGGAACTGATTTTGCACAAATATGATAAATCATATTTGATGCAACAACAATTATAATAGAAAATGCATACATAAACATAAAATATCCTCCATTAATTTTACTGCAATTCTTCTATACTCATAGATATATATCAGAAAATTCCACCCTAGTCGCTTCTAAAATATGATTATAAAAAAACTCTCTGGACGATCTATAGTCATATGCTTCGGCAACCTTTTCATTTGGCAGCATTACTATGAAAGTGCTTCCTTTATCCACTTTACTACGGACAAAAATTTCCCCACCTAACTCCTCAACAAATTTCTTTACTAATGATAATCCTAATCCTGTCCCCTCTACTTGGCGAGATAAAGAACTATCTACTTGACCAAACTGCTCAAAAATTGTATCTATTTTATCACTTGAAATTCCTATACCTTCATCGCTTACTTCTATAGATATTTTTTCTTTTAAAGCGTTAAACCTTACAATTATTTTCTTATTATCAGAAGTAAATTTAATAGCATTAGAGAGAAGATTCAAAAGTATCCTTTCAAATTTTTCATTATCAATAGCTACCACGAATTCTTTATATGATGTTTCTAGTACCAATTCAATTTCTTTTTGCAGAGCGTATGACTTTACAGATTTAACAATCGCCTCTATAAAAAAAACAATATCTATATTTTTCTTATTGATTGTTATGCTCTTCAAATTTGAACTAGTTATATCAAGAATATTATTAACCAACCTTAACTGTCTAAATGTATTAAGTTTTATCATTCCCAAGTATTTTTTAGTATTATTCGATAACTCATTAATACAAATATACTCCATAGCTTGTACGGCTGAATTAATGACATTTAATGGAGTTCTAAATTCATGCGATATTATAGAAAGAAATTCATCCTTCATAGCTATTGTTTTTTCTAATGCTTCATTTCTTTCAAGTTCCGCCTGCAAAACCGAATCTTGTTGAGCTTTTATAACTTTTTCGTGTTTAACTTTTTCCGTTACATCTTTCATACACATCATTCCAAATAGGAAATTACCGTCATCATCATATACAGGATTACCACTTATGCACATATATATATTTTGACTATATTTCTTTATAATTATTCTATATTCAGTAATTATTTCTCCCCTTAAAATTCTATTTGATGGGAGACTATATTCATTCAATTCTTTCATATCAACATCAAAATATTTTATTTCACGATTAGCTTTATTTCTTCCTTCAATTATTTTTATAACATTAAAATGTTTCTCTGCTGATTTATTAAGCATAACCAACTTACCACATTTTTCTATAACCACTACTCCATCAGACATATTATCAATAATTGCTTTTAATTGCTCTCTATTATTTCTAATTTTTTTCTCATTACTTACAAGTTTTGTAATATCATCAAAAGCGGTAACAGACATTAGAACAGTATTTTCTTTATCATAAATAGGTGATGAACTCATAGCTAAAATATTTTCTTTACCGTTAGCTAAAACTGTAATACGTTGATTTTTAATTCTCTCACCCTTTAAAGCGCGAAATGATGGCATATCTTCAATATCAATTTCTTTACCTACTTCATTAAAATATTTAGCTTCGCTATATTTTCCACTTAAAGTCTTTACATCATTAGATTGTTCCATCAACTTTCTCGATATTTCATTTTGCTGAAGTATATCTCCTTCTTTTGATTTAACGAATACTCCATTTGGAATACTTTCAAATATAGCCTCCATTTCTTTATTTTGAAAGTTAATAGCATCCATTTGTTCTTTAATTTTTTCTCTGTTAAGTACCTTCTCAGTAACCTCAGTTGTATTGCTTACCACATATTTTATACTTTCACCTTCTGCAACTGGAATAATTATGGAATCCCAATATGTAATTCCTCTTTCATATCCAATATGTTCATATTCTTTTACTTGAACTGCTTTTCCTGTAAGTACAGCTTCCCTCCAAAATTTTTCTACTTTACTTCCACTCCATCCTAATATAATCTTCTCTATACTTTTTCCTATACTGTAATATGATTGATTAAATGGAGGTTCCAAAAAATCTAAATACTCCTGATTCGCTTTCATAAGTATCATATCAGGAACACTATAAACCGCTACTCCCACAAAGTTTGACTTACATAATTCTGATAAATATGTATGTTTAACTTCAAGTCTTGAATTTTGTTTTTCTCTAATAATAAATAACTGAGTATCTTTTTCCTTAACTATTTTCATTGAAATTGATCTAAATTCAAGAGATTTAGTAAATAAAAAATAGTCGACCTTTTCAGCGATGCTTTTTATATCAACGCTTGGGCCGACTCGTAGAATTTCAAATATTTCTTTGATACTTTTTCCAAGCAAGTCAGCAGCTGTATATTCCGTCATTTCTACAAACTGTTGACTCACCTCAAAAACTTTATGATTTTTTAATAATATATAAGAAACCTCTTCTATGCGCTCAAGGTATCTTCTATCTTCCATAATAGTCTCCTCCTAAGTTTTTCATTATCATTAGCATATGCAACAAAATAAGTAATATTTTACCACAGTATCTTGATTATTTCTACTCCTAGATTCATTTAATTCAAATTATTTTGAATTTTTATACTTTATTCTTTAATTCCATTTCATTCTAGGAATAGTTTTACATTCTCAGTAAAATAAATCCTCCTAATTCATTTATATTTTTCAAACTCTTATTATAGGAAGTTTATAAAGGATATAATCTATGGATTATTAATATAAATCATAAAAATATTTTGCTTAAGTCACATAATAAATGTAATTACATGCGCGCTTATATTTTCACCTATTAACGCAATCCCAATAATTAGTAATTAATTACGTTTTAATTTTTTCACTTGAGATAATTGATGCTGTAAAAGCACCTATTGCAACTACGCAAATCATATCTATCTATTCACTACCATTCTGCTATAGCAAGTGATATTTAATGCAGTTGCTTTATTCCAATATTGTCTCTATTATAACTGTTTACTCTAAAAAGTACCCATACGTATTTTTTAAACTTTGCCCTTCTACCTGTGTATATTATTTAAACGTCCTCTCCATTAGATGAAATTACTTTCTTATACCAATCAAATGATTTCTTTTTGGATCTTTCTAATGTTCCATTTCCTTCATTATCTTTATCCACATATATAAATCCATAACGCTTTTTCATTTCTCCTGTAGTAAATGAAATACAATCAATACATCCCCACGGAGTATATCCGAGTAAATCAACACCATCTAACTCAATGGATTTTTTCATTTCTTTTATGTGTGCTCTTAAATAATCTATTCTATAATTATCATCACATGAACCATCTGCATCCTTAACATCAATAGCACCAAATCCATTTTCTACTATAAATAAAGGAAGTTCATATCTTTCATATAATAAATTTAAAGAATATCTTAAACCAACAGGATCAATTTGCCATCCCCAATCTGAAGCTTTTACATATGTGTTCCTAACACTCGCACTTGACCCTCCGGTTACTGAATCCTTATTAACTTCACTTATCCCTGATTTAACCACATCAGACATATAATAACTAAACCCTAAATAATCTACAGTTCCTTCAGCTAAAATTTTAGCATCTTCTAGCTCCATCTTGATATCATATCCTTTTCTGCTCCATTCTTTTAGTGCATATGAAGGATAATGACCTCTACAGTGTACATCAGCAAAAAAGTAACGATCATGCATCGATTCAACTTGAAGCATCATATCATCTGGATTACAAGAGAAAGGATATATAGGAACAAACGAACACATACATCCAATTTGAAAGTCCGGATTTATTTCATGCCCCTTTTTAACTACTAATGCACTCGCAACTAATTCATGATGCACAGCTTGATACATTACCTCTTCTCTATTTTCACCTTCTTTAAACTGTATTCCTGAACAAGTCCATGCGAATATAGAATTCACAGTATTTTTCTGATTATTAATTTCATTAAAAGTCATCCAATACTTAACTTTGTTCTTATAGCGCTCCATTACAGTAGTTGCATAGCGTACAAAAAATTCAACAACTTTGCGATTACTCCATCCTCCATATTTCCTAGCCAAATGATAAGGCATTTCAAAGTGGCTTAACGTAATAACAGGCTGAATTCCATATTTTAATAATTCATCAAATACACTGTCATAAAATTCCAATCCCTCTTCATTAGGCTCAAATTCATCACCTTCAGGAAAAATTCTCGTCCACGCAATACTCGTTCTAAAGCATTTGAAACCCATTTCCGCGAAGAGTGCAATATCTTCTTTATAATGTCCATAAAAATCAATAGCTTCATGGTTAGGATAATTTTCTCCTTTAATTACTCCATCTGTTATCCTTCTTGGTACTCCATGGGCTCCTGCAGTCATAACATCTGCAACACTTTGACCTTTTCCGCCTTCATTCCAACCACCTTCAACTTGGTGAGCTGCAACAGCACCGCCCCACAAAAAATCTTTACTAAAAGCCATAAAATTTCCTCCTGACATTTACAATATAAAAATATTTTTTAATATATACATTGTAATTGAGTTTTTATATTCCAATCCTATTTTGATGCTTATTTTATCAGAATTCTAAATACAAATTCACTATCACAACATATATATTAATGTTTATATATTAAATAAAACTAACAATTATAAAAATTTAGTGATACTCCTTAATTATATAATACATATTTAAATCTCTCGGAGCACCTCAAATAAATTTGCCTACACAAGCGGAAAAATCTATTCAAGTATTATGCTAAAATTCCTTCGATAGTACATACAAAGATCATACTTTTCCATTATGCTTATTATAGAATTATAATTTCATTCTATAATAAGCATAACCTAAAATTATATACATATGTACTAATTCCACTCCAAAAAATAGATTAGCAATTTCTCTATGCTTATCTGTAATATAATTCAGTATAGTCTATAATAATCATTATAGAGATCCAACTTAAAGTTTTAACTTATTAAATGAACATATTTACAAATTTGCTAAAGCTTTAAGTTCATATCTTTATTAGGAATTGTAGCATAAGTCTAATTTACATGTTGTTTATCTATAAAATACTTATCTAATGATAAGGCCATCATGATTACCCATTCTAAAAAAAGTAGAACTATAACGATATTGCCACGATTTGAAAATATAAGACGAAAAGTATACCCTAAACGGCACAGTCTTTTAGACATTACCTTTTAGAGTATACTCTCCTCAGTTCAATTCTATTGATTATATATAATTAAATTAAGCTTATGATTAAACCAAATATCAAAAACTAGAAATAAAGGACTTTCATAAAAATAATTGTCCTTTATTTCGATAAGCCACATGTAATTATTATAGCTTACTAGTTTGAGAATTCTTGTGTTCCCATGTATTTACCATTTCCATAAAGAACTCCTACACCAACTTTAGTATATGAAGAATTCATCATGTTTGCTCTATGACCTGGTGAGTTCCACCATTGGGTAAATAATTCAACAGCATCATATGTGTTGTATGCTATATTTTCACCTGCTGTAGTGTATCTATAACCTACTGCTTGCAACCAATTTGTCCACTTTGTTCCATCTGGATTTGTATGGTCGAAGAAATTATTTTGGATCATATCATTACTCTTATATCTAGCTACTTGTAATAAAGTATTATCTAATGTTAACGGTTTTAAACCAGCTTCTGTTCTCTTTGCATTCATTAATTCAAGAATCTTTTGTTCAGCAGCAGCTTGTACAGTTACAGAATAATTAGCAGGTAACTTAGGCAACCCCTGAACATCTAGCGAGCTTGTACTTGTAGAAGTATTAGCTGTACTTCCTGAATTTGTTGTATTTCCAGTTGTTGTAGTACCAGTACTATTTGTGTTTCCTGTTGTAGGTTTTGTTGTTACAGTACCAGTTGTACTTCCTGTTGCGGGTTTAGTTGTTGTTACAGTTCCAGTTGTACCTCCTGTTGTAGGGCAAGTTGTACTTGTCGTATTTGAAGGTTTTACTGTAGATGTTTTATTATTATCTTGTACTACGTTATTTCCAGAATCGAATACCTTATCACTTGATGGAGCTTTAATCCCTATAACTTGTCCACCTTGAGAAGTTGTATATATTCTATTGTTTACTAAAACCTTTCCAATCTCCATTATACCATTCTGATTTAGGCAATAAGTCTTACCATTAACTTTAATAACACCAGTTTGCATTACTCCACCATTATCAAAGTATGACCATTGACCATTGTTATTAACCCAACCAGTTTGTAATCCTCCATTAGAGAATACATTGTAATAATTGTTAAACATTGAATTAGTAGTCGCTGCAGATACTCCTAATGGTGCAATACTAGTCATTGTTGTAGCAGCAATAACAGCCGTCACTATCTTTCTTAAAAAAGCTTTCTTCATTAGTTTTTCTCCTTTGTTTTTTTATTTGTCTTCTGAATTTTTAAAGTAAACATTTTCTTTATTAATTGCTTTACTTGTTTACTCTTTCAACGAAGTCCATGCCTTAATACTATCATCTTTTCGACATTATTCAACACGTTTTTCCTTAGGGATTCTCTTTGAAAAGAAAATAGCTGTAACTTTCTCTGTTTTGCTTATTTTTACTCTATCGTCCGCCCTTATATGCGCTAAACCCTGACTCTGCAAAGGACTCCCCCCTATATATTTTTTTAAAATATCATAGTATTATTAAAAATGTCACCAATCAAAAACCTTGTTTTTTACATTTTATTCATAATTGTTATAATAATTTTAACATTATTTATCTATATTTAAATTTTATAGTTTTACAAAAAAATATAGGTGGATAATCCACCTATAAAATATTAATATAAGAAAGTTAAGTATTAGTTAATGGGGTATCTACACAATATACATTTTTTTCTCTAAATATATTCCATATCATTAAAAATAAATAAGATTTATTTTTAAATAATTTTTATTATTTTATCTACAGTTTCCAATACAGAAATGTTGCTTGTATCAATCTTTTTAGTTGACATTTCTTTATATAAATCAAGACGTTCAACACTTCTTCTTACGCACTCTTCATCCCTTAACTTTAGCTTTACATCTCCTAAAATTCTCTTCTTTAGAGCATCTTCATCACAAATTAAAGTTATCTTGATAATCTCAAAATTCAAATCATTTAGCGGTTCTAATATATCGTCAAAAATATCTTCCATATGTATAACCCAATTAAAAATAATATATTCTAATGATGAATTAGTAAGAAAGCTTCTCAGTAAATAATTTATATTATTTATAACCATTTTATTATTTTCATCATTAACCACGAATGGATTTATCATCCAGCACCAATCCCCATCAAGCCATACTGAATTTTTCAACTTTTTATTTAACTCTCTACAGGTTGCACTTTTTCCAACCCCCATAGTTCCATTTATTATTATCATTTTTTTCTTCATAGCTCTCTCCTTTTTATAATGTCCAATTCACACGAACTAATATGATACATCTTTAGAATAGCTTCTTTTATAGTCCCATATTTATAATAACACTATCCACTTAATTGTTAAGGATACCCTTTTTATCATATATATTCAATAATAATAATTAGTGCATTGGATATAAAAAATTTTTGCTCCTTATAATAAAACTCAAAAAATATAGTTTCTAATGCAACATTTAATGTTTTTCATATAATATTCCAGCATTGCCACATAATATTCTAAACTATATGATATAATAATTAATCAAAGTTATTTATTTTACGAAACAAAATATAATTATATCGAAGAACTAAAACAATTATGTTTTTTAAAAGGAGCTTAAAAATGAAATACGAAAAAATATTCCTATCAATCACTTTTTTATTAACTTACTTTATAAGTATAATACTTTTACCGAAAGGTTTTATTGGAGCCTTAACTATTATAATGGTTATTCCAGCTTTCGCTGCTATAATTTCGATATTGATGGAATCAAGGTCATTAAAAGTATTACTAAATCCCTTTACTTACAAAATCACATTGAAGGGCTTAATTTTCGCTATTGCATTTCCATTAATTGTGATCTTTCTATGCGGGTCATCTGCATATTTAACTAAACAAGGTGTATTATCAGAAAATATATCGTACATATTTCTCGACGCTATAAAGATTACTTTGATCTCTTTAACACTTTTTATAGCTGGATTATTTGAGGAGTATGGCTGGAGAGGTTACCTTCTACCTAGACTCCTAAATAAATACAGTATTAAAAGAACCAATTTCATAATGGGTATTATTTGGTCATTATACTATATTCCCGCAGCATTTATTCTAAATATGCATTTTGGTTTACATAAAGCAGTTACATATATGCTTTTGCAATGTGCAGCTATTTTTGCATTAAACTACTCCTTTACTTACCTTTATACAATATCACAAAATGTACTTCTTCCAAGTATAATGCATATATTGTGGAATAACATTAACATAGCCGCTCTTGGCTACTCTTATAATAATGTTTCCTACGGATTTATTATTGGTAATGTAAAGATTATTAATGGAGAGGGTTTATTAGGGCTAATTTTTTTAGGTATATTTGCTATTTATGCTCATAGAAAATTTTCCAACCGAATGACTTTAAACATATAACCAACCAAAATCAGTTTAAACATAGTATATTACTTTAAAAACAATATAACTCCATACTATATGTCACAGACTATAATATGGAGTTTCATTCTTCAAAACTTCATTCTAATCTTTCCATCATTTTTGAATAATTCCATATTTTCTCCATCTCTTTTCTTGGCAAAACCATCCTTCTCATCTGCTTTTATTCAATTTATTTTTTGTTTATACTCGTACAATTTAGGTTTTTAAATTCTATTAGCTAATTCGCATCTTAAATGGAAACCTCTTATCGGAATATCTATATCATTATAAATTTATGTTTTACAGATATATCTTCTAATCCTCCAAAACAGAATCCTTCTCAATACAAAAAACTATATATTAAAATTCTAAGAACCCCACTAACATATCTAGTTTTTAAATCTAATTTTAAAAAAAAAAATTAAAGACAGCTCGAATTATGCTCGATCTATCTTTAACTTTGTTTTTCAGATTATTATGTTTGAGTTGTCTTGCTTATGTCTACATTATCATATTGCAACAAAACAATCCATATTATCTTATATATTTGTAAAATTTCACAAAATTGAAAGAGCTTCAACACTAGTAATTAAATCTTCTTTTATTTCTTTTTCTTTACCTAATATTTAATTTTTCCTTCTTCATCTATTCCCTCAAGTAAAATTCTTACATATGCAAGTGCAGGCAAATCATCTTCATCGATTATATTATTTTCAAAATTATTATTAAATTCTTATTTTCATAAGCAATCATAAAAAGGCTAAATATCCATTTTATATAGATACTCAACCTTTTAAGCTTATTGGAATACAGTAATGTAAACTTCACTATTTTACACTGAACTAGCTCCGAAGTTATACCTTACTAACTAAGTGCCTTCAAAACTAAAGTTGCATTGTGTCCTCCAAAACCAAAAGAATTACTCAAAGCATAAGTAAATTCTAGGTTCTTTCCTTCATTAGGTACATAGTTTAAATCACAATCTGGATCTTGATTTTTGTAGTTTATTGTTGGAGGTACGAATCTTTCTTTTAGTGCACACGCTGTTATAATCGCCTCTATAGCACCTGACGCCCCCAAAAGATGACCAGTCATTGATTTTGTTGAGCTTATGACAAGTTCATACGCATGTTTTCCAAAAACAGATTTTACAGCCATAGTTTCATTTTTATCATTTGCTTTTGTTGATGTTCCATGAGCGTTTATATATCCTACATCAGAAGGTATAATCTTTGCATCTTCAAGTGCAATTTTCATACATCTTGCAGCTCCCTCACCTTCTTCAGCCGGAGCAGTTATATGGAACGCATCATTAGTACATCCATATCCAACTATCTCGGCAATTATATTAGCCCCTCTATTTAAAGCATGTTCATATTCTTCAAGTATCAGCACTCCTGAACCTTCTCCAAGTACAAATCCATTTCTTTCTGAATCAAATGGCCTTGATGCAGTAGCTGGATCAGGATTTGTTGTCATAGCTTTAATTGCACAAAAACCAGATAAGGTTAGCTTCGTTACACAAGCCTCTGCCCCACCAGCAATCATTATATCCGCATCATTTCTTTGAATTACTTTGAATGCATTCCCCACTGCATTTGTTGAAGTTGCACAAGCTGTAACAGTACATTCATTATAACCTTTAGCTCCAAATTTTATAGCAACAAGCCCTGATGCCATATTGGCTATCATCATTGGTACTAAAAACGGACTTACTCTTCGAGGACCTCTTTCTTTCAATTCATCATACTGACTTTCTAGAGTCCCAATTCCTCCTATGCCGCTACCAATTATTACTCCCATACGTTCTTTATTTATTTTTTCCAAATTAAGCGCTGAATCTTCAACAGCCATTTGAGCTGATGCTAGAGCAAATTGTGCAAATCTATCCATTCTTTTAACTTCTTTTTTATCAACAAAGCTACTTGGATCAAAATCTTTTACTTGAGATGCAACTTTAGTAGGCAGATCAGAAACATCTATTCCCTCAATCATACTAATTCCAGACTTTCCAGCCTTTATTGACTTCCAAAGCTTATCTGCTCCAATTCCAAGTGATGTAACTGCTCCAATCCCTGTAATAACTACTCTTCTACTCATACTAAACCTCCTACTTTTTGTAACCAATACAGCATAATTCTTTCTAATTTACAAAGTATTTACTTTATAACTTTTAATCGATATAATAAATCTAAACAATTTAATATCGTCTTTCAATATGATTTTATATGTAAATTGTTAATCAAAATGAACAGATATTGCTTTTTTAATGTCCGATATATTTCCAAAATGAATAAATTAATATATTTAATTTTGCTCAGTATCAAATATATTATATAAAATTATTACCTTATTATTTTTCATTTATCTCAATAACTATTTTTAGAAAAGGTGTTTAAAATATGAAAGACTTAAAAGAAACTATTATTGAAACTGTAGATTATATTGAAAATAACCTCTATAACAAAATTTCTTTGGATGACATCTCACTCCATACAGGAATATCAAAATATTATCTACACAGAATCTTTAAATCTTTAACCGGTGAATCTATTATGGAATATGTTCAAGGTCGAAAATTAACATCTAGCCTTAACGAATTAATTAATACAACCATGCGAATTATAGATATTGCTCTTGAGTATGGATTTGATTATGAACAATCTTATATTAGAGCATTTAAAAAATGTTTCGGACATACACCTCTTAAAATAAGATCCGATAAGATTTCTTTGAGTTTAATACTTAAAGAAAAAATTAATTGTAATGATATCTTATCCATAGGTAATTCTATTACATATAATCCTCAATTTGTCTTTAAACAAAAATTCAATTTGATTGGAATAAAGCATAAGATATTAAGTAAATCTGGGGATAAAAGTGCAAATTCATATGGCCGGGACTTCTTCTATAATCATAAACATAAAATTAGCAATTTGATAAATCCACATGAATACTTTGGCTTTACAGATTGGGGTAGTGATGACTTCATATATTACATTCCAAGTGTCCAAGTTTCTGATATAAGTACTATACCTGAAGGAATGATTAGTATTTCTATACCAGCTCATAAATATGTAGTTTTCCGTTTTGTTGGTTTCTTTCGTCCAGATGATCTTAACGGAAGACATTTAGGCCGTTTATTAGTTCAGTTATATAGAAAATGGATTTTTAAATCTGGTTATAAATTTGCCGCCACCTTCAGGTTCGAATATATAGACAATTCAAGATCCAAAGACAATTACTGTGAACTCTACGTATATCAGCCAATAGAAGATCTAAAAAAAGAAAACTAGACTCATATTTATTAATTCAAATTGATAAATATGAGTCTAGTTTTCTTAGATTCTGAATATCATATATTAACATCTAATTAATTAACTTTTATAATTATAATCTAAAAATTATAAAGGAGAAATTTCATGGTATTATTTTTGTTATTAGTATGTGGATTTTGTTGGTCGATTGTTTATATAAAATTAATTCATTTAGGTTTTAGGGATAAAACTTGCGGAATTCCATTTATTGCTTTAACTCTTAATTTTGCCTGGGAAAGTATTAATTCTTATTTCAATTTAAAAGTCAATATATTAAATATTACAACTTACATCTCTTTAATTTGGCTATGCTTAGATATTTTAGTTGTTTTAACTTACCTATTATATGGGAAACGATATTTTCCAAAACATACAAATAAGGAATACTTCTGGCCATGGACTTTGATTGTATTCATAATGTCTTTTGTTATCCAATATTTCTTTATCATGGAATTTGGTGATTCAACTAAATTTTACTCCGCTTTTATTCAAAATCTCATAATGTCTATCTTATTCATAATAATGCTTGTCAGTAGATCCGATATGAAGGGACAAAGTCTAACTATAGCCATTACTAAATGCATTGGTACCTTAGCAGGCACAATCTCATTTAGTATTATTTTGCATAGTGGATTGATCATCGCTTTAGGACTTTTCTGTTTTATATTTGATACTGTATATATATACTTTTTAAGTCATTTAAAAAGTTTGCATTCTAATTTTCTTAAAGTATCTGCAAAAAATAATTCCTAAATCATAACTCAATAAAAGATAAAGGCACCATTAGTGGTGTCTTTATCTTTCATTAAATATATCTTAAAGTAATAACGCCACATTTTAAATTTTAGTATCCTAATTGTTCAATTAAAACCAAAATACGGAATCTCAATTACAATACGCGTAATTTTATTAACAATTTATTGTTGTAATATAAAACGATTCAAATACATTAGGTTTATCCGACTTATTTCTTGAAACTCTTTCACAAAATAAATTCTAATTTACTACCAAATTTTCATTCTATCTTCTGGTTTAACATACATCTTATCAGTCTCTTTAATTCCATATGTTTTATAGAATTCATCAAATTGTGCTAATACTATATTGTCTCTCACTTTATTTGGCGAATGAACATCATATTCAAGTTTATAATCTTCATATTCTTTTGTGCCAATTTCACGCCACATGGTAGCATTGCTTTCAAAGAAGGCCTTATAATCTGGATTAGGCATTTTCTTTAAAATATCTAAAGCACAAGCCGCTCCACCTATATCAGCTATATTTTCTCCCACAGTAAGATCTCCATTTACATTTTTGCCGTCATCTACTTTGACAGTATTATAAAATTGTCTAACTTTATTAGTCTTTTCTTCAAACTTTTTATAATCATCTGTGCTCCACCAATTATTTAAATTTCCATCTGCATCAAATTTAGCTCCAGTATTATCAAATGCATGACTTATTTCATGACCTATAATTGCACCTATTGCACCTAAGTTTTTTTCCTTACTAGAATTTACATCATAAAACGCACCTTGTAATATTCCTGCTGGAACTGTTATGGTATTGGCTGACGGATTATAAAAGGCATTAATTGTTTGTGGTGTACACGCAAATCTTGATTTATCAACAGGTTGATTTAGCTTGCTTATAGACTTTTCATAAGCGAACTTACCTAAGTTCTGAATATTTTCCCAAAGAGATCCTCCGTTTTCATATGATCTTATTTCCAACTTTGAATAATCTCCCCATTTATCTGGATATCCAATTTGTACATTGAGTTTGTCCAATTTTTCAATGGCTCTTTCCTTAGTAGCACCACTCATCCAATCAAGATTATTTATTCTCTTTTTATAAGTTTCTATTATTTCATTAGTCATATCTTTAACATTTTCTTTAACCTTATCTGAGAAATACTTTTTAATGTAAACTTTACCAAAAGGTTCACCTAATGCTGAATTAACCATATTAATAGCTTTTTCATCTCCAGAAATATCTCCTTGTGATCCTAAAAGTGCGTTTCTAAAGTCAGTTTCAGCTTTTTCAAAATCTTCTCCCAAATACCGTGACGCGCTAGTTATATTGATAATTTCAATATAATCTTTTATCATTTGCAAGTTTTCTTGTTTGTATACATCATTTAAGGCCTGAAACCATTTCGGTTGTGTCAAAATTATTTTATTTGCATTATCTACTTTAAAATTTTTCATAATGGTTTTTATTCTTAGGTTTGGTGCCAAAGAATCAAGCTGATCTAGAGTATATACATTATATTCTTCATCTATAGAATTATTATTTTTTGATGTTTCTTCTTTCCCCTTTATTGATGATGCTATTGTACTTTCAAATTTAAATAAGTTGTCCACTTTACTTTTAGCTTGTTCTTTTGTATACCCGCTTAATGTTAAAACTGTATTATAATAATTTTCTGCCAAGCTTTTAATTCTTGCACTATTTTCCGTTGGCTTTACATACTCATCTGAATTTCCTAAACTAAGAGGTGTTGGTTCTATATAAAGAGCATTTTTTGTTGCATCTTTTAAATCTACAGAACAAGAAAATTCTATTAAAGGACTTTCAACTTTTGATTCAGGCGTCAATGCCGAAAGATCATCTATTGTTCTAATATTTCTCAATTCTTCCAACATTTCTTTTATCGGTTCAATTCCTTGCTTATTCCTTGCATCAATATTTAAAGTATTTTTGTATAAATTAATTATCTTCTTTTCATCACTATTCTCTGTGTAATTTTTTTCATTAGCTAACAAATCATCTATTATTTGCTTTTTTTGTTCTGTTAACACTTTATTAGTTTCCATAAATGTTGAATTAGATGTTTTACCAATATCAATTTTAGCTGTGTTTAACCATTCTCTATTTACCGCTGAATAAAAATCATCTTGCATTCTCAATGAACTTGGCACGATTGCGCTATTTATATCAGCTGATTCTGCTGCTTTTGCATAAGTTCCTTGGCACATTAAAAATGAACATATCAGCGTAGCTGCTATAATTCCTCTTGCTTTTAATTTCCTCATTTAAAATTCATCCCCTCTTCCTTCTATACTTTTTGGTAATTCATAACAATTATACATCCTATTTATTTTTTTACAATTCTAAAAAACTTAATTTAATCTTAAATAAATTTTATAACCTTAACTCTTAAGAACAAAATCGCAGGCGACTGTGGAGCCGGAGATTTTTTCACGCATCTGCCTTTACGAACGCATGTGAGAAAAATTTGGCAGGCGAATAAGATTTCTTTTTTATTCTTTTTAAAATAAAAAACTAGTCAATCAACCTTTTTTAAGTTATCCATAGATTTTATTGGAATATGAATTCCTAAAGAATAAAAAAAACAGCACCTCAGATATGTAGCAATATCTAAAAGCACTGTTTTAAATCATTCATTTAAGGTTTTAATTAATACTTGATTTATTCTTTTTCTATCACATTTTAAAATTATAAATTCATACTTGTCATAATTTATCTTTTCTTTAGGTTTTGGGTATGACTTCAATTGAGAGTAAATCCACCCGCCAATTGTATCAATGTTTTCAGCTTCAATATTAGTATCTAAAAGTTCATTTATATCTCCAATTAGAACCTTGCCGTCAACAACATAACTACCATTATCAGTTTCTCTTATTTCCTCTTCACCATCATCATCAAATTCATCTTGAATTTCACCAACAATTTCTTCTAAAATATCTTCGGTTGTTACAAGTCCTGCTGTACCACCAAATTCATCTATAATTATTGCCATTTGTGCTTTTTCCTTTTTAAAAGTTTTAAATAACTCCCCGATTGATAATGATTCAGGAACAAATTTAATTTCTCTAATAATTCCTTCTATGTTTTCATTGCCTTCAAATTTAAGTTTATATAAATCCTTGATATGTATAAATCCAATTACATTATCTTTACTATCTTTACATATAGGATATCTAGTTAATTGCTCTTCTAAAGCATAATTTATAATTTCTTCAAAAGTATCTTCAATGAAAATACATGCCATATCAGTACGCGGTATCATGATATCTCTTACTGTTTTCTCTGAAAAATCGAATATATTATCCACAAAAGTTAATTCTGTTTGATCTATTAACCCATGTTTATAACTATCTTCAACTAAAAGCTTTATTTCCTCATCTGTATGAGCTGCTTCTTGCTCATCCATTTGTGAAATCCCAAATATCTTTAAAACTAAATTAGTACTATGATTAAAGGTCCACATTATCGGATAAGTTAATCTATAAAAAGCTATAAGCGGTAAAGCGGTATACATAGCTATATTTTCAGTATTTATAATCGCTAATGATTTAGGCGCCAATTCACCAAGTACAATATGAAGTCCAGTTATAATTGAAAATCCTAAAACCACTGAAATTGAATGCAACGTTATTTCCGGCAAATTAAATAAATTTATTAACGGTCTTAACATTTCCGCGAATGCAGGCTCTCCAACCCAACCAAGTCCTAATGAGGCTAATGTTATTCCTAATTGACATGCAGATAAATACGAATTTAAATCCTTAACAACTTTTAATGTATGCTTTGCATTTTTATTTCCATCTATCGCTAATGTTTCTATCCTTGATTTTCTTACCTTTACCATTGCAAATTCTGTTGCTACAAAAAAGCCATTCATAAATACAAGCAAAATTACAATAATAACATTTAATATTATAATCATATATTGATAGTTTCCCTCCTAAGTTATTGTATGCATGCTACTATATAATACTATTTTAAATACTAATTAACATTATAACATATATTATTTAATAAGTTAGGGCATAAACAGTTAATCATTCATTTTATTTTATATTCTCCATTCTCCAATTAATTAAACCCTACTATTTTTTTGCAGAAATAAAATCCACTCATTCACACTTACGAGGAATACTTTTTACCAAGTTTGTCCACTTGAATTAATTTCTATTTACTCTTTTCCCATACTTTCTGAATCTGCTTTCATTACTTCAACTATATATATGTCCAACTCCTGACTTAACTTCAAAATTTTATTATAGTCCATTTTTTCAGTAATTGTTTTATTTAATTTATCCCTTAATTCTTCAATTTCTTTCTTTTTATCCATACCCCACCTCCAACAAAATACTTTTTAGCTATATATTGTATTTAATCCCATTAACAATTACATTATATAACAAATATTGTTTACTACCAGGAAACTTTCGACGTTCTTTGCAAGTAATAGAATGAGGTGACAAGTATGTTAAAGAGAAAAAGAAGAGAATTAAATTTAACTCAGTCGAAATTAGCAAAAAAATTGGGAATCAGCAAAAGTTATCTATCTAAATTAGAAAGGCATCCTTCTCTTTGTAATCCTAATATTAATTTTATTTTGAAATTGTCGAAGGAATTAAATTTAGATTCTATTGAAATTTTTTTATACTTTATAGAAAGCAAAAATTCTTTTAGTAAGTAAAAAGCACTTGGCATATTAATCTAAACTCCCTCCAAATCACACCTAATAAATTGTATTAAGAAAATAACGAATATTTTTGTTGCTAAAAGACAACCTAAAATTATATTAATAACTCGGAGGATTGAAATGAAGGTATTAAAAAAAATAATGTTTTTTACTATTACCTTAACATTATTTATCGTTACGTCGTTAAATATAGTTAAAAATAATATATATGCAAACGCATCAATTAAACCAGAAAAAAGCGTAAAAATAGTCGTACTTATCTCTTCATTTAATGACGCTTACATTTCTTTAGTTCGTGATAATTTAGAAAGAATTCAAAAAGAAAACGCTAACAATCTGGAATTTATATTTCTTGACGGAAAGAATAATAAAGATATACAAAATGAGCTTATAAATTCAACACTTTCAACTGATTTTGATCTTTTATTGGCAAACTTAGTTGACTTGGATGCCAATAACATAGACTCATTTATCAATAAAGTAAAACAGAAAAATATTCCTGTAATTTTATTTAATGTAGTACCATTTGTAACAACTTCAATCCAATCCTATCCTAGAGCTCTTGTAATAGCAACAGCAGCTGAACAATCTGGAATTCTGCAAGGAAATTTAATTGTTAATGCATGGAACAATAGTAAAACAGCTCTGGATAAAAATAAAGATAATATCCTTCAATACATTATGATAACAGATAAAAGCAATAACACCTTAACTACTGCAAGAGCGAAGTATTCTATATTAACAATTAATGAGGCTGGAATAAAAACAGAAGAGCTTTCCAGAATATCTTCAGAAGGAACTAAAGAAGCTGCCCAAATGATTATGGAATCAACGTTTCTAAAGTACGGTGATAAAATTGAAGCTATAATTGCAACTAACGATACCTTAGCTATAGGAGCCATTAATGCCTTGCAAAAATATGGTTACAACCTAGGCAGCAAATCAATACCAGTTATTGGGGCCAACGCAATACCAGAAGCTAGGGAATTAATTAAGAAAGGTTCTATGCTCGGTACTGTTACTCAAGATCCTTCTGCTATGGCAGAAGCTCTTTATAAGGTTGGATTGAATTTAATTTATAATCGCCCACCTCTTAGTGATACAAAATATAAATTTAATGAAACCGGGTTTGTAATAGAAATGCCTTACAGTGAATATAAACAATAAATAGAATTGAAATTATTTATATAATTATTTATTGTATACATTTTGAAATTAGGTTTATACATTCCAGCCTTAATTGGGAACTTGGCTTGCTAGAGTTTTAATTTTAGACTTACTATCTGAATATATCTAATAAAAAATAGTTTTTTACACTTGTCTCCACTAAAATAACATAGATAAATTTGTGATATCCTACATGATATTAAGAGTAACCAAACGGCTACTCTTAATTAAGTTATAAATTTATTATTTTTCATCTTTATTAGTGATTGTTTCTATCTTACTTAATTTCGAATCACTAGTTGAAGTAAATAATGATTCAAATTGCATTAATTCACTTTTTAATTTTTCATTTTCCTCTTGTAACTTAGAATTAATATCGCTTAATTCTTTAATTACATTTGCATTACCTAATGCAAAATTTTTGCTTGGATTTAAATTTCCGAGTATACTTTGCTTTAATTCCTCAATATCCTCTTTTGTTAATTCAGGAAATCTAGATATTAAAGTATTATCAAACTTATCTATTTTTAATTTCAACATATTTTCTATCGTATTTGAAATTCCAAAATCCTCATCAATCATATCCCAAATTTCTCGTGCTTTTGAAATATAATCTGGATGTTTTGATAGATCATCTTTCACTCCCGACTTGGCAAACCTACTAACGAGAATTTTCTCCATTGGCTTTAAAATTGATTTTAACATTATATGCATCCTTCTATATTATTTTATAACACATATTATGAAATAGCCTCCTTAAAAGCCACTTTTTCTTATATTAATATCATATAAATAATTTTTAATAAATCATATATGAATTATACTCTTAATTTATATTAATGGAGCATAACAAAAGGTGCAGTCTAAATTGACTGCACCTATATTTATAAGAGATTATGAGATTATTAAGGTTTTATATAATTTGAAACATACTTTTTTGTACACTTATATAATAACATAATCCGACAAAATATTCTATTATTTTTATTATCTTTTTATAAATTTGATATTTAAGTATAATAGATAATGATTTTGCAGAATATATTTAATGCATTAATCTCTATTCCTCTAATTAACTTAATAAAAGACGCAGCCATTATTTTATTGGCTGCGTTTAAAAAATTCTAACAATACTAAAGCGAGGTATAAATTATGAAAACCAAAAACTTCTTAGCAACTATTTTAATATTTTTCATCTTTCCTATAACCACTGCTAATGCGACAATTCCAATAGCAAATACTTATAATCAAGGCATATATAAAATTTCTGAAAGTAGCAAAGAGAATTACACTGCAAAACTTATAACCCCTAATAACATTACAAGTTTAATTATTATAGATCCTGATGGAGATATAAAATTTTTCAAGAGGTTCGATACAGTTAATGAAACAATCAACTTAGGCCCTATGGTGAAAGGTGATATAGTATCAGTAATTGGCTCCGGAGAAATAGCTGCTAATTTTATAAGCATAAATTAAACCACTCTCTCGAGTGGTTTAATTACATTATTTTAACATCCCAAAGTCTTTAAAAGGATAAAATATAAATTGAGCCTTTCCTTCTATTTTAGAGCTATCTATATAGTGTTCTTTCCAATACCTTGCATCTAATGATACAGGTCTATTATCTCCTAAGAAAAAATACTTTCCTTGTGGTACTTCAAAGGATCCATTATAATCATCCTTATTTTTCACATAATCTTCTTCTAACTTTTCTCCATTTACAAATACCGCACCATTTTTTATGTCTATCTTATCGCCTGGTAAACCTATTAATCTCTTTACTAAAGTTTCTTTAAGTTCATCTGAGTAAAATACAATTACGTTTCCTCTTTTTAGATTATCAAAGTTATGTATTCTTGTTACTAAGATTTTATCATTTAAATTTATAGTTGGTATCATCGATCCTGTTGGCACATATACATTAAAAAATACAAATTGTCTTAATAAAAACGCTATTACTAAAGCACAAAATATTGGTATTATCCAATCTTTAAAAAAATTACTTTTCTTCTTACCTTTTTCTTCTATTTTAATACTTTCTTCCAAAGCATATCACCCTTCCTAGATTATAATTAATTTTTCTGCTTTTCCCGTTACATATGGATATATTTATTATATACAGATTAATTTAGCAACCATTTATTTAACTTACCAGTAAAATACGAATTAGTCAAGTTTACTTATTTTATATTAATCATCTTAAAAGAAAACATAAGGTACTATTCTAAACAATATATATTATTCAGAATTTGTAACCTTATAAAGAAATATATTTTCCTATATCATATTCCTATCTTCTAGTTAAAATCAAGATATCATTTAATAACATTCATTTCCCTCCCATAAATGTTATTGTTCAATGAATTTTGTTAGCTCTGCATTAAATTTTTCTTTTTCATCGTAGAATAATCCATGCCCACTTTCAGTAAATGGCACAATTTTTGAATTCTTAATGCTTTGTTTCTGAGCTTCACCCAAACCAAACAAACAAACTTGATCATGAATACCATGGAGTATCAAGGTTGGAACATTAATTTTTTCAAGATCAGAAAATAAACTTTCCTCACCTAGCCAAGTATTGGCAATTTCTGCTGTAGACCAGCCAGCTGCCTGCAATCCAAGCTGAAAGAACCGGTTTGAGAACGGCTCAGTAATATGCTTATAGAAAAAAATTTCTCCAAAACTTTGAAGCATTTTAGCTCGATCATTATATGTTCCTTTAATTATGTCAATAACAGCTTGTTTCCGCAACCCATAAGGAAAATAAGATCTTTGAATAAGACTTGGCGCTGCCGCTGCACAAAGAACTAATTTAGAAACTTTGTCATTATCATATTTTGACATATATCTAATAGCGATTGCTCCACCTGTAGAATGACCTAGCAATGTAAAGTTTTTTAAATTAAGCACTTCCACAACTCTTCTAACATCATCCGATAATCTATCATAGTCATACCCTCTATATGGCTTATCTGATTCACCAAAGCCTCTCTGATCTATCCCAATACACCTATATCCCATTTTAGGAAGTATATTAAACTGGTATTCAAATAATTTATGACTTCCTGGCCAACCATGTAAGAATACAATTGTATTTCTTCCTTCTTCATTAAGATCCTCCACATAAACTTTCACATCTGGTTCTACTTTAATATAGTAACCCATATAAAAATGCCTCCATTTAATAAACTTTCTTTCTAAAAACAGCTTATTCTTTTAAAGCAAATAGGTGAATTACTACCTTAATTTTCTATAATGAATAGTAAAATGTAGTTTAATTAAAATAAATACTCAGAATTTATTTGTACTTGTATTTATCATGTATCGCTTACTCCTTCTATAAAAGACTCTCCCTCATTCTTTCTTACTATTTCAACGAAAGCCGCCGAGATTTCAGGATCAAATTGTGTTCCACTGCATTTTTCAAGTTCCTCTGCTGCTTCCTTATAAGTTTTTCTAGTATTATATGGTCTATTTGATGTCATTGCATCAAAACTATCCACAACTGTCAGAATTCTTGCTAAATAAGGTATTTCTCTGCCTTTTAATTTATTAGGATATCCGTTCCCATCATACCTTTCATGATGACTTATAATTAAAGGTATGATATCTTTAAGCGAATCTACAGACTTTATAATTTCAACTCCATTAGCAGGATGTTGCTTTAATAATTCCCATTCTTCATCTGTTAGCCTCATTTTTTTCATTAATATTTCTTTATTAATGTTAATCTTACCAATATCATGCATATAGGCACCATAAATTAAAATTTCTTTTTCCCTTTTGCTTAATTTGAGTTTATCAGCAATCATTCCACTATACATTACAACTCTTTCTACATGACCATAAGTATACCTATCTTTAGCATTAATAACACTAATCAAGGTTTTTATTGAAGTGACAAGTTCAATATCTTTTTCATCTATATTTTTTTAATTTCATCTAAAATTGAAGTATATGCTTCAACTCTATTCTTATTGAAAAATTTTGCTCTATATAACGCATCATCTGCACTTTTTATTAATTCTATATCATTTCTCGCTTTATCTGGATAGACTGATACCCCTATTGAAACTGTCACCTTCCCTTTAGGCTGACTTTCTTCCCCATCAAAATGCGTACACTCTATTTTCTTCCTTAAATTTTCTGCCGTATGCATCGCTTCTTCCTCGTTTGTATCAGACAGTATTATCGCAAATTCTTCGCCCCCATATCTTGCTGCAATATCTTCTTCTCCTATGTTACTTTTAATAATTTCACCCATTTTTCTAAGGACGTAATCACCTTTTTGATGACCATGGGTATCATTATATTGCTTAAAATAATCTATATCTATAAAAATCATGGATACAGGCCTGTTATTCCTATCTCCATTCTTAACTTTCTCTGCTAATGACTCACAGAAATATCTATGATTATAAAGTTCAGTAAGACCATCAATATTTATTAGCTCTTCTAGCTTTTTAATATGTTCTGCTTCTATCTTTACATAGAACCCCAAAGGCCATGCAGTCAAAATAAATACCCCTGCCAGGATTAAATCATTTTCAAAATATGTATTTACTATTAAACTAGGTTCCATAAATAAGTCCATCGCTAAAATAATTAGAGATGAAATACAGGAAACTATAATACCTTGTTTCATTCCATATTGAATCGTTGTTGTTATTATTATAAACAAATACAAAAATTTATATTGGCTTTCATTTACTCCACATATAAATATAATTATCGAAAACACTATTATAAATATTGCTATTTCGATTTTATTGATAATGTCTACATATCTTTTATTAAATCTATTTTTAGTCGAAAAAATCCATATTAAATAAATCAAAACAGATACCATTAACGGTATAAATAAACATATCAACGTATAATATACTTCTGGAACCCATATTATCCTGCTATCACTTTTAATAAAATTTTCACATAAAATTATACCTATAAGCAAAAGTACAGACAATTTCACTACAGATACTATATCATTTACTTGTTTTTGTTTATTATTTTTTCCTCTTCTCATATCATATACCTCATAATAGGTCACAATAAGACCAATATATATTGGTCTTATTGCGAAATTACTCTTCTCTTAAGCACTTTGGTTCCTGTGGCTGATAGTGACCATACCAACATGCTGAAGTTGCCATTATTGAAGCAATAATTGTTGCTAATGTTGCTATACTCATTAAAATTCTATTTTTCATTAATCTCACCTCCTTACAATATAACAAAATAAAGGTTCCAAATTTATCCTAACTTTCCCAATATTAAATGTCCACTTTTAGTTAAAGAGAAAACTTGCCATAATATCCCCATATATATGCATAATGAATAGGTCAATAATCTAAAGTTTTCCAAGTACATATAACATAAAATATTACTTATTATAATAATCAAATACGTACTTAGTATCTTGATAGAGACTTTTTTAAACTTATTTCTCCTTTCAATGCTTTTGATAGGTTTTGCCAGACTGTCTACAGGCACCAACTTATATACAATGTAATATGACCATATAAATATAATACCTCCACTTAATATAACAGTGCTAAGAGTAACATTTATATACTTACATATTAATGCCATACCAACACTTGAGGCTGTACCTATAATCGCACATCGTTCAGGAGATTTTGAATGAACTCCACCAGAACTCTTTCTTAATATACTTATAGTAAATGATACTATGAGCGCTTCAGTAGTAACATTAAAAATTAATCCAAATGCTATAACCAAGACTATGCAGATTCCCATTTGAATAAATGCAAATATTCCATAATTTATTACAGATTTTTTATCATCATCAAAATTTAATTCTTTAGCAATATAGTTAGAAATTTTTTCACAGATATTTTCAATCTTAAACATATCTAAACATTCCTTCTTTTTAAATAATAAATAAAAGATATAGTTGCAAAACATAGTAATGACGGCACTCCATATACTGTTCTTAATATTACATTTGACATTATTTTTTCAAATTCGTCCTTCAAAATAATATTTAATGCTAATATATTTAGTCCTTCAATAATAAATAAAACTATAGTTATTATTAATGATGACTTTATAGACAAAACCACATCTGCTTTATTTATGCTCCACATAATAATAATCATTACAAATATATCAAGTATGGTTGGCACTCCATAATTTATAGGCAAAAGTCGTATTCCATATTCGCATACTGATAATAATAAACTCGAAATTATATATCTTTTTGCATTAAGTTTTACATTAGATAACGCTATCATTGCTAGTATTAATACAAATGCTTCTGGAACTAACCTAAATATAAATTCAAATACTGTTAATCTCAACATTTTCTTTTCTCCCTTGATTATTAATTTTCTTTAAAGCACTATAAATTACTATAAACACAAATACTCTTATAAATATATCACCTACGCTAAGAATAGTGTATCCTAAGTCTATAAAGTCAGTTAATATCTTTAATTTAGTTTGTGCATTTCCTAATATATGAATATCATTCATTCCTCGAAAATTCTCTAATGAACGTCCTGTAAGGCGTGATAATGATTGGTAAACTGGCATAAATCCACAATTAGCTTTTATTGCAATATCGTTTAATGCGCCGCCTAAAATCATAAAAAACGCCCCAATTATCGAACTTATGTATAATTCATATTTTAATATCAACAACAAATATGTAATTAAATAAATAGGTGTTAATCTCCCTATTGTTCTTATAAGCACATAATTGCCCGAAAAAGTTGCAACTTGTCCAATAAACGTGAGTATTTCAAATACAATTAGAGGATAAATAGTCCATGATTTAAATAATGGACATATTTTGTATCCTCTAATTTTTGCTAAAAAGAATGCAAGTAGTACTGTTTCTGGCATATTCCCTCCGCGATCAAATTACTATTTCAATTTTTATATAATAATTGTGTCCTAATAAAACTAATAATTATGAGTTTTAAATAAATTATTATACATATTAATATATATTATAATACCTATTTTGCACAGTTTCTATATCCTTACCCATAAAAGGATAAATTTAATAAGTTAGTTATAAAAATCCTGAAGTAAACTCTTCCTACATAATCTTTGTATTAAATTCGGATTAAGTTTTACTTAACTATATTTTCTTCTTAAATATGCCTATTCTCATATCTATAGTTATAGCTAAAGATTGATAATCTTCTAACTTCTCTTTATTCTCTGGTGTAGACTTCCAATAGTGAGGTGTCATCTTTAATAAACTCAATAATTCTTCTTTATTTAATGTTATATCAAAAGTTACATTAGCTTCTTCTATATAATCATTTTCTTCTGCACTTGCTTTATAAACTTTATCATTCAAATGGACTTCGGAATAAATAATATTTCTAAGTTGTATTAAGTGATTAGTTCTAGGTAACACTCTAACAAATATTCCATTATCCTTTAAAATTCTATTACACTCGTCAATATCTATAGGACTAAATACTGAAATAATACAATCCACTGTTTTATCTCCAAGTGGTATATTAAAATTATTTCCTACCGCCCAAACGCAATCTTTGTTTAATTTACTTGCATATTTTACAGCTTCTTTAGAAACATCTAATCCATAGTAGTTAGCTTCAATATTCCTCTTATTTACATAATCTTTTAAGTTAGTTAAATAATATCCTTCTCCACATCCTAGATCTACAATATTTAATTTGTCACTACTGTCCCCTGCCACCCTGTCAACTATCATTTCGTTTATTTTATCAGATAATTTCTTATAATATCCTCTAGATAAAAAATCTATTCTTGATAAGACCATTTCCTTAGAATCACCAGGATTCTTGCTTCTTTTCTGATTACTGATTAACAAGTTTACGTAACCTTCTTTTGCTATATCATATGTATGTTTGTTACTGCATCTATATATCTTATTTGAAATATCCTTAACTAATGTCTCCTTACAAACAGGGCAAAGTAACAAGGTTTCATTAAAACTATTATTCATAAACTTACAACTCTCTTTCCATACATTGTGTACTATATTTTATGTTTTAATTGCTAAAATCAACATCTACTACAAAAATCTTCATTATTAATCAGTGTCTTTAGACTATTATATACTTCTTCTATTTCTCTTGGTATATCCACATGGACTATAAATCCCTTTCCACTAGGTCCATACCCGTTTTCGTTATCTCTTAATCTTGGTATCTCTCCCATCAAAAGTTCCAGGTATCTTTTATCATCCCAAATTCCATTAATTCTAATATTACTTAATTTTAAATTTATATCAACCTTAGGAATGAATGGCGCATAGTTTATTAACTTAACATTGTTACTATATGTATACTTAGAAAATGAAGCAAAAGTTCTAAGTTGCATAGTAGGATCTTGAATTAAAATTAAAGATTTATATTCTATATTTAATTTGCATAATAATTCTATCGTCTTTTTAGCATTATCTCCACAATTCGTAGATTTATTTTCTATAATAATTTTCTCTGCGCTAACACCATAAATTTTAGTCATTATATCAAAGAATATATCAGCTTCTAATCTATCATCAACCCTAATCAAATTAAATTTCGAGTTTTTCCTTACCTCATCCCTTAGTATTTGAGTAGAATGTCCAATTCCACCACTAATTAAAATTTTATCACACATATTATTCTTCCATGCATTCACAGCACACTGTACTGTATAAGGGATCGAATTACCTAATAAGACTAATACATCAACTTTTTTAAATCCAAATTTTCTTTCTAGTTCCTTAGGATTTAATGCGCTAATATCTCTAACTGCTAAAAATTCAGATATTTTATTAATACAATATTGGATTTCTTCACTATTCATTGTTATCTCCTCCTACTAAAACATATAATAACAAAATTATCCCTAATATGAATTAATAAATTATACCATAAATTATACACGTGTCTTTCATTAACTTTGTATATTTCTTTTGCCATTCTATTATCTTTATATTATTTATAGCATTGGCCAACTCCAACATATTAATTGTTAGCTCAATTCACGCTTCAATAATCACAATATATATTATAAAATTAAAATTCATTCAAAAAAACCTGCTTACAAATCCATCAAATATTTTCTAACGAAAGCTTATCTATAGAATAAAATATTATAAAAAAATAAGATAGATTACTCATTTAAGAATACTCTATCTTATCTGTGGGTATAAATGGGAGAGGGTTTATATCTTTTGTATACCTATATATTAACATATTTCAACAATAAACGCCATATACTTCAAGGCATTTCTTATTTATTTTTCGACATTTGTTCTATCAACTTCCACTAATGTTTCCGTCTTTTTTTTGTATTACTATTTCCAAATTCGTTAGATTTATCAATGTAACTAGTATGAAATAAAGATTCTGCTTTTATACCATTAGGATCTCCTATATAGCTTTTATACATATTTTCAAGATTTTCATTTTCATCAGACACTCTTTTTATTGATTTTTTATCAATATTTCTTAGGGTGTCTGCTCTCAATATTTTATAATCTTTTCCTAACAACTCATTTGAGGATTTACTATAATATTTTATCTGCACAGCTTTAGCTCTGCAGACGTTATTACACAATTTACATCCAACACACTCTTCTTCTTTAACCTCTGCCCTTCCTCTAATATTATACTGTATCGCATTAACAGGGCAATTTTGTATACAAGTACCACATGATATACATAAATTTTCATTAATTTGAGACTTTGTACTTATTCTAGGAGTTCCTCCTCCATTTATGCACCCGCCGTTACATGCTACTACTTCAATGAAACAATATTCCTTCCATTTGTTACTGATTAAAAATTTTTCAATTTCTTTTAGACCATTTATCACTGCAACTTTACAATTTTTATTGCCTAAAGCAACCAACGCTTCTCCTATTTCCTTATACCCTTCTACTGGTTTTAATGTCATATTTTCAGCCTCAGATATATCACTCTTTAAATAACTCATTACAGTTCTAAAAATCGCTTGCATTGCCCCTTGGCTCATACCAAAAAGTGCTGCTGCCCCAGTATATTCCCCCATAAAATCATCAGGTTTTTCGTCTGGTATAGCAGTTATATCTATTCCCTTCTCTTTTAAAAGATTTGCATATTCTCTCACAGTTAGAACAATATCAATATCTTTATAACCGTCTCTCCCCATATCCTCTTTCTCAGCTTCATATTTTTTAGCACTACATGGCTGTACAGATACAATAACTATATTGGTAGGTAAAATATTATAGACATCTGCAAAGTATGTTTTTATTCCCGCTCCCATCATCTGTTGAGGGGATTTCGACGTAGATATATTATCTAATATTTCTGGATGAAATATCTCAGCATAACGTATAAAAGAAGGACAAAAGGATGTGAACATAGGAAGTTTTTCTTTATTTGCAATCCTCTTAATAAATTCACTGCTCTCCTCTACAACTGTCATATCATTTCCAAAATCAGTATTAAATACTTTTTGAAATCCTAATCTCTTTGCAGATGGAGCAATTTTCCCTCCAACATAAGTGCCAATTGGAAGATTAAATTCTTCTCCTAATGTTGCTTTTACTGCCGGAGATGCCGTTAAAACTAAATACTTTCCGCTATTCAAAGCATCTTTTACTAATTCTAAGTCATTCCTTACGTCTATAGCTTCTGTCGGACAAGCAAGCGTGCATTGTCCACAATATAAGCATCCCGTATCCTCAAAGCTTCCATTTTTGGTTTCCACAGTTTTCTTTCCCGAATCAACTTCTTTTAATATAGCCATCTTAGTTTCTTGAGCACATGTAAAAGCACATGCCGTACATCCAATACATTTTTTCTTATTTATTTGTATGATGTTTTTCCCTTCAATTCTATTAACCTTTTTTGACTTTCCCATATATTTCTCCACTTTATTCATTTCTATAGTTATAATTACTTTTTATATTCTTTTATTATTACTATATCTAGCTTATTAATTAGTTAAATTTTTGATAACAACTGAAAACTATAATTTAAAAATGAAGATAAAATCTCTCTGCTCATTGCCTAAATATTTAATGAGCAAAAAAAGACAGGATTTAAATAGAATGTTGCTATATAATATAGGAAAAGATTAAATGAGGTGAGCGCCTTACATGAATTATGAAGCTTGTATAAAAAATTCCATTGAATATATAGAAAATAATCTAAATAAGAAAATACAACTAAAGGAACTTGCAGATAAGGCCTTTTTATCCAAATACCACTTTCATAGGGTTTTTCATTCAGTGGTTGGAGAACCTGTTGCTGAATATATTCGTAAAAAAAGATTAGAGGAAGCTGCAAATGAACTATTAACTACAGAAAATAAGATTATAGATATAGCGCTAAAATATCAATTTAGTAATCAGGAATCATTTACTAAGGCTTTCAAAAAGCTTTATGGAATCCCTCCTAAGGAATTTAGGAAAAACAAAATAAATTTAACAACAATACATTCAAGAAAGAATTCTACAACTTACCTTTCTATGGCTGCTTAGACTTCATTTAAAATATTTTTTAAGGAGTGAATCTTTATGAGCTATGTACCAATGGTTATTGAACAAACAAGTCGAGGAGAACGTTCTTATGATATCTATTCTAGATTGCTAAAAGAAAGAATAATTATGCTAAGCGATCAAGTAAGCGATTCTACCGCAAGTATAATTACTTCACAATTACTATTTCTTGAATCAGAAAATCCAGATGCTGATATTCACTTTTATATAAATAGCCCAGGTGGTTCTATTACAGCCGGAATGGCAATATATGATACAATGCAATATATAAAGCCTGACGTATCAACAATATGTTTAGGATTAGCTGCAAGTATGGGATCGTTTTTACTTGCAGCAGGCTCACCTGGAAAAAGATATGCTCTTCCAAATAGTGAGATTCTAATCCATCAGCCATCTGTACATGGAGGTTTTCAAGGTCAAGCTACAGATATTAGGATTCATACTGAATGGCTGCTAAAGACAAAAAATAAAATAAATAAAATATATAGCGAAAAAACCAAAAAGCCAATAGGGGAAATCGAAAGAGATATGGAACGAGATTATTTTATGTCTGCTCAAGAGGCTTTATTTTATGGAATAATAGATAAAATTCTTTGATAAATATAAATTCCTATTATAAATATATTGAAAAGGTTCAAAAATTTTTGAATCTTTTTTTATTATGCCTATATTATTCACATCTTCATTGGCTATAATATAAATAGTATTCTTATTCTTAACCAAAAAGCAGGTGAAAGTATGTATTATGTAATATATGATTTAGAATTTAACCAAAAAAGCAATGCCTCTGAAGATTGCAATAATATTAATTTTTCAAAATTTAATGATGATACTAACATACCACTTATTCCTTTTGAAATAATTCAAATTGGTGCTATAAAACTAGATAACAATTTTCAAGAAGTGTCTACATTCAATTCCTTAGTCAAACCAACTCTATATAAAACCATTCATCCATATGTTGAGAATTTAACTAAAATAACCTACGATAAAGTTTCTTCTTGCAAAAACTTTATTAATGTTCATAAAGCTTTTTTAGAATTCATTGGAGATGATGATGTACTACTCTGTGTATGGGGCGTTGGCGATATTAAGGAACTCTACAGAAACTTGGGATTTTATAATCTATCTACTTCATATATTTCAAAATATATTGACATTCAGAAGTATGCTTCAAAATACCTTAAAGCACCCAAAAATTCTAGAATTGGTTTAAGAAATGCTGTTGAGATTTTAAATATACCAATTTATGGTGAATTTCATGATGCACTTAATGATGCTTACTATACTTCTGAAATTTTTAAGCGTATTTATAACAAATACATGAAGCCTGAAACTTACGTTCCTTCACCAGCAAAAAGAACTACAGAACCCAAAGAAGTAATTGATACTGAAGCTTTATTAAAGCAATTTGAAAAAATGTATAATAGAGAACTGACTAAAGATGAAAAATCAATGATTAAAGTTGCATACATGATGGGAAAAACGAAACAATTTCTGAAATAAATGCAGCTAGTAGAAAACTTTTTTTAATTCAATATAAAAAGGATACTCTATTACTAATTTTTAGAGTATCCGTGAATTCATGAACTGTAACATCATCATAGACCTTTTATTTTATACTTATATAATGGTCTTCCAATCTTTCCGTACTCTATAATTTTCTCTAGTTCACCTTGTTTGCTCATATAATCAAGGTATTTCCTTACAGTTACTTTTGCAATACCTAGCTTTTCTGACAAGTCCTCAGTAGTAAAATATTCTTCTTCAATATTATTAAGCTCATTTGCTATAGAATTATATGTATACTTATTCAAACCCTTTTCTAGATTTGATTTTATTTCACTACCATTTGTTTTTTTATTTTTATTACTTAAAATAAACTTATCCAGATCGCTTTGTTCCATAGTCTGATTATTTTCAAAACTATTTAATCTTTCTTTAAAAATATTGAGAGATTCGTTAAACCTTTCAAATGTAAAGGGTTTTATCAAATAGTCTACAACACCATATCTAAAAGCATCCTTCACTCTTTCTACACTCTTATCAGCAGTAATTAATATAACATCAGATAATATTTCATTTTGTCTTAACCACTTTAGCAAATCTATGCCATTTTCATTAGGAAGAAAAATATCTAATAAAATTAAATCCACCTGATTCTGCATCAAAAATTCTTTTGCTTCAGAAAGGTTTGCAACTGCTTTTTCCAGTGAAAATCCCTCTATTTTTTTCAAAAACTTAGAATTAATTTGTCTTACCATCGGATCATCTTCAACAATCATAGTTTTAATCATATATTCAACTCCTCCTCATAGGTATAGATATCTCCCATTCAGTACCATCATCAACTTTAAATTTAATAGCTCCTTTAGCTTCATCAATGATCTTTTTCACTATATACATTCCAAATCCTCGTTCCCCTTCTTTACTTGTGATTCCAATGTTGTAAATAGAATTTCTGATATTCTCTGGTATCCCACAGCCATTATCCTTTACCATAATTTTCATTTGATCATCTTCCTCAAAGATTTTCATATATATTTCACCAGCCCCATCATTTTTAACTGCATCAATAGAATTTTCTATTAGATTTCCTACAACAGATCCTAACTCTTCTGATGTCATATATTGTGGTAATTTAATTACTCTTGAGTTATCATCTATTATCAAATTGATTCTAGCTTCTTCACACTTACTATATTTAGATAGTATTAACGCTGCCAAAGATACATTTTTTATTTTATCAGATATTATAGTAGTTATATTCTTTTTACTTTCCACTATGACATTAACAAACTTAATTACTTCATCATATTCTTCGAGTTGTATAAGTCCTGAGATTGTATGAAGTTTATTCATAAATTCATGATTTTGTGCTCTAAGTGACCATGCCATTTTCTTTATACCAGTTAACTCCTCAGCCATTTTTCTAACTTCACTCAAATCTTCAAATGTTACAACTAATCCAAGAATTTGTTTTTTAAATCCTCTTATAATACTGTATTTACACATAACGTTTACTCCAGGGCGCACTTTTATCTCAATATTAGTCATAGATTTCCCGCTGTTTAAAACTTTTAGAGCCATACTTTCGTAGGTAAAATCAGTAATCGGCTTCCCTATATCATTTTCTTTCAAATGTAAAACTTTACTAGCTTGCCCGTTAAATAGCGTTATGCATCCATTATTATCTAAAGCTATTATACCTTCCTTTATATTTTCAATTACAGTTTCTTTTTGCTTTAACGCCAAGGCTATTTCTTCTGGTTCAAGTCCAAATATTGACTTCTTTATATTATAAGAAAGAGCTATAGCTCCCGATATACCCAATATTAATCCCATTAATATTATAGGAATAAATTTATACATTTTCGTATAGACTTCGTTATCAAATTTATTATACAACATACCAACAGCAACTGCACCTATCTGCTTATTACTATCATCATAAATAGGTGCAAATGCTCTTACAGAAATACCAAGTGTACCACTTCCTGTTGATATATACTGCTCTCCTGTGCTTAATACCCTATCTTCATCTCCACCAGCAAATCTTTCTCCTATTTTACTTTTATCTGGGTGAGAATATCTTATGCCATTCATATCCATAATTACGATAAACTCTACATTTGTCTTTATACGGGCCTTCTCTATCTCACTATTTAACAGATCAATCGGAATTGCCTTATTTCCTTTCAAATATTCTTTAACTTCATAGGTTGATGCAAATGAATCCGCTATATTCAACATATTTTTATCTATTTGATCTCTTAATAACTTTTTCATTTCAATAAAAGAAAGTATTGTTATACTTCCAATTGAAATTACAAGGATAGCTATTACAAGAGATATTATTTTACCTTTTAGCTTCATTTTATCTCCTCTATCTAATTCTAAATTTTAGTTCACTTACATTATATATAAATAATTCCCTATTACAAAATAGTACAACTTCTTTAGTAATACGTTTACTTGCTATTTATCAAAGCAATTTCCCACAAAAAGTTAAGAGCGTATCCCTAGGAATCCGCTCTTAATTCATAATTTATTAAAGCCAATAAACTAATACTCAATAATTATAGTAATACTAAATGCTATCTTTTCAACTACTTTCTAATCTTTAGTATATATAGAAGTCTATTTATATTCTTTAACTTCTTCTTGTCCGTTTAAAACTCTTAGTGCACCTTGAGCTAAAGCAAGCATTTCATCTTCACCTGGATAAACAGTTATTGGAGCAATAAATTCCACTTTTTCTTTTATGATGTCTACCATCATTTTTTCGTAGGCAATGCCTCCAGTTAAAATTATCGCATCTACTTTTCCACATAAAACCGCAGCTGCTGCCCCTATATCTTTTGCTACTTGATATCCCATGGCTTCATAAACTAACTTTGCCTTCATGTCTCCTTCTGATGCAAGTTGTCTAACTATTCTCCCATCGTTTGTATCAAGATATGCTACAAAACCGCCTTTTCCGGTTATCTTCTTCAATATTTCTTCTAAAGTATATTTCCCACTAAAACACATTCTAGCTAAATCACCAGATGGTATGCCACCACTTCTTTCTGGTGAAAATGCGCCTTCTCCATCAAGAGCATTATTTACATCAATTATTCTGCCATTTTTATGTGCGCCTACCGAAACACCGCCTCCCATATGAGCAACTATAACATTTATATCTTCATAGTTCTTCATATTTTCTTGCGCATACCTCTTAGCCACTGCCTTTTGATTTAATGCATGAAATATACTTTTTCTTGGAAGTTCTGGCACTCCTGAAAGTCTTGCTATATCTTCCATTTCATCTACAACTACTGGATCTACTATAAAAGCAGGTTTATTAATAGACCTCGCAATTTCATTAGCAATTATAGCACCAAGATTAGATGCATGCTCTCCTTGAACATTTTCTTTTAAATCTTTTAACATATTATCGTTTACACTGTAGGTACCACTAACTATAGGCTTTAAAAGGCCACCTCTTCCAACTATTGCATCCATTTCAGTTATATTTATTTTATTATCTTCTAGTATTTTTAATATAACTTCTGTTCTAAAGCTTTGTTGATCAACTACGTACTTAAACTTTCCTATCTCTTCTGATGAATGTCTAAGTGTTTCCTCAAAAATTTCCTTTTCACCTTCATATACTGCTATTTTAGTTGATGTGGAACCTGGATTTATAATTAATAATTTATGACTCACACATTTTCCTCCCCTACGTTATATTTAATTATAGTATTTGCATCTATTGTTATTATTATAAACACAGATACAAAACCTGTTTTTAAATTATACTCTGTAGGTATCAGCTTTAGCAAGTATTTTTCAATATTAAAATTAATTTTATTAATTCATACTATAGCTCTTAACCCAATACTAATAATTATTTATTGTACTACTGCTTCTCTGCTCAATTTCTTTTCTTTATTTGCTCTAAGCATTTTAAACACATAAGAAACAATGAATGGACAAACAATAGCAGATACTACGCATGCCGCTGCAACTTGTGCTGTTGCTATTGTCGCTATTGCAGCCAATGTTGGGTCTGCCGCTGCAACAGCTGCTGGTGTGGCTACTGCATTTCCCGCTGTTGATCCTGTTGCAAGTCCAATTATAGGTTCTTCTCTAAATAATTTTAAAAGTATATATGCCCCTATTCCAGTAAAGGCAGCTATCACTCCTAATAATATACCAGGACCTCCAGCTTTTACAATTGTATCAAGATTCATTCCTGCACCTAATGGGAATGAGAAGAATGGAATTAATAACAACTTACTGCTTCCAAGAAACTTTCTCATATCAGGGTCGGCGTTTCCTAAAATCATTCCTATTCCTATTGGAATTAACACTGCAACAAGTGACATAAATGGAATTTGAGCAAGCCCTGATGCACCTAATGCAACCAAAGTGAAAAATGGACCATCTTTTAAAGATAATAGAGCATAAGCACCTACATCTGTTTCATCACCATATTGTGAAGCTAGAGATGCATATAACCCCCCGTTGCAATTTGTTAGTGCTGAAAGAATCGCTAGTGGTGATAAACCTAATACCCCAGCTGGTCCAAAAACTTTTCCTACAATTATACCGATACCAGCACCCACTATGAATTTTCCAGATATTAATAGTGCACCTTTTTTTAGTGCTTTAGGTGCTAATTTGAAATTAATTTGTGAGCCAATTAAAAACATAAAGCAAGCCAGAATTGTTGATGATGCCGTCGAACTAAATAGTGCTGTTGTATATCCACCAATTTTAAGGAATTGCGGACAAAAAGTGTTAACTAGTACTCCTAAAAAAAGTGGAACAAGCATCATACCACCCGGTATTTTATCAAGTGTTTTCTTAATTGGGATTTGCATATATATACCTCCTAAAATCTTGTTTTTTATTTTTAAACCTTTACATATATCTCATGATAAACTTCTACTTAAACAATCCTAATTTATAATTTTGTTAGATATAATTAGTTATAATCGTATTTTATTTAGAATTTGTACATGCCACAAATATAGTAATTCTAATTTCTTACTTTCTAATAACATGTACAAATCGAATTCAGCTATTTTCTCGCAACTCCGCTTTCTCTTGCAGCATTTGCAATTGCTTCTGCTACCTTTGTAGCAACATTTTTATCTAAAGCACTTGGAATTACATTATTTTCATTTAACTCTTCATCTTTAATGTATCCAGCTATGGCATATGCTGCAGCAAGCTTCATTTCCTCATTTATTTCTTTTGCTCTAACATCTAAGGCACCTCTAAAAATACCCGGGAAAGCTAGAACATTGTTCACTTGATTTGGAAAATCTGAACGTCCTGTTCCTATAACTCTTGCTCCAGCTGCTTTTGCTTCATCTGGCATAATTTCCGGTGTTGGATTTGCCATTGCAAAAATTATTGCATCTTTATTCATTGCTTCAACCATTTCAGGCTTCAATATTCCTGGAGCAGACACTCCAACAAATACATCGGCACCAATTAAAGCATCTGCAAGGTTGCCTTTTATATCATCTGGGTTTGTTATTTCTGCTAAAGCATCTTTAGCATCATCAATTTTTTCCATGCCTCTATATAAAATACCTACTTTATCGCAAGCAATTAAGTTTTTTACTCCTGATGATAATAAAAGCTTAGCTATTGCAGTTCCTGCAGCTCCCGCTCCATTTACTACTACTTTTATATCTTCAAGCTTCTTATCTACTACTTTAAGTGCATTTATAACACCAGCAAGAACAACTATTGCAGTTCCATGTTGATCATCATGAAATACTGGAATATCGATTAATTTTTTAAGTTTTTCTTCAACTTCAAAACATCTTGGTGCTCCAATATCTTCTAAGTTTATTCCACCAAATGTCGGAGCTATTAATCTAACTGTATTAACTATTTCATCAACATCCTTAGAATCTACTAATATAGGGAAAGCATCAACATCTGCAAATTCTTTAAATAAAATTGATTTTCCTTCCATTACAGGCATTCCTGCCATTGGTCCTATATCTCCTAGTCCTAATACAGCACTTCCATCTGTTACTACTGCTACCAAATTTCCTTTCGATGTATATTTGTAGACGTTTTCCTGATCTTCATGAATTTTTCTGCATGGTTCTGCAACTCCCGGTGTGTATGCAAGACTTAAATCATCTCTTGTTTCAACCTTAACCTTAGATGTAATTGAAATCTTTCCTTGTTTTTCTTCATGTAATTTTAAACTTTCTTCAAAATAATCCATTTAAAACATCCCCTCTATATTTAAACATTTACATTTGATATTTAATATTTCGTTGTTGTTTGGTGTAACTAGATAATATCATTTTGTCTGAAAATTTAAAATATTAAGTAAGTTTAATTTATGTTTAGTAAATTAAGAATACTTTGTGTTTTCTTTAACAATGTATTTATTACTTTGAGTCATCATTTTATTTTTACCTTGATCCAAAAAATCTTCTGCTTTACATTGCTTTACTTCTCATGCTTAGATCACTTTTCTTATTGAAAGTTTTTTATTTTAGAATATTGATATACTTCGTATAAAAACTATTTGCTATCATAATATACATTTAACAAAAAAAGAAAGTATGAACTCTTACAGTTGATACTTTCTTTTTTTATTAATATCTTTCTTCTCGTATTCTCCTCAGACATTCTATTTTTCCTTACTTGCATTTCTAATATTACAAATCTTCTATTTCTTCTAATGATTTTATAGTCTCATCGCACCATTTTATTTTTGCCTCTTCACTTTGTTTTCCATAATTAATGGTTGTAAGCCATAAGACTAAGCTTTTTTTATCTACTTTAACTTCACCTGATCTGAGAATTCCATCTATTTCTGAATATTTAATCAAATCTTTTTCTGAATCACTTTTAATTTCTCTTATTCTTTCTATAATTTTCTTTACTGGTACATCCCTAGATAGGAATATTTTTAGTAATAGCTCAGATCTAATTGGCTCTCTTTCAATTGGGAGCAATAACCACTTATCTAGTTCTTCTTTCCCCTTTTCAGTAATTGAAAATATATTTTTAGCTGGTCTTCCTTCATTTTGTTGCACTTCTTTTGTTATTAATCCTTCATCCTCCATTCTTTGAAGTACAGGATATATATGCCCAAAATTTTCATTCCAGAAATGCCCGATTGAAGAGTCACACACCTTCTTAATATCGTACCCTGAGCCAGACGTATGATTTAATATTCCTAAAAGAGCATATTTGGTTTTATTTACTTTTGCCATTTGATTCACCTCTAATATTTTTGCTTCTACAGTACAATATAACTTCAAAACTATACTAATCTCATATCTAAAATCAACATTTAATTTTAATTATCTTACCTTCTTCCAATACCATCTTGGGAATAATATAGAAAATGCTATAAGTGCAGGAGTTGAAACGTTGCAATAAATAGTGCTTATTGCATAGTATGAACTCATTGATACGGTAAATAATAATATAGTTCTTACAATTGCTTGACTAATATTCAAAATCCCCCAAGAAACAGTAATTATTCTCCAAGCTGCTGTATACTTTTGTTGCTTCTTAAAATCCTCTGATGCGTTTCTCAAGTAACTTTGCTCTACTATTATTTGAATCAATGATCTTCTAAAAAACAAAGATCCAAGAAAAATTATTGCAAGTAAAATATCTTGAATTATTGGTGCTATTAAATAAAATGAAGGATCATTTGAAATAATAGTTCCTACTACACCAATTCCTGAAAAAGCTGCTCCCATTACTGCAAGAGCATTAAGTTTACGTTCTTTTACAAAATTTAAAATGACTACACCAATGCTCCAAGCCCCAGATAAGATTATTCCTTTTAATGTCATTCCAAATTTATCAAAACTCGAAAAAATTATTATAGGAACAATTGCGCTTATTATAAAATCCTTATTAAGTATATTTTTTACTATTGAATTTTGTTTACTTGAATTATTTATTGATTTTTCCATTATTAATCTCCTCCAATTTATATCTACCTCTATTATAGGTTACAATATCTCAATTATTTTTATATTCTTACTTTTTATCTCCAACTCTCATTAGCATTTTTGATATAAATGTCAGGATCAATTATCTCCTTATCAATTATAGCCTGAGTTTCATTTGTTATATATCCTAATTTTACGACTTCCTCTCCAGCATCTCTGAGTGCTAATATAAAAGATTTCGATATTTCTTTTAAAGGTTTGTGCTTCTCGATATTATTCAATATACCACCTTGCCCAAAGGTAATAACACCTACTAAATTGCCTTTTGTCATAACCTTAAAAGTTTCAATAAGACCTGAAAAATTATAGCTTCCAGGAAATCCACAGTTTGAAATCAAAACACTCTTTGTAGTAACTTCCTTATTATAACGTCTAGGGTGAGAATATCTATCTCCATCCTTAACTATCTCTTTGCTATTTAGTGGAAGCATACGATCCATAAAATCCTTCATTATTCCAGTAACCGTATAATAATATAATGGTGTAGCATAGACTATTAAATCAGCTTCCTTCACTTTAGGAAGTAATTCCTCCATATCATCTTTATGAATACACTTTCCTGGTGTTTTCGTCCAGCAACAAAAACATCCGCTACAATGTTTTATATGCTTATCCTTAAGGTAAATAGTTTCTATTTCTGCCCCTGCCTCATGACAGCCCCTAAGAAAATGCTTTAGCAAAACCTCTGTATTCCCAAACTGCCCTCTTGGACTACCATTTACAGCTAATATTTTCATTATAAACCCTCCCTTTAATCATACCTTTATACCTATTTTTAAACTATTAATTTCTTATATTATAAATATTCTATAATATATAACTCTTATTAACTTTACGCATTCCTTATTGATATATATCACTCTGATATACTATACTCGAATTATATCACTCTGATATATAAAGTCAATACTTTTTTTCCATATTACTCCTGATAATATATACATATCCATAAAATCACCTTCAATCCTTACTATCCAAAAAAGAAAAAATAAAGGAAACAAACATAATTTTTAAGAATTGTTTACTTTAAAGTTTCCCAGTAAACAAAAGGGGGATGTTAATTATGAAAAAAGTTTTATTACTTCTTGCTATTGGATTTGAGGATATTGAGGCTAGTATTTTTACAGATGTTATTGATTGAAATAAACTTGAAGAAGATAAGACCGCTGACCTAATAACAATAGGGATAACCGTAAAATACCTTGTATGTGGAATTTTACAGTTATCCCTAAAATAAATATTAATGAAGTCAATATTTGCGATTTTGATGTTCTTGCAATACCTGATGATTTTGAAGAAGCTGGATTTTATAATGACGCTTATAATGAAGATTTCTTAAATTTGATTGGAGAATTTGATATAATAGCATCAATATGTGTCGAAGTACACTTTCTATAAATAAAAGTGACATATTACCTCAAAGAAATGCCATTACTTATAATTTACCTGGAAGCATTAGGTGCAAATATTATTGAAAGTGAACCAATGGCTATAGATAACAATATAATAACTTCTTATAATCCTTCTATTTCATTTGATGTTGCTTTTAAACTTCTAGAGTTATTAACCTCTAAGAAATCTGCAATTACGTTAACTAATTAATGAGACTTGAAAATAAAACAAAAATCAATTTATAATTCCTGATATATAAAAGAATATAAAAATATGAACTGGATAATAAATATAAAATAAATATTTTAATCCATGCCCCTTTTTTCCATTGTAAAGCATCATTATAGGTATAGCAAAAATCATAATCCACTGATTATAACTATGAAATATATTCTTAAGTGAAAAACTTGCAAATGGAAAAAACGATACTGAAAAAATCATATAAATAATCATCATTTTTTTTCTATCATTTCTTAAATAAAAAAATAATATTCCGAGAACAATAAATGAAACACTTCCTTCGCAAAACAATGGACAAGGCAAAAATAATATAATAATTCCAGCTATGTTTTTTGAAAATATTGAATAAGTGCTTATTGGTAATATTATTTCAAACATTATCGCTAAAAAGATAATACAAATTTTCCTGTATAGGTCTTTGTTTTCATCTCTCAAATATTCAATTAGTAGTATATTCAATGCTATTAAAAAAAACGTCTCGAATATATTATTACTCACTGGAAAATATGATGGATCACCAACTGATATCTTCCATGAAATAAATTTTCCTGACGACATTATTATTGAAAATAAATATAGTCTTTTAACATAAGTTTTTCTATTTCTTGTATAGAAGAAGCCTTCTGCCATTGTAAAGAAAAAAAGCGGAGCTGATAATCTTCCAAGCCAATTAAACCAAATTGGAATTCCATTTGATGCTAAAAATTCATGCATATGATCCATTGTCATTAATATTAATGCTATTATCTTCAAAGAAAATCCATCAAGTCCCTTTTGAATAATATTATTATTTGCTGTATACATATTGTATCTCCTAGCTATTATTAAAATTTCATATGTAAGTTAATGTATATTTATTAATAACTATTTATTCGATATGTTCCAAAAACTTATTTATGTTATTATCTATTTCAACTTTTGAGAATGCAATAATTGTTGTTGTTAGTGAATATTCTGATATATCATTTATAAACTCTTCTATCTCTTCTAAATTCTTTACAGATAATTTCACTAAGAAACAGCCATCCCCTGCTATCCTATATCCCCATTCACTTCTTTCATGATTTTTAATGAAATTTTTAAATTTATTATATTCTCCGTTTTTCATTGTAATCTTCATTATGCAATCAATTGATAATCCTAGCTTTTTCTTATTTATTCTGATTGTATAGCCTTCTATAATCCCACTATCTTGAAGTCTGTTCACTCTCTCTGTAACGGACGGAGGTGATAAATTTATGCGCTTAGATAATTCTCTTATTGATAACCTACTATTTTTTTGCAACTCTGATAATATCGCTATATCTATTTCATCAAATTTCATTTGCAACGCTCCTACTATTTTTTTATTTCAAATATAATCTTATCATTAATATAATATGTCATTTAAAATGTAAATAAGACTATAACTTTAATGAAAATACCTACTAAAAGTAAACCATTTTCTTTTAGTAGGTATTCTACATATCATTAAGTTAGATTTTATATTTCTCTAAATCATTTCTAAAAGTTTTTGTAATACCTTTAAAATCAGATATATTATCTATAAGTTTTTTTATCTCATTTGTATAATTTATTACACTAGCACTTACTTCTTCTGATAACGCTGAATTTTCTTCTGCAATAGCTGCTAATGATTCTATACTCTCATATACATCAGATATAGAATCGGCTTCAATATTTAACTTACTTATCGTCTCAATCATAGAAGTTGCTACACTCTGCACTGATTGATTAGCTTCATAACTAATATTTCGTACAATTCCTAAGTTATTGGTTTCTTTTTCTAATACATCATATTGAGCATCTATGTTATCTACTAAGAACCCTATTTCTTTAACAAATTGAGCCAAATTAGAGTTAATATCAAGCACTGCCTCTTTGGACTGTTCAGCAAGTTTTCTTATTGATTCTGCAACAACAGCAAATCCATTAACCTTTCTCTCCTTCTCTAGCAGCTTCTATGGATGCATTTAATGCTAATAAGTTAGTTTGTTCGGCTATTCCTGATACTATAGATACAATATTATTTATATCTTTAGCCCTTCTTTCAAGCTGTGTACCTTTCTCTTTAACTTCATTAAAGCTCCGTAAAGATTTCAAAATGTTTTTACTTGCATTTTCAACATTTTCATAGCTATTATTAATCTTAAGCATGGCATTTTCAAGTTCTGATTTATTTTCATTCTCATTTTCAACTATATTCCTTAAAGCTTCAATATTTCCATTAAGTGCTTGTACAGCCTCATCTGTATTCTGAGCTTGTTTTATATAATTTACCATATCTCACTTTATTTCTTAATACAATTATACACTTATCTACATTAACCAGTAAATATACTATTAGTTAATATATATTATTATTTAATCTCTTCATATTTTTTTGTTTTCCAATAACTATTCCATCATTTTATTGACACAAAAGAAATAGTATGGTAAATCTAAAATAATTGAGATGAATTTATTCTATACGGTTTAAATGTATTTTTAACAAATCATTAGATATTATTATTAACAATATAATTTAGACATTAAGTATTTTATTATTATATTTATCTAAAATAGCGAGGTGATTCAGCATTGATATTTTCTAATCTTAATATAAATAAAGATGAACCTATTTATATTCAAATCGAAAGACATATAAAACAAGGAATTAAAAACGGCGAATTAAAAAAAGATAGTAAGCTTCCATCTACAAGGGAAGTAAGTAAATTTTTAAATATAAGCAGAAATTCTGTAATTTCTGCTTATGAAGAATTAGAAAGCATAGGAATAATAACAACAAAAAGAGGAATAGGTACTTTTATCTCCATAGAAAGCGAGAATGAAAATTATGAATATAATGTAGATTTTTCAAAAAGGATTAATAATTACGCGAATACTTTAAAAAAATTTGATATCATAAAAAGTGAATTACCATATCAAAAGGGAATGATATCTTTCAAATCTATTTCTCCTGAGAGTCATCTTTTTAATCTTGATGATTTTAAAAGATCTTTGTTAGATGCTTGGACTTACGAGGAAGCTAATCTGTTAAATTACGGTTATGCTAAAGGATATAAGCCATTAATAGATCATTTTTTAGATTACATGAGAGATAAGAGAGTTGATACTGAAGGCAAAGATATTTTAGTAACTAATGGATTTACCGAAGCCTTTGATATAATAATTAGTTCGCTAACAAATAATGGTGATATTATTTTATGTGAAGAACCAACTCATAATACAGCTTTAAAAATTATGAAAGCCTATGGACTAAAGGTAATTCAAGTTAAAATGGATAAAGAAGGCTTAGATCTAATATCTCTTGAAAATGCTTTAAATAAATATAGCCCCAAGTTCGGATATTTGATCCCTTCTTACAATAATCCAACTGGAATCGTAACTAAAACCGAAAGAAGAAAGGAAATATATAAGCTTTTTAGAAAATATTCCGTTCCTATAATAGAAGATGGCTTTAACGAAGAATTGCTCTACTCTAGCTCTCCCATTGATCCAATAGCTTCGCTGTGCGGAACTGGTAACGGAGTCATATATATAGGAAGTCTCTCTAAAATACTGTTTCCCGGTCTTAGAATAGGATGGATATTCGCGGATGGCAAACTTATAGAGACTTTAGAAAGTGTAAAGCGTGGAAGAAACATTCATTCTTCCTTTTTAGATCAAAGCGCATTTTGCTATTACTTAAAAAGCGGTGCCTTCAGCAGATATGTTAAAAATGTACGAAAATATTATAGAGATAAATACAATCTTGTACTAGATATGGTTGAAAAATATATTCCATATGAATATGTAACGGGTGAGGGTGGCCTTCATGTGTTTATAAAGCTAAAGAACAACTTAAATGCAAGAACTCTTTTAGAACTCTGCTATAAGGACAATGTATTATTTATGCCTGGCGATATTTTTTATGAGAATTTCAATGACAATGTAAAATTTCATACTGAAATAGATGATGACGAACATATTAACTATAGCAAAAAAAGCTTAAAAGGCTATGATACTTTTAGAATTGGATTTGGCCGAGTAAGTGACGAAGATATAAAAAATGGTATTGAAATAATAGGAAAAAATATAAAACTTTTAGATAATTAGTATTTAATTAAAATAGAAAAACTCATTAACCACAAAATTATGGCAAATGAGTTTTTTTATTTAACACCTATTATAATAATTTTTATTATATATTTTTTAATGCTTGCAAAGCAGCTATATTTAGTAAACTCCAAGGTTTATTAAAATGTGGTTGGAAGAAGAAATCTGTCATTGCAAGTTCTTCTATAGTCATTTTATTTTGAATTACTACTGACAATGTGTTCATAAATTGTGTTAAATCTAAGTTTGAAATTATTTGGCCTCCAAGTACTCTTCTACTATCTTTATCATAAACTAGCTTTAATAATGCTTCTTCATAAGTAGGCATAAATTCCGGTCTGTAATTATCTGTAACAGAAACTGCTCCTACGTTAAATGATGTTGTATTTTTTGCAACTTCTTCAGTTAATCCTGTAGATGCAATGCATTTTTCATATATCTTAATTCCTGAGGTACCTTGTGTTCCCATATACTTTAATTTAGGTTCAACTATATTATGAGCAATTAAAGTTCCCATTCTCACTGCATTTGTTGCTAAAGGTATATATCGTGTATCATCAGCCGGATTGAACTTAACAACACAGCAATCTCCTGCTGCGAATACATCTTTTCTACTTGTTTGCATATATTCATCAATCATAATTGCACCATTTTGAAGTGTCTCCAATTTACCTTTTACAAGAGCAGTGCTTGGTGCAAACCCAATACATAATATAACTAAGTCTGCTTCATATTCATTATTATCAGTTACGACGTGCGAAACTTTATCATTTTCTCCTTTGAATAATTTAACTTTTTCCCCTAAAACTAAATTTATTCCATGATCTCTAAATTCCTTTTCTGCAATATCAGTAAACTCTTTATCTAAATACTTAGACATTATTCTATCTTCAGCATCTATTAATGTAACATTTTTATTCTGAATCTTGAAGGCTTCTGCAAGTTCTACACCAATATATCCACCGCCGATTACAACTACATTTTTTGCATCACTGCGTCTTTCTTCAATTTCTTTTGCATGATTATAATTTTTGCATAATAAAATATTTTGTAAATTTCCACCTTCAAACTTAGGTATTATTGGCCAAGAACCTAATGTTAAAACTAACTTTTCATAACTATCTTCAAATATTTCACCGTTTTCTAAATTCTTAACTTTAACGGTTTTATTATCAAAGTCGATGTCTAAAACATCGTGTTTCATCTTTGTTTTAACTCCTAAAGAGCTCAAATTATCTGGCGAATTATAAAATAATTTTTCTGTCTCAGTAACTATTCCGCCTATACTTAACGCAATTCCACAAGATAGAAATGATATATTATCGTTTCTTTCATAAACTACGACATCACTATCTGGGTATAATTCCTTTAAATTAACAATAGCAGCTGTTCCTGCATGTGTGCATCCAATTACAATAACCTTCATATCATATCCTCCTGAAACCTTTTGATAATTTTTACTTATAAATAATAATTATTAACTAATAACATTATATATCTTTCTGCAAAAAAAATAAAGAATTTTTCTTCTCAAAATACAATTATTCTTCAATATCTTATTAATTAGCTGTTTATGATATATTTTATACTACCCATTGAATAATATACTTAAAATCCTTACTCTATCTTTTTAAAATTCAATTTCTCCATTACAATATCCAATTTTTTTATATCGATCGGCTTTGTTGCATATACTTCGCATCCACTATTAAAAATGCTTTTGACTAAATCTGCATCATTTAAAGCTGTTGTCATTATTACTTTAACTCTTCTATTATTATCAATATTCTTTTGTTTTTCTATTTCTCGAATAGTCTTTAGAACTTTCACTCCGTCTACTTTTGGCATCATTATATCTAAGCATACCAAATCATAAGGTTCCCCTTCATCCAATGCAATTAAGTAAGCATCTAGTCCTTCCATTCCATCAAGTGTAATATCGCATTCACCATACTTAGACATAAATTTAAATAAAAGTTTCCTACTTGAAAGATCATCTTCCACTATCAAAATTTTCACTATTACTCCCCCTTATACACCTATGATATAAAATTTATAAAATACTTATAATTTTCTCATAGTTACTTTTAATTCCAAATTCATCTTTCTTTCTTGCTGCAAGTTCAATTTTAAATGCTAAAATTTTCATATTGTTCAAACCATTTTCTTCACAATATTGCTTTATTTTATGAGCTATATTTTCAATCTTAATGTAACTTTCTGCTATTTTTTCTTCAATTAGATATAGCTTTATGTTATCTAACCATTCTAACAACTTTTCTTTAATCTCTTTATCAATTTTAATTAAATTATTATTATATGTATTTTTTCTTAGGAATAGCTGGATAGTACTTTTTTCCTCTAAGTAAATACTCTCCCAAATTCTTTCTAAAACTTTCTTAAGCTTATTTATATCTATTGGTTTTGATATATAGTCATCCATACCTTGAGATAAAAATCTTTCCCTGTCTCCCTTTAAAGCACAAGCAGTCATTGCAACAATAGGAATATGTTCCTCCGATTTTAGTTCATTTTTTCTAATTACTCTTACAGTTTCACTTCCATCTAGTTCAGGTAATTGTATATCCATTAGAATTAAATCAAATCTATAATTTTCAATCAATTTTAAAGCTTCAATTCCATTTGATGCAGTTTTTATCTTACTATACCCCAGTTCTTTCAACATTCTTTTAATCACTATTTTATTAATCTCATCGTCTTCTACTACAAGAATACTTTCACTCTTCAAATTTTCATCATCTATTTTATGATGATCTAATTCTCCAAGATCGTTCATTGCCTTTTCTAATTTGATAGTAAAATAAAATTTACTTCCAACGCCTTTCTCACTCTCCACTTCTATATTCCCACCCATTAAATTTACAAGCTTTTGGGAAATAGAAAGACCTAGACCTGTTCCTCCATATTTTCTTGTTATAGATCCATCAACCTGACTGAAGCTTTTAAAAAGGTGTTGCATTTCATCCTTGCTAATTCCAATGCCGACATCTTCAACTACAAACTTAACTTCATAATTTCTTTCACTACTGCTTATCTTATTTACTTTTAAAATCACAAATCCCGATTCTGTGAATTTTACAGCATTTGAAATTAAGTTATTTAATACTTGTTCAAGCCTATAGACATCTCCAACTAAAATTGGAGAAATATTCTGGTCGATGGTATAATGAAGTTGGATATACTTTTCGTTAGCCTTTGGTAGGTTAGTATATATAACATTTTTAATTAGGACTTGTATATTGAAATTAACATTCTCAATAATGACTTTCTCTGCTTCAATTTTTGATAAATCTAAAATATTATTTATTAATGATAGCAACGAATGAGCACAACTTTTCACAATACCCAGATTTTCTTTCTGTTCTTCTGTAAGATTAGTTGAAAGTGTTAAATCTGTCATGCCTATTATTCCATTCAATGGAGTTCTTATTTCGTGACTCATATTTGCTAAGAACTCACTTTTAGCTCTATTAGCTGCCTCTGCTGCTTCCTTAAGTTTAAAAAGTTCTTCTCTTGTCAATGATCCATCTAATTTATACATATTTTTTCTTTCATTCCCCATTATATCCCTCCCAACTTTTCTCTTGATATGTATTAACTCTTGTTAATATCACCCTATCTTACTTAGAGGAATAAATTGTTTATCTTATCTCATACTATATAAAAGGTAGGAAGTAAAACAAAAATTTCTTTTAATTTTCTCTTCCTACCTTTATTTTTGTAGATTAGTATTTGCCAAATTCACTATCACTTAGTTTTATTCTTTTTTTATTTGAAGTAACTGCCACTTCTTTATTTAGCAGATTATCTCCCATATCATATGATTGTTTCAATGCATAGTTTTTATTATTTTTGCCTACTCTTCCTCTCAAACTATCATTTTTAAGTTTGAAACTAGAAACCAAATCTTTAAGCAGTTCTGATTGGCTTGAAAGTTCCTCACTAGCCGCTGCACTTTCTTCAGCTGTTGCTGAGTTTGTTTGAACAACTTGTGATACTTGCTCTATCCCTAAATTTACTTGTGATATTCCAGTCGCCTGTTCATCTGAAGAGGCTGCTATTTCTGATACAAGAGTCGCGGCCTTAGACACCCCATCAACTATTTCGTATAAAGCTTTTGCTGTGTTATTAGCAATTTCAGTTCCATTTTCAGATTTCTTTATAGAACCTTCAATAAGTGCTGTTGTTTCTTTCGCTGCATTTGCGCTCCTAGCCGCTAGATTCCTAACTTCTTCAGCAACTACAGCAAACCCCTTGCCATGTTGTCCTGCCCTTGCAGCTTCAACTGCTGCATTTAGTGCAAGTATATTCGTCTGGAATGCTATTTCATCTATTACTTTTATAATCTTTGAAATATTCGCCGAAGATTCATTTATTTCACTCATAGATTTAAGCATTTCATTCATATGCCTACTTCCTTGTTCAGCATTTTCTTTTACTTCAAGAGCCAGTTCCTTAGCCTGATTAGCATTAAAAGCATTTTCCTTAGTTTGTGCTGCAATTTCAGTTATTGAAGATGTCAATTGTTCTATAGCACTTGCTTGCTCTGTAGCTCCCTGTGATAATAACTGGCTACCATCTGAAACCTGAGTCGCACCTGTATAGACTTGTTCTGACACATTATTTATTTCACTAAGAACTGAATTTAATGAATCTATTATTGTATTTAGAGAAACTGATATGCTATTAAAATTACCATGGAACTCTTTTGCATTTTCAATATTTAGATTACCTTGTGAAATTTGCCCGATTATATCAGAGATTTCTCCAACGACACGTTTCAATCCGTCTTCAGTTGTATTAACAGCCCTCGCTAAAATCCCGAACTCACCTTTATAATTTTCACTTACCGGAACATCTAAGTTTCCTTTGGATATTTCACTCATGACGCTCGTAACTTCCTTAATTGGCTCTACCATAGCTCCAATTAATTGGTTTACACCCTCTACTACCTGTCTAAAATCTCCACTGTGTTTCGTTTCATCTGCTCTTATATCTAATTTGCCTTCTATAGCTGCATTTGATAGAATTTTAGCATCAAATATAAGATTATCTATAGCACTCTTAACATCTTTTAAGCTATTAGATATTCCTTCAAATTGCTTACCAACTTCAGCCGTAAATTGATCTGACTCTTTAATTTTTAAATCAAAGTTAGTATTTCCACATGCTAGAATCTTTAGATTTCCTTCAAGTCTTTTAACTTCGCTCTTTGTATAATCGCTTACTCTAATAATAGGTGTCAAATCAGTTACAACTTCTACATATCCTACATTTTCACCATTCTTATTCTTTAAATAAGATGTATCTTGCTTATTACTCATCCCGCACCATTCAAAGAAACTTTCTGATTTTCCCTTATGAAGTTGCTTTATACCACATTTTTCAGTATTGCATATATTAGCTCCCGCATGATTACATGCTAACCCGTAACCAGATTTTCGATCTCTAATTACACCTTGATTAATCATTAAATTTTCAAATGACTTATTCATATACGTCCAATTCATATCATTGTCTGTAACATGAATTGGGAACGGTATTGCATCTATAATAGCCTCATACCAAACAGCCTTATCTACTACAGTATCTAAAGTTCCATTTACTCCATCTATTACTTTTTTGAAATCTCCTTCATGTTTTTCTGCATTAGCTCTTGTTTCAAATTTTCCTTCTATTGCTGCATTAGATAACATATTTACATCTGTCACTAGCGACTTTACATTTTCCACCACTTTATTTAATGCAGGCGCTATTTCATCTTTTTCATCTTTTGCAACTATATTAATATCCATGTTACCTTTCGCTATTTTATTCATAGCACCTATAACATCGTTCTGTAATGTGTTAGAAAATGAATCCATAACTTTAGCCATTTTACCTATTTCATCGTTAGTTTTTATGTCTACCCTTTCACCAAGATGACCTTTACTCATTTCCTCGAGAATAGTTAGCACTCTATTTATTGGCTTACTAATTAATCCTGATATTATAATTCCAAATACTACGGCAATAACTATTCCCATAGAAATTACTACAAGCATTATGATAATTGCACTACTCGCAGCTTTTGAATTAGTATCGGCTTTCACTTTACCTTCTACCTCTTTTAACTCAATAAGTTTTGTAGCTGAATTGTCAATATTACTAGAGAATATACCAGCATCACCATTCATGATGCCAACAGCCTCGGCATCCTTATTTTGCAATGCCAAATCAATAAATTTATCCCTAAGCGGCCTATATTTATCCATATTTACTTTTAAGTTATTATATTCATTAATTAGTTCTTGGTCTTTGAGTGTAAGCTTAAGTGCTTCCATAGCTTTATCTATTTCTTCATCATTTTTAAGTATTATATTCTTACCTTCATTATTTTTATATGTATCATTTTCAATTAACAAAGTTCTACATAATACCTTGTTTTTTTGTAAATTTACTTGTATAGTGCTGGCAAAACTAATGGCTTTTGTGTTATCTTCATATAGATCATTATCTAATTTACTAATTTTTTGTAAATTAAAAATTCCCACCGATCCTACAATCCCCATTAGTATGGTAATACCTAAAAATACCGTTAAAATTTTACCCCTTATTTTTAAATCCAAAAACCACTTCATATTCTCTATCCCTCATCTTCTTTAAATTTTATCTGAACATAATTTCATTTAAACTTTTAACACGCTCTTATAATTTTTTTACAATTCGAATCAAACTTCTCCATTCTTTAATTCTTCTATTTCATCATCTTTTAAAAGCCTATTACAATCTATAAGAAGCCTTACTTCGTTCTGAATTTTCGCAATACCCTTTATATAACTATTTGAATTGCACCTTTCCAAATTTACCTTTGGTGGTGGAGAAATATTCTTTTCATCAATATTTGCTACTTCTATAACCTTATCTATTATTAAACCAATATCTATATTTTCTATTTGAACTACTATAATACATGTCCTATCATCATATTCCTTTTCCTCTTTTTTTAATTTAACTCTAACATCCATTACTGGTATTATTTTTCCTCTTAAATTTATCACACCCCTAATATATTTAGGTACTTCCGGTATCTCTGTTATTGGCTCAACTCCTATTATTTCTATTACATATTTAATATCAATTCCATAACACTCTTGGCCAATCGAAAATATTAGATATTTATCCTTTTGAGTATCTTCTTTATTTTCAATCATTACATCTAGTGAATCTGACATTTTAATCCTCCCATAACGCAATTTTATAAGTTAACAATTTCAGATATATCTAATATTAAGCTTATGGTTGCATCTCCTAGTAATGAACAACCGCTTATTGCTTTTACCTTTTTTATATATTCTGGAAGTGCCTTAATAACAACTTGTTGCTCACCAATAAGTTCATCTGCGAAAATACATTTTGCTTTACCTTGATCTTCAACCATAATTACAATACCATCTTCTATATTTACTACATTAGTTTTTATATTATAGAACTCATGAAGCTTTAGTATAGAATAGCATTCTCCTCTTATTAATATCATTTCATTATTATCTATATCTCTTATAATATCTTCCTTTTTTATAATAAATGATTGCCTTATTGAAGTAACAGGAATAGTAAAAACTGATTTTCCTACCTTTATTGTCATACCATCAATAATTGCAAGAGTTAACGGAATTTTTATAGAAATTGTTGTTTCTTTACCAGGTATGCTATCAACTGTTACAATACCCCTAATTTTTTCAATCTCCTTTGTAACCACATCCATACCAACCCCACGTCCTGAAAATTCTGTAACGTTTTCCTTAGTTGAAAACCCAGGTAGAAAAATCATTGAATATATTTCTCTATCGCTCAAATAGTTTTCCTTTACTTTTAATAGTCCATTGTCTTTTGCCTTTTTTAATATCTTATCTTTATTAAGGCCTTTACCATTATCTTTTATAATAATCCAAACTTCTCCACCAGTATTTTTAGCCTCAATAGTTATTTTTCCAATTGAAGGTTTCCCATTTGCTAGTCTCTCTTCTTGGGTTTCTATGCCATGATCCATTGAATTTCTTACTATATGCATTAATGGATCACCTATATGCTCAATTATATTTTTATCTACTTCCGTCTCTTGTCCTATTATTTCAAGCTCTACTTCCTTATTCAATTTTTTACACATGTCCCTAACTATTCTATTCATTTTTGTTAATGTCGGGGCAAGTGATACCATTCTTATTGACATAACAACGTCTTGAAGATCAGACAGTCTTTTTCTATGCTGCCTCGCGGCTTTGTTAAAGCTATCCAATTGCAATTCAGATATTTCTGGATTCTTAGTTACCATCGCTTCTGAAATAACTAATTCTCCTACTAAATCCATTAATTTATCTAATTTCTTTACATCTACGCTAATTAAACTTTGTTTATACGAGAAGTTTTTAGAGGCCACTTTCTCACTGTCACTTGTGTTATTAACCATATTATTAATTGACTTGATAATATCTTCTTGTGGTTTTTCATTCTTCTTACTAAATTGCTCATTAAATTCAATTTCATTATAAAATTTGTTTATATCAACATTATTCAAAAAGGCAGTTTCCATCAAAAGTCCTTTAGTATCCTCAATACTTTGATTTGTCTTGAAAAATATTTTAAATCCCTGCTTCTTTATGATTTCACACGTATCATTATTCTCAATAATATCCTCAGGATAATAATATGAAACTTCCGAGACTTCTTTAAGCTGATGAACAACAGTGAAGCATCTTATATTCTCCATATCACATTCTTCATCAAAAAACAGTGTGGCACTAAATAGATTAAGATTTGAATTCACCCTATCAGTACTTAAATAATATTTGGGTTCTACACCCTTGTCACCTACTAATTCATCAAATCCGCTATTTCCTGAATCTTCTGAATTTTCGTCGCATGTTTTAAGGAGTTTTAAAAACCCCTTAACTTTTTCTATAAATAAAGTAAAATCTCCATCTGCTTCTTTATCATTATTTATTTTTTCTGTTTCTACTTTTATCAAATCGCTTCCTTCTAAAACTAAATCTGTAAGATCTGAATAATCTATTTTCTCGGGCTTTGATTCTCTAATAAAATAGAATAAATCTTCTATAGTGTGAGAAAGATTCGAAATGTTATCAAACATCATCATCCCAGAAGAACCTTTAATTGTGTGCATTATTCTAAATATTTCGTTTATAGCTTCTGTTTCTAGTCTCTTATTCTTTTCACTATCAATAATGAGTTGCTGAAGTTGTTCTATCATATCAAATGTTTCGAATATAAACATTTCTAGCATCGGTTCCCTAGTATCCATGCTTGTCCTCCTTAGTAAACACTTCTAAAACTTGCTTAGTGCTTTAACAAGATAATCTTCTTTAAATGGTTTTACTACGAAACCTTTAGCACCTTGAATTACAGCTTCCCTAATTTTGGTTTCTTGCCCCATAGCACTTAACATAATTACCTTAGCCTTGGAATCAAATTCCATTATTTCAGTTAATGCCTCAATTCCATCCATATCAGGCATCGTAATATCCATTGTTACAATTTCAGGGGTTAGCATTTTATACATTTCAACAGCTTTACGACCATTTTCTGCTTCCCCAACAACCTCATAACCATTTTTTTCAAGCATTGTTTTTAAAGTTAGCCTCATAAATGCAGCATCATCGACTACAAGTATCCTTTTCATAAATAATACCCTCCTGTTTATTATAACTTTATTAAAAAAATTAAATTTCACTCTATATTACTAACATAATCTTCCCAATCTATTTAAACGTAGATAACCAATTTTGTAAATTAGATTAAAAATAGCTATAAATGCATTTTATTTGCAAACGTTTATAACTGAAATACTTGCACAAATTGGTTGTATTATGTAAACAGCTATATAATTATAATTTAAATGATTTATCTTTAAAAGTCAATGCTTGTATTATTCTGTCTATTTGTTCTAAAAATTAAATATATTTGTATATTATTACTATACTTGCGTTTCATATTTATAATAATTATTTAACACAATATTACTTTTCAACAAATTAAAACATAACATATGAGATCAACTAGTATAAATAATAAAACAACTATCCAATCACTCTCTAATCGGATAGTTGTTCATATTTCATTTATGACTCTAAACTGAATTTATTTATATTCTGATTCTACATAAATTTATATAAAATAAAAAATATGTACTTTCGGTTAATCTTACATTTAAATTATAACAATTAATATTACTAATATCGCTGGTGGTGACGCGATTTCAATATCTTATATTACTCAATTATTAAGCATTAATCTATATTAATTTAAACTGTTTTAATCCTTTATAGATACCATCATTTTCAATATTATCTGTTTTATATTTTACGACATCAAGAATCTCAGGACTACTGTTTCCCATTGCAACTCCATATTTAACATATTTCAACATATCTATATCATTTAAACTATCACCAAATGCATATGTATTTTCAATATCAATTTCTAAACGCTTTATAATCGCTTCTATTCCCTTTACCTTAGAAAATCCTTTTGGTACTAATTCAATAAATTCTGAACTATGACATATGCAGTCAAAATCCTTTTCTATAATTGAATATGCTTCTTTAAAATTACTATCCTGATATGTTCTACATGTTATTTTATTGAAACTATGTTCAACTCCTGTTATTGGCTTTATTTTTTCCCTATATTTATTTTTAAACATCATTATTGAAGATCTCTTATCATCGATAAATTCCTCTTCATCCATATATAAATAATCCTGTCCTTCTAGAATGCAAAATACTTTATTATTTTTTAACACACTTATTGCATTGTCAGCTATTTGCTTTTCCAAATCTATGTTATAAACTACGTTTCCATCATATTCTACATAACAACCACAAGATGCGAGTATTCCATCAAACCCAATATCAATTAGATCTTGTGAAATCATTGCTCTTGCCCTTCCAGTTGATATAAAGGCAAGATGACCATTCTCCTTTAGTTGCCTAATACCTTCTATTGCACTCTTTGGCACACCAACTTCGCGATTATATATTGTCCCATCTATATCAAAAAAAACTGCCTTCTTTTCCATTCTTACCTCCTAAAAAAACAATTACATTCACAACTATATCATACATTAATAACAAAAGAAGTAAAAGGTAATATATATTATTTACTTTAAATATATAATAATGAGAGCTAAATTTTCCTTAAAATATGTTGCAATTTAATTTCAAATGTATAAATTAATACTATTAAGAAAGATAAGGTGGTATCTGAGTGGATATAAAGAAATTAATTAATGAAATGACTTTAGAAGAAAAAGCATCTCTCTGTTCTGGAAAAAACCTTTGGGAAACTAAAGAAATTGAAAGATTCGGAATTCCTTCAATAACTTTTGCGAATGGTCCCTATGGATTATCAAAAATAAACTGTGATTCTTATGACCCTGTTCCAGCTACATGTTTTCCTACGCCTACTGCCTTGGCCGCAACTTGGGATGTTAATCTTGCTTATTCTGTCGGAAAAGCTATTGGTGAAGAATGCTTAGCTGAAAATGTTAATATTCTCTTTGGTCCTGCTGTAAATATTCAACGTTCTCCATTAAGCGGAAGAAATTTTCAATATTTTTCAGAAGATCCAGTTCTAAGTGGTGAAATGGGTGCAGCTTTTATAAATGGAATCCAAAGTGAGGGTATTGGAGCATGTGTTAAATATTACATTGGAAATAACCAGGAATCACATAGACAAAATATTAATAACATAATTGATGAACAAACTTTAAATGAAGTTTATTTATCAAACTTTGAGCGGATAATAAAAAATTCTAATCCCTTCGCTGTAATGGTTGCTTACAATAAAATAAATGGAATACCTTGTACCGAAAATGACTATTTGTTAATCGATATTTTAAGAAATAGATGGAATTTTGACGGATTAGTTTTATCAGACTTATATGCAGTAAATTCAATAATAAATTCATTACAGGCTGGATTAGACTTAGAATTTCCAAACTCACCTAATAATACAAAACAAATTATAGAAGCTGTACTTAGTGGTACTTTAGATTCATCAATCCTTGATAATGCTATTGAAGATATATTAAATACTATATCTAAAGTTATTAAACCTGTAAAAGAATGTGAATGCAATATTTATGACAAAGAAAAACATAATGATTTAGCAAGAGAAGTTGCTGAAGATAGCATTGTCCTTTTGAAAAATAAACGTAATCTTTTACCTTTAAAAAAAGATAGGTTAAAAAATAGGAAATTAGCCATAATTGGAGAATATGCAAAAGAAACAAGATGTCAAGGTGATGGTAATTCTAACGTCATACCTATAATGTTTGAAAACGCCTATGATGAAATAGTAAAACTCGTCGGAAGTTCCGTCAAAATATATTATGAAAAAGGTTATAATACTTCTAAAAATTCAGAAGATGATGATAACACACTTCTTGCAGAGGCAAGAAAAACTGCACGTACCGCGGATATAGTTATATTGTTTGTAGGAACTCCAGAATACTATGATAAAGAATATACTGACAAGGTAAATCTAGATCTCCCCACTGATCAAGTGAAATTAATTAAGGAAATAGGTAAAGTCCAGAAAAATTTAATTGTAGTACTTAGCAATGGATCTCCAGTTACTATATCATCTTGGGCCAAATATGCTGATTCTATTTTAGAAACATGGCTTCCAGGACAAGCAAGTGGGGGTGCTCTTGCAGAAATCCTATTTGGCATCGCTAATCCATCTGGTAAATTACCAACTACTTTCCCTATACAATTGTCAGACACTCCAACATATTTAGATTATATAGATTCTGAAAATAATTTACAGTATAAAGAAGGGCTTTTTGTAGGCTATAGATATTATGATAAAAAAAATATGAATGTTGAATTTCCTTTTGGATTCGGATTGTCCTATACTACTTTTAAATATAGCAGCTTAACTCTTGATAAAGATATATTAACTGATAATGATACATTAGAAATTAAACTTAAAGTAAAAAATACCGGAAAATATTTTGGTAAAGAAATTGTACAGTTATATATAAAAAATACTGATAATAACATTTTAAGACCTGAAAAAGAATTAAAAGCCTTTACAAAAGTATATCTTTTTCCAGACGAAGAAAAGGAGGTGAGTTTTTTGATTGATACAAAAGATTTTTCTCACTATGATATAAACACAAATAACTGGGTAATTGAAAGCGGTCCTTATGAAATTTTAATTGGTAAATCTTCTAGAGATCTTCCTTTATCTAAAAACATTTATGTTCAGTCACCATATCTACCTAAAACTAATTATACTAGAGATACACTCGCACAAGAGTTTCTCATTAATCCAAAAACTAAGGCAATTGTAGAACCTTTATTAATCACTGCCGCTCAATCTATAACTTCTGATACAAATGCGCAAGAAAAACTTATAAATTACTTTAAAAATATTCCTATAGGAAGATTCACTACATTAAGTAATGGAACATTCACCGAAAAAATGCTGAATGATCTTTTATATTCAGCAAATGAAGCTTAATTATAGAATATCTTCATTTATAATTCAAAATAAAATTACAACAATTTAGCTGAAAACTATAGATCATTATATTCACATTAAAAAGAACATGTTTCATATAAGTATTTATCAACTTGGTACCAAAACATGTTCTTTATTTTCATTATTATATTTATATAACAGTTTTTATGGATTCAGCAATGTTTTCTGCTAATTTTTGCTGACTCACTGGATCCGAACACCTTTTTGCCTCTTCCTCGTTAGTTATAAATCCTGCTTCCACAATTACTGATGGCATATTTGTGCTTTTTATGAATAGTCTGCTATCCTTTGCACCTCTATCATTAAAATTAAACTTCTTAACAATATTGTTATCAATAACTGTTGCTACGTTCTTACTTATCGTTAACTTTTTAGGAGATACCCCACCTTTAAAATTTTGACTTTGCTCTGCCGAACTATAATAAACTTCTACCCCTTTTGCGTCTGGAGCATCCTTTACAGCATTGTGGTGTATACTTACAAATAAACTTGCATTTGCTGTATTGGCAATTGTAATTCTATCTTTAAGACTCTGATTGGTCCCTATCGTTTGTACTTCCTTAGGATATCTAGTCATTACAACATTATATCCTCTTTTCTCTAATTCCGTTTTTAACTTAGATGCAACCTGCATATTTAAATCTACTTCTTTATACGTTATGCCTTTAATTGTAGATGCAGCTCCTAGATCACCACCGTAGTTATGACCTGGATCAACCACTATTGTCTTTTTCTTTTTATCAAGGTTAGCTATAGCGGTCATTGCCTGGTTGCTTAAAGTGCTTTGTGTTAATGTTGATGCTTGTACACGTATTGCTGGCGCCAAACTTGACACTATTGCAAAACCAAGTACGAAAGTAACTAATTTCACCTTAAAATTATCCAACTTTCTCATCCCCCTCCCTAGTAAATATTACCAGAATTGTTTACATAATTAAAGAAAAATTTGGAAATTTTAATTTTAATTCATTAAGAAGGAAGACTAATGCATTCATATAGCTTATTGTTCAAAAGAACCGACAGTTGATGTAAACTCTTCTGAATTAAGCTTTTTTTGATAATAATTGGTTCCCCATACACCCGCTAGAATCATCACTGATCCTATCACATGATATAATTGGAAGTTTTCATGTAATACAAGTACACCAGCTGCTATAGATACTATAGTTGATATATTTGCAAATACAGCTGATCTAGATGCTTCCATTTTAGAAAGCGTATAATTAGCCAAAAAATATGCTACAACTGAAGATAATATTCCAAGATATAATATAGATACTATAAAATTTATACTTCTTAATGGTATAAAATATTCTGATAAGTTCCCATTTATTACGTGATTAGTAATTGAAACAATATTAAAAAATATAGCTCCAACAAGCATCATAAAGTATGTTACTTCAATCGCTGTAAATTGTTGTGATATTTTTCTTGCTATTATATTAAATAATGCAGCTGAAAACACAGCTCCTCCTAGAAGTATAATTCCTAATAGAGTGCTCCCTCCTGAATCATTAGAATTTTCCATAAGAATTATCAGTATTACTCCAGATACCGAAAGTATTATGCTTACGATTTGCTTAACAGATGGTTTTTCTTTTAATAGATACACAGCTAGAACTGTTACAACTATAGGTATAAGAGCAATCATAAGTCCACCTAAGGATGAAGATGTGTTCTTAATTCCATAAGTTTCAAAGATAAAATAAACTATAGGCTCTATAAAAGCCAAAATAACAAGCCATTTCATAGGCTTATTTTTATAATTTACCTTTATTACTTTTAAAAATATCAAAATTGTCATTATTAGCAAAGCTGCTAAGAATCTAAACGAAAGTAATTCCATTGGTGTAGCTACACTTAATGCTTGCTTCGAAAACAAGAAGCTTAATCCAAAAATAAAATTAGTTATTATAGCAGTAAAGTATGGAATTACATGTGATTTATTTTTCATATTTATGTCATTTCCTTCCTTGTACATAGATCTTAAAATATGGACTTAAGAGGTCAAGAACTCAAAAGTTATTATAGATCCCTTAAATATATAAATTTCCAAGTAAGTATACTATAAAAGAATACCATCCACAACAACTTATATAGATATATCCAGAAAACACTTTGTTATTTTTAATATAGATAAAATGGTATTTTAATAATTTAATGTAAAACTTTAAATAAAAATATAAATCAATCCAATTTTTATGAATAATTCTAGCAATTTTGAAAAAAATATAATAATGAGCATGAGTTTTATAGGAGTGAAATGTATATGAAGGTTGGAATTCCCAATGGACTATTAAATTACAAATATTCTGCTTTCCTTGAGAAGTTCTTTTCTGAACTTGGTGCAGATATTGTTAGATCACCAGATACAAACAAAACAATACTTGATGAAGGTGTAAAAAACTGTGTAAACGAAGCATGTTTGCCTATTAAAATTTTTCATGGCCATGTAAATGCAATAAAAGATAAATGTGATTTAATGGTTATCCCTAGAATTATGCAATTAAGTGAACATGAATTTATCTGTCCCAAATTTTGCAGCTTACCTGAAATGATCATAAATAGCATTCCCAATATGCCAAAAGTTACTATGGTTCCTATTTATGCAACGTCAAAAGAAAAATTATATAAATGGATAGTTTCAACTGGAGGATTAATAACAACAAACAAAAAAAGAATTCGGGATGCTTATAATAAAGCTTTAATAGCACAAGATGAATATGAAATAGGAATTAAAAGCTATGGCTATAAATTAAATATAGCTCTAATTGGCCATCCTTATAATATCTATGATAAATTTGTGAATATGAACTTAGTGAAAAAATTAAATAAATTAGGTGTTGGTATTATAACGGAAGAATTTATAGACGAAGCCTCTATTGCTGACAAAACAACTGAATTATTTAAAAGACCTTTCTGGACATTTGCAAAAAATGCTTACGGGGCATCTACATACTTAGCAGAAAATAAAAAAATTAACGGTATAGTATACATATCTTCGTTTGCTTGTGGTATTGATTCTGTTGTTATAGATCTTATAAAACAAAAAGTGAAAGATTTTCCTTTCTTAGTATTAAAAGTTGATGAACATACTGGAGAATCTGGATTTGACACAAGAATAGAAGCCTTTGTCGACATGTTAGAAAGGAAGTAATGTTATGAAAATTATGATGCCTCATTTGGGAAATACATATCTGGTTACTAAAGCAGTGTTTGATACTCTTGGCATAGACTATATAATTCCAGAATTCAACAGTAAAAAATCATTAGAAATAGGATCTATGTATTCTCCAGATGATATGTGCCTCCCATTTAAACTTATGATGGGAAATTACATACAGGGAATCGAACAAGGCGCAGATACAATAATAATTACCGGAAGCTGCGGACCTTGCAGATATGGAGAATATTGCGAGCTCCAAATAAACACTCTAAAAAAATTGGGACATAATTTAAATTTTATTGTATTAGATAAACCGTCAGAAATAGGCCCAAAAGAATTTCTAAATAGGATATCTTCCATCTCATCTAGCAGCAATAAAAATATGCCGCAAAAGCTAAATGCATTACGTATAGGATTTAAAGTTTTAAATCTAATAGATAAAATAGAGGCAAAAGCACATTACTTAGCAGGATATGAAAAAAATAAAAATGAATGTAAAAAGCTCTTAAGCAAATGTAAAATTGATGCTGAAAATAGTAATAGCCCTAATGAGATGATAAAAATACTAAACAAATATGATAAAAGACTAGATTCCCTGGAGATATGTAGTGATAGGAATCCAATAAAAGTAGCAATAATAGGAGAAATCTATACAATAATCGAACCATTTTCAAACCTTTTTATTGAGGATAAACTTATGGAATATGGAGTTTCAACCCAAAGAAAACTTACACCAAGTTGGTGGGCTAAAAACTCTATTATGTCAGTTGTTGGAATGAACTCTTTAGATATACGAAAAGCTTCTAAAGAATATCTTCCATTATATATTGGAGGACACGCACGAGAATGCATTGGAGAAGCAGTAATGGCGGCACATGATGGATTTGATGGTGCCATACAGATATTCCCTATGGGATGTATGCCAGAAATTGTTTGTAAAGCGGTGCTTCCTTCCATATCTAAAGATAAGAATTTTCCTATTTTAACTCTTGTGGTTGACGAAATGACGGGTGAAACAGGATATATTACAAGAATAGAAGCATTCCTAGATCTATTGGAAAGGAGAAAGCAAAAATGTATTATTTAGGTGTTGATGTCGGCTCAGTAAGTACTGACATTGTTCTTTTAGATGATAATCTGAATGTCGTTGATAAACTATATCTAAGAACAAAAGGAAAGCCAATAAATGCAATTCAAGAAGGTTTTAAAATCTTGAAAGAGAAATATGAGGATGAACAAATCAAAGCTGTTGGTACTACAGGTAGTGGAAGGCAAATTGCATCCTCTATCCTTGGAGCAGATGCAGTAAAAAATGAGATAACAGCTCACGCATGTGCTGCACTTGCTATAGATAACGATGTTAAGACAATTTTAGAAATAGGGGGACAGGATTCAAAAATAATAATATTAAAAGATGGAGTTGCCATAGACTTTGCAATGAACAATGTCTGTGCAGCTGGAACTGGATCATTTCTTGATAGGCAAGCTGAAAGATTAGGAATTCCAATAGAAGAGTTTGGAGATTATGCTTTAAAATCAACAACTCCACTAAGAATAGCTGGAAGATGTGCAGTTTTTGCCGAGTCTGATATGATACACAAACAACAGCTTGGTTATAATGAGTCTGATATTATAAACGGGTTATGCGAAGCCCTTGTTAGAAATTATCTCAATGATATTGGGAAAGGAAAAGAAATATGCCCTAAAATATTCTTTCAGGGTGGTGTAGCAGCCAACAAAGGTATGAAGGCATCTTTTGAAAAAGCTTTAGGCTGTGAAGTATACATTCCGGAACATTATAATGTTATGGGAGCCATAGGTGCCGCAATTATTGCTAAAGAAACTGTTGATAAAACCGGTGGTACTAACTTTAGAGGTTTTGATATTGCTGATTCTAGTTTTATTTCCACTAGCTTTGAGTGTGAAGGCTGCTCTAATAGGTGCGAAGTTGTAAGAATAGAAGATGATAATATAATAATAGGATGCTTTGGAGATCGCTGTGGAAAATGGACCAATACTATTAATCAAAATATCACAAAAGGTGCTTAGTTATAAAAACATAGTTGTTTCTTACAGAATTAAGGATAAAAAGTACAGACTAAGTAATTGATTTTAATTACTTAGTCTGTATTGCTATATAATATTAATCTCTTTTATATTTTTTTCTTATATAAAAATAAACTGGAAGACCTATTAAAGTTATTCCTATTCCATATATTGCACTTAATGAATCTGTTATAAAAGTACTTATTAATATGTACAGCCCACCAACTATTCCAATCAATGGAACAATTGGATATAAAGGAACTTTGTATGAAGTTTTTAATTCTTTATGTTTACGCCTCAATATAAAAATCCCACATACGCACATAACAAAAAATATCCACATTACAAATACAGCTAAATTTGTAAGTTTGTCAAAAGATCCACTTAATACATATAAACTTGCTAGTAATACTTCAAAAGCAAATGTATTTATAGGAGTCTCAAATTTTTCATTGATTTTCCCAAAAAATTTGGGAAAAGGGAAAAGATTATCCTGAGCCATAGCAAAAGGTATTCTAACCCCTGTCATTAGATATCCATTTAGCGCTCCAAAAATAGAAATCATTATGCCTACTGCGATTAAAGCCGCTCCCATATTTCCAAACAATATTACCGCTGCATCTGAAGCTGGCTTGGAAGAAAGTATTACATCGTTAACTGGCATTATATTTATTATTGCTACATTAATTAATATATACACTATTATTATTGCTATTAATCCCATTATTATTGACTTTGGGAGATCTTTTTCTGGATTTTTAAGCTCCCCAGCCATATTTCCTACGCTAATCCATCCGTCGTAAGCCCATAGAGTCCCCAGTATTGCAGCTCCGAATCCTGCTGCTCCTGATGTATTTGAAGCAAATACAGTTGTCGAGAAATCATGAGCTGTACCATTTATTAATCCAAATATAACAATAAAAATTATTGGAACAAGCTTACCAATTGTAGAAATTACTTGAACCTTCCCACCAAGTCTTGATGATAGAACATTTAAAGCCATTACAAAAAACAGAATGCATATAGCGAATATTTTCTGTATCATAGGTGTTAAATCTGGAATAAAATAAGTTGCTTGAGTAACAAAAACTATTGATAATGCAGCTGCCACCCCTGGTACATAGATTAACGTCTGCATCCAACCAAATAAAAATGCCCATTTTTCACTATATAACTCTTTAATATAGACAAAAACTCCACCTGTCTTAGGAATTGCTACTGCAATTTCAGCAACTGTTAAAGCTGAAGCTATCGTTATACATCCACCAATCACCCAAGCCATTATTCCCAGAGTTGGTGTCCCTGCATTTTTAAACACTGATGACGCCTTAAAGAAAATTCCTGACCCTATAACTACCCCTATAACTATAGTAATAGCTTCAATAAGTCCTATTTCTTTTTTTAAACCTTTAGGAATAACAGTTTCCTTATTCTTTTGCGTTGATTCATTCATGCTAGTCATCTCCTGACTCAATTTTAAATTTTATATATATAATATTAAACAAAACACTTTTTCTATTGTATAATTCGTAATGAATTTCGTCAACAAAAAACCATAATTATATTATTTTGCAAAAATATAGGCCTCATCATTTTCAAGTATAACTTTTAAATTATCTTTTTCATTTCCAAGTGAGTCCAAATCTTCTTTTTTAATAAATAATAATGTTTTATCTTCCTTATCTTTCAAAAATCCTTCTATACCACCTTCTAATGGAGTCAAATCTGCATAAAGCTCACTATCCAGCCAATAGCTTTGCTCAAAATGATTTACATACATTTTTTCTCCATGATATTCTGGCAAGTTTCCGATTTCCTTAATAAGCTCTTGACTCAAGTCCTCTTTTGGATTTGAAATTCTAGTTACTATAACTTCTTCACTTTTATATATGGATAATATAATCATAGCAACCAACACTATTTGTGTAGCAAAATTTCTATTACGCTCTTTTAATATAAAACCTGATGCATATCCTATCCATATTGCTGCGGCAGGATATATCGGTAAAACATACCATGAAATTTTCGTTTTTGAGAGAGTATATAATATGAAAGGAATAATCATTGACACCCATATTACCAAATTACAATTTATTAACTTCCTGTCTGTAATATATCTATGCGCTATAGCTAAATATGTCATACTAACAGCTACAAATACAAGATTCCAGTAAAAATATGACCATTGCAAATGTTCAATGTAGTAACACTTTCCGCCAATATGCCCTTCTAAAGGTCTTGATGTTCTTGCTAGCAAATCAAATTCTATCATAGTCTTAAAAAAATCTATTCCATCATTGGCATATCTCAAGATTGCCCATATAATAATGGGAAAAGATGCACTCAATGCTAATGTCAAAATTTGCTTTAATGTTAATTTAAATAAATTTTTACTAAATATTAAATATAGTATTCCTATAACAAAGATATTACCTGCATGAAAACTTTTAGTTAAAAAAGCTGCTGAAAATGATAATCCAAATACGTATATCCATTTTTTACTCCTTTCCACCAAAATCAACGACATTACTGATATTGTAAAAAACAAAACGTATATGGCATCTGCATCTCCTGTCCTTGCACAATGCTCTGTAATAAATGGGATTGTTGTTGTTAGCACAGTTGTCGCAATCAGCGATGTCAATCTCCCATAGATATTCAAACTAAAAATTGCTACAAGCACTATAGTTATTATGGCTGCAAATGCAGAAAATAATCTTAGTCCTAAAGCATTAAATCCTGCAATCTTATATCCAATAGCTATTGTCCAAAAGCTTATTGGTGGTTTTAAGTTCCAATAATCGTTTTTATAAGCATATGTATTTACTATATAATTACTATTTTTTATCATCTCATAAGCGCTAACACCATGTCGTGCCTCATCCCAGCTATAAATAGGAATGACCCCTAAATTGTTAAATATATTAAAGGATGCAACTATCAATATAACTATTAATATAATGTAGTAACATTTTTCAACAAGCCCTATAATATTATCAATTAACTTTGTTCTAAACATGCTCATGCTTTACTCTCCTCGTAATATATGCTTAATATTTTAACCTTATAAAATCATTTACTATATTAACCTTAGCTTGAAAAATATATACATCTCTGCATATAAGAACATTTTATGTAGGCGAATATATTTTCTTTTTTTATTCTCATTTAAAACATGACCTTCTGAATCAGTATTTTCCATGATTTATACCCACAAGGGGCACAATGCCCACAGATTTCATTACAATATAAATTCATAGAGAATAGAAAAAGTAACTTTCAGTCTAGAACCAAAAGTTACTTTCATAATCAACTATTGCATTATTACTACTAAAATTAAATTTTTCCCTTTAATTAATATTTATCAACCACAGTGCCTAAGACAGCATGTTTTATAATAGGATTGTTCTTCATCTCCTTTAGTTCTTTTGGACTTCCAACCACTACAGCTCCAATTATTCTAATATCATTCTCATCGATATTTTTTATATACTGAGTCTTCCCAATATCCTTTAACTGTTTAATCGCTGCCTTAAAGTTTTGCATTCTACCGTCTGTATCACTTCTAAACTCTCCTGCTCCATCAATAGATTTTATTCCAATAACATCGAATGCTGGATTATTAACTTCAATAATATGTTTCTTTTCCTCATCTGAATTATTATCTACCCAGTAAAATGTTATTAGGTTACTATCCAAAATACTATTTACTTCTTCATAAGTATAGTATTTATCAAAAGACAAAGCCATTTCTACCATTTTATTATCATCTATTTCATCTAAAAAATGAAAATCATTTATTGTGTTCTCTTTACCTGCCGATATTTCATCTTCTGTACCTTTATTTTTATCTGTTTCATATTCATATATATTACTTGCATAATGGACATACGGATATAGAAAATGTAATTCTCTTAATCCATATGCAGTACTATACCTTTTATTTATATCATCATTTAAAGGAATGTTACTTATTGTCCGTCCACCTTGATCAACTTTTTCAAACTTATTATCAAATATACTTCTATTATTAGTTTTTGACCCAGCAAAAAGAACCCTGCTTCCTATCCTTTTACTAATATAATCAACAGTCTCATACTTAAAATATCCTATTCCAATGCACCTTTCTTCTCCTATATACTCATCGGGATACATTATAGAATATTCTAACTGCTTTATTATTTTCTCTTTTGAATATGAACTCTCTACATATTTATTACTTACAACATTTAAAGCCAGATTTCCAACGATAATTATAATTAAAGTTGAAATAATTCCAATTGCAATAAGTTTCACATTTAATTTGTTTCTTTTCTTTTTCACTTCTTTTTTTATTTCTTCTTCCATTCTATCAGAAAACAATTCGTCAATATCTTTACTCAAATTCTTCACCTTCCCATATTTTCTTGAATCTATTTCTTGCTCTATAGCATAAAGTCTTAGCTGATCCCTCTTCAATATCAAGCAGCTTTCCTATCTCCTTATACGATAATCCCGAACTATACTTTAAAACTAACAAATTCTTTTCGCTCTCTTTCATAAGCGCCAAAACTCTATTAACGTCTAATGAACTATCTATATTAGTAACACTAAACTCACTTTCAATATTACTCAATAATTCATCAGTTAAACTTATGTTAACTTTACTTTTTTTGTACAATGTATAAAATTTATTGATAGATACTTTAAACATCCATGCTTTTATATTTCCATCGATTAATATATCAATATTTTCATAAGTCTTAATAAAAGTTTCTTGTATAATATCCTCTGAATCTTCCTTTGATGCTCCTATGGAAATCAAATACCTATATATTATAGATAAATCTTTTTTTATTAAATCACATATACTATCTTTAATGCTTCATCCCCCCTTTACTGAACACACTAAAAATAATGATTAGTATTTATTCTATAAACAATTATTTTTCATTTTTTAATGGTACCACATATATATAACTTTTGAGTATATGAAAAAGTGAACATACATCCACTATATTTTTGAAAATTATACTTTCACAATGATAAAAACTATAAAGAAACAGAGGCATTATATTTTATATAATGCCTCTGTTTCTTTACAATCTCCTATATTCTTCTTGTTTTATTTGATTAGTTTTTAAATAATAGTTAATTTGATTAAGCAATTTTTCTTTATCTACTGGTAGACTTCCTCTTAGAGACACATAATTTGATGCATGATTACATCTGAATATAACTGCTTCATCAACATTAATATGCTGTATTAATATCCCTATCTCATTTAATACTTCTTTGTCGCTTAGAAGTTCAAATTCCTTCCTTAATATTTTATTATACAAATCTGTTTCTTCTTCAACCATGAGAGTTAATACACCTAAATAATTTGGATCTATAGTGCTTATTAATTCACCTGTTTTAATTGCATGAATATCGCTCTTTTCAATACCACCAACTCCAGCTATAACTGTTACTGATAACAATATATCTGCATTTTTAATCATTCTAGCTGCATCAATTATCTCGTTACTACTTACTCCTTTATTTATATCGTTTAAAACCTCATCGCTTCCACTTTCAACACCCATATATATCATATATAAACCTAAATCTTTAAGTTCTTTCAACTCTTGATGAGTTTTACCTAATATTGATTTTGGTGACCCATAAAGAGTTACTCTCCTGCATTCAGGAAATGTATTTCTTATAAGCGTTAATATTTCTTTTAACTTTTCCGTTGGGATTATTAACGCATCACCATCTGCCAAAAATATTTTTTCTACATGCGAGTGAATTTCTCTAAGATAATTTATATCTGTTTTAATCTCTTCCAGAGATTTTATTGTAAATTTTTTAGATTTATACATATTACAAAAATTACATTTATTATGAGAACACCCCAATGTTACTTGTATTATAAGACTATTACTTTCACTTGGAGGTCTATATAGTGGATAATCGTACATTATTAAACCATCTCCTCTGTTATTCTTTAATTAACATAGCATCAAATCATAAATATAACCTTCTATAGATTTTACTACAGAAGGTTATATTTATGAAGAGCATTTTCTAATACTAATATTTATATAACATCACTATACTCTGTGAACCAGATCCGATAGTCCAAAAAATCACATAGTCCCCTCTCTTAACTCTACCTTCCTGTATTGATTCATACAATGCTATAAAAGGACTAGTAGTACCAGTATATCCATATTTATTTCCTATATAGATACTCTTATCTTCTCCTATATCTAAAAGTTGTCTTATATTTTTTATATTTATAAACGCAAACTGAGAAAAGCAGAACATATTAATGTCCTTATTTTCTAAACCATTTTTCTTCAGCATATTTTTAGCAATCTCTGCTGCTGGATAAACACATTCCCCTCCATCAAATGGCAACCATTTCAAGTAAAGTTCATCTACATCTTTTGATTTGAAGAAATTAGAGAATCCCTTACTTGGATACATTACATTATGGCTTTCCTCTGTGTTTATATAATATTCTGCATCAACTATTCCGCACTCTTCTTCAACTTTTTCTAAAATTATTGCGCATGCAGCATGTCCATAATTTCCATAGCAAAGTTCATTACTTGAATCAGCTAATGAATCAACATCATCACAACCAATAATCAATGCTCTTTTAGCTCGCTTTGATGACATTAAATAATTTGATATATGCTCTAGTGCGATAGTCATACCCGCACAATTTGCGTTCATATCAAAGCACATTACGTTTCTTCCTGCATTTAATTCCTTATGTATTAGAATGGATGTTGCTGGCGCTACATATTCCGATAATATAGATGAATAAACTAATACATCTATATCATTACCTGTTAAGCTTGCTTTATCTAATACAGATTTTGCTACTTTTACTGCTAGAGATAAGGTTGTTTCTTCTTCATTAAACATAAATCGTTTATCTCTACCCATTATATCCGCTAATAAATGTCCTACATTCTTATCCTGTTTTTCAAAATGTTTTAAATAAACATCATTTGAAACAACTTTAGATGCATGACAAATATCAATACAACTTAGTCTTATTCCCATAATAATCTCCTAGCTAATGTAATCCAATTTAATAATATAAGTTATATTGTTATTCTAAATTATTTCAATTGCCAATCCAGTATTTCTACTTATTCTTGATAATTGCATCTTTAGGGTAACATTGCTTCCAACATTCGCTATAACTTTTGCAAACTTGCAAGCCTTGTACATTTGAAAGCATCCTTCTAACATTGGTAGCATTTCTTGTCTTGAAACGTTTAACTCCCTTGCATCAAAACATAACACGTATTCTGATGTTTGTATAGGAGATAATTCTTTTCTAAAATCTTCAATAAAACTATTAGCATCATCTGGTTCAAACATTCCCCATATCCTTATGTTAATCTCCTTTTTTGCTTTATCCAAAGACAATTGATACTTTTTCATTTACTACACCTAACCTTTCTTTATTTAAAACTATTACCATATACATAATTTTCAATGATTTTTTACGCATCTATCTTTTTAAGCGTATGTGATAAAAATCTGCACATCAGAAATGGCAGCTATGCTGCATATAAGAACATTTTATGCATGCAATATATTTTCTTTTTTATTCTCTTTATAAAACATAACCCTCTTAATTAGCATTTTTCATAATTTGTTCACAGACTTTGCCTCAATAATAAATTCCTAGAGAATAAAAAAGTGCCTATTAATTATTAATAGGCACCAAAAATAAACAAACAAATAATGTTTATAAGTACATTTTGGCAACCTGGCAATCATTGAAAATAAATTTCTTTAGACCCATAGCTTTGCGGCCCTACCTTTCGGCAAGTGTGCTATTATCAATGCATATGATATGCATAATTTTACACTTATTTTTGATAAATTTCAATATTTATACTGATTTTTTTACCATTAATGACATTAAAACTAATTTTAGTAAGTTATATTTATAATCTCTATCTATTCTGAAAAGATTCCTTAAATTCTTTCTTAATAACTAAGAAATCTTCTAAATCATTCAGAAACTGAAATAATAAAGCTCTATTTTCAAATTCATTTCTATTCTTAGGCAAATCCATTTTTTCATAATCATTCCTAAGTAAATTTAGTTTATTTATAAGTTCTACACAATCATTATCTTCCTTAAGATTCATTGCAACTTGGTTTGTAAATTCTGATAATATTCTTGTTTGGTCATAAGTTATATAAAACCTCGAAAAATGCCTTTTCATTCTTTTCATTGTATCTAGCTGTATTATTCTCATTTCTATATAACTTAAATAATAATCATTTTTCTTAAATAGATGGTTATTATTTATTATCTGTGCCATAAATTTAGATTTATTAATTAGTTCCTCAACATTCACTGATATTTGTTTTTCATAAATTGGTACAGCTTGAGTAACAAGGCTTACTGCCATATCTGATAATATAGCTCTATAATAATCTTCTATTCTTTCTTTGTTTTTTTCAAATTGTTCTTCCAATGATGCGGTATATAAGTTAAACATCATTGCTACCCCAATTCCTATTACAGTTAATTGCGCTTCATTTATAATCCACAAAACATTTATATTTGTACTTGTAAGCAAATGTGTTGATAATACAGATCCAACTACCATTCCTTCTTCTATTTTTAAAATTGTTGTTGTTTTTATAAATATAACTAAAAATAATCCGAATATGATTGGATTATTTCCAAGTAATAAATATAGTATAAACGACAAAAGAATGGCTAATGCAGAAGCAATTATTCTTCTTCCTGCAACCAATAAAGATTCTTTCTTTGTATCTTGAATACTCAGTATTGCTATGATTCCTGAAGTTACCCCAAATTGTAAACCAATATAATTTGATATAATAATTGCTATTGTAGCCGATAATGCCATTTTAAACGTCTTAGATTGTAAATATTTCATCATTTTCACCTTCTCCTATTATGTTTAAACTTTTATTCACTGAATTAATTTCAATCTCTCATAAGATCTATATTTCACAAATATCTTAAAATCAAAACACCTGTGCACACGTGTTCTAGGTTGATAATTAAATATATGCCTCTTTTTTCAAAGCTAAAAGAGGCATATATTTAACTACCTATAAGTTTTTTTGACCTTTTATTTTCATACATTTTATAATCAGCTTTCCTTATAAATTCCTCTAAATTGTCCGATTCACTCAATTTATAAGCCGCTACTCCAAAACTTATTCTTATCTTATACGCTTTACTTTCTGAATCTTCTATTATTTTTAATCCTTTTTGTATTTTATCAATAATTTCGTTTACTTGTCCACTATCTGATACAGAAAAAATAACAATAAATTCGTCCCCTCCATGCCTAAATACCGAGTTGCTTTCTCCTATATTCTCTTTAATACAATTGGCAACTGTTTTTATGTACCAATCACCTTCATCATGCCCAAATTTATCATTTACTAATTTTAGACCATCAATATCAATAAAGCATATGGAAAAATCCTTATTTTCACTTTTTGCTTTTGCATAAGTATTTTCGAGAATGCTAAATCCACATCTTCTATTAAAAATCCCAGTAAGTTCATCAAAATCAGCTAACTTTTTTAAATTCTCCTTTTCTTTTTTTTGATTTGTTATATCAGCAATAGCTAATAATATGGTACTTTTTTTACCAAAATATAATTTAATAGATGATATAAGCATCGCTACACTTTTTTCTGCTTCAGTTGTAATAACTATCTCTTGGTTTTCAAGTCTTTCATTAAATTTTATTTTTTTAATCCATTCATCATTATTTTCAACTTTAGAAAATATAATATTTCTTATATTTAATTTTTTATCCTTTCCGAATAACTTGCTTTTAAAATCCTTACCCTGCTTATTTATAAGAATTACATCTTCTGTTTCATAATCCACCAGAAACATAGCCCCAGGCGCTACTTCAAATAGTTTATAAAAATTTTTTCGGCTTTCATTAATATCTTTAAAAGCTTTAATTATGCTCTTTTCTGCAGGAACAAATATGAATAAAATTTCAAATAATATTAATATCAATGTTATAGCTAATAAAATAATTTCAATATTCTTTATCATTAAAATTTTTTCTTTGGCATCTAAGTCATATTGAAAAACTATATCATCCATCCCTTTAAGAAATACCTTTTCGTTATCTTGGATTATTTGCATTTTACTCAAAAATTCGCTTTTATTGTAATTACTGCTCTTTGCCATATATATAATTTCGAGTGAACTATTAATCATTGCTTCATACGGCTCTTTTATAATTAAAAACATATCTTCAATTTTTTTATTGCTTATTTTCGAAATACCCTCTTCAATATTCCCTCTTTGCAAATCAGTATTAGATTTTTTCCATATTTCTAATGCTGACGCTAATTCATCTATATATAAATCTTTCATTTCTTTATTATCTGATAAACAAATAGCATATACATCTTTTGAAATTTTTTGACTAAGCATTCTTTGTCTCCCTGCAATATTGATTATCCTAGAATAACTCATTTCATTATTTATATTACATTGTACTATTATCTGACTTAGTGATAATGCAAAAATAATTATGCTCAATGCTAATATATATCTTTTTCTTATCGTTTTTATAACTCTAGTATATCTAACTGAATTCTTCTCCATTGTTTTCTCCTAAGATACTAATATTAAATAAATTATTTTTAAACAAATCATCCTACTTATTAACTATATATAATTTACTGATTATTTTTCCATATATATTGTCTACGGTATATTATTTCCAACTTCAATATTTTATTTAAATATGCTCCATTTTAACAAGAAAATTATAACATATTCTTTCATTAAAATATCGAATTTTTAAACTTATTAAAAATAAATGTATTAATATATATAATTATTAACATTAAATACAACATTACATTATTTTTCGTCCTAATAGTACTAGAATTATTTTTAAGTGAACTTATCATGTAATATTTTCAAATAGAAATTATATATTATGCTTTCGAATAGTCATTTAGAGATTATTTATAAAATTATTTATATATGTTAAACTAATTTTATAAAAATTTAGGGGGGATTAAATTGTTGAAGATATACGAACAAATTTCATATGATATAAAACAAAAAATAATACTTGATCAAATGCCTCAAGGTGCTAAACTACCATCAATTACATCCCTCTGCAAAGAATACAAATGCAGTAAAGGAACTGTGATTAAAGCCTACGATAACCTATGCAATGAACATATAGTTTACTCTTCACCTCAGAGTGGATTTTACGTTGCTGATAACCTTGTACGATTTAATACAAATCAAACTAATATTTATGACCTATCAACTGGCAACTCTTTAGTTAGCAATATCCCAATAAAGGATATTCAGCATTGTCTAAACTCAGCCTTAGAGCTCCATGGCAACATGTCTCTAAATATGGATTTAGAAGGACTTCCTTCTCTACGTGAACTGTTAACTGATTTACTTATGAAGGATGATATATATTCTAAAAGCAAAAATTTAATTCTATCTCAAGGTATTCTACAAGTATTAACTCTTTTTTCAAAGATGGAATTTCCAAACGGCAATGATACTATACTTATCGAGGATCCATCTTATACTTATTATATAAACTTTTTAAAGTATGAGAATATGAAAGTTAAAACTATAAAAAGAGATGAGAATGGAATTAATTTATATGAACTTGAAGAAATATTTAAAACCCAAAATATTAAATTCTTTTATACGATTCCTAGAAATCATAACCCTTTAGGCACTTATTATTCATTAAATCAAAGAAAAGCAATAATGAAGCTTGCCCATACTTACAATGTATATATTATCGAAGATGATTATTTTTCAGATTTAAGTACCTTGTCAAGATATTCACCTCTTTACTATTACTCGGATTTTAGGAATTGTATATACCTTAGAAGCTTTTCAAAGACAATACCTTATATAAGAATTGGTGTAGCTATAATTCCTGATGATTTAATTAATGGCTTTAAGGAATGGATGAGATACTCATATTATTTTTCATATTACATGCCATCATTGGTGTCTCAAGCAACACTTGAATCATATATAAAAAGCTCTATATATGATAAGCATGTAACTATTCTTTCTAACAATTTAAAGGACACTTTAAAATTATTAAGGAAAATAACTTCTACTTGGGACTCAAATTTAGTTAAGATACTTGGCGGAAGTTCTGGTTATTATTCTACTATAAGATTAGCGCCTCATATCAGCTGTAATAAATTATTAGACAACTTAAAAAGCAAAAATATCTTTCTAGCCCATAATTCAGCATCATACTATAATACAGAGAATTTTAACAATAGTCTAAGACTCAGTATTGCTAGAATTAATTCTGTTGATTTGAAATTAGCATTAAATATTATTTATGATGAAATATTAAAATTATCACAAATACAATAATAAAAGATCTAAGGATTATATTCTCTCCCTTAAATCTTTTATGATATTAAGCAAATTGTGGTAAATAATCTTTATGTGCCTCTAGTAATTCATCCAATAATATTTTTGCCATTTTCTCTGATGGAATTAATGGATTAATAGTTAATGCAAGAAGTGCTTTATGATAATCCCCTTCAACTGCTGCTTCAACTACTAAACGTTCAAATGATTTTATTGTTTGAACCAATCCATTCACACTTACTGGTAATTTTCCCATAGCAATAGGTTTAGGCCCATCCTTAGTTATAATACATGAAATTTCGACTGCCGAGTCATTCTCTATTCCTTCAATAGCCCCATTGTTTTTAGTATTAACTGGTTGAATATCTCCCTTGTTGTTATAAATAGAGTTAATTAATCTGCAAGCTGCATCTGAATAATATGCTCCACCTCTTTTTTCTAATTGTGGTGGCTTAATATCTAAATTTTCATCTTTGTATAGTTCAAATAAATCATTTTCTAATCTCTTAACTACTTCTGCTCTAGTTTCTCCCTTAGAAAATTCTTTTAATTCTTCTTCAAGCATATCTGCTGTTTGAAAGTAATACCTGTGATATGGGCATGGCATCATTCTAAGAGCTTTAATAAATTCTGGATTCCACTCTAAATCTTGAATATTTTTTACGATTGACCCCAGTTTACCTTCTGCTAGTGAGTCTATTACTTTATCAGTAATTTTTTCACCATCTAAATAAATTTCTCTACCAAATACCATATGATTTAGTCCCATGAAATCCATAGTAATTCTGTTATGATCTACTTCGAGCATGTCTGCTACTGCTTTTTCCATGCCAATCGGAACATTACATAATCCAATAACTTTTTTATTTTTTCCATACCTAAGAAGAGCCTCTGTTACCATTCCTGCAGGATTTGTAAAATTTATAAGCCATGCATTTGGACATAGCTCTGACATATCTTTATCTATATCTAAAATCACAGGTATTGTTCTTAATGCTTTAAACATACCTCCTGCACCATTGGTTTCTTGTCCTATTACTCCATGGCTTAATGGTATTCTTTCATCCTGAATCCTAGCATCTAACAGACCAACTCTTAATTGTGTAGTTACAAAATCTGCATCCTTTAATGCTTCTCTTCTGTCTAAAGTCAAATGAATTTCCATAGGTACGCCAGCTTTTTTAACCATTCTTTTAGCTAATTTCCCTACAATATCTAATTTTTCTTTTCCGCTTTCAATATCAACTAGCCATAATTCCCTTACCGGAAGTTCATTATACCTTTTTATAAACCCTTCCACTAATTCTGGAGTATAGCTCGATCCCCCGCCAATTGTTACTATTTTAATTCCTTTTTCCATCAGATATCCTCCTATATATTATAAAATATAAGCATAATCATTTTTAAATTTTGATTTAATAATTTAAGCATTTGTTTATATTTGTATACTTATTTTTTATTCTTTAAGCAATTTATTTAGATACTCTTATAGGAAATTTCCTCTTCTATTCTTTATATAAAAATTGTATTTTCTCTTATTTTCATAAATTTCTAACAGATCTGTTTTCTATATCGTAACTCAATATAATCTTCTATTCAATAATATAAAAACGCAACTGTACTAGTACAGTTGTGTTTTTATTAAATATAGAGCACCGTAATGGTAACATACTATTTATCAATATTTTAACAATGTCTTTACGAAAAGCCTTAACTACTATTTCCTAGTAATCGGCACATTTAAATGTTTTGCTTTATATATAACAATAATTTTTAGTTATATATCTCTAAAATTTATTAATTCAATGTTTTTTTCATTAATAAACTGTATTACTTCTTTATTAGTTAATGTTTCTAATTCCTTTACTCTTGGATATGCATATGAACTACTACTAAGAATCTTAGAATCAAGATATCCTGGATGACACATAATTTCTAAAGAATCTATATTCATATTATCATCCAAAAGGTTTATTAACATCTGGGGTTCAATCATAGAAAGATTGTAGAAACTATCAACAAACTTAGTTGTTGTTTTAATATTTTCATACTTTTCTTCTCCAATTACCTTAATATGTCTAACTGGTATATTATGCTCCTTTGCTAACTCAGCAACTACCTCAAAAACACTCTCAATAGAATGTACATGATGATGTGTATCTATATGTGTTGGAACGATCCCAAAAGATAAAAACTTTTCAAATTGGTTTCTAAATTCTATTCTTATATCTTCAATACACGCTGACTCAACCATCTTATCATATTTTAAAAAATTCCCTTCATTATTAACTAAGGTTTTCACGTTTTTTGATAAAGGTCTGCCTGCGGTAAGAACCAAGTGAATTCCTACACCTAATTTAGAGTTTTCTTTTGCCAAATTAACTGCATGTTCTGTTGTCTCCATATTACACATTAATGTGGTAGATGTTACTATTCCATTTTTAAATCCTTCTATTATTCCTAAATTAATTGCTTTTGAAATACCAAAATCATCTGCATTCATTATTAATCTCATATCTTTCTCTACTCCTTATATTTAATGTTTTAATCTAACAGAAATATATTTATAATAACATAATAATCCACATTATTTTTGTCAGCAATAGCTCCAAATAATAATCATATTATATGTAACTCTTATTTTTAGTCAGGATATATTTCATAATATAAACCTCCGACATAGCTCACTGCCTATATATGCCAAAACTAGTATTACAATATAATATTAAAGGATTCAGTAATTATTTTACTTTTTTTCTCTTCATTAATCATATCAATATATTCCTTAAGCTTTTCATGCCACTCCTTCTCACTTTCAGTTCCATAATCCGCATCCATAACTGAATCGCTTGGAATATTCTTAAGTAACAATGATATTTCAAAATCATCTAAGGCCTTAAATATCTCAATGAATTCATAATCAAATATACAATCAGAGCCAAGAACATCTACTAAATCCCTAAGACTGTGAATTTCCTCCCTTATAATTTGTATCTTATTCTCTACTTTATCACAATCTCTAATTTCTTCAGTTATATCCTTAAATCTGCTGTTCTCTAGACTTTCTCCATCTTCATATCTAATTAAATTTTCATTTGCATTTTTAAATGTGATAAATGTATTTTCCAATTTATTAATTTCAATATTCTTCTTAATATTTGGCATAATCTTGTAAATAGTTTTATTTATATAATTAATAAAATTTATACCATTTATAGTAAACTCCTTGAAAATATCTTCAACTATCCTAGATATTACTTCATTAAATTCCTCTTCTTTCAGTTTTCCTAATTTATTTTTAAGATAACGTCTTTCAATATCTGTTATATCTAGAGTTATTCCTCCCTTCCCTAATAACATGCATCCTAAATAATTAGTCAGAACCAATTCAAAGATATTTATTAATATATAATCTGAATTTTTATCAAAACTTTTAAGCAAATTTTCAATTTCATAGCTATCAAAATGGGAACAAAATTGATTTTCAAAGTCTATTTTTTTTAAATATTCGTTTATATATTCTATTCCTACTAAATCCATCTCATCTATAGCTAATGGATAATCTATAGATCCCTGAGTTTCATGAGCTGCAAATCTACTATCATATTCCATAAAAAATAATGGAATACCGTAATCTATAGTGTCTATATAAGCATAATTAGCTGTTTTTAATTTATTTTTTTGCACAATGTTTAATAATTCTTTACTTTCTTTTATTTTAATCTTTAAAAACTTTTCACCTTCGGAAAATAAATATTTCATTGTGTTTTCTTTTATTAAAGTGACACGTTCCTTTATTGATGTTTTGCTTTTCAGAAAGATCCCTATAGTATAATAAATTGATAGAATTATTTGCTCTGCTACTTCAACTCTCACTGAACAGCTTTCATCTTTTGTATAATAGCCTACTGTTTCTTTTAAAATATTTAATATCTGAATTTCAATATTTTCTATCTCTTTATTACTTAATAATTCATTTGACTGAAGTACTTGCAGCAAGGATTGAAAATAGTGCTCCTTACTTAATAAATTTTCAAAAACATCATCTCTATTAATAATCCAATTTTCCATTAAAACACTTCATCTCCATCCACATTTAGATAATCTCCAACTCCATATTTAATATTGTGAGCTATAGTATCCAAATACTTATATCTAAGTAGCTCCAATGATCCCTGGCATTCATTATCAAAATAATTTTTCATTAAATTAATTAATTCAATGTCACCTATTTCTTCCATGGTTTCATTTTTATAATAATAAAATGTTTCTATAAGCTCCTCTATAGTTTCAATGTAATTGTATTGAGAAATATATGACGAATCGCAAAAGGTTGATATTATTTGCTTTATTATCCCTCCACCAAATTCAATTCTGCCATTCTTACTTAAAGCTTCGCTTCTTATCTCAACTATCTCTTTAACATTTTCTTCACTGAGCTTTAATCCATATTCCAATGTCTCCTCATTACACTGCAGAATCTCTTCAAAAGTTTGTTTACTTATTATAGAATCAGAAATAGACATAAGATAATTTTTCATAAATAACACCATCCAAACTTTTTTATTTTTAAGTATTGACTTTTATTTTTTAGTATGTTATGATTAATATATATATAATAAATATCAACAAACCTTTAATAATTAATTTTATCATCGGCTATATGGAAAGTCAATGGTATTTTTTTATGTCCAATTTACATAAATAATAAACTCTATAGATTAATATAAAATACTTAGCAACTAAAAAGACTGTTAAATATCTATTAACTTTTGATATTTAACAGCCTTCTTAATTATTAAGTTCAAATTTAACAATTTTAATTTTTTCAATAGATAACCAAATTCTAGATACTTAACAACCTGAACAAATGTCTATCTTCACTTATATAGATTAACTTCTCATCAAGTTTTTACTTGGCGCTCTATATAAATAACACAATTATATCACCCAATCACCATTTTTAAATACTGGGATCTTTTCTCCATTAGCGGTTTCACCTATTATTTCAAGCTCCTCTGATCCTACCATAAAATCTACATGAGTTAACGAATCATTAGCTCCATTTTTTATTAGTTCTTCTTCCGACATATTGTCACCATCTTTTAGGCAAGTTGGATACGCTTTTCCAAAAGCAAAATGACATGATGCATTTTCATCAAATAATGTATTAAAGAAAATTAGTCCTGAATTTGATATAGGTGAGTTATAAGCAACTAACGCAACTTCTCCTAAATATCTAGCACCTTCATCTGTATCTAGTAATCCTTTTAATATTTCTTCTCCCTTTTCTGCAGTAAAGTCAACTATCTTACCATCTTTCAATGTCAACTTAAAGTTATCAATTAAATTTCCTCCATAGTTCAATGGCTTTTTACTAGTAACATAGCCGTTTACTCCATCTCTCTTTGGAAGGGTGAATACTTCTTCTGTCGGTATATTAGCAACAAAGTTAATACCATCTTTAGAATTCTCTTCACCGCTTAACCATAGATGTCCTTCTGGAAGTTCTACCGTTAGGTCTGTGCCTTCTGATTTATAATAAAGATATTTAAAATTCTTTTCATTTAAATAATTTTTTCTATTTTTTAATTTTTCTAAATGTTCATTCCACGCATCAATAGGTGATTCTTTATCAGCTCTTACTATACTAAAAATTGACTCCCAAAGATTCTCTACTGCATCTGCTTCCGATAAATCAGGGAATACTTTTCTTGCCCATCCCTTTGTAGGTATTGATACAACACACCATTGAACTTCATTACTCATCATGGCAGCACTAACATCTTTCATAGCCTTGCTTGAAGTTTTTGCTAAAGTGGAAATCTTATTAGGATCTACTCCGCTTAATAGCTCTGGATCTCTAGCAGATATACTTATAAATGCAGTTTTCTCCTTTATAAGTTGTTCTCTTGATAATACAGCATGTTTTGGCTCCCTTTCAAAACTCTCCATAGGCGCTTTATTGTATTTTATCAAGGCGAGTTCTTCATCATTGTAATCAACTATAACATTAATAGCACCAGCTTCATAAGCTTCTTCTGCTATCAGTCTAGCAAACTCTGCACATTCTATTGGTGAATTTATAAGCAATTGTTGCTTATCTTGTAAGTTGATCCCCTTCTTAACAACAAGCTCTGCGTACTTTCTTAATATATCTGTATTCATTTTGCTTTCCTCCACATTTTTTCTCAAAGATAATATTATTCCATAATTATATCATAATCTAATATATGTATTTCCATTTAAAGTTTATATAATATCTTCTTAATTTATACCTTGCTTTATTATGTTTTAAATATATCTTATACTCTATTATTGAAGTAACACTTAAATAGGCTGATTTTAACAGTAACATTAAATCTATATAAAAAAGGTCCGATTCAAACAGTTATTGAATTCAGACCTTAATTAAAAAAATTAACAGCCATTTCACTTTTTCTTTTAAAGTATTAAAAGAATATTCATTTTATGATAGTTTAAACAGATATCATTACCCATTGTTTAAGATTTTTAATAGACTTTTACATTCACTGACTTCTATAAGAAATCTTTCATAAATTCACTTACCTTATTTAAATTAATCTCGCTGTCTACAAGCGGCTTACTCTCTCTTAAAAAGCTCACTTTATCATGAAAATCAGACTTATCTTCTTTATATAATACTCCCAAAGGAATTTTATCTCCCCACTCCATGGATTTTTCAATAGCTTTTAATTTATTACTGCAATCATATTCTTTCCCAAGCTTGTAGACTCTTTTATTATACCATTGAAATGTATTAACTTTGTTAAATGATACACATGGCTGTAAAATATCAACAAGAGAATAACCTTTATGACTAATAGCTTCAACCATAATTTCCTTTAAATGCTCCTTATCTCCACTAAATGCTCTAGCAACAAAACCAGCGCCGAGAGTTATTGCAAGAGCCACTGGATTCATAGGAATGTTATTTGATCCATTTGGCTGAACATCTGTTACATGTCCGATGTCAGTTGTAGGTGATGCTTGTCCCTTTGTTAATCCATATATTTGGTTATCGTGAACAAAATGTGTTATATCTACATTACGCCTAATATTATGAATAAAGTGATTTCCACCCTCTCCATAAGAATCCCCTTCTCCTGTATTTACTATTACAGTTAGTTTTTTATTTACAATTTTTGCTGCAACTGCCGGTGGCAATGATCTTCCATGAAGCCCACAAAATCCATTAGTATTTATATACTGAGGCGTTTTCGCAGCTTGACCTATTCCACCAACAATAAGTACTTCATGGGGAGCTTTTCCAAGAGTTATAAGTGATTGCTTAAGAGCATCAAGAATATTATAGTCTCCACAACCTGGACACCAAGCTGTTTCTGATGTTAAAAATATTTCATTATTCATTATTGCTCACCCCTAACTAGCTTATTGTATATTTCTTGAGAAGAAATAGGTCTTCCATCATATTTTAATATGCTACTATTACATTCAATACCAGTGCATTCTCTTATAAGTCCTGCTAATTGACCAGTAGCATTTTGTTCTATATTTATTATACTTTTTACTTTTTTAGCATACTTATTGAGCTCTTTATCTGGTAGAGGCCATACATCACCAAATATTAATGAGCAGTATTTATTTTTTCCCGAACGTTCATTTAAAAGTTTTACAGCTTCCTTAACTGGGCTGTACAACGATCCCCAAGCTAAAAGTAAAGTATCTGCATTTTCTTCACCTATGAATTCTGGTTCTAAAAGTTCCTCTTTTAAGTATTCAATTTTTCTAAGCCGCTTTTCATTCATCTTATTTCGTACTTCTGCGGATTCTGTAATATGGCCATACTCATCATGTTCATCGCTATCTACAAGAACTGTTAATCCAGGTATTTTTCCTGGTGTTATTCGAGGTGATACGCCACTTTTTGTTACTTCATAACGCTTATATTCTTTATAATCTTTATATTCCTCATCTTTTAGATATCTTTCAACTTTAATACTATCAAAGTTGAATGGCTTTACAGTTCTTATGCTGTCTGCCAAAAACTGATCACCCAATAAAATAACAGGTATTTGATATTTGTCTGCTAGATTAAATGCCCTTACTGTTTGGTAAAATGCATCTTCTGGATTTCTTAAGGCGATTACCATTTTAGGAATTTCTCCTGGTGTTGAAGATATAACAAACTTTAAATCAGCTTGTTCTGTTCTCGTTGGAAGGCCTGTAGTGGGACCTGGTCTTTGAATTTCTGCTATTATAAGCGGTACTTCAAGCATTCCGGATAATCCTACCGCCTCTACCATTAGCGCAAATCCTCCTCCAGACGATCCTGTCATTGCTCTAACACCTGCATAAGAGGCTCCAATAGCCATATTTATTGAAGCAATTTCATCTTCAGCCTGTTCAACTACAATTTCTGCTTCATTCATTTTTGATGCAAGATAATTCATTATACTTGTAGATGGTGTCATTGGATAGGCAGAATAAAATTTACAACCTGCCGCAATAGCTCCTAGTGCAATAGCATCATTTCCACCTAATAAAATACTATTATCTTCATTCTTAGATTGAATTGTATATTTAGGATCAACAAGCTTAAATCCTTCTTCAAACGCACAAAAGTTTTTAATTACAATTTCACCTTTAAACTTCTCTGATAGTAATTCCTTGACACCGCTTAAGTCAAGGCCGAATAATTTCACAACAGCACCAAGTGCAACACTTCCATGCACTTTTGGGTTCCCAATATTTTTAGCTATACTTTTAAGTGGAAGCCCAATAAATCTCTTATCCTCAAGCTTAATCTGCTCATCTGAAATAATAAATCCATCCTTCTTCAACTTATCAATATGCAAATCAATTGTTTGTTTATCTAAAGCAATTATTCCATCCAGTTCATCCCAGTGAGAATTTATTTCTTCATTTCCAAAACGTATTTGGAAAAAGTTATGGCCACCTCTTACTCTGGACATGTAATCTTGTATAGTAAAAATTTCAAAGCCTTTTCTTTTTAGAACTTTCTCTAATATGGAGGAAATAGTCTCCATTCCTAACCCTGCGGCGCCCCCAATTAAAATATTATAAATCATAAAATTCCTCCCTTCTAAAAAATCTTATAAATTGCATGCTGATAATATTTTATTATTGTTTCTCAGCATTATGACTATATATATATAATCTTTAAATGCATAAAACCGACAATTTTTTAATATAGCAAAATATCCTTTTAATCATATTCTAATATTGACACTAATTTATTAATAAGATGATTATTATTAATAAATATTCTAATTTAGATACAGATAATCTTGAGTTTTTAGGATCTGGTACGCAAGGAAAGGTTTGTAAAATAGATTCACAAAAATGTATAAAGGTTTTTAAGAAAAAGCAGATATGTTCAGATGAAATAGAAACTCTAGTTATGGAACAAATGGATTTACACTTTCCTAGACTTTATGCCTTTGGTAGAAATTATATAATACGCGAATACATTGATGGAATAGAACTTGATAAATACTTATCATCTAATCCACTATCTGAAAATATTTCCCCAAAATTATTTAACTATATGAAGCAATGGATTCAGATAGAGATGCCTTTTGGAAAATTATAGATAAATGCAATATAGATATAGTTTTCTCTAGTCATGAGCATAACTATTCAAGAAGAATTATAGACGATTCCTTTAGCAACTGGAATTCACGCTATGAAAGAAAAGTTAATCAAGTAATCACTGGTGGTGGCGAAAAGCTTATAGACAAATATAAAGGTAAGCAGGGAATAGTAGTTGCTCTAATAGCTGTATACTACTATTTAGTTGTGGATATAGAGGATGATTGCATTAGAATGTAAGCAATCAGCTCAAAAGATAAGAAATTAGGTGCATTTATTGTGGGTAGTAAAACAAATTTCTAACGAATAAATTGAGATATCGTGGAAAATTACAAATCCATTTAGGGGATAGTCTAATAAACTTTATAAAGATTATGCAATGCATTATTAAGCCAAGTAAATACAGACTATCTCTTTATATAAAAAGTTGTAAATAGATAAGCATATCTCTTTACTTTATATTCACTCCTATTCCTAAAGCAAGCTTGAAATCAATTCTTTACTTGGTGATGGTATTGTAACTGTACTTATGATTTCACCAGTTTCCATAAGTCTGCTTTCGCAAGCTTCAACTGCAGATTTTACAGCGGACACTTCTCCAGTCATTAACATGTATCCTTTTCCACAAAGTCCTTTTGCAACTCTTATTTCTAATAGATCTATATTAGCAGCTTTCAATGCTACATCTCCTGCAATTACAGAAGCTACTGCTGATATAGTTTCAACAATTCCTAGCGAATCAATTTTCCCAATGTCAATTGTTCCTATAATAGCTGGGAATACATTTTCATGAACATTTGCTATTAAGTAATCACTTATAAGATAACTGCCTCCAATATTTTTCCCTACTTTAACGGCATTTTCAACTGCACCTACATCTCCAGATAATATCACTATATATTTCCCAGGACATACTGGTGAAGCTAAAACTAACTCGACATTTGAAGATTTAAGCATTTCATCACATGCTTCCATTCCCTTTGCAATGCTTTTATATTCAAGTAATCCAATAGACCTTCTCATTGCTGCCTCTTCCCCTTTCATAGATTTAATAATACATATATTATTTAACTATAACTATACTTTCATCTGTTATTTCTTTTATAATTCCATCTATGCTTGCATGGATCTTAGCTCCTAGCTTCCCATCTGAAATTTTTCCTATCAAATCACCTTTTTGAACTTTATCTCCAACTTTAACTATAGGTTCAGCTTTTACTCCTATATGTTGTGATCTTAATATTGTGACTTTTTGAAAATCGTATTCTTTCTCTTCTAAAAGTGAATCTGAATTATATTTATTTATGTCAAGCCTTTGCTTTAATCTCTCAACAGGAAATTTTCTATACCTTCTAAATTCATCCGCCTTTTCTGGTTTCCTATTATGAGGATTTCTTATACCATTTTTACTTAATTCCCCTTTAAAGAATCTATTTAATTTCCAAGGTTGTAGTCCCATAATACACGCTTGTTCACAAAGAGCACATTCGCTGCAAAGAAAAGTATTTGTAGGTGAGATTTCTGTACTACAAGTCTTACCATAACTAGCAATTCTCATTATTTTAGACGGTTCAATTTTGTGCCCTAGCAAATGTCTCGGACAGACTTCCGTACATAAAGAACACTGACAGCACGCTATTCTTGCATCTCTTATGGTAGATTGTATACTCTTTAATTTAGATTGCACTATTTTATGTTCCTTTTCGAGCACTATTAGCCCTTTCGTATTTTTTTTGATTGGACCTTGAGTATCTTCTACTATCTTTCCCATCATTGGTCCGCCATCTATAACGCAAAAATCTTTTATAGAACTTCCACCTGCAATTTCAATTGCTTCCTCAATCGAAATTCCTATAGGCACTTTAACTGTTATTGGATTTCTTACCTCACCAGTAATAGTTAAATATTTTTCAGTAACAGGAATACCATTAATTGCATTGTATACATTTAATAAGGTTTCCACATTAATTACTATAACTCCTACATTTAAAGGAATTCCACCCTCTGGTACAATCTTATTTGTAACTTCATATACAAGAACTTGTTCATCTCCGGCAGGATAAAAATTTTCCAACATAAACAGCTGTAATTTAGGATAATTCTTAATTTTTGAATTTAATGTACTTATTGCACCTTTATATTTCCCTTTTAATGCAATTATCCCTACCTCACTTTCGGTTTCATCAACAACCTTGTCTAAAGCATAGAGAATTTCATCTGCTTTCTTATCCATCAATTGTTGGTCTACCTTTAGCAATGGTTCACATTCTGCACCATTTACTATTACAGTTTTGACTTTTGCATTTAATTTCACATGTGTTGGAAAACCAGCTCCACCGGCTCCAATTATTCCAGCATCTTTTATTAAATCAATAAAGCTTTTTTCCATAACTTCTCTACTCCAATTCTATTTCATTGAAAAAGTACCGCCTAAACACATCTTCTCTTTATTGCAAATTTTTTCTTTAAGATATATGAGAGAAAATATTAATTCCATAATATGATAAATATTTCCCATTAAACAATGAAGTATGTTTTCCAATAGTACCCTATTAGGTAAACATAGTGACAAAGTATAAAGGGAAATATACTATCATACTGACTACATTATCTTATATTAAATGCATCTACCATAACACACCTACGTTTTCTGCAGAAAGACCTTGCTGTTGTTAAACCTTCACCAGTAGGGCCTGCAATAGTAAATGTTGTAGTTCCTTCCCCACCAACGCCTATTCCAGCATAAGATGGTGCATTTTTGACAAAAATAGTTGTTTCTAAAAGTCTTGCCATTTTAGTAAGCTTGTCAACATTCTTTGAATGCATTATAGCTGTATGTCTATTTCCATGCTCAGCAACGTAAGCACATTCAATAGCCTCATCTACATCTTTTGTTCTTACAATAGGTAGAATAGGCATCATCATTTCTTCCAAAACGAAATGATGATTTTTATCTACTTCCATTATGATTACTTTAATATTCTCATCTACTGAAATACCAAGCTTATTTAAAATATGTGGTGCACTCTTTCCTACAAAAGAAACCTTAGGTCCACCATTTTCATTTGTAACTAAATCTAAAAGTTTTTGAATCAATTCTCTATCTTTAATTTCATAAGCTCCATTCAGTTTCATGTAATGTATTAAATAATCACATATTTGATCAACCGCAAAGACTTCTTTTTCAGCTATACATGGAACATTATTATCAAAGCTGCATCCATTAACAATATCAATAGCAGCTTTTTCTATATCAGCAGTTTCATCAACAACAACGGGAGGATTTCCTGCCCCCGCTCCAATAGCTTTTTTTCCTGTAGACATAACCTTTTTAACAATGGCTGGCCCACCAGTTGCTACGAGCATTCTGATCTTTGGATGTTCCATCATAATATTTGTATTTTCAATAGAAGGTTCATTAACTGTTGCTATAAGATTATCAGGAGCCCCTGCCACTTCTAATGCTTTATTTAACATAGTCACTAATTTTATTGAAACATTTTTTGCTCTTGGATGTGGACTAAACACTACTGTATTCCCGCCCGCAATCATAGAAATAGAATTACAAATGATAGTTTCAGTAGGGTTTGTAGTAGGAGTAATAGCACCAATTACTCCAAATGGACAATATTCAACCAAAGTAAGTCCATTATCTCCTGTCATTGCCTCAGTATTTAAATCTTCTATACCTGGTGTCTTTTCAGCCGCTATTCTATTTTTAATTAATTTATGTTCATATTTACCAATCTCTGTTTCTTCAACAGACATTCTTGAAATCAATTCTAAATTTTCCTTTTTCAAAATGGCAGCCTTTATAGTATTCACATATTTTTGTCTATCGTTCATAGAAGAATTTAATAATTGTTTTTGTGCTATATGTGACGCTTCAACTGCCGCATCCATAGTTTCAAAAATACCGTAATTTTTTAAAGAATCAAATTTATCCAAATTTAATAAGTTTTTATTTTTCACTTCCTCTATTGCTTGTCTAACTAGTTTTTCAACTAAAACTACATCTACATCCATTAATATACACCTCTTTTTAAAATTTTCATCCTCTATTACAGTTCATTGCAATGCCTAAAGGCGTTACTAATAAAGGTTCATTAAACTTTATGGTTTTAATACCTATTTCTTTTTCAAAAACATCGTTAAATTCCTCAAAGGATGAAGCCCCTCCAACAACATAAATTTCTGATACATCATAACCATTTAAATATCTCTTTACTATTGATGCCATCTTTTCAACTACAGGTTTAATAATTGGAAATATATCTTTGTCTTTCTTAGGATCTTTCTTTAATTCTTCTGCTTCCTTAATTGATATTCCATAATATCCTGCAAGTACAAGTGTCATATGTGTACCCCCAGTTGCTTCATCAGCAGTAAAAATTACTTGTCCATCCTTCAATATACTAATTCCTGTTGTTCCACCTCCAACATCAACAACTGCACCGTCCTTAATGTCTATCACCCTAGCTGCCGCTGTTGGCTCATCCACAACATTTATAACTTCAAATCCTGCTGCTTCTACAACATTGGATATACACTTTACATTACCGGAAATAATTCCTGGTGGTATAGCAGTTGCTGCTGTTAGAAGCTCTCTACCAATTATTTCTTCAACCTCAGCTTTTAAACTTTTAACTATATTTATAGCGCCTACAAAATCTACTACAATTCCATCTTTAACAACAGTAGAAGGGTAAGTAGCTCCTGCAATAGGATTATTATTAGAATCTACAACTGATACAACAATATTGGCCGTTCCTAGGTCTACTCCCGTTTTAAGCTCTCCTTCAAATGAATTACTTCTATTTTCAGCAATCAAATTGGAGAATTCTGTTAATATGTCACTATTTATTAACATTCTTATCTCTCCTATCATAATTAATTTGTAACTAACTGCTTACTTCCTATGCAGGATAACAAAGTCATCATTTTTTAAAGCACAAGCATTAGCTTCATCAACATCCACATGCATTTCAAGAGAAGACTTATCAGAAACCCTTATTAAAACATTACCTAAGATACCATGTCTTTCGCCCATAGTTTCCACTTCAACAATTTCCTTATCTTTCACTCCCATTTTCTCAGCATATTCAGGTGTCATATGAATATGTCTTAAAGCAATGATTGTTCCGTTTGGAATTTTCACACTCCCTTTAGGTCCTATAATTTCAAGTCCTGGAGTATTTTCTAGTTGTCCTGATTCTTTAATTGGAGGTTTTACCCCCAACCTAAAACTATCTGTCATTGAAACTTCAACCTGACTTTCACTTCTTATAGGGCCTAAAATACGGACATTTTCAAATTCACCTTTAGGACCTCTAATAGTTACAGTTTCATTAGCTGCAAATTGTCCTGGTTGTTTCAAATCAATTTTTTTAGCTAAGCTATATCCTAGACCATATAGAATATCTAAATCCTTTTGACTTAGGTGCACATGCCTATTTGATACGCCAATAGGAATTTTATAATTCTCTAATGCTTTGATTTTATCTACAACTATTTTAGTAATTAACTTTACTACATCTTCGCTATGCATTTTATCAACTCACTCTCTAGATATCCTATAAAAACTCTATAAAGTTTTTGGTAATATCTTTTCTGTATCAATATGTGGTCTTGGAATAACATGTTGCGAAATCACTTCGCCAACATTTCTTGCAGCTGCAACTCCAGCATCTACAGCCGCTTTTACTGCTCCAACATCCCCGCGAACCATTACAGTTACAAGTCCTGATCCAATTTTTTCATATCCAACCAGCATAACATTTGCTGCCTTTGTCATTGCATCAGCGGCTTCTATTGCACTAACTAAGCCTTTTGTTTCAACCATTCCTAAAGCTTCATTATTCATAATAAATTCCTCCTTATTTTTTAACATATAAATCTAAATGAACATCGCATTAATAATAAACATTGAAATAAATATTACCGTGGCTGGTGGGTCTATATACGTATCACAATAACTGTTAATAACTTTTCCTGCAATTAACCAGGCTATTGCACAAGCAATTCCTACGCAAACACCTATAAATATATTTCCTGTCATAACTGTAGCCGCTGCAGCTGGTAAAGTGATATGATGTGTTACCGGAACTCCAAAACCAGTCTGCAAGAAAATCAATGAAGTTGCACTAATTCCAAAGCAAACAATAGGATACATAGACATAACTTTAGGTGATACACCTGAATTAACCATTGATATAGCAATGCCGCTTACAACAATTCCAACTGTTAATCCAAGCACAATATGATTAACTAATGTTTTTGTATCAGGAAGCCAATCTCTTTTGCCTGCCCCAGTATACTTACCAACCGGACCTGTCTTACCAAATACTAATCTCGAAATCATCAAAACGGTGAAAACAGAAATAGCAGGAAGGTCTGTTTTAAAGTTCAATACTGCACCATAAACATAGTGACATAAAAAACCTATAACTCCGAATAAACCTCCAACGAGTATTACGGTATAATCATTAATTGAATATAATGGTGTTAATACATCGTTTGCATTGCTCAATGTTTTTCTTTTATTCCCAGCAAATGCTGCTGCCGCTACTCCTGCTGCAAATGCAATATGAGGACCTAAAAAAGAACCAAAAGTAATATTTCCAACCGTTGGTTCAGCAATACCTGCTAATCCTAAAATTCCTCCAACAACTGCTAAAATTCCCGTTAAAATAAAAGCAGGTATTGATCCAAGAAGTGCTCCTAAAGCTCCTCCACCAAATGCTGCTATTAATGCATAGATATTCATAACATCAAACTCCTTAAATACTATTTAAAATTTTCCAAAACACATTGCATTGCCTTCTTTCTTAAAAGTTCCATTTTATCGGTTTTTTCCCATTTAAAATTTTTATTTTCACGCCCAAAATGACCATAGGCGGCTGTATTAAAAAATTGTGGTTTCTTTAAATCAAGTTGCTCTAAGATATTAGCAACCGAAAAAGAAAAAGTCTCTTTAATTATTTTTCTTATATCTTTAATATCTATTTTCTCAGTTCCAAATGTATTAATAGTTATTGCTTCTGGTTCAGCTTCTCCAATTACATAGCTTAAGGATAATTCAACCTTATCAGCCAGCTTTGCAGCAACCATATTTTTTGCCACATACCTTGCCATATATGCTGCTGATCTATCTACTTTTGTGGGGTCTTTTCCTGAAAAGGCTCCACCACCATGTCTTCCAATTCCACCATAAGTATCTACCATAATTTTTCGTCCCGTTAAACCCGTATCACCTGCAGGACCACCTATAACAAATCTTCCGGTAGGATTAATATGTATCTTCGTATCATATTTAATCCACTTGCTATCAATAACATTACGAATAACCTCATATTCAATAACATTTTTCATATAATCATAGTCAATATCCGGATCATGTTGAATTGAAATTACTATGCTTGAAATGTTAATTGGATTCCCATTACTATCATATTTCATTGTAACCTGAGATTTACCATCAGGACGAATCCAAGGAATTCCTTCACTTTTTCTAAGTTTAGATAACCTCATTGTAAGTTTATTGGCTAAATCACACGTTAATGGCATATAATTATCAGTCTCATTAAAGGCATACCCGTACATAATTCCTTGATCACCAGCTCCTAATATTGCTTTAGTAATCTTCCTGTTTTCTTCTATTTTGTCAACACCTAAAGCAATATCTGGAGACTGTTTATTGATATTTGTAAACACTAGGCAGTTCTTATAATCAAAACCATATTCTTCTTTCGTATAACCAATATTTTTTACAACCTCTCTTGCAACCTCAACAATATTTACCTTTGCATTTGAAGTAACCTCTCCTGCTATCATAATTGTATTCTTTGAGACCATTGTTTCTACTGCAACTCTTGAATTATTATCCTGTGCTAAATATGCATCTAAGATTCCATCCGATATCTGATCGCAAATTTTATCAGGATGTCCTTCAGTTACAGATTCTGATGTAACAAAATATTCGCTCATGTTTTACCACCTACCTTGATTTTCTGATTCTACAACATTTTTTTATATTTATAGACCGTTGTATTTTCATACTTCTTAAACACTTTGCTAAAATAACTGCTCTCATTATATCCAAGTTTAAATGCAACGTCCGTAATACTTAAATCAGTAAAACAAAAATATCTTTTCGCCATATTAATCTTTCTCATATGCAAATATTCCATAACACTTATGTTAAACTGCCTTTTAAAAATTCTACTTAAATAGCCTTGGCTTACTGAACAATTATTAATTATCTCATTTAATCCAATCTCTTCTTCAATATTATTTTCAATATAACTAAACACATCATTTAATATTGAATACTTTTTTATGCTATTTTGTTGAAAAACATAATTCATAACTTTGAATAACCAAAATTCGAAAAATCTTTTCTCATTGCCTAAATGTTCTTCCATCGGAAATATCTCATTAAGCTTTTTGGGCTTTTTGTTTAGCAGTTGGACAGAATTAATAAGATTTTCTCCTATTTGCATAAATTCTTCTCTTAGTAACTTTGTATCAGAATTTTTAGAAGAACACATCTCATCTATTATCTTAGGAATTTCATAATACATTTTTTTGTAATCTTTTTCTTTAATTATTAAAAGTAGACTGTCATACTTATTCCCTTCTATCTCACTTTTAACATTCTGATTCTCATCTTTATAATTGCTCAATAATTTTTCTATTTGAGAAAAGGATACAGGTTTTGATATATACTCTTTAACTTTAGTTTTTAAGGCTTCAATTGCAAAATCAAAACTGTTATAAGATGATACAATAAAAATAGTGGTACTTGGATTAATGGTGTATATCTTTTTACTAGATTCTATCCCTGATTCACCCGGCATCATGATATCCATAAAAACAATATCTATTTTATTATTTTTACATATCTCAACTGCCTGCTCACCGCTACCAACAGAATATAAGACCTCAAATCCTTCAACTTTAGATATCATAACCTTTAAAGATGCTCTCATTAGTGGTTCATCATCTGCAATTAATACTCCATACATATCTAGACATTCCTTTCTTCGAATTTTATTGGAAATCTTATAATACTCCTTGTACCTTCTCCTTCAGTATTTTCAATAAAAGTATCATACTTTTCACCAAATAATGTTATGAGCTTTTCTCTTGCATTGGAAATGCTTATCTGAATAGATTCTCCCTCATAACCACCTTTATATATCTTGAATTTCTTAGCTATTGCCTCATCACTAAATCCAGATCCATTGTCATAAATACATATAACAACATCCTTACCTTCATAATAAGAAGTTACCGCTACTTTTCCACCATTATTCTTTGTTGCAATTCCATAAAAAACAGCATATTCCACAAATGGCATAATAATATGGCTTGGGATTCTTTGATAATGCATTTTTTCATTCATGTTAATTGAATATTGAAGCAAATCTCCGTACTTAACTTTCTGAATCTTTAAATATTTTTCAATATTTTCGAATTCATCTGATAAATTTGTATAGCTCTTTTGACTACCTAAACTCTGCTTTAAATAATCTGCAAACATTACAATCATTTCATTTGTCTTAGGTGAATCTTCAATAGCTGCTAAATTAGAAATCGAATTCAAAACATTGATTAAAAAATGTGGGTTTAATTGAGCTCTGAGATTTATAAGTTCATTTTTTTTCAATGCATTTTCTATTTCAAGTTCTTTTTTAGAATTATTTAATTCCTCAACTTCCTTTTTTAATGAGTTTTTTTGCATCAATCTATATGCTTCTTTCTCTCCCAATTGATTTATAATAAGAGAAATTAATTCCGCAACACTCATAAATTTTTCATAATCATATAATTGAACAGACTCAAACAAACTTAACATATGCTTATCTTCCCTATAATTTTGGGAATGTTTTATTACGTTTTCAAGTTTACTTACTCCTGAAGGTGCATCTAAGCATCTCACTTGTCCACCAATAAATCCACCTAGATAATGGCCTCTAACGATTATAGGTATTGCAATTTCAAGTAATCCACAAGGGCAAAAATATACACAATTCTTTTGCGTAACTGCTGCCTGAATTCCACCAAAAGCATCGGAAGACTTACAGACACATTCTGCTTTCTTATTTTTTCTAATCTCGCTACAAAATTCTGTGAAAGAAGTCATTTTGGTAATTGGTTCACCTTTATAATCAACAGTAACAAATGCAAGGCCTGTTGCTCTAGATATCTTTTCTTGAATATCCTCTAATGTTTCTTTGCCGAATAAATTGATTATATTAAATTTATTAATTAAATTCTCATCAATCTGCGTATTGCTGTCAACGATTTCACCTTTTGTTCTATCATGGAATTCATGCATTTAACCCACTCCTTCATACATCACAAGAATATATTTTTCTAAATATATTCTATCATACTAAGATTAGGTTAGTACACTAATTGAATCAGTCTTTCCATACCAAATTTTGTAATATCTCTTCTATTTGCTTGTGTGCATCCATCCTTTAGTGCATTTTCAGCTATAATTGATTTTACATTGTCAAATTCATTTTTATCTACACCACACTCTTTTAAGTTTTGAGGCATGTTCATAATCTTCGTCAGTGTTTTAATATATGTTTTTAAAACTTCAACTGCAAATTCATCACTTTGTGCTTTTTCCACCATACCAGTTTTATAAACTAATTTAGCGTATTTCTTTAAAATCTCATGATCTTCACAGTTATAATCTATTACAATATTTACTAATATTGAATTGGCAAGTCCATGCGGAATATGAAATCTACCTCCTAATTGATGAGCAATGCTATGATTTATACCAAGACCCGCTATATTAAAAGCCATACCTGCTAAATTAGATGCTTCATGCATTTTATTCCTTGCTGCGATGTCAGTACCTTGTTTATAGCACTGTACTAAAGATTCAATGACCAATTCAACAGCTTTTTCAGCTAATGCATCTGAATATACATTTGCATCTTTTGCAACATATGCTTCTATTGCGTGAGTTAAAACGTCTATTCCTGTGTTTGCAGTAATGTCTGCTGGAACAGAAACTGTTAGATTTGCATCTAAGATTGCTTCATCTGGCAGCATCACATCATCAAAAATAATATGCTTTGTTTTTGTCTCAGTATCAGTAACTACTGTCGCTGACGTTACCTCAGATCCAGTTCCACTTGTAGTTGGAATTGCTATAAAATTAACTTTATCAATAAAGTTTTGCTGTTTTGCGAAATAAATAATTCCCTTCGCTGTATCTATAGCAGAGCCTCCACCATACGCAATAACTATGCTAGGATTATTTTTCTTAATAAGAGCAACACCTTTTCCAATTACATTTAGTGGCGGGTCTGGAATAACCTCATCAAAAACAGAAACATTATTACTGTCATTAATAAAACTCAATAGACCTTTTACGCTGCCGTTTTTCACAAGAAATTGATCACATACCACACAGATATCTGTATTTTTAAATTTCTCTAGGCGCTTCAGAGAATTTTCTCCTGAATATATTTTTGTTTTAATATACACACTTTTCAAAACTTCATCTCCTTTCCTACCTAATTGAAAAACCATTTGTTAGGGAACATCGTCTTCTTCTTGCAAAATGCCTTGCTGTAGTAGTACCTTCTCCTGTGATTGTAGCAATTGTAAAGCTGGTATCACCTTCACCATTACATCCAATTCCTACGAGTGAAGCACCATTTTTAACAAATACTGCCGTCTGCATTACTTTTGCTGCTACATTTAATCTTTCAATTGATTGAGAATGAATTGTTGCTGTGTGCCTGAATCCTTGTTCTATTTCAAGTGCTGTATCCAATGCTATTTCAAAATTCTTTACTCTTATTAATGGTACAAGTGGCATAAGCATTTCAACTGTTGCAAATGGATGCTGCTTTATGGTATTAACTACAATAAGCTTAATATCTCTTTCGCATACAATTCCTGCAGCCTTTAAAATCTCATTTGCACTTTTACCTTCAAGAGTTTTATTTAATGCCATGTCACTTGTTAATGTAGCTACTGTAAGTTTAAGCATCTCTTCATCTTTATCAACGTAATATACCTCATTTTTAATAAGCTCTTCTACTAGCAAATCAGCAATACTTGAAACAGCTACTATGCTTTTCTCCGAAATACACATTATGTTATTATCAAAAGAAGCTCCTCTTACAATATCTCTTGCGGCTTTTTTAATATCAGCCGTTTCATCAACAACAGTTGTAGGATTACCTGGGCCTGCACCAATAACCTTTTTCCCTGATGCCATTGCTTGTCTTAAGACATTATTACCACCTGTAGTAACCACCATTGAAATATCTGGATGAGTCATAATTTCATTAGTGCACGTCATTGAATTTTCATTTAAAGTTACAACTAAATTATCTATTCCACATCTTTCTCTTATTGCAATACTGATTATCTCAGTAACATATTTTGACACTTTTATTGCTCTTGGATGTGGACAATGAACAACTCCATTTCCTGCTGCCAGCATCCCAATTGTATTACTAATTAATGTAGCACATGGATTAGTACATGGATGTATAGCGCAAATAACACCATAAGATGATAGTTCATATAATGTCATCCCATTATCTCCGGTTCTCACTTCAGTAATTAAATCTTCTATTCCTGGTGTCTTTTTAATCGCTAGAATAAGCTTCTCAATTTTGTCAGGCACATTCCCCATTCCAGTCTCTTCAACCGTCATATAAGCGATTTCCTCAACCCTAGATAAAAGCTTTTCCTTAATACAATCAATAATCTCTTGTCTTTCATTTAAAGTAAATTTGTTATATTGGTTGTATGCACCTACAGCTGCTAAAACTGCATCGTTCACTGAAGAAAAAACACCACTTTTTAATTCTTCTTTGTTGAAAAATTTATATTTTATATCCATGTTAACCTCCTCTCTTGATTATGGAATAAATAAATAACTACATATGATATTAGACATCAATTGAATCTATGATTCCAATAATCGCCATATCAATAGCAACCTTTTGTTTTTCCACACGTACTGCTGACCCCTTACAGAGTAATACATAATCCCCTATACCTGCGCCAACATAATCTGCTGCAACTTCCTCATTACCAATGAAATTCTCTTTTACATCGATTCTCTTTACAATCATTAATTTATACCCAACTAACGAATCATCTTTTCTCGTAGCTACAACATTTCCTACAACTTTTGCCATATACATATTAATCACAGTCCTTTCCTTTAGCAGCTTAAAAAGTGCTATTTATTATTTTCCTTTTTTTCTACTGCTAGTTTTTCTAGTTCTCTTTTCTTCTGACTGAGATTGAGAAATTTCTGCATCAGATTGCTCAAGTTGAATACCATCTTCTTTAGCTCGATTGATATCTTCATTATTTTCAACTACTACCTTTTCACTTTGGGACGTGTTTTCTTCCTGTTTATCTTCTAGCTTTTCAACTTTCTCAGTTAAAACCTCTTCTAATACAACTACAGGATTTTCTAAACTTTCTTTGTTTTCAACAGTATTATTTCCCTCAATAATATTATTTTCTTCACTTACATTACTTTCCTCAGTTATATTATTCTCTGTGATAGAAGAAGTATCTTCTTCCTTTTTAGGCTGACAAAAAGCGCTTTCTATATTATTAGAAGGTCTTGGAATTACTTTAGATGAAACAAATGCGTTGTTTTCAATAGCAACTTGTCTTCCTGCTGTAACTGCAGCTGTTACAGCTCCAACATCTCCTGAAACTTTTATGGTCATGTACCCGGATCCCTTAGTATTTTCAAGGTCAATTATATTAACATTAGCCGTTTTCGCCATAACATCTGCCGCTAAAATAGCAGTTGATAAACCTATTGTTTCAACTAAACCTAATGCTTCTTTCATCTTGTCACCTCACTTTAATCTTTATTAATGTGTGAATCTTTTTATAATTTTCATAAAATACGAGTAATCTCGCATTCTATGAAAATCTTCATTATATTAAACTATACTTTTGAATATACTCTAACTTCTTCTAATAATTTGAATGTTTAAATCTTTTGCCTTATCCTTAGCTAACTCAGTTATGATATCCCCTGAATTTAAGAATAATTTTATATCATTTTTATAGCATTCTACTTCCTGTGCGGTAATTATTTTTTTGCTGCTTTTTTCATTTAGAACCTCATTATATTCTGTACTTTCATAGACCATGGAACTATTTTCACTAAATTTATTTTCATATTCTTCAACTTGAAAAATATCCTTTGTTATTTCAATATTAAATTCCAGCAAAGTCTTGTAATAATTTAATATCTTATTAATATAACCAGGTGGCTCTTTGCCAGTAAATTTTTCAAGTCCTGAACTGAGTAAAATAGTTCTTTGACCCTTTTCCATACTTTTAAAAATCCATCTACTTTCAAAAATATCATCAATACATAATGCTGTTTTAACTATTATTTCTCTAGGAACTACTGGAAATACCGTGAGATATTCTGATGATTCATCAAAGTCAACATTCTTTCTACTTATTACGGATTTACATACACTAAATTTTTTCAAATTACTTAGGTGAAAATCATTATATATTCCATCTGGTAATACTGCGTAAACTTCATATTCGTTTCGCTTATCTAATTCTTGAAATAAAGATAAATACTTGTTATTCCACTCTTCCGTAAATATCACATACAATTTCTTTTGGGGAATAAATAAATTCTGTATAGAGCTTTCGGATTGAAGCAATTGTATAGCTTTAATCACTAATTCTCTTAGTCTTTTCTCATCTATTTCCACGCTATCCCTCCTAGGCTCTAAAAAGAATTACTGTAATATTTTCTTTTTGCATAACTATCTAATTATAATTTAAAATCTTGTTATACGAATTTAGGAAGAATCTTTTCAGTGTCCATATGAGGACGTGGAATAACGTGAATAGAAACAACTTCTCCAACTAATCTAGCTGATGCTGCTCCTGCATCAGTTGCTGCTTTTACAGCACCAACATCACCACGAACCATAACTGTTACTAGACCTGAACCTATCTTTTCATATCCTATTAAATTAACATTTGCCGCTTTAACCATAGCATCTGCTGCTTCTATTGCAGCAACTAAACCTTTAGTTTCAACCATTCCTAATGCATCCGAATTCATATTAAATACCTCCTTAAATTTTAGGTAAACTTTTGTTTTTTTATATTTAACTTTATATAGAAAATATTGAATTTAATATATTATATTGATAAGGAAACTCGACTCACAGAGTAATCGACCATCATCAAATCATACCACCCTGCATAGAAAGTTCGAATATTCAGATCTTTCTATGGAAGCTGATTCCTAGCGTCATCAGCTAAGTTCGAGAAACCAAATCATAGATTTGGACTTTCACTTATTCTTAAGGAAACTCAACTCACATACGTTCGCTGAGTAAGCGATTCACACAAAATCAATTTTTAATGAGGTTAACTCATCTATGAGTTAACTAAGTTTAAGCAACCAAATCACAGATTTGGACTTTCACTTATCTGCTTAAATATAAGGTGTTGTAGTTGATTTAGGTTCATCACCTAACGCACCTAGTAATTTTTTACCTACTTCAATAGATGCTCTTACAGCTTGTCTTACAGCTCCTGAATCACCACTGAAAGTTAATATAACCTCATTTGAGAAACTTGTTCCATTTCCTGGTGAACAGTAACCTACAACATCAACATTAGCGGCTTTTACAGCAACATCAGCTAAAACTGTTCCAATTGCAGCTGGTCCTGCACAAACCATTCCAAATGCTCTGCCTAGTGGTGTTCCAAAAGCTTTTTCTAAACAATAACTCGCTCTAGCTGTGTATTGGAATTCTAAATGTCCTGCATCATTTGCATAAACATCTCCAAAATATTTATCTAGGCTTGAAAGTGCAATTTCAACTGCACGTCTAGCATCTGAAACATCATCAGCTCCTATATAAATTAAACTTCCATGACCTGCTCCGCCTTTAGTATCTCTAGGTAATTCAACAGAAATAACTTCTGTATTTGTAGCTTTAACAGCATCATCAACAGCCATAATTTGAGGTCCAGCTCCAGTTCTTCCGCCTATGATACCGATTGAACGGTACTTTCCTAATTTCATAGTTTCTGTAAGTAGTGGATCTACACTTGCAATTACTAGTCCAATAGTATCGCCTATTGCAGTACCTACAAATTCAGTAACACCTATTCCTCCACTAGTATTTTTGCTTATATTTTGAGAATCATTATTTTGATTTTTAACAGATATTCCAAGTTCGCTAGAAACCTGTTTCATTACCTTTTCAATCAATTGTTGATCCATTTTGACTCCTCCATTCTAAAATTATATCTTTAACCACCAATAATACATTTAATCCCCTGATCCTCAATAATCTTTTTTAAGACTTCAATCTCATCTTCTTTTAATGACCGTGAGTCTTTCATAAGATAATCTCTTCCAAGGAGTTCATATTTATTTTCACCATAAGTATGGTATGGTAACAAATGAATCGTATCAATGTTATTTAACGTTTTACTAAACTTGCATATTTCTAAAATATCTTGCTTCGTAGAATTAAACTCTGGTATTAACGGTACTCTAATTACCATTTTAGATATTTCAGAAATTCTCTTTGCATTTTCAAGAATTATTTCATTGGAAACACCTGTGTATTTTTTGTGTAATTCAGGATTTGTACTCTTGATGTCCATAAGTACCAAATCTATATAAGGGAATACTTTCTCAATAGTTTCTGCATTTGCATAACCTGTAGTCTCTATGGCTGTATGCCAGCCTTGTGCTTTACATGCCTTAAAAAGTTCTTTTGAAAAATCTGACTGTACTAGTGGCTCCCCTCCTGATAAAGTGATTCCACCGCCAGATCGTCTATAATTTATAGCATCTTTTTTAAGTTCTTTTATAACTTGTTCAATAGTCATCTTTTTACCTTTTAAGACTAAAGAGCTTGTTGGACAAACATTGCTACATTCACCACATGCTGTGCAAATTTCTCTATTTATAAAACCTTTATTATTAACACTAATTGCACCTATTTTGCAGGCTGAAATACATCTTCCACAATGAATACAATTCGCAGATTGATACATTATGACAGGTTTAATTTTCTGTGATTCAGGATTGCTACACCATAAGCATGATAAAGGACATCCTTTTAAAAAAACTATTGTACGAATTCCTGGGCCATCATGTATAGAAAATCTCTGTATATCAAATACTGTTCCTTCCATACTATAATTAATTGTATCCATCATGCACATCTCCCTTAACCTTATAAAGTGAAACTTTTTCGAATAAAACTTATAAGGCATAAAATTTGGGCCTACTTATTATGTTTAAATAAGCTTAAAGTGAATGTTCAGTACGATTTATAATGTCATCTTGTACTTCCTTAGCTAATACAGTAAATTGAGCACTATAGCCTGCAACACGAACAACCAGGTCTTTATAATTTTCTGGGTGCTTTTGAGCATCTAATAATAATTGCTTATCAATTACATTAAATTGAACATGCATACCTTTGTGATCAAAGTAACTTCTTATTACAGAAGCAAAGTTTTGTAATCCTGTATCTCCAGCAACTGCAGATGGTAAGAATTTTTGATTATAAAGTGTACCATTTGATGCTACAAAGTGATCTAACTTAGCAACAGAATTTGCTGCTGCAGTTGGACCTGCACAATCTTTACCTGCTCTAGGAGATACACCATCAGCAAGAGGAGTCTTAGCTAATCTACCATCTGGTAATGCCCCAACATCTTTACCAAATAATACATTTGCAGATACTGGGTAAACTCCAGCTTGGAATTGTCCTCCACGTGGATTAGTATATTTTTCAACTTCGAAGCAGTATATTTGTGCACATTTACGAGCAACCATATCAACTTCATCTATATCATTACCAAAGCAAGGAGTACTTTCAAGAAGTCTTCTTATATTATCAAAATCTCCTGAAACTGTTGTTTTAGGTGAAGTAAATTCTGAAGAGATTCTGCTTTGAATTTCAGATATATCAATTGATCCAGAATTGCTTAATATTCTCTTAACTGCTTCATATATCTGCATTTCAGTAACATCAGCATTGTTATTGCTTGTACTAACTGCATTAACGCCAGTATGTCCAAAGTTTGCATCTAATGCTGCTTTTAATTGATCCATTGCAATAGTTTTATCTTCAAATACATGTTTTTGAATTGCATATACGGAATCTCCTGTATCTGCTATACCAAAAGCTTGTGGTCCTGTAAAGTTATAAATTGCCCCACCTTCTTGAACTGATTTACCTCTTCCGATACAATCATCAACCATTGCTGATAAGAATGGTAATGGCGCTCTTTCAGCATGAGCATAATCAACACAGTTATCTGCTTCAACAAGATAGTAAACAAAGTATTCCATTTGCTTCTTAAATGCTGCATAGAAATCATCGATACTCTTAAATGTTGTTATATCTCCTGTGATAGGACCTAATTGCTTATTGCCTACTTTACCATTATTTAATGTAATTTCTAATACCTTAGCTACATTAAAGAATGCTGCATCATGCCATCCTTCTGTCTTGTTTGGACATTGAGGTTCAACGCAGCCGATAATACAATAATTACGTGCATCTCTAAGAGTAACACCTCTATTAACTAATGCAGGAATTATAACTTCATCATTGTACATAGCAGGTACGCCAAGTCCTAATCTTGCAACTTCGCAAGCTCTTAATAAGAATTCGTCTGGAGTTCCTTGCCATACACGTATAGAGAATGAAGGTGCTGGTAATTTAACATGAGCTGTTGCCTCCATACACATATAGGATACTTCATTTGTAGCATCAAGACCTTCTTCATTTTGTCCACCAACACATAGGTTTTGGAACACAGCATAGCCTGCAAAAGCTTGAGCTGAAATTTCATCACGAGTTTTATTAATATCATTTAGCTTAATCCAAATACAATCAACTAACTCTTGAGCAAATTCCTTTGAAATATTTTTATCTTCTTTAAGGTAAGGATGCATATATTGATCGAAACGCCCTGGTGAAATTGAGTGTCCATTAGATTCAATTTGAACCATTATTTGAATAAACCAGAATGATTGGCAAGCTTCATAGAAGTTTGTTGCCCCATTTTCAGGTACTCTTTCACAGTTAGCAGCTATTTGTAACAATTCTGCTTTTCTAGTTGGGTTCAATTCTACAGCTGCCATATCTCTAGCTTTTTGGGCATATCTATGTGCAAAATTTATTGCTGCACTATAAGAAATTACTACAGCATTATAAAATTGTTGTTTCTTTATATAATCAGGGTCTTTCTTGTCCATTTTGCTCATTGCTTCAATGACTTCAGCAATAATCCCTTTAAACCCTTTTCTTAAAATCTTTCCATAATCAACACAAATGTGTCCTACACCACCATAGAAATAATTTCCTACAGTAAATACTCCATTTGCCATACAGTCTTTTGCTTCTTGAGACATGTAAGAATCAGCAAGTGCACTTGTAGTTTTACCTTCCCAATATTTAAATGCTTCACTTAATTCCGCTGCTGTTTCTTTTGGAATTTGGAATGGATCTGCAACCCTTGCTCCCATTGTGTCAAATTCTTTAGCTACCCAATCATAAGAAAATTCTGGACAAATTTCAGTAGAACGTGGATTTTTAGTAATTGCACCAACTACTAACTCGTCTTCACGAATAGTAATAGGTAAATTGTTAAATATTTTTTCTACGGCTTTAGCACGTCTTAATATAGGAGATAGACCTTCTGTTTCTTTATATGATTCTGTTACAAGGACCGCTCTTTCAGATTCTACAAACGGGATTGCATCCACAATCATTCTTTTTAATCTTTCAACTCTTTCAGTTGGTTTTGAAAACCCTTTAGATATCATTAATAATTCCCTCCTCAATAGATCGTAAAAATTCGTTTCGTGCAAGTTCATTATATATTAGACTTATGAAATCGTTGTAATACAATACAAACTAAAATATTGTAAAATTAAAACCACCTCAAAATTCACATAAATAACTAGCATGTGAATTAGACGTATTCTATAAACTGACCGAAAGAGAAGGTGATCTGTATTTTAAATTATAAATTAAACTCATAATTGAGATAGGCGGGTATGATAAATCTTTATCTGAATACATATACAAGAAATAAGAAACATTTTTATGCAGCAGGCACTTGAAAATGAGCTGCTGAAGATTATTAATTATTAATGGCTGATTGTTCCATTTAAACTTGTCAAAATGAATATTTGGAGCAAGTTTAAATGGATGCAACCTGATATTTATAACCTTCCAGCGAAATTTTCGTAGTCCTGTGAAACAACAATGTTTCTTATTTCGGTAAGCTATCACATGATTCTAAGTTACATGCCGTTTATCTATAATTGAATCTTCACATTGAGAGCATTTAAAAAGTCTTTTAAAATAGCTGTATTTCCTGGCCAGGCTGGTGAGGTTATTAGATTCACATCAACAACTGTTTCATCTGGATTTTTATCTATAAAAACTCCTCCAGCAATAACTACTTCTGGCTTAACAGCAGGATAAGCTGTTAGCTTTCTTCCTTTAATTACATCAGCAGCCGTTAAAATTTGAATTCCATGGCAGATAGCAGCAACTGGTTTATTTAATTCCATAAAGTACTTAACAATATCAATAACTCTTGTATTAAGCCTAAGATATTCTGGAGCTCTTCCACCTGTTATATATAAGCCATCATATTCTTCTAATTTTAAATAATCAAAAGACATATTTAACAGAAAATTATGTCCAGGTTTTTCAGTATAAGTTTGATGTCCTTCAAAATCATGTATTGAAGTCTTTATATATTCCCCTTCATTCTTTTCTGGGCAAACTACATTAACCTTAAACCCTATCATTTCCAAAGCTTGATATGGAACCATAACTTCATAATCTTCAGTAAAATCACCTGCTAACATTAAAATTTTTCTCATATTAAAATCTCTCCTCGCATAAATTTGCAAATTCTAAACATTTACATGTAAATTTAAGACCTTCTAATACTACATTACTTTTCCCAAGGCATTATATCCCCATCTTCTTTTAAATAATCCAAAAGATTTGGTACTCCTTCTCCAGTATATGAACTTATATGAAATATCTTTTTGCATCCAGCTAGTCTTAACCATGATTCGGCTAAATCTGGTCTTGCATTTTTATTATCAATCTGAGTTACAATTCCAACAACTTCCCTAGTAGCCCCTGCAGCAATATTCGGACTATAAAGTGAATACTCTTCAAGAGAGCTCATTAAAAGTCCAATTACATCAGCTTCATAGGAGTATAGTATTAACGCTCGTGCTAGTTTTTTATTTTCAGCGTATTCGCCAGGAGTATCTATAATTACATCAAAATTATTTACATATTGTGTCTTATGATATATAATCTCTTTTCCTTTCAAAGCCTGAGTCAAAGTAGTTTTACCACAGCCGGTTCTACCAACTAACATAATCTTTCTCATAAAACCACCTATGCTTTTGTTAAATTGCACACATTAAATCCTAATGTATTTTTTGCATAATTTAAAATAGACTCTAAAGCAATTGCCACATCTGAAATTGTTCCTGTTATAATTAAGGTTCCGCTAAATCTATCAATAAATCCAATCTCTATTGCCGATGCTTTTATTGCTATATCTGCTGCTATTATAGAAGTTTCACTTGGAGTAACAGTCAGAATTCCGATAGCTGCCCTGTTATAATCAATTTTAGGGTCTAATCCTAGCTTCTTATAAATAATAGAGTCTGGACTTGCAATGACATGAGCCATTGTAATTTGTTTCCCTGGAACAGTTTCTTGAATTATTCTCATTAAATCGGTTTTATTTATATCTAAATCATTTAATCTCATTCTTCTCATCCTCTCTAGGAAATTGTACTATTAAATACAATTATTTTTATCCAATAGCTAGTATCCGTAACACTCTCTTTTTCAAGCGTGGTTAACGACTATACGCTCCTGGATTAATTCAACTAAATTCAGCTTGAGTATAAAATTCCACATGAAAAGTTTCACTTATACTTCTCTGTTTATAATCGTAACATATTCTTAAACTCTATTAATAACGATATTGTAACTAAAAATATGTAAATTTCAATACAGTCTGAATTTTGCATATTTTACAATTACAATTTACCTGTAACAAAGTAAGTTAAGCTATATAATATTATCAAATTAACTTAATAAAAACATATATACAAAATAATATTTACATTCTATATTTATAGGAGTGATTAAAATGATAAATGAAGACTTAATAAAAAAGATATCAAATGATTTAATTAGTTCATTAAAAACTAATAAGATAACTCTAAAAATGGCAAAAGAAATTCTTGAAAAGTCTGAAAGGAAGGCTGAATTAATAAATGTTCCAGTTGTTATCACAATCGTCGATGATGGCGGAAATCTTATTGCTCAACATAGAATGGATGATTCACTTTTAATAAGTATTAAAGTTTCCTTTAGCAAAGCATATACAGCCATTGCTTTAAAAATGTCTACTGAAAAACTTAATGATCTAGTGATCCCTGGCAAACCGCTTTATGGTTTAGAAAATGTTGGGCATGGTGAACTTTGTATTTTAGGTGGAGGAATACCAATTGTTAGTAATGGAAATATCATTGGCGCTATTGGTGTTAGCGGTGGAAGCATTGATGAGGATATTCAGATAGCTCAAGCAGCACTTGAATAATTTAACAATACATTTTACCACTCACCCATATGTATCTTTCCATGTATAATTCTTTCATTTCCTTTAATATAATTCAATTTAAATATCAAGAAAATCACTAGATTTAAATCGAGTGATTTTCTTGATATTAATCGAAGATATACATGCTTTTTTTAATATCATCCAGCACACCCTCTCTGACAGCTAGAAGTTGCATTAAAATATCTCATCTAAATTATTACGTAACCCCTCTTTAGGACCATCATATTTACGAGAGTAATTTAATAAAATATGGTATAATTTCTATATAGGGAAGGAGTGAGATTATATGGATAAGTTTGTAATTGCAATAACAAGAACTTGTGGAAGCGGTGGGACAACAATAGGAAAAATGTTATCTAAAGATTTTGGTATAAATATGTATGATCGTGAGTTATTACGTTTGGCTTCAGATGACAGCGGTATCAATGAATCATTATTTGCTAATGCAGACGAAGGTGTAAAAAATAGTTTGTTATATAAGGTTTCAAAGAAAGTCTATAATGGCGAATTAATCCCACCTGAAAGTAATGACTTTACTTCAAATGATAATTTGTTTAACTATCAAGCTAAGGTATTACGTGAATTAGCCGACAAAGAATCTTATGTTGTAATAGGACGTTGCGCTGATTATATTTTAAAAGATAAACCAAATGTGTTTAAAATTTTTATTCACGCATCATATAATTACTGCATTAAGCATGAAATGGATATTCTTGGTGCTTCAGAAAAAGAAGCAATTAAAGAAATCAAGAAATTAAATAAGTATAGGCGTGACTACTACTATTACCATACAGGTAATAAGTGGGAAGACGTAAAAAACTATGATTTATCTCTCGATACCAGCAAACTAGGATTCGAAAAATGTGTAAAATATATTAAGGAATATATCAAATTACGTATGGATTCATAAATCTTCAGGCGTTCTTAAAAAATATCTTTGATATAAAAAAGCCCCATGGTGTATTCTCTTACACCATGGGGCTTCTATTTATTATTACATAAGTGCGAACAATCCTACAAATGCTAATGCAATAAAGTACATTGGTACAGGAATATCTTTTGATTTACCTGTGAATAATTTTATTAACACATAAGAAACAAAGCCAAATGCTAACCCATCTGTAATTGAATATGTCAAAAGAGTCAATATCAATGTTAAGAATACAGGCATTCCTTCAGTGAAATCTGAGAAATCAACCTTTGCTATTGGTTCCATCATTACTGCACCTAAAACTATTAGAACAGGCGCTGTAGCAAACCCTGGTATAGCCGTTAAAATTGGTGAGAAAAATAATGATAAGAAGAATAATCCAGCTATTGTAAGCCCAGCAAGTCCTGTTCTTCCACCTTCAGCAATACCAGCTGCTGATTCAACAAATGCAACAGGTGTGGATGTTCCTAAACATGCTCCTACTACAGAGCCAATAGCATCAGCTGTTAAAACTTTATCTGCATTTTTAACATTACCTTTTTCATCTAAATACCCAGCTTTTGAAGCTAAACCAATTAAAGTTCCTATACTATCAAAAACATCTATAAATAACATAGAAAGAATCGCTGGTATTATACCAATTACCATTGCACTCTTAAAATCAAATTGCATAAATATTGGAGCAACTGATGGTGGCATAGATATTATTCCTGTAGGTACCTTAGCAACTCCAAAAATCATTCCCAATACATATACAGAAAACATTCCAATAATGAATGAACCTTTTATATTTTTATAATATAATACTGATATTATAATAACACCTAGACCAGCTAAAAGAACTGTTGGATCTTTTAAATTTCCTATTCCAACTAATGTAGCCTGATTAGCAACAATCATCTTAGCATCTTGAAGACCTATAAATGTTATAAAGAAACCAATCCCAATACTAATTGCATATTTTAATGTTGGCGGAACACTATCAATAATCACTTGTCTAATTTTAAATATGTTAAGCGCCATAAATATAAATCCTTCGATCAATGAAGCTGCTAAAGCTGTTTGCCAAGAGAACTTCATACCTAAACAAATTGTGAATGTAAAAAGAGCATTTAATCCCATACCTGGTGCCATACCAAATGGATAATTAGCAATAAGGGCCATAATTACAGTACCAATAAAAGAAGCCAATGCCGTTGCAGTAAATACTGCTGATATGTCCATACCTGATTGACTTAAAATACTAGGATTTACCACTAAGATATATGCCATAGTTAAAAATGTTGTTAAACCTGCTAGCATTTCTGTCTTAACAGTTGTTTTATTTTTTGATAAATGAAATATTTTTTCTAACATACCATTCTCCTCCGTTGTTTTTACCGATTTTTTTAACACATTGTCCAATATAGATTCCTCCTATTTTTGAGCTACACAAATTAACACTGCTACTCCAAAATAATACATCTGTTAGTAGGATGCACTAACGTTGAAAAAAATATAAAAGATAATAACAAGAATTTAAAGATTTCTTGTAAAATATAAGCCCCTTTGTTTTTTACAAAGGGGCTTATAAGTAACAAGTACCTATAAACACCCATAGTCAGACAATTTACGGTAGTCCGGTAGAAACGCTTGAACCTTATTTTCAAGCATATACGGGTAAAATTTCATTATTTATATATGACATACTAATAAATTACTTTTTGAATTTCCATACAATCATCGAATGTTAAAGCATAGAATAAATAAAATGTAATATATTCAGTGCGTAATATATAGCTCTTTATTTTACATACTTAATGCTACAATACTTTGGACTATAAATCAATAGTAAATTAAATATTTTATGTATTTTTTTTATTTTTATTTATCTAATGTTCGTGTTTTCATATATTTTCGATAAAAAAAGTCTAATAATATAGCTATAATTCCTCGTATGTAAATTTATTCCGAATATTAGTTTTTAATCAATCTTAATTTTCATATTTATTATTCTATTAACTTTTTACATTCTTATGTTTACTATTAATTCCAAATAAACATTATTTTTGATTTGCTTTTTGAATTCTTAATAGCAAAAGGATTAGTAATTATAATATTTCTTACTAATCCTTTACTATTAGATATTCACATCTTTATTTTTACGATACAGGAGCCATAAGTATTTTTCCCGTTCCTCTATATACGTTAACTAATCCCTCTCCTGAAACTGCAGATCCAATTAAGCTTTTACTAGATTTTTCAACTCTGAAATCTAAAGAATTAGACCAAGCAATTGCAAAATTCCCATCAATCCTTACTTCATCATTATCTAATATGAATTCTATTAACTCGCTTCTTGGAACAGGACTTTCTAGCACAGCTATTCCCTCGCCTTTTAGGCATAAATTAAATAGTCCTTCATTCCCAAGCATAGCCGAAGAAATGTTTGTCCTTGCAACTATTTTTTGCTGGACCTTAGATTCACATGCAAAAAAAAGTCCGTCATCTAAAACCATACCGCCCCATTCTGAAACTTCCTCAAGTAAAATATGCCTATATGTTGGTTCTAGCATTAATAAACCATTCCCCTGATATTTGGGTTTAATGGCAGACTCTTTTGTTATCTTTGATGATATAGCTTTTCCAAAAAAATCACCTATTCCCTTAATATCAGCAGCCATGCTCACAGATCCAGCTGTCCACTGCATTACTCCCGAACTGATTGTATACGCATTACCATTCAACTCGATTAAAACCTGTCTTTTTCTAACATTCATCTCTGAAGCAAAATATGCGGCCATTGCAGTTGCAGTACTTACACTCAAATCTTTTTTGTATTCAAGAACCTTAACGCCTCCTCTTGATTCTACAACTTCAATATTTTTATTTTCAAAAAGATTATTACACTTTATCATCACAAATTCTCTCCTTTTATTCTTTAATTATATATTCTTTACATATTCTATTAGAATATATAATAAGGAATTACAAAAAACAAAATATAATATAATTGTAACAGCTATCTTTAATATGGCGAATATTAGCCTCTTACTTATGTATAGGAATATGAATTATATTTGCTTTAAACCCAAACAAAAAAACGTAAATAAACCAGATAATAAATCAATCCTTATTCTCTAGGATTTAATTTGTTACCTGATTTATTTTTATTGATACTATATAATCAATATTAACCATTCTATTTTACAGACTCTCTGTATTTCTTAAATGCTTTACCTATACTCGGATTACTCTCTATAAATTGTACAAAGTCCTGAAAGCATTTTGATGTTTCTTTACTTATGGTATGTTCTATCTTTTCCGTTTCCTCTAATATTTCTTTATCAGGAATATCAAGTATTCTCAGAAAGTTTTCAATAGTATGATGCCTGTTAAGAAGTGTGGCTCCAAGTTCTTTTCCGCTTTCTTCAAGTATTATAATCCCATACTTCTCATACTTCACAAGTCTTTCCTCTGATAATTTCTGTACCATTTTTGTAGCCGAAGGAGGCTGAACATTAAGCGCGCTTGAAAGTTCATTAATTCTTAAATATCCTTTATTTAATGACAATCTATATATCATCTCAAGATAATCTTCCATCGATGCAGTTAGTTTTCTATCTTCTTTCTTCATATATTCGCTGAAAGTATAGAAATCATTTTTAGCCATATCTTCACCCACTTCCTATAATAATCTACTTAATAAATTATATGCCTTAATGGCGAAAAAGTTACTTTAATGTAACATTTAGAATATTACTGCATAACTTATAATATAAAATAATTTAGACTAGGCTAAGAAAGTTAACTGATAATAACTATTTTAATTACATATAAGATTAAGAAAATTAGACACATAAAAAATTAAGTGAGAAAGGTGATGTATTTTCTTGGAGAACGAAAGAGGTTTAAGAAGCACTGATGTATCTGTTACTGGATTTTTGCCATTTAAAAGAGGCAAGAGTGCTAGAATAAGTAAGTTTAAACAATTGTTAAAGTATTTAGGTCCAGCCTTTATTGTAAGTGTTGCATATATAGACCCTGGGAACTTTGCCACTAATATTAGTGGTGGATCAGAATTTGGTTATGCATTAATTTGGGTAATTTTATTTAGTAACTTAATGGCTATATTTTTACAAATAATGTCTGCAAAATTAGGAATAGCTACAGGTCATAATCTTCCTGAAATGTGCGCCAAAGTATTTTCTAAAAAAACAAATTGGATATTTTGGATTATTGCTGAAATAGGTGCCATGGCAACTGACTTAGCAGAATTTCTAGGTGGAACTTTAGGATTGTATTTATTGTTTCATATACCAATGATATATGCGGGGCTTATCACAGGAATAATAACATTCTTTATTTGTTATATGGAAAAGTATGGGCAAAAAGCTATAGAAATAATAATATCAGTTCTTGTTGCAATAATCTGTATTGCCTATACAATAGAATTATTTCTTGCCAAACCTGATTGGTTTCAAGTAGGCATTCATACAATAATTCCATCATTACCAAATAGTCATGCATTATTGATTGCAGTAGGAATGCTTGGTGCAACAGTTATGCCTCACGTAATATACTTGCATTCACATTTAGTTCAGCATAGAGGGACTGATACATCAACTGAAGGAAAGCTAAAACATTTAAAAATGGAAAAAATTGATGTAACAATAGCTATGAATATTGCCTTTATAGTAAATGCGGCAATGGTTATTGTCTCTGCCGCTGTATTCAATAAAAATGGATTAGTTGTTGATACAATGGAGCAAGCTCATGCATCATTACAGCCTTTGCTAGGCTCATTATCTAGTGGAGCTTTTGGAATAGCGCTGCTTGCATCAGGTTTATCATCCTCTGCTGTTGGTACTATGGCAGGTCAAACAATTATGAAGGGTTTTGTTAATTTAAGTATACCGATTAATGTCAGAAGACTTATAACTATGATGCCTGCATTAGCTATAATTGCACTTGGAATAAATCCAATGAACGCCCTTGTTTTAAGCCAAGTAGCACTTAGTTTTATATTACCATTTCCGATAATACAAATGTTAACTATAGCTAGACGTAAAGATTTAATGGGTATTATGGCAAATCGTAATTGGGTAAGAATTTTAGGTATCATCATAGCTTTTATAATCATATCGCTAAATATAGTTCTCTTATATTTAACATTTACTGGCCAAGCTTAATAGTAATATTCCAGGAGCATTTTGTGATTAAGTCTATTAATATGTTAAAAGATAAAAGCTCTTCTTTTCAGTGGTTCAAAACCTTAGAAGAGTTTTCCCCCTCTACTATTAGTTTAATTTAAACATTTTTTATATAAGCATCTTATAAAATATAACTTAAATATCTTTATGTATTTAATAAATATGGATAACAAAATCCTAAATGTACTTAAAAATTCTTAATCACCCCACGGATTCACAACCATATATTAAATATAAGTACTAATAAGAAGGAATGACATATATGATATTAATTTTATCTGCTTTATTATTTAGTTTATCTTCTAACTTAGATAATTTAGTTATAGGTATTGCATATGGAATAAAAAAAATAAGAATAGGCATAACTGCAAATCTTATAATAGCGCTTGTAACTTCTACTGGAACATTTTTATCTATGTTACTTGGCATATATGTATCTAAATTTTTACCAAGCTTTTTAGCAAATAATTTAGGCGCTGGAATTATTATAATTCTAGGATTATACTTTGTAATCCAAAGTATTTTTAAACTTACAAATAATAAAAAGTTAAAAGAACTTGCTTTAAAAAATACTAATGATATGATTGAATATGCAGAAAAATCAGATTTAGATCACTCAGGAGATATAGATAAAAAAGAGGCCTTTTTAGTAGCCTTTGCATTAACATTTAATAACTTTGGTACAGGCGTTGCTGCCAGCGTAACAGGCGTTAATATAGCACTTACAGTCATATTAACATTTATATTAAGTATTTGCACCCTTAAGCTTGGTGAAAGTGCTGGAAACCATATTTTAGGCAACTTCTTAGGTAAATTTGCTCCATTAATTTCAGGAATATTACTTATAAGCCTTGGAATTATAGAATTATTTAACTAATAGATTTTAATTAAATGTACTTTATTAAAATCATAACATAATAAATTGAAGAACGGTTGCAAATAAAATTTTATAGAATGAAAGTATTTCTATAAACAGAAATGCTTTCATTCTATACTATTATATTAAAAACTATTTTCTCTCGCTCAAAACTCCATTAATGCTTATTATGAATACATCTTTAGTTTCTTCCACACGAAGATATTCAATATTATATTTTATAATTTAAGTCTTTTCTTATAGTCTTTAATAATTCCAATAGATTTCTTTAATTCTACCTTTTCACTTTCACTTAAATGATATTCAACAAGCTCTTTCACTCCCTGATTATCTAAAACTGCTGGAACACCTGCATATGTGCCACTTTCGCCATACTCTCCATTAAGCATAGCAGATACAGGAATGACTTTATTTTCATCTCGTAATATTGCTTTTACAATCTGAACGGTAGTTGCTGCAATGCCAAAAGTAGTTGCACCTTTAGCATTTACAATACGATATGCTATCTTTTTAATATCTTCCGTTACTGAATTTAAATCAAAACATTTTAATCTTATCTTATTATCATTAATTATATCTAAAAACTTTTTGCCCCCAACTGTAATTTGACTCCATGGAATGATCTGAGAATCTCCATGTTCTCCCATACACAAAGCATGAACACTTTGTGGATCAACACTCATAACATCGGCTAAATGATATTTCAATCGTGCTGAATCTAACGCTGTCCCTGTTCCAATAACCTTATTTGATGGTAAACCTGAAAGCTTGTGTACATAGTATGACATAACGTCCACAGGATTTGTTATTACAACAATCATACCGAAAAAACCACTTTTCATAATATTCGGTACTATATTATTCATTATTCCTGCGGCCTTTTCTAGCATGTCTAATCTCGTTTGCCCCGTAATATAAGGTAATGCTGCTGCAATTATAACTATATCTGCATCCTTACATTCTTCATACTCTCCAGCTTTTACTCTCATCCTACTTCCACTATATCCAAGAGAATGCTGTAAATCTGTTGCTTCAGCCCATGATTTTTCTTTGTTTATATCAATCAATGTCAAATCATCACAAATATAATTCATTACCATATCAAATGCTACCGCTGCCCCAACAGAACCTGTTCCAACTATTACTACTTTACTTCTGCCAATTGCCATATATATCCCCCCCTTTACTAGTTTTGCTATAAACTATTATATCAAAAATTATATCTATTATCATCTTGATGATTTACATTTTTAGTATACGAGCTTTTGAATACATCTTACATATAAATATCTATTCTTTAACCCAATAACTGCTTCCATCATTTTTTCTTTCTATAAAACCATACTCTATTAAAGCTCTTCTAATGGTTACATAATCCTCATATACTCTCTTTAAAATCCTATTTATCTCTTTTTCAGAGTATTGCTTCCCTTTTGAAAAATTCCTTGATATTTCCTCTAATACAATAATCTTTTTCTTTTCTTTTGACGGATAGTTCTTTAAACCTCCATTTTCGTTCATGTAGGTTTCAATTACATTCTTCTTTTCCTTATCAGTTATATTATATCTATCATCTAAAGTAGTTGCTGTCTTATAAGCATCACATATAGTCTCTTTACCCAATTTATTAATTTTCTTATTTATACTTTTTGAAAGCAAATCCATCATAGTCAAAAATAATTTTGCTTGTTTTTCCTTTTCTCTTAATTTATACCGATGATTTCTTACTGTTGATTGAGCTACCTTAAGTTTCTCCGAAATTTCTTTATCAGATAATCCTAACGCAATTAATTTTATAAATTCTCTTTGAACATCTGATATTCCAGTAAAAACAGAATTCATATTTAATAAATATTCAAGCATTGAACCATGACTTGTTTTAAGATGTAATTCTGCTGATTTCCTCGCATCATACAGTTTTGAATTTATTTCATATATTCTTCCTTTTTGAAACCCCTCTTCGCAAATTATACACCTATATCCATCATCTTCTTCAATAACTCCATCTTTAAGTTCACTTATAGTTGCATTCCAGAATGACTCATTTGATTTTATATCCATTAATCTCACTCCCTTTCAATATAATTACTTTCCACTCAATATATTACAGACTTTTATTTGTTTTGTCTATATATAGATAAACATTTTTTGTAATCATCTACCCCCATTCACATTCTTTGTTTTTTTAATTCATTCAATATTATTAGCACTAAGATAATATATTTCTTTATGTTAAATAAGAACGGTTACTATGGACATAATATATTTAAATTATAAATAAAATTAGGCCAACCATTTCTACTTACTATTCTATGGCTGACCTATTGATATATCAGATAATCTTAAAACGTTAATTATACCTTCTAATACTTTAAAATTTAAAACTCTATGATTATAATGCTAAAATAAAAGTCTATCTCTTTGCATCTGAATACTAATTTTATTCCTGCACTCCTCATAATCGTTAGACTTTAACTTTTTAAACTTGTAATAATCAAAACTCTCTATGGTACCTTTAGGCATAAAATTAAAGATTGCTACAATACAAGCTTTAGCATTTCGTTTTAAATTAACAAATAAATTCCCTATTCTATTTTCATTTTTCATATTTCTCTTACCTCTACTAATTCTAAATTTCATTCCGTATTTTTTATAATTCCTTTCCTTAAATACTCCTTAAATTCTGCTTCATGATATTCCATACAACTCACTCCTTCTTTAATATTTTTAAGATTTTTGGGAACAGCTTATTTAACAACAAATTAGCACCACACTAATAGTTTACTCTTACCACAAATTGAATTATATGCCTCTGCAATACCAAAAACTTTTTTGCCTTTTTTGTATAATTTATATATTTCTAAATTTCTTTCTCTTATTGCTCTTCTAGTACCATTATTTTCTCCCCAGGCCTTTCTTTCTTCAGTCTTAGGAATATAAATGGTTTCTCCTTGAATATACTTTTGAAGCTCTCTCAAAAGCTTTTCCAGCAGGATATCCTTTCCGCTTTTGTAACACACCCTCGATTTCCTCCTTGCAATTTTCAATATTCAATAATACTACGTTTTTTAACTTTCTCATTGAAACCACCTCCTAATAATTCCTATAATAAAAATTAGATTTATTACTTTTTATAACTAGATTCAGATAAAAAAATCCCATGGATACTAATTAATCATCCATGGGATTACACATAAAATGCTAGATAATTACTATTGTCTAGTACTTCCTTATGCTTAAAAAATGCAATAAAAAAAAACACGATAACCCTCGTGTATTCTGCCTAGATATATAAATTCTTCAGATGATGATTAATACTCTTTTGAAAGCACAACAAATAAAAAGTAAGCATACCCTACTTTCATTACTCTATAAATATCCCAAAGAAATAATTATAAAATTTTCTATAATGGCTTTCAGCAATATTCAATTATTTTAAAAGAACCTCAACACTTTCATTTAATAAAATCTTCATATAAATATCCTCCTTCATCTGAATTTTAGATCATTTAGTTTTTCCTAAATAATCCATATAATATATATTATTCAAGCTTATACTTTATGTGAGTATAAGCTAAAAAAATTTTTTAATTGATCACAAATAGACCTTTTTCTAGAGATATCTAAAAAGTTTTTAAAGGAGGATATAAGCCTCCTTATTTTATTAGTAGGATTATTAGCTTAAATTCAAGCTAATAACCACCTCTTATTAATTTTCAATATAATCATCCACTTTCCATTATATTTACCGGCAAATTAATTATCTCATTATACGAATAAATATCTCAATGGAAATAATTTTTATAATTAATCTTTCTGATAAATTTATCTACCTCTAATAAATTCCTCAACTCTTTCAAAAGTTGGCATAGCCTCTTGGGCTCCTAGTGCAGTTGTTGAAATAGCTCCTACAGCATTTCCAAACCTCACGCATTCTTTCAGTTCTTTTTCTTTTGCTAGCGCAAAAGCAAATCCTGCATTGAAAGAGTCTCCCGCTGCTGTTGTATCCACTGCATCAACAATAAATCCTGAAACTCTAATACATTTATCTTCTTTAATAATTGCAGCACCATCACTTCCCAATTTAGCAACTATAACCTTTACTCCCTTATTAAATAATATTTGTGACGCTTCTACAAGATCTTCTTCATTATTTATCTTTCTTCCAATTAGAGTTTCCAACTCTGTTTCATTTGGTGTTAAATAATCCACATATTTAAAAATTTCATCAGGGAGATGTACCGCCGGTGCTGGATCAAGTATTACCGTTTTACCTTGTTTTTTTAGTTTTTTCATAGTTCCAATTACTGTTTCTAACGGAATTTCTAATTGAAATAAAAATATATCTGCTTTCTCAATCAAACTCCATTGGCTTTCAATATACTTTATATCAACTTCTGCATTAGCTCCTGGAACAACAATTATATTATTCTCTCCATTATTACTTACTTGTATCACTGCCACTCCAGAAGACATACCCTTTTCAATACTTACTCCATCATAATTAACATTATTGTTTTTTAAAACTTCTAGATACTTTCTTCCATATATGTCTTCCCCTATTTTCCCTACCATAAGCACATCTGAACCCAATCTACCTAGTGCTATTGCTTGATTTGCGCCTTTCCCTCCTGGAAATGTATTGAACTCTTTACCTACAACAGTCTGCCCTGCTATAGGAAAATTTTCTACGGTAGTTACTAAATCCATATTTAAACTCCCAATTACACATAGGCTTTTCATATAATTCGCTCCTCTTCCTACATCAAACTAAAACAAAATATGTCTCTGATTTAAATCTAGTGTTATTATATCACAATTTCTATTCTCAAAAACTTTACTAACTCAACATTTCAACACCCCCAGAATCTTGTATAACTACTAAGTCTCCTTACTTTCTAAAGCTTTACATCATTGAATAAACAACAAATGAAAAACCCTCAACATACATCGAGGGCTTTATTGACATAATTAAATATTAAAAACTCTTATTTTAAAAAAAATATATTAGCATACTAATTCAAAACTTATAGTTCCGTATATCAAAATTCTTATTTTCTAAAGTAAGTTTACCGCTCTTATTGAGAAAATTTATCACATAACTTAAAATTATGTTGATCATTTTAGGTATTTTGACATTTTAGAACATATGCTGGTGGTATATTTAATACAACTCTTTCTAAACTTATATCTTCAAAGTAACTTCCTATATATCCCTTTTTAAGCAATGTATATTGAAAAGTTATAAATAATCCATTCTTTTTTAATATATCTTTTGTCTTTTTTAATATTCTATTTGACATATTCTTTGGCAAACTTGCAAATGGTAATCCTGAAACAACATAGTCTACTTCTTTAATATTATATTCTTTTAAATATTTATCTACATTTTCAGCTGAATCATTTACTATTATAACATTATTATAATCACCATACTTCTCCTCTAATTCTCTGCAGAATTCCTCATTATATTCCACAAGCATTAGCATAGTATGATCCTTTATTTTTTTCATTAGTCTGTCAGTAAATACCCCTGTTCCTGGACCATACTCCACAATACATTTTGCATGATCAAAATCAATATCGTGTGCCATTTTTTCAGCAAGTTTTTTAGAACTAGGCGCTACAGCTCCAACAGTTCTTGGTGACTTAAAATATTCCATTAAGAACTTTATCCACATAATAATACAACCCTCTCTATATTTCTTAATTAGAATACATATTTTATTGAACTTTAAACAAACTAAATAAAATATATATTCTATTATTAACAAAAGAGACTACTCACTGGTTTATAAAAAACCGGAAATAATCTAAAATACTTCATAGATTTCTTGTTAACTATTCTCTTATTTAGCTGCGAGATTTCAACATAGCACAGGCTTAGAAAAGTACACAGTATTGTTTGAGAATTATGCATAGCTTAATGATGTGTATATAGTAAGTCTTTATCACATCATAAAGACTAAGAAACCTATTTTGAATATAAATTTTTTTCAACCATTAAATTATAACATAATAAGGAAATAGATTCAATGTTTTACATAAATCTATTAGGTAAAATTTTATTATTTTAATTCTAAAAAACTCTAATAATTATAAGATTAGAAATAATTATACTTATTCTTTATGAAACAAATATATTAATCATTATTCTTAATTCAAAGTAGGTATTCCCCACTTTATTTGTATCTCTCGAATCTTATTTCAATTTATCCTATATACTTTCCACTGATAATACCACTTTAACTTCATTTTAACTCCAAACAATTCAAATTTAATCGCAATAAAATTTTTAGTTTATAATATATATTCAATATATTTAAGACTTTTTTGCTTTATGCCTTCTTAAAAAAGAACATATATCATAAATATCTATAGGGGATAATTCAATATCTGTACCTCCTAAACTTGTTGTGGAAGAAACTTGACTACAAAACTTTTAATATAAGTTTCCGATAAATCTATTTTCTTTTCCATATGCTGCAGAATTATCCCCATATTAATTACATTTTTTATATTTTAATTGTAAAAAAGCTATTTCAAAATAGATATCTATTCTCTACTTTGAAATAGCTAGCATAAAATATATAAACTATAAACTTCCTTTTATGAGATTAATCATCTGCGCATATTCTTCATCACTTAAATATTTTTTCTGAGGATTCATTTCAAATACTCCTCCCCATGAATAGCCATCTTTATACTTAGGAACTAAATGGAAATGAAGATGAGGAAGTGTATCTGAATATCCCCCATAATTTATTTTATCCGGTGAAAAAGTTCTTTTAATCGCGGACGCCACTCTCGTAACATCTTTCATATATAATTCTAATTCCTTATCATCTAATTCAAATAATTCTTTCACATGTTTATTATAGGCAACAATACATCTTCCTTTATGGCTTTGTTCTTTAAATAAATAAAGTGTTGACACCTCAAGCTTACATATTTCAATCATTAAATTATCGAGTTTTTCATCCTTATCACAATAAAGACAATTATTTTTATTACTCATATTAAAATCTCCTAACCTAAATTTTTTTATAAATATATATTAATAGTATTTTTACATTTAATAGTACAAATAGTTATCTAAGATGTATCTTTTATATTCTTACACGCAAGTATAAAAACTACCAGAATTATATTTTTAGTAAAGTTGAACTTAAAATTAACTGCCTTAAAATAGTAATTTATTTTCTATTTTAAGACAGCTATAATAATTAAATTGAAACGTATCTAGAGATTATGATGATTTCTTGCTAATTTAGCATATTACTATTTTATTAATCAAAAGAACTAACTTATACTACTGTTTCTTTCCAAACATTTTCATATTTATATCCAGTAAGGTTTTCAACAATTGCTTTTGTTTCTTGAGTTACTTCTTCTTTTGATCCATTATTTTTTAGACGTTCAACTTCATCCACTAATATACCATGTGTTCTTTTATTAAGTTTGAAAGTTGCAGCACAAATTAATGCAATTATAAGCAGAGATATGCATCCAACGGCTAAAAGAGTAGCTATAGTTGATACAACTTGTGGTGATTGAGTTGCCTGTCCTTTAACAAATCCACTTTCTTGCAATACAACACCTATAACAAATGTAGCTATTGCCACACTGCTTTTTCTAGTAAATGTCATAACTGCTGCAAAAAGACCTTCTCTTCTTTGTCTTGTAATCATTTCATCAACATCAGGAATGAATGGAAATACGTTCCATGGAGTAAATTCTAATAAACTTCTTCCAACTTGATAAATAGTTCCAATTACAAATAGTAGAACGATATTTGATCCTAAATGACCTACATATAGTCCATAGAATGCTAATAAACATACAATCATAATTGAATAAGCCATTTTATATAAGTTACCTGGTCCAACTTTAATCATTAAGAACCCGCCTAAGATTGTTACAGGAATACCAATGATGCTAAGTGAAAGTACATTAGCAGCAGTAGTAGATGAAACACCTAAAATGAATACACAGAAATATATAAATACTGAATTGAATAAATCTTTAGCAGTAAATGAACATATATAAATTGCTAAATGTTGTCTAAAAGCTCTAATCTTAAATGTAGAAACATAGTCACCAGCAACCTTTACAATAGTCATTAATTGTTCGCCAAAACTCTTGCTTGTGGAACCATTTAATAATTCTTGTTCCATTTCAGGTGTAAGGTCTCTTTCCCATGTTACTTTATGTGATATAAGTATACATATTGCATATATAATAGCAAAAACTAATCCATTAATGAAATATGCTTGAGGACTCTTGTCACCAAAGAAAGCTATTAATCTTCCTGGAACAAAAGTAGCTAAGAATGTACCTGTTGCCGAAATAAACATTCTTGATGCTGATAATTTAGTTCTGTCATTAAAATCTTTTGTCATTTCAGCTGGTAATGTTTCCCACGAAATTAATACCATTGCTGCAATTATTTCAAATAACAAGTAAGTAACTAAATAGAATGCATAGCTTCTTCCTGTTACCCATAGTAATACGTAATCCGCCATCAACGGAGCTCCGATTAATAAGAAGAAACGACGTCTACCAAAAAGCTTTCCAAGCTTAGTTTTATAAAAATTATCAGATATACTACCGATAAATAAACTAGCAACTGCATCCACTATACGAGCAATAGCGATAATAGAAGCACCTTCTATCGGTGTTAATCCTGCAAATGTTGTATAGAAAAATAGTAAGAAAGCTCCAATAATGGTGAATGCTCCACCACCCATTAAATCAACTAGTCCATAACCAACGCCTCTAGCTATCGTGATTTTTCTATTATTATTTGACATATATTTTTCCTCACTTTCATCAATTAAGTGTTCCCGAATTATTTTTCATCAAATCCAAAATATTCTTTTGCATTGTTGTAACATATACCTTGAACAATTCTTTTTAGTAATTTATCATTTTTAGGCACTTCTCCGTTTTCTACCCATTCTCCAATTAAATTACAAGCAATTCTTCTAAAGTATTCATGTCTAGTGTATGATAAGAAACTTCTAGAATCAGTTAACATTCCAACAAAACGCCCTAATAATCCAAGATTTCCTAATGCCTTCATTTGTTCAATCATTCCATCTTTATTATCATTGAACCACCAAGCTGCACCAAATTGCATTTTCCCTGGAATTCCATCTCCTTGAAAATTCCCTATCATAGTTCCAAGAACATAATTATCCTTTGGATTTAATGTATATAAAATAGTTTTTGGAAGAGAATTTTCTCTATCCACAGAATCTAAAAGTCTAGAAAGTGGATAAGCTATACTTTCATCATTAATTGAATCGAAGCCTGTATTCACTCCTATTTTTTCAAGCATTTTTGTATTATTGCTTCTAAGAGCCGCAATATGAAGCTGCATAGTCCATCCCAACTCATGGTAAAGCTTAAATACGTGTCTTAATGTATAGGTTTTATACTTCTTTTCTTCATCAATGCTTATAGTTTTACCTTCTAATGCTTTAGTAAATATTGCTGCTGCTTCTTCTTTTGATGAATCTGCATAAACTACTACACCATCTATACCATGATCTGCTATTCTGCATCCAACTGAATGGAAAAATCTTATTCTTGAATCAAGAGCTTTTAAAAATTTATCATAATTATCTATCGATATTTCAGATACTTTTTCTAAATCCTTTACCCAAGAAACAAATCCATCTAAACTGATTTCAATTCCCTTATCTGGTCTAAGAGTAGGTAAAACATTTACATTGAAGCTAGCATCTTCCTTAATTTTTATATGATATTCTAAAGTGTCAATAGGATCATCTGTTGTACATATAGTTTCAACGTTTGATTTTATAATTAAATCTCTAACATTAAATCCATCTCCACTAAGTAATTCATTAGCTTTTTTCCAAATCGCAGGAGCAGTATCTTCATCAAGTGGCTCATATATTCCGAAGAATCTTTGAAGTTCTAAATGAGTCCAATGATAAAGAGGGTTCCCGATAGACATAGGTATAGTTTGTGACCATGCCAAGAATTTATCATAATCACTTCCATCTCCTGTGATGCATTTTTCATCTATGCCATTACTCCTCATAGCTCTCCACTTATAATGATCACCATATAACCAAGCTTCAGTTATATTACCGAATTTTTTATTTTCATATATTTCCTTTGGATCAATGTGGCAATGATAATCAATAATAGGAAGATTTTTAGCATAATTATGATATAAATCTATAGCTGTTTGATTAGATAGTAAAAAATTTTCATCCATGAAACTTTTCATATTCGTCATCCTACTTTCAAATAAATATTTCATATTTATAACGTATTGAATATTTGTGCTAATAACACACACTAAATAAATTCACGCACATTATTGTAATTTGTATCTATACAATACTTTACTACAACGTTTTCTTCAATTTTATATATTAATCTTATTATTATGTTTTGGATTCTTATATTTTTATATTCGCTAATTTAACTACCTTACCTTATAATAACTAAGAATTTTATATCCTCATTTTAGTATAAGTGCAAGGTTGTTAATTAGCATTGCTTATGTTATAATGTACTTCATATTAATTTTCTTAAACATTCTTTATCGTTCTTCGCTTATACTATTTGGCAGAATATAATAAATGAAGAATGATAAAAATGTTTATTTTTTTGAATCTTCGAGTATCATCTCTGATTATTTACACTCTAAATATTTTTCTAAAGTTGCTCTAACAGCACCAGCACCTGAAATTAATTCATTGAAATAACCTTCTATTTTCTTTCCTAAACCTACATTATAAAGATTCACTCCAAAAATTTCTTCATTTATTAGTATTGGTTTTAAACTATTTTCTACTGATTCTGTAGAACCTAATTTTATATCCGCTACATATTTTCTTAGTTCATCTAATAAAGGATCTGGACTTAATTCCATAACATTACCATTATCATCTAATCCCATTAGATATCTGCACCAACCTGCTATAACTAGAGGAATATATTTAAGTTCTTTAGCATCTAAATCTTCTCTCTTACCATAGGCTTTAATTGTTTCTCCAAATCTTATACCAACTTTTTGAGATGTATCTGAAGCAATTCTTTGTGGTGTATCAGGTATATATGGATTTGGAAGTCTAACTTCAACTACTTCTTTAATGAAATCTTCTGGATTTAATATTCCTGGATTTACCACAACTGGCATTCCTTCTTCATATCCAATCTTTTCAACTAACTTCTTTAAAGCTGGATCTTTCATTTCATCTGCAATTAAGTCAAATCCAAGTAAACATCCAAAAACTGCTAGAGAAGTATGTAGTGGATTTAAACAAGTAGTTACCTTCATTGTTTCAACTCTTTCCACAGTTTCTCTATTGGTTAAAAATACACCTGCATCTTCTAAAGGCATACGTCCATTTGGGAAGTTATCTTCTATTACAAGATATTGAGGCCCTTCTGCATTTACAAAAGGTGCAATATAAGTATTTTTGCTAGTTGTTACAATCTTAGTGCTATCAAAACCAACTGCTTCTAATGTATTCTTAACACTTTGAGATGGTCTAGGTGTAATCTTATCTATCATACTCCAAGGGAAAGATACCTTTTTAGTATCATTGATATATTCAAGGAACCCTTTATCAACTAATCCATTCTCAATCCAGTTCTTTATCATTGTTTCCATTGCATTGTGAAGCTTCTCACCATTCTTTGAACAATTATCCATACTTACAAAAGCTATTGGAAGTTGCCCATTTTGATATCTTACATATGCTAGGGATGCAACTTTAGCTATAATACTTACAGGATGCTCTAGACCATCTGTTGTATCTTGTTGTGATAAATTCTTAACACTATAACCTTTTTCTGTTATTGTAAAGCTTGCTATTTGTAAAGATGGATTTGAAAATATCTCTTTTAACCTATTCCAATCTTTTTCTCTTAAGTAATCACCAGCTAAGCCTTCGCCTATACTTCCCACTACTTTTTTCTCTAAGCTACCATCTGGTTTCATAATTACTAGTAAGCTCAAATTATCATAAGGAGAATAAATTTCATCTACAATTTCATAGTCATATCCTTCTACAGCAACAATACCAGATTCAACTTTCCCAGTATTTAAAAGTTCCTGTTGTAGCATTGCTATAAATCCTCTAAATATGTTTCCTGCTCCAAAATGAATCCACGTAGGATTTTCTTTAGTTGATGCTGACATCTTATCATAATCAAACTTTGGAATTTCAATCCCAGCTTTTTCCCATAAATCACTATCTTTGATGCTTTCCTTACTTAGTACTATTTTGGCGTTATTCATTTTTTTCACCTCTTTAAAACTATTGCTAATAAAGTTAATACTATTAATTATCTTTTGTATCTTAAGATTCTATGAGCCAAAATTTTTTTAATCAAAATTTTAGTTTATCTCTTTTATTTATTTCTTTCAAGAGAATCCCATATTCCCCATAAATACATAATTCCAAGTGCTCTATCATAAAGTCCATAACCTGGTCTACACTTCTCATTCCAAATATGTCTTCCATGGTCTGGTCTTACATATCCAGTAAATCCAACTTCGTGATAAGCTTTAACTATATCACATATATCTAATGAACCATCACAAGTTCTATGAGATGTTTCAATAAAATCACCATTCTCATAAATCTTAACATTTCTAATATGAGCAAAAGCAATCCTATTACCAAATTCTCTTATCATTGCTGGCACATTATTATTAGGATCTGAACCTATAGCTCCACTGCAAAGTGTTAAGCAGTTATATGGATTATCAACAAGCTTTAATAATCTTGCTAAATCATCTCTGTTCTTAACTATTCTTGGTAACCCAAATATTGGCCAAGGTGGATCATCCGGATGAACTGCCATTTTAATATCATTGATTTCAGCTACAGGAATAATTTGTTCTAAGAAGTATTTTAAGTTATTCCATAAGTCTTCTTCTGTTACATTCTTATATGCTTCAAAAAGCTGAGATAAATTCTTTAATCTTTCTGGTTCCCAACCTGGCATTGTAAGATCTGGATTAGATGCTATTTTATTAACTAATTCCATTGGATCTATATCTTTAATCTTTGCTTTTTCGTAAAAAAGAGCTGTAGATCCATCTTCTGCTTTCTTGAATAAATCTGTTCTAAGCCAGTCAAATACAGGCATAAAATTATAGCAGATTACTTTAACTCCAACCTTAGCCAACTTTTCTATTGTCTTTTTATAATTTTCTATATATTTATCTCTTGTTGGTAAACCTAATTTAATGTCTTCATGAACATTAACGCTTTCAACAACATCCATATTAAATCCATATTGGTCAGCTGATTTTTTTACTTCAAGAATCTTTTCCATTGGCCATTCTTCACCTGCTGCCATATCATGAAGAGCCCAAACAATTCCTCCAACTCCAGGAATTTGTTTTATTTGTTCAAGTGTAACGGTATCATTGCCTTCGCCGTACCATCTAAAACCCATTTTCATAGTAATGTCCCTCCTGTCATTTCATTTACTTATAATTCCAATATATAATATCGCAAAACATATATAAAATTAATACTCTTAAATTTAACGCTGCTTATATATAAGCCTCACCTCCCTTAATTTAAAATAATAGCCTTAGTATTGCATGATTATTTAACAGCTTTAATCATATTAAAACTCAAATAAATCTTTATTTAAAATAATTAGGATACTTCTCTTTTATTTTATTTTTATCAAAAGTAACCATATTTAAATGTTCCTTCATAAAGTCTTCTGCTGTCTCTGGGCTCTTATTTTTTATAGCATTAAAAATTTCTTTATGCTGAAGATAAATATTGTCCCAGCTAGAATTAGTTACTAATCTAAGCATACGAATTCTTTGAAACTCAGTACTGCCATCATTAATACTGTTCCATACTCTTTTTTTATTACTTCCCTCAAAAATTATCTTATGAAATTCTTCATCTGCCTCAAATAACTTTTTATAATCATTATTTTCTATATACATTTTTTGAAGTTTCAAATTCATTTCTAAAGCTAGTACATTTTCTTGTGAAAATTCTTTACACGCTTCCTTTACAACTGCTCTTTCTAAATGTTCACGCAAAAATCGTCCTTCCTCAACAGCAGATAAATCAATTAAAGAAACAACCGTACCTTTTTGAGGATAAATATTTACCAATCCCTCTTGAGCTAAACGAACAAGCGCTTCTCTTACGGGAGTTCTACTTACACTATATTTTTCTGAAAGTTCCTTTTCAGAAATACTAGTACCAGGCTCAAGATATAAATTAATTATTTCATCTCTAAGTTTATAATATATAGTTTTACTTGTTGTATTTTTATTTACTTCTAAAGCCATTTTTATATTCTCCCTTACTTTTAACTTCTACCATACTTGTATGGTAGTTATATTTATATTTTATCATATGTATTTAAAAAATCAATATTAGTTCATACTACCATACTTGTATGGCAGTTATGTTTTTATTTTATCATAACCGTTTACAATGTCAATAAAATATTTAATATTTTTTCAATATATTTTTTTAATGATATAGTGAGAAACAAGAAGTAATTGACAGCAAACGCCATGATTCGCGCATATATTTTGCTAAAACAGTAAATTTTAGATTTTTAAGTGTCAATTTTTTCTATATAATATCACTGTAATAATTAATTGCATATTGAAAGGAGAAAATTATGCTGAGAAACATTAAGGTCATCAATAGTATTATTTTAATGGTTATTTTATCTACAATCGTATCACTATCGATTGCTATAGTCGGCTATAATAACATGAAAACTATTAATTCAAATTCATCCCTTATGTATGAAAGTGCTTTAGTAAGAATCTTAAAAACAGAGGAAATTCGACAAACATTCTTAAATATTAGATTAAATGTAAATAGGATTTCTATTTCCGACTTTAATAATGATGATGTAGCTACAATAGATGCTGATTACAAAGCTATTAATACAATGGTAGAGGAATATGAAGCATTATCTTTAAGTTCTATAGAAAAAAATAATTTAAATGAGTTTAAAACTGATTCCGAAAAATATTATTCGCAAATAAAAGATCTTGAAAAAGGTAATAAGCTATATGGAATAGATTTAGAAAAGTTCAATCAACTTGGAATAGAAATGCAGCTTTTCCTTAATAATCTTGTAACTTATAGTTCAAATACAGCCAGCAACCTTTATAATGATAATGTTAATTTATATGTTAGAAGTACAAAAATTTTCTTTATTACCTTCATTATTGGTTTTATTTTAATGATGCTTGTTTCTTCTTCGATAATCTTAGTTATAAGAAAATCTATAAAAGAAATAATATCAGATTTAGATGATGTTTCTCTAGGTGATTTTAGTATTAAAATAGATTCTAATTATAATAATGAATTTGGTAAAATGAAAAAATCACTTGGTAAGACAATCTTAAATATTTCAGAAATGATTAAAGAAGTAAAAAATTCAACTAATGTCGTAAACCTTCAAGCAACAAGCTTACTAGGGGCTTCAGATGAAATGTCCTCGTCTGCATTAGAAATTAATTCTGCAGTTCAAGAAGTAGCTACTGCTGCAACTGATCAATCAAGTAATTTAATAAATGTAAATACATCTTTAGATAAATTTGCATATTCTTTAGATCAAATAGTTTCATCTATTAATGATGTAAACTCAAATATACATAACATTAATGCAATGGCAGAGGAAAGTAATTCTAAACTTAGATTTTTATTTGATTCCATAAATGATGTAAACGAGTCTTTTGACACTGTAAGAACTAAAGTTGTTGATTTAGATAATCACGTTGAAGAAGTCAATAATATAACTAATATTATTAATTCCATTGCTGAACAGACTAATTTGCTAGCACTAAATGCTGCAATCGAATCTGCTCGTGCAGGAGAAGTTGGACGAGGATTTTCTGTAGTTGCAGACGAAATCAGAAAATTAGCTGAACAATCTAAAGTATCTGCTAGTAATATAAGTGAATTAATTTTAAATATAAATAAAGAAGCCCAAGTAGCCGTTAAAACTACTGATTTAGGTAAAAATAGTTTAAATAATCAATCAACACTTATTGAAGATTCCATAAAATCTTTCGCTTTAATATTTAATGCTATAAATACCATATTACCTAGAGTTGATAATATAAAGAAATCCATTGATGATATTAACGTCGAAAAAGATATTATAGTTTCTAAAACATTAGATATTTCTGGAGTATCTGAAGAAAATGCAGCTTCTGCAGAAGAGATATCAGCTTCAATACAACAAATAAATATATCTTTTGGCGATGTAGCAACTTCAGCTCAAACTCTATCAGATTTAACAAACTCTATGATGAATGAAGTAGACAAATTTAAATTATAATTATTTTTTATATAGTATAATTGTATATTTAAAATAAATGAAATCTCAAAACATTATGTGAGTTAAAATGGAGGATAATTATGAAAAAGTTGAAATTTTTAAATATTACGCTAGTAATAGTTTTTATGATAACTATGTTAACTGGCTGTGGTTCAAAAAATATGTCTAAAACAAAACAGCCTATTACCTTAAATATAATTGATGTTTCAGGAAGTATGCAATTAGTTGGAGATGCTATAGATCAATTTAAGGCTGAAAATCCAGATTTAATAGGCGATATTGTGGTAAAAAAATCTACCGCACTAGAAGTTCCATCTCTATTAAAGTCCCAGCTTCTATCTGAGAATATGCAAACAGATTTAATTTTCACTGGAATTGATGGTCTCTCTACTTGTATGGATAGAGATGTTATAGAAAATATCACGTCAACTTATGGAGGTAATTTTCCTGACTTAGAGAATAACTATACTACTGGTGCCAAAGCTGCATATGATTTAGTAAAAGGTTATGGTATAACTTATGTATATTCACCTAGTGGTCCAATTTTTACATATAATCCAGATACAGTTAAGGATGTTCCCAAAACACCTGATGAGCTCTTAGCTTTTGCTAAAGCTAACCCTGGTAAATTTACATATGCAAGGCCGGCTGGCTCAGGACCTGGAAGAACTTTTCTTCAAGGACTACCATATATTCTTGGAGATAAAGACCCTAAAGATCCTAAAACTTGGGACAAGACTTGGGCTTACCTTAAAGAACTGAATCAATACATAGATTATTATCCAGCTAAAACCGGTACAGCATTTTCCGAATTAAACGATGGTAAAAGATGGATAGTATCTAGTCAGCTGGGATGGGATATGAATCAAAGAATTACAGGTGGTATTCCCCAAAATTATCAAGGCTTCTTTTTAAATAACACTACCTTAGTTGCAGATGCTCAGTATATGGCTTTACCAAAAGGACTTAGCAATGATCAAAAAGAGGCAGTTTTGAAGCTAATGAAATGGCTTATGACACCACAAATGCAAGCCATAACATATGATAGTGGTTATTTTTATCCAGGGCCTTCTGTTAAGGATGTGTCTCTTGATTCAGCGCCTAAGGAAAGTCAAAATAAGATAAAACCAGCAATGAGACAATCTTACGATGATGCTATTAAGACATTTCCAACATCAACCCAGTTGGACGCATCTAAAATCATGGACGCTTTAAATATGTGGGATCAATTATTTGGTACTAAAGTAAAAAGATAATTATAAAGTTTTATCATTGCCTTGCAAAAATTAGCACCTTAAATGCTAAATCGTCCAAATACCTATCACAAGAATGTCTAAAGATAAAAAGCGTGCTACATTGCTTCATACAGCAATGTAGCACGCTTTTCTACAGCTTAATTCTATAATTAATAATTACTTACTTTGCTTTATATCCTCATCTAGCAAATGATAAGGATAAGTAGACACAATTATATTATCATGTTTTAATAACGTTTCTCTAATAAAGAAACTTGTATGATTATGTAGAACCTCTCCAAAGCGTTCATTAGTGACAAATTGAGGCACTATTACTGTTATCTTCTCATTATTTGCTGCCGAATTTGCAATTAATTCTATGTTTTTAAGTAAAGGTGTAACCACAGCTCTATAAGGTGAATATTTTGACACAAGCAATATATCTGTATCCAATTCATCCCATCTAGCCTTCAATTTCTCCATTGCTATCTTATCAGTTGAAATGTTAATTGCAATAACATTATCACTTATACTTTGAGCATATTGAAGCGCACCTATAGTTGCCTTATTTAAACTAGCTATTGGTACTACAACAATATGAGTATACTTTACTCTAAAATCAACCTTCTTTAAATTTAGTTGACTTATACTTAAACCATTAGCAACTTTGTCATAATGGTGTTTTATTCTTAATTGAATTAAAATTATAATTGGAATTAAAATCGCTACTATAAATGCGCCTTCACTAAATTTCTCAACCAGGATTATTATTGTTGTTATTAAAGAAACAAAAGCACCACAGCCATTAATTATAGCACGTTTAACCCAACCTTTTTCTTTGTCTTTTCTCCAATGATTTACCATACCAAATTGGCCCAAAGTAAAAGATGTAAATACTCCTATTGCATATAGCGGAATCAATCTATGTGTGTCAGCTTTAAATACAATAACTAAAAAACAAGCTACAAATGATAATGCAATTATTCCAAAAGAAAAGCTGAGTCTTTTCCCTCTTATTGTAAATTGTCTCGGTGCATATCCATCCTTTCCAACTATATACATAAGCATTGGAAAACCTGTATAAGCCGTATTACATGCCATAAGTAAAATTATAGCAGTACTAAATTGCACCACATAGTACATTGGTCCATTACCAAATATAGCAGTAGCTATTTGCGAAACAACTGTAGGTCCATTCTCTATTGGCACAGCTGTATAGAATATAGCAAGTATTGATGTACCTCCAAATATAAAAAATATTAAAAAGCCCAGCAATATCATGACAATCTTTGCATTCTTAGTACTTGGTTCTTTAAAATTAGGAACCGAATTACTTACTGATTCTAAACCAGTTAAAGCTGAACACCCCGAAGAGAATGCTCTTAAAATAAGAAAAATTGATAAAGTTCCTGTTGTATTTGATGGAGTGGGATATATTGGCGATGGATGAATATTTAATACAAGATACTTAAACAAACCATAAAGTATCATAAAAATCATACTAACTATAAAAATATATGTAGGTATAGCAAAAATTTTAGAAGATTCACTTATACCTCTTAGATTTAAAATAGTCAGAACTATAATTATAATTAAAACAAAAGTAACTTTGTAATTTGACAAACTACTAAATGCAGAAATAATAGCGTCTGCACCTGCACTGGCACTAACTGCAACCGTAAGCAAATAATCGATTATAAGTCCTGATCCTGCAACTAAACCTGCCTTACTACTTATATTTTCACTTGCTACTTTATATGCTCCGCCACCTTGAGGGTACGCTCTAATGATTTGAATATAAGAAATTGTCAATATTATTAATAATCCTATAATCATAAAAGAGGTCCATGTTAACCACTGATATGCTGATACGCCTAGAACTATCAAAACAAAAAGAATTTCTTGAGCAGCATAGGCTACAGATGATATTGCATCACTTGCCATAATTGCTAATCCAAAAGGAATATTATACTTTTCACTACTTCCTTGTTCATTGGCTAAAGGTTCTCCTAATAAAATATCTAAAAACTTTGTAAGCATTTATTTTCCCCCTATATTATCATACGAAAAATATTGTATGTAATAATGAAATCAAAAGCAATATTCTAATCATTGCATATATTGAAGAAAATTGTAGAATCCGTTCTATGAATACGAATACATCTATTCTTATCACTCATTTCTTCTTTTTAGTGAATTATTTTCAACTTTATCATTATGATATATTACAATTAAATTTCTATATTTTAGCCGTAATTGATCACTTACCTTACAGAATCATAAATGTAAATTTAGTACACTTAAAGTTTTCCTAATTTAGCTTTAAATTATTACAATCTCAGATCTTTAACTTATATTAAAAAACAGTTCAACAAAAACCCTGATTATCATTGACAGCATGACTTAGATATACAAGTAACTCTTATTAAAATGTATTTCTATAAGTTTGTAATTTTACGGAATAATTGTTAATAAAATAATAATGGTATTACTTTTAATTCTTTTGCTTTCACTTATTAATTTGATATAATCGAATTGTAAAGCTAATAGATAAGAGGAGGATTTTATGGCATCAAACCATATATGTGAATTATGCAGCAGAAATGTTTCTAGCATTACAAAACATCACTTAATTCCCTTACAAAAAGGCGGAGAAAAATTTGAAACGCTATCTTTATGTTCAACCTGTCATAGGCAAATTCATGCTCTTTTCACAAACCGTGAATTAGCAGCACACTATCGCAGTCTTGAATCATTGAAGAAAGATAGAAAGATTATTAAATTTCTTAAATTCATTGAGCATATTCCTGGAGATTCTTATTTAGACATAAAGAAATCAAGACATGTCAGAAAAAGCTGTTAAGATAATATCTAAATATTTTATATGTAAAAATAATGGCAATAATCTTACTAGGATTATTGCCATTATTTATATAATCTATTAACTCCGAATTTATATAACGATAGGTTTGATTCCATTATAAGAGTTTTCTTATGTCAGTTTATTTTAAAATACATAGGCTGTAATATCAATCCACTTTTTTCTGATAAAAAAGTATTATCTATACACCTAAATCCTACTTTTTTATAAAAATCAATTGTATTCAATCTCGAATTTAAATATAAACATTTAATATTAAATTCCTTAGCCTTAATTTTATGCATTCTTAACATTTCAATCCCAATCCCTCCACCAATATATTTTTGATTAACAACTACATTAGTTATTTTCCCCACCCCATTAAAGCTAGTCATTCTTGAATAACCAACAACTGATCCTTCATTTAGTGCCACCAGATGTATGCTATTACAATCCAATTCATCATAATCATATTTATCAATTTTACTATATGGCTGAAAAAGTATTCTAAATCTTAATTCCGATACTTCTTTAAATTCTTCATTTTTATAATTTATAAATTTATATGTAATATTATTCATATTTCTTCCCCAATTTCTTTATTTATAACTATATTATACACCATATTCAATTAAAATGAATATTTATTCACACTTTTTCTTTGTTTATTAATAAATACTTTACTCACTCATCATAAAACTCTATACATACTGCTTTATAATTATTACATGAGTCTTATATGTAAATATCCAATAAGCTATAAAAAAAATATAACTACTAACTAAGCATTTATTTTAGTTGCTTAATTTGTAGTTATAAATAATACATATAATTAATTTATCATTTAAAAATAAATATTAAGATTGATCTTCCCACTTTCTTTTTGCCTTCATTACATTTTCTTCACTTAGTTTTGTTTCTTCCAATATATCTCCCATCCCGCATCCTTTATCAAGCATCTCTTTTGCTTTTTCCATAGCTTTTTCATGCTCACCTTTTTTTAATTTTTCCATTAAAAGTTCCTCCTCATTTAGAATCATACTAACTCTAAATCTAGTATTACCCCGAGACACTTTTTTATTCAAATTTTATCATTGCTTCTATATACCTTTCATATACCTAATCTCTATTTATTTTCTTTATATTTCATCCTTTTCAAGAAAAAATTATATCAATACATAGTTTAAAATTTCATCCTCATCTATAATTTTTTTAGCATGAATTCTATTCTCATCTACGTGAATATACGTATACCTATTAGGCTTTATTGATGGAGCCATATCAATGGCTTTCTTATAATCTTTCTTTTTCATTTCTAAAGTTTTTACATGCTCAAAAAAGTTTGTTTCTTTTAATATCTTAGATATTCTTTCGAATCTATGATTTTGTACTTTTGCCATGATATATGTTGCAATTCCAACCTGTATTCCATGAAGCTGAGGTACTTCTAAAAATTTGTCTAATGCATGAGATATTAGATGTTCTGATCCTGAAGCTGGCGAACTATTGCCTGCTATCTCCATCGAAATACCATTCAGGATTAATGAATCTACCAATTCTTTTAAAAACAAATCATCTTTAATGTTATTAAACTCAGTTCGTATAAAACTATTAACCGCCTTCTTAGAAATCATAGTAGCAAAATCATCAATAATTACTTTTCCACTTTCTTCTTCAAATTTCCAGTCATATAATGCAGTAATATTTGAAACTAAATCACCTATTCCTGAATATATAAATTTATCCGGTGCACTCTTAATAACATCGATATCTACAATTATTCCATAAGGAGTTTTAGCCGGCAGAGACATCCGCCTGCCATTAACTAAAAGAGATGCACCTGCACTTGAAAAACCATCATTAGAAGTTGACGTTGGAATACTAACAAATGGTAACTTCCTCAAAAAACTCATATACTTAACAGCATCTATAGCCTTTCCTCCACCGACTCCAATTAAAGCTTCTACGTCATTTGATATTTCAAAAGCTTTTATACTAATTTTTTCGAAACTTATATCTGATATAGTTTCTATTCGCGAGATAACTATATTGGCTTCTTTTAAAGAGTTGCGTATAGAATCTCCAAATAATTCCTCTAGGCCTTCACCAAAGCATATTAAAACATTTTTAAACATAGCTTTCTTAATCAAATTACCTACATTATTTATATTTCCTTTTCCTACCTCTAAAATAGAAGGAATCGCTATTCTATGAGTTGATGTCTTCATGCACTTCACTCCCTAAAAGTATTTTTAATTTATTACAATGTTAATTTTTATATTTTTAAATTAGCTTTCCCATGATAAAAGAATAAAAAAACATTTATCATTTTAAATCATTAACTACTTTATTTATTTTACCTGCTTTATCCAAAGCTTCTGTCCATAATTCTTTTGATGGAATTATTTTCTCCACGGTTGTATAAGCTTCTCTTATAACTGGTATATTAATAAGATTTGTACTTTGAATAGACATCAATATAAACCAGCACACGCCTATAAGAGCTGCTATTCTTATAATGCCTGCTATTGCTTTAATTAATATATAAAGGGCAATAATTGCCACTATTATTAAAACTATAGTATTGGTTGTTAAATGTAGTTGCGTATTCTTTATCAAGCTATTTATTTTATCCATTTGTTTCCTCCACGTTAGGTAGTTATTATTTTATTAAAATTGCTTACTCATACATTTTCTTAAATTAAATTTTTCTTTTGATTATTATCATGGTTGCTTTGGTATTATTAATGCACAAATTATATATAAGAGTAGCCCCGATCCTGCAAAAACAATCAAAATTGCCTATACAATTCTGACTAATGTTGAATCAAGTCCAAAGTATTCAGCTATTCCACCGCATACACCTGCTAACTTTTTATCTGTTGCTGATAGATAAAGTCTTTTCTCCATAATAGATTTCCTCCCAAATTGCTATAACATATCATTTGACAATAGTTCTTTTTCAAAATTATATCACTTTAAAATTCCATTTACTATTATTGAAGTATGTATTTTTTAACGCTAATACAAATTCATGGCATTATGCAAAAACGTGCTGTTAGTATTATATAATAAATCCATATATGTATTTCATCATCTTTTTCACATGTCTCTCCTCGTTCTGTCACAGGAATATTGCCGTTTCAAAAAACTTCTTCCGTAATTCAATACAATTCACTTTACTCTCAGGTACCGCCTTCAAACATATTTTAAATTTCAGTATATTTTAACTTTTTAATATTTCCTCTATTCTATTTATACACCTAGTATCTAATACTATATCATAAAAACAACAACATGTTTTTATTTTTTCCCACAGCTCATTATTTTCATTATTTGATACAATATATCTTTTAAATACAACATAACAAAGGAAAGAATAATTCACTAGTACGTGAATTATTCTTTCCTTTTTAATATTTTATATGTGTTAAAAAAGTCCATTTAACAAAATTAACTATAATGCACAATCAATCCAATCAAATCCATAATCACCATTATACTTCTGACAGTATCTTCTGTGTTATATTATCAATTTCATTTTATACCCCTTACTTTATATTATCTTTACAGGCTCAACTTAAATAAAAATATCACTTAATGTGGAAAGATTTTAATCTATATATTACATAATAAATAGTTTTCCTTTCCCCTTTTTAATCTATTTCATATATCCGCCTTTCATTGGTGATACTGCATGTTCTGAAAAAATCTTTAGAATTCCGGACTCGTATTTTGATTTTCGTGGTTTCCAATTCTTTCTACGGTCTTCAAAGACTTTCTCCACTTCTTCTTTACTGCATTTTTTTCCCTTTATACCAACGATCTGTAATACTCTTTTAGGAATACTAATTTCAATCAAATCATCTTCTTCAATTAGTGCAATCGGTCCCCCTACTGCTGCTTCAGGTGATACATGTCCAATTGCTGGTCCTTTAGAAGCTCCCGAGAATCTACCATCTGTTATTAATGCTATACTTGCCGATAATTCTTCATCTGAAGAAATTGCCTCTGTTGTATAGAACATCTCTGGCATTCCACTACCTTTTGGCCCTTCATATCTTATAATAACTGCATCCCCTGGACGAATTACTTTTTTTAAGACTGCATCAATAGCTTCTTCTTCACTATCAAAAGGTTTTGCTTTTAGTATGGCCTCATGCATTTCTTTAGGAACAGCGGAATGTTTTACTACCGCACCTTCTGGTGCTATATTTCCCTTTAATATCGATACAGAACCATTAGTACCAATAGCATTATTAAATGGACGAATAACATCTTCTTTTTTTAATCCCACTTTTTCAAGATACTCATTGCACTTCTCATAATATCCATTAGTTTTTAATTCTTCTAAGTTTTCACCTAAAGTTTTACCTGTTACAGTCATCACATCCAAATGAAGCAAATGCTTTAGCTCTTCCATTATTGCTGGCACACCACCTGCGTAATAAAAATATTGTGCAGGCCATTTTCCAGCAGGTCGTATGTTTAGTAAGTAATGTGCATCTTTGTGTATTCTATCAAAAGTCTCTTCATCAACATATAATCCAAATTCATGAGCTATAGCAGGTAAATGTAATAGCGAATTAGTCGACCCTGATATAGCTGCGTGTACTAATATAGCATTTTCAAAAGATTTGATTGTAACAATATCTTTTGGGCGAAGATTCATTTTAGTTAGTTCAACAGCTTGTCTACCGGCTTTTAAAGCCACTTCTTCTAAATCTCCACATGTTGCTGGCATTAACGAACTACCTGGAAGCATTAATCCAAGAGATTCTGCCATTACTTGCATTGTAGCTGCTGTTCCCATAAATGAACACGCTCCACAAGACGGACATGCATTTTCTTTATAAAAAGTTAATTTTTCTTCTGAGATTTCACCACGTTGGCACATTGCACTATACGCGCCTATTTGTTCTAGTGTCAATAAATCAGGACCAGCCTCCATTACACCTCCTGTGACCATAATAGCTGGTATGTTTAATCTTCCAATTGACATAAGATGTGATGGAACTGCTTTATCACAACTTGAAATAAATACACCTCCATCAAATGGTGTTGCATTAGCATGTATTTCTATTAATGATGTTAATATATCTCTAGACGCTAAAGAATAGTTTATTCCGTCATGTCCTTGTGACATTCCATCACAAATATCTGTTGCAAAATATCTAGCACCTTTCCCACCTGATTGTGTAATTCCCTCAACTGCTTTGTCAGAAAATTTCAAGAGATGAGCACTCCCTGGGTGACTATCTCCAAATGTGCTTTCTACTATAATTTGTGGCTTCGCCAAATCTTCTGTCGTCCACCCCATTCCTCTTCGAAGTGGATCCATCTCTGGAGCAATTTTTCTTACTTCTTGACTAATCATACTGCTTCTCTCCTTAATTATTATTTAATATCGTTCAAATACATCTGATGTATTTATAATATCACATCCGATGTATTTGTCAATTTTTTTAATTTTATAAGTAAAAATCCGTAAACATCTATTAAAAAACATATTTAACGCTTACATTCATCTGATGTATTTAGGATATAAATAAAAATACATCTCCTCTTTAAATAAGAACAGATGTATTTTATCTATGCCAAATAATTAATAATTTTTTTCCTTCGTTATAATGCTTCTGATATTTCTTCGATTATATACTAAATGTAAGAGCATTGCATCATGCGCTCCGCTAGCATTATGTTCCTTAATTGAATTAAAAATTTCCCTATGCGTCTCTATTGTTTCACTACGTAATTTTCTATTTGTAATATCAATAAATATAGTAATAGATCTATTAATTATTGGAATTAAATTAACCATAACCAAATTCTTGCTACTCTTAGCTATTGCAGTATGAAATTCTATATCTTTCTCTAGATATGGTTCATTTTTCAAGATAAGGCTTTCTATTTCGTCACACAAGTTAGACATTCGTTCAATTTCTTCATCAGTAGCTTTTGTAGCAGCTATAGATGCTATTGCCGGCTCTATCATAAATCTTACTTCCAATAAATCAAGGGCTAATTTATATTTATCTTTTACAAATGTTAATCCTAGCGGATCATCAGCAATTCCACATTTCTCAGAAATAAAAGTTCCAGCTCCACGTCTAATTTCCAGAACATTTCGTGAAACCAAAGCCTTTATAGCTTCCCTTATAGTACTTCTTCCTACATTAAGACTACTTGCAAGATCATATTCATTAGGCAATTTATCTCCAGCTTTCCAATCATTATCTATAATAAGCTGCACAATTCTTTCTGAAGTTTGCTCTCCTAGTGATTTTGTTGAACTACTTGTATCATTAAAACTCAACTCTTTAATATCTGACATATTTCCTCCCAATGCTAATATCTTACAGCTTAAAAGTACTTTCCAAAAGTATTTTCTAATCTTGCCAATCTAGCACGCTGTATTATTTAATCTTTAAACAAACAAGTTTTATCCTCCAAGTCATACTTGCTATTAAGCAGGCTAAATACCATGGAGGATAATTAAAATGTTAGCATTCACTTATTATAATACTGAAAATTTTATCAATTTTAAAGACTTTTTAAATATATTTTTAAATTCATCAGCTTTCTTTTTTGAAATTCTATACACTTTCTATAATCACTTATTAAACCTTTAAATTTTCTATTTACCGCAGCTTGTTGATTCTCCGTTATTAAAAATTCCTCAAAATTTCTGATTACTTAACATCTTCTTTTATAAAAAATAGCCCTAAGCTATATCACTTAGAGCCAAATATTTCAATTATATAATTAATTATTGTTCTTCCGTGCAAAATACGGCATTATAAATCCTAACCCAAGTAATACAAAAGGAGTTATAATATTGAGCACTAATTGAAATTTATTAGCTGTATACATACCACTAATACATGCAAAAGCAGTAAATACGAAACACCATGCTCCAATTATCATACCAACAGTTCTGTTTTTTACAAATCGATATTCTGGCTTGAATTTTTCTCCTGCTTTTTTCAATGCAATATAAGCAGCAAATACCCATAAATAACGAAGTGGCATACACACGGCATTTAATTTCACTAGCCATTTCACTAGCTCGTCTACATTCCCAATACCAAAGGCTGGAACTATTATTAAAATTGAAACAATTATTAAAATTAATTTATGGCCATTTTTATATGTGCCATATTTATTTTTTATAAACATTTTTTCAGGAATAAAATTCTTATCCGCACTATCAAGTAACATACGTAAAGGTGCATCAATAGATATAATTAATACCGCAAACTGTCCAATCATGTTAGTAATAGCATAAACCACAACAAATAAATTACCTAGATGATAGTATTCTCCTAACTTCTGGAATGCATAGTATGCTCCATTTGTCATTAAATCTTTAGGCACATTACTTGAATCAAACATCATTCCAAGAGAAATTGTTCCTAAAATTGCACATACAGCTACCATAATAGCTAATGCAATCATCCCTTTTGAGAATCCCTTTTCAGGATCATCCATTTCGTTTACATACGGTGAAATCTTTTCACAACCGCCAACTGCAAAAATTAATATAGATAGACCTGTAAAAAACTTCATATCAAATGCAGGCATAAACGTTTTTATAGACCAATCGATAGAATTTAAATGCGCATTAGTAATAGCAGGTGCAGCTACCATTAAAATAATAAACAAAATTGACATTACAAACATTGATGTTCCTGCAAGTGTAGACAATTTTTTTAACGGATTTAATCCTTTAGAAGCTATATAAAGTCCAACTAAAAAAATTACCAAACATGTTACTTGTAGTAACTTTGTATCCATACTGCTAATTCTTTTATCTTGAAATATAGCCCAACTTGTTGCTATCATAAAGTTTGATGGCTTTTGTGAAATATAAGGCATATGAACAATCCAGTATGTCCATCCTGCATAATAGGCAACTCTAGGACTTATGGTTTCGTTAATCCACGAACTGACACCACCACCAAATTCTTTAAACGCTGATCCCAACTCTCCTACCATCAGTGCATACGGCACGAAATAAATAGCAAAAATCAGTATCCAAGATACAATTGACTTAAGACCATTATACTCAGAAAATCCATTAATAACGTTTCCAAAACCCCAAACAGTCGAAAAAGCCATAAATGCTAAGGTATACCAAACAATCTTTTTGTTGTTTTTTTCAGACATAAACTTTTCTCTCCCACTTATATTATTTTAATTTTTATATTAAAATAATATACTATACTTTTGCCTTTGTATATATTTTCGACAAAATCAGCTTTTATTTAATTATATTGCTAACTTGATTAAAATCTACAAATAATTTTTTCTTTAAATCTATCAGATTGATATATCTCAATTATCTTCTTAAAGAAAAATAATGAAATCTCAGGTATGCTAAATACTAAACTTTTAGCACTCATCATCTTAAAGTTGCCATGAGCATTAATCCTAAAAAGAATTCTAAACCAAATAAAAAAATTTTTAAATTAGTTATACTTTAACTTTTTGTAACTTTTATAAAAAAACACTCCATTCATAAATACTGTCCTGAAACAGTTTTATATGAATAAAGTGCTTTCCCATTTTTTAATTATCATTCACTAATATGCTGAATTGTTTTAATCCATAAATTATTTTTTCTACTTCTTCCGGATCTGTATTTTTTATAGAATTTAGTATAAGATTTGATATAAACTCTTTTTTCATTTTGCAAATATCATTGTTTTTCCTAAATTCCTCTGAAATTGACAGCCTTACAATTCTACGATTTTCCTTTGGTATTTCTCTTGTCACAACTCCTTGTTTTTCGAGACGATCAACTATTCCTGAAACTGTACTTTTAGTTAATCCCATATGATCACTTAATTCATTTAGGGTTATCGATGGCATCATATATAAATGAAATATAACATTTAATTGAGGTGCTGTAAATCCGCAATCTTTTGCGATCTTTTCAAACCTACAATTCAATGTCTTCTTAATATTCTTAAATACATCAATAATCTCATCTGCTTGTTTTTGATATAATTCATTATTCGGCGATGAGGGCCCCTCCTGTCGGTTCATTTTTTTCACCTTCTTTATTTTCTTTTTTAGGCGCTTTCTTTCCACCCATAAATAAAGCTAAAAATATAGTCACGAATACTATAACAACAGTTACTATAACTGAATATGACATAGCATCTACATAAGCTTGGCCTTGAATTATCTTTACTATATAAGATACTGCAGAAGCTCTAGCAGTATTTGTATCCATTCCCATTCCCATAAATGCTTTAGTTAATGTACTTATTGTGCTATTAGAAGTTGGATTATATACATTAATTTGTTCTGATAACTTTGCATAATTATAATCATTTCTTCCTTGTATAAGAGTAGACATTAAAGTAACACTAACTGAACCAGCCACCTGTCTTAAGGTATTTGAAAGAGCTGATGCTCTACTAATTAAATGTGCTGGAACAACGTTCATCCCGGTAGTACTAATCGGCATCATACTCAATCCTATTCCAATGGACCTTATACAATTAACAAGTATGATATAGTCTTTACTCGAATTCATGTTTATAGCTGTTGCAAGTTCATATGAAGCGCCTGCAAGTATTATAAGTCCAGGTATAACCAGTGCTTTTACGCCAACTTTATTTAATAAATTACCGCTAAGAGGCATCATAATTCCCATTACCAGAGCTCCCGGCAACATTATTAATCCGGCTTCCATAGGTGTATATCCTCTTATATTCTGTAAAAATAATGGTAATACGTAAACACCACCCATCATTGCCAGAGTTAATACACTAGTTATAATTTGACTAATTGTAAAATCAAATAATTTAAAAATTCTTAAATCTAATAATGGATCCGGATGAGTTAATTCATTTACTATAAATAATACAAGACTTAAACATCCAAGGGTCATCAGAATTGGATTTTCAAGTTTCGACCAATCAATTGACGAGCCTTCACCTAGAACATATAGTATACTTACTAGCCCTACAGTAGAAGACAAAAATCCAACTATATCAAATGATTTAAAAGGTTTCCTTTCTGTGCCCTTTAATAAAATCAAAGCCAATATTACTCCCACTATCCCTACTGGAACATTAACATTGAAAATAAGTCTCCAGTCCATTTTTTCGATAATATATCCACCTAAAGTAGGTCCTATTGCAGGTGCTGCCATCGCAGCTATTCCCCAAAATCCAAGTGCTAATCCAATCTTTTCTCGAGGAAATATTTGATATATTATTGACATTCCTACTGGCATTATCATTCCTCCTCCAATAGCTTGGAGAACACGAAATGCTATCATACTTGTATTGCTCCAAGAAAGACCGCATAACATAGACCCGACCGTAAACATCGCTAAAGCAAATACATATATTCTTTTAGCTCCTAAAATTTCCTGCAAATATCCAGTAAGTGGTATAATCGCACCAAGTGCCAATGTATAAGATGTTAACACCCACTTTATATCATCTAAAGATACTCCAAAAACAGCCATCATTTTAGGAAGAGCAATATTTACTATACTACTATCAAGTATAGACATAAAAGTACCTATTATAACTACACCTAATGCTAACCAACTACTTGCTAATGATTCGTTATTATTCTCTTCCATTATATCACCTCATTATTTAATATGAATCTTAATAACAGCATTAGTTCCTGGAAGAATTTTACTATCGAAATTATCAAGTTCAATTTTTATAGGTACCCTTTGAACTACTTTAGTAAAGGTCCCACTTGTTGATGATGGTAATAATGATATAGCAGAATTAGATATTTCCCCTATTGTTTTTACTTTTCCACCAAACTTTTGTGAATCATATTCATCAATAGTAATATCAACCGGTTGTCCAACTTTTACTTTTTCAAGTTTTGTTTCTTCTATGTTAGCAGAAATATAGAGTTTAGTTGGATCTACTAACGTAATTAAAGTTTGACCCGTTGATAAAAGTTCTCCAACAGTTCCCTGCTTCTTTACTACAATTCCATCAATAGGTGCTCTTACTAAAGATTGTTCTACACTTGTGTCTGGAAGATTATTCATTTCTTGACGCGCTAGTATTTCATTTTTTGTTACTTTCTCTCCTTCATCAACATTAAGCTCTAGTAATTTACCAGAAATTTGTGGAGTTACACTAACAAAATCTGCATTAACTCTTGCATCTTCAGTTGAAACATAGTATGCATTTTCATACCAATAGTAGAATCCTATACTACCCAATGCTACCACAATTACCAACAATATTCCAATAATTAATATTTTACGCTTTCCTTTCATATTCAAGTCACCTCTTCCCTTATTCCTTTAATCCAATTTCAGCAAACATACCAGGCTTTAATTGTGAATTTGGGTCTGATAAACTAACTTTAACCAAAATATTTCTACTTTGTGAATTTAGTTTTGAATTTATTACAGTTATCTTTCCGTCAAATTCAACATTATCTACTTCTGATACTTTAACTACTACATCTTGTCCTTCTTGAAGCTGACCTGCAATATCTAAAGGTGCATATGCATTTACCACTAAAGCATCTGGATTAGATATTGAAACAAGAGTTGCACCTGGAGATGCCATCTCACCTACATTAATGCTTTTGGCATTTACTACACCCGAAATCGGTGCTGTAAGAGTTCCATTATTTAATGTTGTTTGTGCAGTTTTTAAAGCAGCTTCTGCTTGTGCCACTTGAGCTTTATAAACATCTATACTTGTTTGTGTTGCTCCATTATTAAGCATGTTTAGTTGCTCTTGTGCAGATTTCTGTTGTGACTCTGCAGTTGTAAGCTGTTGATGTGCAGCTTCAAGTTGTTGCTGAGTATTTGCTCCCGCATCAACCAAAGCTTTAGTACGATCATAGTTTTTCTTAGCAACATCATAAGCTTCATTTGCACTATCTAAAGTTGCTTGAGCTTGTGATATTTGTTCTGGACGTGTAGAATTCATAGCGTTAGTTAACGTTGCATTTGCAGTATCAACTGCTGCCTGTGCTTGATTCACTTGTGCTTGCAAGTCTTGAGTATCTAATTTAACTATAGTATCACCTGCATTTACTTTTGACCCAACATCAACTAGTACTTCTGAAACTCTTGCTGAAATTTTTGAAGCTATATTCGCTTGATCATTTGCTTCTATTTTTCCAGCCATTATGTATTTATTTTTAGCTTGCTCTGAAGTAGTTTCAGCAGTTTTTGAATTATTGCTTGTATTTCCGTTATTAGTCGAACCGCAACCACTTAACATTAGTGCTACAACTAAACAAACTAACATAGTCTTTTTCATATTAACCCTCCATGTACGAATTATTTTTATACATATTGTTCGCATACTAACAGTATGTATTATACAATAGATTGTCCTTGTTATCAAGAATATTATTCCATGAATTTATACATTTTTTTCGAAATCGTATACACTTTTTGCTAAAATATCTTAGCAATTTACATGTAATTTAAATATAACTATACCTTACTCAAAAAAGTCATGCATATATATTTATGCATGACTTTAATCTTTTCTTTATTTAGGGTAAAAATATATCAAAACTCAATTAGTTACTTAATTTTGAAAAACAACAATATTTACAAATGCTAGTAGAGAGAAACTTATATTTGAAAATCTATTCAGGTATTTCCAAATAGAAAAATACTCCTTCTTCCATATTTTTCACTGTAGTAATTCCACCATGAAGGTGTGCAATCAATCTTACTAATGACAGACCTATGCCATGACCTCCATACTTCCTCGATCTTGACTTGTCAACTTTATAGCATACATCCCAAAGTTTATCTATTTCTTCCTTACGTATATTATCACCAGTATTGAAAACACCTATCTTTATTTTATTTTCTTCTTTCTTGGCAATTATATTAATAATTCTTCTGCCTTTCACATGATCAATGGCATTCGTAATAAAATTGTTTACAGCTTTCTCAAGCAGATCTCTATCAGCATGGATTTTACAATCTTTCATGCAATCTAAGGTAAATGTAATATTTTTTTCATCGATTGCTGGTTTAAATCGTTCTACAATTTTGCATAGAAATTCATTAACATCAAATGATATAACATTTAGACTAATCATCCCACCTTCTATCATAGAATAATGTAAAAGTTCTTTAACCAGCCTATCCATTCTATCACATTCTTCAACTAATATATAGCAATACTTATCCATTGTTTCCTTATCATTAGCCACTCCAAATTTAAGCCCTTCCGCATAACCTTTAATAATCCCAATTGGTGTCTTTAATTCGTGGGACATATTCCTTACAAGTTCTTTCTTACGTTCCACATCTTGCTTAAGCTCATCTATACTTTTGTTAAGCTTGTCAGAAATCTTATTTATACTATTTCCTAGCCTTCCTATTTCATCTTTCGAATCTATATCAACAACCTTGTCAAATTTAAGATTAGATATATTTTCAGCAATTTTACTCATTTCTATAATTGGCTTTGTTATTTTATTAGAGAAAATAATAATAAATATAGCACCAATAAGCATTACTATAAGTCCTGCCAATATATAAAATTGATTTGCAATTACTACGCTCTCATGAATACTCTTAAAAGACTTCTTTAGAATAATAAAATCTCCATTCTCAATTTGTGAAACAAATACTAATTTTGTCCTTTGATCATTATTTTTCTCATCAATATAGTAAACATACTTTTTCGAAAGTCTTTTTTCATTTTCTATAATAGTTTGTTTAATCTCCTTGGATAGACGTTTTTCTTCATCATTTGATTTAGGATGAATAGAATTGTATTTTATATCATAATTATTATCAACAATTATTGTATTAATGTTATCAACACTTTGTATTGTGTCTGCATATTGATAATTGTCTTTTTCACCTTCCATATATTCATCCTTAATTTTCTGACTTACTGACACTAAGGCTCCCTTATTTTTATAAATATAATATGATTCTAGGAAAACTGAATTTAAAATTATCCCACCTAAAACTAATGAAATCATAAGAACCATAAATATATAAAATAATTTTGTCTTAATTGTTTTCATATTTTTCTACCTCAAACATGTATCCACTTCCTCTTATAGTTTTTATCCAATCTCCTTGTTCCGAAAGTTTAGCCCTTAAAGTTTTTATATGCGTATCTATAGTTCTTATATCACCATCAAAATTATATCCCCATACTTTATCCAATATCTGCTCTCTGCTTAGAACTGTATTAACATTTCCAACTAAATACAGTAAAAGATTATATTCTTTTGGATTTAATTTAATTTCTTCATCATCAATCACTACTTTATGAGTTCTTTGATATATCCTTAAGTTTCCTACAGCTATTTCGTCTGAGAATTTCTTCTTTACTTTCTTTACGATGTTATTCAAGCGTGCAACGAATATCTCATAGCTAAACGGTTTTCCAATGTAATCATCCGCACCTTTTTTAAGCCCTAACACTTCATGTTTTTCATCTCCTAATGCTGTCAGCATAATTATTGGCACTTCAGATTTTTCTCTTATTTCTTTAAGAACCTCCCACCCATCGTACACTGGCATCATTACATCTAATATGACCAAATCAATATCATTATTATTAAAAAACATATTAATAGCTTCTTCCCCATCACACGCTTCTATAGGCATGTACCCTTCTTTTCTCACTATATCACATACTAAATCACGAAATATATTGTCATCTTCAGCTACAAGAATTTTTATATCCATAATATACACCTTCTCTAATGTTAAAATTAAAAGCAGGTTCAAGATTTTTAATCTATAAACCTGCTTTTATATTAGCATAACTTTACTTATTTATACTATTTCAATAATATTACAATTTTATTAACAAATATAAATTAAATAGTACATTATTCAGTATATACTATAATTGGAGTTCCCGGCTCAATATTTTCAAATATTGTTTTTGCTAAATTATAAGGTGAATTTACGCATCCATGTGAACCGCTTGTTAAATATATCTGCTTACCAAACACTCCATTTCTCCAACTAGCATCATGAATACCTACATTTCCATTAAAAGGCATCCAATAATCAACTGGTGAACTATAATCTTCACCCTTTAATGTTGCATTTTTCTCTTTGTAATTTAGAACATATGTACCTACTGGTGTACCTGTATTATTACTTACATTTCCTGTAACAACATCATCATCAACAACTAGAGCTCCATTTTTATAAAACCATACATGCTGCTTAGTAACATTAACTTCTACATAAGTATTCCCTATATCGTTAGTTCCTTTTACAAATGCATTTTGTGCATATTTTGGTTCCTTTGTCACATCTTGTCCATTCTTTATAATTTCTATTAAATCTTTTACTTCTTTAGAGTTATCAACAATCCATCCATAATTACCGCCACTCACTTGTACTGTTTTTTTTGTTGCTGTAACAAAATCTCTTGTGCTACCAAAAGTATTATAAATGCTAGATATTTTATATACATAATTCCGAACTTTATCTTCATTGATTGTAACTTGCATATTGTCATCTACTCCAAGCCAGTTATGTATAGTAGATCCATCCAAAACTTCTTTTTTGCCATTTGAATCATACGTAATTTTTAATCCTATGTATTTATTAAGTGTATCTCTCGCTGCAGTTACTTCATCTGACTTTGAAGTGTATTTAGGATTTTCATAACAATTGCTTGAATCTAAATCTATTGATGTTTTCCCATCAAGGATCGCATTAGCTACATTATCATGTAAAGCATCTTTATTTATCTTATTTCCTAAAACTTCATCTACTATCTCGTATTCTCCATCTTTATAATTTAGGCTAGCATTTTGTGGTTGGGTTATCTTCTTGTTACTAACACAAGAAAGCTTATTTAGTGTTTGGTTTAGTTGTTCTTCATCATACATAATTATCTGGGATGCTTCAGAATTATTTTTCTTAAAAAATGTACTAGGCCAAGCAAATGAACTTTGATTATTCTTTAATTCTTTGATTTTATCAGAATTATATTTTAATCCAATATCACTAGCTTTAATTTGTTCTTTTACATCTCCTCTTTCGTCTAATTCCAATGCATATGATTGCATTTGGGAAGCTAGCTTTTCTTCTGCTCCCTCAACGGTCTGCCCGCCAACATTAACCCCATCAATTACGGTTCCAAAGTGAAAATGATTAATAGAATATAATGACATACCTAAATATATAGCACCCAAAGTACAGAGAGAAATTATAACCCCTGGTATAACCTTGTTACTACTTTTATTTCTTCTTTTTCTCATTATATCTACTCCCTTCGCTACTATTATACTAAAAAATCTAAATTATTAATATATAATTTTTCACCAAAAAAAGCCACCATAAATAGAAAATGCATTTCTATTTAAGGGTAGCTCACTCTCACATACTTTTACAGTACTCTGCTAATTTATTTGCAGCTTTCATCGCAGTACTTACAGAACCCTCTATCCATCCATGCGTTAACGAAACATGTTCTCCTGCAAAATATACTCTATTATTATATTCTGGCTTTACCATCGCATTAGAAAAAAGTTTTTGCTGCTGAGGCATAAAGTAGCAAAATGCTCCATAAAATCCTTTTTCCCTATCCCAGTCAACAGTTTTATGATCTTCTACTACATAATCAAGATATCCTCGTGGAAGACCCTGGACATCCTCAACTTGCCTTTTAATCAATTCAAATCGTGCATTATCATCTAAGCTTCCTACGCGTATTCCATCTAAGCCTAAATTATATGACGCCAACAAAACCCCTTGATCATCCCTAGCACTTCTTTTTCTCCCAACAGAAACACTCATATTATTTTTTATCGCCCCACCATCGCTGGTACTAAAATTATGACTAGGATACCATATAGTTTGAATTGGTAAATCAGTATTAGATCCTCCACCAACTATCTTCTCATTAGCGTTTCCTTTTTCCCAAAAACGTTCGTTACACATAAAAAGAGTTTTTTGAGATGATGTATAAAAAACTTCCCTTATTGACTGCATTTTTTCAGTACTAAACATAGGAAATACATTCACATTCCTAAGACTTGAGAAAGGTATTGCACAAATAACAAAATCAAAAGTTTGACTGTAAAGCTTAGAAGACTTCTCATCTTCATATTCTAGCACTACTTTATCCTCTATATCATTAATTTTATATATGCTTTTCACTGTCTTTCCACTTTCCCAAGATATTTTTCCCAAGTCTTCATCCCTAATATTATTGTATTCCTTTGGTTTTTTTGACATTAATGAATCATAAAAAGCTAGTGGTAAATTTACTGCTCCATCAACAATTTCATACCTATATGCATAATCTACAGTATATTCTTCAATTAAATTTTCAGAGTAACTATTATAATAGAATGAACCTAAAAAAGGTGCGACTCCCGAAATTAGTTCTATCGCTCCTTCACTTAATCCCATCTTTTCAAGTACTTCCCTTATTCCGAGGCTACCAACATATTTAATTATATCTGAATAATTTTCTTTTACCTCTAATAATTCCTTTCTTATAGAAGGGGGTATTTTTAATAAATTGCTTGCTAGTGCATCTCCAATTAGTTTCTGCCATGGAGTATTTCTTTCCCTCTCAGTCAATTTAAATTCCGGGTATATATTTTCCATTACACTTTTGCCCTGAGGATCATTTCGCGCACGCTTATGTCTTATATAAAATAATGCATTTTTATTATTTTGAATAAATGGCCTTGTTTTTATACCAAAAGTATTTATATAATGCCATGTTGTTTCATGACCTACTGGTGTACGCATAGCGCCAAATTCACCATAAAATCTTTTCTCCTCGTCAAAATAGTAGGTGTAAACTCGCCCTCCAATTCTTTTCTCTTCTGTTTCAAAAACAGTAATATCAAAACCTAGTTTTCTAAGTTCAAAGGCTGAAGCTAAACCTGCAATACCTCCACCTATTATACCAACCTTAAGCCCTTTACAACTTCCAGGAGGTAAAATTGTTGTAATATCTTTTGGTGGACTTAATAATTCAACTATATTATTGAAGTCTTCAATACGATTCGCTTCCTCTAATGTCATCCTTAACATTTCATGCCTTTCTTCATCAGTTGGATTATCTGGTTGAATAAAATTTGTTTCTCTAGGCAAATAAAGCCCACTCCTTTAAACAAAATCACTATAGTTAAATATATTATTCTAATAACTACAAAAGACCAGCTAAAAGCTGATCTTATTTTTAACATTAGTTTAGTAACTCTTCCATTAATAACTCTATAATAGCTTAATAATAACAAACAACCGGAGTCTTCTCATCAATATTATTAAATATAGTATTAGCCAAATAATATGGAGCATTCACGCACCCATGAGAACCATTTGTCAAATAAATTCTTCCACCGAATACTGATCTCCAGCTTGCATCATGAATTCCTATTCCTCCATTAAACGGCATCCAAAAATTAACCGGACTGCTATACCCTTGCCCTTTTAATGTAGCATCTCTTTGCTTGTATTTTAATGAATATACTCCAGTAGGTGTTGAAGTATTATTACTTACATTTCCTGTAACTACATCTCCATCTACTATTAGAGAACCATTCTTATAAAACCATACGTGCTGCTTGCTCATATTTACTTCTACATAAGTTTTTCCAATGTCATTGCCACCAGGGGACATTGCTGATTGTGTATATTTAGGTTCCTTTGTTACAGATTGTCCTTCTTTTATACTTGAAATTAATTCCTTTACTTCTTCATCATTATTAATTAACCAACCATAATCTCCTCCACTAACTTGTACAGTTGTTCCTAACGATGTAACAAAATTTCTTACCTTACCAACTGTATTATAATTTTCTAATATATTACTTAGATATTCTTTAATTTTATGTTCATCAAGTGTAATTTCTAAATTATTACTTACATTAATCCATTTGTTTATTATAGATCCATTTATCACTTCAGTCTTATCCCCAAAATTATAAGTTATCTTAGAAGATATATATTTATTAATGGTATCTTTAGTATTAATAACCTCCTGAGATTTTGAAGTATATTGAGGTTTTTCGTAGCAATCACCTTCATCTAAATCTAATGTTGCTTCCCCATTAAGAATTGCATTCACAATACTATCATGTAATGCCATCTTATCAATTTTATTACCATATACCTCATCAATAATTTTATACCCATCATCTGTATACTCGAAGCTAGGATTTTGTGGTTCATTTACGTTATTACTATTAAAACATGAAAGATTATCAATGCTCTTTTTTAGTAACTCATCATCATAAGTAACTACATTCGTTATCTTAGAATCATTTGTGCCTAATAATGAAACAAACCACTCAAATGGATTTTGCTTATCTTTTAGTTCCTTAACCTTTCCATCTGAATTATACTCTAGCTTTATATCATTTCCATTAATTTGTTCTTCATTATTTCCTCTTTCCTTTAATTTCAAAGTATAATTTCCAATTTCATTTGGCATTTCTTCATCAACTTCTTGTATAGTCTTACCTGAAACATTAATACAACTAACCGTAGAACCAAAATAAAAGTGGTTCATAAAATATATTGCCAGCCCCAAATATATAGCAAGTAAAGTAAAACATGAAACTATAATGCCTATTAAAAGCTTTTTGTGTTTATTTTTCTGCATTTCCATAATAACGTCTCACCCCGTTATTATTATACAAATATATGTAATAAATAATGTATGCTTTATTTACCCATTTATTTTTCCAGAATATTATTCTTTTACAATATATCCTATATTATCTTACTAAATACTTCTTAATACTCAAAGTATACCATTTCACTTACAAGGTACTCTATTCTTTATAAAGAATCACAAAGTTATATGTGTCATTATTCTTTATTTCTCTTTTTAAAATTTCGATATTTTTCTAATATATCTCCATTCTCTGCAAAAAACATATTGAGCATATCTATATTTTTAATAGTTTCGCTGCTAATAATATGCTCAATTAATTCTGTTTCTTCTAAAATATCTTGCTTACACTCCAAATATTCCAAAAACTTTTTTACAATATTGTGTCTTTCTAACAAGTATCTACCTATATTTATTCCTTCCTCTGTCAGAATTATTACCCCATACTTTTCATACTTTATAAGGGACAATTCTCCAAACTTTTTCATCATTTTAGATGCCGATGAATCGCGAACATTTAACATTTGTGCTATTTTGTTTAGCCTAACAACTTTTTCTTCCATGCTGCATCTGTAAATCATTTCCAAATAATCTTCCATAGACGGAGTAAGCAATTTTCTTGCCAAGTTTATATTTTCATAACCTCTTGCAGTATGAAAATTTTTTTCCATATTCTTCACCATCCAATTTCACTATATTTTTAATACCAATATGTTGTTAACAGTGATTTCTAAATTACTATTCATATCTCAGCCTAGAGAAAAACTTTTTTCTAAACTTAAACTTACTAATAATATACAAAAAGACTAATAAATATGAATACTAATTTATTGAATAGTCATAGTTACACTTAATACGACTTAACTAATAAATATTTACAAAGTAAATTGGACTACTAATGGTGTTCCAAAAAATTTCTACACTTAACTTTGATTAACATAAACAAATTGAATATATTATTGAAGATCCTATTAACTATATCTATGGTTATTACACTTTCAGTTAACATCATTGTTAGAAAAACCATAGCATTTAATATTATCTAAATATTAAAAAACAACATGATGGGTAATTGATCACAAAAAAAATTAAAAATGCTACAATCTAATATTTAAAATTGTAGCACTTTTAATTTATTATATATTTATTTCTGCGAAATCTCAGCTAATTTTATATGTTCGATATATTTTTCTCCCCAAATAGATATACTATCCAAAACTAATTTAAATTCTTTCCCTATCTCGGTTAATGAATACTCAACTTTAGGTGGTACCTGTGGAAAAACCTGACGTCTTATTAGGCCATATTCCTCCAAACTACGAAGCTGTTTTGTTAATGTAGCTTGCTTTAATTCAGGTAATAATTTTTGTAATTCTCCAAAACGAAGTGTTTTTGTACTTAAGGTATGTAAAATCATTATTGCCCACTTGCCTGCGATAATTCTTTGTGCTGTTACAAACGGACACTTACCAAATAAATTATAATCTTCCTCCATTATGTACTCCCTTTAGTATATTTATGATACTATGTATTTAAAATAATCCTACTTGAAAAAGTTATGGTAATAACCTATATTATGTACAAAGAGATTATAACATATTAAAATTAAAGGAGCAATTAAGATGAATGAAGTATTAGAATTTTTGCTTAGCAACCCTATCTTCTATGTCGCAACCATGGATGGTGATCAACCAAGAGTACGTCCTTTTGGTGCAGTAATGAAATATGAAAACAAATTGTATTTTACGACAAACAATACTAAATCTGTTTTTGAACAATTAGTTGCAAATCCTAAGGTTGAACTATCTACAACTTCTCCTAAAGGTGAATGGATTCGTTTAAGTGGAAAAGCAGTTTTTGATTCCAGTTCAGAAGCAAAAGCAGCTATGTTAGAATCGGTTCCATCATTAAAAAAGATGTACAGTTTAGATGATAACATCTTTGAAGTATTTTATCTTGAAGATGCAATTGTAACATTTAGTTCTTTTACTAGCGGACCTAAAACAATTAAGCTATAATCATTATATATTCTAAAAAGCTATACTCATATTTGAAGTATAGCTTTAATTATAAGGTAGCAAGTTAATATTTTATAATCATGCTTAATAAGCATACGTTACGCTTGAGTCTGTACATTCTGAACTTAGTTGAGTAATTGGATTACTCAACTTTTAAACTTAAATCTATTATTGCAATATATATTAATTTTTTGCCGAGTTTAGATTTTAATGTTTACTTTCACCATAATGAACATGCAATAATTCCTTTGTCTTATCCTTTAACATTCCTTCATATAAAGATTTAACAACTGGATTTTCTTCACTTCTTTTGATTTGTGTAGCCTTATCTACTTTGTATAATCCTTTTGCTCTTTCATTTTTCTCTTCCATTAATCCAAAAGGTTGTCCTGCTCCAGCTATACACCCTCCAGGACATGCCATGACTTCTACAAAGTCAAAATGTTCTTCTCCACTCTTGATTTTTTCAATTAAACTTTCTGCATTTCTAAGACCACTAACAATGCCTATTCTAATAGGTTTACCTTTAACTTGAAGTTCACATATTTTTACCCCTTTCATACCTCGAACGCCTATAAATTCTATATCCTTTAACATTCTTGGAGCGTTATCTTTAATAACTTCACGAATAACAGCTTCCGTCACTCCTCCTGTAACCCCAAATATTACTCCAGAGCCAGAGTATAAAGATAGCGGTATATCTGAAGATTCCGCCTCAATTTCATTAAACTGTATTCCAATTTCTTTGATCATTGCACATAATTCTGCTGTAGTAATTACATAATCAACATCTGGAATATTATCGCTTATAAATTCTTCTCTAGCTGCCTCTGCTTTTTTAGCTGTACATGGCATAACTGCTACAGATATTGTTTCTCTATCCTCTAAAGAATCTTTTTCTTTGAAATACGCCTTTACAACAGCACCAAACATCTCCATTGGTGATTTACAACTAGATACATAAGGCAATAATTCTGGATATTTATTTTCTACATATCTTACCCATGCCGGACAACAGGAAGTAAATAGTGGAAACTCATTGTCGTCCGATTCTAACTTCTTTAAGAATTCTTTTGATTCTTCAATTACTGTTAAATCAGCACTTAGAGAAGTATCATAAATATTTTCAAATCCCAATCTTCTCATGGCTGCAGCAATTTTCCCCATAACATTTTCACCAGATTTTATACCGAATTCTTCACCTAAAGCAACTCGCACTGCAGGAGCAACTTGTACTACAACCCTCTGCTTAGGGTTATATATTGCTTTCCAAACATTTTTAATATCACTTCTAATAATTATTGCTCCAGTAGGACACACTGTAGCACATTGTCCACAATTCACACAATCTGTATCTGCAAGACTTTTCCCAAATGCCGGACTTACTACCATATTTGAACCTCTATGGGCAAAATCAATTGCTCCTACACTTTGTATTTCATTGCACATCCTAACACAGTCGCCACATAAAATGCATTTATTTGGATCCCTAATGATTGATTTAGATGATGTATCTAAATCTTTTTTTCCCTCAATGCTTTTAAACCTAATGTTTGTCAAACCAAAGCGTAATGCCAGTTTTTGGAGCTTACATTTGCTATTCTTTTCACATATAGTGCAATCTCTACAATGTGTTGCAAGCAACAATTCTAAAATTACCTTACGATACTTTTGAAGCTTTGGTGTATTAGTTCTAATTGACATCATATCTTTTGGTGGCGTAGAACAAGATGTTAAAATGCTACCTCTTTCATCCTCGACCACACACATTCTGCATGCCCCATAAACTGATAAATCTGTATAGTAACAAAGAGTTGGTAAATCAATTCCTGCTTTTCTAACTAAATCTAAGATATTTTTTTCTCTATCAAATTCTATCCTATTGCCGTCAATAACCATATATTTTGACATATTTTTTTACCATCCTTTCTGTAATTTATAAACTTCATATTATAAATAATGAAAAAGAGAATAATATTATTGAAGAACTCCTTAAATTACTCTAATCGCCTTAAATGTACAACCTTCAATACAATTACCACATTTAATGCATTTTGACTTATCAATGACATATGATTTCTTTATTTCTCCTGTAATAGCTCCTACAGGACATCCCTTAGCACACTTTGAACAACCTCTACATTTCTCCTTATCAATTTCATATGAAATTAATGACTTACATACACCTCCTGAGCACTTTTTATCTACAACATGTTCTATATATTCATCTCTAAAATATCTTAATGTGCTTCTAACTGGAAATGCTGCGCTCTTTCCAAGCCCACAAAGCGCGGTATCTGAAATAGTTTCTGCTAATTCTTCTAATGTATCAATGTGTTCCAAAGTACCTTTACCCTCTACTATATCATTCAATAGTTCTAACATTCTTCTAGTACCTTCTCTGCATGGTATACATTTACCACAAGATTCATTTTGAGTGAAATTCATAAAGAAACGAGCCATTTCAACCATACAATTTTTATCATTCATAACAACTAGGCCTCCACTTCCAATCATGGCACCTACTTTCTTTAACGAATCAAAATCCAAAGTTAAATCAAGATGATTTTCACGAAGGCATAGACAGCCCCCAGACGGTCCACCAATTTGTACTGCCTTAAATTCTCCACCTTTTACTCCTCCTCCAATATCAAATATAATCTTTCTCAATGTTGTGCCCATTGGAACTTCTATTAATCCAGTATTATTTACATTTCCCGTAAGAGCGAACGCTTTGGTTCCATAATTATTTTCAGTCCCCATAGTTTTATACCACTGCACCCCTTTATTAATTATTGGGGCCACATTGCAAAATGTTTCTACATTATTCAGTACTGTTGGTTTGCCAAACAAACCTTGTTCTACAGTTCTTGGAGGCTTAACTCTAGGCATACCACGGTTTCCTTCAATTGAAGCTGTTAGAGCACTACCTTCTCCACATACAAATGCCCCTGCACCTTGGTTAATCTGAATATGAAAATCAAAACCTGAATTTAATATATTATCACCCAAAAGTCCTTTTTCCATAGCTTGTTCAATAGCTATTCGCAATCTTTTTACTGCAAGAGGATATTCTGCACGAACATATATATATCCATTGTGTGCTTTTATTGCAATTCCTGCAATAATCATCCCCTCAATAACACCGTGTGGATTTCCTTCCATCATACTTCTATCCATAAATGCTCCCGGATCACCTTCATCACCATTGCATACAATATATTTTTCCGATTCCGCCTGCTTTAATACCTGAGCCCATTTCTTCCCTGTAGGAAATCCACCACCGCCACGGCCTCTTAAATGTGCCTCAGACATTTCATTAATAATTTCTTCAGAAGTCATGTCAAAAAGAGCTTTCGCAGTAGCACTATATCCGCCTTCTGCTAAATACTCTTCAATAGATTCTGCATTAACATGACCACAATTATTCAAAGCTACACGAGTTTGCTTTTTATAAAACGGAATATCTTCTTGCTTACTATAAAGCTTGTCCCCATCCTTATAACTTAAACTAGCAACTACTTCATTCCTAATAATACTTTTTTCAATAATTTCTTCACAATCATCTATACTTACCTTTATATATAGCCACCCCTCCGGTTCAATTCTTATTAAAGGTCCCATTTCACAAAATCCATGACATCCACTCTTTTTCAAACCTATAGTATTGTCATGCGGTTCTTCCTTTAATTCTAATGTAACCTCTAATCCCTTTTCTTTTATTATCTCCTTAAGTCTTCTATAAATATTTAGAGATCCACCTGCTACACATCCAGTTCCTGCACATACTAATATTTGCTTACGTTGTGTACCTAAAGCAGCTTTATATTTCGAGCTTATAGAATTTAACTCTTCTCTTGTATTAATTCTCATTTGCTAAATCCTCCTTTAACTGCTTAATCAAATTCTTTGCTTTCTCTGGTGTCATTGACGGATGTACTACATCGTTTACAGTACAAACCGGAGCTAATCCACATGCCCCTAGACAAGATACTGTTTCTACTGTAAAATTCATATCATCGGTTGTACGTTTTTTCCCTGAAAGCCCTAATTCACTCCTAAACTCACTAAGAATAGGATCTGATTTTCTTACGTGACAAGCAGTTCCATCACAAATTCTAATCACGTATTTTCCTTTCGGTTCTAAAGAGAAATTTTCATAAAATGTTGCTACTCCATATACTTTAGCTTCACTAAGCTTAAGTTCTTTTGCTATATAGCACAACGCCTCTTCTGGCAGGTACCGGTATTCCTTTTGAATTTCCTGCATAATAGTAATAATTTGTGTCTTGTCATAATTGTTAGAAATTAAAATATCATCTAGTTTTTTTATTTCTTTTTGATTTACCATGATCATCCACCCTCCTATTATATATAATTAAGTACCTTTTATATCAAGACCACTATGAGTCAAGATTTCTCTTATTAGTATCTATTATTCTACATGTAATCATTTTCTCCTTTGTTTTAACATTGATTACACAAATAACTTGCTATGTAAAATAATGTATGTTAATTTACAATTATTTATCCATATAAATTTTTGCAAAAAGAACATATAAAATATTAAAAATTCCTAATTAAACAAGTAAAAAATAGCATAAAAACCACTGTATATATAAATTCTAACATTAGTGGTTCTTTTTTTATTTCTATCTATTAACTAAAATATATTTTGTAAGAATACTTAAATTAGTTTATAATCAATAGCGATTAAGATACTAAACATAGTTTTAATATAAATAATAATTGTGAGGTGTAGGCAAATGCAAAAGATACTTAGACCTGTATATGCAGAAATAGATTTAGATGCAATAGCTTATAATATGAAAAATATAAAAAACTTAGCGAAAGATAAAGATGTCATCGCGGTCGTTAAAGCGGATTGTTATGGTCATGGAGCTTTAGATGTGGTTCCAACTTTACTTGAAAATGGTGCATCAAGACTTGCCGTAGCAGTCCTAACAGAAGGAATTGAACTCAGAAATGATAATATAAAAGCCCCTATTATGATACTCGGATATACCCCTTCGTATCTAAACGAAGAATTAATAAAATATGATCTTGAACAAACTGTATATGACTTAGATTATGCGAAAGAATTATCAAAAACAGCATTAAGCGTTAATAAAAAAGCTAAAATCCACATAGCGATTGATACTGGAATGGGAAGAATAGGATTTCTACCAACTGAAAAAGCAATAGATGATATCTGTAAAATCTGTTCCTTAGAAGGACTAGAAGTAATCGGAATATTTACTCATTTTTCTACTTCTGATGAGAAGGATAAAGAATATACTAATGAACAATTTGAAAAATTTACGGATTTGCTAAAGAAACTTTCAAATCTTAATATAGAAATTCCTATAAAACACGTCTCTAATAGCGGCGCAATCATGGACATGCCAAAAACTTACCTAGATGCTGTTCGTGCTGGAATCATACTTTACGGCTATTATCCATCAAATGAAGTAAAAAAAGAAAATCTTTCTTTAAAACCAGCATTAACATTAAAAGCAATTATAACTCGCGTTCAAGAAATGGATAAAGGCATGTATATAAGTTATGGAAGAACTTTTAAGACTGAGAGAAAAAGTTTAATCGCTACTATACCAATAGGCTATGCAGATGGTTATTCTAGATTACTAGCCCCAAATGCTAAAGTTATTATAAATGGACAATTTGCTCCTGTTGTCGGAAGAATATGTATGGATCAATGTATGATTGATGTTACAGATATTAATGGTGATATAAACGTTGGCAATGAAGTTATAATTCTTGGCGAACAAGATGGACTCAAATTTAATGCAGATAATTTCGCAGAAATAATGGGAACAATCAATTACGAAATACTTTGTATGCTTAAATATAGAATTCCAAGGGTTTATATTAAAAACGGAAAAATATTTAATGTAAGAAATTATCTCTAGATTAAATTTATTTATAAAAATAAACTTTATGCTTTTATTCTATCTTGTTAGTTATTAAGTTGAAAATTTAAACACTTCTATATAAATACAAATAACGATGTCTATGTAAATTTATGTATAGACATCGTTATTTGTATTTATTAAAATTTTATATTATCAACTACTAATCTTCATGTTTATCCCAGAGACATTCTGATATACTAATTTCTGAAAATACGGCCTCAAATGATGACTTTGATGGACTACACGCATATAAACCAAAGTTTATCTTTCTGTCACCTTTAAACAAATGAAATATTCTCATTTGCTTAAAAACTTTTCCATCAGTAGAATTTTCAATACAATAGTCGCTTTCTCTACGGCTAAGTCTATAATACATCGTCTTAATATTTGCCTCTATGTCGGTAGTTGCCCAATCTGAAAAGCCATTATTAGTAACTACACTTCCCAACCTCTGGTATTTTTCATTTTCATATTCTACAGACGCTTTAAACCAATTACTATCGTCTTGATAAATTATAACTCCACATTGATCAAATTGTTTTCTACTATTAAAGTCAGTTTTAATAGTAAAGGAAAAAAAATTTTCTTCAGTTTCAAGTAATAATGCAGGTGCATTATCATTTCTAAATCCATAGTAAGTTCTTTGCCAAAAATCTGTATTCGGTTCTGTTTTAATAATAATCCTTTGATTTTCTAAATCAAATTTACTAGATCTGTTAATCCATTCAGCTTTACTAAAATCTAAATTTAACATCTCTAAACACTCCATTTTTTTAAGATACCTTTATTTGGTCAGATTTATAAGCATGCATTTATATAATAGAAATTCTATTTCCTTCTTTAATCTAACTAATTCTTCAGAACTTATATTTTTCAATTCATCTTTTGTATTAGTAAATTCCTCACTTAATTCATCAAATAAAACTAATACTTCTTCTTTACTTATTTCTTTCAGTTCATCTAAGTATTTTCTTAGAGTCCCTTCAATATTATTTGCCCAATTATCTATCGCATTTATAGATATTTCAATTGTATTTTTCTGCCAAGTTAGGGAGTCGTATAAAAAGAATATAGAATCTGTAAAAACATTTAAAGATTCGGTAATTCCTTTTAATGATGTAGCTTTTATTGTTTTTAATAAATGATTCAAGTTATTATTAGTTTCTCCAATAGATGATCTTTCAAATGTGCTAGCAAGCTTCTTTAAGTTTTTACTAACAGCATAATTATTTTCTGAATTATTGAATTTACCTTTATATGCCGTTCTAAACATTTCTCCTGTGGCTCTTTCAATAGAATCCCCTCTGTGTTTTTCTATAATATCTTCTACAACCTTGTTATATGAAGGTGTGCTTCTTTTAACATTCTCTCTCAGCTTAATGATCTCTGCATTTAGAATATTCTCAACTTCTCTACCTAAATTAATAACTTCATCTTCAATATAAGCATTTAAATTTTCAGTTTCCTCATTTGTTAGCTTTGGAACATAGTAATGCTGCATTAAGGTGAAGGTTTCTTCTTTCATTGACCATTTACTTTCATCATATACATAATTCGTAATATTTTCCTTGATTTTTATATCGGATTTTCCTATAAGCCTTACTGCTTTTAATTTTATTTTTACAAATCCATTTTCTATGATATCTAGTATCGCCTCTTTTTTATCTAAAAATTCCTTAATTACATTAGCTTTTTCCACTACTTCTTCTTTTTCACATTCTATTTCTGCAATTCTAGAACTAATTTTTATATCACATTCACGTAATAAGTAATCCTGATAATTCTTCAAAGTTTCTGAAAGTTCTTCTTCTTTATCTGGATCATTAACTTTTTTGTAAATATAATTCCAAAGCTTATCTGTATCAGGATTCTTTTCAATACTACTTTCAATAAGAAATGCTTCTATATCTTTATGAATACACTCACAAACACTTTTTTTAATTTCATGAATTCTCTTATTATTAACATCTATATTTTGTGGGCACATATTTACTGCAAGTACAACTTCTACATTATCATTGATAATTTCCCCAACATACTTTAAAAACTGAAAATCATCTTCTCCAATTCCACTCTTATAAGACACAACGTATATTATAAAATCACTTTCTGGTATAAAATTCTTTAAAACTTCTTCATGTCTTTCAACAAGCGATCCATATCCAGGAGTATCAAAAATTCTCATTCCAGAGTATCTCGGATCTTTGCATGGTCCAATATACCTCAATCTATTTAGACTACTACATGGTTTTACTGTAAGATTGGAGAATTTATCTACATCCAAAACATCTATGCTTAAATCGTTATTTATAGCAAATAACGTCTCTTCAGAATTCTCATCTATTATAACCTCTGTGACAACTCCAGTTGTTGGTTTAACACTCTCCACTAGTATTTTCCTTTGAAAAATACTATTTATTAAGGCACTTTTTCCTGAGCTAGTTTCTCCTAACATAACAATATAGTGAGCTGGATTAATTATTCTATCTTTTATTAATAAGTTCTTTGCTGTAATTTCATCATTATCAAGAATATTAACGACCTTATCAATCCTGCTTTGTCTATCAACGCAGCTTTTAAAAATATTCATAATATTTATTTCTCCTTATACTCCTCAATTAATTCCTTCAATGTTTTTAAATCTTTTTCGAACTCTAAAATATTTTCTTCGTTATAAGTAGTTTCATACTGATCTTCCAAATTCTCCATATCCTGCTTAAATACATTTTCTAGATTTGCTTTCATTGCCTTTATTGATTCATCTATTTCTTTTTGTTTTGCCATTAGATCTCCAGTTATTTCTTCTTTTAAATATATTTCTAAATCCTCTATCATTGGCTCCAAATCTTTTAAAGTATAGTGAGCTCTGCTTTCAACTATTTTTTTTCGCATATGATCTCCAATCAAAGAAAAGGCTAAACTTATCCCCATTCCAACCAGAATTCCTACAGGACCTCCAAGCATTCCTACTGCTCCAACTGTTCCAATTACTCCGGTTGATACCCCAAGTAATGCTGGGATTGACTTTTCATATTTTATTGAACTCTTTTTATTAAAAAAAGATATATTCTCATAAGTTCCATTAAAACCTTTTATCTTTATATTTTCAAATTTACTATTTATATTTTTTATAAATTCACCAATACTGTTCAAAATCTCATCCATTATATTATTTATCGCTTTATCAGATGTTTCTTTATATATTAAGCTAAGCCTATTGCCATCAACTATTCCTTTATTTATAATTCTTCTTAACTCTACTCTTAAATTTTCAATGTTTTCTTTTATTATTTTAGATGAATTATCTATGATATTATTCATTTCATCTTCTGCATAAGTTCGAAAGTTTCTTAAATTTCTTTTATTCTCTGATAATATTGTTTTTATCTCTTTGATTCTTTCTTCTTTTTCTAGCGTATTTTGCTTGTCTTCATTTAATGCTAAAGTCTTATAAGTAGTTATCCTATCATTAATGTTCCTTAAAGCTTCGTTAATTCTTTGATTTAAAACATTTATTAAATCTTTATTATATTCTTTCGATATATTTTTAATTTTCTCTATTACATTAACTATTCCTGAATCATTATAAGCAGCTTCATCTCCAGTGAATTTTCCTTTAACAGCTTCATAAACATTTACTATATCAACTTTTATCTCTCTCTCTTCATTATGAGCGTAACTTATACTACTTAATACACCTGAGTTATGTTCTCTTGCCTCATTTGCATCTTCAATGCTTTCATCATTCCATTTATTTTGAACAAAAATAGTATTAGCTAATTTAGGCCATAAAGCATTTATAAAATTTTTCTCTGATCTTGTGATAGGAGGATTTGTCCTAATCAAAAATATTCCCGCTGTTAGCTTGTCTACATACTCTAAAGTAGTTTTCTGATTTTGTGGCGTTAAGCTTCCCACTCCTGGTAAATCAACAAGTACTATATTATCTTTTAAAATATCGTTTTTATTATATAATACTATTTTAGATACTTTAAGATTATTAGCTTCATTATAATCGTTATGTACATATTTCTCCAATTCATTTATATGTATATCTTCTTTTCTTCCATTAAGATAATATACTACAGCTTCATCAATATTCTCTCCATATCTGACCTCAACCGGTACACAAGTTGTTTCATCAACATCTGTAGGTAATATATTTTCCTCCATCAATATGGCATTTAAAAAACTACTTTTTCCTGCACCTTGAATTCCCAAAACTGGAACTATTATTTCTTTCTTATTTAAATTCTCAATAAAATGTTTAAAATATTTATTATAATCTATACCTTGTTTGCCATTATTAATATACTTTTCTAATAAACTATAAAACCTTTCATCTTCTATTAAATTTATATATGTCATTATTTATTATCTCCTTCTTCTGAAAATCTTAGAAAAGAATGATTTATTCCCCCACTCTACCTCTTCCTGTATGCAATCAATCTTGCTATTAAGCTCATTTTCTAATTTATTTATTAATTCTATTATACTATCTTTATCTTCAATTTTACTGTCAATATCCTTAATTTTTCCTAAAATTGAATTTTTATTATTAATTAAGTTATACTCCACCGATTTTTCTAGAGATTCAACTTTATTTTCAATAGATTTTTCAACCACTTCTAATTTTTCTTCTATTTTATTCAAATTAATATTATCTAATTTATTTAAAATCGCTTCTTTATTATTTGCTGCATCTTTTACTACTTTTAATCCCAAGATTGCCAATCTTTCTTCTATTGATTTAAACAGCACCTTGCTTTGCTCTTCTATACTCTTTTGTATTACTATTTCCAATCTCTTTTCTGTCGCTTCTCTTATTTTCAATATGCTCTTATTTAAATCTTCAAGTTTTTCTTCAAATTCTTCTTCCTGAAACTCTTGAAAGTTTTCTCTTAAATCATTTATTTTTCTCTCTACTGGCTTTAATTTCTCCGTTAATTCCTCTGTCATATTTCTAGATGCTCTTGAAAGTAAACTTAACATATCATCTTGTATTTCACTCATTATATTTTTTGTAACTTCATCACTTTGAATCAAAATTGATCTTTCTTCCATTATGTATTCATACTCCTTCCTCTTTAGAGGTATTCAAAAAATAGCTTAAAATCTTTTCAATAGTTTCTTGTTCTTCCGCTCCTCTTGATAAAGGATTTTCAATCAGTTTTTCTTTTATAACTTTATAATCACTTATCAAAAATTCATGAATCTCTTGTAATTCTATTAGCGCCATATTATATATTGGATTTTTAGAATTAATCAATATATACTCAGGTCTTATACTGTTAAACCTGCTAATCACCTTATCTTTTAGACTTTTAACTTCTATCAGTAGCTCCTCTATATTATTTGCATTTATAAATTCTCTGCATGAATCTATTACTAAATTAACTGATAAATTGCTATTATCCTTAAAGAAATAGTTTAAATTTCTACTTTCTAAAATCTGCTTTTTAGAATTTCCAATTTGTATCCCATTAAAAATAATAAACATACTATACGTCATATCTTTTATATTCCTAAGTTTTTCATAAAACTTAAGAGTGCCTTTTCCAGATTCATAAATAATAGCTATATCTCCAAATCTATATAGACCTTCCCTCTTTATTACTTCACACTCTTCCGAACCTAAATCAATTCCATAAATTCTAGAAATGAAATCTCTGCAAGAATCTATATCCCATGTCCAGAAAAGCTTTAGTCCTCTATTTTCAAACTTTTCCTCACACTTTTTATTTATATACTTTCCAACTAATAGATAATTCTTTTCTAAAACTTTATTACTTAACATGTAAAAATTATAATGCATATTTGAAATATTATATGAAATATTTTTTTCATAATTATCATTTGTTACTGCTACCTCACTTTTTACATCAACTCTTAAATTGGAGAGCTTGCCTTTAATAGCTATTAGCTCCTTATTTACTTCTCCTATATCATAAAGCTCTATATTTTGTTCTTTTTTTTCTTCAAATTCATCTGTTCTTCTTGCTACTTCCTCATAAAAAGTATCTATAACTTTTGTATATTGATTACTCCATTCCTTTAATATACTTATATATCTACCCTTATTTTCACTACATATTTTTTGAGCCATTTTAATAGTCTCATCTTTATCTATTATTCTTTCATCATATCCTACTTCCTTATATCCCCACTCCTTATCAAATATATTAGATAATAATCTTTTTCCCTTATTTAGGACTCCTTCTTTTTTAAATAACATAGTTCTTTCTTCATATTTATGCTTAATCTCGATATTTCTACTTTCGATACTCGGCAAAACATAAGATGACCTTATATCTAAATTAAGGCTATCATATATTCTCCTTTTAGCTTTTTCACACCTCTTAACAGTGCTTAAAATATCGCTTTCAATATATAAATTTTTATTGTTAATTCTATCTACTATATCTAAATAATCTTCAATATTTTCAGATGACACAGATGATATTTCATTCATAATCCTTGTAATAACATTTTCAATTTCTTTTATTTTTTCAGCTATTTCATTCTGGGCACACTCAAATTTATTCGCAAGATTATCAATTTCTTTATTATTTACATTTATTAGTGCTTCTATTTCACCCAAGTTATTCCCATTTATGATTTTTTCATCAGTTGAAATTATATTATCAATTTTTTCTATTAGGCTTTCAGCTCTTTGTCCATTAAGCTTTGGAATAGTATTTTCCGCACAGTTTTCTATGGTCTTAATAAACATATCAAAATTAGAATTAGCATATCTTTCATCATCCTTATTTACAATACCCTTCAGTGCATTAAGCGCTGATATTTGAATAACTTCCGATATTTTTTTGTCATCTGTAATTTCTCTTAAAATCTTCTCTGCCCTCTTTTTATGCTTTTTTAATATAGTAATTTTATCTTCTTCAACTATTCCATTCTTACCAATCTTCTCTTCAATTGAATCTATCATATTTTGTACTAGAATTATCTGCTTTTCTTTTTCACTTACGATTTTAATTTTTTCAGCATTTGTTGCATCACTATTAGCCTTAACTGTAGTTACAAATATGCAGATATCAATTGTCGGAAGTAAAATCTCTAATGTCAATTTTTCATGATTCTCTAAGTTCCATGCATCTAATCCAGGGCTATCAATTATATGTATATTTTCATCTAACATGAAATAGGGTGTTTTTATATCAATCTGAGTGACATTAAGCTTGTTTCCAGGGTTTTTGCTCTCATCTGCATATTCTGCTATAGCATCCTCATTTAAATTTTCTGTCTCTAATATTTTAGGTTTACTATCTTTAAAATAAATAATAGCTTGTCTCTTTAATCCTTTTGATGCTGTAATTATAATACTTGAACTAGGCCTTATAGCCATAGGTAAAATCTTTTCACCAAGAAGAGCATTTACTAAAGTAGATTTTCCACTACTAGTTATTCCCATAATAGCAATCCTTATTATGTTATCATCATAAATGCTTTTTCGTTCTTCAAACCATGCTATATCTCTATTATATCTGTTCTCTCTATAATTATTTTTACTTAAAACTCCATTTATCTCATTAATTATATTTAATATGTATTTATCTTTTCTCATAAAACTCTCCATAACAATTAGACTAATTCATGCTATATTTTATTTATGTATTTTCATAGTTCTGACAAGGCATATGAAATAAAATAACAAATCCAAAATGCCATGATTATTTTTCATTAAGCGAAGAAGTGTAGATTGGACTCATATCAAGCCCATTAGTGCAATCTGCTGATAAACAGATAAGTGAAAGTCCAAATCTATGATTTAGTTTCTTGAACTTAGTTAACTCATTTATGAGTTAATCTCCTATAAAAATGATTTAGTGTGAATCGCTTACTCAGTGAGCGTAGCGAGTCGAATTTCCTCTATAATGGGAAATAGACTTGACAGATGGAATTATTATTTTTTGATTATGCCTAAATATATATTATCATAATTAAGCATACTTATCTAAGCAAATACTTCCTGAATAATAAAGTTTTCACAACTTTACTACCATTTTTTACATAATGGTAGGCATTATTAATAAAAACCTTCCTATTTATATATTTTAATTTAGCAAATTAATAAGGCTCTATATTAATTTGCTAAATATAAAAACTTGAAAGAAATATTTAGGTATTCTTTCAAGTTTTTATAAATATATAGATCAAATTTCTATAAATCAAAAAAAATTATGTTTTATTTTAATTATATGTATTATTTTAATCCCTCAAATTTTCATTAAATATATGTCTAAATTTTTCGCTATTATATTTAGTTTTATCAATCTGTTTTACAGACATTGCTCCCATTATACTATTTGTTATAATTACCTCTTCTGAGTGTGTTAGATCATCCATAGTAATACTTTTTTTAGTTACCTTAAATTCTTTCATAATTTTATCTCTTACTATACCTTTTAATAATCCATCTTCACTTTTTGGAGTAAAAATTTCATTATTTTTTATAATAAATATATTTGCACAGCTTGTTTCTGTAACATTCCCTTGTTCATTTAAAAATATTACATCATCATATCCTAATTTCTTAGCATTCTCTTTTTCAATTATATTTTCTATATAACATGTAGATTTGATACAGGATAATCGTGAAGTACTGTTTCGTCTCACCTTTGAAATTGTTAACGACATTCCTTTTCTATAATCGTCATCTTTATATGGATTTTCTCTTTCGGTTATTATAATATTTAAAGGTGTAACAATTATTTTCAAGACTTTATCTTTTATCTTCAATTTACTTAAATGATCTCTTAAAAATTTTTCTTCTAATAATGGCTGCAAATTTAATTTCAACATATCCTTTTTTAATCTCTGTAAATGCTCCTCTAAGTATATTGGTTTCTCATTACAAAGAATTGTTTCAAATACTCCTCTCCCAAAAAATACTCCATCGTCAAGTATTACTTTATCACCACCATGAACTACACTTCTCACTATAATACCTCCATCAATGCTTTAGCTTTGTCTATTGTCTCTAGCCACTCTTCTTCTTCAATAGATTCCCAAGTTATTCCTCCGCCAACTCCTAAATATGCTTTATTTCCTTTTTTTACAATAGTTCTAATAACTATATTAAAATCACTATTTCCTCTTAAATCAAAGTATCCTATAGAGCCTGTATAGATATTTCTTTTCAGCTTCTCGAGCTCTTCTATTATTTCCATTGCCCGTATCTTAGGCGCTCCTGTAATTGATCCTCCTGGAAAGCACTCTCTTATGCACTTTACTGAAGACACATCCTCTCTTAATGTTCCTTCTATTGTTGCCACAAGATGAAATACAGTTTCATACTCCTCTAACTTAAAAAGTTCTGTGACTTTTACTGATCTAAGTTTACAAACTTTACTCAGATCATTTCTTTCCAAATCAACAATCATTAAAAGCTCGGATTTATCTTTTTCTGAATCCATTAGCTCATTTTTATTTTTCTCATCTTCCTCATGATTTTTTCCTCTGGGCCTAGTTCCCTTAATTGGTCTTGTTTGGACCTTTCCATCTATAATTGATAAAAATCTCTCAGGCGAAGAACTTATTATTTGAAAATCCTTAAAATTCATATATGCTGAAAATGGTGCTTTATTAGTATTTCTCAATCTTCTATATATTTCATATGGCTTCTCACTATTATTACACCATATTCTTCTAGTCATATTAGCTATATATACATCTCCACTTCTAATATATTCTTTAAGCGATACTATAGATTTTTTATACTCTTCTTTATTAAAATTCGAAAAGAATTCATTATTTGACTTTTTTAAATTTGCTAAAACACCCTCAATATAATTTTCTAAGCACTTTTCTATCTTCTGTATACTGCTTTTAGGCTCTTCAAGTTGTCCAACTGAAGTTATATAAGTCTTTTTATTTTGTAAATCAAATATTATTAAATTATCAAAGAAAATAAAAATACTGTCCGGCATACTAAAATCTTCATTTGAGTTATTAGGCAGATTCTCTAGCACTCTTCCTATATCATAAGAAAAATAGCCGATAGCACCACTCACAAAAGGAATGTTGCTCTTAATAGTAATTTTATAACCCGCAATAATTTCGTCTAATTTTTCAAATGGATCTATATCATCATATTCTTCATTATCAATCGTTACCTTTCTGCCTCTAGAGATAAATTTTTTATATGGATTCAATCCAATAAAAGAATACTTTGATAACAGTTTATCTTCTTTCGAGCTATCTAAAAATATAGAATCTTGACTATCTTTAAAAAGATTATATGTATAAAAAGGATTATAATATGTATTTAGCTCTTTAATCTTAAAATCTATCATCTCTAAACCTCTTGCACTCTAAAATAAAATTCTCTAAGATTTTATGGCCTTCTTCCGTAAGTTCTGCTTCTGGATGAAATTGAACTCCATATATAGGTAGTTTATTATGTCTAATACCCATAATCACGCCGTCTGATGTCTCTGCCGTAACCACCAATTCTCTTGGAAGATTCTTCTTATTAATAATTAGTGAGTGATATCTAGTCACTTTTAATGGATTCCTAATATTGTGAAACACTCCCATATCATCATGTATTATTTCACTTATTTTACCATGCATAGGCCTATCACCTTTAACTATTTCCCCACCAAAATAATGCCCTATGCATTGATGTCCAAGGCATATTCCGAATATAGGAATTTCATTTTTGAATTTATCAATAATATCCAAACACAAACCTGCTTGCTTAGGATTCTTGGGCCCTGGCGAAATAACTATACCAGAATATTTACTATTTCTAATACATTCTAAATTAATTTTGTCATTTCTAACTACTTCTACAACTTCTCCAATCTCTTCAAAATATCTAACTAGATTGTATACAAAAGAATCATAATTATCTATCATTAGTAACACTTTAATCATTCCTTTTTTAATTTAATCATTATAACTATATATGTTATGATTAAGTTTCTACATATTTATTTTAGCATTAAATAAAATTCTGTTCTATTATTCTATTTTCTCGTTCGTAATCTAAAATATCTATCTTGCCTTACTCTTCTTAATACATTATGTTAGTATCTTGTATTACCTCCAAAGAATTATCCATATGTTAATAATCTATAATTTTTATTTATTATACATATATTCTCTAGTCATAGGAATATCATCGTTTATGCCTTTCGAGATTAATAGTTGATGAATATCTACCATCCCATTATTAAATATTGCCGCACATGAACAGAGATAAAGTTCCCACATTCTTATAAATTCTTCATCAAACATTTTAGAAACCTCGCTTCTATTATTATTGAAATTTTCTCTCCAATACAACAAAGTCTTAACATAGTGCCTTCTAAGATTTTCAACATCGATGATATGGAAATTATAATTGCTACAAATGTTTATAATCTCTCTAAAGCTTGGAATAACTGCCCCTTTAAGAATATACTTTTTAATCCATGGATCTACAGAATATTCTTTTAATGAACTAATATAATGAAATAAACATAAACCTTTTGGTTTTAAAACAGAATCAATATTTTTTATAAACAGCTCATAATTATCTCTTCCAATATGCTCAATCATGCCAACACTTACAATTCTGTCAAATGATAACCCACTTTCAGTTAAGCTTCGGTAATCCATGAGTCTAACTTCTAGTAAACTTTCAAGCTTTCTTTCTTTTATTCTTTCATTAAATTTTTTATATTGCTCTTCACTTGATGTAATTCCAACACCATGAATTCTGTATTTTTTTGCAGCTTCAATAAGCAAAAATCCCCATCCACATCCTAAATCTAAGATGCTCATGCCTTCTTTTATGTTTAACTTTGTTAGTATATGATGAATTTTATTAATTTGAGCATCATGTAAGCTATCACTATTTGACTTAAAATATCCACATGAATATGTCATAGTATCATCAAGCCATAAGCTATAAAAATTATTTCCTATATCGTAGTGGCTCTGAAACTCACCTTTTTGTTTTTTTAAGGAATTAGGCTGAAAAATTGCACTTTTTATAAACTTGTTATCTGATGAAACTTTATTAATTTGGCTAAGAAATGCATTTATAACTTCAAATAAATCACCTTTTATTTCTATATTGCCTTTGATATAAGCTTCTCCAATAGCAAGAAACGTACTTCTAATCAAATCAGTTTTCCTTATTTCATCCTTAATATCTATTTCAAATTTAGGTGTACCTTTCCCTACAATATATTCTTTATTATTTTTAAACCTAATTCTATATGGTATATCATCAAATCTTGACAGATATTTAATATAAAGATTATTTATAATATTCATATAGCACTCCCTTCCGTAATTTAGATCATGATTAATGTATACTATCATGTAATTACAAATATGCTATAGGTTAAATATAGTATTCTATTGAACGGACATAATTAAAGAGATAGCCGAGAACCTACAATAATTGTAATCTTCTCTAACTATCTCTTAACTAACTTCTCTACTCATTTTATTTTGTTTAATATATAAATTTCCTCTAATATAGTTACTTAAATAAAGCCTATTGAATTAAAATTCTACTGTCATCCCTAATAGTTTCGTTTAATTTAGGTAATATAATTTGTAATTCTCCATTTTGAAATTTTGCAGAAATTCTTGATCTATCAACGTTCTTAACAGGAAAAGCCCTTGATATTTTTCCATAAGCTCTTTCTCTTCTAATATAGTTATCTTTTTCCTCATTTATCTCTTCATTTCTAAGAGCCGAAATAATTAAAGTATTATCCCTATACTCAAGGTTTATATCTTCTTTCTTAACGCCAGGTAATTCCGCACTCACTAAATATTCATTTTGGGTTTCTCTTATGTCCGCATTAAATTTCTGATTATTTTCAAAGCCAAAACTCATTGGTGAAAAAAAATCATCGTTGAAAAATCCACTGAAAAAATCGTCAATTGAAACTCCTTTCTTATCTAATCCATTAGTTCTAAAAGGTATCAATCCAAACATACTAAGACCTCCTTAAAATATTTATTATTCTTGTTGCATTTTTTATTTGTTTTTACAAATAAATTATATTCCAAAAGTCAAAGAAGGTCAAAGTCTGTTTTTTGGTTTTATCTTTTTTTTATTGTTGTCTTAGCTGATTATGCAAAATCATCTCTTATTTATTAGCTTTTTCTTTTACTTTCTTTAGTACATTCTTACAATCACAACCTTCAAATAATTTCCCTCTGGAAATTTATCTGTAACTGCAAAATCTTCTGGAAGATTATGTTCTTCTAGAATTTCATAATTTTTATGCAATTCTTTAAAGGCTTCATCTATAAACTTCTTAAATTTGCTCATATTAAAAGTGGCACAGTTTGTTGAAGCTATAATTACACCTTCGTTTTCTGTTATATCTATAGCCGATTTAACCAATTCTTTATAGTCTTTTGCTGCGCTAAATCTATTATCTTTTGATGTTGCAAAACTTGGTGGATCAAGAATGACTACATCAAATTTTAATTTTTCCTTTTTTGCACGTTTAAAATAAAGGAAAATATCCTCAACAATTATTTCATGTTTTGTAAAATCAATATTATTTATAGTAAAGTTTTCAGTTGTTTTTTCTAAGCTTCGGCTTGCTAAATCGACACTTGTAGTAATAGCACCGCCTTTTGCAGCCGCCATTGAAAATGCTCCTGTATAGGAAAAAGTATTTAAAACTCTTTTATTATTAGCATATTTATCTTTGATAGACTTTCTTACTTCCTTTTGATCTAAAAATACTCCAACCATCGCTCCATCATTTAAATAAATCGAGAACTTAACTTTATTTTCTTTAACTATAAGAGGTTCAGGCGCTCTTCTTCCACAAACATAGCTATCTTCATCCACAACCATACCATTTTCTTCAAACCTCTTTTTTTCATATATCCCATCAAAAGAAACTAAACTTTTTATAGCTTTAATTATGTTATCTTTAAATGTATATATGCCTCTGCTGTACCATGTGATAAGATAATATTCATCGAAATAGTCAATTGTAAGACCTCCTATTCCATCACCTTCACCATTAAATACTCTAAACGCAGTCGTGTCTTTTGAATGATAAAACTTCATTCTTTTGGAAAATGCATTCCTAACCTTATCATAGAAAAATTTGTAATCCAAATTACTATTTTTACTGTTACTTAAAATCCAACCACAGCCTTTATTTTGTTTTCCGTAATACCCCTTTCCTAAAAAGGTCTTTTTTTCATCTATAAGAGTTATGATTTGACCTTCCTCTTTTAAATCTTTTATATTATCAAACGCTTCTTCAAGGATTAAAGGATATCCATTTTTATATTTCTTAATAAATTCTTTTTTTACTGTAAGTATTGCTTCTTTCATATATGCATGTACCTTCCCAAAACCTATTCTATTAAATTCTAAATAATTATACCATAAATCAAAGCTTGTTAATTACTAATTTGAAATTGCATATTTTATCTTTGAAATTGCATATTTTATCATATATTATTTTTGCTCCAGACTTAGCTCTTGATAAATCGATATCGCGAGTGTTCTGCGTGATAAACATTTAGCTACTGGCATGCCACCTTCCACATAATCAAGCTTTTCATAAGCTTTTTGTAAATGTATTGGGACTGGATAATAAACACCTGTACCTATCCATTTTTTCTTGAGACTACTAATTGTTTTCCCCTTATTTTCACAAAACCAAAACTCATTGGTATTTATTGCTTCTATATTTTTTAATTATCTCTGTTCGTTAATTTGATTTTAAATTATATTCGGACATTTTTTCAGCTATATTTTGGGCTTGAAGTGATAATTCTTCAGTTGATGCCGCAGTTTCTTGTGCCTTAGCTGTATTAATCTGTATAACTTCAGAAATTTCATTAACTCTAATTGTCATTTTCATTATCTCATTTGTTTGATCTTGTGATGCTAATGATATTTCGTTAACCAATTTAGCACTATTATCTACGTTAACTACTATATTTTGTAATGAATTAGAAGCTTCTTTTGCTAAGCTTTCACCCTTTTTAACTGCAAATAAAGAATTTTCTATTAATATATTGGTATTTTTAACCGCATTTGAGCATTGTTCAGCCAGACTCTTGACTTCGTTAGCTACCACCGCGAACCCTTTCCCGGTTTCTCCAGCTCTCGCGGCTTCAATAGCTGCATTCAGCGCTAAAAGGTTTGTTTGTGATGCTATATTTTCTATAGCACTTGTAATTTTTGAAATTTGCTCAGAAGATCCAGCAATCTCCTCTATGGACTTCATCAGCTCTTCCATTTTGTAATTGCCTTCAGATACAATATTCTTAGTACTTTCCGATACTTTATTAGCTTCTTCTGCATTTTTGGCGTTTATACTAACTTTAGTCAATATTTCATTAAAATTATCTAAAAGTTTTTCTATTATACTTGCTTGATTGGTAGCTCCATCTGAAAGCTCTTTTGTAATTAGCGAGATTTGTTCTGATTTATTAGATGTTAACTCTACCGCCTTGCATATTCCATAAAAATCACTATTTAATGTATTTATAATACTTTCAAGAGACTCTTGTATTGGAATAAAATCGCATTTATATTGTACATTTTTCTTTAACTCTATGTTCAAGTTTCCAACTGATATTTTTTCTAAAATTGTTGTAATATCATCTACATATGAGTCTATCATCTCAATAGCATTAATCAGATTACTTGCCATTTCCCCCATCTCATCTGCGGATTCATAGCTACTTTCAACTTTAAGATTTCCATATAATAATTCTTCGGATATTTCTTTTATATTATTGATTCCTTTAATAAATATATTTGTCAACACACTGCTTATTGTAGAAGCTATTATTAGTATACTAATCATTATGATGATTATAAATCCTAATATTATATTATTAATTATATCTACCCTATGTAAGAAATCAGATGTTTGTCTCTGAGATTGTGTATATACTTTTATCACTTTATCAGCTATGTCCTCTGTTTCATGAGAATATGTATTTTCCATTGCCGATAAAGCTAACAACGTCTCTTTCTTATTCATTAATTCCACTATATCACTTCTACTTTTTGACGCTAATTCTACAGATGAGTTAATCTCATTAATTAATTCATAATCAGGTAATGTTTCTTTCAAAGTTTTAGAATTGCTATTGAAATTTTCCACTTCTTCATTTACTAATTCTAAATATTGCTGCTTTTTCTCCCCATCCTCTTCGGCTATTGCTTTATAAAGATTTTTATCTATTTTTTGCAGACTAATTCTCATATTTGATATATTATCTGAAATTTCATATGATTTTCTATATAACAAATTAGTTTTGTAAGAAAATATATATAGAATACCTACTATTATAATCATACTTATTATTGTAAACATATTAATTATTAAGAATGATTTTTTAATTTTCTTATTTATTGGATCTCCTAATATTAGTTCATATAATCTTTGGTACATAACCTGCTTCCTCCCACATAATAAAATACATCTTTCTTTTGATACTCACAAATAGTTGATCTTTCCGATTAATAAATTACTGAAATTAAAAATCGCATAACCATCAATTTCCGTGTTTATTATTTAATTGATAATGAATTTCATTTACTATTATATCAACTTATATACTAAATTCAAGATATATATGAAAAAATATGAAATTTTAGCAATTCCATGCCTCTTTATAACACACAAAACCTCGCTATAAATTTAATATCTATAGCGAGGTTTTGTATTTCACCTATTATTAAATATTTTTATTATTTTATATAAGTTGACAATATCATGTGTACTCATCCAGACACATTTGTGAAGTTTCAGAACATAGCTAGTATTTTTACACAAATATTTTTTCTCAATACCTAATCTTACAGATAAAATAAATTTTTATATTAACATATATATTACAATGTAATTTCTGTATCTTAATATATAATCTATTATTTGAGTGGGAGTTTTGTTTGTATTTCCTATGAACGTTTGATGAAGAAATAAAAAATGCACTATTAATTATAAAAGATTTCACCAATCACCGCAGCTCCAATTAAATTAAATTAAATTATGGAGCATATAATCGCAGAAACATCAATCTGAGCTTATATTTTATACAATATATATACATTTTCAATATAAAAAAACGCTCCTTTTCCAACTTATATAAACACTACAGTTAACATTCTATTAAACAAAGTAGATTTATTCTTATAGACGTTGAATATTTTCATAAATTATACTCTTGTATTTAATTCACTCAATACTCTTTTATGTTCTTTTTCATCTAAGTTATAGAAGAATATTGCTACAAGTTCAATAATTACAAATATTACTGGAATTGCAGTCATTGTAATTAAAATACCATGTAATGCTGTCGCAGTTTGAGCGTGATTTGCAACATAACCGAATTTTGCTAAAATTAACCCAGGAACAATTCCTCCAATTGCCATACCGAACTTGAAGAAGAATCCAACTAATGCATAAATAACACCACTTGCACGTTTACCTGTCTTATATTGACCATAATCGATAGTTTCAGGAATTAGCGCCCATGTGAAGGCACCTGCAGTGATGGTACCTAATGCTGCGATTAATCGTCCTGTAAATACAAGTGGAACCATTGTTGCAGGAATAACAAATAAAGCTATTAATCCAATTGCCTTCAAAAATAAAGCAGTAAATAGTAATTTTTTCTTCCCCATCCATTTATACATTGATGGCATTAACGGCATAAGTATTAGTGCAGGCAGAGTTCCCATTAAACCATACCACTTTACTAAATCTGGTCTTGCAACATTATAAGTAACATAATAAATTCCAACAGAATTAACGATTGAGTTAACACCAAAATTAAGAATGAAGAAAAGACATATGATAACTAGTGGACGATTTGACTTTAATTGAATAAAAATATCTTTAACATTAATTTTTGCATCTTCTGAATGATCGATTTTAACACGCTCTTGAGTATTCAAGAAACAAAAGATTAGTAGAAGTGCACCCAAAATACCCATTATTGACATGGTAATTTGCCATCCTGTGCTTGTTTTTCCAGTCATATTTGTAAATATTCCAGCTAAAAGGGGTACCCCAAAAGAAACAATTAATCCTCCAGTATTTGAGAATAGCATTCTGATAGAAGTTAGGCTGACAACTTCCTTGTTATCTTGAGTAATCGCTGAAGTAAGTGCTGCATAAGGAATGTTAACTATTGAATAGGTTACTGATAATAATATATAAGTAACATAAGCATATACTAATTTCATAGGATCTGAAAATGCTGGGGTTGTGAAACAAAGAATCGCTACCCCTGCAAACGGAAAGGCACCATATAAAAGGTATGGACGAAATCTTCCGTATTTTGTATTTGTTTTATCAATTGCTGTTCCAATAAGTGGATCCATTACAGCATCAAACATTCTCACAATTAGAAACATGAATCCAGCTGCTGCAGCTGAAATTCCAAAAACGTCTGTATAGAAGAATAGTAGGTAACTGCTTACTGTTTGATAAATAAAGTTACAAGCTAAATCACCTGTAGCATATCCCACCTTTTCTTTAATACCAATTTTTTCAGAAATCTTAGATTTTGCTTGACTAATGTTCATTTAAAATTCCTCCCCCATTTTTAATTTATAAAGTTGTTGCTCTGTTTCATATATCCGCGTAAGCGTTAATATTCTTGATATAATTGTCCTCCTTATAAATAGTTTTTATATAGCTGCTTGCGGAATTCCGCAAGCATGGGTCTTCTAAATTTTTCAAATAAAATGTTTATATTTTTCTCCAATAAATTTAATTATTGATAACAATTAAAAGTACAAAACAAATATTGGTGAATAATATCGTTTACTTATGAATGTTTAATATAATAACTTTTTCTTTCTACAAAATTCTATTAGAATTCTTTATACATAAAGTAATCAAAATCAGCTGGTTTGCTGTTTCCACTAACATCTTGACAGTGCATACCTACAAATGCGCCTGTAAAGCAGGCTCCTCCACCTACGTAATCATCTGATAATTTTTTAGATTCAAAACTTATAGGTATTTCATTCCATTCCACTCCATTAAATGAATAAAGGAACTTATATTCCTCAACTCTAACTTCTACTTTTAAGTGTACATATTCAACATTTTCTGGCACAGGAATCATATTTTGAGCTAGCGGTTGTGAAAATTCAAAGTTATCACAAGAAATAATATCAATTACTCTTCCTTTTTCTTCATTCCAAGTTACATCAATTGTTGTCCAATTTTCTGTATTGTAATAACATACAAGACCCGCTGATTGCTGAAAAGTATCTGGATTGAATGACACACTTGTTGCCGCATCAAAGTTAAAAGATTGCCACCTTCTAGCAACTAAGGCCTGAGTAAATTTAGATAATAATGATTCTTTTCCGTATAATCTCATATTTCCTGGATTTTCTGTTAAGGACATAATATCCTCAGTTAATGGAATACGTAGTGATTGAAAATTAATATTCAATTTATCATTATCAAAATGATCTAATTCCTTAAAACTAGGTTCCCATTTTACTTCTTTCATGTTAGGAACATCAATTTCTATTGAACCTTCTTTACCACCTACTACATATGGCCATCCATCAATCCACTCAAGTTTTTGGATAGCTGTTTCTCTTCCAAGTGGACAATATCCTCTTGGCGCTGTATGTGGGAGTGGTTTTCCAGTTTCTTTATCATATCCTCTCACTTCAGTGCCAGGAACTTCATCTGATGGAAGTGGCCTTCCTGTTAAATGAACTAAATACCATTCATCAGTGTGAGTGTGTACTATAGATGCATGACCACATTTTTGTAATTCATTTATAGGCTTGTCCCATGCAGTAAGAATAGGATTATCTGGATGTATTTCGTAAGGTCCTTCTATATTTTTAGAACGTGCTATTGTTGCAGCATGCTCATATTTTGTCCCACCTTCAGCTGTTAAAAGATAGTAATAATCACCAATCTGATACAAGTGAGGCCCTTCTGTTAATTTAAGATCTGTACCCTTAAAAATTAATTTAGATTCCCCAATTAATTTTTCTTCTTCTGGAGAATATTCTTGCATTACAATACCTGCAAATCTATGATTATATACCCTATTATCAAACAGCATATTCAATAAATATTTTTTCCCATTTTTATCATGGAATAAAGAAGGATCAAAACCTGAACCATTTAACTTAACTGGCTCACTCCACTCTCCATCAATAGTTTCACAAGTAACCAAATAATTGTAGCAATCTTTCCAAATTCCTTTTATAACTTTTACATCTGTATAGATTAGCCAAAATTTATTATCACTATAGCTTAAACAAGGAGCCCATATACCGCCCGAATCAGCATTTCCTTTCATATCAAGTTGTGAGATTCTATTTAGAGGGCGAACAACTAAATTCCAATTAATTAAATCTTTAGAATGATAAATTTGTACTCCAGGAAACCATTCAAAAGTGGATACTGCAATATAATAGTCCTCGCCTACCCTACAAATACTTGGGTCTGGATTAAATCCTCTTAATATTGGATTTTTAATTTTCATTATTAACTTCTCTCCTTTAACTAATTAAATATTTATTTATAATTTTTATCTAAATCATAAAAATTAATGAACTTCTGATATAATTCCATTTGTCATAAGTATTCCTCTCTGTAAATAGACTTTGATTTTTAACTTTCCCCTATAAAATTCAGATATTTTATGTTAAATTAATTTTTTATCAATAATCGTTTACAAAATGCTTATTATTATATAATTACTCTAAATAAGCGCCTTTCATTGCTGATACAGCTCCCCTTGTATAACGTCCAAATATCCCTTTTCTTGGTCCTGTTTTAGGGAGGCTCCAATTTGCTTTTCGTTCTTCTAATATTTTTTCTATCTCCTCCAATTTATATGATTTTCCATTGATTCCAACAATATTTAACTTTCGTTCCTTTATATCAAGCTCAATTAAATCTCCATCTTTTACTAACGCGATTGGCCCTCCGGTTGCTGCTTCAGGCGATATATGTCCAACACATGGTCCTCTTGTAGCTCCTGAAAAGCGCCCATCTGTTAATAAAACTGTTGATCCATTTAATCTGCTATCACATACTATGGCCTCTGTTGTCATAAGCATCTCTGGCATCCCAGATCCCCTTGGCCCCTCATAGCGTATAATCAAGACTTCTCCTGGATTAATCTTATCTTCAATTACAGCATTATGACAATCTTCTTCACAATCAAATACTCTTGCAGCTCCCACATGATACATCATATTTTCTGATACTGCTGCATATTTGATAACTGCACCTTCTGGAGCTAAATTTCCTTTCAGAACTGCAATAGATCCCATTTCCTTTGTTGTCTCAACTGGTTTTATTAACTGATCTCGATTTAATCCATAATTATGAAGATATCCTTCTATTCTGTCAAAGAAACCATCATTTTTTATATCCTCAAGATTTTCTCTTAGGGTCTTACCTGTTACTGTTAGTACATCCAGATTTAAATAATCCTTTAATAACCACTGTACCATAGGAATACCTCCAGCAAACCAAAAGGCTTCAGTTGGGTACTCTCCACTAGGATATATGTTTCCTATGTGTGGAATCTTATGATTAATCTCATCGAATAGTTCAGGTTTTAATTCTATGCCAAGTTCATAAGCTATAGCAGGAAGGTGTAACATTACATTAGTTGATCCACCTATAGCTGCATGTACAACTATTGCATTGTAAAATGCTTCTGGAATAAGTATATCCTTTGTTGTAATATTTGCCTTAACCAAATTCATAATTTGCCTTCCAGCTTTTCTGGACATTGCTGTTATATCTCTCATTGTAGCAGGCGCAAGTGCACTTCCTGGCAACGCTAAACCTAGTGCTTCAGCCATACATTGCATAGTGCTTGCAGTACCAAGAAACTGACAAGCTCCTACAGACGGACAGCCAGTCAATTTAAAATCTCGGACTTCTTGATCGGTTATAGCACCTTTTTTCTTTTCTCTTAAAGAAATATCTCCAGCCTTAATAGATGTAGACATATATGGAGCTGGTCTCATACTTCCACCAGGAACAAATATAGTTGGTATATCCATACGTGCAGCCGCTTTAAGATGCGCAGGAATTGATTTATCGCACGAAGAAATTAAAACCATTCCATCCCATGAAACAAATGATCCATGAATTTCTACCATATCCGCAATAACTTCCCTTGAAGCTAATACAAAATTCATTCCATCATGTCCTTGAGCACATCCATCACAAATATCTGTAACGTGAAATTGTCCTGGATGCCCTCCTTTTTCATACACACCAATACTTACTTGATGCGTTAATCCCATAAGATGAGAACTTCCTGGATGGCTATCCCCAAATACATCATCAATAAGTATTTGTGGCTTTTTTATATCGTCTTCATCCCAGTCCATTCCCATTTGAAGAGAATCAAATTGTGACCAAAGCTTACGCTCTAGAATACTTTTTGGTGTTATAGAATTCTCTAACATTAGAAATCTCCTTTCAAAAATTAATTACTTTAAATATTTAGTATATTCTAGAAATAATCATCTATTTATTTCTCAATAATTTCTTGTATTTTCTTTTTTATATCATCATTTATTTTAATATTATAATTTCTAATAGATGTATTCATATCTAACTTTAAAGATATATTAACTGCTTCTTTTAGTCCTACTATAAATGGATTTGTCAAATCATACAATTCAGTCAATTTATTTATTTTATCTTGGAGTATAAATAATTTTTCAAAATCTTTATCTAAAACAGCTTTATATGTATCTACAAATAATTTTGCATTTACATTAGTTAATCCACCTATAATACCATCTCCTCCAGATAATAAGTTAGGTATTAAGTATTCGTCAAATCCAGAAATTACACAGAAATCCTTACGAACTTTCTTGACTTTTTGGACGAACCTTCTAATATTGCTAATAGAATCTGTAGTATCTTTAATGCCAACAATATTATTAAATTCATTTGCTAATCTTAACACTAATTCATATGATACGTTTATAGATGTCCTAGCAGGAAAATTATAAATTATAATAGGCAATTCCGTATTCTTAGCTATTGTTGAGTAATATTCGTATATATAATTTTCATCTAAACCAAAAAAATATGGAGTTATAATTAAAGCAGCATCTGCTTTTGCATCACTAGAACATTTATTTAATTCGATAACTTCTTCTATATTGTTATCCCCAGTTCCAACTATTAATTTTGTTCTCCCATTTATAACTTTAGATACAAACTTAATATAATCTTTTTTTTCTTCTAAAGAAGAAAAATTAAAAAATTCTCCAATTGATCCTAATATGACAATCCCATTTACTTCGTCTTTTATTAATTTCTCAATCAAAATCTCTAAACTTTTCTTATCAATCTTCCCTTCTTCATTGAAAATAGTCACTATTGGTGTATAAACTCCTTTAAACATAAAGCCTCCCTGCGTTTCATATTTGAAACGTCATTCTATATATTGATTATTTTTTTGAGATGATTGATAAAATCATCTCAAAAATTAAAATAAACTTTCTTTTTTATATCCTAATTTTTTTGAAATATCCAGTGCAACTTTGGTTATAAGTTCTGCACACACTCCAATACGCTCATCATTAATTTTCATCTTTAACGTAGAAATAGATACTGCTGCTATTGCTTGACCCATCCTATTATATATAGGCACAGCTATACAAAATAATCCTTCCTCATTTTCCTCATCAGAAATAGAGTATCCTCTTTCTCTAATTAAATCTAAGTTTTCCATTAATGATTCTTTATTCGTTATTGTACTCTTAGTTTTAGGAATAAATGTAATCTGTTCAAAATAATTATTTAACTGCGCACTATTATAAGTTGCTAAAATAGCCTTACCTAAACTTGTTGAATACATTGATGTTCTAGATCCCAAATTACCAGTTGTTCTTAGAGTGCCTTTTGATTCATGCTTATCTAAATATACAAGTTCATTATCATTTACTACTGCTAAAAACACTGTTTCTCCAATACCATTAGACAACTTTTCCAAAAAAGTACTAGATATCTTAGTTAATTCCATCTTATTTAAATATAGGCTTCCAAGTTCAAAAACTCCTACCCCTAATTCATAACTCTTCAATTTCATATTTTCTATTGATAGAAACTTTTCACTTACCAATGCATTAACTATATTAAATACACTGGTTTTAGGTATATTAAGATATTTACTTATTTCAGCAATTGTTACGGGTTCATCACTTTGCCCAACAAACCTTAAAATTTCTATTCCTCTTAGAATCGCTGTGTTCAAAAAGCTCACCTCATCATTCCATATATAAAACACCATTCCAATTATCGTATTTATTATATATTGTGCTATTCTTTCTGTCAATCGTATAATTGAATAAAATTAATATATTGCCCATTAATTCTTTTCTAATATATTCTCTACTTTGAAATCTAAATATTCTTATTTCATTGCTTTAAACATACATGTTTTTGTTGTTATTGATATATCTCCATTTTTCTTAATATATTCTTCTAAATATTTCGTAAATTCTTTCTTCTTTTCACCAACAAGTATTGAACTTCCTTGAATCGTTGAAGCTTTATATGATACTACTGGTTCAGCATTATCTACTATTATTTTACCATCTAAAATTTCAACATCTACTTTATGAAAATATTTTTCAAGCATTCCTCTTCCGTGCTCTAGGTCAAATCTTTCTGAATACCCATTGTTATCTAATCCAGAATTAGGCGCAAAATTTTCTGAAAGTCTATTTAATTCTTTCATAGAATTACAAGAATTGGCTGTCACATAAAATACACCATTAGGCTTTAGTACTCTTTGTATCTCAGCTAAAGCCTTTTCTATATCTGGAACAAAATAAATCATATGTTGAGCGATGATTATATCAAAAGTTTCATCATTATAAGGTATTTCTTCAGCATTAATTTCTTCATAATGAAAATCATTATATACATCTTTCAATCTATTTCTTGCGATTCTAATCATACTTCTAGAAAAATCAGATATTGTAATATTTAAAGTATTCTCTATATAATCTTTATTCTTAAACCAAAGCTTTCCTGTTCCACATCCAAGTTCCAATACATTTGCGTTTAATGAAAAATTTATCTGATTAAAACACCATTTATCAAAATCTATTTTATTTACATTATAGCTATGAAGATTACTTCTAATATTTAAGTTCTTATCTGTTTTATATTGTTCCCTAACCCTACTTTCCATATTAGTTACTTTTATGATATCAATCAAATTACTTGCATCTAGAAAACCATTTTTCTTTGCTGTATTTTGTGCTTTATTAAAAACATCAATTACAGCCTCAATATGTTTCTTCTTTTCTTCCAAAGCTTTCTTTTGAATACTTATCATATTCTCTAGGTTTTCTCCACTTTCATGTAATATATGACTTATTTCATTTAATGACAAACCAATGAATTTTAAGGTTGTAATCTGCTGAAGCTTTAATAGGTCTTCTTCACAGTAAATTCTATATCCAGAATCAGTTTTTTCACTAGGCTTAAGTAATCCAATTTTGTCATAATGAAGTAATGTTTTCACTGTTACTCCTGATCTTTTAGCAAATTCACCAATTTTCAATTCATTTCCCTCCATAACATTATTCTAATCTATTACCTTAGGGTAGAGTCAACCCTAATTTTAAAGAGATGATATGATTCATAAACTTTCTAATAAATTTCAATTAATATTGTTAAATGTTTTATACGTTATGCTCTTATTTTTTCCCATATAATTCCGATAAAATAATTATAGGGGGGGGTAACAATGAGCAGTATAACTATAAATTCAAATCGAACCAACTTATTTAAAAATATTAATATTAATACAGCTAATGATAAAAACAATAATATTGTTAATGGTAATTCTAGTATTACTAATAAACAAGAAAAAAAAGAAAGTGCCTTAATGCAAAATCTTCTAAAACAAAAGCAAGCACTTAAAGAAGAAAAACAAGCATTGATGGCTAAGGAAATGGATGCAAAAGAAAAAAAAGCAAAAATGGATGAGTTAAACCAAAAAATAAAAGATGTTGATTCTCAGATTCAGCAGCTAAAGATTCAAGAAAAACAAGAAGAGCTTCAAAAGCAACAAGATGAAATTTCAAAGAAAAAAGCTAAGGAAGAAACATCTAACAAAAATGATAATAAAACAAAAGGCGACGTAATAATTTCTGCTAGCTTAGGTGAACTTATTAAGATTAATGGCTCACAAAAAACTATACATTTACTAAAGGATAGTAATAATAGACAAAAAATAGAAGCTGAATATATCAAACCAAATAATATCGAAAACAGCTACGATAACAATCGTTTATCGCAAATAGGCGCAAGCATAGCCAATATAAACATGACCATTTCTAAAAAGATTGGAGACCTAAATAAGAGTGCTGAACGTATTCAAGCTAAAACAGAGCTAGCTCTTAAACAAATCAAAGATAAAGATGACAATAAGTTAAATGAAGAATCAAAAGACACAGATAATAATAAATTAGATAAAAATTCAAAAGATAAAACTGATAGTAAATTAGATGCAGAATCTAATAATAATCCATATAATAAAACTACCAAAACTATAGTTTAACTTCTAAAAAACATATTAAAATATTGCATCAAATTCAAAAAAAATTTAACAGCCCACCTTATGGTATGGGCTGTTTTATATTTATAAAAATAATTATAATAATTCTTTAACTACTTTTATAACTTCTTTTGCTATATATTCAGCATCTTCTAATGATAATGTAGTATATACTGGAAGTGTGATTTCATTTTCATATTGTGCATAAGCATTTGGATAATCTTTAATATCATATCCAAGGTTTTTATATAGAGTTAACATAGGAAGTGGCTTGTAATGAACGTTTGTTGCTATTCCCATATTCGCTAATTTTTGAATGGCCTCATTTCTTTTTTCCTCATTAAATCCTTTAATTCTATAAAGATATAAATGATATGATGTTTCAGTTCCGTTCTCATCTTTTGTAAATGGAATTATTGAAAACTCTTCTTTTGATAAAATATCGCTGTATATCTTAAATATTTGTCTTCTTTTTTCTAACATTTCTTCATATCTTTTTAGTTGAACTACACCTATAGCCGCTCCAATATCTGTCAAATTACATTTAAGCCCATCATTTATAATATCATATTCCCATGCACCTGCTTTTAGCTTGCTTAGAGCATCCTTTGATTGTCCATGCATCGCAGTGAATCTCATGTATTTAAGTAGATCCTCATGATCACCAAAGTTATTATCATTAAACGTAACTGCTCCACCTTCTCCTGTAGTTAAATTTTTAACTGCATGAAACGAAAATGAGTGAAAATCACATTGAGATCCAACTGTTTCTCCTTTGTATTTAGCACCAAAAGAGTGTGCTGAATCGCAAAGTATCATGATATCTTCTCTATTTTTATCCTTCAAAACCTTTTTTAAAGCATCATAATCAAATGGTACTCCTGCAATATCTACTGGCATAATTACTTTTGTCTTATCTGTAATCTTATCAGCAATTTTATCTATATCCATTTCAAAAGTATCCTTTTTAACATCAACATATATAGGCTTAATTCCTCTATGAATGGCAACACTTGAAGTAGCAGTATATGTGTATGGGGTAGAAATAATTTCATCTCCCTCTTTTATATCAAACACTTTAAGAACTAGTTCCATTGCAGCAGTCGCACTATTTAACGCTAACGCTTTATTAACATTTATATAATTTTGTATTCCTTCCTCAAACTCTGCAAGTTTTGGTCCAGAAGTAATCCAACCAGATCTTAATACATTACCTACTGCTTCTATTTCTTCTTCAGTTATATCTGGTGGCGAAAATGGTATCTTTTTCATACAATTCATCCTCTCTTATTTACGTACAAAATTTTAATATAATAGAATCTCTAAAAATAACTTATAAAAAGTTATTTTACATTAGAATTTCTTTTATCTTATTATAAACTCCACCCTTAGGTTAGAGTCAAGTTAAAAATATTTATTTTAAAATAATAAATAAACCACCCTTTTCAGCTAGTTTATTTATAAACTAGTTTTTGCCAAAAATAGGTGGTTGTTTAATTAAAAAGTTTCTTCTACAAAATAATACTTCTTAACTATTCATTATCTTTATTTTTTCATAAAACTACTTAATTACAACTCAACGATTACTGGTAATATCATTGGTTTTCTCTTCATCTTTGTATAAACAAAATTATCAACTTCTCTTCTTATTCCATTCTTTATTTCTGCCCATTGAGTTATATTTTTCTCTAGACACTTTTCTACAACATTAGTAACTATGTTTCTAACTTCATCTATTAGTTCCTCAGAGTTTCTTACATATACAAAACCTCTTGACACTATATCAGGACCAGATATTATAATTTTATTTCTTATATCTATAGCTATAACCACTGTTATTATTCCATTCTCTGCTAGATTCTTTCTATCTCTAAGAACCATACTTCCTATATCACCAACGCCCATACCATCTACAAGAACCCTTCCAAATGGTACTTTTCCCGATACCCTTCCAGTGTTCCTAGTTAATTCAAAAACATCACCATTTTCCAAAATAAATGTTTTAGCCCTCTCTAATCCCATGCTTTCTGCTATTTTAGCATGAGTAATTAAGTGCTTATATTCGCCATGAACAGGTATAAAAAATTTAGGCTTTAATAAAGCTTGAATTAACCTTAATTCTTGCTCACAGGCATGCCCTGAAACATGTATATCTTCTATAGATTTATAAATTACATTTGCGCCTTTCTTTATCAGATCATTTATTAAGTTTGACACTGCCTTCTCATTGCCTGGTATAGGACTTGCCGAGATAATAACCATATCTCCGTCCACTATTTGTATATGCCTATGTGTTGAAGCTGCTATTCTGGATAATCCTGCCATAGATTCTCCCTGACTTCCAGTTGTAACAATAGTTAACTTATCATCTGGATAGTTCTTTATCTCATCTAGACTTATTATCATATCTTCAGGAATAAGTAAATATCTAAGTTCCATAGCAACTTCAGATATATTTTCCATACTTCTTCCACTAAAAGCTATTTTTCTATTATATTTTATTGAACAATCACTAATTTGTTGCAATCTATGAACATTTGATGCAAATGTGGATACTATAATTCTACCAGTAGCCCTACTGAAAAGATTTTCTAGTGTTTCTCCAACTGTTTTTTCCGACATTGTGTAACCTTTATGAAGAGCATTAGTACTATCTGCCATTAATAGAAGTACACCCTTTTTACCAAGCTGAGCATATCTTTGTAAATCCATGACTTTCCCATCTATTGGTGTAAAATCCACTTTAAAATCACCACTATGAACAATTACTCCTATAGGCGTATGCAATGCAATAGAACAGCTATCCGGTATACTGTGGTTATTCCTTATATATTCAATTTTTATTTGTTCCAATTTTATTAGTTCTCCTGGTTCAACCACATTTAATGTACAGTCACTAAGCATAGTATGCTCTTTTAATTTGCCTTCTATTAATCCAAGTGTTAATCTAGTGCCATATATAGGAACATTAATTTGCTTTAATACATATGGTAATCCACCAATGTGATCTTCATGTCCATGGGTAATAAAAATCCCTTTAACTTTATTTTTATTTTTAATTAAGTATGTTACATCTGGAATTACTATATCAATTCCATATAAATCTTCATCTGGAAATGCTAATCCACAATCTATAACTATTATTTCATTATCATATTCAAAGGCAGTCATGTTTTTTCCTATTTCGCCAAGTCCACCCAATGGAATTATCTTCAGTGGAATTGATTTAGATTTTATTTTTTTATTAATTCTAGTTTCATTGATTCCAATTTCATTATTCTCCATACTATCACACCTCAAAAGTTTATTCTATAATCTAATTATTTGCAATTAACTTTAAATATATAAGTGTACTTTAAAATTTATTTTAATCTAAAAGGTAGCATTATAATTAAAAAATTATAATGCTACCTTTTTATAGTTCTCTATTTGCCTGTAAATATTGTTAAATTATTCCAATATTAAATCCGTAAATTATATTCATGTATTGAATATGTATGGAATAATATCTTAAGATTTCTACTGAAAATACATTGTTTTTAATTTATCAGCTATTTCTTTTTCACAACTTGATATTTGTCTGATGCCATATCCAAGAAGTAATGGTGAACTACTGAATCTTGGCATAACCTTACATAAAATTTTATTTTTCATGTGATAGAAAAATATATTAAAACTATCGCATTTTACAAAATAATTATTTAAAAGATAGTGAACTACCTTTCTGAGATTATAGGCTAACTCATTTAATGCATATAAATCATCACTTATAATTATATTAAATTCAGTAAATCCATTAAATGGCTTATGCGATAGATTCACTAAACAATTATCACTTTTATGAATTTCTATTCCTTCAAAATAATCTTCTTTTATATTTAATTTATAGTCAATATCATCAAGGCCTACTATCTGCATATGAGGATGTTTTAGACTTCCACCCGAATTTGGCCCATGGTTTTTATAAAATATTACTGATTTATATTCTCCACTTCTTTCTATTTTTAGCCAATGCTTAACACTAAATCTTATTAACTTCTCCATATATTCAGCAGAATATTGTCCCATATCAGTATTACAATCATAAGTTTCTATAATAACTAACTGATAAGTATCTTTTATTGTCGGATACTTATTTTTTAGTAATACAAATGGCCCGTCTTCATCAATAACGTCTGTAAGTGTTTCTCTATTACAGAACGGACATTCCTTCATATTTATTTTTTTAAATTCATTTGGTTTATCATTATTGATTTCATTTAAAAATACTAAATACTGTTCTTTTTTCATTTATATCACCAAAAACCTTCCATCAAAATCATTTTTTAATTAATACATATGCACACTTTGAAGGAACAGTTATATTATTACCTTCTATAGCGTAAATTTCATCTACTCCAGCTCTTTCCTTATTAACAAGGACACTCCATCCACATTCTTTTAAATCTATAAATGCTTCTTCATCATTTGGATTAAATATTACAACTATAGTATTACATAAATTTTTCCCACTGTTATCTTCTATCTTATATGCAACAACATTTTCTTTATAGAAATCCTCTCCATATTCTAAAAATGTTAAATTCTTTCTAATTTCTTCGCTTAAATTCATTCTAAACGCTTTATATTTCTTTCTTAATTTAATTAATCCTTTATAGTAATTTACAATTTCTTTATATTCATAAGCTCTATCCCACTCCAAATTATTCACTCTATCAGGAGCATTATAACTGTCATGATTAAAGCTTCCATCATCATTTCTCTTACTTCTTAAAAACTCTTCTCCAGCTTGAAAGAAAGGTATTCCTTGAGACGTTAACACTATAGCCGCTGCTAATTTGTTCATATTCTTACGTTTCTCTAATGAAGATTCATTATTAGTTAAATATAATTTATCCCATAAGGTATAATTATCGTGAGCCGAAATGTAATTTATACATTGATAAGGCTCATTTGCCCATGCCCAACGGGAGTATATAACTTTATCATAATTAATGCCTTTTTTACCAGTCGCTCCTACAATGCAGAATTTAATACTTTCCTCAAGGCCTGTTCTACCATTTACGTATCCTCTCTCATTTATATTAAACACATGTCCCTTAACAGAATCTCTAGTATCATCACTAAATGCTGCAATTTGCATTTTATCAAATTTCACTACATTTTGCTTTACTGATGACTCTTCACTACTTAGTGGCGTCCATCCTCCAGTCCATCCTTCACCATACATAAGTATAGATTTATCAATCTTATCTAACTCAGTTCTGATTTGCTTCATAGTTTCAATATCATGTAAACCCATTAAATCAAATCTAAATCCATCTACATGGTATTCTTTAGCCCAATAAATTACTGAATCAACAATAAGTTTTCTTACCATATATCTTTCTGACGCTAGTTCATTACCACAACCTGACCCATTAGAAAAATTTCCATTTTGATCTTGTCTATAATAATATCCAGGTACCGCTAGATTAAGATTAGATTCATGACTTTTATAGGTATGATTATAAACCATATCCATAACAACTCGAAGTCCAGATTGGTGAATACTTTTAACCATTTCCTTAAATTCATTAATTCTTTTTTCTCCACTAAAAGGATTTGTTGAATAAGATCCTTCTGGAGCAAAATAATTTTTAGGATCATAACCCCAATTATATTGTGGCATATCTAGTTTACTTTCGTCAACAGTTTCATAATCAAATGCTGGAAGCAAGTGGACATGAGTTATTCCTAATTCTACCAAATAATCTATCCCTGTTTTCTCATATTTTCCCGGAATTGTAGTCACATGTTCACAAAATGCGGTATACTTTCCTTTTTTATTTAAGCTTATTCCTGAATTCTCGTTTATTGAAAAATCTCTTACATGAACCTCATATATTACAGCTCCTGTTGCGCAGCTTAACTCTGGTTTTCTATCTTTCCCAAAATCTATTGGATCTGTTTTTTCAAGATCTATTACCATTCCTCTATTTCCGTTAACCCCCAAGGCTTTTGCATATGGATCTACAACTTCTCTTTCATTTCCACTATTAGTTATTAAGTAATTGTAAAACTCACCATCAAGATCTCTTTTCACCTCTATGCTCCACGTTCCTTGCATTCCTCTATTCATATCTAATATTTCTTCTGGCGCATTTGTATAATTCTTTTCGTCTTTTCCAAACAGTGCCAGTCGAACATTATTTGCATTTGGTGCCCAAACTATAAATTTTGTACTATCCTTAGAATATTCTGCACCAAGATCTCCATCATAGTTATTATAATCATTATCTAATAAATTCATTATATTATTACCCCTTTTACTAGTTTTATTAAATGTTTTACATCCAAATAATATTTACCCTATATACCTTTGAATTCTAGGACACTACCTCCATGTCATTTTCCTAATTCCGCGATTATCTTGCCTGAAAGTGCTGGAACTACTATTCTAGCCTCATCAGCATTAATTACAATTTTATTTTCATCTAATAAATCAATACCTTTTTCGAAGGGTAACCTAAATTCTAGAACACTTTCTTTATCAGATAAATTTAATATTATATAAACTCTATCATTATCGGTATTTCTAGAAAATACGAATTGTTCATTCTTAACAATAACTTGCTCATAATCCCCATATTTTAAGGCTTCACTATTAATTCTAATATTACCTAACTTTTTAACTAATTCAAACAATTTATTATCTTGCTCATCTATTCTTCCAAGTTCCAATTCTGGCCTTAAAGGTAAATCCGTCCCATTTCCTTTAACTCCCTTAAGACCATATTCGCTTCCATAATATACGCTTGGCACACCTGGCATTGTATAAAGCAATATATAGGAATTATATATATATTCTGACTTTTTCAAGGTACTTGCCAACCTATTAACATCATGATTATCAACAAAGTTATATAGGCATAGATTCTTATAAATTCCACCTGAACCAAATAATCTATTTAATGAGTATGCAATCTCAAAATAATTCTTATCATTATGACTTGAATAAATCCCCTTATAACATTCATAATTTGTCACAGAGTCTAAGCTTTCAGGATTAGCCCATTTGTTATAATCTCCATGAATAACTTCACCCATTAGCCAAAAATCTTTCTTCTTGCTTTCTACAAAGTTTTTTAAGACTTTAAAAAATTCAAAATCAATGCTATCAGCTGCATCTAATCTTAACCCATCTATATCAAATTCATCTATCCATGTACTTACAGCTTGTAACAAATGATTTATAACCTCTTTATTCCTTAAATTAAGTTTAACTAAATCGTAGCAACCATTCCAGCTTTGATAATTAAACTCATCCCCCATTGGACTTTTGCTATTAAAATTTAAATCTGCAAACCAATTACAATACTTAGAATTTACTCCGTTTCTCTGAACATCTTTAAATGCCCAAAACTCTCGTCCTACATGATTAAATACTCCATCTAAAATTATTTTTATATCATTCTTGTGAAGCTGTCCACATAGCTCTTTGAAATCCTCATTAGTCCCAAGCCTTTCATCAATTTTATAATAATCCTTGGTATCATATCCATGATAACTTGACTCAAAGATCGGTGAAAAATAAACAGCATTAATTCTCATTTCTCTTAAATGAGGTATCCATTCTTCAATTTTGTTCAGTCTATTTCTTTTGTCATATTCTTTGCCTGGCTCTAAAACGCCACAAAAGCCAAGTGTATAGAATTGGTAAAATATGCTTTCCCTAATCCATAAATTCATAATCTCATCCCCTTTAGCTTATATACATTATACCACTTTGACTCCATTTTTTTACACCACTTATTCATAAATTAATAGATCTTATTTTCATGAGTAATATTCCTTATTAATCAATCTATGTGGTATTTTCATTATTGACCATTAATGAAAAATATCTATTAAATTATATTTGTGCAAACACAAGATTCCTCTAATTAACAAACATTTCAAATAATATTTTTATATTTACATCCTTCCTAATTATATAAAAACTCTACATAATTAGGAATACATATTGGAATTTTATATATTTTATTTCTATAATAAGAAAATTTATATAAATATTATTATTATTTTTATCACATACTAGTTATTGAAATTAAATATCTACGGAGGTATAAAAATGAATAAAAAAGCTATAAAATACATAATAACTTCCTTATTGGCAATAAATTGTTTAACATTTCTTCCTAAACCGACAGTTGCAAGTGCAGCTTCTTATTCACTTGGGGGTTTAAAATTTTCTACTTACTATGCTCATAAAGATAAATCTAATGGTTTTAATGTGTTTGGAGAGGAAAATTATAAATATCTTTCCAATGAGCAAAGGAAAAAATTGCTTGAATTAAAGAAATGTAAAGATAAAGGTCAAAATCTTTCAGAAGAGCAACAGAAAACTTTACATTCACTTATAGATTGCATAATCAAAGGCAAACTTGGAGACAAGGAGTATACAGATTTCAGAAGTTTAGTTGAAAAAAAGCGTTCTAATGAAAATTTAACTGATGAGGAGAATGCACGTTTAAAAGATTATACAGATATTATTAATGGTGACAAACTTTCAACAAAGGATATACTTAGTCAATTTCTAAGATAAACTATATCTTAAATTTATAAAAGAACAAACTCTAATCAATAGAATTTGTTCTTTTAACGTTATATAATTATTAAATGTTATTATCGTAGAACGACAGTAACCTATTAAGAAAAGAAAACGCTATTTCATCTCTTTCAAAATATGCTTCATGCTTAGAGCCTTTCATATGAACCACCTTACAATCTTTAGCATAAGCAGCAAACTTATTCTGCGCCTTTGGGATAACATGTGTATCATATTCAGCTTGAAATAATAGTATTGGCACCATTATTTTTGAGACATTATTCCTTTTAATTAGTTTTTTAGTTGCTTTTAAACTTTCAATATACCATAAAGCCGATGATCCACCGCTATGATAATTATCATTCTTGTTAATCTTCTCCAGAAGATATTGGTACCGCTCCTTACAACTAGTGGATCTGCTATAAAGAGTCTTTTTTTCAGTATATGGCTTCTGGCCTGGAAGATATGAACTTCCTTTTCCACAAAGCTTCATTCCCTTAGAAATAATACTCGCTAAAATCTTAGGGGTTTTCCCAGTATTAATTCCATGCATTGGAGAACTTAACACTGCGGCACTAAAATAATTACTATATTTCTCTAAAAAAACAGTACCTATACATCCTCCCATAGAATGTGCGAATAATAGCAACTTCTTATTCCTATTATCCGGAATAACAACTTCATCTATAAACTTTTTGAAATCCTCTATATAATAATCAAACTTTTCAACGTTAATCTGATAATTGTCCATTCCAAGTCTTTGTGATCTACCATGCCCTCTATGTTCAAGAATAAAAACAGAGTAGCCTTCTTTTATAAAATAATAAATTAGTTCATTGTATTTTTCAGTAAATTCTCCAAAGCCATGACAAATAACTATATTAGCCTTAGGATTTTTTACAATGAATTTTTCGTAATAAAGATTTAAACTATTTGATCCTAAAATATAACCATTTTTTAGATTTTTCTTTAGATAAGGTTCAACTATATTTATCATCTCTTCCTTGTAATTATCTTGTGAAATATATATTTCAAGATATTTATCCTTAAAATTTGAGTATGAAGATGCTGTTAACGCTAAGTTATCTTCATTCATAATCTTCTCCTCCCTACCTACAAAATTTTTGAAATCAAATTTTATCTTAAGTATTAATATAAATTACTTCTTTTAAATCTATTACAATTTCAAGTTAAAATATAAATTTATTTATAAATTTATATACAAAAATAAGGTAACTATTTTAAATAAAATTTACTTATTAGAAAATTTTTAAAACAACTACCTTATTATATACTATTTTTCAGATTTTTATTTTAAATTTTTTACCATTCCCAGTTAAATTCTGGTAAATAGTAATTATATTTTTGTGATAATTATAAGTTTTGTCTATTTTGTATTTTACAATAATATCTCTTTAATATATAAATTTTTTTCTTTCCCTAAATCTACGAACTCTTCGCCCTTCAAAATTAAAGGCTTTTCTAAATTATTTACATTCATCTGTATTATCTTGCATTTTTCATTAGTATTTAATAATACTTCTTCACCTGTATAATAATCTATAATATGCTCTAAAAAGATTTTTACATATTCGTAATCCAACTTTCCCAAACCTTCGTTTTTAACTATTTGTAATGCTTCAAACGGAAGTCGTTTCTTCTTATATCCTCTATCAGAGTTAATTGCATCAAATACATCAGCTATAGCAATTATTTTTGCAAAAGGGTGTATAGCTTCACCCTTTAATCCAAGTGGGTACCCTGAGCCATCTAACCTTTCATGATGCATCAACACCCCATAACTCACAGCCTTGTCCAAAAACGAAAGTTCTTTAATTACCATATATCCTTTCTGAGCATGTGTTTTTATTGTATTAAATTCATTTTGTGTTAGTCCTATCTCTTTCATTAATAATTCTCTGGCTATTTTTGTCTTTCCAAAATCATGAAGAATTGCTGAATATACTAATAAATTTAATTTAGCCTTTTCTAATCCTACCCATTTTCCTATTAGGGCACTTAGCGCTGCCACATTTACCCCATGTCTATATATTGAATCTGTTCCGCTTCCATAAAGAACTATATTCTTTATAACTAAACTCCCTGGTTGTATTTCATTTTGAATCTTCCTAGAAAATTCCCTTACTTCGCTCAAAGCTTCTTCATTATTATTCACAAGTTGTCTAAAAGTCTTTCTTAATGCTAATGATATTTGATTAAATTCATCTTCAATCTTTTGACATTGTGTCTCTTTCTTTAATTCTATTTTAATACTTTTTGTAGCTGTATTTTCACAATATATCTCTACATTTCCGATAACATATAATTTTTTTATTTTCTCTATAATTTGTTCAGTTACTGAAATATCTTTTCTAAGTAATACACTCCCATTCTGCTCTACATTTTTTGCTATTACCATTCCCTCTTCTAACTGATTAAAGCTTATTATCTTTGTACTCTTCTCCACAATACTCACACCCATCGTATAACAAATTTTATGCTTCTAAGTATAAATAGGATATATATATATCCATAACCAAAAAAACTAATTAAATATATAAGAACAATAATACAATATATAAATAAGATTATATTAAACTTATAAAACAATATTCGATTAAAAACTTATTTATTATTTATATTATTCTATATATTTTATATTTTGTCAAAATAAGTTTTTAATCTATTTTAATTCTACTCCTTCCATAATAGGGAGAGAATATCCTTATATACTATCTAATGTTACACTACATGTATATTAAAATTTAATTTATAATTTTGATCTTAATTGAGCATTTAGTTTGCCACATTCTTAATGTAAATTTATTATTATAATATACATATTTCAGACTTCTGAACTTTAATTTTATAATTCCATTATGCATAATATATCAGCCATAATTAATGAGATTTATAAATTGTAAAATTACTTTACCAATATATTTTACTTATAAAAATAAGTATTTAGCTTCATGAAAAATATTTTTAGGACTTATATAATGTAAGGATGGAATTCAAATTCCATCCTTACATTATATTTGTATTAATATTATCTTTTTATACATACTTTATTCTATTGGAGACGCTTTCTTATTTCCAGTCTTAGCTTTTCCCTGTATCTCTATTGGAACATCTTTTACATCATTTTTTTTATAATGTGTTTTATGATTGCTTTCTGTTCCATGTGGTTCACTTGGATCTGGTCTTCTCATTCCTGCTTTTGCCATAACTACTTCATATCCTTTCTAAAATAATCTCAATTTTAGTATTCTAAAAAAAATTCTATAGTATACATGACATCAAATAGAAACTATTGGTATATTAGCATCATCTTCAAAAATTATTTTAGTTGTTTTCTATCCATCTATTCCATTCTTCTGCTTTATATCCAACTGTTGCTTCTTTACCATTTCTTACTATAGGAGTATTTATAACTTTTTGATTTTTTAATAATAATTCCGCCTTAATCTCTGCACTTCGTATATTATTAAAGTTTAATTTTACGTATTCCTTTGACTTGGTATTTATTAATTCGTTAATACTTATTGTCCTAAGTATACTATTAAACTCACCTTTACTCATTGATTTTTCATTTAAATCGATAAATTGAAATTTTACATTTCTTTCTTTAAAAAATCTTTCTGCTTTTTTAGTATCAAAACATTTTTTAGTTCCAAATATTTGCACATTCATTATTTTACTTCACCTATTTTCATTCTTAATTTTCTTCAAATAGCCTTACACAATATTACAATTTATATATATTATTTTCAATTAATAGCGACTAAAATTTCCCATATATTAATAACTAAATTATAGTTTAATTATAAACACAATATATTTAAAATTTCTATTATACTAACACTTTAGCATTCTTATTCTTATTATAACAAAAGAAAATCCTTACTCTTAATTAAATACTAATTACTAGTATTTAATTATCTTTAACCTCAAGTAAGAATCTTCTCTTTCAAATTACTATTTTAACTCTTTGATATTAATTCTCTATTTTTGCTATAGTATCTAAAGCAACTTCCATCATATTTGTAAATGTCAATTGCCTTTCTTCTGCGCTTGTAACTTCTCCAGTTACAAAGTGATCACTTACTGTAAGTAAAGCTAATGCATTAACTCCAAATTTAGCTGCAATTGTATATAACGCTGCTGCTTCCATCTCTACTCCTAAGCAACCAAACTTAGCCCACTTCTTCCAATCTTCATCATCATCACCATAAAACACATCAGAGCTATATATGCTACCAACTTTAGGATCAAAGCCTTTCTCAACTGCTATATCATATGCTGGTTTCAATAATTCAAAACTTGCTGTTGGTGCAAATGTTCTACCTTGAAATCTTACTAAATTAAGATTTGAATCTGTGGATGCAGACATAGCTATTATAAGATCTCTAACCTTAACTTTTTCGCTATATCCACCGCATGTTCCAACTCTTATAAGATTTTTAACTCCATAACTTTGTATCAATTCATTTGCATATATTGAAATTGAAGGTATTCCCATTCCTGTTCCTTGAACTGAAATTTTCTTACCTTTATATGTTCCTGTAAATCCATACATACCTCTAACTTCATTATAGCAAACTACATTTTCTAAAAAGTTTTCTGCTATAAACTTTGCTCTTAAAGGATCTCCTGGTAATAATACGCTTTCTGCAATAGCACCTTCAGGTGCATTAATATGAACACTCATTTTTTACCTCCATAATTTTAACCAAATCATTTCAATTAATGATTAATATATTTAAACTATTTTATAATAATAATTTATTTGCTTTCACTAACTATAGATATACTAGCACTAGCACCAATTCTGCTTGCTCCAGCATTTATCATCTCCATAGCAGCTTTAAAATCTCTAACTCCTCCAGATGCCTTTACACCTAAATTTGGTCCAACAGTCTTTCTCATTAAAGCAATATCTTCCTTAGTTGCTCCACCGCTAGAAAATCCTGTTGATGTTTTAACAAAATCAGCTTTAGCTTCCTTAGCTATTTCGCAGGCTTTAACTTTTTCTTCATCACTTAATAGGCATGTTTCAATAATTACCTTTACTAATGCTTTTCCTTTGGCTGCATTTACAACTGCTTCTATATCTTCTTTAAGTAAACTATAATTTTTATCTTTTAATGCTCCAACATTTATTACCATATCTATTTCATTAGCTCCATTTTCAATGGCTTGATTTGTTTCAAAAGCTTTAGCTTCCTTTGTCATTGCACCTAATGGAAATCCAACAACTACACATGTCTTCACATCAGTCCCCATAAGTTCAGTACTTACTAATTTTGCATAACATCCATTTACGCAAACTGAAGCAAAATTGTATTCTTTAGCTTCCTTACATAATTTTTTTACATCCTCTACTGTTGCTTCTGGTTTTAATATTGTATGATCTATATATTTAGCTATATTCATATTTCATTACTCCTTAAATTTATTTTATAACTATATATGTTGCAATTCACAATGCACATTTCACAATTACGGCTAAAATTCTTTCAATGTTTCTAGAATTATGATGTAGAATTATTCGGCAACATATATATAACTGTAATTTGAATTAACACTCAGCACTTTCAGCGAAATTTTCATAGTCCTGTGAAATAACAATGTTTCTTCTTTCTATTAACGAGTGCCTTTTTCGTATGGAACTCCATCAGCTTTTGGTGCAACTGATTTTCCAACAAAAAGAATCAATACTACAATTGTTAGAATGTATGGTAGCATTGCAAGTATTTGTGAAGGAATAGCAAAGCTTCCACCACCTAATACAACTGTTAATGCCTGAGCAAATCCAAATAATAAACAAGCTCCGTATGCACCATGTGGAGTCCATTTACCAAAAATAACTGCTGCTAATGCAATAAAGCCTTGACCGCTAATTGCTGTTGGAGTAAATTGTGCTATTATTGCAAGTGTCATAGATGCTCCACCAAATCCTGCTAGTATTCCAGAAATCAGAACGCATACATAGCGAGTTCTAGTTACACTTATTCCAAGAGTATCTGCAGCTGCTGGATGCTCTCCTACAGCACGAATACGTAGTCCCCATTTAGTCTTATATAGAACAAACCATATAACTACTGTAATTAAAAGTGCTATGAAAACTGTAATATCTACACCAAATATCTTAGGTAATTTAGTAGCTACTGGTTTAGTCATAGTAGCTCCCTCAAATAATAATCTACATGTAAATAAAGAAAAACCTGCCCCTAATAAATTTATAGCAATACCTGATATTGTCTGATCCGCATTGAATGTTATTGAAGCAACTGCATGTAATAAAGCCATTATTCCACCTGCAATTCCTGCAGCTAAAAATCCAAGCCATGCATTTCCAGAATAATATCCTACTGCCGCACCAGTAAAGGCACCTATAGTCATCATACCTTCAATTCCGATATTTACAACTCCAGAACGCTCAGAAACAACTCCACCTAATGCTCCAAATATCAACGGTGCTGAATACATTAGTGTAATACCTATTAATAGTGCAATACTATTTAACATTCTTTTCACCTCTCTTTAAAAGTCTGTCAGCTAAAGCAGGTACAATCTTGGTTAATGCTACGAAAAATACAATAGTACCTATCATTATATTTATTATTTCCGATGGTGCACCTATAGCAGATTGTACAGATTGACCTCCATATAGTAATCCTCCATATAGCAATCCTCCAAATATACATCCAATAGGTGAACTTCCTGCAATTAATGCAACTGATAATCCGTTAAATCCGTTATTTTCAAAAGCAGCCATAGTTGATAACTTATGAGGTGCTGTGCCTGTAATAGCTAGTGCTCCAGCAAGACCTGATAATGCACCTGCAATCACCATTGATTGAATTATATTACGATTAACATTTATTCCTGCAAATTCTGCTGCATCTTTATTTAATCCAACTGCACGTAATTCGTATCCCTTTGCCGATTTATATAATAAAACCGATATAACTACAGCCATTATAATAGCAACAATAATTCCAATATTAACATCTGTTTTTAATAAGACTTCTGATAACCATTTGTTGTGTGAAAGAAATTCTATTCCTGCATCAGATGTCTTCCAATTACCAAGTATAGTAGTAAACCCAGATTCATTGATCATATAAGTGCTTGTTGAATCTGGTTGGTGAAATACATCTGTTGATACAACGAAATTAGATAAATATAATGCAATCCAATTCAGCATTATACTGGTTATAACTTCATGTATTCCGAATTTCGCCTTAAGAACTCCTACAATGCCACCAAACACTGCTCCAGCAGCTACACCAGCTAAAATTACTAAAGGAATTTCTAATACTGCTGGCAAATTTAATTTAATCCCAACTATAGTTGATGCAATTGTACCTACTATATATTGACCTTCTGCTCCAATATTGAACAAACCTGTTTTAAAGGCAAATGCAACACTTAAACCAGTTAAAATAATAGGAGTAGCCTTAATAATTGTATTGGATATATATTTAGGTTTTGAAAAAATACCATTAAAAAGTGCACTAAAAGCATCTATTGAGTTATACCCCGCAATACTAAGAACTATTGCAGAAACTATAAAGCCAAAAAATATTGCGATAAATGTTGAAGTAACTGGTTTTTTAAGAATCTTTGCCACTGTTTTCATTTCTTTTACCTCCTGCCATTAATAAACCTATTGTATTTTCATCCACTTCTCCTTGCTTAAATGTATCTACAATAGTACCTGCATAAATTACAGCTATAGTATCAGAAACATTCATAACTTCATCAAGCTCAAATGAAACCAACAGAACAGCTTTGCCTTTATCTCTTTCTCTTATTAATGTTTTATGAACATATTCAATTGCTCCTACATCAAGTCCACGGGTCGGCTGTACTGCAATTAATAAGTCTGGATCATTAGCTACTTCTCTTGCAATTATAACTTTTTGCTGATTTCCTCCTGATAAACCTCTAACAGGAATTAATTCACAATTGTCAGGTCTTATATCATATTGTTTTATCATATCTTTAGTATGAGATATAATTTCGTCTTTATTTAGGAAACCATTTTTGCAATATGGCTCGCTTTTATATTTTTCTATAACTACATTATCAGCAACACTGAAATCTAATACAAGTCCTCGCTTTTGTCTATCTTCATGTATTGTTGATACTTTATTCTTAATAACATTTTCTGTTGTAGTATTTTGTATCTCTACTCCATTTATTTTAATGGTACCGCTTTCACATTTTGTTAGGCATGTAATTGCTTCAATTAATTCCTTTTGTCCATTGCCATCAATTCCAGCAATACCAACAATTTCACCTTTATGTACTTTAAGTGATAAGTTTTTAACTGCATCTAACTTTCTTTCATCTTTTACAGTTAAATTATCTATTTCAAAGACAACTCCATCTGGTTTTGCAGGCTCTTTATCAACAACTAACTTAACTGCATGACCAACCATCATAGTGGCAAGCTCTGATCCTGTTATCTCTTTAACATTAACAGTATCGATATATTTACCTCTACGTATTATTGTACAGACATCAGAAGACTCCTTTATTTCTTTTAATTTATGTGTAATTATAATTATTGTTTTTCCATCTGCTACAAGATTATTCATAATCTTTATTAAATCTTGAATTTCCTGAGGAGTAAGTACTGCTGTCGGTTCATCTAATATTAATAAATCAGCTCCACGATATAATGCTTTTAATATTTCAATACGCTGTTGCATACCTACTGAGATATCTTCAATTTTTGCATCTGGATCTACTTCTAATCCATACTTTTCAACAATGTTTAATATTTCCGCGCGGGCTTTTTTCATGTCCAATATGCCAAATTTACTTGTAATTTCACTACCTAATACTATATTTTGTGTTACTGTAAAATTTTCGACTAACATAAAATGTTGGTGAACCATTCCTATTCCATTTTCAATGGCTATATTAGGGTTTTTAATATTTATCTTTTCACCATTAAGATATATTTCTCCTCGGTCAGCTTGATATAATCCGTAAAGTATATTCATCAGTGTACTCTTACCTGCTCCATTTTCTCCTAATAGTGCATGAATTGTACCTCTTTTAATATCGATATTGATATCATCTAAGGCACAGAATGAACCAAACATTTTTGTAATTCCACGCATTTGCACTGCATATTGTTTGCTAATTTCCATACCAAGTCCTCCCTTAATTAATAATATGCTTTGCTAACAGTGAATCACTAGCTAGCAAAGCCATCCCTATTTCATATCTGCCATATATATTACAATTCATTCTCTACATTTTAGACTTAAGCCATTGCACATAGCTTTCTAGAACCTTAAATGTAAATTTATCATTGCCACACATATATATTATTTAATTATCCTTATTTACCGAAGCTTTTAAATGTATCTTCATTATAAGGTGGAACTATTTCACCTTTCTTAATTTTGTCTTGAACTGCCATAGCTGCCTTATAAACTTCTGGATCCATGTTTTTATTTTCAGTTGGAATTCCTACTGCATTTTCTTTTAAACCATAAGTATATGTTTTTCCACCGATTTTATTTCCACTCATAGCTTCTTTTGAAAGATTTTCAACTGCAACATTTGCAAGTTTTAATGCTGATGTTAATACATTGTCAGGAGCTAAATATGCTTGGTCACGGTCAACACCTATTGCAAACTTATTTGCTTCCTTAGCTGCTTCAATTACACCTACACCAACTCCACCTGCTGCATGGAATACGATATCGCATCCAGAAGAGAACATCTTATTTGCAATTGCTTTACCCTTTGATGCATCAGAAAAACTTTCAGCATATTGAACATCTACAGTAATATCTTTACCTAATTCTTTTGCTGCATATTGTACACCTGCTTGATATCCAAATTGGAATTGATCTATAATTCCACTTTTTATACCTCCAACAAATCCAACTTTACCTGTTTTTGTTGTTTTAGCTGCTACATATCCAACTATAAATGAAGGTTCTTGTGCATTAAACATAACTCCTGTTACATTGGCTGGAGTATCATCTCCATATGAATTATCAACTATAGCATAATTGACATCTGGATTTGATTTTGCTGCCTTTAATATTGCATCCGACATTGCGAATCCAATACCCCAAACTAATTTATTGCCACTATCAACAACTTTATCTAGATTAGTAGCATAATCAGATTCTTGCTTAGATTCTAAGTAACTAACTTTTGCACCCTTATTGTTCTTTTCGAAGTTTTGTAGGCCTTCCCATGAAGATTGATTAAACGATTGGTCATTTACCCCACCTGTATCAGTTACCATAGCAACTTGATATTCTTTTGCATTGCTGCTTCCTTTGTCAGCAGTACTAGTACCGCTTCCACTTGATCCACATCCAGCAAATAACGTTACTGCTATTGCTGAAACTGCTAATAATGATAATAATCTCTTTTTCATTAACCTTCCTCCTAAAATATAAGAATTAATATTTAAACTCATGGATAATATCCACAATTTAAATTTAATAAAACAATTATTATAAATATTCTTCTAATTAATTATATTTATAATATGTTGACTTTAATATTACGAATATGTATTCAATTTGTGCCTATGTCTATAAACTTATATCTTTTTCTCTGAACCTTTAACTACAATTTGTGGTGCAATGATCCTTCTTCTTACACAATCAGCCTCAGTACTACTGATAATATCAACCAGCATATCCATAGATGCCCTGCCCAACTCAATTGGACAATCTTCCATATATGTAATATTTAATCCTACGATATCTAAAAAGTCAATTTTATCAAAGCCCACTATAGCTAAGTCTTCAGGAATATCTTTATTATCTTCTTTTAACGCTTTTATAACACCCATTGTCATCATGTTACTGCAAACAACCAATGCTGTAGGACGATCTTTTTCTTCAAGTAATTTTTTAGTTAGCTCATATGCCTTATCTAACTTAAAATCTCCATATAAAACATATTTATTGCAAAAATCAATATTATTTTCTTTTAATGCTTTTTTATAGCCCTCTAATCTATCCATTACTGGTTCCGAACTTAGTAATCCTGTCATTATTCCAATCTTAGTATGACCTTCTTTAATTAGTAAGTTTGTTGCCTCAAATCCACCTTTTATATTATCTACAAAAACCCCATTTAATTTTGTAAATTTAACATCAGCCGAAACTAATATTATAGGAATATTTAGAGTATTTATTGTTTTTATATAATTTTCATTGAACTTTTCTTCACCAAATCCTGGGGTCATTATAATTCCTTTAATTCTTTGTTCTTTAAGTAATTTAAGAGCACGCACTTCCTTCTCTAAATAGTTATCTGTATTAAACAAAATTATATTCAGATTATTTCTTTCTGCTCTCTCACTTACTCCCTTTATAATTTCTCCAAAATATGCATTAGTTATATCTGGAACGATAACTCCTATAGTATTAGTTTCGCATTTCGATAAACTTCTTGCAATTGCACTAGGTGTATAATTCATTTCTTTTATTGCGATTACTATTCTTTGCCTAGTTTCTTCTTTTACATAACCTGAATTATTAAGAACTCTTGAAACTGTTGCCGAGGATACTTTAGCCCTTTTCGCAATATCATTTATAGTAACTGACATAACACCCCACCTCGTCAAATTTTTTTTCATAATTCTTTTATATTTATTACATTATTAAAACTAAATCGTGAAATACTATTATTATAGTCTAGATTAACTTATAGCTTCAATTCTTATTTTCTAAGGCTTAAGCCAATTTATTTTCAAGTACAACTATTTATGGTATCGCTTCCACACTTATAATAATATATTAGGAATATGATGTCAATATTCACAGTTTTATTGATTTCACTATAATATTTATCAATACTACATGCCATTTATCTTCAGTTTAAGCCATTCTATGTCCCTATTAGTATAAATTATGATATATATATTTACAAATTTTTTTATTAATATAATTTTATTTCACTCTTTTCTAAATATACATTAAAGGAGTAGTCTAAAGTATTTTTATACATGAACTACTCCTTTTTTATTATTTTTCTTTTAGTTTATCAAGAAATCTCTTTGTTCTTTTCAATGCTTCCATAATATCCTCCATTGATGACGCATAACAAACTCTTATAAATCCTTCTCCGCAATCACCAAAAGCATTTCCTGGGATAACTAATACTTTTTCATTTATAAGCAATTGTTCACAGAATTCATCCGATGTTATACCTGTAGATTTAATACTTGGAAATAAATAAAATGCTCCAAGAGGTTCAAAACAATCTAACCCCATCTTCCTAAATCCATCCAATAGAACTCTTCTTCTTCTATTATATTCCTTACACATTTCTTCCACACTTTTATCACCACTTTTTAAAGCTTCAATCGCTGCATACTGAGCAGTTGTCGGTGAACACATAAGAGCATATTGATGAATTTTCTTCATTGCTTCTATTAGGATCGGATGTCCACAGATATACCCAAGCCTCCATCCTGTCATGGCATATGATTTAGAGAATCCATTTATAACTAAAGTCTTATCTCGCATTTCTGGAAACGATGCTATTGAAACATGTTTCTCTCCATAACAGAGTTCTGAATATATTTCATCTGAAATTGCAATAATATTTTTATCTTTAAGAACTTCTACTATTCCTGCAAGTTCATCTTTAGTCATTATCGCACCTGTTGGGTTATTGGGAAACGGTATTATAACTACCTTTGTCCTTGGTGTAATTGCTTTTTCCAAAGCCTCAGGAGTAAGTTTAAATTCATCTTCAGCTTTAAGATTCAAAACCTTAGCTATTGCTCCAGTAAATGCAGTGCACCCCTTATATGCAACAAAGCTTGGTTCTGGAACTATAACCTCATCTCCAGGTCCAACTAATGCCCTAAGTGCTATATCAATTCCTTCACTTCCTCCAACCGTAACTATTATTTCATCTTCTGGGTTATAGTTAAGGTTAAATCTTCTATGAAGATACTTTGATATCTCACTACGAAGCTCAATAAATCCTGCATTTGAAGAATAATGAGTATGGCCTTGCTCTAAAGAATAAATTCCAGCTTCTCTCACATTCCATGGAGTTACAAAATCTGGTTCTCCTACACCAAGCGAAATAACATCATCCATTTCATTTATTATATCAAAATATTTTCTTATCCCTGATGGAGGCATATTTTTTACGTTGTCTAAAATCATATCTTCTAATATCATATAAATATTGCCTCCCTATCTTCTAATTTCTTTTCTTTAAAAATCTTTCCGTGATCCTTATATTTTTTTAATACAAAATGAGTACCTGTACTTAATACATATTCTTGTACTGCTAGTTTTTCTGATACAAAAAGAGCAACTTCCTTCATGGTTTTTCCTTCAACAATAACCGTTAAATCAAACCCCCCAGACATTAAGTAGCACGCTTTTACTTCTAAAAATTTATATATTCTTTCTGCAACTTTATCAAAACCAACGCCTCTTTGAGGTGTTATTTTAACTTCTATTAATGCTGTCACTGTTTCACTACCTGTATTTTCCCAATTTATAAGTGTTGTATAACCTGCTATAATACTTTTCTCCTCATAGTCTCTAATCGCTTCTCTAACTTCCTCAACAGTTTTGCCTGTCATAATTGCTATTTGTTCATCACTGTATCTACTATTCTTTTCTAATATTTCAAGTATTTCCTCCATTGAAAATAACCCCCTTGTTTTTAATATATTTAAATAAAAAAAGTCTTCCATCCCACACAAGGGACGAAAGAACTACTTCGCGGTACCACCCTAATAAACAACTAAAAAATTGTTCACTCAGTTAGAGTACATAAATACTCCACCTCTATAACGTGAGGAACACGTTATAACCTAATTAAAAATTCTTATCTTCTCAGAATTTTTATTTCTCAGTTATAAAATTCAAAGGCTGCTTCTATAAATTATACTTACTAGATTCCACCAAACTCTAGCTCTCTTAAAAGTTTACCATCTATATACTATTCCTTATCACTATCTTTAAAATATTATTTTTAATTTAGTATCTATATCTAATATAGAATTTTAAATAAAAAAATCATATGAATAAATTTTTCACTGTTATCTATTTAAATCTTTCTTTATATTATACTAGCAAAAGTATAATATATTCAATATATTTTTTATATTTTTTTATTTAATCATAATATATTCTATTGAATTAATTAAAATAGACCCCAAAAAATATATTTATCTTAAACAAAAAGAAGCATAAGATTCAATCATTCTTATGCTTCTTAATTAATCAATAGAAACTTTATTACTTTCTATCTTCTATTGCTTTGTTGCTTTCTAGCTCTCCTGCAGTCAGGACATCTTACTGGTTCATTCTCAAAACCTTTTTCCTTGTAAAATTCTTGTTCTCCTACAGTGAAAACGAACTCTCTTCCGCAATCTTTGCATATTAATGTTTTATCTTCCATTCTAATGTTCCATTGCTCAAGTTAAAATAACTTTGCAATAGTTCACCTCCTCTTTTTGCTTTAAAATTTCTTTTTATCATTTAATATTATGTCTGTCTTCATAATTTTTATTCAAAAACATATTATTATACAGTTTATATTTAATTATCATGTAATCTCTCCAGATAATATTGTATAGGACTCTTTTGCATTTATCTTTTCATATAGAATAATTAAATAACATTACTTTAAGTAGATTTAATTGATCTTTAACTCAAATTTTTCATTTACAAAATCAATTACACACTCTCCACCTTCGCTTAGTTTCCCAAATAGAATTTCATCAACAAGTAATGGTTTTATATTCGAAGCTATAACCCTTGCTATTTCTCTTGCCCCAAATTCCTCTGATGTACCTATTTTAGCAATGTGATTTACACATTCTTCACTAAATTCTATTTTAACATTTTTAGAACTCAATTTATCTTTAAAGTTATTTAATTGCTTTTTAGCAACATTTGCTGCCATAACATCAGTCATTCCATTAAATACTATTATTTTGTCCAGTCTATTTCTAAATTCAGGCGTGAAAAACTTTTTAACTTCTTCCATTATAGCTTCACCTTTGACTTCCCTATCTCCAAAACCAATAAGCTTTTTACCTATATTTCTTGCTCCAGCATTAGAAGTCATTATTATTATTGAGTTTCTAAAGTCAGCTTTTCTACCTTTGTTATCAGTAAGTGTAGCATAATCCATAACCTGAAGCAGTACACTCAAAATATCCGGATGTGCCTTTTCTATTTCATCCAGTAACAATACACAATGAGGTGTCTTTCTTATTGAATCCGTTAAGAGACCGCCCTCTTCATAACCTACATATCCTGGAGGTGATCCTATAAGTTTTGCTGCCGAATGTTTTTCAGTATATTCACTCATGTCAAATCTAATCAAGTCTATTCCTAGAGTTTTAGACAAACATCTAGCAATCTCTGTTTTTCCAACTCCGGTAGGCCCAACAAAAAGCATAGATGCTACCGGCTTATCTTCATCGTTTAATCCAGATCTGGACATCTTTATGCATCTTACCACTTCCTCAATGGCTTTATCCTGTGAAAATATATTTTCCTTTAAATCTTTTTCCAAGTGTTTTAAGGAACTTATCTCGCTACTTTCTACAGTTTGCTTTGGAATATTACAAATTTTTGATATTATTTCCTCAATGGTCTTTCTGTCAACTATAATCTGCTCACTCAAGTCCTCATTATGCATACGAACATAAGCTCCAGCTTCATCTATAATATCTACAGCCTTATCTGGCAAATATCTGTCGTTAATATACTTGTCGCTTAAAGTTACTGCATCACAAATTGCTTCATCTGTATAACTTACATTATGGTATTCCTCATAATTCTTCTTTAGTCCATCTAATATTTGTATAGCTTCTTTTATAGATGGTTCTTTAACATCTATTCTTTGGAATCTTCTACTTAATGCTTTATCTTTTTCAAAAAATTTCTTATATTCATCAAAAGTAGTAGCGCCAATAAACCTAATTTTTCCTTCTGTAAGATAAGGTTTTAGCAAATTAGAAGCATCTAACGCACCGCCATTTAGTGCTCCAGCACCAACAATATTATGAATTTCATCTATATATACAATTGGCTTATCTTGTTTACTAATCAAGTCTAAAACTCTTTTTATTCTTTCTTCAAAATCTCCTCTATACTTAGTTCCTGCTATTACAGATCCAATATCTAAAGAAAACATAGAACTTCCCTTCAATTTTTCTGGCACATTGTCTTCACTTATTAACTTTGCAAGTCCCAAAGTTATAGCGGTCTTACCAACTCCAGACTCACCTACATGTATAGGATTATTCTTTATCCTTCTACAGAGGATTTGTATACTTCTCTCCAATATATCTTTTCTTCCTATTAATGGATCATTTTTTTCTTCTCTAACCTTTTTAATAAGATCTATTGTAAACTTATTTAGAAATGCATCTTCTTTTTTCTTCTCAACTTTTTCTTTACTTTCATTCTCAGTAGACTCATTTTCCTTAAAATTTTCTTGCATTTCATCATCATAGGAATTTTGGTTATCTTCCTCTATACTATGACACAAAGAATATAGTAAATCTCTTCTTGTAACGCCTTCTTGTTCTAAATAGTATCGTGCATAACTATCTTCTAAATTAAAGATTGCAGAAATTATATGGTCTACATCAATTGCATCTTTTCCACTATACCTAATTTGTTCATTTGCTGTTAAAATAACTCTTTGAAACTCTATACTCTCTTGTGGTTCCCCTTGACCAATTTTATTTATATATGTTTTCATGTAAGTTACCAAATTATATCTCAAACTCTCTAAACTCCCACCACATTCTTTAATAGCACACTCTACATTTTTATCAAAAGTTGCGGCATATAATAAATGTTCTGGCGTAATATATTCGCTGCTTTTTTCCTTTGCTTCTTGGTATGCTTTAAGTAATATCAAATTAACTTCATTCGTAATTTTCATATTCTACGCCTCCTCTACAGTAAGCTTAAACGGAAAGCCTTTTTCTTTAGCCATTGACATTGCAGTTGAAACCTTAGTAACTGCAATATCATAACTATATATTCCTGCTACTCCCTTACCCTTTTCATGCACATCTAACATTATCTTTTCAGCATCTATTAACTTTTTATTAAATACAACTACTAGAACATCAATAACAAACTCCATAGTTGTATAATCATCATTGTACATAACAACTTTATAATTCTTAGGCTTTTTCACATCAACTTTATTCTTTGGTTTGGTTACAATATTTGTTTCCATATATAATTGTCTATCCCTCCCCACATATTATCATCATATATATTATTCTAAATAGATATATTTTAACACAATATTTAAACTTATACCAATAAGTAAATTATAGATTCATCATTTATATTAACTTATATCTAGAATCTGAATTTTGTTATTCTTTACTCCGATTATACTTTTTTTATTTATAATATAGTCTCTTACCATTGCTATAATATCTTTTGATATTATTTCTCCAGGACAAACCAAAGGTATTCCTGGAGGATATGGTATTATTGCTTCTTTAGCAACTAAACCTTCACACCTTTCTATTTCACACCACTTACTTTTTAATCTAAAAACCTCATAAGGCTCAAATCTTTTAACAGGAATATCTCTAAAGTATTTTATATCCGTTTCTCCAGATACATTTTTCATATCTAGATTCAAAACAGTTTCATATATAATTTTAAAATCTTCTTCTGTATTAAATGGAGACAGGATTAATACAACTCCTCTTGAAAAACTCATTTCAGCCTGTATCTTATTATTTCTTAGATAATCTAAAAATTTATGTCCATTATATCCTTTAGGAAGAATAACTATATATCTGCTAGGATCAATTTTATATCCATCCATTCCATTCTGGTGCTTATCCATATCACTTTCCCTTAATATATAAACTTTTCCTAGTTTATTAATCTTTTTCTTCCACTTCTCAGATTTATTTATTAATTCCTCATAATCGTCTTTTCCGTATGTATCTAAATAATATCTTGCATAATCTAAAGATGCCATGATTAGATAAGATGGAGAAGTTGTAGTAAATGACTTTATGTAAAAGTCTATCATACTATTATCCTCATTTACTAAAAGATATGCTCCTTGAGTTAGGGCTGGCAAAGTTTTATGAGCACTTAAAATCACATAATCTCCTAAACTTGCAAGAGATTTTGGTAATCTTTTATTTATTCCAAAATGAGCTCCATGAGCACAGTCGAGTATAACTTTTAATCCTATTTCCTTCAAATTACATATAGTATCTTCTATATCATATGTAATACCAAAATAGTTTGGATAAGTTAGTATAATCCCTTTTGGTTCTGAGCTCTGCCCTAGTGCTTTATATATACTTTCTTTATCAGGGGGCAAAAACACTCCCAATTCATCATCAATAATAGGTTCTATATATTTAACTTTTAGCTTTCTCATAATCAGTCCATTATAAATTGACTTATGGCAGTTTCTTTCAACTAAAACTTCATCGCCTTCATCAAATGCTGAAAACATAGCTGCTAAGTTTCCTGACGAGGTTCCATTTACTAAGAAATAAGCTTTCTTAGCCTTATAAGTTTTAGCTAGTAACTCCTGAGCTTCCTTTATTATTCCTTCCGGATAATGCAAATTATCTAATGGATCAACCTCTGTTATATCTAAAAATCCCATTCTATCAACAAATTTTTTTCCAATTTCATCTCTAGCAAATCCAATCCCACCTTTGTTTCCCGGCATGGAAAGAAGTAGATTTTCTTCATCATTGTATTTAAGTAATTCCTTTAATAATGGTACTTCTTTCTTCATACTATTTTGTAACTCCTTTTGTTTTCTTTATTTTCATAAAAATTGATCTATAAAATATTTTTTGTATTTTTACTATTATACATATTAGCAGATTAATTTTCCATATTTATATTTCTAACTTTATCTTCAATCACCACTAGAGTTCTAGAGTTATTACTAAAATCGATAATATTTTAATGATAAGCATTAAATTATTATTGACTAAGTTAATATATAATGATAGTATTTACTCATAAATTAAAAAGGAATGATTATATGGAAAACAACAACAAAACAATTTCTTCAATTCGTACTCATTGTAATAAAATAAATTACATTGTAAAATTATTTTTATACATAATTTTATTCGTTACTGCATCTTCATTAATATATACTGTTATAGTCCTTGTTTTATATGGCAATTCTCTTGAAGTCAACTCTTTTAGAGATGAATTCCTTATTAAACCTTCAAATTTACATTTTTTTGCTGGAGGCAATATCTCTAAGTCATTAGTAACCCATTTTACAGATCAACCTTTTACTAATATAAAACTAGCATTTATAATTGCTGAAGCTATGGGTTTAATTAAGCTCAGTTTTGCTATTCTAATTTTTTATAATATACGTAAAATTTTAAACAATATAGAAAATAAATATACTCCTTTTTCAGTTGATAATGCTAATAAAATTAAATTAGTGGGAATTCTTATGATAGCGTATGCTATAGTTCCTAATTTAATTGCCTATCCTGCACTAAATATAATAGCTGAAGGCGTATATTTAGATCTAAATAATAGCATTCCTATTATTTTTGCAGCTTCGTTTATATTATTGCTATCTAAAATTTTTAGTTATGGATGCGAATTACAAAAAGATTCAGATGAAACCTTATAGTAAGGAGAATTAATCATATGGCTATTATTTTAAGACTAGATAGAGTCATGGCAGATAGGAAAATATCGCTAAATAATTTAGCAGAGCAAGTAGGTATATCAACTGTTAATCTTTCAAATTTAAAGACTAGCAAGGTTAAAGCAATTAGATTTTCCACTTTAAATTCAATATGTACAGTTCTTAATTGCCAACCTGGGGATATTTTAGAATTTGTGCCTGATGAATAAATTAAAAGGCTTAGTATTATAAATAAATTATACCAAGCCTTTTAATTTATTCAGTTATAATTACATTTTTTTAAAATCTTCGATAAATTCTAATACATTTTCTTCTTTAGTTGCCCATGATGTTACTAACCTAATTGCAGTATAATTAGAATCAATTATTCTTTCAATATTAAAAGAGTATTTTTCACTTAACTTTTCAATTAAATTATTAGGTAATATTGGGAACTGCTGATTTGTAAAAGATTCGGTTAAAAACTTATATCCTTTGTCTGCTATTGCGCCTTTTAGCATAAGTGCCATTTTATTCGCATGTTTTGCAATATCAAAATACAAGTCATCTTTGAATAATTCTTCAAATTGAATGCCAAGTAATCTTCCTTTAGCTAACAATCCACCTTTTTGCTTAATAAAATATCTAAAATCTTCTTTTAATTCATCATTACATATTACAAGAGCTTCTCCAAAAAGTGCTCCATTTTTCGTTCCTCCAATGTAAAATGCATCAACTAATTTTGCTATATCAGCTAAAGTCAAATCATTTTCTTCTGCTACAAGTGCAGACCCAAGTCTAGCACCATCCAAATATAATAACAGTTTATTCCTCTTACAGCAATCATGTAAATCAATTAACTCTGCTTTCGTATATAAAGTTCCAAGCTCTGTAGAATTTGATATATATACTAATTTAGGTTGGACCATATGTTCATCGCTGTGAGAATCTACAACATTTTGAATTAAATCCGGAGTAAGTTTTCCATCGTTGGCTGTCATTGTAATTACTTTATGGCCAGTTGCTTCAATTGCTCCAGTTTCATGACAATTTATATGGCTTGTGTCTGCTCCTATTGTCGCCTGATGCGGTCTTAAAAAAGCCGATATAGCTGTAAGATTAACTTGTGTGCCACCAACTAGCAAGTGTATATCTACATCTTCTCTGTCAATTTTCTTCTTCAATAAATTCACTGATCTTTCTGTGTGTTTATCAGTACCATAACCATCAGTTTGTTCAAAATTTGTTTCAACTAATGCATTTAATATTCTTGAGTGTGCTCCTTCACTATAATCATTTTTAAAACTATACATAATTCTGCCTCCTTTTATGCTCTGCCAATTATTTGAGTTGTAAAGTTCTTCAATACTTTACTACCTACTTCAAAAATCATTTCTTTTGTTAGCGACTCCACTTCTTTAATCTCATTAATATAAATTTTATAATCTCCAAACATAGAATCATATGTCGCAAGCTCTTTGGCTAGTATTATACTTTGCTCTTCCCTAAATAATGTTTTTAATTTAAAACTTTTAATTAAATGTTCTATGTGTTCACTATTAAATCTTTTTTCTAATGAATCTAATTTTGCTATACATCCCTCTATTAAAGATATAGCCTTATTTACATTTTCTTCCGCTGTACTAAATGTGATTTTATATAATTTTATATAATTCTCATTTAAAATTTTAGTAAGTACATCATATACTAAGCCATTTTGGGTTCTTAAAACATCATAAAGAATTGAATTAATCCCTTCTCCAAAATATTGATTAAAAATTCTAAGTGCCTTAATTTCTTTTTCACTTAAATCATCAATTGGAAATATCATTTCAACTTTACACGCTCTTATTCCATCTCTTATATTTTTATAAGTGCCCAGTTGAGGTTTCTCATATTCTATCAAATTTTTATTGCTAAGTTTGTTTATTTCTTCTTGAATGATATTTCTTTTCTTCCACAGCGCGAAGTAATTACATATAATTTCCTTAATCATCTCAAATTTCACTGATGAAATTATGACAATTGAAGTATTTCCCGGAAAATAATATTTATTATGAAACATCTTAATATCGTCTAAAGTTATCTTCTCTAAACCATCTTGAGTTCCTATTATAGGATACTTTATTCTCCTATTACTGAAGCAGTTAAAAAATAAATTATCCTCACAATACTGATCTATCTCTTCATCCCATTCTTTTAATTCTTCTTTTATAACATTCATTTCTTCTTTAAATCCATTTTCTCCAAATTCCGGGTTAATGATTATATCACTTAAAATTTCCACACCTTTTTGTAGATCTTCTCCGAGAAGAGTTCCATAATAAATTACATATGGATAGTTTGTCATTGCATTATTAAATCCAAAGATAGTGCTTAGCTCTTCATTTATTTCTCTCTCAGTTCTATTTATTGTTCCTTTATAAACCATATGCTCAGTTGCGTGAGCTACTCCAAACTTTTCGTTTTCAACTCCAGCTCCTGCATTTAAAGAAATACAAATTGATGATAGTTCTGAATCTGTGTGTTTATAAATTAATCTTAAATCATTTTCCAAAATGTATTCTTCCAAGTACTTACGCTCCTTATATTCTTATACATTGCAATAGTAAATTCACATTTAAAACTTTACTGATACAAGTGCTCAGTTATAGCTGAAATGTAGAAATTCGATTACAACATATATTATATTTAATTCCAATGTGTTCATAAAAAAAAATTATCGCATCAATTTAATTATATAAAAAGAGAACTCTTTTGCGAAGTGCTAGATAAAAAAATTATCTACAGACATTTACTTAACATTAGAAGTTATTTTATCTGTACCTGCTTTAATTCATTTTAGAAACAAGTACATATTATTAAAACTTTTATCAGTATGTCCCAAATAAGATTCTCTCAGTAGCAAAGGCAATAGAGTTCCCCTTCTTTTAATCTGTTATTATATAAATTAATTTTCTTCAGCTTTCAATGCAATTGCACATTCAATTCTTTTCTTTTGCATTTTACATCCAATTTCATAAGGAATATTCATGTCACCATTAAAATTAAAATTATTGGCTTGGCATCCACCACTGCAATAGAATTTCGCCCAGCATTCTTTACACTTAGGCTTATTGTATATATGTGCTTTTTTAAACTTCTTAGCTAGTTCCACATTATAAGTATCTTCGTATATACTTCCTAACTTAAATTCTTCTTTTCCAACAAATTGATGGCATGGATATACTTCACCTTGAGGAGTTATAGCTACATATTCAAATCCTGCACCACATCCAGAAATTCTCTTGTAAACACATGGCCCACCTTGAAGGTCTATATTGAAATGATAAAATTTGAACTCATCATTTCCTTCTCTTTTTCTTCTTGCCATGTCCTCATATAACTTATCATAATTTTCAAATATTGTGTTAATATCTTCTTCTCTTATTGAAAGAGGATGTCCATCTTCAAGCACAACAGGTTCTATTGATAATTCTCTAAAACCTTCATTTACCATCGCCATTACATCTTCATAGAAATCTGTATTTTCTCTTGTAAACGTTCCTCTTACATAATAAGTTTTTCCTTTAGTTCTTCTCTTAATCATTTCCTTAATATTTGGAACTATATCATCAAAAGAACCGCTTTTATCTGGCTTAATTCTAACATTATCATTGACTTCTTTTCTGCCATCTAAAGAAAGAATTATATTTCCCATTTCTTTATCCATATAATCCATCATATCTGGAGTTAATAGAGTAGCATTGGTAGTCATAGTGAATCTAACTCTCTTCCCCCATTTTTCTTCGTTATCCCTAGCATATTTAATTATTTCTTTTATTGTGTCCATAATTAAAGTTGGCTCTCCACCAAATAAATCTATTTCTATATTTTTTCTTGGCCCACTTCTCTTAATCACATAATCAATTGCTTTTTTTGCTGTGTCTGCACTCATGACTCCACCATGCCCATGATATTCACCCTCATCAGCAAAACAGTACTTACATCTTAGGTTACATCCGTGAATCACATTCAAACAAATAGCCTTTATGTAATCTCTATCATCCATAGAACTATGTGCTATTTCTTCATACTGATCTTCTGAGTAAAGAGTCCCTTCTTCTGCTAATTCTTGAATTTCATCATAAGCTTCTGAAATTTCCTCTTCTTCATATTTTCCTTTAAGATCCTCTAATATTTCCTTTTTATTTTTTAATTTAACATCATCCAATATATCATATACTAGCTCATCTACAACGTGAACTGCACCAGTATTTACATCTAAAACAAAATAATTTTCACCTTGTTTAAATTTATGTATTAAAGACAATTCTTTTTCCTCCTAAACATATAAAGTAAGCAGTAACTATATAGTTACTGCTTGAAGATTACTAGTTTTCACATTCTAAGTTTGCAACTGTGCAAGATGTCTTACAAGCTGATTGACATGAATTTGCACATTCTTTGCATCCTGGCTTACATAAACTATTTTTAATGTTTGCTTTGTTTATAGTTTTTATATGTTTCATTACAAAATCCTCCATTTTAAATATATCCTTAGATATTATATCATAATATACTAAAGTATAAAAGATTTGCTGGCCCTCTTTTTATTTATATTTCTGTTTATATCAAATTATAAATATAAAAACAATCTTTCAATAATTTCTCATCATAAATTATCGAAAGATTGTAATTATACGTTTTCTATCGTTTTTCCCAATTACATTATGTAATTTTCTATTTAAATTATTATACATTCAAACTATTATCGCAAGATTATTTTTTTATTTTATAGATATTAATAAACTCACTAATTAATATCTTTGCAACGATACTATCAATAATAATTTGAAATTGTTCTCTGGTCTCTACAATCCCACGTACACCTTCTATCTTTTTTAAAATTCCAACATCTACTTTTTTAGTGTCTTTTAATCTCAATCTTAATCTAGTAGTACAATTTTCTACAAATAAAATATTCTCTTCTGATCCAACCAAATTAAAAAGTTCCCTTGCTATCTTACTAAAATCTGTAATCATCTCTCTCTTCTCCCATTCTAAAATTAGTATTACATAATAAAAATAGCCAACACATCAATAAACTAAATATTTAAACTTGCTGGCTTTTATAACTCTATTCAGTTTTTAAGCAATATTAATTTCTCATGAGAAAATTATACATACATATAAATAATTTGTGTATTATACTAAAGTATAATTTTGATTTAATTTATAGCATTTTATATTATACCTTTTTCTTTTAACTGATTAATTGCTATTGTTTTGTTTTTTACATTTAACTTGCAATAAACAGATGCAATATGTTTTTTTACAGTAACTAAAGCTATATTTAGCTTACCTGAAATCTCAGATTGTTTATATCCTTGATGTACTAATTTCATTATCTCAATTTCCCTTGGAGTCAGCTCTATTTTTTCTATATTGCAATATTTTTTCATATATACATCATTATATTCTTTACACTTTGGAATTAAATACTTTACATAATCATTTTCTTTCTCAATGAATTCGAGTAAAGGTAATATATAAGGTGCTAGCTCAACAAAACACATCATAATGTAGTCTTTTTCTGCCAGTTCAACAGCTTTTAACAATGACTTTTTAGCAGTCCCTTTTCCATATAACTTATACTTTGCAATTGAATCAAATATGTATGCATATATTATTCCAAATACACTGTTTTTACTTGTATAAACTTCCAACATAATTTCTACCTGTATTTCTAATTCTATGTAACTATTATTAAGCATCATCGCTAAACCTGTAATAACATGATTCATTCCTATAACAGGCACAATATCTTTTGATTCATTGCTTTCTATATTTTTAATCCACTTATTTAAATTTTCTAAATTACCAGTGATTCCGTCAATATATCCTATAGCTATCTGTGAGCCATTAAGAAAGATTGGAATATTAAGATTTTCATACTCTTTAATTAGATTATAAAAATTATCTTTAACCTCATTTTTATAATCTTTATTCACACAAATCCTTGTTAAGAGAAATAGTGAACAAATTATTATGCTTGTCTGTTTTTTTGTTTTAGCTTTATGAAATGCCTTGTATGCAAATAGTTCTCCATTTTTAGAATCCCCTGTTTCATAAAAATATTCGGCCATCATAAGATAATTTGCACCTGCTGCTCCACCATTAGATATATGAATAAAATAACCTATTCCTTGTTGAAAAAATTCTACTAGCTCTTTCAAATGACCTTCTTTTCTATGAAATAAATATAAAAAATGAGGTGATCCAAAAGTTGCTGGCATTTTATTGTTTGCTATTCTTGAAACACCTCCATTAAAAAGCTCGTAGGCTTTTTTATGGTACTCTATCATTTTCCTGACATTATAAAATACTAATATGCTTTCTAAAAATGCAATTTCACCTAATATCTGATTTTTGTCTTTAAGATTTTTATCCTTTTCGTAAATAGCTTTAGCTTCATGCAATAGTTTAGCACCTGCTATCCGATTCCCGTACAGAATATGAAAAAATAAGTAGGTCAGATAGGCTATAGGTCTTTTTATCTTCTCACTTATGATGAGCTCATTAAAAACTGGCTTTATAATTTCTTTATATAAATTAGTAAGATCTATTGTATAATTTCTTTCTATTAAATCCAGTATGCGGTTATAATTCTTCGCTTTATAATAGTATTCCATTGCATATATATCATTAAAATTTTTAGCATACCAATCACCACAAATACTATTTATTCTCATTAAATCTACATTTGATAATGCTAATTCTTCTTCTAATGCATTCTTAAGGATTGAATGTAGTCTATATATTTTTCCCTTCTTGTCGTATCTTATAAAGCAATTATTGGAACATAATCTTCTAATTACCTCCTTGGATCTTTCATCTTCCGTAATATACACAGCTTGTTCAATCGTGAAATTCTCAACCAATGCGAGTTTTAATAAAATCTGCTTAGTAACTTCATCAAATTTATCATATACAGCTATTTTAATTAACTCTGTTGCTTTTGGTATATCATCAAATGTATTTTGACTGTAATATTGAATTAATGCAAGATACATAGCTGAAGTCCATCCACCAGTATATTCATATAATTCCTTTTTTTCTGATTCCGTCAGTATTATTCCATTAATCTTAAAGAACTCTATTGTTTCATCAAAGGTAAAAGCAATATCATCTTGGCACATTATCATGCATTTTTGTTTTAGTTCAAGTTCCACATACTCATTTGCTGGTTTCTTCCTACTTATTATAACTATATGCAAGTTATGTATATCTTCTAATACTATAATCTTTATTAAATGATTAATATAAACTGTTTTTTCATCATCCCAATCATCAATAATCATAATCGTTTTTTGTTTTATCTCATTCCTAATTATATCTATTATCTTATAAACATCTTTGTTATTATTAGGAACCCCACGCTTATATAAAATATCGCCTAATTTAAAATTAATATTTTTAATTAGATTACAAAATTTGTTCCATATCCATACATCATCAATCTCATCATTTGTTATATCAAGCCAAATTGTTTGCGCTTCTTTATTCTTCTCTATAAAGTTTCTGACTGCAATTGATTTTCCATATCCCATAGACGCTGATATAAAATATATGGGTACTTTAAAAATTTCTAGCAATAACTTATCAATACGCTTTCTATGTAATAGTTTAGGTCTAAAAATTTCATTTTTCATATATAAATACCCCTTCATTTAAGCAAATGTATGTAAAAACTACATTAGAATATTTTATCATACTTAAAATTCCATTTCAAATTTAGACTTTATTGTAAAAATTATACTTAGAATCTATAAATAAAGTTCCAAGTATTTAAACTTGGAACTCTATTAACAATATATTAAAGGGCAACTACCTTGTTTAAAAGCATATTATTTCGCTTTATAAACTCATCCATTTCAGCTGCATCTAATTCTTTATTTGCAATTTTAGCTAAATCTAAAATATGCTCACAAATAAACTTAACCTCTTCCTTTTTAGCTTCATTCTTAGAAACTTCTAATAGTTTCTTAATAATTCCATTCTTATTATTTATAACTAAAGTTTTTTCTTCATCAAACATACCTGGGAAGTTCATTCCTGATTTTGCATACATTTTACTCATTTGAGCCATTCTTCTTGACTCTTCTGAAACTAAAATAAGCGCTGGAGTTTCTTCATTCTTCAACCCCTCAATAGATAAATTCTTAATTTTATCTCCAAGTGTATTCTTGAATAACTCTTCTATTTCTTTATTTAACGCTTTTATAGTTTCATCATTTTCATCTGCTTTACTTCCTAATGTATCTGAAATATCGGAGTCAATTCTCTTGAATTTAATTCCTGATTCATGCATTTCTAAGAATGAAATAAAGTGATCATCTAGTGAGCAATCTAATATTACAGCGTCTAAATCATACTCTTTAAACATCTTTATATATTGAGATTGTTGCTTTTCATTATTAGCATAAAATACTTTGTTTTCATGCTTTTCTTTATTGGATTCAAGATAATCCTTTAATGTTACGAATTCGCCCTTTAAATTCTTAAAGATCACTATTTCTTTAATCTTATCATAGAATTTTGGATCTCTTAAGCAACCATATTTAATAAATATTTGAATATCAGGCCAGAACTTATTAAATTCTTCTCTGCTATTTTTAAATAAATCAACTAATTTATCAGCAACCTTTTTAACTATATGATTAGAAATCTTTGAAACTTCCTTATCATTTTGAAGGAAACTTCTAGATACATTTAAAGGTAGATCTGGACAGTCAATAGTACCTTTTAATAATAACAAGAATTCAGGTATTACTTCTTTAATATTATCTGCAACAAAGACTTGGTTATTATATAACTTAACTTGACCTTCTGTCGCTTCAAATTCATGAGTTAATTTAGGGAAATATAATATTCCTTTTAAATTAAATGGATAATCCACATTTAAATGGATCCAAAATAAAGGTTCATTGAAATCCATAAATACTTTTCTGTAGAAATCCTTATATTCTTCATCTGTACAATCCTTAGGTGCTTTTACCCATAAAGGATTTGTATCATTTAAAGGTTTTGGTTCTTCTGGTTCGATTAATTCTTGATATTCAGTTCCATCCTCTTTTTTCTTTGTTTCATATTTAGGTTCTTCTTTTGGTTTGTTTTCATCTTCTAAATATATTTCTGTAGGTAAGAATGAACAATATTTCTTTATTATTTCTCTAACCTTATATTCTTCTAAAAACTCTGCACTTTCATCATCAATATATAAGGTTATTGTTGTACCTCTTGTTTTTCTTTCATCAGAATATCCAATTTCATATTCAGTGCCACCAGAACATTCCCATTTTACGGCTTCTGCCTCTTCTCTAAATGACAAAGTATTAATCTCTACCTTAGTAGCTACCATGAAAGTTGAATAAAATCCTAATCCAAAATGCCCTATTATATCCTTACCTTCATCCATCTTATCTTTATACTTTTCCATGAAATCAGTTGCCCCTGAGAAAGCAACTTGATTAATATATTTTTTAACTTCCTCTTCGGTCATACCTATACCGTTATCTATAAATTTAAGGGTTTTCTTTTCCTTATTTACAGATACAGTAACCTTATACTGTTCTTCTCCATTTATTGTAGCTTCTCCAAGAGAAACTAATCTTTGAAATTTGCTAATAGCATCGCAGGCATTGCTTATAACTTCTCTGATGAATATATCTTTATCAGAGTATAACCATTTTTTAATAATAGGAAATATGTTTTCTGTGTCGATTGAAATATTACCATTTTCTTTTATCATGTTATTACCTCCTCTTATTTTCTAGAAAATATTTTAAAACAAAGAATATTTATTGTCAAATTCTTCTTATAACTTCAATTTAAATTTATATATTTATTAAATGAAGAAAGAATATATGTTGTAAATAGAATTTCTCATATGATAGTTATAAACTATCATTTTCATATAGCTCAACATATATTCTAAATTATATACTAAAATTAAAATCTGATTATATTTTAAATTTTAACACAATCTCATTAAGCTTTTGTGACAGTTCTGATTGATTTTGTGATGATTTTGCAATATCACTAACAGCTAATGTTATTTCATTAATACTATTTAATACTTCTTCTGAACCTGCACCTGACTCTTCTGCTGTTGCAGATACAGTTTGCATAGCTTGATTTATTTGCTCTATAACTTCATTTATCTGATTAGATGAAGATGCAAATTCTTCAGTCATATCATTAACAAATTCAGCATCTTTTTCATATTGAATACCAGTATTCATGAGTAATTCGTAACTTGGCTTTACATTTCGAACTATATAGTTAAGTATATCTTCCCCACTTTGAGATAAATTCTCGAATGCAGCTTGTACCTGTATAACCATCCCTTGTATACTCGAAACTGCCTCTGATGATTGTTCAGCAAGTTTTCTTACTTCATCTGCAACTACAGCAAACCCTTTTCCGTTTTCACCAGCCCTTGCTGCTTCAATAGCCGCATTAAGTGCAAGTAAATTTGTTTGTGATGCTATATCTCCTATAGCATTAGCCATCAATTTTACCTCATTCACTACTTTCCCATCTTCAATGGCCTTTATAATATTCGTTCTCTTTTCCTCATAGATAATATTCCCTTGTTCTATATTCTCTGAAGCTTTTCTTTTTATTTCAAGAGAACGATTCTTTATTTTGCCTACTGAAATGGCTGCATCACTTGCTCTATTAGCAAGTTCATTTGTTGTCTCTCCAATTTCTTCTGCTGATGCACCTACTTCTTCAGTTATAGCACTCAGATCTTGAGCTCCTTTAGATATTTGTTCAATTGATTCATTTATATTATTCATCTTAGAGGAAACCTTATGTGTTGTAGCTGATAGCTCCTCTCCTGATGAACTTATATCATTAGATCCAGCTATTATTACCCCTATTAATTCTCTTATGTTTTCATTTGCTTTATTTAAAGCTAATCCCATGCTGCCAACTTCATCCTTGGAGTTTATTTCTATTTTTTGAGTTAAATCTCCATTTTCTAAGTGTTGTGCATATACTAATACCTTCTTTAAATTATTTGATATAATTGTAGCAATGATAGCGCCTAATAGAACTGCAGTAGTAAAACCTAAAATTATTATTATTAACATTAAATAAAAGGATTTATTATTTACATTATTATTAGAAGCGCTTTTATCTGCTGCCTTTTGTTCGGTAATTTTAACTAATTTATCAATATTATTAGTTAATTTCTCTCTTATACTTGCACTTTCTTTGCTAAAACTCATAGCTTCATCATAATTTCCACCACTTGCCAGGCTTATTATTTTATCTGATGAATTTCTATAATCTGTTAAATCGCTTTTTATTTCTTTATATATTTTATTTTCATTTTCATTCATGCCTGATTGTTCATATATTCTAAGTATTTCATTGTTTTCATTTCTATAACCATCTATGTCACTTATTGTTTGGCTAACTTTACTAGGATCCTCACTGCTTAATAAATTCAGTACGTCTAATCGAGAATGTAATGTATTTGAGTTAAAATCTTGTAGATTTTTAAGCGTTTTGAAATCTTTCTCATATAGCGAATTAGAATTAGTATTTATTTTATTTACACTAAGTATACCTATAATTCCAACTACGGCAATAAATATAGATATTATAAAAAAGCTAAGCTGTAATTTATATTTTATTTTCAAATTATTGAACCATCTCATATATACCCTCTCCTTTGTTGATATTTATAATCAACTAATAATCCTTATTAAAATCTTACCATAATTTATCCATTTTTGCACTTATTTTTTGTAATTTTCAATAAATTCAAAAAATTAATTTATGTAATATTATTTTTTTGAATTAATTACAAAAAACACCATTGACATTAACGCTACGTAAAGGTGTAAATTAATCTTGTAAGGAGGCGGTCACATGGAATATACAGTGCAAAAACTAAGCAAATTAGCAGGCGTCAGCACAAGAACACTACGATATTATGATGAAATAGAAATTCTTAAGCCAGCAAGAATTAATTCATCTGGATATCGGATTTATGGTAAAAAAGAAGTGGATAAATTGCAGCAAATATTATTTTATAAGGAATTAGGTGTAGATTTGGATAGTATTAGAAAAATACTATTATCACCTTCCTTTGATAATAGTATTGCACTGAAAGAACATCGTGAAAAGCTTATTATAAAAAGGCAACAACTAGATATATTAATAGCTAATGTTGATAAAACAATAGCCTCAACAGAAGGGAAAACTATAATGAATGATAAAGAAAAGTTTGAAGGATTTAAACAAAATATAATAGATGAGAATGAAAAAAAATATGGCAATGAAATAAGATCCAAATATGGTGATAATGCAATAAATGAATCAAACAAAAAATTCAAAAATATGAGTAAAGAGCAATATGAAGAATTTGAAAAATTAGGCGCTAAAGTTATAGACACATTAAAAGAGGCTTTTGAAACTAATGATCCATCTAGTGAACTTTCCCAAAAGGTTGCAGATTTACATCGCCAGTGGTTAACCTATTCTTGGAGTGGCTACTCAAAAGAAGCACATGCAGGTCTTGCTCAAATGTATGTGGATGATGAAAGATTTACTGCCTATTATGACAAAGATCAACCTGGTCTCGCCGCTTTTTTAAGGGATGCAATTTTCGTATACACAGGAATAAAAAAATAGCAGGCGACTGTGGTTAAGTTCCGTATTGTGCTTCGCACTCTTTTCATATAAGTTCCGTATTGTGCTTCGCACTCTTTTCATATGTGTAGATTTTTTTACGCATCTGCCTTTTTAAGAGTATGTGAGAAAAATCTGCACATCAGAAATGACAATATTATTCAAAATTAATGGCTGTCGATTTTATCGACAGCCATTAATAATTATGACACGTATTATACTTTAATAATTACTATTTGAATCTTCCTAAGTTGATAATCATGTAATTTTGTTATTTGTTCAGTACTTTTTCAATAAATACATTTACTAATTCAGGATCAAATTGACTTCCTGAATTTCTTTTTAATTCCCCTATTGCAAATTCTTCTGATAATGCTTTTCTATAAAGACGCTCACTAGTCATAGCATCATATGCATCCACTATAGATATAATTCTCGATTCAAAAGGTATATCTATATCTTTAATGCCTTTTGGATATCCTTCGCCATTCCACATTTCATGATGAGAAAGTATATACTTTGCAATTTCTGACATTTCATTCACTGTACTTAATATCCTATACCCTATTTCTGGATGACGTTTGATTTCATTATACTCATCCTCTGTAAGTCTCTCTGGCTTATTAAGAATATTTTCCTCTATTGCTATTTTACCTATATCATGTAGCAATCCAGCATTTTTTAATTCTTGGATTTTCCTTTTAGGCAGACCAATATTCTTTCCCATAAGTTCACACAGCTCAGCAACTCTCACAGAATGTTGTTCTTCCCTTTTATTCTTCTCATTAAGAGTTTTTATTATTGTATCAATAGTTTTTCCTCTCATATTTGAACTTTCAAAAAGCTTTCTCTTATACATATAATCTTCTGCTTTTATGAATATTTCTTGAATCATTTCATCTTCATTACATTTAGTTTCATAACCGAATGAAATAGATATATCCAAACCTTGTATTTTTTCTTTTTTAGCTAGATTATTAATATTTTCAACGATCTTCTCTACCTCATAAGTATTTGTTTTCGGTAATAAAATGACAAACTCATCTCCACCTAATCTAATAACAACATCATGGGATCTGCATCCGTTTTTTATTATCTGTGCCGATTTTTTAATCAATTCATCCCCCAGAACATGTCCAAAAGAATCATTAATCAACTTTAACCCATTTACATCACCCAGAACAATAGTTAAAGGATAATTCTCTTTAACGTCTAAACGTTTTAACTCCTCCTCATAATATCTTCTATTATATAGTCCTGTTAATTGATCATTGTAGCATAAGTATTCTAATCTCTCTTCTAATTCCTTTTTAACAGTCATATCTCTTAATACAGCTAAAACATGATCTTCTCCACATTTAACCATCCTAATTTCACAATATCTACCTAATAGTTTGTATTCAAAACTATGTAATTCACCAGTTTCTAAAACTAAATTCAAGTTCTCGTAAGCTAATTCAGCAATTTCTCTAGGCATAACTTCTGATATAGTCTTGCCAATAAACTCTTCTTTGGGCACCATCAATAGATTCTCATCCTTAGCTTCGGTATCTATAAAAATGCCATTCAAATCAAAAGTAAATAAAATATCTGGTATGGCTTTAATAATTGCTCTACTCTTCTCTTCAATTTCCTTTATTTGCACTTCATCTTTTCGTATTTGCTCATACTGAATTTTCAATTCATTCTCATAATCACCCAATTGTTGAACATATACTTCTAGCTCTTTATAACTATTTCTAAGTTGCTGCTTAGTGTTAAATAATTTTTCAAGAAACTTATTTATCAATATATAAAGAATACCTGTAGTTACAATCATAAATGAAAATTCCTTATACGTACCAAACTTTAACATACTATCCTGCTTATTTACAATTAATTTAGCTATTAACTCTGAAAGAAAAATCCATCCAAAACCAATTACCGCATATATTAAGCATATTTTAATACTTTCATACTTAAAGGAATATTTAGCCTTCAATAAACGTAACGAAATCTTATCCTTAATTAACATAAATATCATTATTCTCCCATTACTTTTTTCTTCCATTATACCTTAAATATATTAAATATAACCATAATGTTTTTGTTTTTTTATACATAATTAGATATAATATTTTTTAATTGTATTCTTTTATTGCTTATAATATATAGTTTTCAATTAAGTTTCTACATTCTATCTTTAATCGACTGCTTGGCTTATTATACTTTTAACTGTAGAGTTATTAGTGGAATATATATATTTTCTAACACGAATAACAGTCCAATTTGCATAACATACATAAATTAGACTGTTTTATTCCTATAACGAAAAACATAAAAATGAATCAGTTAATTAAAATGTGCTAGTATTATAATTCATAATCAAATCTCTTTTATAACTTCTGATACCCATCTGTATAAATCACCGAAACTTTCTTAGCTGTTTCATAATAATGTCCCGTAAATCCTGCATAAACACCTTCCGCATATTTTATTCCCAAATTATCTTCAACTTCTTCCGCTTTTTCTATAAACTCTAACTTATATGGCTCCCACGTATCTATGAATTAAAATCCATCTCTTCCTTGACATTTTCTTTATTAACATTAAATTTTCCAACTCTGTCTGGAATCCTACTAAGTATATCATCTAGATTATTTATTTCTCTTATTTGTATTATCGTAGTTTCACTATCTCTAATTATCAAAATTGCATCTATAGATGCACTTACCCCTATACATCCGCCAATATCTACTCCTTTCATTCCTTTAAATCTATTATATTTTTCTCCCCCTATACCGTAACCAACCATAACACTTATAACAGGTATAAGAATTACTTCTTCTAAAATAACAGGTTTTCCTACAACTCTTTCTGTTATGAAATGTTTTCCTGATTTAATAAGCATGGAATCTATATCTTCTTTTTTAGCTCTATTCTCCATATTACTTCCTCCTAAATTTAATATAACCTTAGTAGTATTTAATATATCTATTTTAAATACTCATACGAAACTCTTAGCATTTTGAATATTTAATATAATTTGCTTAGAGATAAGCCTTCTATACAAAAACAAATATATTAGTAATTATCTCCCAATAACCTAAAATTTAAATCTTTTCTCTTATTAATAAATTTTCAAATATCATTATTTTTACCTTCCATAATACTTGCATTCTATATAAAATTTTGATTCACTAAGAACAAAATCCCATACGACTATGGTTAAGTTCAGTATTGTGCTTCGCACTCTTTTCATAATTTATATCCACAAGAGGTATAAATGCCTCTACAGATTTCACTTCAATAAATAAAAAAATATGACTTAGAAGATATATTTTTCTTTAAATACCCTCTAAATCATATTTTATTCTTATATTCTCAAAGCTTTATATATATTAATTCTATCTTTTTGCTTTCAATAAAATTAATGTTATCTAATTATAAGCATCGGACTTAGTGTACAATGTTATTTTTTACATAATCAATAAAACATTTTACTATTTTAGGATCAAATTGAGTTCCCGAACACCTTTTCAGCTCTTTTATAGCTTCTTCTTTACCTATTGCTTTTTTATACACTCTATCATTGGTCATGACATCATAAGAATCTGCCACATTAATTATTCTAGCCATTAAAGGAATTTCTTCTCCTGCTAATCCTAAAGGATACCCATTTCCATCCCATTTCTCATGATGTGTCAATACACATTTAGCCACATTACCAAGTTCGCTTGATGCATTTATAATTCTATACCCTTTTTCTGTATGTGTCTTCATTATTTCAAATTCTTCTTTGGTCAATTTTCCTGGCTTTAATAATATCTCTTCATTAACTCCTATTTTGCCTATATCATGCAGGCTTGCAACTAACGCTAACTCATCTAACTCTGAAATTTTTAACCTTAATTTTTTTCCTATTTCTAACGCATATTGGGTTACTCTTTCAGTATGCTCGTTAGTTTCCATGTTTTTTTCTTCCAAACTTTTTTTCAATGAATCCATAATTGAACTTCTAATACTTTTCTTTTCTAATAACTTTTGACGATACACCTTTTCTTCTACCTTGTTTATACAATCGTATATATCTTCTTGTAATGAATACTTTATTCCTTCACCCAATGCAATGCTTAGCTGCATAAATTTGTAATCTGCTTGTTCACATCTTTTTGTTATTTTTCTAATAACTTTTTCACATTTTAGCTCATTACAATTAGGTATGAGAATTATGAATTCATCGCCTCCCCATCTAAATACATATCCATTAGGATGGCATATATCTTTAAGAACCCTAGCTATGCTTTTAAGTAAATTATCTCCTTCTAGATGTCCTAAAGTATCATTTACTATTTTAAGTCCATTTACATCACCCATTATTATTCCCAATGGTAAATACTGCTCATGATTCAATTCTTTAATCTTTTCTTCAAAACTATATCTATTATATAAACCTGTGAGAATATCTATCTCACTTAAATATCGTAATCTTTCTTCTAAAATCTTTCTTTCCGTTATATCTCTAGATAACCCTACCAATCCCCACACTTGTCCATCTTTATCTACAACGGGTATTTTAACATTTTCCTCAACTATTTCCCTTCCATTCTCATTTTGTATCCTATGCTCAAAATAAGTCGCCTTTTTTGTTACCATAATTTTATCATCTTGCTCAATGAATTTTTTAGCTTCATTGTAGTTACCGTATATCTCCAAATCAGTTTTGCCTATTATTTCTTCTACGCCCCTCTTTTTATAAAAATCTTCAAACTTCTTATTAAATCCAAGAAATCTGCTTTCCTTATCCTTATAAAAAATAGATTCTGGCACTGCATCAATTATTGTTCTTAATATGTTTTTTTGTTTTTCTATTTCTTCTTCTCTTATTTTTCTATCATTTATATCAATTATAATACCTGCTACAGCTCTAGGATTTCCGTCATTGTCTAGTATGGGAAATATATAACACTCAACACAACTGTCATTTACTATACCTTCTACAACATAAGTACTTTTCCGTCTTAGGCACTCATTTATTTGTTCATCATATATTTTTGCTTTCTCTAAAGGAAAAGCATCCTTATTTCGTTTGCCTTTAACATCGTCTAATTTTATATTATACATATCTTCATAATACTTATTAAAAAATATTATTGTCGTATCAATTCCTTCAATCCAAACCGGCCAAGGCATACTACTTAAAAATGATTTATATATTTCCCCTAAACACTTTTCTTCCATCGCTTCGGCATTCCCCTTTTACGTTAAGTTATTAGTTATTATAATTTGATTTTACTATCTCTTAACATAATTGTCTACCGAAGCAATTATAGTAAAATATTAATACTATCATTTACTAACTTTTCCCAAAAAACATCAATACGTTTCTTTCTAGCTATATTCATTCCCAACTATGTTTTTATAAGCCACATATGTTGCATATAGGTATCCACCATAAACTATAAGCATCATTAATGCTGTCATTAAAATCGGTTGTATTTTATTCCCAGAACCTAATACCATTAAGTATTTATTTACTACAGTAATTCCAACATATGAATGAACTATTGAAAGAGCTAGAGGCAATATAAAAAATACAGCAACTTGTTTAAATATACTTTTATTAATCATGCTCTTTGTTGCTCCAATCTTTCTTAAAGATCTATACCTTTCTATAGAGTCATTGCACTGCGATAATTGTTGAAGCGCAAGTACCGCTGCACTTGACAATAGAAATACAATTCCCATATATACTGCTACAAATAATATTATTGCCGATAATCCTCTACTATCGTCATATGCCATTTCTCTTGTCCCACCATAGAGACTAAAGTTTAAATTTTTATATTCATTTTCATTAAACTTAAAATTATTAAATATAGTAGTTAATTCTTTTTTCGCATCTTCCTTATTATCACCTATAAAATTTAAATTTAAGACCTCGTCATATTTATCTATTCCATTTACTAAATCATCTGGTACTACTAAGGTAAACATAGTATCACTTGAAGGCGACGTTAATACCGCACCAGTTTCAATTTTTTTATCTTTTATTTTAAATTCCTTATTATCTATCTGTAGTGAATTCTCATTTTTAATAAAGCTTTCTAGTAATCCCTTTAAGGGCTCATAATTAGAACACACTAATATCTCATTATCTTTTAAATCTATACTAGATTCACCCTTCAATTTTCTTAATTTATTGTATTCTGAAATTTTAATCATATCTGTAGTATCGAACACTTTAAAATTTAACATCTCTTTTTGGTCGCTAGATAGTGCATATTTAGCTAATACATCTCTAGAACTCATATTATTCTTATATTGTCTAATCACAACATAGTCAGCATTATCATCAACATTATAATTTAGCTGATTTAGTGCATCTAAAACTGAAATTCTATTACTATTATTTTTATCAAATACTTGTACTGATGCATCAAACGGAGTTTGATTTTTTAATGAACTTTCTGAAGCATTTTTTACACCTAATCCAGTTGACAAAGTTCCTATAGTAACAAATAACATTAAACAAATTATTGTCATAGAAATAAAATTAGTATTAAATTTACTCGAAATTTGTTTTATATTAAAAACATTTAGACCATTTAGATATAAATTCTTATTTTTCCTAAGTGCAGAAAATGCAACCGATGCAATTCCATAAAAGAAAAATGCTGTTCCAACAATCCCTAATGCTATTGATAATTTAAATCTGCTGTCATCAAAATTCAACCCTGATAAATTAACAAGATAATAAGCATAACCTAAAACAATAAGTGCAGCTATTAATATAAATAAAGCTATATATGGATTTTTAATATTAATTTTTTCATTCTTTCTATCTGCATGCAATAAGTCAATTAATTTATATTTTGAAACTATAATCACATTAAATATCATAACTAATAAGTACATTATCCCAAAATATAATATAGTCTTAAGTATAGCACTTATTGAAATTGAAAAACTATATTTGGTCATTTGCACCGCAAAAAGCTTAGCTGTGAATATAGAAAGAACTTGTGCAAACAATATTCCAAGTAAAAGTCCTGCTGCCAATGATATTATGCCTATATATAAAGTTTCAAAAAGCAATATCCGTGACATTTTTCTTTTTCCCATTCCTAAAATCATATATACTCCAAATTCTTTTTTTCTTTTACTAATCAAAAATTTTGTGGCATATATTATTAAACCACCTAATATAACAGAGACTCCAATAGATATAAACGAAATAAGTTGCGCCATCATCTTAACATATTCCGTTTGTCCAGAATTCATATCTGCCATTACTGACTGAGAATCGATTGAATTAAAGCTATAGAATATGCATACTGCAAAAGTTAAAGTTAAAAAGTAAATAGTATAATCTTTAAAGCTCTTTTTTACGTTATTAAAAGCAATTCTAGAATACATCTTTTGAATCACCTCCAAGTAGTGTAACAATATCTATTATCTTGTTAAAGAAATCTTTTCTTGAATCTTCGCCTCTTACCAATTCATTAAATATATTTCCATCTTTTATGAATAATATCCTATGTGCATAACTTGCCGTAAACGCATCATGTGTAACCATCAAAATTGTTGCTTCTAATTCTTTATTTAAGGTTTCAATAGAATTTAAAAGTAATTTAGCTGACTTAGAATCCAAAGCCCCTGTAGGTTCATCTGCCAAAATAAGTTTTGGATTATTAACTATTGCCCTTGCCGATGCTACTCTTTGCTTTTGACCTCCAGACATTTGATAAGGATATTTATCTAATACTTCGAGTATTCCTAAGTTTTTAGCTGAATTCCTTACTAATTCATCAACTTCCTTACCTTTCTTTCCTGCAATCGTTAATGCTAATGCAATATTTTCATATGCTGTTAATGTATCTAATAAATTGAAATCCTGAAAAATGAATCCTAATTTATCCCTTCTGAATCTTTCAAGTTTCTTACTTTTTAGCCTTGTAATATCTTCTCCATCAATCATAATTGATCCGGTAGTCACTTTATCTATTGTAGATATACAATTCAAAAGAGTAGTCTTCCCACTTCCTGAAGGCCCCATTATACCAACAAATTCACCTTTTTCTACTCTAAAGCTTATATTATCAAGTGCCTTTGTGACATTATCTTTATTCCCATAATATTTTTCTACATTTTGAATGTTTAAAATGTTCTCCATAATCTTCCTCCTATTTTTATAGCAACTTTTATAATCGCTATTCATTCCAAATTTATTTAACCTCATGACTACATTTTAAAGCTTTTGATATTTTTCTCATATTGAAATATCTTTCAGTTAACTTACATTTTCGTAAGATCTAGATAACAATTTGAAATATTAATTGAATTTAATTAAAAACTTCAAATAATAAATATCATTTATAAAACATTTTTTATTCCCAATATCAAAAATAGCCTAGGAACCAATCTCCTAGACTTTGTGTCTTATATAATTTAGAAATACATAAAATTCTACTAAGCCTCTATGAGGCATAATCAAAAAATAACAATTTCATACGCCTTACTTAAAACTCATGAATCCTCCAATAGGGAATATTATGTTAACTTTAGTTCCTTGACCAGCTATTGAATCTAAAGTTATCCCTAGTCCAAGCTTTTCACACAGCTTCTTACATAAATACAATCCTATTCCTGTGGACTTTCCATATACTCTTCCATTTTCCCCTGTAAAACCTTTATCAAAGACTCTATTTAAATCATTTTTTGAAATACCTATACCATTATCTTCAATAGTTAATATTATATTCTCTTTACCTTTACTTGTGTAAATTTTCACTTCTCCATTTTTATCTTTACTATATTTTATTGAATTAATAATAATCTGATTTATAATAAACTTTACCCACTTTGGATCCGTAACCACTGTCCCATAAATATTATCAATACTTACTGAAATCTTTTTGCTAATAAAATCACGCCTGTTATTTCTAATAACCTCCTGAATTATGTTCTTTATTTCAAATTCTTTAACAATATAATCATTCTTAACATCTGTACTTCTCGAGTAATAAAGAGCCTGATTTATATATTCTTCAATTTTCTTAAGTTCATATTCCAATGATTTCTTTTCATTAATATTGCTGTTTTCTACAATTAATCTTGCAGATGATATTGGTGTTTTTACCTCATGAACCCAAGTTTCTATGTACTCTCTATACTCCTTTTGAAGATTTTTATAGAAGTTAACATGCTCATGCATATCCCTATTACTATCGCTTAATACTTCATAAATAACTTTTCCTTCATAATAATTTGGACTTTTTATTACCTCAGGTAGCAAATACTTTTTATCTAATTTGCCACTAACTCCTACAATATCATCATAGAATTTTTTTTTCGCTATAAACTCAATCATTATATATATTGATAGTGGTAAAAACCAAATAACAAAAACTACAAATAGTATTACAACTGGTGTTTTAGCTATGCTCATTATAGCTGCAAATAAAGAATATATTATTATATTAATTATTATGTATGGCAACTTTGAAATAGAATATTCCTTTATATTCATAGTAATATATAACCAATTCCTCTCTTAGTTTCTATTCCATCTTTAAATCCAATTTCCTGAAGCTTTTTTCTTAATCTAGTAACATTCACCGACAAAGTATTATCGTCAATATAAAGGTCTGAGTTCCATAAATAATCCATTAAATCTTCTCTGCTAACTATACACTCTTTATTTTTCATAAGACAAAGCAGTATCCTAAATTCATTTTTAGTAAGATCAATCTTTTCATCTCCAAATATCACGCTTCCATTAGAAACATTTAGCTTTAAACCATTGTGTTCAACTATCTCAGAAATCGAATTATTCCCTAGAGTTCTTCTTAATACAGCAGTTATCCTTGCAAGAAGTATTTGCGTATTATATGGCTTTGTTATAAAATCATCCGCTCCAAGATTCATACTCATAATCTCATCCATCTCGCTATCTCTGCTGGTTACTATTATTATAGGTATATTCTTTTCTTTCCTTATTTCCTTACAGATATAATAACCATCATAATATGGAAGATTTATATCTAATAGAATTAAATCCGGTTCATCCTTTAGTGCTACTTTTACTATATTTTCAAAATTAGCTGGTGCATAAGCTTCATAACCATATCTTTTTAAAAACTCTACAAGCTCTTTTTTTATATTCTCATTATCTTCTATTATCATGATTTTAGGCATATACATCCTCCTTAAAATTATTGCTTCATCGTTAATTAAATATAATTTGTAAAATACCTTTAATTTATTATCAAATCTTATTTTAGTTATTTCTAATTCTAGCATAAAATTCCTAATAACAAAAATGCATACTAATTACTAATTTATTTAGTATATTTTTCATTATTTACATAAAAATAATAGAAGAGAATAATTTAAAGGGCTAATTTAAATTATTCTCTAAAATTATATCTCTATTCAATTTAAGCTTATCAGAAAAATACTTACAAATTTTCTAAAGTTTTAAGTCCATATCTTCACTAGAAATCATAAATCTAGATTTAAAGTTGAATATCTGCAAATCTATTAACTAGGTTATACTTAGTACTCTGTTTTAATTGTTCTAACGCAACACGATATTGTAAAATTTATTATGAAATATGTTGCAGCTATAGCCCCAAATAATAAGAATATCTGGGATGATGAAACAAAACTTCCCATAAGAATCATACCTTTGCCTGTAAATTCTTCTATACCAACAGCCCATAGAAAAGATGTATCTTTTATTACAGTAATTGACTGTGATAGAACTGTTGGAATGCAGCGCCTAAAGCTTTGAGGTAGTATTATATATCGTAATGTTTGAAACTTCGAAAAACCTTGAGAATATGCTGCCTCATATTGACCTCTACTTACAGAATTCATTCCTCCTCTAAATATTTCTGCCATAACCGCCGAAGTAAATAAAGTAAAAGATAAGATTCCTGAATACATCGGTTTTATTGGAACCAAAAATCTAATAGATAATATCCACAGTAAATTAGGTGTATTTCTAAATGTCTCTATATATATTGTTGCAATTCTCCCCACAATTCCCTTAGAGAAATTTCTTGATATGGCAAGAATTATTCCAAAAAACATACTTAATACAATTGATATAATGGCTATAATTAGGGTTAATTTCATTCCTTGTAAAAGAAACATTACATTTGCTTGATTAAATACACTTGACATTATTATAGCCCTCCCTCTGTTGCAACGGATTGTTCTGTTATAGAATCTTCAATATCAACTAATACTTTCTTTCTTTCTCTAAGTTCGATTCTTCTTGAAACCATTGCTAGTGGATAACACATTATAAAATATAATGCTCCAGTTATAACATATGCTGGGCCATAGTACATATTGGCACTTGACCAAGAATCAGCTGTATACATTAAATCTCCCCCTGCAATCATAGCTAATACTGAAGTATTCTTTATTAGATTTACCAGTTGATTCGCAAGTGGTGGTATTATAATCTTTATAGTTTGAGGTAATATTATATACCTCATAGTTTGAGTATGGGAAAATCCTTGAGATTTTGCAGCCTCAAATTGTCCTTTTGGTATTGATGTTATACCAGTTCTCACAACTTCTGATATATATGCTCCATGGTATACACCGACTCCAAGTATTCCAATTAAAGACACCGGCAATACAACCTTTATATATGGCAATCCGTTAAATAGAAAGAATACCTGAATTACAAGAGGTGTATTCTGAATTACCTCTACATATATTCTATTTATCATCTCAAAAATTTTTATTTTGCTTGTAGAAAGTATTCCAAAAATAATTCCAAGCATTAAGGCAAGTATAAGCCCTAGTATTGATACTTCAAGTGTTGTTAAGAATCCCTCAAGAAATATATTAAAATCTTTAAAAAGTGCTTCCCACTTAAATATTGCAAAAGGTCCATTCATTACTTAATATCCCACTTTGCAATTAATTTATCTATTTCACCTGAACTCTTCATGTCATTTATAACTTCATTTACTTCCTTCGCAAGTTCAGTATTATCTTTTTTAGTTGCAATACCATATTCTTGAGGATCATATCTATCATTTAATATTACTGTCGAATCATCAACATAACCATTCAAAATAGATGCATCAACTGCAAAACAATCTATTCTGCCCGAATCTAATGCTGCCTTAAGTTCAGGATATCCACCAAGCTCAGAGAATTTAAGAGTGATTCCTTCCTTTTCTGCTTCTTTTTGAAGCGCAGTTTTAGTTGTAGCACTTTGAGCAACTCCAATAGTTTTTCCATCTAAATCTTTAAGCGAAGATGCACCAAGGCTCTTCTTAACAAGTAATCCAACTCCATCCTTTATATATGGGTCTGAAAAATTGTAACTCTTTTTTCTTTCATCCGTTATTGTAAATGTAGCAGCAACCATATCTATTTCTCCATTATCAAGAAGAGGTCCTCTTGTTTTAGCTGTAACCCCTTGAAATTCAACTTTACTTTCATCTCCTAATATTTTTTTCGCTATTGCTTTTGATAAATCAATTTCTAAACCTTCCATCTCACCTGTTTGTGGATTTTTGTAACCGTATTTAGGCACATCAACTTTTACTCCAACTTTTAATACCCCTCTATCTTTTATTGCTTGTATTTCTTTTGCCTCCGCAGTATTTCCTCCTGTATTTGTTGGTGTTGATAAACTGCAGCCAGCCATCATCATACATACACCTAATCCTAACGCTAAAAATGCTTTTCTCAATTTCATATATTTATCCCCCTATTTAAAAATTTTTTAAACTTCATAGAAGTTTTTTCAATAATTGTGCACTGTGAATTGTGTTTCTTATCTTATAATTTTATTTAAGAACGCTTTAGCCCTATCATTCTTAGGATTTGAAAAAAATTCTTCTGGATGAGCCTCTTCAATAATCTGTCCTCCATCCATGAATATAATTCTATCTGCAACTTGCTTTGCAAAGCCCATTTCATGAGTTACAACAACCATTGTTATATTTTCCTTAGATAATCCTATTAGTACGTCCAATACCTCTTGTATCATTTCAGGATCTAACGCCGATGTTGGTTCGTCAAATAACATTATTTTAGGATGCATATTAAGTGCTCTTGCTATCGCTACTCTTTGCTGTTGTCCTCCTGATAATTGATTAGGGTAAGCATCGGCCTTTTCCTTTAATCCCACTTTTTCTAAATACTTCAATCCAGATTCCTCTGCTTCTTTTTTACTTACCTTTTGAAGTTTTATTGGTGCTAAAGTAAGATTTTCCAACACAGTCATATGCGGATATAAGTTAAATTGTTGAAAAACCATTGCAGTAGATTGTCTAACTTTAGCTAAATCTTTTTTCAGACTTAAATCATATTCATCTATGACTACTTTCCCAGATGTCGGCTCCTCAAGATAATTCATACATCTAATCAACGTAGATTTTCCTGATCCACTCGGCCCTATTACGACCAGTTTTTCACCTTCATTTATATTTAAATTCACATTTTTCAAGACATGGATATCTCCAAAATTCTTGACTATATTCTCTAATTTAATCATTTATTCCCCCCCTTATTTGTAAAGATATTAAAATATATCCTCCTTAACTTACCAAATAATATTTTCGCTGGCATCTATGGAGATTAATCAAATATCTCTTTATTAATTTCTCTCAATCGTTCAGTTAATTTAATATTTTCGTTATAATCAACTGGACAATCAATGATAACTGGAATTGTTTGTCTAAACGCTTCCTCCAAAGTTGGTATAAAATCCTCTGCTTTTTCTATACGATATCCCTTTGCATTCATTCCCTCTGCAAGTTTAACAAAATCTGGATTTGCAAAATTCACATAACAACTCTTCCCATATTGGTCAAGCTGTTTCCACTTAATAAGACCATAATTGCTATCATTGAATATTAATGTTACAAAAGGAGTTCCAATACGAATAGCAGTTTCAATCTCCTGAGAATTCATCATAAAGCCACCATCACCAGTAATTGCCAGTACCTTCTTATCTGGATTAATAAGTTTTGCTGCAATAGCCCCTGGTACCCCAATACCCATTGTTGCAAAACCATTAGATATGATACATGTATTGGGTTTATAACAATTGTAATGACGGGCTATCCACATCTTATGAGCTCCCACATCTGAAACTACAATATCATCTGGTCCCATTACCTTCCTAACATCACATAAAATCTTTTGAGGTTTCATTGGAAATGCCAAATCATTTCTATAGCTTTCATGTTCCATTTCTATTTTATCTCTTATCTTTAATGCATATATCGGTTTTTCCTTTCTTGAAGTTCTTCGTGCAACTTTTAATAAAGAATCTGAAATATCACCAACAACCTCAACCTTAGGCTGATATAATTTGTTGATATGCGCAGGTCTGTTATCAATGTGTATAATTTCAATTTTCCCATTTGTATTCCACTTTACTGGAGCGTATTCAACAATGTCATAGCCTATTGCTATTACCAAATCTGCATTTTCTATAACCTTATTTACATAGTCCTTTTGTGGAATACCAATAGTAGATATAAAGTACTGATTGTCACAGGGAATAATTCCTTTTGACATCATTGTTGCAATAACAGGAATTTTTAGATCTGTTGCGAACTTAGTTAAAGCCTCACTGGCCTGGGCCCTTACTGCGCTGCTTCCAACTAATATAATTGGATTTTTAGCTTTAAATATTTCAGCTGCCGCTTCCTCAATGGTTTCAAACTCAGCAAATTCCTTTGGTGGTACTTTTTTCACTAATGGTTTTTCATTTATACCAACAGGCATCTTAGATATATTTACAGGTAAATCTATATGGCACGCTCCAGGCTTTTCACTTTCTGCATATTTAAATGCAATTCTTACAATCTCATTTACTGTATCAGGCCGTACTATCATCTTTGTTCTCTTTGTAATTGGTTCGAACATTTTACATAAATCTAGAAATTGATGAGAAGTAATATGCATTCTTTCTGTTCCTACTTGTCCAGTGATTGCAACAAGAGGAGCCCCATCGCTATGTGCGTCTGCAACTCCAGTGACTAGATTTGTTGCTCCCGGTCCTAGTGTGGCCAGACAAACACCTGCTTTACCAGTTAATCTACCATAAATGTCAGCCATAAAGGCTGCCCCTTGTTCATGCCTAGTTGTAATAAATTCGATAGAAGAATCATATATTGCATTCATAACTTCAAGATTTTCTTCACCAGGAATACCAAATATATATTTAACTCCTTCCTCTTCTAAACACTTAACTAATAATTGAGCAGTATTCAAATTTTTTTGCTGTAAATTACTACTTGTCTTATCCATAGTATTATCTCCATTTCAATAACAATTCTAACTTTGTAAATTTTAGGATACAAAAAAAGAGCCCTGGCATATACCAAAGCTCCATTGCTTATTCTTAAATCTTGAGTAAATTATATATTTTTCCATTACTCTAGTCAATGATTTTTAACATACTGTGTTTTCTGTAGTTTTCTGTAGTTTATATATGTGTTAACCTAGAATTTTTATTAATATACCCTCAATGAATTTTCTTGTATTTATTTTTCCTTGACCGTATATTGGATTTTTTAAATGCTTGATTTCCTGTTTTACTTGCTTTATCTCAAAAAGTGATGCTGAATATTCTCTATATATGCTATTATCGCTATCTTCACATCCCAAACTAGCTATTGAATCCATAGCCTTCATAATAGTTCTTCTTATACGTTGCTCCATAGATCTGCAATTAATAACTGCTAATGAATCTCCATATAGTTCTCTGGCGACCTCCATATAAATCTCTTTTAGCTGATAAGGCTTAGATGGATTAATTTTCTTTTTATTAATGATATTCAGTATTACGAGTTTTAATTCTTCTATTCCTGCAGTACCAATAATGTTAATATCAGAAAATATACGCAATAGCTTTTCTTCTTGGGAATAAATTTCCGCTTCATTCTCAACTTTTTTATCTTTCTCGGTATTGCCCTCAAAAACTACACTTTTAATCATTGATATAGATTTTTCTAATTCAATCTGTTTTTTAGCATTATTAATAATGCTAATTGTTTCAATCATATTAATTGGCTTGTTAATATAGAAAAGTATTCCGCTTTTGTAAGCGTTCGAAATCATTTTGCCTTCTTCAACCTGGGATAACATTATAATCTTACCAGTATATCCACTGCTAAAGGTTCTTTTCACAATTTCAATTCCATCTACTTCTGGTAGCCGTAAATCAATCAATACGATATCAGGTTTTAATTTCATTATTTGATCTTTGGCACCTTTTCCTGTCGTTAAAATGGATAATACTTTTCCGAAGTTATTTTTTTTAATTGCTTGCTCTAATATTTTACATACTGCCATATCATCATCAATAATAACAAACGTTGTTTCCATAAATAGCCCCCTTATTATGAAAATAATTTATATACTCGATAACGGTATTTTCACTAAAAACTTAGTTCCCCTATTAATATCACTTTCAACATTTATACTTCCACCTAAATTCTCTAAAAGATTTTTCACATGGCATAACCCAATCCCTGTAGACATCGCTCCTGTCTCCTCATCGAATTTCGTTGAAAATCCTATATTAAATATGTATGGAAGTACATCTTTATCAATACCTGTCCCATTATCTGAAATATCAAGTAGTAATTCTTTTTGCGAAATTTCCCCAATCACATTTATCGTATTATCGCCACTGCATGCCTCAATCGCGTTAATAATTAAATTATTTAGAATAGCAAATATATCATAATACCTTTTTATCGAATAATCTTCTTCTAGCTTGAATTTTATAAATATATTAGAATTTACATTATCTATTTGTCTTTTTGTATTATCAGATATTATACAGAAAATCTCTGACATAGACATGTACTCTGCCTTCTCAACATTTTGTACTAATTGATTGATCCCTCTAAGAACCCGGTCATTATTTTTACGAATTTCATGAGCATTTTGTGCAAGTGATAACGCCTTAACTGAAAATTCTTCATTATCCTTATTCATTTCATACAAATTATAAGCTTCCTTCATTATAGCATTTAAATCATTTGTTGATTTTTGCAAATAAAAAGCCTCCGCATATATCTTTGACACCATTAAATTTAATTCAGCATAACGTTTTTGATGCTCTAGTGTCTTAAAGTATAATTTTTGATATTTATATATTAAAAAAGCCGAACATTGTATAAATGCTCTAACAAGTGCTGTTAATATAATAACTTTTATGGTAGATATAGAAAATATATTTCTAACAAGTATTTCCACTACATTGCATATTATATCAAAACTTACTAATGAAAAGTATAAATATATTATAGATTTATTTCTCCTAGCTAGTAGAAATATAGTTCCTAAAATACCATAAATAATATAAAAAATAGCTGCTGGCATAAACTGCATTATAATATCATTTGAATAGCTAGAAGATGACATTAATAACCCAATGCTACGAATAGATGCAGTTATAGTTCCTGTTATTATTCCAATTAGAACAGGATATATATTTTCCGATATAGAAAATATAAGTCCAATTACAACGACTCCAACTCCCAAAACAAACCTACTATTAAAGGGATAAATATATATTTGCGCCAAAATACTGATCAGAACAGAAAATAATACACTATTCTTTAAACAAATCCTAGTTCTCTCTGTTATTTTAATTTTATACATCATTATATTTGTTCCTTCACCATATAAGAAAATCCATTATGTTCTATAATTTATTTATAGAACATAATACGCTTAGATTATAATCAAGTCAATTCAAGTTTTTACGGATTAAAATATTAGTCTTAAAATTGCTATTGAAATAACTCCTGTTAATACTGTTAATAATAAATTATTTTTCTTAAGAGCAATAATTATCGTTGGTATTGCTGCAAGCAATTCTAGAGATTTTCCTTGAATAAAAAATTTATTATCAGTAATAAACAGTTCTGCCACTATTAATGAAGCCAGTATAGATATGGGTACATATGTCAAAAACTCTTCTACTTTCTTATTTAATTTTATCTTTGATAATATAGTTATTGGTAAAACCCTCGGTAACATGGTTACAATACAACCACCTATAATAACACTCCATACATAAAAATTCATTCTTTAATCACCACCCCAATTAAAGCACCAGCAACTGCTGATATAATGACACCAATACTGGTGGATACATATATTGTACTTACTATTAAAACTATGGCAGATACAATAATAATTATCAAAGCTTTTCTTATCTTTATATTTCCTTTTACAGATGAAATTAGCAAACCTATAAACATGGCAGTTAATGCAAAATCCAACCCTAAAGCCTTATAATCTGGAATAAAACCGCCAATAAGAACTCCAATTCCTGTTGCAAGAATCCAATTTATATATGCGGTAATATTCAAACCCGTAATCCATAAATTATTAATTTTCTTATTCCTCAATGCCTCTGTTGATGCAACTACAAAAGTTTCATCTGTCAAAAGCAATCCTATAAAAAAGTTTTTTAAGACTGAATTCTCTTTGAAATATGGAGCTACTGACGCACTCATAAACAAATGTCTAAAGTTAACGAAGAAAATAGTAAATATTATACTAGGTATCGGTGAAGTTGATAAAATCATGCTTGAAGCTATAAATTGAGATGATCCTCCATATATAAAAGCGCTCATTCCCATTGCTTCCCACACCGTCAACCCACAAGATTTACTCAAAATTCCACATGCAAGCCCTAAACTTATGTACCCAAATATAGTTGGAATACAATCTTTCACTCCCTGAATAAAATAATACGAGTTGTTTTTATTCTTTATTTCTAAAGAATCATTTGGTATTTTCCCCAATTCCATAAAATGCCCCCTTGATACTTTTTGTATAAAAACGTAATATATATTATATACATTGTACGTTATACTTTATATTATGCTATATCTTACATTTGTACTTTATATTTGTCAAGGAGTGAAAATATGAATTTAAATAATATTATTGCTGGGAATTTGAAAAGATTAAGAACTGAAAGACAATTGAGCTTAGGCAAACTTTCTGATATTTGTGGCGTCAGTAAAGTAATGCTAGGACAAATCGAGCGTGGTGAATCTAATCCAACTATTAATACAATATGGAAAATCGCTGGTGGACTTAGGGTTCCATATACATCCCTTATTGATGAGCCGATAAAAAATGATATTTTAATAAAAAAAGAAGATTCTAGGCACCAAGAATCTCCTGATAATAAATATAGAGTTTATTGCTATTTTGCAAGTAATTCAAATAGGAATTTTGAGCTTTTTACCGTAGAACTAGATGGCAATAGCACATACGAATCCAATTCCCATGGTGAAAAGACTCAAGAATATATAATCGTTTATGATGGTGAGCTATCTTTAAATGTGGATAACATAACTTATGTTCTAACTCCTGGTGATTCTATAGTGTTTGATTCATCCAAACCACATTCATATACAAACTTAACTAATAGCATAATAAGAATGACTATAATTAATTACTATATTGTATAGGCTAGAAGATTACCAAATGACATTTGCCAGATACAAAATTATTGGTATAGTAATTAATGATAGTAATGTGCTTAAGCCAACCAATTTAGCTCCATACTCATAATCTCCTCCATACATCTGAGAAAACATTGGTACTGTAAGCCCTACTGGCGTAGCCATAGCTATTAATACAACTTTTTTTATTTCTATTAAATATGGTGGTAAAAATTTAAATAATATCATTATTATAACTGGAATAATGATAAGTTTTATAAATGCCACAAAATAAGCATGTTTATCATTAAACAATGTAATTAGTTTTGACTTAGCAATATACGTACCAAGTAAAATCATAGCAATAGGTGTATTGGTTTGTCCAACTAAGTTGAAAGCATCATAAAAAAGCTTTGGCAACTTTACTGGCGAAATAAAAACAAGCAATCCAAATGCCACAGCTATTATTCCAGGATTAAACAAAACACTTTTTAGTGTAATTAAGCTTTTATTATTTGATACTGTATATATGCCATAAGTGTAACTCAGTATATTAAAACAAACTAAGTACGCTGATAAAAAAAACACCTTTTCTATTCCCATTATACTAGTAACTAATGGAATGCCAATAAATCCTGCATTTGCAAACCCGATTGCAAATTTATCTATTCTCTGATCTTTCTTAAAAATAATTTTTCCTACAAGAAACCCTATTAACATTGCACATAAAGAAACCAAAAAAGAAATTCCTAGCTCCTTTAACTTATCTACAGAAAACTCCATTTGATAGCGAGTTAACATAATCATCGGATTAATAACCCACACTAAAAGATTAGATATTTGCTTGGCTCCATCGTCATTAATTAATTTCTTACGATAGACTATAAAGCCAATTGCCATCAATATATACATGATGCTCACTTGTCCAACTATTGTAAAAATAATCTCCATAATATTTTATCCTTCCGTTCTAAAAAAATCACTTTAAATATATACGTACTTTATATGATAATTCATTATAAACTAAATCCTTCCTTCTGATAAAATATTATATCAACTACTTATTTTAATATACAAGTCTTAAAACAATAAATTATACATTATATTAATGTATAATTTAAATTGCAACATATATATTATGAATTTTCAAATCATAAATTCGCATATCATTAGCCACTTACACAAATATATTCTCTATATCCAAGTCTGTTCTTCTTGAAAAATCAATAAGCTCATTGTTAACTTTTATAATCGGATTTAGTATATCGTTAGGAGGTATATACATAATTTCACCTATTTTCCCATCTTGAAGCCTTACCTTCATCCCTATGTAATATGGGCTTATATTTTCTAAAAGCGCGAAAATAACTGAAGTATCATACAATTTCACCCCTTCAGTTAAGAACATTTCAAATGTTTTAAATGGTGTTAAGCCTTTCTTGTATACTCTATTTGATGTCATCGCATCAAATGTATCTGCTGCTGCAACAATCTTTGCATTTAATGTAATATCTCTTCCTAACTTTCCAAACGGATAACCAGATCCATCGATTCTTTCATGATGCATAAGTATTGCATCTTTTATATTTCTACTAAAATAATTATAATCATTTATTATATCATATCCTAAAATAGTATGTTTCTTAATTTCATCAAATTCTTCTCTAGTTAGTTTACTTGGCTTGTTCAAAATTTCATTGTCTATTTTAATCTTCCCAATATCATGAAGAAGTCCTGACTCAATAATTTCCTTAACTGTGTCTGAAGATAAATTCATCCACTTTGCTATGAGCATTGAATATATTGCTACATTTATACAATGCTTATAAGTATATTCATCTGCTTCCTTTAACGCAACTAAACACTTAATTGTGATATTAGGTTCATCTAAATACTTTATTATTGATTTAGATATTTTAGAAATACTCTCAGCATTCATATTATCTGTTGTAATTAATTCATTTATTACCTCTTTAATATTGTATATACTTACGTCATAGTCCGCTTCAAATTCTTTGATTTTATCAATATTACTTTTGCCCAAGTTATTGTTTCCTTCCGAAACATAGATATGAGCACTATATTCCCCAAGACTAATCAATTTATCTATTATATATGCATTAAGCATTGTATTTCTGGATGCCAACTTTAAGCCATTATATATTATATCCTCAGCCAAAATCATACCTGGTTTGCAATCAAACACTAATATTTTCTGTTTCATAAAATTAATCACCTCTATTCATCTACATTAAACTTTATCATCAAATAATTTCTTTTTCAACAAAACAAATATGAATATAGTACATTTTTCCTTATATTATTTACATAATAATATATTATATCATTTTGATTTTTCCAATTTTAAACTTAATAATTATAACTAGCAAAAAACAAAAAAGCCTTAAAAATGACTTTTTAATCATTTTTAAGGCATTCTCTAATTTATTTTATACGTTCTATATTTAAGAAAACAACTGTATATATTCTCTATTTAGTACTATGAAAAACTACTTTTCTATAAGTTTCAAATACAACCCATTTATTTAAGAAATCACCTAGAGTTTTCTCGTTAGTTTCTTTATATTCATTTAAGAATGTTGCAACTTCCTCATTAGAATTTACTTTTACTTCAAACCCTCTACCATTAATAACTGTAACTTCTTGATACTTATAATCATCGATTGATTTAATATTAGCAATTTTCTTATCACGTACTTCAATTGCTACTCCATCACGAAGAACTAGTAAATCAAAGTTCTCTGGATATTTATAGCTATCACCTTCTATTGGAAGTTCATCACCTACAGTGTAAGTTTTTTCTTCCGGCTTATATTTGAAGATAGATAAAGTTTCTGTATCATAATAGAATTCTTCAAAAATGTCTCCTCTTGCTTTTAATTCATTATATTCAAACGCAAATTTTCCATTTTTAGCATCATTATTATGAACATCTTCTATAACACCACAAGCTGATGTCATATTAGTAATACGATCTATTAAAATAAGTTCTCCTAAAGTTTTATGTGTATCGAACTTATCCACAACTATTTTTTCAGAAAGTAAAATATCACATGCTGCTATTTCATTTTTTGTTAAATAACCGGTTGGTAAATGCTCCCCTGTGTTTACATCAATTTTATACTTTACATCTGTAACAACACCAGTTAACATCTTAGTTCCTACTTTTACAAAGTACTCTTTACCAGCTGTTAATTCTGAGTCATCCATCCAAAGAATCTTTGCACTAATTAGCTTGCTTGTAGTAATATCAGTTCCTTTTGTAAGTACACAGCCTCTTGATACATCAACTTCTTTATTAAGTTGTATTGTAACAGATTGACCTTTTCCTGCACTTTGTGATTCCTTATCAGTAATATGAATGCTTTTTACTAATGCTTTTTCATTGCTAGGAAGTGTCGTAATTTCATCTCCTACAGAAATGCTTCCAGCTTCAATTTCACCTTGGAATCCTCTGAAAGTATGATTTGGTCTACATACTCTTTGAACAGGCATATAGAAACCTTCTTCTGATTTACTATCAATCTCTACATTTTCTAAGTGTGTTAAAAGTGCATCTCCTGCATACCATGGAGTATTTTGTGATTTCTTTGTAACATTATCACCTTCTGTAGCTGAAACAGGAATTATATGAACATTTTCTAATGAAAGTTCATTTACTAATTCTTTAATTTGCTCTTCAATTTCTAAAAATCTTTCATGGCTGTATCCTACTAAATCAATCTTATTAACTGCAAATACAAAATGTTTTACACCCATTAAAGAACAAATTCTTGCATGTCTTCTTGTTTGAGCAAGTACACCTTGCTTTGCATCTAACAATATAATAGCAAGTTCTGCAAAAGACGCACCTACTGCCATATTTCTAGTATATTCTTCATGTCCTGGAGTATCTGCTACTATAAAACTTCTATTATCAGTTGTAAAATAACGATATGCAACGTCTATTGTAATTCCTTGCTCACGCTCTGCCATTAAGCCATCTAATAATAGAGAATAGTCTATTGCTCCGCCTCTGCTTCCAACTTTACTATCTAATTCTAAAGCTTTTTCTTGGTCTGCATATAAAAGCTTTGAATCATATAAAATATGTCCAATAAGAGTAGATTTTCCGTCATCTACACTACCACATGTTATAAACTTTAATAAGCTCTTCATCTTAGAAATACCCCTCTCTCTTTCTTCTTTCCATACTACCTGCTGCTTCACTATCAATAACTCTAGTTGTTCTCTCAGATGATACGGCACTAAGGGTTTCCTCAATAATCGCATCTAAAGTAATTGCATCTGATTCAAAACCACCTGTTAATGGATAACATCCAAGTGTTCTAAATCTTATTTTCTTATGTTCAACCTTCTCACCTGGTAATAGCTTTAATCTATCATCATCTACCATTATAATATTACCATCACGCTCAATGCATGGTCTTTCTTTTGCAAAATATAAAGGAACAATATCAATATTTTCACGCTTTATATATTGCCATATATCATTTTCAGTCCAATTTGAAATTGGGAAAACTCTCATGCTTTCACCTTTATTTATTTTAGTGTTATAAAGCTTCCACATTTCTGGTCTTTGATTTTTAGGATCCCATGCTTGTGCTTCATTTCTAAAAGAGAAAATTCTTTCCTTTGCACGAGATTTTTCTTCATCACGACGTCCACCACCAAAGGCTGCTGTAAAACCATATTTAGATAATCCCTGCTTTAAAGCTTGTGTCTTCATGATATCAGTATAAGCTGAACCATGATCAAAAGGATTAATACCTTGCTTTATCCCATCTTCATTTGAATGGACAATCATCTCTATTCCTAATTTTTTAGCTGTATTGTCACGAAATTCGATCATTTCTTTAAACTTCCATGTTGTATCTATATGCATGAAAGGAAATGGTGGCTTTTCAGGATAAAATGCTTTCATTGCAAGATGTAACATAACTGAACTGTCTTTACCAATGGAATATAACATTACTGGATTTTCACATTCTGCAGCTACTTCTCTAATAATATAAATTGCTTCTGCTTCTAATTTATCAAGATGTGATAATTCACTCATATATTAGTCCCCCTATTTGCTAATCTAAATTTTTAAATATATTTATTGTAATTAATAGTTCACAATTCACAATTCACAATTAATGTTTTTATATGCAGCATAGCTGCTTTTTTCTAAAATAAATGATCTTGATTGCAGCATAGCTGCTTTTTTCATATGTGTATATTTTTTAAAAGCCTATAAGCTTTTCCTGCTTAACTGTTCATTGATAATTGTGAATTATGTGTTTCATATTAATATTGATTCGAATCCTTACGGTTTATCTTAATAGAATGCTCTGTTCCATCAGTTTCTTCAATTTTCCAATCCGCAATATCCTCTTTAAATTTAACTGTAAGTTTACTTCCTCTTCCACCCATATCTGCTCCTAGATATAATGAAATCGAACCTGTAGGACATTCTTTTATACACGAAGAACATCCCCAGCAATCTTTAGGATATTTTATATACACTTTCTTTCCATCTTCAGTTGATTTTATAAGACTTCCTGGACACACAGCTAAACATCTTTTGCATCCTATGCATTTACTTTTATTAATTGCTATGCTCATATGTTTCACCTCTTCCCACTAAATCTCTATATAACATTGTAAGCTTTCCATCTATAAGTTTTGAATTAACATATTTTAACCATTCATCGCTTTTCTCTGGATAATCAAGATTTTCTGCAAAGCTATGCCATCTAGTTTCTTTTCTCGCTTTTAAATGGGCAATTACAGATTTACAAAGAGTAAGTCTCTCTTTTAACTCATATACAAACATCAATTCATGCATATCTTCTGCATAAAGACTTTCACTTAATTTTTCAATTTGCTCGATTTTCTCCATTGCAAGTTTAAGCTGCTTTTCATTAAATTGATAACTACTTCCAATTCCACCTGCATAAGTATCCATTACCTTCTGCATTGCTTCTTCAAGTTGTTCAAAATTAAATATCTGATTTTCAGAGTTTAATACTTTTTCAACTTCTGATTTCTTTTTCTTTATAAGTAAATCTTCTTCAGCTGTTGATAAAGTAATAACATTTTCATCACTATTATTTATTGCTTCAACTGCTGCCTTTGCTGCAATTTCCCCTTCTACTAGTGCTCCTGTAACATACTTTTGTGGACATCCACCAGCTACATCGCCTGCTGCATAAAGACCTTTTATAGTTGTTTCCCTTTTAGTATCAACCCAATATCCACTAGCAGTATGTCCACCTACTATGTATGGTTCTGTTCCCTCAATTTCTACATTTTGCTCACTTGGATTTTTACCTGACTCTATCCATTTTAAAGTCTGACTAGGTGCCATGTTTAAATATGCTTTCTTTAATTCTTCATCTTGAGCAGAAGTAATACCTTCTGTTCTTAAATAGCAAGGCCCTCTTCCTTCTTGATTTTCCTTTACTGTTCCATAAACTCTTTCTGATGTAGTTAGACCATATTTTGCTTCATAAACTTCTCCTTTTGAATTTACCTGCTTTGCTCCTACACCTTGAGCAATTGTACCTGTTGGTGCAATTGTGTCTTTACATCTCAAAGCAATAAATCTCATTTCAAAAGTAGTCATTTCAGCCCCTGCTTTTATTCCCATAGCATACCCTGCACCAGTGTTGAAAGGAGGATACCACATTTTATGTCTTGAAAAACCTGGATTGTTAGGTTTATAAAGACCTGCTGCTCCACCAGTTGCGCATATTACCCTTTTTGCTTTAATTTCATATAGAATTTCTTCTTCTGCACCAACTGCAAAAGCCCCAAGTATCTGATTATCTTTTACAATATAATCAATAACATTAACTTGATTCATAACAGTGACATCGTTTAGTTCCTGCACTGCATCTGCTAAAATAGGCTTAATATTTTCACCATTAATTTTTATATTTCTATTTCCTCTAGCCACATATTCGCCATTTTCATCTTTTAAAATAACAAGCCCTAAATCCTCTAACTTTTTTGTCACCTTATTTAAACCTTGTGACATTGTAAGAAGTAAATCTTCACGCACAATATTATCTGCATCCTTTTTTGCATAGTCAACATAGTCTTCAGGAGTTCTTCCTTTTACTATATATGCATTGATTGCATTTACTCCGGCTGCTAAGCACCCACTTCTCTTAATATTAGCTTTTTCAAGGATAAGTACGGATGCATTAGAATTTTCACGTATGGTTAAGGCCGCATAGCACCCGGCAGTACCTCCTCCAATAATTAATACATCAGTTTCTAATTTTTTCACTTGAACGTTCTTACTCATATCATATCTCCTTTTTTAAGGTCAATATTTTTTGATTGTGCCGTACTAAATAAATACAGACATTTCTTCTGTCTTAATCTTATTTTCCACAACATTTGCATTTTTTTCATCAAATGCATAAACTCTATGGATTAAAACGAAAACTTCTTCACCAATTTTTAATTCTTCATCTTCCAAGCTGCGATATCCATAAAATATTTGGCTTCCTACCTGTACATCTATTTCAAGATTATTTCCTCTAAATGCAATACCTTTTACAATTCCTTTTTCTGCTGCAAGAGGAGTCAAAATCTCCTTGTCATTTTTAGCAATTTGTATAAACTCAGGACGTACTATTGCCTTTGTTTCTTTAGGGTTTACAACTTCAAATCCTTTTAGCTTAGTATAATCATCTATTAGATTTGATTCCCCAATAAATTGCGCTACGAAATGAGTCTTTGGATTCTTATATATTTCAACTGGACTACCCTTTTGCTCAATTTGACCTCTATTTGTTATTATTATCTCATCTGCTACTTCTACTGCTTCATCTTGATCATGAGTTACAAAGATGCTTGTTATTCCTAATTTCGATATTGTTTCTCTAAGCCATCTTCTAAGTTCTTTTCTTACTTTTGCATCAATTGCCGCAAAAGGCTCATCCAGTAGTAGAAGCTGTGGATTAGGCGCAAGTGCTCTAGCAAATGCTACACGTTGTCTTTGTCCACCAGATAATTGACCAGGATACCTCTTTTCAAGACCTTTAAGGCCAATTAATTCTATAAGTTCCATAACTCTTTCATGTATATAATCTTTTTTAGCTTTTTGTACTACAAGGCCAAACGCTATATTATCATAAACTGTCATATGACGAAATAAAGCATAACTTTGAAATACAAAGCCAATTCCTCTTTTCCCCGGTTCTATATCATTTACTTTAACTCCATTGATAATGATATCTCCTTCATCTGGGGTTTCAAGACCTGCTATCATTCTAAGTATCGTAGTCTTACCACTTCCACTTGGGCCTAAAAGACCAATTAATTTTCCCTGCTCTATCCTAAAACTAACATTGTCAGATGCTTTATAATCCCCAAACCTTTTATTAATATTCTTTAGTTCCACATACATACATGCTATACCCCCTTTTTAGTTTTCCATTCCACAATATTACGCAATATTAAAACAATTACTGCAATGATTACCAATATGGAAGCAACTGCAAAAGCTGCTGAAAATTGATATTCGTTATATAGGATTTCAATGTGTAATGGAAGAGTATTTGTCTTTCCTCTAATATGACCAGATACTACTGATACCGCTCCAAATTCTCCCATGGCTCTTGCCGCACAAAGTATTACTCCATATATAAGTCCCCATTTAATATTGGGAAGAGTTATTTTTCTAAATATATTAAATCCATTAGCTCCCATCATTGCTGCTGCTTCTTCTTCATCAGTTCCCTGAGCGTTCATTAAAGGTATTATTTCTCTTGCTACAAATGGAAATGTTACAAATATTGTTGCTAATATTATTCCTGGTACAGCAAACACTATTTTTATATTATTAGGGACTAAAATATTTTCTAAAAAGCTCCCTTTTCCAAAAGTTAATACGAATATTAATCCTGCAATAACAGGAGAAATTGCAAATGGTAAATCAATTAAGGTTCCTAGCAAGCTTTTCCCTCTAAATTTAAATTTTGTTATAGCCCAGGCAATACATATACCAAATATAGTATTCATAATTGTTGCTATTAACGTAGCTATTAATGTAAGGTTCATAGCTTTAAGAGTATATCCATCTGAAATTGCTTTAATATATGCATTAAATCCTTTAGACAAAGCTTCAGAAATTATCGATATCAATGGAATAATAAGCATTAATATAAGAAAAATTATGCTTATACCTATCAAACCATATTTCAAGAATTTATTTTCACTTCTATTCATGGATGTCTTTTTCATTTACTATTCACCTCATATCTGCTTTAATTTACTATTGTATAGTTGAATTCCATTTATAACGAATAATATTAAGAATGAAGCGCCTAACATAACTAGTGCTATAGCCGCAGCACCGCTATAATCATATTGTTCTAGTCTTGACATAATTAAAAGAGGCGCAATTTCTGTTTTCATTGGAAGATTTCCTGCAATAAAAACTACACTACCATACTCACCAACACCTCTTGCAAAGGCTAAACCAAATCCAGTTAATAATGGAGCTGATATTTCTGGAAATATTACTTTGCAAAAAGTTCTTACCCTACCAGCCCCAAGCATTGCTGCCGCTTCTTCATATTGGCCATCTAAATCTTCAAGAACCGGTTGAATTGTTCTTACAACGAATGGAATTCCTATGAATGTTAAAGCTATAACAATTCCTAAAATAGAAAATGATGATTTTATTCCAAATGAATAAAGTATTTTTCCTATCCAACCATTCTCAGAATATAAGGTAGTAAGCGAGATACCTGCAACAGCTGTTGGAAGCGCAAATGGTAAATCAATTATTCCATCTATAAATCTTTTAAATGGAAAATCGTATCTCACTAAAACCCACGCTAAAATCACTCCGAATATGCTATTTATTATCGCTGCTATAAATGCTGCACCAAAACTTACTAAATATCCGTGTAATGTTCTAGCGTTTACTACTGTATTAAGAAATTTATCTAACCCCATTCCACCTGACTTTATTACTAAAGCTGATAGAGGAATTAAAACTATAAGGCTTAGGTAAACAAGAGAAAAACCCATTGTCAATCTAAATCCAGGAATAACTCTTTTTGTCTTGCTCATATTCATCCCCCACTCTAACAAAATAATTACCATATTTAAGAATTTCTCTGATACCTAGCCACTTTTATCTTCTTATTATTTAGGTTGGATATAAAACTGGCGATCTCCTAGATTTGATTCTCCTTGATGGTATAAGTCCAACTAAAATTCCTTTTGGCATCCCCACTTGAATTAATCTTCACTTTATAATCTAATATTCTTAATTTTTAGGAATATAGATTTGGTCAAATGTTCCTCCATCTGAGAAATGTGTTGATTGCGCCTTCTTCCATCCCCCAAATAATGAATCATCTATTGTTACAAGATCCAACTTTGGAAATGTATCTTTATATTCCTCAGCAACTTCTTTATCTCTTGGTCTATAATAGTTTTGAGCTACTAGTTCTTGTCCTTCTTTAGTATATAAGTAATTCAAATATGCTTCAGCAACCTCTTTAGTACCTCTTTTATCAGCAACTTCATCTACTACTGCAACTGATGGCTCTGTTAAAATACTTAACGATGGAGTAACTATTTCATAATTATCTTTTCCAAGCTGTTGTAGTGATAACATAGCTTCATTTTCCCAAGCTATAAGAACATCACCTAATCCTCTTCGAACAAAACTAGTAGTAGCTCCTCTGGATCCTGAATCTAATACAACTACATTCGAATATAACTTTGACATAAACTCTTTTATAGATTTTTCATCACCATTATATTTTTTTGATGCATAAGCCCAAGCCGCTAGGTAATTCCATCTAGCTCCACCTGAAGTTTTTGGATTTGGTGTCACTATTGAAACTCCATCCTTTGTTAAGTCATCCCAGTCTTTTATATTCTTTGGATTTCCTTTTCTAACAAGAAAAACAATAGTTGAAGTATATGGTGCACTATTTTCTTTAAACCTACTTTGCCAATCACTATTCAAAAGGCCAGTTTTGCTTATGGCATCAATATCATATCCCAATGCTAAAGTCACAATATCAGCATCTAATCCTCCCATAACTGCCTGCGCTTGTGAACCGGATCCTCCATGAGATTGATCTATGGTTACATCTTGTCCAGTTTTTTCTTTCCAGTACTTTATAAAACTTTCATTAAACTTAGTGTATAATTCTCTTGTAGGATCATATGATACATTCAAGAGTTCCACTGGTTTTTTGCTATTATCGCCATTAGTTCCTTGCTTTCCACATCCAACAAAAGCCCCAGTAATTAATGTAATAGAAAGCATTAAACATAAAATCCCAGTTTTTTTCACAATATTCTCCCCAATCTTTTTTCATAAATATTTATTGCTCATATGTAAAAATCAATATTCATATATGTTTAGTAGGGTTTTAAATAGATAATACCCTAGCAAATACCAAGCTTTAGCATACGTTTCAGTAATAAATTTACACCTCAAGTTTTATTAATCAAAGATCTAATTAAGACTATGATATAAAAACTTAATTAAATCATATATATCATTTATTACATAAAATAATACTTGATGTTATAATTACACAGCTTAATTAATTATATATGATGTCTTTTTTATTTCCTACTAATTTTATAAACTTTATATGAAATATACTATAAGGGAAATTTATGTTTTTGTCAATAAAATCAACTCAAAAATATTAATTATTAACAAAAATCAAACTTACTAAATAAAAATGTTAAATTTTACTTAGTAAGTTTTTAAAATTATTATTTTGTTAACTCTTACTTATATTTCTAATCTAACTAAAATCGTCTTTATAATTATAAATTTAATATGGAATCACCTCTCCTATGCAATCCTTATTTTTTAGGAATATAAATTTGGTCAAATGTTCCTCCATCTGAGAAATGAGTTTCCTGAGCTTTTTCCCATCCTCCAAATTCACTGTCTATTGTAACTAAATTAACTTCTGGAAATATGCTTTTATACTTTTCAGCAACTTCCTTATCTCTAGGTCTGTAATAATTTTCTGCTGCTATTTCTTGTCCTTCTTTAGTATATAAATAATCTAAATAGCCCTCCGCAACTTCTCTAGTTCCTTTTTTATCAACAACTTTATCAACTACAGCAACAGGAGGTTCTGCCAAAATACTTAATGATGGCACTACTATTTCATACTGATCTTTTCCAAGTTGATTAAGTGATAAAAGTGCTTCATTTTCCCATGCTATAAGTACATCTCCTAATCCTCTCTCAACAAAACTTGTTGTTGCTCCTCTGGCTCCTGAGTCCAAGACTACTACATTTGAATATAACTTTGACATAAAATCTTTTATATCCTTTTCATCTCCATTATACTTTTTCGATGCATAGGCCCAAGCTGCTAAGTAATTCCATCTAGCTCCTCCTGATGTTTTTGGATTTGGTGTTACTATCGAAACTCCCTCCTTTGTTAAATCATCCCAATCTCTTATATTCTTAGGATTTCCTTTTCTAACAAGGAAAACTATAGTTGATGTATATGGTGAACTATTTTCTTTAAATTTACTTTGCCAACCACTATTTACAAGACCAGCTTGACTTATAGCATCTATATCATAACCTAGTGCTAAGGTTACAATATCGGCTTCCAATCCACCAATCACTGATTGTGCCTGTGCACCAGAACCTCCATGAGATTGATTTATTGTTACATCTTGTCCAGTTTTTTCCTTCCAGTATTTTATAAAACTATCATTAAATTTTGTGTATAATTCCCTTGTTGGATCATATGATACATTCAAAAGTTCTACATGTTTTTTACTGTCTGAATTTTCACTATTAGTTTCTTGCTTTCCACACCCTATAAAAGCCCCCATTATTAAAGCTATAGAAAGCGTAACACTTAATATTCTCCTCTTTTTCATAATATTTGCCCCTTTCAAGTATATTATTTTTCATATATGTTTAGTGGGTTTTTAGTTATAATCCCCCATCTAAATCTCATTTAAAGAATTCATGATAGCATCTATATAATAGTCTAATAATATTATTTTATTAGTTATATTATCATTTATTTTTTAATCCCTATTATTTCAATAGGGATTATATGAATTATACTATAGTTTATCCTATTCACTTTGTCAATACATTTATTCAAAAGATTTCCATTATGTATTTAAATTTTTATATAGTAAAAATTCTAAAATAACAAAAAAGTAGTTGTCCTAAACAACTACTTTTTTACACACTGTAATAATAATTTTATATCTGATCTGCTAATAAGTTAAGCATTCAATCAAGGCTAAAATATAAGAACTCATTTATAAAATATATATGCTAATATTTTATTTTTGCTTTATCTTTACTCCGTGACACGCATTAGCTGATGAACAACCAGAGCATCCACATCCGCATCCACTTTCTCCATTTTTAGCTTTTTTTATTTGTTTTCCTATCACAAATGCCATAAACCCAAATATAATACTAGCTAATATAATTGTTGCCATCATAGTTATCACTCCTTAAATCTTAATTTAAGTATATTGTCATGCTTAAATTTAATTATATAAACATTATTTTGTATAACTTAAATTAGTGTTAATTAATTTTTCTTTTGCTTCCTTTCTTCCTGTCGCTATAACTATTAATACTACAGCTACTGCAATAATAATAGAAACTACAGCTCCAAGTAGGCTTCCAACTCCCAATATATAATTACCAACTTGATTAATAACAAGTGCAACAATATATGCAGTTGCTGTCTGGAATCCTATAGTAATGAATGTCCACTTCCAATTTCCCATTTCACGTCTTATTGTACCAATTGCTGCGAAACAAGGAGCACAAAGTAAATTGAATGCCATAAATGCAAATCCGCTTGCTGCTGTAAACATTGCACCAACATTATTAATTAATGCTGGATCAGTTTCAGATGCATCTGTTATTCCATATAAAACACCAAATGTTCCAACAAGATTTTCCTTTGCAACAAGTCCTGTAACTGTTGAAACTGCTGATTGCCAATTTCCAAAGCCAAGTGGTGCAAATATAGGTGCAATAATATTTCCTAGACTTGCCAGTATACTATTATCTGCATCCACCATTTCGAATGACCAGTTAAATGATTGTAAAAACCACACTGCTGCACAAGATACTAAAATTATTGTTCCAGCTTTTGCTATAAATGCTTTTACCCTGTCCCACATATGGATAACTACACTTTTTGCACTTGGTACATGATATTGTGGTAATTCCATAACGAATGGTGAAGGATCTCCAGCAAATAATTTTGTTTTCTTCAATATAATTCCACAAATGATAATCATTACTATCCCCAAGAAATACGCTGATGGAGCTACCCAAGCAGAATCATTGAAAAATGCTGATGCAATTAGAGCTATGATTGGTAACTTAGCACTACAAGGAATAAATGTAGTTAGCATAATTGTCATTTTTCTATCTCTCTCATTTTCCATTGTACGAGTTGCCATAATACCAGGTACACCGCATCCAGAGCTTATCAACATTGGTATAAATGACTTACCCGAAAGACCAAACTTACGGAAAATTCTATCCATAATAAATGCTACACGAGCCATATATCCGCAATCTTCAAGCACAGATAAGAATAAAAATAGTAGTATAATTTGTGGTACAAATCCAATTACTGAACCTACTCCACTAATTATTCCGTTAATTACTAATCCTTGTAACCAATCGGCTACATTTGCATTTGCCATCCAGTCTGAAGCGCTTCCTTGAATTATCTCTCCAAATAATGTATCATTAATCCAATCAGTTCCTATTGTTCCTATTGTTATCGCTATGTAATATACAGCATACATAACAACTACAAAAATTGGCAATGCTAAGAAACGATTCGTAACAATTTTATCAATTTTGTCTGATGTTGTTTCTTTTCCATTACTGCTCTTTTTAATGGCACTTGAAACTACATCTCCTATAAATGCATACCTATCTGAAGTAACAATACTTTCACTATCATCATCAAGTTCATTTTCATACTTTTGTGTTATTGCTTCTATATCATTTAATATGTTTTCTGGAAGTTTCAAATTATCTATTATGTTTTTATCACGCTCAAATAATTTTATAGAAAGCCAATTAATATTAGTATCCTTACTTTGGATATTGCCCTTGACAATTCTTTCTATCTCTTCAAAAGCATCTCTAGCTTCTTTTGAAAAAGGCACTTGGAAATTTGGTTTTTTCTTTGAATTAGCTATTTCTATAGCCTTTTCTGCTGCCGCTTTAACTCCGTTTCCTTTAAGTGCAGAAGTTTCAACTACCGGACACCCTAGAGTTTTTGATAATTTATTAATATCTATTTTATCTCCATTTTTCTCCACAATATCCATCATATTAAGTGCTACAACTGTAGGAATTCCTAATTCTAAAATCTGAGTTGTTAAATATAAATTTCTTTCAATATTAGATGCATCTACAATATTAATCACCGCATCTGGTCTATCATTTATCATAAAATTACGAGTTACAACTTCTTCAAGAGTATATGGTGATAGTGAATAAACTCCTGGTAAATCAACAATTTCGACTTCTTTGTGTCCTTTTAACTTACCACCTTTTTTTTCAACCGTTACCCCTGGCCAGTTACCAACATATTGTGATGAACCTGTAAGTTCATTAAACATAGTTGTCTTTCCACAATTAGGGTTACCTGCAAGCCCTATTTTAATTGACATTTCTATTCCTCCTAATCACTATATATACCTTTCCATATTAATCTAAGCTAGGGTATATATTTTTTTGTATTAAATTACTCTACAAGTATCATTTCTGCATCAGCTTTACGAAGTGATAATTCATATCCACGAACTGTTACTTCTATTGGATCCCCAAGCGGTGCCACTTTACGAACATACACTTCACATCCTCTTGTTATTCCCATATCCATAATACGTCTACGAACAGGTCCTAAACCATCAACCTTTTTAACTTTAACAGTTTGTCCACATTTAATTTCTTTTAATGTGTTCATTATAAAAATCCTCCTAAACTATAATTCTACTTGCCATTCTTTTATCTAATGCAACCCTGCTATCCTTAACATTTATTATTAGATTTCCTCCAAGTTCAGAAATAATTTTAACCGTTTCACCTGTAACAAATCCTAAACTATTTAAAAATCTTTTTGTTTCATCATTTCCAGTAATTTTTTTAATGTTCATTTCATTTCCCTTATTAGCTAATATTAATGGCATAATATTTCCCCCTTAATTAAACTTACTAATTTTTTCATAAATTAATTATGTATAATTCCTTACATTTCATCGCCAATTAAATTCACAATCAATTGATAATGATTTTAATTGGCTTTCCTATATATAATAATATCACTTTTCACTAGCATTGAAAATGATTTTCAATAACTTTTTTTCAAAATTGTGCTTTTGTTAATTGGTAACGTTTTATTTCTATCACTTTGCTTTATTTTGTTAAATTCACTTAATTATTTTAACAATTTTATAATTATTCATATATTATTTAATTCTATGAAATTTATGCAATTAGAATAATCCATTTATTAAAATTATGATTTATACACACTTCATTCAAACTCTAAGCAAAAAAAATAGACTATCTAAAAATAGAAAAGGATTCTATTTTTACGCAGCCTATTTTTATTTATAATTTTTTATATCGAAAATATTATCTTTACTTATTTCTAAATATTAAATAAATCATATTAAAGAAAATTAAAGTATTTCCTCTAATGTCTTTCTTATAGCTTTAATAAAATCAAAGGTATTTAATGTTTGAATGTTACTATGCTCAGCAAGTAACGATAAATCTTTAGTCATTATTCCATCTTCAATTGTTTTAATTGAAGCCTTTTCCAATTTATCTGCAAAATTAACTAAATCAGCATTACTGTCTAGTTCTCCTCTTTTCTTTAAGGCTCCAGACCACGCGAATATTGTTGCAATAGAATTTGTTGACGTTTCTTCGCCTTGTAAGTGTTTATAATAATGCCTTTGAACAGTTCCATGTGCTGCTTCATATTCATAGTTTCCTTCTGGTGAAACAAGTACAGATGTCATCATTGCAAGTGAACCAAATGCTGTAGCAACCATATCACTCATTACATCTCCATCATAGTTTTTACAAGCCCATATAATTCCACCTTCGGATTTAATAACCCTGGCAACCACATCATCAATTAACGTATAGAAATATTCAATTCCTGCCTCATCAAACTTAACTTTATATTCATCATCAAAAATATCTTGAAAAATATCCTTAAATGTATGATCATATTTCTTTGAAATTGTATCCTTAGTTGCAAACCATAAATCTTGTTTAGTATCTAGTGCAAAATTAAAGCAAGCTCTTGCAAAACTTTCAATAGACTTATTAAGGTTATGCATACCAAGAACCACTCCATCACCTGCAAAGTTATGTACTAACTCTCTCTTTTCTTCGCCAGTCTCAGAGGTAAATACAAGTTCACATTTACCTTTTCCTTCTATTTTCATTTCAACATCTCTATATACATCCCCATAAGCATGTCTTGCTATTGTAATAGGCTTTTTCCATGTCCTAACATATGGCTTTACTGGCTCTACTATAATTGGTGCTCTAAATACTGTTCCATCTAATATTGCTCTTATAGTACCATTAGGACTTTTCCACATTTCTTTTAAATTATACTCTTTAACTCTTGCTGCATTTGGTGTAATGGTTGCACATTTCACCCCAACTTTATATTTTTTTATAGCCTCTGCAGCATCTACAGTAACTTGATCATTAGTTTCATTTCTATACTCTAATCCAAGATCATAATATTCTGTATTTAATTCAATAAAAGGATTTAATAATTCCTCTTTTATTGCGCCCCAAATAATTCTTGTCATTTCATCTCCGTCCATTTCAACTAACGGAGTTGAAATTTTTATCTTTTCCATATTTATTGCCTCCTATATTGCTTATATTTACTTTAAAAATCTTTAGAAACTAACTTTCTTTTTTCTTTTAGACATCTTAATTTCTATAAATAATTATACAATATTAACGCCCTATTATCAAACAATTAGCATTATTATATACGTTTTAATAATAAATTCACATTTAAACTTCTAATAAGTTAAGCGCTTAATTAAGGCAAAATATCAAAACTCAATTGTAATATATATATTTTCGATGAAATATATATATTGCAATTAATCAAAAGACCACTCAGCTATTATAGTTTCTCCTTCTCCTAAAGTGATTTCTCCATCACTAAGCCAACAAATAGCATCGTCCCCATGTCCTTTATCTGTAGAATCATTAGAAAGATCCTCATCATAGACTTCTATAATGCTCTCATTTCTCTCTTTGTTCCCCTTATACTTCTTCTTCCTTATATTTTTCTTTACTTCTAAAATTACAGGAGGATTATTATGTTTACTAATATCCTTCTTTACCTCAATACTCCCACTATTTTGGTCACTTTTATTTTCACTATTTAATTTTTGATTATTTGCTTTTAAAAGTGTTATTTCATTATTCTTATTTAAACAACAAAAGCTCAGTTACCAAAACTGAGCTTTAATTATAAAATATTAATTTTCTTTTTTATCTACATCTTCATATTCAACATCAATAATTTCTCCAGTTGTATAGTCATCTACAGGAGTGCTATAAACTTCCTTATCTCTATCATTATTATAATAGTTATTTAAATTCTTCTTTCTCTTTTTTTCTCTAAAAAATCCCACTATCTTCATAACAATATATATTATTACTCCTGCTATCAGAAGCCATGGAAGAATATGTAGAATTATTGATCCTACTAAAAATATTATACAAATTGTTCCTATAATATACATATATCTTTTAAATTCTCTGTTCATTACACTCAACCTCTATATTACTTAGTTTCTCATTTAGTTAAAAGCATATCTTAAGTATACCCTATGAATATAAAATTTACAACGTACAGAACAAAATCTCAGTTGACTTTGGTTAAGTTCCGTATTGTGCTTCGCACTCTTTTCATTTTTTAAGTTCCGTATTGTGCTTCGCACTCTTTTCATATGTGTAGATTTTTTACGCATTTTATGCTCTATAAGGTATGAATTTATATGTTATTAAAATTGTTACTAAAAGTAATGCTGTAACTACTATTCCTCCTTCAGGCCCAAAGCTTCCTCCATTAATTATATTTGAATTAATAGTTCTTATGGTATATATAGAGTCTGTAACATTTCCACTTACCAGAAATCCAAAAATGTCGCCCTGAAAATAATTCCAAGTTATATGATACCCTATGCACATCCATATATTTTTAGTCTTTATGAATAAATATCCCATAAAAATTCCAAATAAAAATAAATTCATATATGCAAGTAAACTGATTCCATTATTTAATGAATGCATTAGTGAAAAAATTATGGATGATCCTAAAATAGGTATCCATGATATGTTAGTTTGCTTTAAAACAGTCATGCAGTATCCTCTAACAAAAAGTTCCTCATTAACCCCAACAAATATAAAAACAATAAGTTGTAAAAATAATGCTCTCGAAAAATTTGGACTATTAAAACTATTTACTAGTTCAACTGATTTAGTACATAACAATATAATTGCAACTATAGTAAATGATATTGCACCAAATAATAAGCCATAAAATAAATCTTTCCATCCTCTTCTTATATTAATTAATCCAATATCTTTAACTTTCTTTTTATCTAGAAATCTCCAAAATAAAACTACAAAGAATATCATTAGTATACATTGCATTAAATTTAAAAATGCTCCTGGAAAAGAAGACATACTTAAAAGCTGCTCAGTAATATAACTTATGCCCTCATCTTGCTTTGACAGCAATGCTGGATTAGTCATAAAAACAAATGCACTATATATATTGCTAAAGACAACTGATATTATAGTTGTAGACACAAAGAAACATACGAAAACAAGTATTATCTTCCAACCAGATCTTATCTGTCTACAGTTATTACTAAATATTTTCATTAATATCCTCCAATCAATTTCTCCTTAAAAGATTATTCATTTTGCCACTAAAAAAGTAGTTACCTTTATATTATATATGGCTAATTAATATAAATTCATGAAAATATTCTTAATTATTAATTAAAAGCTCTGTTTTGTTCTAATCTATGGCAAGTGTTACATTGCTTTCCTAAGACAATTCATAACATGTAGGTTATAAAAATATTCTTCATAGAATACAAGTACTTGATTATTATTATCTACTGTATCTAAATTTAAAATTTAATTTTATTTTTAAAATAAATAGGAGTGATAATTCTAAATACTTAGAATATCACTCCTATTTTACCATACTATTTTCTTAAGAACTCATTAACAGCTATTCCTGCTCTTATTCCTTCATTTATAGCAGTAACAACCAATGATTGTCCACGTCTAGCGTCACCTGTTGAAAATACTTTGTGCACATTGGTTTTAAAATCTTTTTCATTTGCCTTTATATTACTTCTCGCATCTGACTCAACACCAAAAGCTTCTTTAATGTAATTTTGTGAACCTGTGAAGCCCATTGCAAGTAATACAAGTTCGGCTTGATAAGTTTTTTCTGATCCTTCAACTGGCACTGGACCAAATCTTCCATTTTCGTCCTTCTTCCATTCAACTTTTACAGTATCAACACTTTCAAGATTTCCATCTTTATCTGCATGAAGACCTGTAACTGTAGTTAAATATTCTCTTGGATCTTTGCCATAAATATCTATAAATTCTTCTTGGCCATAATCAACCTTAAGAACTTTAGGCCATTCTGGCCATGGATTATTATCTCCTCTTTCCTTAAGAGGTTCACCCATTATTTCAAATTGAACTAATGATTTACATCCATGTCTGAGTGAAGTTCCAACACAATCTGTCCCTGTATCTCCACCACCAATTACAATTACATTTTTATCTTTTGCTGAAATATAATTGTTATCATCATGGTTTGAATCTAGAAGACTTTTTGTATTAGCTTTTAAGAAATCTACCGCAAAATGTACCCCTTTAACTTCATCTCTACCTTTTGCTACAAGATCCCTAGGATCAGATGCACCAGTTGCAAGTACTACTGCATCATATTCATCTAATATTTCATTTGTATCATAATTTTCACCAATATTGGCGTTAGTTACAAACCTAATACCTTCCTCAGCCATAAGATTTATTCTTCTTAATATAACTTCTTTATCAAGCTTCATGTTTGGAATACCATACATTAATAATCCACCTGGTCTATCACTTCTTTCAAAAACAGTAACTTTGTGACCACATTTATTTAACGTATCTGCCGTAGCAAGTCCTGCTGGACCTGATCCTATTACAGCAACTTTCTTTCCAGTTCTCTTAACCGGAGGATTAGCTTTAACTATCCCATTTTTAAAAGCAGTATCAATTATAGCTCTTTCATTTTCCTTTATAGCAACTGAAGGCCCATTTAACCCTGCTGTACATCCAGCTTCGCATGGAGCTGGACATACTCTTCCTGTAAATTCCGGGAATGGATTAGTCTTATTTAATCTTTCATAAGCTAAATCCCATTTTCCTCTATACACTAAATCATTCCATTCAGGAATTAGATTGTGAAGCGGACATCCCGATACCATTCCTGAAAATAGAACTCCTGATTGACAGAATGGAACACCACAGTCCATACATCTTGCACCTTGAATACTTTGCTTTTCTGCTGGAAGACTTAAATGAAATTCTTTGTAATCTTTTAATCTTTCTTTGGGTTCTCTATTTTTACCTACTTCTCTATCATACTCTAAAAATCCCGTTGGTTTACCCATTTTTCTAACCCTCCTAATTTCCTTTAATTTCTTGGAAAGTTTTAATTAATGCTTCATCCTCATCACATCCAAGATTCTTATGCTTTTCAACAGTTTCCATTACTCTCTTATAATCCTTTGGAATTATTTTGTGGAACTTAGATTTTTCTGTCTCAAAGTTGTATAATATTTTATTTCCTTTAGGAGAGCCTGTAACTTTTACATGTTCTTCAATTAAGTTCCTTAATTCTTCTTCATCTTCTAAGCTTAACTCTTCTAATAGAATCATTTCTTCATTTAGATTTATTCTAAAGTTTGGATCCTCTTCATAAAGGTAAGCAATTCCGCCACTCATACCAGCAGCAAAGTTAATTCCTGTTTTGCCTAAAACAACAACCTTACCACCTGTCATGTACTCTAATCCGTGAGCTCCAACTCCTTCAACCACAGCAGTTGCTCCTGAATTTCTAACGCAGAATCTTTCACCTGCAATACCATTTATAAATACTTTTCCTGAAGTTGCACCATATAAAGCAACATTTCCAATCAAAATATTATCTTCAGCTACAAATGTTGATTTCTTTGGAGGATATACTATAACCTTACCACCTGATAATCCCTTACCTAGGTAATCATTAGCATCTCCTTCAACTTCAAATGTTAATCCCTTTGGAATGAATGATCCAAAACTTTGTCCTGCCGCTCCATTACACTTAATAGTAATAGTATCTTCCGGCAATCCATCTGACCCATTAATTCTTGTTATTTCAGATCCAAGAATAGTTCCAAGGGTTCTATCAGTATTAGTTATATCAATTTCAAAATTTACTTTTTCTTTCTTTTCTATAGCATCTTTAAATTGACTTAGGAATACCTTTTGGTCTAATACTCTTTCTAATTTAAAGTCATACTTTTTAGTTTCATCAAACTTAACAACTTTTCCCTTATATTTATCTGGAGTATAAAGTACTGAACTTAAATCAATATTCTTAGCTTTCCAACCATGAATGTTTTCTCTCTGCTTAAGTTTATCTACTCTACCAACCATTTCATCAATAGTTCTAAATCCAAGATTCGCCATAATTTCTCTTAATTCTTGAGCTATAAAGTACATAAAGTTAACTACATATTCTGGTTTCCCTTTAAATCTCTTTCTAAGCTCTTCATTTTGAGTTGCAACTCCAACTGGACAAGTATCTAAATTACAAACTCTCATCATAACACAACCTAAAGTTACTAATGGTGCAGTTGCAAATCCAAATTCCTCTGCTCCAAGAAGTGCGGCTATAGCAACATCACGACCGCTCATAAGCTTACCATCTACTTCTACTCTAACTCTTTCTCTTAAATCGTTAAGAAGTAATGTTTGGTGAGCTTCAGCTAGTCCAAGTTCCCAAGGAAGTCCGGCATTTTTGATTGAGTTTTTAGGTGATGCACCTGTTCCTCCATCATACCCTGAAATTAATATTACTTCTGCTCCACCTTTAGCAACACCAGCTGCAACAGTTCCAACTCCACATTCTGAAACTAACTTAACAGATACTCTAGCTCCAGTGTTTGAATTCTTTAAGTCATATATTAATTGAGCTAAATCTTCTATTGAGTAAATATCATGATGAGGTGGTGGTGATATAAGACCAACCCCTGTAGTTGAATGTCTAGTTTTAGCAATCCATGGGTAAACCTTAGTTCCAGGTAATTGACCACCTTCGCCAGGTTTTGCTCCTTGTGCTAATTTTATTTGAAGTTCATCTGCATTTACTAGATACTCTGAAGTTACTCCAAATCTACCAGATGCAATTTGCTTTATTGAAGATCTTCTTGAATCCCCATTTGCATCTTTAGTCCATCTATCCTTATCTTCTCCGCCTTCACCAGTATTAGACTTACCGCCAATTCTGTTCATAGCAATAGCAAGTGCTTCATGAGCTTCTTTAGAAATTGATCCATAAGACATTGCTCCTGTCTTAAATCTCTTAACAATTTCTGAAACTGGCTCAACTTCTTCAAGTGGAATTGACTTAGAATTATAGTTAAATTCTAATAATCCTCTTAAAGTAATTTCAGCTTTTTCATCATCAATTAAAGAAGTATATTCTTTAAACAATTCATAATTTGATGTCTTAGTAGCCTCTTGAAGTTTATGAATAGTTAGTGGATTATATAAATGCTCTTCAGCACTATCTTCTCCTGATCTAAGTTTTTCATATCCTGGTGAATCTAACGAAAAGTCTGCAGAATAAGTTTTTTCTTTAAATCCATTTCTGTGATTTATCTCTGCTTCTTTTTGAATTTCAGCGAGTCCTATTCCATCAATTCTGCTTATAGTATTAGTAAAGTATTTATCAATAACCTCTTTTCCAATTCCTATAGCCTCAAAAATTTGTGCTCCTTGATAAGATTGTATTGTTGAAATACCCATTTTTGAAAGTATTTTAATTATACCTTTAAGCACTGCTTTATTATAGTTGTAGACAGCCTTATCATATTCTAAATCAAGTAATCCATCTTCAATTAATCCTCTTAAGCTTTCATAAGCCATATATGAATTTATAGCAGAAGCACCAAATCCAAGCAATGTAGCAAAATGGTGAATTTCTCTAGGCTCTCCACTTTCAAGTATTAACGCAACTGAAGTTCTTGTCCCTTTTTTAACTAGATATTGGTGAAGTGCTGATACTGCAAGTAATGATGGAATAGGAACTTTTGCCTCACTTATATTTCTATCAGATAATATAAATATAGTATATCCCTTTTCATATGCATCCTGAGCCTTTTCAAACATTTCATTTAATGCTTCTTCTAAAGAGCCACCTTTATCAAATACAATATCAATTACCTTTGATTTTAAGTTTCCTTTATTATAAGCCTTTATTTTAGCTAATTCTTCATCATTAATTATTGGTGAATCAAGTTTAATCAACTCACAATTTGATGCTTTATCTTCTAATATATTTCCTTCTGGTCCAAGATAAACATTAGAAGCTGTAACTATTTCTTCTCTAATAGCATCAATAGGAGGATTAGTTACTTGTGCAAATAACTGCTTGAAATAATTAAATAATGGCTGAGAATTCTTTGATAATACTGCTAATGGAACATCCACGCCCATTGCTGCTAATGGTTCAGCTCCAGTTTCAGCCATTGGAAGCATTGTTGTTTTTACTTCCTCGTAAGTATATCCAAACGCTTTTTCTAATTTCTTTCTAGTTTCCTTATCATATTCAATCTTGAACTTCTTACTTTCATTCATTTTATCTAAAGTAACTAGATTTTCTTTTAACCATTCTCCATAAGGATATTGATTAGCATAAGCATTCTTTAATTCTTCGTCATCTATAACTTCTTTTTTAACTGTATCTACAAGTAACATTCTACCTGGCATTAATCTATCTTTCTTTTCAACAATTTCAGCTGGTATATCTAATGCACCAACTTCTGAAGAAAGAATAAGTCTTCTATCTTTAGTTATATAATATCTTGATGGTCTTAAACCATTTCTATCTAAAACTGCACCAACTTTTTCACCATCTGTAAATACGATAGCTGCTGGACCATCCCATGGTTCCATTAGTGTAGCATTATATTCATAAAAAGCTTTCATTTCTTTACTCATAGTTTTACTCTTATACCATGGTTCTGGAATTGCCATCATAATGGCTCTAGTTAAATCCATTCCATTCATATATAAGAATTCTAAATTGTTATCAAATATCGCAGAGTCTGATCCTTCTTTATTTATGATAGGTAACACTCTGTTTAAATCTTTTCCAAGTGCTCTAGATTTAACATTTGTTTCTCTAGAATAAACCTTATTAACATTTCCACGAAGTGTATTAATTTCACCATTGTGAATCATAAATCTATTAGGATGAGCTCTTTCCCAACTTGGGAATGTATTAGTACTATATCTTGAATGTACTAATGCCAAAGATGTTTCAACTCTTTCATCTTCTAAATCTTTATAAAATTCTCTAAGCTGTGTAGATAGTAACATTCCTTTATATACTATTGTCTTTGATGAAAAAGACGCTATGTAGAAAGTTTCATTTAGGAATTTACTTATCCATCCTGCTCTTTTTTCTATATTTCTTCTAACAATATATAAATTTCTTTCAAAATCTTTTCCTGGTTTTATTCCATTTGGTCTTCTTACAAAAGCTTGCATTATTGCAGGCATTGCTTCTAGCGATGCTTTTCCAAGTATTGAAGGGTTTGTTTGAACTTCTCTCCACCCAATTAGTTCAAGTCCTTCTTCCTTTGATATATCTTCAAAAAGGCTCATAGCTTCTTTTCTTGCCTTTTCTTCTTGTGGTAAAAATACCATAGCAACAGCGTAGTCCCCTTCGTTTCCGAGAGTCATACCTTTTGATTTCAATTCTTCCTGAAAGAATTTATGTGGTATATTAAATAATATTCCTGCTCCATCTCCTGTATGTTCATCAGCGCCTGTACCACCTCTGTGCTCTAGCTTTTCTAGGATAGTTAAACAATCTGATAATATTTCATGAGATTTCTCACCATCAATGTTTACTATAGTCCCAATTCCACAAGCATCATGTTCAAAACATGGATTATATAACCCCTGTGCATTCGGATTATTTCTTTCCATTAAAATTCCCCCTTGAGATAATAATATATTCATTTGTACCTTCTTAAATATTTATCTATCAGGCACCTATTTATCCTTAAAACAATCATATTGCATTTATGTGTAGCAAACAACGAGTAAATACATCCTTTTTTGAAATATAATTACTCGCGTATTTGCTACATTTTATAAGTTATTCATTTTCACTTAATATTAAACTCGCAATATCTTTCATTCTTTTCCCAGAATCCATACTTATCTTCTGCATATATCTAAACGCTTCATTCTCCGTAAGTCCTGAAGTTTTCATGAGTTGACCTTTAGCCTTTTCGATAAGCTTTCTATCTTCTAGAGTATGTTCTAACTTTTCAACTTGATCTCTCAGCTTCTTGATTCTCTTTTTGCTTTGAAAAATTAAATTTATAGCATTAGTTAAGAGAACATTAGAGATTTTAGTACCAATACAATATATATCAGTATCTTCTTCTATAAATGATTTATAAGGCTCATTTACGATAGCTAAAAAACTAGTTACATCTACTAGTGTTTCATAAACATCTAGTAAACTCATATCCTTGAATTTATATCCTACTAAGACTAGGTCTGGGGAATGTTGCATAACTAATCTAATTAATTCATTTCCTGAAGCACATAATGCTATGATTTCATAGCCTTCCTGCATTAGTAAACTCTTTAATTTCTTTGCTGTCTCAATATTGCTTAAAGCTATAATAATTCTTCCATCTTGAGCCATTGCAATCCCCACCTTAATTAATAATAATTGGTATTACTAAATTAATATCTATTAAGATAGTTTTCTAATTCCCAGTCATGTACTTTAGTTCTATAATCATCCCACTCAGCTGCTTTACCTTCAAGATAATTATTGTACACATGTTCTCCTAAAGCTGACTTAGCTAACTCACTTTCTCTCATGAATTGAACTGCTTCATATAAGTTATTAGGTAAGTTATCGATTCCGTTAGCTTTTCTTTCTTGGTCAGTCATAGCAAAAATATTTGCTTCAACTTCTGCTGGTGGTTGTAGATTGTTCTTAATACCTTCTAATCCTGCTTGCAGTAAAGCTGCTAATACTAAATATGGGTTAGAACTTGGATCTGGACATCTAAGCTCAACTCTAGTTCCTGCGCCTCTAGCTGCTGGTACTCTTATTAATGCTGTTCTGTTTTTGCAAGACCAAGCTAGATAAACTGGTGCTTCATATCCTGGTACTAATCTCTTGTATGAATTAACTAATGGGTTAGTAACAGCTGCAAGACCTTTGATATTCTTTAATAATCCTGCTATAAAGTTATAAGCTATTGGACTTAAGCCATTCTTGTCATTTTCATCAACAAAAACATTCTTTCCATCCTTGAATAATGACATATTAACATGCATTCCTGAACCATTAATTCCGAAAATTGGTTTTGGCATAAATGATGCATGTAATCCGTGTCTTTGTGCAATAGACTTAACAACTAGTTTAAATGTCATAATATTATCAGCTGTAGTTAATGCATCACCATATTTAAAGTCAATTTCATTTTGCCCTTCAGCAACTTCATGGTGAGATGCTTCAATCTCAAATCCCATTTCTTCTAATGCTAAAGTCATGTCACGCCTTGCGTTTTCTCCTAAATCTGTAGGCGCTAAATCAAAATATCCACCTTTATCTTGAGTGTTTGTTGTTGCATTACCATTTTCATCAGTTTCAAATAAGAAAAATTCACATTCAGGTCCAACATTCATTGTATATCCAAGTTCAGCTGCATCTGCTATAGCTCTCTTCAGGATATATCTTGGATCACCTTCAAATGGCTTTCCATCTGGTTTATAAACGTCACAGATTAATCTTGCAACCTTACCTTGTTGCGGTCTCCATGGGAAAATTACAAAACTATCTAAGTTTGGTCTTAAATTCATGTCGGATTCTTCAATTCTAACGAAACCATCAATAGATGATCCATCAAACATGCACTCATTATTTAATGCTTTTTCTAACTGTCTGTCTGTAATTGCTACGTTTTTTAATGTTCCAAAGATATCTGTAAATTGAAGTCTTATAAATTTAACTCCATTTTCCTTTACTAAGTTAATGATATCTTCCTTTGTGTACTTTGCCATTTTACAAACCCCCTTTTTTTCTAAAAAAAGGCGCACAATAGAAGCGGTATACCATCTATCGAACGCCTTTGCTCAATTCATTTAATAAGTAAATTATATACCACCATTTCTAACAAATCAATAGATTTTTTAAAAAAGTAAGTATTTTTGTAGTAAAAACTTTAATTTTTAAAGAAATCAATACCATATTCTTTAAAAATTAAAGCTTATATTTATTAAATTGATAAATATAAAAAATAACTTCTGCAGAAAATTATTTTATAACTTATAACAAAAAAAACGAAATCAATCTGAATTATTAATTCTATGACTCCGTTGTCAAAGTATATATAAATTTGTAATTCATATAACTCCTAATAATAAAATATTTGCATATTAAATTATCAGTACCATAATGTTAACAATACTTACTTTACTTCTATATTATTTTTCTTGATTTATTCAACGCTGAATTTCAATGAAAACAAGAAATAATCAAGTTTAACTTGGTATTTTTATTATACAAATCAATATTTACTCTGTCAAACGTTATTAATGATACTCACTATTTTCTCTACATATAATATATGTTGCAGATAAATTTCTAAATTTTAGTTTTAACTAATAACTCAGCTTACTGTAACTTTAAATGTAAATTATTTATTTGAACATACTCAATATTATTAACTATGATAAATTTTTTTCATAGAATATATATGTTACAATGCACATTTCACAGTTACGACTAAAATTATTGCAATGCTTTTAGAATTATGATGAAGAATTATTTCTCGTAGTATATATAATTTATTATATTAAATAAATTTTCTTCATTAATGATTTAAAGACATTCTATTTGTTTTTATACAGATAAATAAATAAACAACTTAATTTATAATTGCAAAACTCAGCACCTTCTATACCATAAATTTATTTTATATCCATTCCTTAATCTGCTTTGCAGTTTATTATATGTTCTTTTCTATAAATAATACTAACTGATCAAGAGAAAATAAACATTTAGCATTATTAATAATTAACTTGAACATTTTTAGATAAATTGCTACAATCTTATATGTAAAAATACATATATATGGGGGCTATAATTATGAACACAATTGTAACAAAATTTGGTGGAAGTTCACTAGCAGATGCAACTCAATTTAAAAAAGTTAAAGAAATAATCTTTTCAAATCCAGAAAGAAGATATGTAGTGCCATCTGCGCCAGGAAAAAGAAATCCTAAAGATTCAAAAATCACTGATTTATTATATCTTTGCCACGCCCATGTTTCTACTGGAATATCTTTTGATGATGTTTTTAACCATATAACAGATAGATATTGTACTATCATTAAAGATTTAAATTTAGACTTTGATATTACAGAACATTTAAACATCATAAAAAAGGATCTTGAAGAAGGGGCTTCGAGTGATTATGCTGCAAGTAGGGGCGAATACTTAAACGGACTAATACTTGCTAACTATCTTGGCTTTCAATTTGTTGATGCTAAAGACGTTATGGTTTTTAATAGCGACGGTTCTTTAGATTCTAAGGCGACAGATTCAGCCCTTTATTATAAATTATCTAAAATTTCTAATGCTGTAATTCCCGGCTTTTATGGAGCAGATAAAGACGGAAACATAATCACATTTTCAAGAGGTGGTTCTGACGTAACAGGAGCTTTAGTTGCTTCAAGCATCAATGCTGACCTTTATGAGAATTGGACAGATGTTTCAGGATTTTTAATGGCAGATCCTAGAATAATAGATAATCCAAAACCAATAAGCAAAATAACTTATTCAGAACTTAGAGAACTTTCTTATATGGGTGCTTCTGTATTACATGAAGATGCAATATTCCCAGTAAGAGAAGTTGGAATTCCAATAAATATAAAAAATACAAATAAACCTCAAGACGAAGGTACTTTTATCGTAAAAAATACAGATGGCTCAATGAAGCCAACAACTGTAACAGGTATAGCTGGTAAAAAAGATTTCACAGTTATTTCAATATCTAAAGCTTCAATGAATTCAGAGCTTGGTTTCTGTAGAAAAATTTTATCAATACTTGAACAGCATAATATTTCATTTGAAAATATGCCTTCTGGAATAGATACAGTATGCTTTGTAATTCAAGACACTCAATTGAAAAACAAAAAGGATGTTGTTGTAGAAGAAATTAAAAGAGCATGCAACCCAGACAGTATAGAAATCCATCCAAATTTAGCTATGATTGCTACTGTTGGACGTGGAATGGCTAAACAAAGAGGAACTGCTGCCAAGATCTTTACAGCTCTTTCAAATGCTGAAGTCAACATTAGAATGATAGACCAAGGTTCTAGCGAGATGAACATACTAGTTGGTATAGAAAATGATGATTTTGAAAAAGGAATTGCTGCAATATATAACGCATTTAATTAGAAAATAGATATAACCGAAAGAAGGATACACTTTTGTTCCGGTTGCTAGAGAATATGACTTTGGATTTCTAACATTAGAACTTGTGCCCATTCCTGCATGATCCTTAGTTCCTAAGGACAAGCAACAATGGAACAAGTTCTAATGAAGAAACTCCTAAAGCCACATTCTCAATGCAGCACTCCACAAAAGTATATCCTTCTTTCTGATAATGTATGATTTTAATATGTGATTATTAATTTATAACTATATAATAATGTTATTTTCTATAAAGATGGTAAGTTAAAAGCCTAATTAAAGAGTATTTCAACTCCCTAATTAGGCTTTTTTTATACTGTTTGATTAGCTTTTTTCATCTTGCTTCTTAAGAATTCAACTATAACTGGTACAATAGAGATAAATATGATTGCTATAATTACAAATTCAAAGTTCTTTTTAACTACTGGAATGTTTCCAAAGAAAAATCCTAGTGCTGAAACTACTAGTACCCATAGAATTCCACCTATTGCATTAAATGAAATAAAATGTCTATATTGCATCTTTCCTATTCCAGCTACAAATGGTGCTAGAGTACGAACTATTGGGATAAATCTTGCAAAGATTATTGTCTTTCCACCATGCTTTTCATAAAACTTGTTAGTTTTGTCTAGGTGTTCTTTCTTAATAAGTTTCCCACCAGCAATATTAATAAGTTTATCACCAAAAATTCTTCCTATCTCATAATTAACAGTATCCCCTAAGATCGCTGCAACCATTAAAAGTCCTAGTAATGCATATATATTAAGCATTCCCATAGCAGCAAAAGCAGCAGCAGCGAAAATTAACGAATCTCCTGGCAAAAATGGAGTTACAACTAAACCTGTTTCCAAAAATATTATGAAAAATAGCAGCAAGTATGTTTCAAATCCATAATTGTTTATTATGAATCCTAGATATTTATCAAGATGTAGAAATATATCAATCAAATAAGTAACTGTATTCATATTTTTCCTCCCATATGTTTTCGACATATTAATTAATTTATAACATATGGTTATTATACATTATTATTTAGTAAAGGGAAATTAAGATTTTATTAAAAATAAATTCTCGGATTCTCTTGAATAACTAGAGAAACTTTTTAAAAGCAGTTTTTGTCTTCCGCTTGAAATTCCTAATATCATAAAGAAAAATGGACTTGTATAATACATTGTATTACCAAACATTGATGATGTTAAATAAGCAATTACTATGCATAATATACATATATCTAGCCTCAAAAATTGTTTCCTTTTCTTTATAAAAAACATAAAATAAGTTGCTAGTGCTGCAATATATAAAAGTGCAGCTGGAATACCTAGACTTGCAGCAAATTGAATAATTTCGTTATGTGCACGATCTGTATTAACATTAACTTTAGCATATTGCTCACCAAGATTGTCTGCTCCATAACCAAATAAAGGTCTTTCAGAAATGAATCTAACTCCATTTACCCAAAGAATCCATCTACCCGTTCCCGCTTTATTAGCATCTGGAGATTTCTCTGCTATTTTAAATATATCTCCGCCTAATGTCCAAAAATCTTTGTAAGTATGACTATTTGAAATGTTCATACCTAGCGTAATAGCTATAAAAACGCTTGCTACTATTACTACTCGCTTTAAAATTTTTCTGTCTAACAGAATTGAGTAAATAATACTAAAAATTAATCCTACTATAACAGCAATGTAAGGTCCAAAGGATCCATTCTTGATTAAAACAGCTGTAATAACAGAAAATATTATGATTCTAAAAATCAACTTTTGAGTTGACTTTTTCTCTGTAATAAATAGCAAAGATGCACTCATTATAGACATACACAAATAATATGCATAATGATTAAACTGAGAAAAGATAGACGAATCAGAGGTTAATCCCAATGCATTATTTAACTCTTTAGAATCAACAAGGGTTAGTAATGATAATACCACTGCACATAAAGTAAAGAATTCGAAAATAATCTTTATTAATCGTCTATTTCTTACTACATATCCACAACAAAAAATTCCGCAGTAAGTGAAATATGTAATGACACCTTCTTTTCTATACAGCGTACCATTAAGCGAGATATCAATATTATCTGAATTCAAACATGATATAATACTCCAAATAAGCATCATAAATAAAAGTAGATAAAACAGGTTACTTTTAATATAGTTCTGTAAAGATACCTTCTCTACTTTTGCTTGTAAAATACTTTTTGAAAAAGTGATAACTCCTAATATACAGCCTAGAAAACCAATTGTTTGAAGTATTTCATACCAATATATTGAAGAAGGATACTGTTTAAATATTAAAAACGATTTATCCATGTCTTTTATCGTAAAATTATAGAATAGTACCGCTATTGGTGATATAGTCCATATAATGAGTAACAAAACTGCCACCTTTTCAATTAACTCTTCTGGGATATAATCAATAAGTTCACTAATTTTAGTCATTTCATGTATATCATTATAAACATACTTTATCCTTTTTTCTAATTTAGTTAATAGTTCCAATTTCATGCCTCCTTTGTATTTGATATTATTTAAATAAATTTGTGTATCTTAATATAATAATCCTAATTCACTATTAATATCTATATTTCAATCAAATTGCTACGTTTTATTTCAGCCTTATCTATTGCTTAACTTGCCAAAGTGATAAATATAAATTTATTATTAAAGCATGAATAATTTAACGCTTTAATATTCATTAAACATTAATGTCAGTTATTGTTGTAGATGTTCTGGTAATTGTATTATATGCAGCATACAATGCAAAAAAATACAAACTCCACAAAACCTGAATTTAGTGAAGTTTGTGTGCAAGCTACGTACTATTTGCATTTTGTAAAGTAAACAGATCCTAAACCTTTTTATCAAATGTTAAACTTTTCCCAACTCATAATTCCATCATTTCCAAGTATCTAAAATAGATCTGGTAAATCACTCCCTACTGTTATTGTAGCATTCGTATCAGGTATACCAGGCCCCTTTAGAACATTTGTATACTTAGTATCTGTATTTGCATTTTTTGATAATACTTCGGTGTATAATATCAATATCTTTGCACCTGATTCTGGAAGATCTAATGGAGTATACGTATATATGCCATTCTCAATTGAACTCGTGTATCCAGTATCAACTGGTTCACCATTTACTATCTTTAAAACTTTAATTTTAGACGAATCTATAACTGGCTTTGCATTTGGATCATTACCGTAATCAAATTTAAGTGTAATTGTATTATTATTCATGGCTCCATCAATATATGCACCAAAAGTAACTGCTGATCCTTTCGGAAAAGGACCTCGTGGATCTTCTATATTAGGAACTTTTGTATCTTCTGCGATACCTTTATAAACCCCGTGCTTTACTTCTCCACTTTTAACTGTAATCATTGGAACTGAGATATTCTTATCAATTCCACCAGTAATACCTGTATACGTAATAGTGTGTAGATTTCCAAATAAAAGGCTCGTACCTCCTGGTTTAAATTTAAAGATTATATCATTTATAGGATCTGCAATGTATTGATTTGTATTTTTATCATAATTATATACTACCTTCGGAACTTTTACCCTATATTTACTATTTCCAATAGATTCAAGTCCTTGTATATCTTTAAAATTTTCTCCCATCTCAAAGTTCAAGTATACATCATCAAATACATAACTTTGTCTGTCTCCAATATCTATTATTTTTTTTGCTATATTGCTCATTATAGAATTTGCAATATCATTGTTATTATCTGTACCTGGACTAATAAAGTAATTCCCACCACTTGCCGAAGAAGAAGCGCTGACTTCTCCAGCTAAATCTTTGTGAACATCATATAGAAATGTCTGCGGATTCTGACTACTATTTTGCGTGCCTATTGCAAGGCTTATTATAATATAGCCCTTTTCTTTTAGTGCTTGTATATCATTTGGTGTATATGTCACTGGCCCAGATGAAATTAAAAGAATATATTTATTTACTTTCCCTGTATCCTCGCTCAAAACACCATCTGCCTTTTGCAGAGCTAATCCAATATTTCTATCTGTAGACTCTGAAGATTTCAAATTTTTTACTACATAATCGTTTATAGCTGTTGTATCAGTTTTCAAATTCGTTGTATCATAATTTGAATCAGGTCTAAAATTTTGGTATTTGGTTGGGTCACAAATAGTTGCCACAGAGTTAAACGTAATAATTGAATATTTAGTATGAGTATTCTTTAACTGAACATTATTTAATAAATCATTAAAGGAACCATTTATAAATTGCCCAATTTTATCTTTCATTCCAACAGATGTATCAAACAACATTACCACATCCTTAGGCAATAGCTGCCTTGAGTCATCCTTATATTGAAAGCTATTCGCCTTAATTTCATAAGTTACCGTAACATCTTGTCCTAAACTTACTATTGGATTTTTTTCTTTTAAATTTGCTTCAATATTAGGTAATTTATTATCGACTACCTTAATACTACAGTTAGGCATCGCAGTACTGAATGTTCCATTATTCCAAGGAAATGATATATATGAGTCTTTAAATATATTGGAATAATCCCCGGATTTTGAAGCCTTGATCTTAAAAGTAAATGTATAAGGTTCTGCATGATACCTTATCGTGCTCGCAGTACTATTTGCATCATCCTTTTTATAATTAATATCAGGAATTGAAACTGTTTGACCTCCAAGCGCTAAACCAAAAGTGTCTAACATTCTACTAGTAAGTATTCCTCCCTTGATATCATAGTTATTTATTATTTGTGTAGCTATATTTTGAAATACGGTGTCTATCGCTCCAACGTCTGTAGCAAAAAATGTATTTGCTTTCCCCCCCATCGATTCATGAATTTCATTCATGTTTTTGTTTCCATCACTATTATGGCTTCCAAGTCCATAACCAATAGTATACACATTTTGCGCTATTCCTTTAAGCTTTCCGCCTATTTGTTTTGCATATTCTTTAGATCTTTCATTATTATTTTCATCGTTTTCGTTACCAAGCCCCCCCAGATATGGTTTTGCGTCACTACCAACTTGATTACCATCAATATCTAAATAATAATTATAATTATTACTATTATTTCTATCAACAGAAAAATATGTTGGTATTCCATCAGACATCAGTACAATGCTTTTATTTGCATTCTTATCTCCTTGTTGTAATATATTTGCAGCTTGTCTTAATCCTTCTCCAGTGTTAGTTCCACCCAATGCCACCAAACTATCTATAATAGTACTTAATTCGGAGTCATTAGAATTTAACATCGTCTTATCTGAAAATTTATAATTTGTTATTTCAGCATCATTATATTTATCAACGCAATTGATATATGAATTCCCATAATTTCGGCCATTTGGATTAACGAATCCTCTACTTGAGAATGCTACTATTCCTATTTTCAAATTAGGCACGCCATTCATTGTTTTAATAAAATCTTTTGCTGCATTTTTTAATTGCGTTATTTTATTAGTAGTTGCAGTACTGTCATGTTCTCCCACTTTATGATGCTCAGCACAATAATCATCTGTCGTACCTTTAGTTTTACGCCATGCGCCATTTTTATATTGATAATATTCACCTGAATAATGTATTCGTTCATTAGAACATAATCCTATATCATCCATACTACCAGAAACATCGAGTACTAACACTATTTCCTTAGGCGGAACTGGAATTTCAAAATCTGTCGGTGTAATTCTTCCACTTACTGCAATATCTTCTCCTACTTCTGGCTCACTCGGATCAAAACTAATATTACTTATAGTAAACCCTGGTTTATCTGGAGTAGTTGCCATTGATCTTACATTATTAAAAAATATCATTGTAGATATTAAGCTGATTGCTAAAATAATACTTAAAAGCTTAAATCCTTTTTTCTTAATTAATTTGATTATTCTATTTTTCATATTTAAATAATTATGAGCAACTCGCATTATAAACTTCTCCTTCCAATTATTGCACATCATATATTTACAATAACAAGTTTTACAATCTACTAGTTATATCCTTTTATTAAATTATCTTTTTATGAAAATATAGTTTCTGCATTTCTCTAATTTAACCTATTGTTATTTTTATATATACAGCAAGAAGTAACAATTATTTTTATAAACGCAATTTCTATTTTCTCTTATTTCTAAAAGTAACCTTAACATTAATAGGATAATCAGGCACTTTACTAAAAGCTTTTTGGCTTCTTAATACAATATTAAATTTAATCGAAGATGCATCTGCAAAACTATCATTAGTATCTTCTGGCTCCACATTAAAACTAATTATATGCTTTGCGATCACTTTCTCTGATCTTGTCCCCGCTTCTGTTTCTGTTATCATATATAATGTGCCATTTTCGAATTTAATATCATATGTTAGCGGATTGCTTATCTTATATTCCCCACTATCATGATCAATGGCATATTCACTATCCTTACCATACCCTAGTATTTTTATTTCGTTTATATTTCTAGAACTTAAGCCAGAGTATTTTTGTTCTACATAAGCTTTATTGTCAGAATCACTATATGATGATCCTATTTTTACACCAGTTACATCTGCCGCTTGTATGCCGAGATTAGTTAATTCTTCTTGAACGTTTCTAGCCTCCATTTGCAGCGTCGCTCTAACATCTGCATCTGAAAACACCTTATTACCAGCTTGGAATATAGAATATAGAATTCCTAAAATAACACATGTTAATGCCATTACAATTACTACTTCTAATAGAGTAAAACCTGATTTTTTCATTTCTACATTCACATCCTACTTAATAAGTTTCCATAATTTTTTATCTAGATAATTAGATAAATCATAATCAACTGCCTCATTATAGTATTTTCCATCTTTAAATACTGATTGGAAAAGATCTGGATTCTGAGCTTGGACACTATTTACTATTTCATTATTTTTATTTATAGTAACTCCATCGCCTTCAATGCCCAAACTTCCATTTGTAACAATGCTACCATTAAATGTAATATCTTCTTCAATTGTTACATCTCCATTAGTTGCTATAACTGCATTTATTATTCCGTCTTTTGCCTCTATAGTTATTGGCATACTCGAATCACTAGGAATATCTATTGAATCTTCACCTGTAGATTTTTTAATTATTATTTTTCTACTATCTTTATTAAATATAGCTTTTTCTGTTTTTTTCTCTTGATCTTTCATCTTATAGTTGGCATCCATTATATTAGATAAGTCTATTAATTCAGATACGCTAGCTGCATTCTCTTCTCCATTAGCGTAATAGTTCTCTACTGATGTTTCTGATACTTCCTCTCCGAATTTATATACCTTTCCAGCAAACTTATTTCTCATCTTCCACACATCACCATTTACTGCTTCTAATCCCATACTATAATTAGGTTCTTTTACAAAGACATCATCACCTGATTTATAAACCAAGGCACCTACAGAGAAGACATTAGGTTGTCCAGTACTAGGATTGATTGGCCATTGTATTCCACCAGGATCTGCCTTTCTAGGATTAGCCCAATAATCTTTAAAATGTTTTGCTTTATTAAAAACATTATCTTCATCATCTTCATCTAAAACGTATAGCGGACTATCATACTTAAATTTTTCAGATGTGTTTGTAGGATTTGGAACAGAATACGCTATATAATTTCCTTTAACTGCCCCTGATTCTCCTGTTTGATAATTATCATCTGTGGCAATATGAGCTGTTCCCATAATATAAGCTGAATTATTTATAACTATTGAAGAATCACTTGATCCACCTTTATATCCATTAACAATAATGCTGCTAGAAGATTTTGATACATCACTAGGGTAATCTTGAGTTCCACTTTTCCCATTATTAATAATATTACGCTTTGATGAATCTAGATTTTTGTCATCATAATTAATATTTTTATCATTAATACCATAAAAATCATTCATGTTTATTTCTGAATCTTTTGCTTTTAATGTTAAATCATTATCTAAATAAACTTTACCTTTATCAGCAGAATTAATATGAAGCCAGGATCCTTGTGCAAATCCTAAATCCCCTTTTGCTACTTTTCCTAAATATATATTTCCTGCATATACATTTCCAGTTATATTCACCCCCGTATTATCTTCAACATTGAGGGTACCTCTGGTAATAACATCACCATTAAACGTAACATTACTACTCTCATTTATTTTAATTCTACCTAGGTATTTATCATAAGTTATTTCTCCAGTCCCTGCAGAATCGTCCTTTTCCCCTTGAACAAATATATCCCCATTAATATTTAAATTATCCGAATTTTCTAAGTTCATACACTTATTAACAATTAAGGGCTTATCAACTAAAACTTGATATCTCTTTATAGACTGCATATAATCTGGAACTTTTATTGTATAAGTCGCTTGAACCTGTCTTAAATTACTTCCTCCAAAATTTGAGGTTACTTTTACTATATATTCTTGCTTATCAAAAACCTTAATGGTTAATTTATAATCGCCTTGCAGTGGAATATCATGTGCTCCTTTCGAAATATTCTCGTCCCCACTACTATAAATAATTCCACTTTTATCTTCATTAGCAGCTACACTTGTAATTGGATGTTGATAATCATATACTAGTAACTCTGGATCCTGTCCATCATTCGTATTAAAAGTTACATGCTTGTACCTATCATTTTCTAATTCAGCATCGATATTTTTAACATATTTCTTTCCTACTATTGTTTTCGCTAACTCATCTGTATTATTTTCATTATCTATAATATTATTGTTTTGTATATATAAAAATAAATTAAATGATCTCTTAAATTCTTCATTTTTTAATAATTCTATATATTCATTATCTCTCATTATCTTTTCTCTATTTTTTCTCTTAAACTCATCTATAGTTTCTTCATCTGTTTTTTGACGATTTTTCCAATACTCTATATCTTCTTGTAATTTAGAATATTTTTCAGTGTTTGGATCAGAATTGTCGCCGTTTCCTTCTGTTAACCTAGTTACTTGATCATTGGCGTAAGCAACTGCTGAATTAAATGTACGCCCTACTATATTATAAGCAATATCTAACCCTGATTCGGCACTATATAAGCTTTCAACTCTCTTGCTCTCTATAACTCTAGCCTTATATCCACTAGCTGCCATTGATAAAGTCGCAGTCATAACTATTGTTACAAAAGTAAAAATTATAATTACAACTATTAAGGTAGATCCTTGCTTCTTCCTTTTCATTTAACCACCACCAATATTAATTAATCTTTATAATTTGGTTATATTTCTCATTAAATAATAAATTATTATTCGAGTCCGTTATGGTCACTGTAACATCATATAGGTATCCAATCTTAGAATCACTATTAAGACTCAGATCATTTTTAGATAAATTAACTAAAGCAATATACTTACAGTTACTGCTTGTATTCTTTCCATTTGAATCCAATAGTTGTTTTCCATTAAATACATTATCTGCATTTTTGTTCAGTACTAAACCTTCACTTAAACTAATTGCTGTATCAGAACTTTTAATATCTCCACTATTTGATACTTCTTTTATTCGCTCAATAATTTTATTTCCAGCATTTAATGCCACTTGTTTTTTTTCACTTTCCTTGGTAGTTTTTATTATTGCCATATAGGAACCATATACTCCTACAGAAAGAATTCCTATAACGGCAATACTTATTATTACTTCTACTAACGTAAATCCTTGTTTTTTTTTGGAATTCTTTTTTATAAGTCCTCACCTACTTCTGATTAACGCTTATATTACTTCCATCACCTTCAACCGTTACCCTTGGATCTGCCGAATCATCTCCACTTATGTCTACATTTAATAGCTTATCTGTCTTATTTACTATTTTCAATTTAAGCTCTGATTTATCATTTGAAGTAACTCTATTTTCACTTTGGATTTTTAAATCTATGTTTTGTGATGCAGGAACAAATTCTTCTCCTATTCCATCATAATTGGCTGGGAATGTTCCTTTTGATGTTTTATATTTGTAATAATACTTATCTCCATCTTGAGTCAATATCATTTCTACATTTTCTTGAGAATTACTGTCCCCATAAATATAAGTAGTTCTTAAACTATCATCAGCTTTACCTAGCATTACTGTTGGTAAGTCAGATGTCGAAGATTTAACCGACGCTATAAAATCACCAGTATCTTTATTAGCTTGTACATTACCATTCGCTGATCCTGTGCTAAATGGAACAGTTTTTCCGTAAGTATTATTTAACTTCCAGTCCAAATAGCTCTCTAACTCATCATCTATCTTTGGAATAGAATAAATTTCAATATTAATTGTTCCTTTTACTGAGTTCAAAGTATCTTCGTCTATTTTAATTGAATTCACTACCATTTTCTTTTCATTTTTTCCAATGGTATTTAACAGTTTATTTAATTCATCGTAGCTTCCTTCAAAATTCACTTCAAATTTAACATATTGTACCGTATTTTTCTTTTTATCTTTTGAATCACCTGAAGTATCATTATTAGAATTACTTGAACTTACATTATTCTTTGAATTTGATTTCTCACTTTTACTATTACTCTCTTTTTTGTCATCAGCAACATTGTTATATTGATCAACTATCCCTTGGATTGAACTTTTTTGTAATGTCTTATTATCCTTATCCTTAGCTTTTTCTACACCATCAGAAATTACTGGATTGAATTTAATTCCCCCATTTAATCCACTATCTTTCAATAGAGTATCTAATTCCAATATTATATGTTCTTCACTTATTGTTGGATAGAATGATAAAGATTCATCACTTATCTTAGCTTTTAATATTTTTAAATCACTTTTTTTGGATTCAATTGAATTTATTGTATTCTCAGCTTCAGTATATTTTTGCTCAATTTCATTCTGATTTTTCATTTTATCTTGTATAATGTTCATTTGATATGAGTATACAAATTGGTAGTATATAAAACCTATTATTATAATTCCTAGAATATATAACATTATCTTCTCTTTATTACTTATTCTCATACTATTCAACATCCTTTAACACGCATTTTACATCAAAAGAGTACTCTCCTTCTACCGCACCAGAATTATTTATTGAATTTACATATACATCCTGCATTATTGGTAATGAACTTAGATTATGCTTTAATTCTGCAACTGCGCTTCTATTGGTTGATACACCTTTTATATTCACTACGTTATCTGATATATCCAAATTTTTAAATGAAACTTCGCTTGGCACTGTTGAGCTTATATCCATTAGCAATGTATCTGATACATTATCTCTTGCCTTTACGGATACTGCAACATCAGCTATTGCGCTATCATACTGCTTTAGTATGCTTATTTGCTTGTTTATAGTTTCCGCTTCTTTTAATTGTGATTGTATTTCTGGAGCAGATAGCTTATCATTGTAATCTTTTATACTTCTGTTTAAAAGAATTATTTTGACAGTATTAACACCTAAAGTTCCAATTATTAAAAGCACTGCTACAATCATTGTTCCATATACATATAGCTTGGAATTTATCTTTTCCTTATTTTTTCCTTGATAAGGTTTAAAAAAATTTAAATCTTTCATCACTATCGCCTCCTAACTAAGTCTTATAACTGAACCTATAACATTTATAAAATCATCAATAGATTTACCATCATCACTTGACTTAAAGGCAATTTTGGAAATTCCATTTTTTCTTTTAGTTTTTATACCAAGCTTTGTAGTCATATATTCATCAATTCCCTTTAATTTAGAACTCCCACCAAAAATAATTATACTGCTTACTTCATCACCCATATTCTTATTCTTGTAAAACTGAATTATTTTCTCTATTTTTTCTATCCAATCATCTATAGTCTCTCTCACATATATATTAACTGGTTCAAAAGGTTCTTCTAAATCTATGTTCCTAACTTTAAAATTATCAACTTTATCAGAACTAACAAGATTCCTTTCTACTAGCATTTCGTCAAGGTCATTTCCTCCAGCCTTTATTATCCTAGTAAAATCTAAATTTCCATTTTTATATATATTAACATCGATAAAGCTTGCTCCCATATCAATGAAAGCCACTGAATCTTTTGAATTATATTCATATTCATTATTTTTATCTATGCAATTAATAAATTTATTTATCGCATTATAATTTACATCTAAAGCATATGGCTTTAAATTTAATTTTGTTATAAGATTATAATATCCTCTAGCTATTTTCTCCGGATACGCAATAACACGCACATTAATCTTTTTAGATAAATTTGTTTCTTCTTCATCTAAAATTGTTACTTGTAATATATAATCTTCTAAATTTATAGGAAGATATTGCTGAATTTCATATCTTACTACAGTGTCCATTTCCTCTTCTTCTACTTTAGGAATTAAAATTTCTCTATTTATAATTAATGTAGAATTATTAGTACAAATAGCATATTTTGCTTTTATTCCATTTTCCTTCATCACTTGTTCCAATCTAAGAAACAATTCCTCTGCTTTCTTTATTTCTCCATCTATAATTGCATCTTTCGGTGTCTTTAAAGTAATATATTTATCTACAGTTAGTTCATCTTTATAATACATACCTTCAACAATCTTTATCATAGAACTCCCCATATCAAAGGCAACAACTTTTCTTTTTTTTTGTGGGGCACTTATTTTATTCGCTTTTTTAAGATTTTTTGATAATTTATTTTTTAAAGTTCCTATATCTATATTTGCTAAATCTTTAAAGTTAATTAATTTTTTTCTTTCTTTAGAGTCTATCTCTTTGTTGTTTTTTTCCCATTTAGGATAATTCTTCATATTCACTTACTCCCTATACCCCTACTTTTAGTTTTTATAGACATTTCAATTTACAGCTAACTTTTCATAATACTTATTTGATAAGGATTTTTTATTTCACTAATATAATATATTTTTAATATTAAAGACTACGTGTAAGATTACTATTTCAAATCTTACACGTAATCAAATGTGTGTTTATAACAAAACTAAATAAATCCTATGAAACAGGATAAGCTCTAATTCCACCTGTTCCAGTTGTTGTTACAACAACACCAGTACCTTGGCTATAAGTAATAGTAAATGCTCCACCTGATGTACCTGTTTTTGGTTTAGGTAGAGTACCACCATCTATATATGGTGTAATTTTTGTTGTATCAACACTAGTAGCAGTTTCAGGGATATCACCATGCGCTATTGCATTGGATACTGCTGTTGCGATTATTTTAGCATTAGCCTGATCTGCAGCTACATCAGCATTATGCTTAGCTGCTCCAAATTTAGGTATTGCTATAGCTGCTAATATTGCAATTATTGCAATAACTATAATTAATTCAATTAATGTAAATCCTTTCTTTTTCTTTAATGATAATTCATTATTTTTTCTTTTTAATAATTGGTTCATTAAAAACCCCTCCTAATTTATTATATAATTTATGTTAATGCACGTTGAATAAAATATCATGCACTAAATGCTAATTTTAAATTTGATTGTAACTATCGAACATTGGTATCATTATTGATACTACCATAAACCCAATTATAAGCCCCATCACTACTATTAGAATCGGCTCCATAAGAGCAACAGACGTTTGAATTATCGATTCTAATTCTTCATCATAAAAATCTGCCGTTTTATTCAATATACCATCTAATGATCCGGTATCTTCTCCTATTTTAATCATCGAATATAACATTTCAGGAAAAATCCCACTTTCTCGCATTGATGAATATAAACTTTCTCCTCTAACCACTTTATCTCTTATTTTTAAAAGTGCAATTTCAGCGACTTTATTACCGGCAACTTCTGATACTATTTTTAAGGCTTCAACAAGTGATATCCCACTTGCTATTAATGTTGATAATGTTCGTGTAAATCTTGACACTATAATCATCTGATTGAGCTTTTTTAGTACTGGCAATTTCAGTTTAAGATCACTCGAAATAAGGACCCCCTGATCACTTTTTAAGAAAATATTAATTCCAAATGCACCTAATCCTATTATTATAATTATATAAATCCAGTATTCTTTAATTCCACTACTAAGTCCAAGCAAAAATCTAGTAGACCACGGTAAAACCGTTCCACTCTGCTCAAATATCTGAGTAAAAGTTGGCATTACGTAAGTCAATATAAACATTACAGCGCTAATTGAAACTAAGCCTAATATTATTGGATAAATTAATGCACTTTTTACTTTGTTATTTATCTTATTTTCTTTTTCGTAATGAGTTGCCATCCTAAGCATTATATCATCTAAATTACCACTAGCCTCTCCAGATGCCACTAATGATACTAAAAGATCTGGGAAAGCATCTTGATGTTTTTTCATAGCATCTGATAATACCTCACCTTTTTCAACATCATCATTAACTTCTTTTACTGCTTGTCTTAATTTGATATTTTCAATCTGAGCACTTAATATCTCCAAACAAGTTAAAATCGGTACCCCTGCATTTAACATTGTATAAAATTGTCTACAAAATACGGCTAAATCTTTAAGTTTTACTTTTTTATTAAAGTTTAGTGTTATGCTAGCACTTTCTGTTATTTCTTCTACCTTTAACGGATAGTATCCATTACCTGAAATAAAATCAATAACTTCATCTCTAGAATCAGCCTCATAGCTTCCTTCTATTTTTTCTCCATCAGCATTCATAGCTCTATATTTAAATTTCGCCATATAATCACCCCCTTTAAATTTTTCCATATGCTTTACTATATGATAATTATATTTACACTCTTATGAGTTATCACTTTCTAAACTTGCTACTGTTGAAAGTTCTTCTATAGTTGTAACACCTCCAATTACCAAATCTCTGCACTCACTTTCTAAAGTTTTCATACCACTTTCTATCGATATATCTCTTATTGCATCTGAGTTAGATCCTATATTAATAGCTTCTCTATGTTTTCTTGTTATTTCCATGATCTCGTAAATACCAACTCTTCCAGAATATCCGGTATTATTACAATATCCACAACCTGTACCTTTATATAGAGTTAAGGGGGTGTTTATATTTTTTTCTAACACTTCTTTCTCATATTCACTAGCCCCATACGCTTCCTTACAGTTGTTGCATATTTTTCTTACTAATCTTTGCGCAATAACTCCTACAACAGAGGTCGAAACCAGATATGGCTTAATTCCCATATCTACAAGTCTTATTATAGATGAGGGGGCATCATTCGTATGAAGTGTACTTAAAACCAAATGTCCTGTTATAGCCGCTCTAGTAGCTATTTCTGCAGTTTCCTCATCTCTAATTTCTCCAATCATGATAATATCTGGATCTTGCCTTAATATACTTCTAAGTCCATTTGCAAAAGTTAATCCTGCTTTTTCATTTACGCTTACTTGATTAATTCCATTCATTGTATATTCTACGGGATCTTCTACTGTGATTATGTTTACACTATTAGAGTTCAGTTCATTTAATATTGAGTACAAAGTTGTAGATTTACCACTTCCTGTAGGTCCTGTAACTAATATAATTCCATGAGGATTTCCTATTATTCTATTTAATCTATGAATATTTTCTTCACTCATTCCAAGTTGCTTCGTATTTAATACTCCTCCATTGGTATTTAAGATTCTTATTACGATTTTTTCTCCGTTAACTACTGGAAGTATAGATACTCTAAGATCCACTTGAGCTCCACCAACATCGAACATTATTCTTCCATCTTGAGGTATTCTTTTCTCTGCTATATTAAGTCCCGCAAGTATCTTTATTCTTGTAACTAAAGGTCCTAAACTTTCTATTCCAAGTGTATTAACTGTCTGAAGCTTTCCATCTATTCTATATCTTATTCTTATTTCATTTTCAAATGGTTCTATATGAATATCAGAAGTTTTCATTTCTACTGAATTTCTAAACAGGTAGTCCACCATTTTAACTACTGGTGCACTGTTGACTTCACTCATTTCATCTACAGCTTGTTTATTATTTTTTATTGTTTTATTACTTTCTTTTGCCAGTTGAATAGCCGCATTATTAACCTGTTGGCTACTATAATATATTCCTATAAATTTCTTTATATCAGCTTTCCTAGAAATAAATGACTCTATCTCAAATCCTGTAGATATTGCGACATCATCAATAGCAAATATATTTAGCGGATCTGCAAGGGCCACTTTAATCTTATTATTATCAAATCCAAATGGAATTAGTAAGTACTTATCACATAAATTTTGAGGAATCAATGTAATTGCCTTTCTATCAAAATTTATTGTATTTAAATCTACTTTTTTAATTCCTGTTTGTTGTTCTACGGCTTCTATTATATCTTCTTCAGTTATAATCTTACTATCAAGTAGGATTTCTCCTAGCTTCTTCCCTAGTGTCCTTTGAGACTTTAATGCTTCTTGCAATTGATATCCTGTAATTTTCCCCGCATTTACAAGAATGTTACCTAGCCTTCTTTTTTCAGTTGCCATTCTGAGTCTCACCTTTCCTATCAATTATAAATAAAATGCGGTATAACACCTTATAATTAGTATAAGTTTGCTATTTGATTTACACAAGTAAAGTTATTGTAAAAAAGTGTATCTTTACAATAACAAGTTCCAGTAAATCTTTAATATTTCTGCTCCATAAAGCATTGAAATCAAACTTCCTATTGCTATAAAAGGACCAAACGCTATCTTTTCTTTTGCTTTCTTTAATTTTAATATTAAAACAATTATTCCTATTATTCCACCTAGTATAATTGCTAGAAATAAGCCTAATAAAATTCCTTTAACTCCTAAGAATAATCCGCACACAGCCGCAATTTCAATATCACCTTCACCCATTCCCTTTGTTAGAAACACTATTAACCCTATGATTATTGCTCCTAGTAATCCTCCTAAAATTAAATCTAGAACATTATTCTTATATAAAACATATTGTAATAATATAAATAAAAAGCTAGTTATTCCTCCAAAAATCGTAGTACTTGTAAATACAAACTGCGTATCAAAATCTATAGCACTAATTACGATTAAAAGGGATACTAAAATACAATATTTTATGGTGATTAGATCTAATCCAAACTTTAAGTATACAATTAAATACAATAATCCATTTAAGATTTCTATAAGAGGATATCTTATAGAGATTTTTTCACCACAATACCTACATTTTCCTCTAAGAAATATATAGCTAAATACAGGTACTAGATCTAGTGGATTTAAGTTATGTTTACAGGTTGTACAATGGGATGGTGGGAATGCAATTGATTTTTCTATAGGAATTCTATAAATACAAACATTTAAAAAGCTACCTATAACTAGTCCCAAAATACATATTAATGTATAATCCAAAAAATCACCTCTCATTGTATATTTTAATATTATTTAACTTTTTTGTAAACGTTATTGTGTATAAACTTGTATTTTATTCTCATTTTTTCAAAAATATTTAATTAAAATTATATCAAAATAATAAAAATCTCTTTCTCTATTTTAGTCATAATTAACTAAAATACATCTTCATATATCCTCGCTCTATTTGTAAGTATATTACAAAATCTCTTAAAAAAGATAAAAACCGGCCTTTATAAATATAAAGGTCGGTTGCACTACTAACTCACCATATATAAAGTGCCCAATCGAAATATATGGTTCAAAGTTTCCTTATAACAAAATATACTTGCTCTTTCTTTTATTTCTTACATAACATATTAAATACAGCTAATATATGCCATAGTAATTATACCATAATGATCATTAATTGGTCTATCTTGTGTGAAATTTTCTTCTAAAAATATTAATAATTATTTACTGAGTAGCACAACATTTTGGGCCATTTTTTATATAAGCACTTGGAATAATTACTATCTATATTTCTATGTATACTAAGCCCCAAATAATATAATTCATTCTCTAGGAAATTATTCAAGGCATTATCTGATAATTTAATATAAATGCAAATTAAACTTCCCAGAACATATGTATAATATCATGTTTACAAAAAATTTACAACTATTGAATAATATTGTTAATCACATTTTACATATCTACCCTAGAAAATGTTGGTTTTTAGTCTAAAAAAAATTGGACAATTGAATTTACAAGGAAATAGATTATTTGTGAAATAGCTTAAGTATTATTGCTTTTTACTGCAAAGATAACTGTATTTTATCTTTATTAAGTTCAACCTACTATTGTTTTTATTTCCCCCAACCAATCACCAAACTTTGGCTCAAACCTTAATTTTATTTAAGAAATCATTTATACTCAATTAACATATATTACATAATTTCGTAATACTTGTTTGCTATAATAACATTGTAAGATAATTTCTTACTAATTATTTATCCTTCTATTTTTAAAAATATAATAACCGTTTAGGGATAGCTTGTTGTACCAGCCAAGCTATCCTTTCCTTTTACAATTAATAAATCTACAAGTAACAAAAAACACTTTCAATATTAATTAACTATGTATATCAATATTGAAAGTGTTATTATTTTAATAAATATATTATTATCCAGCGATTTCTTCACTTTTATAGTAACTTAAAATGTTCTATTCATCCCATCCTTCAGGGAATTCAGCGTTGTGGTAAACTTCTTGAACATCATCATCGTCATCAAGTAAGTCTAACATCTTTTGGAACTTCTTAGCATCTGCTTCATCTATTGCTGTGTAAGTATCTGGGATCATCTTTACAGCAGCTTCTAAGAATTCAATACCTTTTTCTTCTAATGCTTCTCTGACTGTTCCGAAATCTTCAGGTGCAGTTGTTACTACAAATACTTCCTCTTCTGATGCGAAATCTTCAGCACCAGCATCTAAGGCAATCATCATTAATTCATCTTCATCTTTATCTTCTTTTTCAATGACAATTTCACCTTTTTCTTGGAACATAAATGATACACAACCTGATGTACCCATGTTTCCGCCGCCTTTTGTAAATGCACTTCTTACATTTCCCGCAGATCTATTTTTATTATCAGTAAGAGTTTCAACTATTACAGCTACTCCACTAGGTCCATAACCTTCATAAACTATATTTTCATAATTAACTGATGATAATTCCCCAGATGCCTTTTTAATTGCTTTTGAAATAGTATCATTAGGCATGTTTACTGCCTTGGCTTTTGCAACTACATCTCTTAACTTTGCATTTATATCCTGGTTAGCTCCACCATTTTTAACAGCCATCACAATTTCTTTACCTATCTTAGTAAAAATCTTACCTCTTTTTGCATCTGTCTTGCCTTTTTTTGCTTGAATGTTATGCCACTTTGAGTGTCCTGACATATGTTTTCCTCCTTACTTTATTTGTAATAATTATCTATATTGTTATAAATATAGATTGCAATTAAGTTCCTACATTTTCATCTTATTTTAGCACTTAATCTACTAGAATTCTAAATATAGCTTTACTACTTGCAATATATATAGTATCTATTTGTAACGATTATTATTACAAGTTATTCATTTAACTAATGATCTTTGCTTTTAAATACAAAATTCAACAGCTATTATACCACATTTTACATAAGTTCACAATTATCTTATTGCCAATAATTCTCTTTATAAGCTTTATCAAAGTATAATATTATGTTGCAATTAAGTTTATGGATTTTTGCCATAACTGAACATCTATCTCATTAGAATTTAAATGTATACTAATTATATTTTCAAGTATAGTCTATTTCCTTCTTTAAAATATATAGCCTCTTCACTTTTTCTAACTATCACTTTTCCGTTAGTAACTTCTACAATCTCATTTTCCACATCTTCAGCCATTAACTTTTCTGCTAATATATTTACAACTACTTTATCGCTGTATTCTGTATCTTCTATATGCCAAGAATTTTGACCGCATGTATATTGAACTTTTCCAAACAAATCATATTCCATCTCAAAACTTAATTTCAAACCTTCAACCTTTTCCACAACGCCAGCTGATTTTATTGCGATACTGGCACCTTTTGTATAAGCTCTAGTTAAACCACCTGCCCCCAAAAGTATTCCGCCAAAATATCTTGTAACAACCACCACACAATCTGTTACTCTACTTTTTTTCATCACTTCAAGAATTGGTATTCCTGCTGTCCCCTGTGGTTCTCCATCATCAGAGTATCTTTGAATATTCATGTCTCTGCCGATTATATATGCTGAGCAATTATGTCTTGCCTGCTTGTGCATATTCTTTATCTCATTTATAAAAGCTTTAGCTTCTTCTTCATTTTCTACCCTTTTTGCATAACCAATAAACTCCGACTTCTTTTCTTCAAATCTATCTTCACCAAAGTCTTTTACTGTAATATACGACATATCAATCTAGCTCCTTTTCAATTTTAAATCATCAGCATATATAGTACGTATACTAATCTAAAATATTTTTATAGATACTTGAATACTTAAAATATTATAATACTTTCCCATGCTGCATTTTTACTGCATATTCTAAAGAATATATTGTACAGAATATATATTATAATATTGTTTAAAATATATATTCTAAAATTCTTAAGAATATTAGAATATTAACACAAAGTGAAACTTAGCCTCAAATGGAGTTTTCTAGGTGCCCCTTGAGGGTAAATCTCCCACTGAAGGTTAGTTGAACTTGTCTAGGGTCGTGCCACTGTTATCTCCCTCTTTAATAGAAGATAGGAGTGTTACAGTGACTAGACATCAGATAAAACTATTAGAAAAAAATCTCTCACTAATTAATTTAACTCCGCCCCTCTATGTTCTTTGGCTAAAAGCAATTCTTCCTTAAGTATTTTCATACCTTTCTCAATCTTTTCTTTATCTGTTTGATAAAAAGCTATCCTAAAAGAATCTTGTCCATCATTTTGCGATGTAAAGAACATAGTTCCTGGAGTAATATATACATTTCTTTTTTTAAGTTTCATAAAAAGTTCTTTGGTATTAATCTTAAATTCATCTTTTAGAGTTATATAAAAATTCAATCCACCTTTGGGATCTTTGTATGTTAGCATATCTTTAAATTCACTATCTAGAATTGTTTTTAAATGCATATATCTCTTTATATATTCATCATTTAGATTTTTAATATTCTTTTTCCACTTATTACTTGAAATATATAATTCCAAGGCTCTCTGCATTAAACTTGAAGTAGTTATATCTGTATTGTGCTTTGAATTTTGAAGAGTTTCACTGAATACTTCTGGTGCAACTAAGTATCCTAATCTTATTCCTGGAAGAAATATTTTCGAAAAACTTTTTATATAAATAACCCTATCATTTTTATCAAGCCATTTAAACGGCACATATTCCAATGAATTTTCATATATAAGTTCCGATAAATAATCATCTTCAATTATGTAAAAATCATAAATTTCCGCAAGATCTAAAATTCTCTTCTTTTTTTCTATATTATAACTTACTCCAGTTGGATTTTGAAAATAACTCATTGTGTAGAAACACTTTATTTCGTTTTTCTGTAATATCTTCTCAAATTTATTTAAATTTATCCCATCTTCATCAATTGGCACTTCAAACAAATTAACTTTTCTCCATTTAAATACTGATAGTGCTCCTACATATGTTGGCTTTTCAACTATTATATTATCATTTATATTTAATATTCCTTTAGATGCAATATCAATTCCCTGTTGAGCACCTGATATAATTATTATGTCTTCATTGTTTAATTTATTATTCCAAAATACTTTATTTATAGTATAAATAAGATTAGTATATCCATTTCTATTATCTGAAAGTAATGCATTTGCACCATCTCTTTCTAAAACTTCATTTATAATTCCCTTTAAATCATCAATAGGGAATAACACTTCTCCTGTAGTTTCCCCAGTAAAATCTATTACGTTTGTCAAATCTCCCACAGATATCTTTTTTAGTGTATTTGAATATTCTCTTCTAAAATTTGAGGCTACTTCTTTTCTTTTTGCATAACTTCCGCTTCCTACCTTTTGATAGGCATACCCTTCTGATTTAAGTTTATTATATGCACTAACTATAGTAACATTATTTACTCCTAATTTTTTTGATAATTCTCTTATGGTTAAAAGTTTGTCTCCTTCCTTTATCTTCCTCTTATCAATTAAACTCTTTATATAATTAGCTATTTGAATATACTTAGGAATATCGTCATCTTTAAACATAAAGTCTTTATAAATATCCATAAAACTCTCCTTTAATTGATTGTAAGATTATTTTGGCACATAAAACAAATAGCAAGTCCAAAATTACCATGAATATTTTTCATAGGACAAGAAAGTAAAATGCCATCATAGCGGGCCTATTATGGCATTTTTCTGATGAGCAGAGAACCCAAATCTATAATTTGGTGTGAATCAGTTAAGCAGACATCCAAATCTGTGCTTTGATGATGGTTGCTTACTCTGTGAGTACTCAGTGAGCGCATGCAAGTCTATCTTCCAATGATAGAAAATAGGCTAACTGATTGGCTTGTTATTTTTTTGATTGTGCCTCATAACTCTTATATGAATACACATTCTCACTAACTAATTTTTCACTAGAAGTCAAATCCAAATTTTTAGTATCTTTCATTATTAAATTTCTCTTGTATAATTCCTTTAGTATGTCTTCTATTTTTATATTAAATTCTTTGAACTTATCACTATTTTTTATTTCAAAGGAACTTAAAAATGCATTTTTTTCATATAAATAATCTAATAAAGACTTAGCTGCCTCATTTATATTTTCATCTAAAAAATTCTCGATATAATCTACAGAATTTTGTATATTTTCCTTTGTGCATTTATCATTAAATAACTTATCAACTATAACATTAAATCTATTATTTAAATTTATAGCCATTTTTACCGCATCTTTACTTACAGTATATCCATTTAAATTTAAATATAATTTAGCAAAACTATCTAATGCTCTAATTAAAACTTCATAAGATGTAAAAACGCTGTTATTTTGTAAATACTTTTTAGTTACTCTAATATCTTTTATGACATTACCTAAATACACCAAGTTCCAAGTTTCTCTATATTTATCTAAACTATATTTAGCTTTATTAAAAATACTCTCAATCTCATCATCTCTTGAAAATATTATTTTAGAAGATATTAGTAGATTCCTTATAATTCCCTTATTTCCATTACTCTCGTATAGTTCTAAAAAGTTCTCCTTATTCAAAACTTTTATATGTACCGGTATTCCTAGTATTTCTGAATATATATCCCTAACATTATCAAATATATCCTTATATACAATAAATAAATCTATGTCGGATTCTTCCCAAAGATCACCGCTAACTATACTTCCAAATGCAAATACAGCTAAAACCTTTTTGTTAGTCTTCAATGCATTTATTAATTTTTCAGAGGATTTTTGATATTCCAATATGGATTTTGACATTTCACTTCACCTTCTTCTACCAAGACATTGTACACTTTATTTATCCGATAGCTAGCATCTGTAACACTTCTGCTTCATTTAAGTGAAAAATACAGCTGCATGCTTCTTTAGATTGTTCCCTTTAGATCATAAGTTCAATTATTAGGATTTAGATAAAAACTTAATCCCCATCTGAAACTAGTTTCACTTTACATCAAACTTATTAACATTATAACGTAAAGAAATATTTATTTAAAGGTACTACTTTACAGTACTATTCAAATCTATAGATTTGAAGAACAAAATCACAGGCTAATACAATTTCTTTTTTATTCTTTTTAAAATACAAAAACTAGTCAATCAACCTTTTTTAAGTTATACCCTCAAGGAGTACCTCGTCCACAGATTTTATTGGAATATAAATTCCTAGAGAACAAAAAAAGATTCTTAAATATAATATTTAAGAATCTTCTGTTCTATTTACAAATGGCGGACAATCTTTATCCATCTTTTTTATCTGATGTATGTAAATTCTCATGCGTCTGCTTAATGATTCTAATATATGACTAAGTTCATGATTCATTGCATAAACCAGCTCCAATGATTCCCTCAGTTCTTTTCTTTCACCAAAAGTATTATTTTGTATTGCCTGTGCAACTCCTGCTATATTTAAAGATGATATAGAAATAAAGTATAATGCATCAAGTAAAGGACGTACTTCTCTGGTAAAATAAGTTAAGCTTATCTGCTCGATTCTAATTGAAGCAACATTGGTTTGAGCTGTACTAATTTGAGCTATTGCTGCACTCATGTTTGATAACTGTTCTAATACTTGATTCTGCATATCTTTTAATTCATCATTTAAATCTGATGATACATTTTCATTATTTGCACTACCATCTGCTTGAGTCGCATTAGCACCTGTACTTCCCTGATTCAATACTCTTTGGGCAGTTCTTAGTGATCTTGCACTTCTCGGATCTCTCTGATCTAATGGTCCACCTGTTTCCATAAAATATAGTCTCCTATAACAATACTTATTTTAAGTATATTACAGAAGGACTATATTTATTATTATATTTAATTAGTTAACCTTATACCTTAGCGTATTCCTGAGTTTTATTAAAAACTTCATCATCTACTTCTGCTACCATATATGTTCCATTATCCTTATATTCTTCTTCAAGTATTCTAGCATTTCTATGTAAGAAAGACTGAATATCACCTTTCTCATAAGGTATTAAATACTCTACTTTTCTATAATTATATGGCAATTTTTCTTCGATTAAACTTAGTAATTGATCTAAGTTTGTTTTTTCTTTAGCTGAAACTTCTATTATATCAAAATTTCCAACTGCAAATTCTTTAATTCGTGCTTTCTGTTCTTCAGTAGCTTTATCTATTTTATTTAAAACCAATATCGTTTCCTTATCTATAGCCCCAAGCTCACTTAGAACTTCATTTACAGCATTATATTGATCTATTGCACTATCTGAAGATACATCTATTACATGGCATAGAAGATCTGAAAATATCACTTCCTCTAAAGTTGACTTAAAAGCTTCCACTAAATCATGAGGTAGTTTTCTTACAAAACCAACTGTATCTGTAAGAGTTATTACTCCTTTTCTATTTAGTGTTATGGCTCTTGTTGTAGTATCCAATGTTGCAAAAAGCATATTTGCTTCAAATACTTTTTCCTTTGTCTTATTTTCCTTTTTAGCTGCTAAATCGCAAAGTGTATTTCTTAAAGTTGATTTTCCTGCATTAGTATATCCAACTAAAGATACTTTAGGAATATTTTCTTTCCTTCTCTTCTCTCTTTGTACTTCTCTAGTTCTTTTAATTTTTTTAAGTTCATCTTTTAAATCATATATTGTTTCCATTATATGTCTTCTATCTGTTTCAAGCTTCTTTTCTCCTGGACCTCTAGTTCCTATACCACCGCCTGTTCTGGATAATATAGTTCCTAATCCCTGTAATCTACCTAATCTATATTTCAATTGAGCAAGCTCTACTTGAATTTTTGCTTCCTTAGTTTTAGCCCTTGTTGCAAATATTTCCAATATTAGCGTTGTTCTATCTATTACTTTAGCACCTAATGCAGCTTCTAGATTTCTAACTTGAGATCCTGAAAGTTCATCATCGAATATTATTACATTAGCTCTTTCTATCTGTCTCATAGAAGCAATCTCCAATACCTTACCTCTTCCAATAAAGTATGCTGCATCAATTTTACTTCTGCTTTGGAATACAGTTTTTAAAACAGGTATATTACAAGCTTCTGTAAGCTCTGCTAATTCCTCTAAACTTTCCTTTGTATCAGAACCAACTAATATTGCTTTTTCTTCTGTTTCCTCTATAACATCGTTAATCTTAATTAAATTTTCTATAAATCTTATTTTATCTAAAATATTTATAGACATAATTTCATTTAATGAAAGATTACTTTTTTCTTCTGTTTCTAATTTATTATTATATAAACTAAGCATTCCCAAAGAAAAATCTATTATCTTTCCATCTACTATAGCTACTGATACAATTGCATCTAGTTTTAATTTCAATAATGCTGTTAAATCTAGAGCTGAAAGATTACAATAACCATTTGGATGAGTATGTATAACTCTAACACCCGATAATCTCTTTTCCTCAATGTAAATTATTGGAACCTCCACAGATGTAGAATCTCCAATTGCAACAGATGTAACATTTCCTTTTCTATTTATACCTACACTAATTTCTCTTTCAATGAAACTAGAAATTCTAGAAATAATATTTAAAATTTCTTCATTACATATTTCATCTTTTAGATTTTTTATAGAATAAATACTCTCTAAATCTTCTATTAAAGATTTTCTTATTCCTTCAATATTTCCATATATCATAATAAACACCTCACATTAGCCAAGGGATATTAAAGAAAATAGCAAGTCATTGTGTTGTCTATTTCGTTCCATACTGCGTCGTTAGGTTCACCTCATATCTCTCTATGAGGTGAACCTTCCTCTGCTTTACTCAAAATATACACATTATAAAAAACAGCTATGCACTTATAAAAAGAGTAGCTATGCTACAATACTGAACTTTTCTGCATATAAGAACTTTTCTTCACATCTTTAACTTGTTATTTTACCTCATATCCCTATCTTGACAACTTTCATATAATTTTATACTATTAATTCATTAATTATAACTTTAATAATCTACAATTGACAATATACAATTTATAAATTTAGAGTAAATTATCACATAACTTGAAAAATATGCAACAATATATAAATGCCTTTAAATACTTTATCTAAGGTCATATCATATATTCCAAAAAAACTTAATTCATCAAAAATCAATTAAACTATCAGTTATTTGTAAACCAAATAGAATGAATTACGTTATTAAGAACTTATATGTTATTAATAATAAGCTGTGTGTTTTTAAGTAAATGTGTGCATTGAAAAATAAATATAAAAGGAGTTTTTTTAACATGGAAGATAAGAAACGTAACATTCTTTTTTCTGAAGAACAAATTAATACAAGAATAAAGGAATTAGGAAAAACTATTGCTGAGGATTATAAAGGTAAAAAACTTTACATTTTATCTTTACTTCGTGGAAGTTTTATCTATGCTGCTGATTTAGCTAGAGCTATCGATTTAGATGCTAAAATAGGATTTATGACTACATCAAGCTACGGACATAGCGAAACATCTTCTGGATCTGTTAAAGTAGTTAATGATGTATCTGATAATATTGAAGGATGGGACGTTCTTATAGTTGATGATATAGTTGATACTGGAATCACAATGGATTTCGTTTATAATTACATAAAAGATTTGAACCCAGCTTCTGTAAAGACTTGTGTTCTTCTTGATAAACCTTCTCGTAGAAAAGTAGATATTCAACCTGATTACTGCTGTTTTGAAATTGAAGACGTATTTGTAGTTGGATACGGATTAAACTACGGTGATTATTACAGAAATGTTCCTTACGTATTTAATTGGGAATAAAATTCAAGAGTCAAACTGTTTAATTTAATTTTAAGAAAAAAGGTTATAAGGCGAATTCTTATAACCTTTTTTCTATAGATATACTGTTTATCTACACCTTTAATTTGTATCTCCACTCTTACTCTGGTCATTGGTAGGAAATCCAAGAGTTGTATTTGGTATTTTTCCAACTATGATTGTGTCTGAAACAGGAACCTGTGTGCTTACTTCAGCATCTTGATTCCTTAGTGGCAATCTAAGTCTAATTTTAGCTGTAACATTTAAGTATATCTTATGTCTAGTTTGATTAATTCCAGCACTTTCAAATTTAGATTCATAACTTGTACTTATATTTCCTATAGGCTCTATCTCAACACTTATCTTAGGACCAATATTATAAAAGGCACTTTTATCACTCATCCAGCCTAAAGGAACTTTTATTGTAGCGTTCTTCATATCACTTAATTCTTTATTACATTCTGTAGATAATTCAGCTGCTATATAATTTAATTTCACAGTATCCGCTTGAATTAAAATTATATTGCCTTGGTTGTCCTTTTGAATTTTTACCATCTCATCATACTTAAAATCCTGTGATAAAATATCTACACTTTTTTTATTTATTATATCTAATGTTTGGGACTTTGCCATTATTGTCGCTATTTCTGTCACAGAGGGCATGACCCTTTGATCAAAAAATACTACGCTTATGTTTAAAATGACAATAATAACTATAATAAGTACTATAAATGATATGTATTTATGCGTTTTTCGTCTTGTATAATATTGCATTGTCAACACCTTTATTATTGAGTTATTTATTTAATCATACTATAATTATGCTATAATGATATAGAATATTATTAAATTATATACCTTGTAATTTTAGGAGGATAAAATGGCAATTAATGATAACGTGAAAAACCCAAACAATGCTCCACGAAAAAAAAAGCCATCTAAAAAGAAAAAGAAGAAATCAAGAAAAATTTTTAGGGGCATATGTTTTGGTTTTATATTTTGTTTTCTTGCAATGTTAGTAGTATCCGCAGGTTATGCTTTTGCTATTATAAAAACTACGCCTCCTCTAAATGTCGATGCTGTATTAACGTTAAACCAACCTTCCAGTATATATGATAGTGCTGGGGACTTTATGGATAATATGCAGACTGACGAGGAACGTTATGTTATAGATTCGAGCAAAATACCATCTAACTTAAAAAATGCTTTTGTATCCATCGAGGATGAAAGATTCTACCAACATAATGGAATAGACATTCAGAGAATTGTAGGTGCAGCTTTTTTAGATGCAAAGAGATTTGTTACTGGACAAAAGGGACTACACGGAGCGTCTACGCTAACTCAGCAATTACTTAAGAACACAATTTTAACTAATGATGTTTCCCTTGAAAGAAAGATAAAGGAAGCTTATTTAGCTATTAATTTAGAAAAGGCATTAACAAAAGATCAAATTTTAACAGCTTATTTGAACACAATCCCGCTAGGCGGTCATGTATATGGAGTAGAGGCTGCATCTTTATTATATTTTGGCAAAAGTACATCTGATTTATCTTTAATTGAATGTGCATACCTTGCTGGAATTACTCAGGCTCCAAGTTCATATAGCGCTTATAACAATCAAAAAGATCCAACCCCTTACATTAATAGAACCCTTACGGTTTTAAGTCAGATGCATAAACTTGAATATATTGACGATGCTCAATATGACAAGGCAGCTAACGATGTCAAAAATGGCGGTTTAGTATTTAAATCAAGTAAAAAGGACTATAGATTAAATTATGAATGGTTTGTATATCCAGCTGTATCTCAGGTAAAAGAAGACTTAAAGGAAAAATACAAATATTCAGATGAAGAAGTATCTAAATTAATGGTTAATGGTGGTCTTAAAATCTATACAACCATGGATAAAGAGCTTCAAGATTTTACACAATCTACTTTAGATAATTATAAAAACTTAGGAATTAATAACAAGGAAAGCTACGATAAAGATGGTGTTCCTTTATTACAAGCATCAGCAACAATAATGGATTACAGAAATGGTCATGTTCTTGCAATGGTTGGGGGACGTGGTAAACAAGGTCCGCAATCAATAAATAGAGCTTATAATGATTTGCGTCCTATCGGATCGTCTACAAAACCATTAACAGTATATGGTCCTGGTATTGATCAAAAAATCATAACAGCTGCAACACCTATAAATGATGCACCAATACCTCCTGAAATCGGAAAGAAGTATTCTCCATCAAAAGATGGTCCTTATAATCCTCTAAATTCTCCTAATGAATATTCAGGACTTATGACCTCAAGAGATGCTCTTACTCACTCAAAGAATACTGGTGCAGTTTTAACAGAAGATAAGATTGGTATGAAAACTGGTATTGCCTACGGTGAAAAACTTGGTCTAAAGTTTAATGCGGCTTCTAAATCATCAATGGCATCTGTTGCTTTAGGACAATTCAATAACTCGCCAAGTGACAGAGACGGTGGTAATACATCTATCTTAGCCGCAGCATATGGTAGTTTTGGTGATAACGGTATATATACAGAGCCTATGCTATACACAAAAGTAGTTGATTCTACAGGTAAAGTTTTACTTGATAATACTTCACCAAAACAAACAAAAGTTTTTTCACCACAAGCTGCATATATTCTATATGATATGTTAAAAGGACCAGTAAATGAATATAATGCTACTGGTGCAAAGTGGGGTAATATGCCTGTTGCTGGTAAAACTGGTACTACCTCTAATTCCACAGATTTATGGTTTGCAGGACTTTCACCTTACTTATCAGCTTCTGTTTGGATTGGATATGATAAGCCTCAAGAACTTCATGGTAGTTCAAGTGGGTGCGCTGTTGTTTGGGGAAAATTAATGGCTAAAGCTCATGAAAATTTAGAAGTAAAAGATATAGAAGAACCTAGCGGAATAGTAAAAGCTAGCGTTTGTAAGGATTCTGGTGAACTTTCAACCCTTTTCTGTAATTTTGACCTCAGAGGAAGCAGGGTTTATGAAGAATTATTTATCGATGGAACGCAACCAACTTCAAATTGTACAATACACTCTGGTACTAATCGATATAATTTTAATAACGGGTCTTCAACGCGTTCAAATTCGGCAGATAATGGTTCAGGTGATACTTCAGGGGATTCCGAAGCTCCTCCTGTAACTAATAATAATACATTAGCTCCTCCTGTCGTTGGCAGTACAGAACCGTCGCAAAAAAATGAAGCTGAAAATGGTAGTGAGAATACTAACACTAATTCTAATAATGCTAGTAATGGCAGTAACAAGACTAATACTCATAATTCCTCTGGACCTGGTAGTAATATCCAGCATCCTCCAACAACAAATTAAGTATTGTAAAACTTATTAGTTTGCTAAATTTTAAATTTCTATAAAATGAAAAAGATAGAGGATAATCAAATCACAGATTGTCCTCTATCTTTTTATTTATTTGTAATCACTTCTTTTTCAGCGCCATCTTTTAATATATTTAAAATATTACCACTCTCGGCGCTAATAAAAAACTTCCAACTAATATTTGCACCCTTATCATTTTTACCATCTATAGTTACAATGTAACATACTTCATATACTGGGCTTTTTTCTTTTTCCATTCTATCATCTGCGTAAACTAAATCAGTTTCATCTTTAACTATAGTTTCTTTGTTATATTTTTCAAAAGACTCCACGGATATTTTTTTAGCTTCTTCACTAGAAATATTTATTACAGGATCTTTACATTCCCTTTGCATTGTAGAGTTAGAGTACCCATCTAGAAAACCGTTTTCTTTATCAATGTTTAATTTTATTTCATCGAAATAAAATGGATATCCATTCTCCTGTTTTGTATATATGAATGAGTAATATGGCAGCTTTTTAGAGTCCTCATTACTATTTATTGTCTTTAAAACCACATCTCCGTAATATATATTCTTTAAGTACCCTTCTGCTAAAGTTCTAGCATCTTGTAAATTAATTTTGGTTGCATTTGCCGGAATTTCTTTTTTAGCAAAACCTATTACATTATTATCTTTATCTAAATCTATACCAAAACCTTGAGTTACTATACTTCTATGAACTAATTCATTCTGACTATTTAGTGTTCTTCTTCTTTCATATTTTATAGATTCTAAATTTTGTTCAGTATTTATTGCATTAATTAAATATAACCTAGTCATAAAAGCTTTAGATGCCCTAATATCTTTTGCACCTGGACCAATAAAATTATACAGTATTATGACTATTATTATAATAAGACAAACTAAAACTACTCCCCCTATAATACTCGCCTTCCTTAATTTCATTAATTACCTCCCTTGCAAACTTAACATTTCTGTTTTCCATTTTATTATATCATATTTTTTATATTAGGCACATTCAAAAAAATAACAAGTCTATTTACCAGCCAATTATTCATATAAGTTCTAAAAAGTTCAATTCATCAGGGTTTATATTGAACTATCAGGTACTGCAAACCAAATAATTCTACTGCGAATGAATTATATTATTTAGAACTTATATATACTAAGGTTTTATGGTTGGAATTCCTATCTTCTCTTATATATAAAAAAGACTTACTTTAAAGAATAAATATATTCTAAGTAAGCCTTTTAAGATCTAATATTCAATTCTTCATTCATTTAAAGTCTCTTTTTTATATTTCTGGAAACCATAAAGCGATTTCTTCTTTTGCACTTTCTATAGTGTCTGATGCATGAACACAATTTTCTGTCTTACTTCTAGCATATCTATGTCTTATTGTTCCTTCTTCTGCATCTGTTGGACTAGTTGCTCCATTAATCTTTCTTATTCTTGCTACAGCATCTTCACCTTGTAGTATTAGTGCACATAGCGGACTTCTTGTTATAAATGTTATAAGCTCTTCATAGAAGTCTTTTCCTTTATGTTGGCTGTAATGTTTTTCAGCAATTTCTCTTGTGGCTCTCATAAGCTTTAATGATACTATTTTCAAACCATTATCTTCATAACAACTTAAAATATTTCCTATTATATTTCTTTCAACTCCATCTGGTTTAATTAATACTACGCTTTTTTCAATCATGTAAAGACCTCCATATAGTGTAATCAGTTCATATTATTTCCTAATACATATACATTATACTAAAAATTCGGAAAATTATAAATACTTTTATAATTTTCATCTAATTTTGGGATACCTTATGATATAATAAAAAAATAAAACATAACATATATGTTAAATTATATATACTGAAGTAATAATTTTAGATTTAAAACTTCAACAAGCCAATTATTTAATTGAGATTAGAATGTAAAAACTTAATTGCAATATATATAATTAATATAAACATATACACTATTTTTTAGACTATAATATTTGATTAAAAATATAGACTTATAAAGGAATTAGGAGGATAAACACATGATTAGATATTCAGCAATAGTACAAGGAAGAGTACAAGGTGTTGGGTTTCGATATTTTCTTCAACTTACAGCTTGTAAATTAAATTTAACTGGTTGGTGTAGAAATCTTATGAATGGCAATGTAGAAATTGAAGTTCAAGGACTAGAAAATAATGTCTTATCTTTCGTGTCTGAAGTAAAAAAAGGTAATGGATTTGCCAGAGTTTCCGATATAAACTTGGATATACTTCCAATATTAGATGGTGAAAAAAAGTTTTCAATTAAATATTGATGAAGAAAATAGAATGTATAGATATCCAGCTCTAAAACTAAATTTATGTGGTAACTTACCGAAATCATAAATATTTTGTTCCGAAAAGCTATGAAAATATCGCTGAAGGTTCTAAGCATCAGGTTGTATCCACTTTAGCATGCTCCAACTTTCAGTTTGACAAGCTAAATCGGAACAACCTACAGCTAAGAACCTTTAACAGCTCATTTTCAAATGTTTTCTCCACAAATATATTTATGATTTCTAGTGAAGATATGGGCTTAAAGTTTTAGCAACTTTGTAAATAGGTTCATCTAATAAGTCTAATTCTTAAATTAGATGCCTATATGACCACTAAGAATTTAGCTTATCATACATTCTATTGTTTAATTTCTATTGCAATTGTTCTACTTCTAAATCTTTTATTCTACCTTTTTTCTTCAATCTCAATAATAATTCCTTTGGATCATTATTTATTATAAGTTCTTCTGGAAATTCTATCGATTCTAGCATGTTAATAGCCTCATCAAATTCTCCAATACGAGTACAAAAATGTGCATCACTATTTATTATTAACTTAGTATTATGTTTTTTACATAAAGATGCTATTTGGGTACAATTTCCTAGACTTCCAACTCTAGATGTTGTAAATGAGCTATTATTAATTTCTATTAAAACATCATTCTCTTTAGCACACTTTATTACTTCTTCAAAGTCAACTGGAACTCCTGGATTTCCAAGATGACCTATTATATCAACTTTTCCACTCTTTATTACGTTTATAAAAGCTTTCGTATTTTCTGTAATATCTCCAACTTTGTAAACTTCATCATGTATACTTCCGATTACAATGTCCAATTTCTCTAATGTTGAATCATCCATATCTAAGCTTCCATCATAATCAATTATGTTAGCCTCAGTTCCATAAAGCATTGTAACTCCAAAAAGTTCTCTTGGTAGCACCTTATAATTATTGAAATACCATATATGTGGAGAATGTGGCATAGTAATTCCGTGCTCTGTAGTACCAAGCACCTTTATTCCTTTCTCCGAAGCTGCTTTTGCATTTTCCATTAAGGTTGAGTAAGCATGGCCGCTTGCTATAGTATGAGTATGCACATCTAATGCATATTTCATTATATCACCCCATTTATCTATTTTTGGTAAAACTATATAAGTTACGATAATCAATTTATCTCATTGTTAATCCTACAAGCTTATAATATAAAATCTTTGGCGTAAATTATATATAGTTTATAAAGTATTTAACTATTATCTTCCTCAATTACTATGTTATCATATTTAAATTTTTATTCAAATACGATCAACACTTTGAAAACATTTACCTGAAAATAATTAAAAATCGAGTGCATTTAGGCACATAAAATAACAACTCCAAAATACTATAATTATTTTTCATCATAAGTATATTGGTCTCGTATAGGTTCTATTAGTCAATATACTTATATGCTGAAAAATAGACTTAATATATAGACTTGTTATTTTTTATTGAATCGTCTTCTTCTATTTTCTATTTTAACTTCATTATTTCTATCTTTGCTTTTGTTTTTATATGAATATAGAACTATAGCAATTACTGCAAATATTATAAACAAACCTATTATTATAAGCATTATTTTGGCATTGCCACCTAATTCCTCTACCTTTTCGTAAACTGGCTTTGTAGTTTCTTTTTTCATTTTATATGTCTTGATATTACCATCTTCATCTATTATTGCACAATCTCCATTAAGTTTTTGAAACATCTCCGTTACACTTAAGTAATTTAGTGAATCCTCTAATACTTTATTATCTGGTGAGGTCAATACAATCATTGCCTTTTGACTATTATATTTTGAGATATCAAATTGGAAGTTTGCAATCTTATAGCTAAAAGGTTCTGTTAATTGAAGCTTTTCATTTGATAAAAATTTTGAATAGCTTTCATCATACTTAAACCATAATCTATCATTTACCTCAGGAATCAATTTATTAGTTTTTGGTGTTCCATAGATTATTATATTCTTCTTTTTATCATCATCTGTCACATTTGAATTACTGATAACTTTAAACTCTCCATTGTTGTAAGTAACATCTTTTCCTAAAAAGCCAATGACTTTTCCTAATGAATTTATCTCTTTAGAACTTAGACTATCAGTCACAATCATTGCAGTATCATTAAACATTTCATCTTTTACAAATGGTGCACTGTAACTTGAAAAATAATATCCTTCCGTATCGTTATCACCAATATATAAATACGAATCTCTTGTAACAAGAGCCCAAGGCATATCCTCTTCTCTTTTCTCACAATATGTATCTTTTAAAATTAAATCAAAACCAATCTTTATATCTAAATAGTTTGTATAACTTATATCACTTGGTAAACTAAGCTCCAATTCATCATTTAAAGCCTTACTCTTATCAAGTTTTTTACTTCCTATAGGTGTATTATTAACGTACACTGTAACTAAAGCTTTATCAAAATCAAGATTATCTGAATATCTCATAAAAATTTTAAGCTTATCGCTTTGAGAAAAAACCTTATTTTTAGGAATTCTATAGCTTATTCCAGCTTCTCTTCTAAAAACACCTTTTAACTGTATTTCACCAATTCCCATATTGTCAAAAGTAATTTTTCCACTTTTAGTGTCAGGAACTGTCTCTACCTTTAAATCTTTATTTACTTTATAAGTATCACTACTCAACTGAAATATTAACTCTTGGTTTTCTAGCGCTTTAACTCCTCTTATTAAGTTGTCATTATCATTACACAAAATCATCATGTTTTTAATATTTATATTTTTTGAATACAATGAATTTGATATTTTTATAAGACATTCATCACTTTGATTATTTTCTTCTGTATACTCATTAGGAAAACTATTAAATTTTCCAATAAATATAGTATTGGTATTTTCTCCTTTTTGAAAGTCTCCATATTTAGTTATACTTATTTTATTTTTATAGGTATCATTTAGTTTTTGTAAATATGAATTTAAGATGTATGCAGCACTAAGCTCTGAATCAGTGTAATCATCTGGAATTACAATTAATAAGTCTTCTGAATCACTATCATTATCCTGATTTTTTAAAAATGGATATGGAAAATCAGCTATTTTATTATTAGAAATAATATTGTTAAAAGTTGTTTTTATATTAGTACCACCTTTTATTACAAACCAATTAGCTGAATTGACATCATCTACACATGGCTCCTCTGATAATCTTAAGTAAGCTTCTATTTTCAATTCACTAGATCCAGTTTTTATCAGCTCCTTTGGTATGGATACCGTTAACTGCTGAACCTCTGAATCTGCTTTATAATAAACTTTTTGAGAATAAAAAGGAGTTCCATTAACGGATAATTTTATATATGAATCTTTACTTTTATCAATTAATTGATTTATAGAAAAGTTTATTTGGACTTGAGCTTTAGTATTTTCCCACCATTTATCCACATTAAAATATATACTATGACTTGAAAAAGTTCCATTAAAGGATATGTCATTGCTTAAACTATAAGTTTTTATACTTTCAGTTGTTTCTATATTATTTCCTTCAGATGCAGCAAATACTTCAACACCTGTATTAAATATCAAAATCGCTGTAGAAAGAATAAAACACATGAAAAAAAATAATACCCCAAAGATGTGCTTTTCATTGTTCCTTATGACTTTATTTAGAATATCTCTTTTCATGCTGCTCCTCCTTAAGAAAATCTTTCTGTCTTATACCACTTTGCTTCCTTTTTCAATACAACATCCCTTATATAGTTGTAAAAACCAGCCACCGAAACTATAGCCCACATTTTGCAATAAGTAAAATAGCTTAAAAATATAATCAATACATTTTTTACGTTTAATTCTCCTTTTTCTGTTGAAACTGCCACCATTACAGATAATGCAAATACTAATAATGCCATAAACCATAAAATCGTCTCATATCCTCCAATATGAACCTCAATTAAATTTGCTCCTCCAAGCAAAAATATACAGTCTGATATTACGCTTGCAGATAAAAAAAAGAAATAAACCAAAGTGTAATATAGAATATCAAATTTTGTTACTCCTGCCTCTAGTCCAAATAAATATTTCAGATTTTTTATCACCACATATATATTTCCTTTTGCCCATCTGTTTCTTTGCTTAAACCATACTTTAATAGTTTGAGGTTCTTGTTCATAAGTTACTGCAAGAGGCATAAATTTTATTTTATATCCCATTCTATAAATTCTAAAGCTCACTTCTGTATCTTCCGTTATAGCCTTTGTGTCCCAGCCTCCCATTTCTTCCATTACTTCTCTTCTAACTACAAAATTTGTTCCTGGAATAGTGCAAAGTTTAAGCATATACCATCTTCCTGCTTGCGCCATCCATTGATATGTAAGAGTTTCTATATTAACAAAGTTAGTGAGCAAATTTACATCCTTATTTCTGCATCTAAACTTTCCAATAACTGCTCCCAATTTCTTATCTTTTATTAAAGTCTGCACTAAATATTTAAGAGCATTTTTATCAGGAGTATTATCTGCATCATAAACTGCCAAAATTTCTCCCTTGCTTTTTTGAAGACCTATGTTTAAAGCGTTTGATTTTCCTTTTCCCCCTATTATATTATCAGTATTAATCATTATAAGATTTCTACCATAATAAGTTTTCTGAAGATTTTCAAGTACATCTTTAGAATTATCACTTGAATTATCATTTATTACTATAATTTCATATTTATCATTTGGATAATCTAGTTCTAATAAAGAAATTACTGTCTTTTTTATTACTACAGCTTCATTATGAGCTGGAACTAATATTGATACAAATGGATAGCTTTCAAGCTCTTCATCCATATCTTCCTTGTTTACTTTTGAATAATACATATATCCTGCTATTACTAATATTACATTCATAAAAATTGTTATCCATATTACTACGAGCGAATATATAACTAAATAATCTAAAATATTCATATCATTATTTAAAAAACCTTTTTCTTTCTATATTTCTGCTTATTATAAGTATTCCTATAAATATTATTAAAGCTGCTCCACTGAATACTTCCAGTCTTCTATTTGTAAGAGTTAAATCCTCTTTAATTGGATTTTCTTTATTGATTGTTTTGTTAACAGCATTTTCATATTCTTCTGCATTAATAAATCTATCCTGAGTTACCTCTTGATTGTTAAGAAAAACTCTTCCATAATCATTCTTAATTTCACTTTCAAACTTTATATAAGAACTTATTTTATTACTTGGAATAAGATTAATTTCTTTACTTAAAACTTTATTAACACTATTTTTAAATTCTTCTAAATTGCAGTTACTTTCTATTTTTATTGCGTTTTTACTTCTTATTTTTTCATTATTAATATAGTCGTCTAAGTCAACTTTTTGAATAAAATTTCTATAAGCTTTGATTTCATAATTATCTATATCAACGTCAATATCTTCACTGTAATTTAGAAATAAAGTATCAGTGCCTTCTAAAATATTTTTCAAATCTTTTCTATAAAGCAAATCTTCATCAGCATTTATTCCAACTGGATAAATCCAATAATTAGTATAATTATTAAAGGCTTCTTTAAGTTTATCTCCAATTATTTTTCCTCCTGTATCTGTGCCATTTACTCCTTTAGAATTAATTATAGGAAACTTAAGTATTACTTTTCCTCCATTAGCCTGTGCATATCTTAAGGCTTCTGAAAATCTGCCCATGGCTTTCAAATCTTCATTTACAAATACCGGTGCTGCTTCTATAAAAAATTTGATCCCCTTATCTTTTAAATAATCTACTTCGTCGATTAAATTGTTTAAATCATTAAATGGAGTTACATTATCAAGATATAAATAAGTTTCAGCTTTTAATTTAAAATCTTCTTTATTTAAAAGTTCAGAAGATTTTTTTATCCAGTTAATCTTTCCGTTATATGATTTTAATTTCTCCTTTAATGCCTCTATGCTATGATTTTCTTCTCCTATATTTAAAATGAATATTTCATTATACTGCTGAAAATCTTTTGGATTATCGATATTTATTTTATATATGCTAATTTCCTTTTCCTCTGATAACTGACTTTTAACTAACGCACTCAATAAGTTTTTTTCACTACCATACTCCTTACTTTTATCATACAAAATAAGTACTTTTCTGTTTTCGCCATAACATTTCATGGTGTTAATAAAATACTCAGCGCCTATAAAGCAAATCAAAATTATTATGACTCTATAAATAAAGCATTTATTCATGTATATCATATTCCAATTCCTTCTCTGCCAGTCTAATGAGCTCTAACGGATCTTTTATAGAATTATCAAATGTATAACTGCCAATTTGAATATCTAGCTTTACTTTCTTATAATGAGATCCTTTAGTAAAATCATATTTATTAATGTTCTCTCTAAATCTCTCCTTTACAACTTTAGCTCCACTCATATCAGTAATTGTCAAAAAACCAAAAGTCTTATCATCTATTATATATTTAATATCTTCCTCCCTTAAGCTTTTTTCAAGAACCTGACTTGCCTGAATCAGCAAAAGCTTATACCCTTCTTTTCCTAATATACTTCTAAGTTTTTCTGCAAACTTAATCTTTACAATAAGTAAGGTAACAGGAATTTTATGTCTTGTGCTAAGCTTCATATATATTGGCAGCTCTATTAAAAGAGCTCTTTGATTTTTAATATTTGTTTCTTCATCTATCATGACTAATTCTGAATTTTCATTTATTAAGCTTTCATTTTCTGTTTGAAGAGCAAAAATATTTCTTGAAACTAATGACATTAAAATGGCTGTACTTGGAATTAGAAAAATCCAGTAATATGAGTAAAAATCAATATTTATATTTCCCCAGAAATTTAAATATAATTTGTAACTCATATAAATAAAATCGACTGCAAGAGTAACAACCAATGCTAAGGTAACATTAGTATAATAACTTACAAGAGCTATTATCATTACAACTTCGAGCATAATATAATTTTCAAAAGAATTATCTAATTCAAAAACTTTATAGCTTAAACATAAAACAAAGAAATATGCTATAAGTATAGTTATTAATATATCAACCTTTTTTCTTACATTAACTGGTTCCACATATCATTCCTCCAGTTCAAAACACTTGAAAGAGAATGCAAAATCAAATTTTACTTATTGTTTTCTTTCATATGCCTTATAAATAATTTCATAGCTTAAATATATATATTACAAAAATAATTCTTCATCATAATTCTAAAAATATTGCAAGAATTTTAGTCGTAACTATGAATTGTGAATTGAAAAATATATATCTATTTATTGTTTTTTGATTTTATCTTAACTTGATGCTTTTGTAAATTTACAGATATAGAGTATATTAAGATTAAATCAAAACTCATATTATACATGAAAACATGCTTAGCTAAGTCTGCATCTCCTGCGCCTACAACAGATATTATAATTTGAGATACTCCAACTAGAAATATATAAAAATATACCTCTTCTTTAAAAATCATAGTATGACATTTGATTTTTCTTGATTTTATATATCTAATAGCTGAAGAATAACCATACCCTATTATCAAAATAATTGATAACACAATATTTCCTGTGAATATCTTTTCTTTTACTGTGCTATATACTGCAAAAAAGTATGATTTAGCCCCAAAGCCTTTGTTTTCAGATTTCTCGTAATTCCCCATTGCATTAGGCCTTATGGAATATCCATTATCAAAAGCTATTTTTAACATTTTAAAAAATTCTCTTGGATGTGTCGTATAATAAGATATTATTTTTGTTGTAGTAAATTTTTTATAATAATCCTCTATAAGCTGTTTATCATATAAATTAACTAAAGTCACATCATCATAGAAGGTTGTATCTTTTAATAATGAATATTGCTCATTTAAATGAAAAAATTTCATGACTTCATCTGGATCTTCTTCATATAATAAAATTCCTCTATTCATTGCATGATATCCATTAATATATTGAAAATCCCCGCTTATCTGCTTATAGAACAATATTGAACTTATTACAAATCCAATAGCTAAAACTATAGTTAATCCTTTAAATAATTTTTCCTTATTTCTAAATCCTATTCTAAGACATAATACTGCAATTAAAATACCAACTGGTGAAAGCTGCTGCTTCGAACCTAAAAATATAAAAGAAGAAATTCCAAATAGCAATATATTCAGCTTGCTAAACTTATTAAATTCTGCCATATTTAATAAAATGCCTATGCTAAGCAGAAAGAAACTTATGTTAACAGCTTCCCCATAAAAGGAATTATAATAAGCTAAATATGCTGTATCACAAAATATAAAGATGGTTACTAATGTTATTATTAATTTATATTTTTCTTCAGTAACTTGATTTATTAATACTTTTACAATTAAATAAATTCCGATTGCCTCTGCAAGTAAAAACATCCATGACATGAATCTTATATCTAAAATGAAATTCTTATTAAACATCTGGCTTATGTAAACTGCTATCTTAATAAAAATTCCCTGAGTTGATATAAAGTTTTTTTCTATATCATTATTGTATTTATAAATTCCATAATACCTATAAAAATATCCATTATATAAATCACTATCATTGGGATTTAATTCATATACCCCATTTGAACTTATCACTCTATAGAAATCCCCATTATCTGCCATACCAATAATAGGTTTAACAAATAAAGTAAATATGCCTATTATTATTACTAGGAAAAAAGCTGCTAATGGATAATTGATATTTTTAAAAATACTATTTTTTCTATTCAAAATATTTTTCATCTTTCTCCTTCATAAATAATAATTTGATTTTCCTTTAATTATAGGATGTGAAACAAGTTATAAATTATTCTTTAAAATGTAATCTATATGTACATCTCTTCCATGGTAGAATCATTGACTTTATTAGTTTTCAAATATATGTTATCATTCTATATGTATATATTTTTAAATTCAAAGTATCGGAAGGAGATTTTATGATTAAATTAGTTGTAACAGATATGGATGGAACTTTACTAGATGAGAATGGTCACTTGCCAGATGGATTTACTGATATTCTGGACCGTTTAAGAGCAAAAAATATAAAACTTGTTGCTGCTAGCGGAAGACCTTATTATACGCTACAAACTAACTTTGGCCCTATAGGAAGATATTTATCTTTTATCTGTGAAAATGGAGCTTTAGTTGTTGATAATAATCAGATAATTTATAAAAGTGTTTTATCTAAAGATATGGTTCAAAATGTGATCAGTGAAGCTAAAAAAGTCAAAGCAAATGCATTGGTAGTATGCTCTCCAAATTGTGCATATATTGAAAATTATTCTGAAGAATATTTGACTGAAATAAAGAAATATTATACAAGTTTAGAAATTGTAGATGATTTAAGTAAAATTGATGATGATATAATTAAAATTAGTATTTGTAATTTAGAAGGTACTAATAATATAACTGACAGTGAATTAACCAATGATCTTAATATAGTATCAACAGCTGCAATTTGGACTGATATTTCAAATAAAGGCGTTAACAAAGGCGTTGCTTTAAAGAGTCTTATGGATACTGATAATATATCAAAAGAAGAAACTATGGTATTTGGAGATTATTACAATGATATAGAAATGCTTGCTGAAGCTGAGTATAGCTTTGTCATGGAAAATGCTCCAGAAGACATGAAACAATATGGTAAATACATAGCTACAAGTAATGTAGAGCATGGAGTTTTAAGAGCAATTCTTGAATATGCTCTTTAAGCACAATCATAAGGTATTGATATTGTGCAGAACTTAAAGTGAAGCGATAAACACCCGAAATAGAATACATATATGTTCCGCAGGACTAGAAAAACTTCGCTAGGTATGTCTAAATGGGACGTTGTGCCCATTTATGCGTGCTCCAAATTTATTTGGACAAGCAAAATGTAACAACGTCTCATTAAAACATACCAACAGCTCATTTTTCAATGCCTGACTCCACATATATGTATTCTATTTCTTTGTTTGGCTATCACTTTAAGTATTTCACATATACCTTTGATTATTTCGCGCCTAGATAACGAGTGTAAAGTTAAACACTATCTTATATATGTAGTATATGCCAGAAAGGAAGGTCATGCTTTTGTGAAAGTGTTGCATTGAATATTTAACCGCAGACATTTCCTTAGTAGAAGTTGTATTATTTTTGCCTGTCACGAGCTTGTCTCGGGAGCATGCATAAATGTGACAACTTCTGCTATTGGAAATTCACGGTTAAATATTCTGGCAACCGGAACAAATGCATGACCTTCCTTTCGCTGTTTATATACCTAACTATAGTATCTAGCGCGAACTTCATTATAGCAAACTCATTTGCTGCACTTCTGTTTCTTTGAATGAAGATATGCTGACTCCAATCAGCCTTACTTCTTCTTTCAATTCCTCACTATCTAATAGTTCCTCTGCAACTTTATATATTTCAAACTGAGCACCAATATAATAATTCAATGTTTTACTTCTTGTATGATTTTCAAAATCCTTGGTTTTAAACTTAAGTGTAACAGTCTTCCCACTGACATTTTTTCTGCTTAAAATCTCTTCAATTTCAAAAGAAAATTCTTTAATGTATTCTCTCAATTCTTCTTTATTTCTAGTGTCGAATTTTAAAGTCCTTTCTTTTCCTATAGATTTTCTTTCGCGAATTAACTCAACTTTTCTACCATCAATTCCTCTTATTCTATCGTATATCTCAATACCATTCTTGCCTAGATACTCTATATAAAATTCTTTGGGCATCTTATATAATTCTTTAATATAATATATCCCCATATTATTTAGCTTTGCTACTGACACTTTACCTAACCCATGGACCTTAGATATTGGAAGAGGAAACAGTATGTCAGGAATCATTTCTTTTCTTATTTCTTTAATTCCATTTGGCTTATTCCATTCAGAAGCAAGCTTTGCTAAGAATTTTATTTCATATATTATATTTCATTTCTAGTTTTCTATGAAATATAAAGATGAAATTAATGCTAAATATTGAAGTCCATACTTAATTGGTATTATATTTTTCAATAGGTACATATTCAATCACTTTTTACTTATATCAGTTTTTATCTGTCCATATATAATTTATCTCCTAAGTTTTGGTCGGCAAATCTAGTTTATTCTTTCTACTTATATCTAAAATCTTGCCCGAACCACAAGTCAAACTTGTGATATTATTAAACACAATAAAAACTCCCTTGAATTAGGGAGTTCCAGCTGCCGTCTTTGTTTATATACTAAACTTGATAATATTTCTGGTTATTATTTTGTAGAATACTTTAATTATTCCTAAATTGATGTTTTTTTAATACCTTGATGTCTACTCTATTCTCACCAGTATCTTTTTTGAGAACTTCAACAATTTCAACAAGATTCCTTACCTCAATAGAAGTTCGTTTTAGAGAATCCATAATTCATAAACAGTTCTATTTTCATCATTATTATGTCCTTCTTACTCTTTAAATAGTACCTGCCCATCTACAAGTAATCTAACCTTTACATCTATATTTGCAATAATTTCAGCACTCTTAGTGATTTCTTCTTCTAACTTATCCATTTCTTCATATACTTTTCAAAAACCTACTTGCATATTTGAACGCAATTTACAGATTAAATTAAATAATTCGTTGTCATCAGCCATATTCTAATCACTCCCTTGTATGCCACAAACAAAAGCATATGCAATAGTAACAAATGCTCTGCCTCTTTCAATGAATTTATTATCAAAATTGCTTCATGTAGGACTAATTACAAATATATAATATTGAAACATTTTTAACTTGTTCTTAAATCTCTAGTTAATATTTTATTTACTACACTCTTTAAGTTAATAATTTCAATTGTTTTATTGTTATCACACAAAATTATACTTTTTTCTCCTTTACTCATTAAAATGATTTTCTTTTCGTTAAACTCTATGATCTTATTATAGTCAATATCTACATCCCAACATACTACATAATCAATTGTATTTACAGGGTGCTTATGTTTAAGCAAACTACTTAATTTATTTTCTATTTCTACTAGAACATTATTATTTTTTTTATCTAAACAAATCATATCTGTTGCTGCAATCTTGGAATATGTAATTACTTTCAATATGGATCCAATAAACGCTTTAGTTCTGTCATTAGAAAGCAATGAAACGAACAACATAGCCACTTCATATTCAGAATTTGGTTTTTTAATAATCGGAATGTAGTCTATTAAAATATCATCAAGTTTTTCAAGGTTATTTAAGTTTTTATTTATCGATTCGAACTTACGCCTTGCTGCATATTCTTCTTCCTCTTTCTTTCTTAAATTAAAATAATATTCTTGTGCTATAGGTTTTATTTTTGTATTTATAATCTCCTTTGTTTTTTCCAATACCCATTTAACTTTTGGATCATTTTCATTTGCTAAATTATTTCTGTCTGCAGTTAATTCAAAACATTGTGAATTAACCAAAATATGATAATGATAATATTGTTCATCATTTAGCAAATCAACTCTTCTTAAAAATGGTATAAAATCTTTCGCTAAATATAATCCAAATCTTCCTTTATAAGTTTCACCTTTTTTTAATTTAGAAATTTCCTTTCTACGATTTATACCTGCTATTTCCCCATATACCTCAACTGATACATATTCCCCATTTATATTGGTTTCTAAATGAAATGGTCCAAAATGCCTACAATAATTTACTGTTCTCCTATATATTTTTTGATTTATGTCTTCATCAGGTAATTCTTGTGGTTGAGCAAATATATGTACGCCTATTATTTCTTCATTTTGATTTAAGATACAATCATTTATAAATACTTTGGGAGCTATTTGCATATTTTTAATATTTTTATAAAGACTTGGGATACTAGCGAATATATTTTTAAAACTTCCAGCTGCTGTAAACCATTGAATGTAATCTTTAATTGTTTCACAATTAAAATACTTTTCGGGATTATCTATCTTATAATTTTTCATTATGACCATAGTTCCACTTTTAAATTCAAATTTTTCATTATATTCCTCAATAGTGTATTGAGGTATTATACAATCATTTAGCTTTTGCCACGGATTTGCCATTTCTGCTTTATAAACCTTTTTGTTCTTTATCCTAGTAAACACTGTTATTAAATCACTCTTATAATATGTTTTTGTTCCCAACCCCTTTTCACCTATTCCTAAGTTATTCTTATTTGAATCTCCTAAATTAAAGAATTTATGAATCGCATCAATATCCATGCCTTTTCCATCATCTTTAATTATTATTAAAAAATCTCCATTATTATTTCTACAAATATTTATGTGTATATTCAGTGCTTCTGCGTCAAATGAATTACTTATAGCCTCTCTTATTATTTCTAACGGATTAATAATATTATGTGCAATTTCTTTAAATATTGATGCCTCTTTTACTTTTGGAATAAAAACATTCATATATGACCTCCAAATTAATTTTATAATATTGCAAAGTGTGCTGAATGAGCACACTTTATTATTTCCTATTTACTAAAATTAATACATAGTACTAAAAAAATAGCTAAAGGAGGATTATTATAGAAACAAAAAATATTTTAGGTCCATCTATACGGTTTTATAGATGTAAGCTAGGTATTTCCCAAGACTTCTTGGCTGCTAGATTGTCAACTAATGGACTTAAATTTGATAGAACAATGATTTCAAAAATCGAAAATCAAACTAGAATATTATATGATTATGAAATTTTGAGTATCTGTAATGCACTTTCTATATCTGTTAGTGACCTATATAAAAAAATAACTTAAAGAAGTATTGAAAAATAATCATAAATTATCTTTCAATACTTCTTCTTTTACAAATAACTTACTAAAATTTTCACTGAATTTCTTCTTTCTCGAAATCATCTTTAATAACTTTACTTTATCTAATCGTAGTCCACTTCTTTGGTAACTTGAATATGAAGTCATGATCTCATTCAGGTAGCTTTCCTTTAACTCTAAAGCACATAATAAAATCAGGAAAATATCCTTTTAATCTATAATTCCTAAGAGTATTTTCTTGAAAAATTATTTGTAAAAATTAGTTATTTAACAATCTATTACTCCATAAATAAATATTATTTTTCAATTAGTTCTAAAAAGTAACCTTTTATATTGCATTTTTTAATTTTATATGTTTTATTATCCTTAAGAAGTATTGTAATCACTTCATATTCTGTATCATCATAATAATCAGTGCAAAGTATTATTTCGTCACCCCCCTCTACACCTTCAGCCATACACATAGTCCCATAATTAAAATTTAGTTTATTAAAATGTAATTCTAACATTTCATTTTCTTTTCTAGCCTTATCTCTATACTCACCTAATTTTTCAAATATATTTAAATGATTATTAAAAACATACTTATTTCGAATTACTCTATATAATATTCCAAATTTCCACTTAATCATTTTATTCATATACTTATAAAATTCTTTACCATAAATCATATTCTTCATTCTCCCTTTATTTTTTTTAAAGTATAACTTGAAAAATACATATTTATAAAAATTTCTTATAGATATATTTAAAAAATTATTTAAAAATATGAAAATACCTATTGTAGAGAAGTCGACCTATGGTGCTAGTATAGTTTTATGGACAGGCAAAGAAAGTACATTTATACATCATAAATCATTTCATTTACATATATGCTTGCATTACAAAAACATAATGTTTATATTCCTGAAACAAAAGATCTGCAAATTTGAAATATAATACAGTTTATTGTATTTGATATAAAGTATCAAATTTTAGAATATAATGCAAAAATTAATACAATATAAAGCATTTTTACATTGAGATTATTCATAAACTTCTGAAGCTCCTTTTGACAATTTACTCCTAAAATCTTAACTTATATAATTATTTTTATACTCCTATATAAGTTATATGTAATCTAGCCATATATACTATATGTAGTGGTAAACTTAATAATAAACACAATATATGCAAATTAATTATTTAATTCATAACTCTTAGTTGAAGAGGGAGGTTTATATGGATTTTAATTATATTGAAACTTTAGTTGACAATGCTGGATTAGCTATGGAATTTATACTATTAATTTATAATATTTTTAAAAGAACTTTCATTGATGGGTATACCGCTTATGATATTAGCCAAGAATATTACCAATCACTTTTTAAATCTGCTTCTACGTATAATTTAGAGAAGCACAGATTCGTTGCCTATGCTACTAAAAATAATATGAATGATCTAATCAAGAGAGTTAAAACCAAAAGATCTACTGAAGGTAATGATGTTCTAAGCTTACATGATGATGTTGAAAAATACTATTTTTCACTTGAATTCTCCACTGAAACATCGTTATGTGAAATGTGTGATTATGAAGATTTAACGTTGGATCTTAAGGATTTAAATACAGAAGAACTAGAACTTATAAATTTTGTATTCTTTAGAAATTACACAGTTCGAGATTATGCTTATTTGAAAAATATGTGCTACTCTACTGCTATTGTAAAAAAGAAAAACCTTCTAAAGAAAATCCTTAATAATATTTCTTGTTATTGTGCAAATACAACCATCTAAAAAATTCAAGGCATTTTTTGACCTTGGATTTAATATTGGGTATACTCTAATGTATTGTAAACAATTATTATAAATCTAAATGCTAATTTTAAATAAATACTTTTATTATTAATTTAACACTTCTTCTAAGATTTTGTTATCAAATAGATGTATTTATTTAGAAATCATATTCTTTATTAGATACTAGCAATCAACAAACACTTTTCCATACCAATCTAAATATTGTTTCTTTTTTTCTTCTGAATTGTCTAAATCAATAAAATCATCTAATAAATATTGACACCATTCTTTCTGATATTTTTTACAGAACCTTGATATACTTTTCCATTAAATAATTCTGAAAATTGTTTCTCAGATATCTTATACACCCCTAAAGGCATTTTTCCCATACTACTTAAATCTTTTTAAAAATTATATACCGAAGACAATTCCGATGCTCAATCTGCACCTACATCTGCATGAAATACAAATGTAGGTGGATAATAATCATATTTTATTTCATCAAATCTCATTATTATACCTAAGTTTCTTCTGTATTAGCGCCAGCTTGTACTAAATCATAATTTACTGTATTTTATTGTGTTTTTCCCTTAAGGGAAAGTTGAGGGAAATTTCATTTAGATCCGAACTAAATCTACTCCGCAATATTTAAATATTAAAACTCTTATAAATTATACAAATACAAATAATTTCCAAAGTATTACAACGCGCTCCTCATGTTGACTATTAGTCTCAGCGTAAGGCGTGTTAATAACACCATTATCAAAGTGCATTATTCTAAAACTTATTATATCGTATTAACACTTTGAAATGGCTACCTTTAGGGAAACTAAACACTATTTTATATTATAACAAATCAAACTATATTTTTATACAACTTGTAAACTGGTGGCAAATTATTGACATGATAATGCTTTGCCACCACATATAAATATTTATTACATTATATAAATTAAGATGGTCTAAAAAATCAGTAATTATCAATTAAAACTACATAATTAGTTGTGACCTTGTTATATAGTCCTAACATTAGTTATATCGATACTTTCAAGTGGACAAATTGATCGGTCACATAATTTTCATTATAATACATATTTTAATCCCAAATATTTGTTGTTATATTTCCTAAAGTATAACAACACCACTGCACCCTCAATTATATACAAAAAACCTGTAAAATAAAATTTCAATTCTTACTCATAACCGCCACACTTTTACTTAGTCTTGCCAAATGCTCCTCCATCCCTTCTTGAATTTTTTGCATAAAAAATCATATAAAACTCAACAGATTACATATATATAACAATTATTAAATATTGAATTATTGGATGAGATATTTTGTTTAAATTTAAAGCTAGAAAAAATATATGTCCCCTGATCTTCATATGTATTTTAGTCATATCTATAATAATTAGTATAAATTTAATTTCTAAAACACTACCACAAAATGAAAAAACCACATTGAAGAAATCAATTTCTATAGCATATGCAAAAGTAAATGAATTATCTCCAGACGCAAAGCTAATAAAAATCATTAGTACTGACGCAATAGTCAAGCCATCAGAAGAATCAGGATCTGATAGAATGTGTGCTGTATGGAATGTAGCTTTTACAGACACTAAATCCAATGCTGAATATAATATATTTGTAGTACATGGTAAAGCTAAGATAATGGAAGATAAAAATAGAGCCCCTAAAAAGGGAATTAACGATTCTGATATAAAAATTGATTCAACTGATGTACTAAAAATTGCAAAAGAGCACAAAAATTTAAAGCCTGGAATTCCCAATAAAGATTGGGCAATAGGATATCATTTTAACCTTGATTATGTTTCTTATTATGAAATACCCGATAAGGAATTTTTAGTAATCGAAGCATTTGGAATATCACCAAAAGGTAATTTTGCACATGTTGATATTGATGTAACCAATGGAAAGATAATTTATTCAAAAGAAAAAATTTATAATGAAGACGGTAAAGCTATTTGGATTTCATTTTAACCCCTATTTATAATATCTTAACAATAAAGTGTCTTTAATATATTACATATGTTATATTTTATAAGTAATTTATTCTTAAAAATTCATTTAGGGAAAATTGTGTGTTTACATAGCGGCTGTGAGTGTCAACCTCCCCAATAAAAAAATACACCTAAATATGTGGGGATTAAAATAATCTTTATTGGATTATGCACATTAAAAGTATTAATAATATATATTGAATCATGATTAAAATTAAAAGAGGTTATTATGTTAGAACCTATGTTTAAATACACAATAAGTTCAATTATAAATTCATTTGGTATAATTGATTATGAAGAACCTGTATTAATTTTTTTTAATAATGTCTTACTAGGCAAGCCAGATCATATTAATGTTATAGTATTTACCATTGAAGGTGAACCTCAAATTAGAATGATAACCTATGATGGTAAAAATATTAAATATGTGCTCGATTCTAGTAAAACTAGCACTGGTGTTATAATAACTTATATAGGCAATAAATTTACTAGAGAAAGAAATGAATTACGAATTGAATATAATCTTTATCAAAGCAATAGATTCATAGCAAATTTACTTTCATATAAGAATTAATATGCTTTTTTTATTATATGTTTCCAATTCCAAGGCAATTCATAACTTTTAAGATGTTCAAATTTAATAATCTTAACTGATCCATAGGCTCCTGTTTCAATTATTATTCTGTCATCTCCAACAGTGTTGTAAGGCCCAACAAATGGATGAACTATAAGTTCTGATTGAATTAAATATCCAAATCCACTTTCTCTTTTAATATTTACTATATCAACGCTATCCGGGAAAACTATTGGCATTTCAGTTAGATATTCTTGATAATAGTTATTTACTTCCTTTTGCATATACGGAATAAATAAGCAAATAATTACATCTTGATATCTTTTCTCTTTCGAATCTTCAGGCAGTTTAGAGATTTCTTCTTTTGAATATTGTTTTGTCTCTATAGCAAAGGAGTTATCTTTATAAAATACGCTTGTTAAACTCAACACAAAAATTAATAATAGTATAAGTTTTTTCAACGTAATCACACCTTATTATGTTTTTATTTATTTTGTGTAAAATAGACAATTTTACGCATAAAAGAATATTACTTTAAATTAATTAATACCGTCCTTATATACTTGTAATTGTTTCTTATCATTGCTCTGACTAATTTATCAATGCTTAAATTAACGTCTTTACCTCTAGCTTCAATATCGATCTTTTTGCCTTCTTTAAATACTCTTAATTCCTTTTCTTCTGTGGCATAGCCCTCTTTTTTCCCCAGTACCCATTCAATATGTTTTCTTTGTTCTTCTTCCATCTTTAAAGTTTCGTCAATGGATTTTATTTCTCCTCTAATAGCATTAAAGCTATTTATTTCATTTACATTCAACGCCCTTTTTTCTTCTTTCGCTTTATTGCTTAATTAGCTTAACAACTGTTTCAGCATGAAGCGCGTGTTGAAGCATTCTACCAAGCCTTAACTTAGTGTATTCTATTATGTCTATTCATAATTGAAAATACTTAAAACCTTAGATTAAAAATATCATATCTTTGCATATTGTATTTTATAATACTTAATCATATCTTACTGATGATAAGCGAAATGTTGGCATTTTAAAATTTACCGCTCACATTTCCTTTACTTAAAGTAAAATCAAGTACTCGCGATGCATATGAATAAAAATAATATCTTTATAAAGAAATAAAAATTATTATTATTATATTCAACTAAATTATAAATCGTAATTTAGTGATATTAGCATCTAGTGAATTCTCGATATGCTATAACAATTTTAAGAGGTGTGAATATGGATATAATGTTATAGTTCTTAGTAAATTCTTGATATGCTATAATTAAAGCGTAATTTATGGGTGAAGGTACCAGGTTATAGTTCTTAGTGAATTCTCGATATGCTATAATTATAAAACAGGCACTAACTACTACTAAACTTTATAGTTCCTAGTAAACTTTTGACATACTATAATGTAGACGGATCATTCACGTACTCAAAGTCAGTTATACTTCCTAGTAAATTCTCAATATGCTATAATTGAGTT
>NZ_KK211335.1:14489-312249 GCF_000621745.1 Clostridium beijerinckii HUN142 | reverse complement strand
AGTTATAGTTCCTAGTAAATTCTCGATATGCTATAATACGAGTTAACAAATCCCTTGAAAACACTAAGTTTCAAGGGATTTTAGCTTTCTAAAAAATACTTAATTGCCTTGCATTCACGCGTTTCTCTTGCATTTTTGGCTTTCCTACAAGAAATTTCATTTCTGAATATTGCTTTTCTGTTACTTGAAGAAATCTTACTGAACCTTTATGTGGCAAACTCTTTTTTAATCTGATAATATGCTTGTTAACACCATCAATTCCATTACATATTCTAGAATAAACCGAAAATTGTATCATAGTATAACCATCATTTAATAAAAATCTCCTAAATTGCTGATATTCTTTCCTATCTTCTCTTTTTACAACTGGTAAATCAAACAAAACTAATAATCTCATAAATCTTCTACTCATAAAAATGGTATTCCATACTTTTAATTGTAGGCACTTTTAGCAATCTAAAATCTTTTTTATCGCAAGCCGTTGTATAAGAAGATATCATTTTATCAATTGCATTTAAGATTGAATGATTTTGCCTATCCATTATGCATTCATAGTTTACAAGATCAATAAGTGACATTCTATTTGATTTTGTAAGTTCATCTTCACTTTTTATGTTTGAATATACCCATAAGTCTACCATTGGTCTAAATGGTTCAATAAAATCATCAGCTAAATTATATGAATTAAGTTCATTACAATGGTTTACCCCTAATACTGTATTAAATCCATATGCAACTAAAGTTCTTGCTATTACACTCCTTATTATTGTATATCCATAGTTTAACGCTGCATTAATTCCATTATCATTATTTCTTTTAAAATTTTCCCCAAATAATGATTTAAAATAATATTTAGCACCTATAGCTTCCCTATTACCTTTGTCTCCACTCTCTACATCTGTAGATATCTTTTTAAGATATTGAGATCCTTTTAATGATAATATCTCTAAGCATTGTCCTTGGTTATACAACTTTTGTTTTATTATATTTTGCCATATTCTTTTATTAAAAGCAGCACTTTGATTCATTTGCTCCTTAATCACCTTATATGATCTATGATGAATGTTTAAAGGTAATACTATTGAAGAAGGCAGATGCTTTTCATTGCAAATAATAGTTGCAACATTATTTTCTGCTAGTTTACTCAATAATCTATTTGTCAATTTTACACCTATACCTTCTATAACCAAAGTTGATATATCCTCTATTGGTATTTTATATTCATCTTCATTAGTTATTACTAAACTATTATTACTTAATCCTAAGTTTGCTGAATTTGAAATTACAACACTCCTAAAACTCAATTAATTTTTATCCTCCTTTTTTACTTTATAGTATCTACCAAGCACATCGACTTGATATTTGTTAATCTCTTTTACTCCTGTTTTTATTCCAATACCTCTATACCTTTCCGAACTATCATTACTTTCTATGGTAAATGATGCTGTAGATCTATCAAAACCATCAAAATATCCAAAGTACCCCCTTTTCTTTTCATATATGATTTCAACTAAATCATTTTTATATACTGAGAATTTAAAATTATAACTTTCATCCATAACTGTCCAATTACTTTCATCACTAGCTGCTAAGGCTGCCTTCTTGGGAATGATCCCTTTAGCTATTTCATTTCTATAGACTGGCACTGAATAATACTTTCCACATTTTTCGTATATATCAACCCTTACAATTCCTTCCTTAGCCACTTTTCCACCATTTAAATCTATTCCATCTTTAAATGGCACTGTAGCGTTAATTTTAATACTTCTTACCACCGGACCTAATTTTCCGTCTTTAGTTGGCTTTCTAAATTCTTCTTCAAATGCTTTTTTCGCATTTCCATTATGCTCAATTAATTTACATTTAATAGCATCATAAAGTTTTTTATCTGTTTGATAATTATAAATGTTATCAATATCTTTAGGTGTTAGTTCTGTTAAATTTCTCTTTGTTACAAATGTCTTTCCTTGAAATGCTTTGGGAGAGTATATTGTTTCTTTAAATAGCTTTCCTCCAATTTTCCTATATGGAACTCTTGAAACAAAGATAGGCCTTACTGTATTTTTTATAAAATCTTCATCATAAGTTTTAATAGGTGATTTTTTTAATTCCTCTGCAGGATCATCACTTAGCCTAGTTATCAATTCTTCACTAAAGCCTAGCCATGGCCTAGGAAGTCTGTCTTTCAATAAATACCTGTAATCCTCTAAAACAACAATTTCTCCTGTATCAATATCAACAAAATCATCACCTTGTCTTATATAATTTAACTCTTTAGCCTTACTATATTTTGATATTTCTTGAACCATGCCTTGAGTTGCAACTGCAACTACAGTCGCATCCAAAGCGTGATGTTTATCCCCATCTTCTCTTACTTTAGTTAGTCCCCATTTTGCTCTCAAATAAGCTGTTGCTCTACCATTAATAGTAATAACTTTCTTTTTGGATTCACTTTCCTTAAAAATTAATCTATTTGCAATAAAATTAGATATATAACTACAAATATATTTTGTATCATTCAAGTTCCTTTCTTTAAATTCTCGCTGTTCTTCTTTAGAAAACTTCTTTTTAAGCAAATTATATTTTTTCTTTGGATGAAGATTACTATCTTCAACCCATATCTCAAAATTATGCCATCTTTCTTCATCTTCACCAAAATACTCATATGGAAGTCTATTACCTTTTCTTTGATTTTCAGTACCTTTAACCAAACCTTTATTATTCATACTATCGTCAAAACTTCTACTAAATGGAATTATATGATCAATTTCATATTCACCTGGTTCAAATAATTTTTCTATAGATATTCTTTCTTGTGTATATGCACATTCTTCCTTCTGCTGACTCCACAATCTATATTTTAAAATTTCAGCTCCAGTTGGTTCCTTCCCCATTAAGTCTTTAAGTTGATTTCTTAATTTTTCTCTATTATCTCTATTTTCTTTTTGTTCTTTTTCTATTGTCTTTCTATCCTTAAAATTCTTAGCAAGTTCCCTAGCCAGTTCAACATTAATTCCAATTGGAGAACCATATTCATCTATAACTGCATTTATTACTTTTCTTGTTTGAGCTAATGCCCTATTTACAACAGGATTAACTATTTCATCAATACCTATTTTGGGTAATTTGATTAATTTTGTTCCTTCATACACTGCTTTAAAATCATATCCAGCTTTATCACATGCTTCATTATATTGATACCCTTCTTTCAAATAAGGCATTATTTTCTCAATTGCTGTTATAGAAAGATTAATAAATTTACTAAATGATAAATCTGATACTGATTTAATTATATCTTCTGAAATTTCTCTCAAATTTAATTGTTTCTCTATTTCCTCATCAGTTTTAGCTATAGATAATACATATACTATATCATTAAGCATATTCCTATCATCCTTAATCTCTAACCATCTATCCTTACCTAAATTTGTTTCAATCGCTTTTCTAACCTCATGATATCCTTTTAATGATACAAATTTAGTATTTTCAGTTTTTGCAATCTCAACCTTATTACTGTAGGATAAAGTAGAAAATCTTTCTTCATCATTTAAATTTAATAACTTTCTTAATCCTGTATATTTAATCTCATTCTTTTTGTAAGCTTCACAGATAGCTAAGTTTCTTTCTTCACTCGTAAGTTTTCTTTTATCACCTTTATTTACTATTGATAGCTTGTTCAAATTTTCATATAAAACAAATTCTTCAGCTGAAATACTATTCTTAGAAGCTCTTTTAATTTTATTTTTCTTTTCAAAGGTACAAAAGCCTATCATTTTTTCTAAATCTTCAAATCTTGAATATGGTCTTTGAGAATTAAAAATCTCCAGATACTTCTTTTCAATTTCTTCAGACGCAAAATCTGCGCCTAATTCCCTTTGCCTAGCAAATAATGTTATAATTTCATCCATTAACATTGCTCTGGACACACACATATTATACTGTCCTACTTTATTACGAAAACCTTTATAACTATCATTCGATAAATTTACTTCCTTATAAATATATTCACCTACTGATCTCGCTTGTAAACTCTTCATTTTTTCTTCATTGCTCTTTATACTTGAAAGAACTTGTCCTGTTTCCTTATCATTAGCTTCATTTTTTCTGTTAGATTTAAATCCTCTTTTTTTGCATAAATTAATTAATATTTTAGCCCATTCTTCATTTGTAACTTTTTCATCTAATGCTTTTACTCTTGCTTCCCAAACATCTAATCCACTTTTAGTTTTGCATTTCTTAAAAAATTCAGCAAAAAATTTTTCACGTTCTTCTCTGATTAAAATATTTTTATCTGTGATTAAAATATTTGCTTCCATAAGTAATTTTTTTACCCTATCAACCCTATAGGATTTTCTTCTAAATAATCTTCTTCTGCCTCTTGCTAACCTTCTTGGCAATGCTAAAGAAGCTCCATCTTTAGAATTTTCTGCTGCATTAAAAATTCTTACTCCCAAATCTTCTATTCGTTTCTTATCCAAATTTATTACTGACCAACCTACGGAAGTAATCCCTATATCTAACCCTAATCTATAATTTACATCTTCCTTCATCATAACTCCTCCTACCTTTAATACTTTACATAATATTAAATTATATACATTTATATCGAACCTTTTTTTATTTTTCTTATAAAAAAAGGATACCCCTAAGCTCAAACGAACTTAGGGGATACCTTACGGCTTTATGCCTTGTTATAGTAACTAGTAAACTCTCGATATGCTATAAATTACTTAGTTCCTATACTTTATATTATATTGACTTTTATTGTTATGTCAATAATTTACACTATATTTTCTAAAAATCTCTAATTAACTTTTAATTAAACTATGAGATCGTTATTACTTAATCCAAGCTCCGCTCACATCAACCTCCCATCCATGAGGTGTAATACAATCACAATACATCTTTCCATCCTCTCCTAAATTTTACCTATCTCCTCTACAATCTTTAGTTTTTTATATTTACATCTAAGTTGTACACCTTTAAAAAGAGCAGATATATGATGCTGCAACCAAGAACTTCAATATCTAAACCTAAGTAACAACATAAATCTAATTATTTTTATACTCCGATATATGTAACCTAGCAATATATACTATATGTAGAAGTTAATTTAGCATTAAACACAATATATGCAAGATATTTCATTAAATTTATGACTCTTATTGATAATGGAGGTTCATATGGATTTTGATTATATTGAAACTTTAGTTACCAGATGGAAAAATAATGAGCAAAAGAAAAATTAGCTGAAGAATTCGGTCCATTAATTTATAATATTTTAAAAAGAACTCTCATTGATGGATATAACTCATATGATATTATTCAGGAATGCTACCAATCACTTTTGTAACAATATCAATAAAGGCTTATGTTTCTTTAATATATGTTTTCTATTTACTCAAAATTAAAATTATTCACTTAAAAATATAGTAACATATTATTCATGATCTACATCACGAAACCCTAATACAGAAAAGAAGGCATATACATTTCAGCTAAATAACGTTTCCCGAAGTGTACTAACCTTCTGAACTCATCGGGTGCCAAACAAAAGACTAGTCTAATATATAATATCTCTTAGTATATGTTAGGTTAGAGCTGCCGGAAAACTCCTATACGCTTAGAGACATATGCTATATGACCAGTACTTTTTGGGGTGATTGGTTAAGCGCCAATATAATTATTCAATAAATTAACTTATCCTTTAGAAAACATGTATATAGTAGCAACTAGCATATATAAGAATAAATATTTACAGTTAATTATATTTATATGAATATAGTGATAATTACTTACATAGAAAAATAACAAAAGAATTATGTAGTGACGCAGACACAAAGAGCACTTAATGCTCCTTAATAAATTTATTCCTTAGTTGTTTATTTAATATTTTATATTATTTTCTTCTTATATGCTTCTTTAACAAGTTCTTTTAATTCATTATGATGCTTTTCCATACTTTTAACATTCTGTTCTACTAAATATGAGCAGTTAGTCCATAAGCTCGGATAATTTTCTTTAACATATGAATAAAGTGCATTTTTTTCGTTTTCTGTAGGTATGTTTTTAGGCGCAACTGGTATAGGGATTGTATCTCTTAAAGCTAACTCATCAGAAGTTGCAAAAGCATAATTAACAAAATTAATCAAAGAATTATTAACCTCTTCTTTATCCTGTATATAACATCCTTTTCCATCCAATCTGGCCCTATGAAATGATACAAGGTCTAATTCACGAGGTTTACGATTTACTGTTTCATAGCATAATATTACAAGTAATACTTCTTCATTTGCTAAACTAGGAACTGCTTTATAAGTTGTACTATATGTATAAGTGGAACGCTTTGGTTTAGGTATTTTATGTGCTCCATTTTTATCAGATACGTACAAATACATTATCCCACTCACAAAATCACTCCTTTAAAATTCATCTTGTTTTTTTACCTATTTTATATCAAAGAGTAAGTTATTACAATAACAAAAAATATTTATATTCTTATACATAAATTCTGCTATATTTTTAAATTAAAATCTTGTCTGCATAATAGTAAGTACTTTTATTTATTTCTTTAACTTTACTTTTACTTATATATCTCTGTACTCCATTCCTAAATACTAAATAATACTCATTATATTCTAAATAAATATTGCATGCTATCTCTTCTGTGTCCGTCAAAATTATGTAAGTGAAGTTTTCATTTAAAGTTTTTGCAATTTCCTCCATACTATTTAATATTATAAAAAATGTTAAGCTTATAAACGCTATAATTCCATATGTAGCAAATGTAGATATTTCTTCTACGCTAAGTGTGTTTATAAATATAAAATTTCTATCTTCTTTTAATAACGACATTTGAAGCATTGGATAATATATTATTACAAACATACCAATCAAGCATAACAATGATGATGTTATTTTGCTCCCCCTAATCCATAATCGCATCTTATTGCTTACTCGTTTTATACATTTTCTCTCTAATTTATAAATAAAATATTTTCTTAGCATATAAAAACTAACTACCAAACATGAAAATGAATTCAAAAATAGAATAAGTATTGTTGCAGCAATTAAATATGCTACTCTATCTTGAGTTATTATATCTGTAGACTTTATATTCATCATACTTCCTTTAGTTAATATAAATACTATAACCCAAACTATATATATAATTATGCTACTATACATAATCCATATTGTAATTATTTCAAAAATTGACTGCTTACCTGGAACATTCTTATAATTTAATTTGATGGTTTCTATAAAAAAATCTCTACATACTTTTATATAAAAACTTAATACCGCTCCTACTGTTGTTAATGTTAATAATAAATTTCTTAAATAATTCATCATTATTCCCCCACCATTGTATATGTATTATTACCGAATTATACACCTATAAAATAAAAATACTTATATTCTATACCACAAATTAAATTTATTATATTGAATAAATCAATAAAATCCCAAAGACTTTTTTGCTTTGGGATCTTATCATCTTCCTAAAATTTATTTGTTCTTAAAACTTTAGTAAATCTTAAATATTTATCATTTTTTCTTTCACATCTTTTTCATATTTTTTTGACAATCCTTCATATGATAACTATCCTAAGTCGTTGATTTTTAATTAGCTTCGTCACATATTCCCATTTTATATAATTCTATTTTTCTTCTTCATAAGATTTTAAATTTTTTCCAAATACCTGCTTGTCTACTAAACTAAAACATTAATTAAAACACATCATCAAAATCAATATTTTCTTCAGCTATGTTATAAATATCAATTCTATTATCAATATCGACTCTATTCACTAACCATCCTCTTAATGAACAATTTCTAATGAAGTCTTCTATTCTATTAACGCCATTTATTTCTTTCAACGTAACAACAATACCAAACTTAATTCCATCCCCAAATTTCTCTTCAAGGCGTTCTTTTGTTTTTATACTAATTCCCCAGATACCTTTATCATACACCTTTTTAGGTTTATTATTTTTGGCAAACTCTATAATATGTTTCACATTATCCCACTTTCTATAAAATTTCCGTGCATTTCCTTCATATAGATGATTACCATCTGTGCATTGTTGATTATTATTTATAGACTTTATTTCTTTTCCATTAATTCTCCCAAAATATATATCAAGTTCTGTATTAGTATAATCTACGCCTTGATTCCTTGAACAGTAAGGAAAATAACACATAGTTGCTTTTGCAATAAAAGGGTGTTTCTCTTTATCAATTGGAACAGGCAAATTATAATTATATGTATCATACTTTTCCGATACTCCTGATAATATAAAACGAATTTCATCATTAGGTGATTTTAATATGTCATCAATTTTTTGAGGAACAACACCATGTCCAATTAATGAAGAAGATATTTTTTGAGGATGCCATCCAGTAGCTGAATTTATTATTAATGCTTTTGCCACCTCTCTACTTAATCCTAAAACATCAATTAAATAAGACATTTTTCTTGAAATCCACGGAGCTGCAAATGAAGTTCCTGCTACAAAGGCCTCTCCCATAGATGTACATACTCTTATTTTTTTATTTCCATCTCCTCCATAATAACTAACATCTGGCTTAGTAAAAAAAGATAATACTGGACCTTTTCTTGAATATTTAGCAGGTTTATTTTCAAAGTCTACAGAATTAACGACTAGTGAGTTTATAGAATCAGCTGGTGCTCCTATAGCCTCTACTGTTTTATTCATTGAATTTTTATTTGTTCCTGCAATGATAAAAATAATATCATTTTCATATTGGATTTTGTCTAAGATAGCTGCTTCTGGTGATATAAAATTAGGATTAACTTCTACAGGTGCTCCTAATGATAAATTCCATACTTTTATATCTTTATTAGAACTAATAATTTCATTAATAGCTCTCAGAATAGAAAACGAACTAAAGTATCTTCCAGCCGCTACACCAAAATGCCTAACTTTAAACCTTCCGCAACCATCATCTAAATCGGGATTAATTGATGGCCCATCTACAATAATTGATGAAACAGCAGTTCCATGAAAATAATCATCTTGTGATAATTCTATATCACTGCTAACCATATTCTTAAAATCAACCCATTCAGAAAAATATACATTTTCATCAAACATTGTATCTATAACACCAATAGTTGGTTCATTTTTAGGACTTGGAATATTAATAGTTTCTCTATCGATATTCTCAAAATCTGTTTTTGTTAATTTTGAAATATCACTTATAGCCATAGATATCAAATATGGCGCTTTTTGCTTTAAAATTGCTAATTGGTCTGGTGTTAATAACATTGTAGTATCATCAATCAATCTTGCAGAAAGAAGATTAATCCCTATTTTATCCATAAGCTCAATTGTATCTGTATCAGTCTTATAAATTGTAATAATTGAGTTTTCTCTCAATTCCTCTTCTTGCATAACAATAGAAAATTTTTCAACATAATGAGCATCAACAATTATTTTTAAAAAATTTGTCTTTGCTATTAAACTATTGTCATACGATATCTTTTTCTGATTTAATTTCTTAACATCCTCGCAATTAATAACACCATTAAACTGTTTCTTCAAAACAGTTATACTTTTTTTGTATCTTTCTATGGACTCATTTAACATTTCCAAACTCACATAGTGAGTAATTATATGTTTCATTCTATCTGATTTTGAAAATTTGGCACCAACTATAGAACTATTTGCAGTGATAGAGCCCTTTGTTAAGGTTCCTGATATTCTTCTACTTTTAGCAATAACGTCTATATAAAAAACACTTACTAGAGCTCCATTAAGAATTGTATCTTCACTCCAAAATTCTTTTAAAGCCTCTAAATCATTTTTTAGCTTTTCCAAGTGTTCAACTTTTACAGTTGCTTCAGATGGCAATTCAGGTGATCCAGGCCTTGAATTATTTGATTTTTGTTCAAACGTGCCCTTTAATTGTAAAAGGTCATTCATATAATCACTCCTTTAATTCTCTAGAAACTTGACTTTTAGAAATTCCTGTCAATATCTCTATTTCTCTAGTGGTAAATCCTTCATTTTGAAGTTCTTTTAAATCCATTTCTAAATTCTTTTTATTAACGCTATTATATAATCTTTTTAAATAATCATATTCATTACTCGGATTACTAAAAGCAATAACTGTTTTTAAAAGATTTTTAAGTTCCCCAGGGTAAGGTATTGTTTCCATAAGACTAATTATCTTTTTAAACAACCTCATATTTCTTCCAGCAAATTTGAACTTAGCTAACAATTCATTCAATATTGCTTCTCCAATTTCAATTAGATCTTCTCTCTTATATCTATTAAAATCAATAACCGAATCAAATCTTCTAGTCAAAGCTTTATCAAATGCATCAAATAAATTTGTTGTTGCAATTAAAACTATATTTTCATTTAGTGAATCCATTCCTTTTAATACTGATGATGTAGCCCTGCCCATTTCACGTAAATCATTTGAATTAATTCTATCAATAGCTATTGCATCAATTTCATCGAATAAAATGATTAATTTTTCAGGATGTGAAAAATTACGAATCTCTTCAAAAAGAGAAGCAATGTTTTTAGATGTCTGACCAAGTTTACTATCAATTATAGAATCAAAATCCACGATAAATAAATCTCTTTCTAATATTCGTGCAATCTGCTTTGCAGTTTCAGTTTTTCCAGTGCCTGGCGCGCCTTCAAATAAAAATTTATTAATACCAGCATTATGACCAATTGCATTTACTATTCCAATAACATCATCTTTAATAACTTCTGGTAAAGGTAACGAATCAGTACCATACTCTACTTTTCGAAAGAAACTAGAATTACTATCACTTATTTGAGGAACAAAAGTATTGGTATTCGACATTAATGCCATTATATATTCAGCTAACTGATAATTTCCAATCCCATCAAAATATCTTGCTATTTCATACGCTTGATCTCTAAATCCAGCATCATTTTTTTCAGCATAATATTTTATTAAATTTAATACATTTTTTTTCTTCATATCAGTCACCTCCTAATTTATTATACTACATCTTGGGACATAAATTCAATATTTGGGACATAAATTTAAATATTTATTTTCTAATTCTATATATAATATGTACAAATTTCCAAATGTTTAATCACTTACTAATTTCCAACTTATTATATAATCAATTAAATAAATTTTACTTTTAATGGCACTCATGCAACAAAAAACAGTTAATTTTTTATGATATTACATGATAAAATGAATTGAATAAATCTTAAAACCATATAAAATAAGGCCTCCTAAGAGGCTATAAATTACATCAATCTTCAAATCTACTAGCTCTAGGATCCAGAGAATTATCGACAGATTATATCGGCATGAGCATTCTTTAATAATAATAAATTTTCTATAGATGATATTTAAAAAATTTATTATTAGTGTATTTTAATGATTATCTTAAACAAGAGATACTAAACCTAAAAATCAACCTGTTTATCTCTTTCTAAAATCAATATATCATTTTATCCATCTTCCATGTTCATCAAAAGCATAAAATTTCCCATTAATACACTTCCAAAGCGGCTTTTCTTTATTTCCCCTAACCATCATGCAATTTTCATCTAAGTAATACCAAACATTATTGTTTTCATCATGATACCAGCAATTCTGCAAAGCATATCCCCTATCATCAAAAATATACCACTCCCCTTCAATAACCTGCCAGCCATTTTGAGAAGTGTAATAGTATTTATTCTCTATATCCGTACAATATCACCAACCAACATCATTATGATTCCACCCATTCTTCCACTCTTCATTACCATAAACCTCATCTCCAACTAATCCATTAACGATAACTCTTGCAATAATATCTGGATCATATTTGTCTGCGTCATCACTATCAGCAAATAAACATTCAACTAAAATTGCAGGCATAACAGTTTTATTAAGAACAATTAAGTTTCTTATTTTTACTCCTCTATTAGGTAAATTTAGAGTACTTGATAATTCATTGCAGACTTTCGTAGCATATTGATTAGCTACTTCTGATTTTCCAAATACTAATACTTCAGGACCACTACCTCCTCCTGCATTAATATGAATTTCTACATAAAGGTTAACTTCTATAGTTTGTGCTATTTGATTAGCTTGAACTGATCTAATATAGCAATCTTCACAGTTATATTTATTGCCTTCATCAATCCTAAGTAAATTAACACCGTGGCCTTTCTCCTGTAAATACTGCGTAACTAAAGCTCCAATCTCTCTAGTGCACTTACTCTCATCAAGCCTATCAATAACTCCGCATCCAACATTACCACTAGCAGTATGACCTACTGCTATTATAAAATTGCTCATTTTACATCTCTCCCTATAATTCTTAATTTTTTTAATTACTCATATACGTTATATGAATTTTAACCATATATACTATATGTAGAGGTAAATTTAACATCAAACACAATATATGTAAATTATTTGATTTATAACTCTTAGTTGAGGAAGGAGGCTTATATGGATTTTAGTTATATTGAAGTTTTAGTTACCAAGTGCAAGAATAATGATGAAGAAGCAAAAGAAAAATTAGCTGAATAATTTAGGACTTTAATTTATAATATTTCTAAAAGAACTTTCATTGATGGATATAACGCACATGATATTATGCAGGAATGTTACCAATCACTTTTTAAATCTGTTTACATGTACAATATAGAAAAGCATAGATTCGTTGCCTATGCTACTAATGCCATTAAAAATAATATGAGTGATTTAATCAAAAGAATTAAAACTAGAAGATCTACTGAAGGTAATGATGCATTAAGTCTATATGATAATTTTGAAAGTAATCTTCCTTCAGAAGAAATCTCAACTGAAACTTCATTATGTGAAATGTGTGATTATGAAGATTTAAATGAAGATGAACTTGAACTCATAGATTATGTATTCTATAAAAATTACACTGTAAAAGAATATGCTTATTTTAAAAATATGTGCTACTCTACTGCTATCCTAAAAAAGAACACTATTCTAAAGAAAATACTAAACAATATATCTCATTATTATGAAAGCATCAAAGCGTAAAAACTCCAAGGCTAACCTAGGAGTTTTTATTTTTATATAACTATATTAATCTATATCCACTTATTCAAAATTAAAATTATTAATAACATCTGTAGTCTTATCAATATAGTTTTGAGCTACTTGATCAATGCTATCACAAATATACTTAAGAGAACATCCTTCACATTTATTAAGTATTCCTTCAGTAATTAAAGAACATTGAAGTTCATCATTAAAAGTCGAATTTCTAATTGCTAAAGCAATCTGCTTTTTATCAAAGCACTCTACTTCTTCTGGATTAAGTTTAATTTCATCTCTAATCATTTTTACAACACACTCCAATAATTTATTTACAGCTTAAGAAAATTTATCCGATAGCTAGACTCTCATTTCTTATAGTGAGAGTTAACTGCTGCACACTCCTAAATATTAAGACTTAATCTTCTGATATTATTGATATATGTTTTATACTGCAACGTAACATTAAAATCATAATTAAATTTACATGTCTAATCTCTTAACCCGCATTTTATAAGCAAATTCTTAAGTTCTTAAATTCTAAAGAATATATATTCTTAAAATCTTACATTCTAAAATTCCTTAATTCTAAAAAATTTATATTCTCAAATTCTTTAGAATTTGAGAATCTCTGATAAATAACCATATATCTTTTATGAAGATACATAAAAATACTGCCAAGGAGGGTATATAACTTATGGCTAGAAGAAAAACATCAAAGGTTCCTAAAAATGATTTTGAATATGATGAAGGTGAAGTATACGGATTTACTAGTGAATCTCCTATAGCTGGTGACTGCATATCTTCTTTCTCTTTTGATGATGATTCTGATATTAATATTATTCAAACTAGCTCTGATAGTAAATCTAATAATAATGCTGCTATTCAAGAAGATCCTAAAAACAATACTCAAACTAATACAGCTTCAACTATTAACAGCAATTTTCAAAATAATATAACTAACTCCATAGAAATAAAAAATACTTTAAGCTCTGCTAAGGAACTGTTTGATACCTAATGGTGCCACTCCTGCCATTGATGGTGAAACTCCAAATATTAAAAGAAGCTACACCCTTAGAAGTTCTACCATAAGAAAAATAAATGAATTAAAAAGCATATACCCAGATATTATTGTATGTGTCAGTACCATAGTTGATATTGCTATAGATTATTATCATAACCATATTGTAAATGAAGGTGGCACTCAGTAATTTATTTTAATTTCAGATAATTATTTGTTCTCTAACATGAACTAATATATTTTATTTCATATATCCTTTGTAGGAGGTGATGTGATCATGGAAGTAACAGATTTAATTAATCTTATAGTAAATAATGGTTTTCCTGTGGCTGTATCTGCATATTTGCTAATACGCTTAGAGAAACAAATTGTTAGCTTATCAAGTTCAATTAATAAGTTAAATACTATAATATCAGCTAAACTTGGAGTAGCTATCGATACAGAGAGTTCTACTGATGATTCTCATAAAGTGGCATGAGTAAAAAGGCAATAAACATTTTGAAGTGTTTATTGCTTTTAAACTTTGCTTATATTATGAAAACAAAACTTAGTAGTTTAATTTGAATTTAGACTATAAAATGATACACGACTTATTAATATTACAACTCTTCATTTTCTTTAATAAAGTACCGTTTAGATGGAAATGTAATTATTAGTCCCACAAGTGATTGTATTATTCCTTGCACATTATATGAATTCTTAATCTTTAATGCTATAAAGATCATAGATAACACTAAAAAGAATAAATTATAAGTTATCATTAAACCATAACCCCATTTTTTAAGTCTAAAATATCCGTATGATATTATTAACATGACTAGAGCACTTGATATTCTAATTGCAGCATCCAATGAATCCGATATTGGAATAATAAGAATACCGAATTGTTCAATAAGTTTTTGTATTGGAAAAACTGATATTATTATAAAAAATGTACCTAGCAAATTTAAATATGCAATGAATGTTACTAATGCTGGCCTTTTTAACTTCATATGTATTCACTTCCTAATAGTATAATCTCAAGAAACATTTTTGGGAAGCCACCTCAAATTCACTTCTTGTTTTTTCTAGTTCTTCTAAAATGGCATCCAATTTTTCATTCATTTGTTTATTCCTTTTTGTAAAACTTTTGAATGCTCCTATTCCTCTATGTATTCCCATTATTATTAAAATTAATATTGCTCGTTTTTTTATCATTTGTTGTCATAAAAGTAGTATTTTATTCTTTTATCTCTACTCTTACAAATTCTTTATAAGATGGTATTATTTAATTAAAATAAATCAAACCAATCTATATTCTTTTATTCTTGAACTTTCAAAGTCTTTAGATATCGGTAATTTTATAAAAAATGTAGTCCCTCTCTGTAATTCTGTTTCAAACCATATCTGACCCTTATGAACATTTGTAATTGTATGATATGCCATAAACAAGCCCAATCCTGTCCCACCACTTCTTCTAAAAGTAAATGGTTCAAATAAAGTTTCACTTAATTCTTCTGGTATACCTCCTGCAGTATCCTTAATTGATATTATTATAAAATCCCCATCTTGTTCTGTTAAAATTTCAATTGTTCCACCTTCATCCATTATTTGAACCGCATTATTGATAATATTTTCGATTGCTCTCTTTAAAAGTTTTTCAGATATATTTACATAATTATCTTCATTTTTATGTAAATATAACTTGATTTTTTTTGACTCGCAAATGGGCTCAAACGAGAATAAGATTTCTTCTAATGTAGATGCTACTTTTTGTGCTATAAGTTTCTCCGGTTTAAATATGCTTAAGAGTTCAATAACCATATCATTCATTTCATCAACTTGTTTAATTATCCTATTAAGGTAATTATCAACTTTAGATTTATCTGAATTCAACTTTCCTAACTGTCCTAATCCTCTAATTACAGCTAATGGATTTTTTAGATCATGGATAGTTGTTGCAATTAACTCACTTATTATCGATGGATTCATGTTAATTGAAACCAATTCAGAGTCATTATTATTAATATGCATAATTGTAGATTCAATTGAATTTACGCATGCAATAAGTATATGAAGTCTTGCTGGATTTGCATACTTAACCGGTACACTTATATCCACCGCTCCTATAATGTTACCATTATATATAATAGGCGCACCTATACATGAGCAACCAGCATAAGCAGTTGCATAATGTTCTCTTCCATAAACAAGGATTGGTTCTCCTATGGCGATAGCTGTTCCCACTCCATTATTTCCTATGTTTTCTTCTGACCAATTCGCACCAAGGCAGAGAACTTCCTGCTTTCCCCAAAATTCTTCTGGTGTTCCTCTTAAATCAATTATCCATCCTTCATTATCTGCTAAAGCAACTATATGTGGTATATCAATTAAGCTAGTAGACAAAGAATCCATATACAACTTCGAAGCTTCAATTAAATGCGAATTTTCTTGCACCTTTTGTTTAAGATCTCCATCACGCAAGAACTTAAATTTAATTTTATCACGCTCTAATCCTAAATCATTACACCTCTTCCATGATTCCAATGTAATGCTTCTTGCTATAGCATTTTTATTTACAATTGATATAAAGCTTTCCCATTCTTCTAGCATTTCATTTTCATTTAATAAGTACTTCATTTGTATACCACCCCTTATTTTTTATAACATAAGCATAAATAATCTAAAGTATAGTATTACACATTGAGACCTAAATCCCTCTTTTTCTATATGATTGCTAGTTGTATTTTAAATCAGTTTAAAAAGAAAAATAGTGAATTAATAGAGCTTTAGTATCATAAGCAAAGGAAGATTTAAAGAGATTAAACGCTGCGGTTACGAAATAGGACTTCAAAAGTACTCTTACACAGAAAGTTTAACTCATATATTTAAATTATTTCTAAACATGTTTTATCTTAATTTCTTCTTTGTAAGAGCTTATTTACTGTTATGAATTGGTATTTAGTTATCAGATCTATTAATTTTAAGTCGTGAAAGGTCTTTACTATAATTAAGAAATTCATCATATCAATTCTTACTTCTTTATTCTTATCATGACTATTGTTCATGCTTCTCCTGTAGTTATTACTCAAGACACACATGATGTAAGAGATGAAAAATTGAAAATCACCTCTTCTCTAACAGCCAAGATCACTAATATTAATGACAAAGTTATAATTATTATTATTGATACAAACCAGATTATACAAAATTAGTAAAGCTGGATCCTCAATCAAATTAGCATTTTTTGAAACCTCTTGCCTATGACTCATATGTCATAATTTATGGCAACAGTCCAGTATCATTGACTTAAGTTCACTTTTTAAGATTACAAGTTATTTATCCATGTTTAGAATCATCTTCATATAATTAAATATAATCCTCAAAATATTATTTTCTCTTTTAGTAGCTCTAATTTAATAGTTATCTTATACTTTAGTCTATTCATTTTCTGCCCCTTAATTGGGGCTTTTATATGCTCTTTCAATATTATTCAATTGGTTAAATATTTAGTTACATATTTCTCTTAACATTTTATCTAATTTTATAATTGTCTCTTTATTTTCAGACAAATCATTTTCTTGCCTCTTCTGTTCTTCTTGACATATCTCATCAAGATTAGCCCCTTTTGATTTAAAGAATTTAATATTTGATTCTAATTTGCAATTCTCTTTTTTCAGAATAAACTTAAAATATTTAATTTCTTTCTTATTTAACACAAGTATCCTCCTTTCTATAACGAATATATTTATCTATACTCCATATAATAAATTCAACTAATTATTTGAATACTCCTTAAGTTATGAAAGGTGGATAATAATATGAGAAAATCTGTTATTGTATTTTCTATTTTTTTCTTTCTATCATTTACTATCAATACAGTAAATACATTTGCTCAAACAAAAATATATTCCCAAGGTTTTTATACAATGAAAGATCTTAATCTTTCTGATAATGTTACTTACATTGTAGAAAATAATGAACCTTACGTTGATGGTTTATTATTTATTATTAATTCTAGTAAAAATGTAGAGCAATTTATAAGAATACCACCTAGTTCTACCAGAAATCCATTAATTCCAATTAAACCTGACTACAAATTTATAATATATGGTGACGTTAAATTAACTTTTAAGCAAGCTAAAATTTCCTAGCTGTCATTTGATATAAACCAATACTATTAATATTATAATATTTTTTTATCTTTATAACTTTATTCTTTAACATAAATATACCTGTTGCACTTGCCGTTCCTCCCCAAACTATTATTACTGACATTTATAATGCAAGAGATACAAATTTTATTAATTAGCACCCCCATTAATGTAAGAATCACAGCTAATAATAGTTTGGCTACAATCTTAGTAATCGATCCCAGTAAAACTATTAAGATTGAATCCAAAAACCTCTTAACAAGTTTTACCTCCACTTGAATATGATTACTCAATTATAATTTTTAATAAAACTATTTTATTATACTCTGAGAAGTTTTTGCTTCATGAGAAGTTCCTAAAGAATAAAAAGATCCCCAAAATGGGGAACACATTATATTATTGATAAGATTCATATTTTATAATTTACTGTGATTTAGCTAATTTATCTAATTCTATAGTAAAACTTGTTAATTCCTCAACACTAGCATTTGTTTCTTCTATTGCAGCTGATTGTTGCTCAGTTATATCTAGTGTAGTATTGGATACCTGCATAGTCTTTTCTACTGATTCCTGTATTTTTTTCACCAACTCAGCAATATTTTTTGATGTTTCTCTAGAATTTTCTGCTAAATTCCTAATTTCCTTTGCAACAACAGAAAATCCTTTTCCCAAATCCCCAACTCTTGCTGCTTCAATTGAAGCGTTAAGTCCAAGCATTTTTGTTTGATTGGTTATGTCTTTTATATAACCCAAAATAACATTTATTTTATTAGAGAGTTCTCGTACCTTTACTATTTCACTATTTAATAAATTTTGATTTTCAGTAACTTCCATTGATGATGCAGCAAGATGTTGGGTTGCAGAAGATATTTGTTCAAAGCTTTCTGTAAGGGTTCCAGTTAATTCCGTAATCTTTAACCGTTGATATCCTTCTTGAGATAATGTATTGGCTACCGAAAATAAAACTTCGGCTGCTGACTTAATCTTTTTCTCCTCTACTATCTTCACCTCTTTAGCTGCAATATAATATTCTTCTTCTTCTAAACCAAGCTCTCTTGCAGTATGTTTAAACTCAGATTCTTTAGGATTATCAAAGAGAATTTGACCACCAAGAATTGTGCCAATAAGAGTTCCTTTAACTATTATTGGTGCTGCAAAATCAATAAGTCCTGAATGACATTTATAAATATAGGGTTTTCCAGTTCTAAATGCTTCCTCTCCAGCACTGGCATGGCATTGTGCACATCGATTTTTCCCAAGTTGTGTCGATTGAGTAAGATTAGAACATATATTAGTATAACTACTTGGCATTGTAACCGGAGCTCCATTTTTATCCACTGTTACACTCGCAATATCCATACTTTGTGCAAATTCATCTTGAAACTTTTGAAGAAAGTTCAAATCAATAATATCTCTTAATTCTAACATATTTAAATCGCCATCACATTTTTCCACAAATTTCTCCTCCAAAAACCATTTTTATATATTATATCACAGTAACCATTTACATTCTTCAATTTTAAATAATTTTTTTCAAATTTTAATATATTTATTGAATTGTATAATAGATTCATCTCAAATGTGTAATTCACAATTTTCTATTTTTAATAGCAAAAGATAGCATTATTATTCTTACCTGATTTTTTCCTACCTCTTTTTGGGTTACTTAGTAAACTTACTAAATAATAAATATATTTTGGGGCATCAATTAATGTTTCTTATACAATCCAAAGCTTTTTGTTTAGTGTTTTACATCCTTTTTGATATCCTTGGCAATATCCTTCTTCGCTTCTAGCTTCCCCACCAGAATAATATTCTTGATTATATGCATCTTCTAACGCATCTACCATAAAATAGTTTCTTTTAGGATCAGCATTATTCTCGCCAAGTGTTCTATTGAATTCTATAATTTCTACAGCTCCAAGTACATTGGAATTCCCACAACTACTAAAACTTCTGTTGCCAATCCTTTTTTTCCGTACTTAAACTATATATTATGAAGTAAACTAACTATTATCTCATGGCAGTTATTAGTTTTATATTTGATATAAAAAAATAAAGAGAATAAAGATTTATCTCTATTCTCCCCATTCCTAAATTCTTAAATAAGAACTCAATTTTTTTATTTTTTGCCTTAATTATATTATAGCACTCTCAAATAAGAATTTAATCCAAAATTTATACTTTTTTATATAAATTTACTAATAATTTGTTCATTAATTGTTTTTTGTAGTTTGTAACATTCCTATTAGCTTTTAATCTTTTATGCATTTTAACCACTTCCATTATGTAAGACTGCATACTTAATTAAGAAATAATATATAATTAAAATAGGTAGTATTTGAATTTACTATAACTGATATTTACATTTTTCTATAATTTTTATGCTCTAATATTAAGGAATTTTATTGAAATTTAGTGCCATACTAAATATGAAAGGTGGTATTTAAATGAAGAATATTATATCTTTATTATTAGTTTTATTATGTTTTTCTCCTAATATAGCTCTAGCAGACCCTACTCCAAGCAACATATACAACCAAGGTGTGTACACTCCAGATGATTTAAAAAACTTTGCCATAAACACTAATACATATAATGTTCAAAATGCTTCAAGTGATAAAGATGTTTATATAGTTATATTCGATAAAAATTTTCGTGCTGTTCAAGCTTTATACTTATCTCCTAATTCGCAAAAATATAATCTGATCCCATTTGAGCCTGATTATAGAATCACAATAATCGGTAATGGTGATGTATACATTTTATAAAAATTATGATCACTAGACTAATCATAAAAATAAACTGAACTAATAGGTATATTATTATACTACTAAATTAAAATTAGGAACATTATTGTTAAAATACTTAATTATAAATCGCAAGCAGTGTTATTTGAACTACATATATAATATATGGAATGTAGGAACATTTAATTTATATACGGATATTAATTTATTAACAACGTATTATGATAATAGTTTATTAATATGAAAATAATACAAGTTCATCACAGAAAATGATGAACTTTCATTTTATAAACTTAAAGTACCGCAAAGCATCCCACCCATGATTCTTGCTAGTTTTAAATACTTATATTATTCAAATTATTTTTCATAATAAAAAGTATATCTATTTTTACCGCTTCTTTTAGATTCATACATGCATTGATCCGCCATCTTTACTATTTCCATTGGATCATACCTTGCAGTGGAAAAAAAGCACCTCCAACGCTGCATCCTATATTCATTTTTCTATCTTTAACTATATAATCTTCACTTATATGATTAATAAATTCTACAAACACATCATCATTATCAAATGATTTTAATGCACTCTCCTTTACATAATATAAAAATATAAATATCGTTCCATGCATACCTTTGACTCATTGAAGCAGTCGCCAAATATATAATTTATTTAAACATTCCGAACGTAAAATATTATATAAATTTAATCATATTTTGCGTATGTTGAAATAGTCAAAAGGATCTGGTATTTTAAATCTTTTAAAAATACTAGGTCTTCTAACAATTTTATTTAAGCTCTAAAATATAATAATCTTCATAATTACATCCCATAGAAAACTACTACAATTACCAAACATGTCAAAAATTAAAAATATACAGCATACTTCATAACTATTACAATTATAATTTAATCTTAATAACAACTTTCTAGTAAATCTATTTCAAATACAGTTACACCAAAATTGACCATTCTACACTTTATAAGAAACTGTTCAGATCTATATTTAAATTCATAATCACAATCGCCAATTGCTGATGTTATTATAAATAAAAAGATACAGATATATATTTATCTGTATCCTGATAAAGATTGATAGTGGAATGCTTAGTATAATGGGATAAACTAATTCATTCTTCTTTATTATAATGCTAAACAAAAACATTATCTATGTAATTCAACTAGTAAGGTCTAACAAAATAAGTATCTATATGCATTAATTATATTAAAATCACTTTATTATCCTATGTACTCCTTATATGGTAATCTAACTGCCTTTCCTGTCTCATCAAATTTATACTGTGTGTCTAGAAGTGGAGGATTACCCTGAAATACATTTAAGCCTATAGTATAAATAGCTTTTGCCATTTCCGAAGGATCTTGAAAGACTGAACCTGCCATCCTCCCATTTTTTATCAATTCTTGAGCATCAGGTGTTGCATCCACTCCTACAACAGCTATTGTTTTCTTTGGATCACCTAAATTGTATCCGTATTTTTGCAATGCCTCAATAGCTCCTATGGCCATCTCATCATTATTTGCAATTATCGCTTCTATTCTATTATCATATTGCAAGAATAAAGCACTAATATTTGTCCTAGCCAGATCTCTCTCCCAGTTACCAATAGTTGATGCAATTTGTGCTATTTGTATTCCTGCTTTTTCAAGAGCTTTAATTGAAAATTCTGTTCTTTCTTGAGCTTCTATGTTATTTTGAGGACCGCGTAATATAGCATATTGCAAAACACCATTATTATTAATATCAATGGACGTTCTTTTATGATTCCACAAATTAACAAGAATTTGTCCTTGCAAATTTCCTGCTTCTTTTGCATTTGTTCCAACATAATAAGCTTTTTCATAGGATTTAATTGCTTCAGTTGAAAGAGGTTCACGATTAAAGAAAATGATAGGTATCCCTCGTTGCTTAAAACGATCAATTACTTCTTGAGTAGCTTTTGTATCAACCAAATTAATTAAAATAATATCTTGAAGATTATTTTCTAAATTACTAAGAATTTCATTTTGTATTGCTTGGTTCCCCTTGCTATCATAGAAATTAAACTTAACTTTCCCCTTATTTTGATTTTGAATTTCTTCTAAGTTTTGTTTAACCAAGGAAATATACTTATCTTTAAAGTCATATAATACTACATCTACTACTGTTGCATGATTTTGTCTAAATAAGTTTTCCTCACCTTTTACCTCAATATCTCTATATGGCATTTCATATATAATAAATATTAAATATAAAATTACTAATATTCTTCTGAATGTTCTCATCTGAAATCATCTCCTTCATTTTATATAATAGTATTATTCTCATTAAAATTTATAAATATTTATTTCTACACATTTAGAAGAAAGCGTTATCTATATTAATCTTTTTTAGTTAACAAAAAAGGTATAGTGTAATTCCTGAAAATATGTACACTTTATAAGACGAGTTTTAGTTATTATACAAGGAGAAATTTTAAAATTTCTCCTCTTCGTTTTACTTTTCTACTTTGCTAATTAGTTTGTTGTACTCATTCAAAATTTCATCCAATTCTTGACTTGCTAAAATTACGTCAGGATCTAATAGATTTGATTTTTCATTAATCAGGTCCTGTAATAATTTTCTCATCACATTAATTTTATTATTTATGTTCTCCATTTCTTTCATAATACCCCTCCTTTCGTCATCCAATTATAACAATTAAAGAGAATTATGTATTAAACTGTAAGTATTTTTGTTTTATATGCACAAAAAGAACCCTCTTAATTTGTAAGGGGCTCTTATACAATCTATTATTTGTATATATTTAAATTAAATAAATCAAAACTAATTATCATCATACTACAAATTCTATCTTCACTGTGAAACTCTTTTTTGAATATTCATAATTAAAAAACTTTTTATTTTACTTCATTATAACTTTCTTTAATATATCTCTGCTTTTTCTATGAATATCTATTATATTTTTCTTTTTTAGTTTTATTGTTATATTTAAATATGAAGAATATTTATAACTAAAAATTTTATATATTCAATACACATAAACTTCTCACTGTTCAATCTATAGGAGTTAAGATGGACAGAATAAAGCTATTATAGTGATAATATATTTTCAAATTTAGATATAGCTTTATTCAGTCCATCTTTTGTAATACAATAACGTCGCTTTGCTCCTAATGAAGAGAAGTTCAAGCTATTTTATATATTTTATTACTTTTAGAACCTATATGTCACGATAGTATATTCTAAGCATTTGTAAACTCTATATGTCTTGAACTTCTCATTAATTCTTATAGCCTGCGGCAGCAAGGAATAAATATATTGGAGCACAGCGTGCTCCTTGTGGCTGTGCCCTCTATCAGTTTATTTTTATTTCTACGTGCTTAATTTAAATTATCTTTGTATACCACTAAATAGTTTGTGATTAATTATATTTTATCTATGCTCTTATGTTATAGATGTTATTGATATACCTATATACTAATTTTTTAAAGGACAGGTTTATTTTCTTTTGAATTCTTCGGGTGCCGCATCCACCACCCAAAAACGGACAGGTCATACAGCTACAGACTTCTAACATTGTAAAAGTCTCCTCATCACTCGGAGCCTTTTACAAAGTAAGAATCTGTACGCATTAGACTATTCCATTGTTTGGGTTCCCGGTGAGGCACTTCGGGATGGAGATTTTCATGAATAACTTATAATTAAGTAACTATGCAGTTAAATTCTTTCTTTAAAATATGTATAGAATATTTATCCATCCCTCTGACTGGAACTTTTGTTTATGGTTCTTTTTTTAGTTCATTGTTAAATTATTGTTTATGGTATAGGAAAATGTAAAGATAATGTTTAGTTGGCCAGACAAGCTGACAAGAATTTTTGGAGGCTTAGACATGCCATCACAATTATATAAGAAAGTATTAGTAATGTGACGGCATGCCTATCTTGTACAGGCTTATATTAATTACTATAATGTTTGATTATATGGTTTTACGCTCTAAAAATCCAATCACTAAAAATAATAAATTGTATTACAGGGAAATTATTTTTAATGATACGATTTTCAGAGCTATTATCTACTTTTAATTATTTAGAAATATTAAAAAAGCCAGTCCAAGACCGCTCCCATTGATAAACTCTATATTATACATATTATATAGTTTTTTTCATATAACATGATACATTTGCAACATGGCTTATAAAAGAAAAAGGCTTTGTATCAAAAGCTCAATTTGATTCACTTGTAAATACACTACCATATGAAAGCAGAAGAAAGTTAATCATATACTATAAAATAGAATATGAACATTACCTTGATACAAGACCAATGCAACTAGAACTTGAAATAAAATAAGCCTGAAGAGGTCCTCTTCAGGTTTGCTTTGTTTCCATTTAATATAGCACAAACTACAGAATTAATTACCGAAATTATAAGACGAGTCTCTGTTGTTTTTGGGGCAAATACTTAAGCTCCATAAAAAATAAATATTGTACAGGGGTGAGAGTTCGCAACCACCTTTACAATATTTATTTTTTATTGGTATAATCGCTCTTCCAAAAAACATTATTTTAGATAAGCTCCGTTACTATAAACTTAAAATCCATCTTTTCTATTCATCACTATATTTATATATTGAAATTACTTTTATTAATAGAGCTTGTTTAAAATTTCATTTTTAGTACTTCCATATTACATGAATTATCTAGCCGTATAAATAAAAAAGAATGATCTACTAGAGTGTACTAGACCATTCTGAATACTGGTTAATATTTATTTAATAAGGGGTAAATAATATTTAACTACTTTATATTTATATAATACTTGAGATTTGTGACAGCAATATTACAAAATCAAATTTATATTATCTGCCGCCTTTATTAGTATTGTAAATTATTATTATTATTTAAGATATATTAACTTATAATATAAATACCCCGCAAATATTAATTATTACATACATACATGCCACCTTATTGGGGCATTTTTTGTTTAATCTACATTTTGAATATTTCATCCCTAAGTTGACATAATAACAATGATATATTAAATAAACTTTAACATTAAAGGTGGTAAAGCAATGAAAAAATTTATTTCTATATTTTTAATCTTTTTCTTTATATCAACTTACTTTAATATTACAGGCGTATCTGCTGAACCTAAAACATTTAAACAAGGCATTTACACTTGGAGCGATACAGGTTTACCGGCCAATTCACCTATTACTATAAAACTTGGGGCATCTACTAATAAAGCTATAGTTATGGTTGTTGACTCAGACCAAACTATGGAAGCTCTATTAAGATTAAATACTCGAGTTGCCCAACAGACTTTACCTCCACTTACATACACTTCTTCAATTATAATCTTTACTGATGGTAATGTAATATTTTCATAAAAGTTAATTTAAGACTGACTTTCCCATACGGTATTATTTCTAGAATCTCCTTTATTGGTAATTGTGTGTTTGCATGAGGATATGAGGACATGTGGTCTATGATAACGTCTTTGATTAAATTTTACATAGTAAGGGGGGAATATAAATTCAAATCTTTTTATTCTTCCTCTTCTATTTTTTTATATTTTATCCATTATTAGAATTACGGCATTAAAAAAATTGCAAATTCAATCTTTCTTGAATAATACGATTTTACAATTTGTTATTTAATTTTATTGATTTATGATTTAAGAATATTATAAAATATTAATATTTAATCTACATATTGTATTTCATAAAAATCACCTATTGATACTAATTTTCTATACATAGTACCATTGCCCTTACCATCTTTATCAGCAAAAACCCAGAAACACTTTCCTTTTATCCCCTGTATTGAATAGTCTATGTTAAATGTATCTTTAATATTATCTTTAGATATAATAGGTTCAATCCTATCTATACTATAAGATAATAGTACAGAACCTTCATCACTATCAAATGTTCGTGGCAATAAATATTCCTGCTCAAATAATTTTTTTATAATATCCTCTGTATTTAATTTATCCCCATGCCCTTTATAATAAAGAGGATTTTCACCAATAATATTTAATTCATATTTATCACCTTGTTTATAATAACTGCAATATATGGTCTTTGTTGGTGTCCATTTATCTGACTGATTATTACTGTCCCATCTTGTTCTTGTTTTAGTGCCTTTAACTGAATATAATACTCCAAAAACAGATCCTTCTTTTGTTTCTACAACAGTATCTATTTTCTTTATTTCATAATCTTCAATTGCAACATTTGAATCATTTAACCCCTTGTATCTATCGAATAAAATCGCCATAATTGAACTAATAATTCCATCGTTAGTCATATTGCCTTTGTTTACATATATATTTTTATTAATATCAATATTATCACATAGTGGACTACGACCACGACTAGTTGATTCTAGTTTTAAATTTAAATCAACTTCATTAGTATTAGTAAAATCATGATTATTGATTACTGGGTTTTCCTTAACTTCATTGCTATTGGTTTTAGAACTGCAACCTGTTAACAAAAGGAATATACCTAATATAAAAATTGCGCTATATACAAATTTAATATTTTTCATTCACTATCCCTACTTTCATTTACTCGAAAAAAAATTATAAGTGCACGCTGTTTTACTATTATAAATAAATTGTAAATATCATATTATTCAATTTTCAAAGAACATTTATATAATTTACTACGCCATATCTACAAATTGCGTAGTAAAAAAATCGTAAATTCAGTCTCTTGAATAATACGATTTTACAATTTGCTATTTGTTTTTAGTGATTCATAATTTAGGAATATTATTCATTAATAACTCAACTCTTTTAAAAACAGACTAAATTTTATTTGTTACTATTAACAATTTTTATTGATTCTTTATATCGGGTTCTATTGCGATTCCACGAAAATAATCCTATTAAAATACCAATAAAGCATATAAAAAGTAATCCGACATAGTCTAGAAGGCTAAAGGTTTTAAAAATAGTCTTACTACCTATATAATCGCCTATTACCTTACCAATTACAGACATAGTTACTATTAAAATCACATATTTAAATATATATAATGCAATCCCTTTCTCTTGTGTTTTTTCCCAAGTAAAAATAAATTTTTGTGAATTCATTGTTTACTCCTCCTTATAATTAATTCGTCAGAAATTACCATTATGAATTAATTATAACACAAATTGTAAAATCATATTATTCAGTTTTCAAAGATCATCTTTTTTATTACTTACTACGCCAAATCTACAGACTACGCATCAACATAATTTCTATTTTGAAGACTTTCATTTCATATGGGCGTCGTCAATGTACTTGCTTTTCTATCTGTCATTATTAGTTATGAGTGTTGTTGAAGCGCAATAAATCGCATCACTAAAAATAATTTCCTCTCTAATATTTATTTTTATTATTTTTAGTGATTGGATTTCTTAAGTGAAAACAACGCCATTGCTAATGAGGACTAGCAGGCAAGCAAGTACATTGTGGACCTGCCACCGCCTTCTATCAAATCTTATCTCTATCCTGGTGGTGGCAAGTCCAAGGCGCCATTTCCTGTATGCGCATGCATTGCTTCTCCATTGATCAGGTAATATCCCAAACAGAACCTCTTCATAATCTTTAAAATAATCTATATTTCATATGCTTTCTATTATTCATCGGATTTAAGGCGCAGCCTTTAATCCTCTCACTACACTTAAATTAACACCTGAAGAAAGTGTCAGTGTAATATTTGGAGCAAAGCTCCTTAGTATTACATATTGACTCTTTCTGGAGTTAGAGTTTAGAAGTACATTTAAATGATTCCCTTCGGAAAGAAAAACATTAACTCTCCATTCATATTCCCACGTTTCACAAAAAAATATTTATCTGCGCATGCATTATTGTCTCAATTAACACAATACACCAAAAACCATATTAACACCTCCTTCTCCATGATTTACATCAAGAAATCCTAATACAACAAAGAAGGCATGTACATTTAGCTAAATAACGTTTCCCGAAGTGTCCTAGCTGAAATTAAAGAATAAACTTAATTTTTCATAGTTTCTAGTAACTCAAAAAGGCCATAAAAATTCATGGCCTTTAATATTTTAGCTTGGACATTTACGGGACAACGACTTATTTAGCGAAGTGTACTTGCCTTATTGCGCTCCATCGGGTACCCAAATAGAAGGTTAGTATAATGCTTAGAAATTCTCGACTTAAATGAAGTTAGAGTTTGCCTGAAAATCCATCTAAGTCTCTAGAATTTCTTGCTGATGACCTGTCTCTTTTTTAGGTGGTGGATTAAGTACCAAAATTATTATGAATATAAAAATATCCTGTAAAATAAATATATATAGAAATATGAACATAATAGGTAGATTAAATTATACTTTCGAACAAAACAAAAATAACGTACACAAAAAATATTAATTAAATTTTAGCAGTACTATTTTTTATTATTTTTAATCCACTCAGACCATGATGTTTGAAATCCATCTTTATTATCCTTACAATAGTTATAAAAAACATTCATAAAATTTGATCTATCTTTGCTTTCATCTTGATCTTCACCTTTTAATAAATCTGATTCACCTATTAAAGTTTGGCGTTTCATTATATCTTCAAAGCTAACATTCTTTGCATTATGCATCATATCATACATTGCCATAAAAGTAGTAGTTCTTCCAGCTCCTCCTCTACAGTGAAAATGTAACCAAGTATCCTGTGGAAGATTTTTTACTGATTCAACAAATAAATCTACTTGATCATCTAATGGTTTTTCATGGTCAGTTACAGTTATTCTCAAATAACCCATCCCTAGACTTTTAGATAACGCTTCTTCAGTCTGTACACTTTCTGGGTTGTTAATTTCGCTAATTGTATTTATAGATTTACCTTTAGGCAGATTATCAAAAGCAACGTGCTTATCCTTTGATATTTCATTTAACTTATTCTTCTCATCTGTTATAATTGTAAGTCCCAACTCTATATCATTAAAAAAAGCTACTCTCTGAATTCACTTCTCGTATTTGAATTCAAATCAAAAAACACACTATTCATTTAGATAATGTATTTTTCTTTTATTACCCACTACATTTTATTATTATAACTTCATAATTTCTTTTTCACATTTGTATCACTACTTCATATAATATAAATGGAAGCAGATTAATTATCTTTACTGATTTCTCCTTACCATAAGCCCTATTAGGTGGAGCTTATTATTTTTCTTAAATTGTAATATAAACACCGAATGCTTATTTTAATTTTCACATAATAATAAGAGTACTAAATAAACATGATGACTTTTTAGTACTCTTATTATTATTCGAATTTAATCCATTCTTTTAATACATAGATAACATTAGTAATGTTCAGATTAAATTATAATATTAATATTTAATCTTTCATTTATATAAAATTGTGCGTATGAATGGGTGTATGTGGTCTATAATAAAATTTTCTATTAAACTTTGCATAGTCAGTAGAATTATGATTTAAATCTTTTTATTCTTCCTTTAATAATGTTGTGAATTAAAATTATTATAAAATATTTTTATTTAATAAGGTTTCTTTATTATGTATTTCCAATTCCAAGGCAACGGATGACTTTTTACATGTTCAAAATTCTTTATCTCAATTGAACCATATGCTGCAATCTCAATTATCATTCTATCATCACCAACAGTAATATGAGGCCCAACATACGGATGTGTAATTACATCCAATTGAATTCTATTTCCACCTATCCTTTTCACATTTATTATATCAACACTATACGGAGCTATTGTAGGAGACTCTGTCAAATACTCTTTATAATAATTATTAATTTCTTTTTTCATATATGGAACAATTAATGAAAGAACTACATCTCTATAAATAATTTCTTTTGAGTCGTTTGTTATTAGCAATTGTGTTTCTATGGTTATCGCATATACATTGTATTGAACTACAAAGGATGCTACTACAGTTAAAAAACTTATTACAAACGCAATTTTTTTCAAAAGTATCACCTCCAAAGAACTTATGTAGATAGTATTTCTTATTACTAGATTTATATAAAAAAATATTTCTATAATTTATTATTTAATTACGTTAAAATATATATTTAATATAAAAAAACAATGGTAGGAGAACAGAACCTACCATTGCTTTATAAAAAAGAGGATTTATCTTAATGAAAAATTTCTATAAAAGATTTTCTTATGAAGTTTTAACTTATCTGTTTACAGTCTCGTAGAACGATTTGATTCCAAATCTTTCTGCTATTTTCTTCTCAACTAGTTCATATAAATTGTCAATCTTACTTCTTAATTTCAAATTATAAATATAATTTACTGCAAAAACAATTATATACGCACCTACTACATCCATAGGATAATGGTTTCCAACATAAACTCTTGAAAAACCAACAATTAATGATAATATAGTTAAAATTGTACTAAGTATCTTATTATATTTTGCAAGTCCCAAAGCTATACTCATTGTTCCTGTAGCATGGTCACTAGGAAATGATGCATCTGTAACATGTGGTACTAATAAATTTACTTTATTGTGTACAAAAGGTCTGTCTACATAGTATATATTCCCAATTATAAAACTTAAAGTTAAATTAATTACTGTAATAACAAAAGCACTAAAAACGGCTTTTCTGCTATTAGAATTCTTTTTCATGATTCCTATGATAAATACTATTGCAGCAACTACCATAAATATGTAAGGGACATCTTTTGAAAAGAAAATCATAATCTTATCTAAAATTGCATTTTTATTTGCTAAATTATTTATTAGGTTAAAAATCTCCATATTCATTTTTATCTATCCTTTCTGTAATGTATTGTTACAAAATAATTGATACTCTGCTTATGGCCGCATATGCTGAACCACATGTTTTAATATTACTTCACCTAAAATTGCACTTAACAACAAACTACCTAAAACTACAAAACTTAAACTTATTTTTCTATATTTTTTACTAATAGTAAAATTTAATTATCAATGCTTTATAATAGTGCTGCCACACTCCTATCCTCTTCATTTAACAAATTTAGTGTTCTTAAAAAATGACTAAATTAATATTAATTTAATATATACTGATAATTAATAATTTAGAGAAGAAAGTGATTATTAATTTTAACAATTTTTAATGTAAATCATCTTGTTTTGTTATTATGAACCCAAAAGATTAAAATTAGATTAAAAATCTCTTAATTCTCGCTATAAAATAATTTTCACTTCGCCTTTTACTATTCTTATGTAGCTAACAAATCTGTATATAATTTTAAGGATAGTAAAATTTATTTCATGACATAATTAAAAATTCCATAAAACCACTGATACAACTATGTTATTCTAAACATACAAAAAAGTATTGCTAGAACTAAAATATTCTAGCAATACTTTCTTAAAACTTAGGAAATTATGTTGAAAAAATTTCATATAAATTTCTGCCTAAATCATACAGAAATTAAAAAACGCAGAAAAAATATTTAAAAGAGCAAACAAAATGTTTTTTCAATGGTTAATACTATGAATATTTTTTACATTCCTATTCTTACATGCAAACATTAAAATAATATTAAAATGATATTAGAATAACATTAGAATAGTTGATAATAATGATGCAATTATTATAGAAAAAATACAAACTAGTGATTAAATAATAGACTCATCTATCCAAGCAAATCGATTCTAAGTAGTATTAGAATTAATAAATGAAAAAAAACTACCTATTATTAGTAGAATAAAATATAAATAATAAAACTTCCTTAAATACCGTTAATAATATAAATTATTCGTAATTAAAACTATAGATATTCTATAATCTGTATTTTATATATGCCCATAAAATCAGTTACATATGTTTCCTGCACAGTTTAGAATAAACTTTAATTGATATTTTTATTATAATCTAATCCTATTCTAATGTTACTTTAATGTAATTTTAATTTTTAAATGTAAAAATAGCATATGTAAAAATATTAAATATTAGTTAATGGAGGAAACATTATGTTTAAAAGAAAGAATAAAATTACAGCTTTACTAGTAGCTGCTGCTTCAATTATGTCAATAGTACCAGCTATGGCAAGTGATACTACTGCTACAAGGTTAACAACTAACAATGGTAATATTACAAATGCAATCGCATATTCAAATGGGAAATATATATATCAAGGATATAAGAGCAGCGATGATACTGATGCTGTCTATTATAATGATGGAAATAAAGATAAAGCACTAGATAATCTTTCAAACGCAACTCTTAATACAGAATATAAAAATAAATATGCATTTACTAATGATGGATCAACTCAATACTTAGTTGATTTAACAAATGGAGATGTGACTGATTCAACAACTCCATCAGATGACATAGATACTGCTGCAACAAAATTGCAAACTAAGTTAAATAAAGCTTCTAGATATAAGAAAACAACAAATATTAGTGTAAATACATCTGACTTAGAAAATGGTCAAACTGCTTCTGATAAAGACAGTACTTTATTTACTATACCAGGAAGCAAATTGGGTGATAGCTGGTATTCATATGCTGTTAAGCCAAATAGCTCAGATGCTGATAAATATGTAGGTAGCGATAATAAATTATATGGATTTACTGATGACAGTGGTAAATATATAGATGCTTCTTATACTGCAAATATATATGCTTACAGTACAACAGAAGGTAAGACAGTTAAAATAAGCAACTACAGTAAACAAGCTGGTGATCAAGACAGTGATAGCAAATTATTAGCCACATTAATTCAACAACCAGTTGCTTTAACTCAAGATAAAGATTATATCTATGCATTAGCAACAGTTGCAATAACTGATTTTGGTACAAGCGCTAATGTAACTGGTGGAACTACTACATCAGCAGTTGCAAACGTTCCAAGTTTTTCAGACGGAGTTACAACAGTACGTACTTACATCCAAAAAATTTCTAAAGCGCAAGGAGATCAAAAGGATGATGCATATCTTCCAAAAACAGTAGAATCATACGAAGTTGGTAACTATATCACTAATGGTTACTCTGGAAAGACTGAATATGATTGCAGTGATGCGCATGATGCATACCAAGCAATACTAACTACACTTAGTGATGCAAATCATTCAGTAAGCAATTTGACAGATGTTACTCAAGAGGACGTAGTGGTAAGGACAGATAACGGAGAAGTTAAGCCATTATTTACAGTAAATAATGGTAACTTAGTTGCTATTGAGGCTACTGATTCTAAAGTAGATGCATTTACTTTAAAGTTCAAGAAAGATAAAGTAAAATTCTTAACATTCCCAGGATATAAGGGAACTGCAAGTACTACTGTAGCTGCAGCAAGCAATTTTGATACTAACAACAAAGTTGATGTATATATGTTAGAGAAAGATTCTGATGACAGTGTTGATTTAAATAATGGCAATGGTGTATCTGGAAATCTATCATATGACATCGATGTTGATGGAAATGCTTGGGTAGTTGCAGATGGTAAGATCTATGAATACAAAGCTGGCGGAAGTATGACTAAAGTTTATACTTGTGATTCTTCATTGGATTCAATAAGTGCTTATGATTCCAACAACATAGTTGCATGGAAAGCTAATGGAGACGTTTATACAACTGTTAACGGAAATGCAGCAGATAATTCAGCAACTACAACAGCTGGAGCAACTACAACAGCTAAAGTTGGCTGGGATAAATTAGCAGATGGAACTTGGAACTTCTATGATGCAACTGGAAATAAGGTTGTTAATAACTGGGTTAATATTGGTGGAGTTTGGTATTTCTTAAAAGCTGACGGTGTTATGGCTACTGGCTGGATTAATGCTAACGGTACTTGGTACTACTTGAAATCATCAGGTGCTATGGCTACTGGATGGGTAAATGATAACGGTACTTGGTATTATTTAAATGCATCAGGAGCTATGGCTACTGGCTGGATTAATGATAATGGTACTTGGTATTACCTAAATGCATCAGGAGCTATGTTAGCTAACACAACTGTTGATGGTTATGTATTAGGATCTTCTGGAGCTTGGATTCAATAATCTAACCATTTAATGATATATGATACTTAACTAAAAGTTCACATAATTATTAATAAGATAAAAAAATATTGCTGAGAGCAAAAGCTCCCAGCAATATTTTTTTAAGTTTCTTTATACTATAAGTTATTGCAAAGGATATCCATGAAACTTTAAAACAACTGTGTAGAAGAATTCTTTAATTTAATTATGCTCCTTATTAAAATATAATTTAACAATTATATTTGTTCCCTTTCCTTCCTCACTTTCTACCTTTATGCTTCCTTGATGAATATTAACAATCCATTTAGCAATAGATAATCCTAATCCAGTACCTGCTTTGTCTTTAAATCTTGATTTATCTATTATATAAAATCTATCAAAAATATTATCTATTTCATCTTTAGCTATACCTATTCCCGTATCACTAACAGTTATTTCTGCAAATTCTTTATTTATTTCAGAATTTATTATTATTTTTCCATTCTCAGGAGTAAATTTAATACTATTATTAATAAATATTCTTAACATCTGCTTGATCATCCCACAATCTGCAACAATTTTTCCAATATCATTTCTATTTCTAAATATTTCATGAGTTTGATCGATTACATTACTTTCCTCAACTACTTCTTCAATTAATTCATTAAGCCAAAATTCTTTTTTCTCTATCACCTGAGTTCCGCTATCACCTTTTGCCAAAAACAATAGCCTTTCAACCAAATCAGCCATATTATCAGCCTCTAATTTGATTGCATATATTGATTTTTCTAATGCATCTTTATCATTTTTTCCCCATCTATCTAGTAGGTTTGCATACCCTTGTACAACCGCAATTGGAGTTCTAAGCTCATGAGAGGCGTCAGATACAAATTGTGCCTGCCTATTAAATGAATCTTGAAGCCTATCTATCATATTGTTAAAAGTATTTGCAAGTCTTTTTAATTCATCATCTGGACCTATAATGTCTATTCTTTCTTTTAGATTGTTAATACTTATATTCTCAGCCGTTTTAGTTATATTATCAATTGGTTTTAGCATTTTTTTGCTAACTATGTATCCTACCATAATGGAAGCAATAACACCTATAGAATCAGCAATAGCCATGAGTAGAAATACCATTTTCATAAAATCATATTCACTCTTCATATCTTTTACTATTTGAAAATATACTGTTCCATATTGTTGACTGTTATATTTAACACTTTTATATCCAAAATGTCTTTCTCTATCTTCTATGTGTTTTACTTTATCGTCTAAAGATTGAATATTATATCCAAGCTTACTAACATTATCCGGAAAATTATCCGAAGCATTTATTAATTCTCCATCATCTTTTATTATCCTTACATATATATCATCTTTTGATGTCATATCAGCAAATATCTCATCATTTGATAAATCTACTTTTTGATTCTCTACTGACACCATATCTAATATAATACTTTGAGTATCTTCTATATCACTATCTGCTTCACTATATAAATAATGTTCTATTCCAAATAGAATTGATGCATTTAACATAATTAATATTAATGAAAACATGAGAGCATAAACCGCAGTAAGCTTTCTAGAAATTCTTGCCTTATTAAAAACTCTGAGCTTCATAATTATTCTCCTTTAATGACATACCCTACTCCTCTTACAGTAATTATAGCCTTTTCACTAAATCCGTCATCAATTTTACTTCTTAGATATCTTATAAAAACATCCACTACATTGGTATCTCCTGCATACTCATATCCCCATACTGCTTCAATTAATTGGTCTCTTGTAAGGACAATATTTTTATTAACTAATAATATTTTAAGAAGATCATACTCTTTCTTTGTAAGTTTAATTTCCTTTCCAGCTCTCCACATCTGATGAGTTTTATCATTCATAGTTATATCATTCACATTTATTGTGTCAGTTTCACTTATCAATACTTTTTCTCTTGTATATACTCTTAGCCTTGCTAATAATTCCTCTATTGCAAATGGCTTAGTTAAATAGTCATTGGCTCCAGCATCAAGACCTATAACTTTGTCTGATACATCTCCTTTAGCCGTAAGCATTATTACTGGCACATTAGAAAACTCTCTAATTCTCCTACAAACTTCAATTCCATTTAAATTAGGTATCATGATATCAAGAAGTATTAAATTATATTCTACATCCTTTACTTTTTTAACAACTTCTCTTCCATCGTACTCTACATCAACCTTAAATCCTTCATGAATAAGTTCCATTTCAATAAACATAGCCATTTGCTTTTCATCTTCCACTAAAAGAATTCTAAAATCATTCAAATTTATAGCCTCCTTACATAATCTAGTTGCAGCATCACATAAAAAAATATTTATATACAATAACAAAACTTACACTTTTTTAATATTTTGATATCCCAATTTACTGCTTTGCTTCTACCTTGTTAAAGAATTTACACTACATAGTTTTAATTAATTCACTATCTTTAATAAAAATATTATATACGTCTATATATATTATTTCTATAAGTATTAAATCTTTTACTGTCCAAAAATACTTAGATATTTTCTCCAACTGAATTGTTTTATAATAATTTCATCTAAATATAAAAAGAGTTGCTATAAAAACAACTCCTTTTATGAATATGAGTAAAAATTTAAAAAGATCTTATATGAATTTCTGATGACGACATTCAGAAATTTCAAAATTCTAGGAAAAATATTTGATGATGAAAGAATACTTTTCCTTATTGCTAGAATAGTAAATCTCTTTACAATAATATTATTACATCAAAACATTAAAATTAGATTAAAATATAATTAGAATAACATTAGAATTAGAACCAAATTCTTTGTTATGAATAATACGGTATTTCAACTTTAGATATTCATTTCTATTTAGATGTTATTCTTTTCATGTGAAAATATAATTCAGGGGTATTTTCCGTGATAACTTTAAATTCGTACCCCTTAGATTTATAATATTTTATTATTTGTGGAAGAGCCTTACATGTATTTTTATGCATATCCGTACAATGCAGAAGTAATATTATTTCTTGAAAATTTTCACTTCCTTTTATTGCTTTTCTATATAGTGTATCCGGCGAAAGTTTTGAATTTAATCCATCCGTATTATCTAAATTCCAATCATATATTCTAAAGCCTTCATCATGTAGCCTTTTCAGATAATTCTTATTTAAGCGTTTGTTACTTCCACAGGGAAATCTGATTATGTTGGGTGAAATTCCAATAACCTCATTTATTTCGTTACGGCATTCAATCATTTCTTCTATAAATACATCTTCGCGGCTATAAATTTTGCTTAATTTATGCGTATACGTATGAAGGCCTATTCCATTTCCTTCATTATAAATTCTTTTTAAAACATCTTCTTTCCCTTTGATCTGATTTCCAATTATAAAAAATGTTGCATTTACACCGTTCTCTTTTAATACATCTAAAACATCATTAGTTACTTTATAACTAGGTCCATCATCAAAAGTTAAATAAATTATTTTTTTCTTACCACTAATTGTATTTTCATTTAAATCAACATCCTCACTAAATGCCATATCAGATAGTTCATAAGTTTTAATCATACCATCTGTAAATATAGTTAAAATAAAGATAAAATTTAATAAAAAGATTAAAGTATACTTTAATTTATATTTCAATATTACTTCCTCCTTTGTAACTTGTTTTATAAATTTAAAAGCTTTTTCTTTTTATTATTAATATTAGCTTCTTTACTCTTTTTATTTATAGCAATTTTAGGCATATATTAAAACTTATCTAATTTCCAAATGGCATTTTTATACATATCCAGCTGAATTTGCATTTACTATAATTTTTTATATTTTCTTTACAAGTCTTAGTTATTTTATTATTTTATCTAATTTCGTTAGTTTACCTCTCATTTTAGTTGTAGATGTTAATGCAACTAAATCTTCCTTTGTTACTTCAATATTATTATTTAATTTCTCTTCAACTTTCATTATACATTTGGGAATAGCTTGCTTTTTTATAACTTTCTAATACCAATACAATAATACTACTTTATTACATGCCAATTACTCTACCTCCTTAAAATCTTTAACATCTTTATGAGTTATAGTAATATAACTAATAAGAATAAATATTATAATAGTTAAACATAAACTAACTACTCCTGTTACAAGTCCAAGCCCCCCTCAATCATAAGGCACCCCCATCCAATCCGCAAACGAAGCACCTAATGGTCGTGTAATTATATAAGCAAACCAAAATGCAAAAATTTCATTCAATGATAACAGCCAGTAACCTAGAACTGTAATAGCAATCATCACTACAAATATCACACCAGAATATAAATACCCCAAATGCATTGTTGTCGCAGTCATGTCTCCTGCTTCTGTACCTAGTGCGAATGTAGTTAAAATGATAGCCCAGTAAAATAACTCTCGACGTCTAGTATAGATGCTGTGTATAGATAAAATCTTTTCACTCAAATACCATATTATGAAGATAATTGCTAGCAGAGCCACAAAGAATATTGTTGAGGCAATGTATGTAATGCCAAATCCAACATGCACAACATCGGCAGCCATAGTACCAAAAATGCTTACCATAATGACAGTTATCCAATATATCCACGGAACATATCTATATACTGAAAATCGAATTACTAAGTAAATTTTTTCTTTACTTAGATCCGACATCAAATAAGTCTCCTTTCAATAATTTTACTTTTCAATTATTTCTTCAAATTAATCCATATGTTTTTGTTCTAGCTTACGTAATGATAATCCATCAAACAATATGACATCACTTTTTGATTATCATGTCATCATCATATTTTATACCCAAGACACCAGTATTTTCACTCTTTTTATCAATATAATTCAACAAATGAAAATGAATTTGGTTTGAATCACTTTCCCAGTGTGAGTGAGAGTTTTACAGAGGCTAGACATTAGATAAATCAAAACATAATTTTCACAATTCCATCTATAATAAAAAACGATCACCTGCTAGATGACCGTTTATCATTTTTATTTGTTTGCTCCATTTAAGATACTGAGCGAACTTTCAAGTGCTGATTTACACTTGCTAGCATCAGGATTTTTTGAACGAACTGCCGACAATACACTATCAATAGTTCCATCAATTTGAGTCCATGTTTTATTATCAATTTTCCTTAACTGAGGCTCTGATGTATCCCAATTATGCTCCAATGCGTCAGCCTTTGTTTTGGCTGAAGCAAAGTCCTTTGAATTCACAAATTTCAGAATATCATTTTCAATTGTAATGAAATTTGTTAATTGTCCTTTTAATGCATTTTGCGATGCAGTTTGTGGAGATTCAGATTGTGGTGCTTTACTAGTATCTGTATTATTATCCGTATTATTCTCTACATTAGTATTTGTATTATTTTCTGCAGTAGAATCTGTATTCCCCTCCACATTATTCTCTGTATTATTTGCTCCGTTTAAGATACTTAGTGAATTATCAAGAACCGATTTGCACTTGCTGGCATCAGGATTTTTTGAACGTACTTCCGCTAATACATTATCAATAGTTCCATCAATTTGTGTCCATTTTGTACTATCTATCTTCTTTAACTGCGGTTCTGATGTATCCCAATCATGCTCTAAATCATCAGCTCTTTTTTTTGCTGAATCAAAGTCATTTGAGTTCACAGAATTTAGTATATCATTTTCAATTGTAATGAAATCTGTTAATTGTCCGTTTAATGTAGTTTGCGAAGAATTGGATTCAGGTGTTATATTTCTACTTAACCAAACATAACCACCTATACCAGCAACTAAGAAAATACACAATACTGCAATTGTTTGTATCAAAGCATTTTTCTTACTTCTATTTGTTTGATTTTCTGCTACTGCTTTATTTTTGAGATTTATATCACATTTTGTAACAGCAAGAAATATTATAATTGCTAAAATAGGTATAAGAAAAATTACGCTAGTAACTGTTGTTCCAAAACCTAATCCACCATATTCCTTAGGTTGAGATAAATAATCTCCGAGTGATGCTCCAAGTGGGCGAGTAAAAATATACGCAACCCAAAACGCTAATACTGCATCAAGTTTTATAAATTTCCATGCTAAAAATGAACAAGCTATTATGATAATAACTACTATTCCTGTATGAAGATAACCAAGAGCAAGCTGTTCAGAATATAAGTCTCCTACTGCTGTTCCAAGTGCAAATGTGAACAGAATAGTGAGCCAATAGAAAACTTCTCTTTTTCTTGTGTAAATTGAGTGTATAGATAGTGTTTTTTCATTAAGATACCAAAACAGAAAAGTTAATCCTAATAGTACACTAAAAACTACTGTACTAATTTCTAGAGGTACCCCAATTCCATCTGTTAAATTATCGGTTACTAAGGTTCCAAATACACTTATAAGTACAACTGTTAACCAATAAATACCTGGCACATATTTATTTGCTCTGAATTGAAGATATAATATACCTATAAATACTATTCCCATTATAATTGTAGTTAGCGTCAAGCCTAATCCAAGGTTGACACTTAAATAATCCGAAAATGTTTCACCTACAGTTGTACATAAAATCTTGATTATCCAGAAGAAAATAGTTACCTCTGGAACTTTACTTAATAAGTTTTTTGTCTCTTTTGCATTATAGTTTTCCATTTTACCTCCTTAGGTTTTAAAGTTATAAACTGTAATTGAAAAATTACATTAAACTTAATATTATTGATTTGTTCATATTACTATTCTTGCATATAAAAATGAAAATAAAATGAAAATTGGCTTATTTAAATTTCTTAATCACATCAGGCAACCATATAATAAATGTACTCCCTTTCCCTATTTCACTTACTACCTCGATGGTACCACTAAGAGCAGATATAATTTCACTGGCAATAGATAAACCTAACCCTGCGCCACCTATGCCGTATTGCCTTTGTTTATCTACACGATAAAATCGTTTAAATATATTTTTTTGCTCCTCCTTACTAATACCAATACCTTGGTCAGTTACCTTGATATAAATGCTATCCTTTTCCATAAATAAGTCCCGTCCTACTGATAGATATATAGTTCCACCATTTGGTGAATATTTTATGGAGTTTTCTACTAATATATTTAAAAGTTGTTTTAACCTATCTGCATCTGAATATATATCAAAGTCTCTAGATTCTTTTACTGATATTTTTATATTTTGTTTTTCTGCATATGATTGAAATTTTCTTGCTACTTGTTTAATTAAGTTAACTACATTTACTGATTCAATAATTAATTCTAATTCTCTGCTATCTGTTTTAGCCAAGAATAGTAAATCATTGACTAGCTTCGTTGAATCTCTTACTTCCTTTTGTAAATCTTCAAGTACCTCACAAGAAAAAGACGACAACTTATCTTTTTCTTCTAATTTTATAACTTCTAATCCTGCGCTTATAACTGTTAATGGTGTTCTAAGCTCATGTGACGCGTTAGCAACAAACTGCCTTTGAAAATCATAGGCTTCAATAATTGGTTTCATAACTTTATTTGTCATAAATCTACTGCACAAAATTGAAATCACAAAAAATAATAACGAAAATCCCAAAAGAATCCAAAAGGCCCTTTGAAAAATACTCCAAATATATGTGACATCTTTTCCTAAATATACTGTTCCAAATTGCCCTTCCTTTAGCTGCACATTTTGTGCCACCATTAATATATTTCTTACTTTACCGTCCATTGATTTTATTGTATGGTATTTTATCTGAGGCTCATTTGGTTTCCATCCACTTATGTAATTCAAGACCTGAGAGCGTATAGTTGTAGAAATTTCATCCTGCACAATTACTTCACCATTAGGTTTAATAAAATAATTAAAAAACATCTCATAAGTGCTATCATATTGAGTTTCAGATTGGGAATTGCTATCCATCTTATCTTTTTCATCAACTTGTCTTTGTTGTAATTCTACTACTTCAGACTCTACTAGATCTCTTAGCTCTATCTTCTGTTCGTTATAAATGCTGACAGCCATCACCAAGCTTGTAATAAAAATGAATAAAAATAGAACTGTAATAATTATTCTACTGTTAAATGCTCTTAAATATCTTCTAGTTTCAGAAAATAAGCTGCTTTTATGACTCAATTCTATAACCTACCCCTCGAATACTCTTTATCAAAGATGGATAACCTGTATCATCAATCTTTTTCCGTAGGATACGTATAAATGCATCTATTGTATTATAATTTACATCAGAATCATAACCCCATACCCTATCATGGATTACTTCTCTAGTTAATGCACAACCTTGATTTATAATTAATAAGTCCAACAGTTGAAATTCAGTTGGGGTTAATTGAATTTCTTTTCCTCTTATTTTTAATATAAAGGTAGTTCGATTTAATAAAATATCTTTGTATTGTATAATATCAGCTTTAATTTGCTTGTTACTTCTTCTTGACAATGCTCGAATACGCGCAAACAACTCTTCAAATTCAAAAGGCTTCACAAGAAAATCGTCAGCTCCTGCATCCAACCCCTCTACTTTATCTGATACAAAATCTTTTGCAGTCAAAATTAGTATCGCTCCATTATATCCCTTTTCTCGTAGTTTTCTACAAACAGTTATTCCATCCATTTCTGGCATCATCCAATCCAATATTATTAAATCATAGTAAAAATTAGATGCCAAAAACAAAGCCTCATTTCCATTGTCAACCCATTCTGCGTGATTTTTACCTTCTTTTTTTAACATATGAGTAATTAGTTTACCCAATCTAATATCGTCTTCAGCAAATAATATCTTCATTCTCATGCCCCTTATTCTATAATCTTTAATTATCTCTTTATATCTTAACTATTTTTACCATTATATAAGTCCATATATACACTTATATAACAGGAAAAAGCAGAAAATAAATTTTCTACTTTTCTCTACTAGATGTTATTTTCTTAATTGTGTCTTAAGCATATGAATCAATTATGTGATTTGATTTAGTTTCTGAACTTTTGCTGCTTAATTCAACTCTTTTTTCGCTAGCACTTTCATTAGCTTCTTCAGTTGCTTTACTATTTGCATTATTCTTCACATTTATTGTAGACATATTTTGTGTAACATAATGATTACTTATAGAACTACTCATTTTCTATCATCTCCTTTTCATTTTTTTATTCTATTTAAAGAAAATGAAAATTGCATGAAATTTGTGTAAATTATACTTTTCTCGATTAACATTAGAATTTAATTTGAACTTTTGGGTTGAAATAATTTACTGTGTAACTTTCCTAATCTTTCTGCTATTTTTTTCTCAACTAGTTCATATAAATTGTCAACTCTACTTCTTAATTTCAAATTGTAAATATAATTTACTACAAAAACAATTATATATGCACCTATTACATCCATAGGATAGTGATGTCCAACATAAACCCTTGAATAACCAATAATTATTGATAATATAATTAATATTCTACTAAGTAATTTATTGTATTTTTCAAGTCCCAATGCTATACTCATCGTTCCTGTTGCATGATTACTTGGGAATGATGAAGCTGAATCATGAGGCAATAATAAATTCACATTATTGTGAACAAAAGGTCTGTCTACATGAAATATACTTCTAACTATTATGTTTATAATCATATTAATTACTGTTACAACAACCGTACTTACAGCAATTTTTCTATTTTCATATTTCCTTTGTTTAAGTCCTAAAATAAATACTACTACAATGACCGCCATAGAAATATAAGGACCATATTCCGAAAAGAAAATCATCATCTTATCTAAAATTGTATTTTTATTTGCTAAATTATTTATTAGGTTAAAAATCTCCATATTCATTTTAACTATCTCCTCTATAATATATTTTTATAAAAAGCATCAAACTTTTCCATATAACCATCGTGTAAAATTATGAATATTAATTTAGAACATACTATTCCAATTATAATTCCTGCTATAACATCAGTTGGATAATGAACATACAAATATAGTCTTGATAGAGCTATCAAAAATGCTATTCCTATAAATATAAGCTTATATTGACTAAAATACATAGAAAGTATTTCTGCTACAGCAAAAGATGATAAAGTATGTCCAGAAGGAAAGGAATACGATAGTGGTTTTTTTATCAAAAGACTAGCATTTTTTTGCTGATTACAAGGTCTAATTCGTTTTACTATATGCTTTACTATTCCTTCTCCAACAATAGTACTTATGATTAATGTTAGTATTACTATATTACCAATCAATCTATAGGGTTTATCTAATATTAGAGTGATAGACATTATAATCCAAATTATCCCCAAGTTGCCCATGCATGTTATCATCGGCATTAACTTATCTAAATATTTATTTTTCAAATACTTGTCAATAACAAAGAGAATATAATTATCAAATACAATTATCTTTCTACAAATACTTAAATACAAGCAATCACCCCTCTATAAATTGCATAGAATCTTTATAATTCTTATTAATTTTACTAAATATATAAATTGATACTTTACTGCATATTAAACCTAAAATAATACCCGCTAATACATCTGTTGGGTAATGTTCATATAAATTCAGCATTATTAAAACTATATGTTCTCATATATAATTTTCAATTGCATACCAATCTTCCCAATATCTTTTTCCTTCACCAATTTGTAACCCGAATCCTGTAATGGTGGAAGCCTTCCAATAAGTATTTTTCTGATTTTATCTTGAAACTCACCTATGGAGCTTCCTTTATACACTTCTTTTCCATCAGAAAACATTTCTTTATAAATAGGAATATCTCTAATTAAAATTGGAATCTTCATTGCAAGAGCTTCAAGTAATACAATCCCTTCCGTCTCTTCATGAGTAAGAAATAAAAATAAATCACTTCCACTATAGGCATCACGTAATTGTTCTTTGCAGACGTAGCCTGGAAACTTCGCATTTTTTGGAGCTGTAGTAATATCATTTTGTATAGTCTGGGGTACAATGTTAGAATTGGTGTAACCAAACCAAATAAATGTTATTTCCGGCATACTTTTTGCTAATTTTATAAAATCTCTTATTCCTTTACGCTCCATATAGTGACCTACGGAAATAATTACTTTTTCACTATCTGATAAACTATACTTTTCTCGGAATCTTTTTGCACCTTCTGCATCTTTAGAAAAATATGAGAGGTCAATTCCATTAGATAAAGCATAAATAGGCTTTTTGATATCATAGCTTAATAATAATTTTTTAGAGTACTCACTTGGCGTTATAATTACATCTCCCAGGCTGTAGCAAAACTTAATCCATATCTTAAAAATAGGAGCTATAAGATTTGATCCCTTAAAAGAGTCTTTAAAGTCTTCCATAGTAGAGTGAGCATAATATATAATTCTTTTTCCTCTAATCTTCGATAAAATTGCCCAAAGCACAGAATCCGGGAATATAGTATTAAGTTGAATAATATCATAAGAATCCTTTATATCTGTTGTATATGGAATATTATTCTCCTCTAATGCCTTTTGCTGGTGGTGAATAGCTCTACCAATTCCACTTTTTTCTACAAGTTTCAAAAGACCAGTATATAAGAGTATTTTCATACTATAATTCCTCCTTATAATAAAGGTAATAATTTTTGTACTATGATATTTAGCATAAGACTATACATAATAATTGCAAAAGGTTTCCCTAAAAGTATAATCAAAACAAATTTTTTGAGCTTCATTTTGCTCATCCCTGCTATATAGCAAAGAAAGTCATCTGGTGCTACTGGTAAAAATATTGCTGTAGCAAATATACGCTCAAAGCTAGGTTTTTTTAGCCATCCTATATATTTATTAAAAACTTTTTTATTAGACATATTCATGACATAATTAAGTCCATACTGTCTTGCAAGTAAGAATACAGCAATTGAACCAATGCAGATACCAATATAGTTATATATAAATCCTTGAACTGAACCAAAGATCAAAACCCCAGCCACACATCCAATAGCTCCTGGAGATATCGGTAATACTACCTGTATAGCCTGAAACATTATAAATACTACTGGTGCAAACCATCCAAATTGCTGTAAAAATGTTTGCAATGCTGTTTGAGACGTAAATAAATTCATTTGAATACCATATACGAAAAATGCAACTGTTATAAATAGCCCAACTAATGTAGATCCATTAATTAAAATATTCGATTTTGTACCTTGCGCATATTCCATTTTTATACCTCCTCGTTCTCTAATTTCCTAACTGAAGCATCTTTATTTTACTAAATTTATATCATTACATTATTTCTTCTATCGTCCTTGTATTAACTAAATCATATCACTGAATGTTAAACTCAAAATACTTAAAAGTTAAACAGAAGGTAAACAATTTATTAGAGAAAATTTAAATTGCAGGCAACTTGAGCCGGAGATTTTTTTAAGCATCTGACCTTTCGAACAACATAATTATTACCTTTTTATTTTCAATTGATAGTAGTTTCAATTCATAATATACATAATTCACTTAATTATAAGTATGTTATCAATGACTGCTAATGTTAAATTTATAGTAATTATTAGATATAACAAATCATATCTTAACCTAAATAATATTTTATAAAAATATTATTTAGTATCAATTACAAATAAAAACCATAGAACTAATCTATGGTTTTTGAAACACAAAATTTTAATCTTTTCAATTCCTGATTTCAATGGAAAGGCTATAAGCTTTGACTTGTTCAAAAAAACTCAAACAATGCCATCACTGTAAGCTATAATTCGGTTTTTTAATTAGCTTACTTCTATTTTTGTAATACTTCAGTAACTCTTCTCTCACTATATATATTTAACTTAGGAAATTTATTTTCTAAACATGCAATTTTACTTTTTAATTTTTCTTTATCCATAGATTCTATTTCTAGCTTATCTATGGTACTTCTTAATTCATCAATAATTTTATTTTTCTCTTCTAATTCTTTGCTATGATTCTCATTTATATTTTTTAATTCATTATGTAGATAATTAACGTAGGATCCCATTTCATCCGCACTTCCAGCAAATCTATTGAATATAACTAAAAAATTGGCTAAAATAGTGTTATTAATATCATAAGGGTACCTAATCTTATGATCAATTTCGCTCCATCCTTCCTCAAATATTGTTCTTACTTGTATTTCTGAAATAAAAGTTTTTCTGCCATTACTCGCTTTAATTATGTAATGAATCGATCTATACCCAAATGGATGTTCCACTATTTTGCATCCTTTTATTTTAAACCTATCAATTAAGGTTCCTGAATCTCCTTTTCTGATGTTAGCCTTTGGTTTTTCTAACGCAGGCCAAGTATTTACTATATATTCATGAATATTTTCCCAATCTTCTTTGAAAAGATGTAATACTCGTATTCCAATTAAATCAGTAACTTTCTTAGTATAATTCCCCACGGTTATAGTAATTTCAGGTTTTCTTAACTTTTTTCTTATTATTTTTTCTATAAGATGTTCTGGCTCTTTGATTCTATGACTAACTAAATGAACAGCTTGAACTTTTTTCAATGAATTTCCGACAACGCTAGCTATTCTCTCAAGTTCTTTGATTCTTGATTCAAAATTTTTATATATTTCAATCAGACTATCCCATTCAAGATTAGTTTTAATAAAATCTTCTTCCGAAATATTATACTTTTTTAAAAAAGTTAACTTGTCCATCTTTTTTTCCTCCATTATACTACTAATGCTTTTCTAACTTATCTATCCTTGATTATATCACAGTATTCTTAATATATTTTATACTTTAAAAACCACAGACCTAATCTGTGGTTTTTAAGACACAACACCTTAATCTTTAACTAATAAGTTTAGATATATACTTACTCATCTACCAATCTATATCCAACTCCAACTTCTGTATAAATATATTGTGGCTCAGCTGGATTTTTTTCTATTTTTCTTCTAAGACTTGCCATAAATACTCTGAGAGATTGAGTTTCGCTTCCAGTTGGTAAAGCCCAAATTTCCTTAATTATAAAATTATGAGTTAATACCTTTCCTGAATAACTGCAAAGAAGAGCCATTATTTTATATTCTATAGGAGTTAAATGTATATCATCGTTTCCTATCGTCAGTTTTCTTTTATTAAAATCAACAACTAGATCTTTTACTTTAAATATACCAGAAATCTCTTTTTCATTATTAGTAGATGCACTATGCCTTAATGATACTCTGACTCTAGCTAATAATTCCCCTATTCCAAAAGGTTTTGTTAAGTAATCATCAGCTCCTTTATCCAAAGCTTCTATTTTCTGCCTTTCATTCTCTCTTGCAGAAACAATTATTATTGGAACTTTAGACCATTCTCTTACTTTTGTAACTACATCAATACCATCCATATCTGGAAGTCCCAAGTCAAGTATTATTAAATCTGGTTTATGTGACATAGAAAGTGCAATAGCTTCTGTTCCCTTATCTGTTTCTATATAATTAAATCCTTGTGTTTTTAAAGATGTTGTAATAAAATTTCTTATTGGCTTATCATCTTCCACAACAAGAATATACTGTTTACTGTTCATCACCATTCCCCTCCTTTGGAATATTAAATCTAAAAATAGCTCCGCCGCTGTTATAAGCACTAATTTTCCCACCATGTGCTTCAACTATAGATTTGCAAATTGCAAGTCCTAATCCTACCCCTCTTCTTGAATCAGTTATTTTATCTCCATTAGTAAAAAATCTATCAAAGATATGTGGCAATATATCTTCTGATATTCCAGGTCCATTATCAATGACTTCAAAAATAATATTTTTCTCATCTTCATAAAATTTAACTTCAATCAAAGAATCTTTAGGTGTAAACTTAATTGCATTATCAAATAAATTTATAAGCACTTGTTCAATCAAACTTCCATCCATTGGTGCCATTATCACATCTTCTGGAACTATCACTTTTATTTTATGATCTTTAAAGCGTTTTGAAGTTCTTTGAACCGCCTCATATACTACTTCCTCTATAAGCTCTATGTTCTTCTTAATTTTCAGATTACCTCCATCAAATCTTGTCATGCTAAGTAAATTTTCTACTAATCTAATAAGCCATTCAGTATCTTCATAAACACTTTGAAGAAGCTTTCCCTTAGTTTTTTCTGATAAGAGATCACCTGTTTCAATAATAGTGCTTACAGCCCCTTTAATCCCTGCAAGAGGACTCCTTAAATCATGGGAAATTGATCGTAATAAATTACTTCTAAGTCTTTCACTTTCAATCTCTAAATTTGATTTCTTTTGAGTTTCAGCTAATATTTCTCTATCTAATGCAATGTAAATTTGGCTGGCAACTGTTTCAAATATATATTTTTGTTCTGGTTTTAAAGAACCATTAATGCACGAGGCACCCAATACCCCTAAGATTTTTCCATGACTTTTTAAAGGCATATAGTATCCTTTAGCACCATGAAATGTATTGGTACCAGCTCCCGATTCCTTATCGTTTAAAAATGTCCAATATGCAACAGCTTCTTCATCTTTATTTAACAAAGTTCTATCTTTCTCACCTTTAGCAGCTGTATAAATGAATGGGGTTGAAAGTTTGTTATCTTGATCTAAATAGCAAACAACTGTTCTCTCCAATAATCTTGATAGATATTTTATTCCTATTCCAACAACATCTGCTGTACCTGTTGCACTTAATAATTTTTTACTTACTCTATATAAATTTCTTGTTCTATTTTCTCTTTGTAAAGAATTACGTGCTTCTCTTTGTATTTTATTTGTAAGTGTACCAATTGTAAAGGTTACTATCAACATTATAGGAAATGTCGCCAAATAACTTTTATCATAAACCTCTAATGAATACCTTGGTTCTGTAAAAAGGTAATTAAATAAAAATATACTTATAATTGAACAAACAAAACCTAAAATATACCCTCTTGTTTTAATATTTACAATAATAACACCTAATATAAAAATCATAATAACATTGGCTTCATTAAAACCTAAATAATCAATAAATAATGAAATTATTATAGTAATTATCATTATTAAAGTGGATACTAAAATTTCTTTCCTTGATACATTAAATTTTTGTCTATTATTTTTTATATTATATTTTTTTTGTTTATCAGAGGATGCATTTGGTATAACATAAACATCTATATATGAATTAGATTCCATGAGCTTATCAACTATGTCTTTTGCATAAAAATGAAATAAATTATTAGGTTTCTTGTGATTTTTACCTATAATTATTTTAGTCACATTTCTAAATTTTGCATATTGGATTATTTGTTCAATAGTATTGTCACCATATGCTGTTACTACCTCTCCCCCTAATTGTTCCGCTAAACTAAAATGAGAGTTGAGCCTTTCTCTATCTTCCTTACTTAAATTTTGAGATTTTGTTGTTTCAACATAGAATGCTATCCATTTTGAATGATGAGCTTCAGCCATCCTTGTGGCTGTTCTTATAACCCTTGAAGATGAAGGCGATGAAGAAATACATGCAAGCACTACATCTGATGTTGGCATTACAGTTATCTGTCCTTTTGATAATCTTACACTTTCAACTTCATAATTTACTCTATCAGCTGTTCTTCTTAATGCAATTTCCCTAAGAGCAAACAAATTATTTTTAGTGAAAAAATTATTAAAAGCTTTTCTTGTCTGCTCCTTGCCATAAACTTTTCCCTCACTAAATCTATTTAGAAGTTCAGTTGGTTCAATATCTATTAATTCTACTTTATCAGCTTCATCAAAAACCTTATCTGGAATTGTTTCTCTTACAGCAATATTAGTTATACTTTCAACTATATCATTCAAACTTTCAATGTGTTGAACATTTAAAGTAGTATAAACATCTATTCCAGCTTCTAAAAGCTCTTCTATATCCTGCCATCTTTTTCTATGCCTTTTAGTGCTAGCATTGGTATGAGCAAGTTCATCCACCAATATTATCTGCGGCTTTCTAGCAAGAGCCTTATCTAAATCAAATTCTTTTAAGTTTATTCCTTTATAATTAATAACTTTAACGCCTATATCTTCAATTCCATTTACTAAAGCCATAGTTTCTGGTCTAGCATGAGGTTCTATATAACCAATTACTATATCCTTGCCCATCTTTTTCATATCATGAGCTTCCATAAGCATGGTATAACTTTTTCCCACACCTGCTGCATAACCAAAAAAAATTTTTAATTTTCCTTTTGTCGATTCATTCTCTTCTTTTTTTATTTGATTTAAAAGATAATCTGGATTTGGTCTATTATCAATATCTATTTAAATCACTCCTTACCCTCATTAATCTATACTTAGGTACATAAACGAAGACATGCAAGCATACTGGTTTGTTATTTTCTTGATTGTACCTTAATGTTTATTAGAATTATATAACAATTTGCATTAATATAAAAGATTATGCTACAAGGATTCTCAGTATTAGTGCCTTTATCTAAAACATATAGATACTCTACACTGTGAAGTGATAGTAACTCAAATAAAAATTTTCTATTTTCGTAAGAATTAAGTGTAATATATATCAGAAAGTACGGACTCTTTTGTGCAGTGTTTCATCTTACCACAGTTATATTCTCTAGAAATCGAAACAACAGAGTACCCGTACTTTCGGTTAACTACCACTACATTCTAAGTTACCTGCTTTTTAAAATTGAAGCTATCTCAGTATTAACTTTTACTATATTTACTCTTGGTTCTCCAAATATCCCTAAAGTTCTGCCATCAGTGTATTTATCTACTATTTTATGAAGATCAGCTTCACTTATTCCTGAAGCTTTTGAAACTGCTGGTATTTGAATTTCTGCCGCTTTAGGACTTATATCTGGATCAAGGCCTGAACCAGAGCTTGTAAGTAAATCCGTTGGAATATCCTCTTTTTTAACACCTGGATTAGCCTCTAAGAAATCATCTATATCTTTCTCTACTCTTTCCTTAAGGGCATCATTAGATGGTGCTAAATTTTGAGATCCTGAACCTACTCCTGTATATGCTGCCTTTCCACTTTCATCTGGCTTTGTATCTTCATCTGTATAAGTGTTGTAATTTACAGCTGAAATTCTTCCTCTAAAAAATCTAGGATCTGTAAAATTCTGTCCTATAAGCTCTGAGCCAACTTCCCTCCCATCAGCCACAATCATACTACCATTTGCTTGCTTATTAAATACCAACTTACTTATTCCAGTCATTAAAAGAGGATATATAAGCCCACAAAGTATCATAAAAGTAATACTTATGAGAATAGATTTTTTAATTATTTTCATATAAAAATCTCCTTTTTTATTGAAATACATACTATTAATTGTTAACTGACTAAGTTAACCTATATTAAGAATCCTAACTAGAGGCGCGATAATAATATCAATCACCTTAATTCCTATAAATGGAACAAGTACTCCCCCTCCTCCGAAAATAAGCATATTTCTAAGGAGCATAGTTTCCGCTTTCATAGGTTTATACTTTACCCCTCTCATTGCTATTGGTATAAGCACTGGTATTATTATTGCATTAAATATAAGTGCTGAAAGAATAGCGCTATAAGGAGTTGAAAGTCCCATTACATTCATAACCTGCATTTCAGGTATAGCTACAGTAAAGATAGCTGGAATTATAGCAAAATATTTAGCTACATCATTAGCTATGCTAAAAGTAGTTAAAGCTCCTCTTGTAATTAAAAGCTGTTTTCCTATTTCAACTACTTCAAGGATTTTTGTTGGATCTGAATCCAAATCAACCATATTAGCTGCCTCTTTAGCTGCTGTAGTTCCACTATTCATTGCAAGTCCCACATCTGCCTGTGCTAGAGCTGGTGCATCATTAGTTCCATCACCAGTCATTGCTACAATTTTACCTTGTTCCTGCTCTTTTTTAATTGCATCGATTTTATCTTCTGGCTTACATTCAGCTATAAACTCATCTACGCCAGCTTCTTTAGCAATTGTCGCTGCTGTTAAAGGATTATCTCCAGTACACATAACTGTTTTAATTCCGATTTCTCTAAGTCTTTGGAATCTTTCTACTAGACCAGGCTTAACAGTGTCTTTTAGATATATAACCCCATATGCTTTTTCACTAACGCATACTACGAGAGGTGTTCCACCTAATTTAGAAACTCCATTTACAGCGTCATCTAAGTCATTTGGAATGTTTCCACCGAGTTCTTTTATTCTATTTTTTATAGCATCAGAAGCTCCTTTTCTAACCTTTAAACCGTTTGGTAAATCTAATCCACTCATTCTTGTTTGAGCTGTAAATTCAATAAAATCTAGCTTCTTATATTCTTCATCATTAACTGTTGTTCCACTCTTTTTGCCAAGGTCAACTATTGATTTTCCTTCTGGCGTATCATCTTTTATTGAACATATTACAGCATAATTTATTAAATCTGTTTTTTTTGTATTTCCGACAGGTATAAACTCTGCTGCAAGTCTATTACCAAAGGTTATTGTTCCTGTCTTGTCAAGAAGCATTGTATCAACATCACCGCATGCTTCTACTGCTTTACCTGACATAGCTATAACATTGAATTTAGTAACTCTATCCATACCCGCAATCCCAATAGCTGATAATAATCCTCCAATAGTTGTAGGTATTAAGCATACAAGAAGTGCAACTAAAGTTGAAATATAAATTGCAACTCCTGAGTATTGAGCCATAGGATAAAGTGCAACAATTACTATAAGAAATATTATAGTTAAGCTTACAAGCAAAGTATTAAGAGCAATTTCATTTGGAGTTTTTTGTCTTGATGCCCCTTCTACAAGAGAAATCATTTTATCTAAGAAAGATTCTCCTGGTGTTGCTGTTATCTCAATTTTTAACCAATCACTTACGACTTTTGTTCCTCCTGTAACTGATGCAAAATCTCCTCCACGTTCTTTCATAACTGGTGCTGATTCACCTGTTATAGCTGATTCATCTACAGAAGCTATTCCATCTATAACTTCACCATCATTAGGAATTATATCTCCATTTTCAACTAAAACTACATCGCCTTTTTTTAATTCATTGGCATTTATAATTTTAGTAGTTCCATCAGTATTTAAAAGTTTAGCTACGGTATCTTTACGCATTTTCTTTAAATTTTCAGCCTGAGCTTTTCCTCTTCCTTCTGCTACTGCTTCTGCAAAATTTGCAAAAAGCACCGTTACAAACAATATTAATGCTACAATAAAATTGTATACTCTCAAATTATTACCTTGATCTCCGAATAATCCTGGTAAAAATGTTAGAATCAAAGTTATAATGAATCCTACTTCAACTACGAACATTACTGGATTTTTTATCATATATTTTGGATTAAGTTTTTTAAAAGATTCTATAATTGATTCATTTAATATTTCTCTTGTAATAAATTTAGATTCTTTCTTTTCACTACTCATATTATTTTTCTCCTTGTCTTCAAATATCTCAATAATCAAGGTTATATTAACGCCATAATGTCAAATGTTCCGCTATTGGTCCAAGAGCTAGAGCTGGTAAAAATGTCAATGCACCAATTATTAATACAATTACAATTAGCGTTACTGTAAACATTGTGTTATCTGTTCTAAAAGTTCCTGCAGTTTGTGGTATTGTTCTTTTAGCTGCTAAAGATCCTGCTACTGAAAGAAGAATTATAATTGATAAATATCTTCCCAAAAACATAACTATTCCTGTTGTAGTATTCCAAAATAACGTGTTATCTGCCATTCCTTCAAATCCAGAACCATTATTAGCTGCAGATGATGTAAATTGATAAACTATTTGACTTAAACCATGAAATCCTGGATTTGATATTCCAGCAAGTCCTTGAGGAGCTATTAAAGCCAAGGCTGAAAACATTAATATTAAAAATGGATGAATTATTATAGCTAGAGCTATTAATTTAATTTCTTTACCTTCAATCTTCTTTGATAAAAATTCTGGTGTTCTTCCAACCATAAGTCCACATAAGAAAACTGTAAGGATTGCATACATCATCATATTCATAAATCCTACGCCTTTTCCTCCGAAGACTACATTAAGCATCATGTTCATTAATGCTACAGCTCCACCAAGCGGTGTTAATGAATCATGCATATTATTAACAGTTCCTGTTGTGAATGCCGTAGTTACTGTGGTAAATAATGAAGATTCTGCTATTCCAAACCTCACTTCTTTACCTTCCATATTACCCATAGCTTGGCTTAATCCTATATGCGCTAAAGCTGGATTTCCTGCTTTTTCCGCAAAATAGCATATTGGTAATGCAATAATAAATATCCCTGCCATTGCCCAAAATATCGTCCAACCTTGTTTCTTATTTTTTAACATTAAACCAAAGGTATAAACTAATGCTCCTGGAAGCATCATCATAGAAAGTAATTCAATTAAATTTGATAAAGGTGTAGGATTTTCAAAAGGATGAGCCGAATTAGCACCAAAGAAACCACCACCATTTGTTCCTATATGCTTTATTGATTCAAGAGCTGCTACAGGTCCCATTGCTATATCCTGCATTTTTCCTTCTATTGTAGTAACTGTTTTAGTTCCTGATAAAGTTTGTGGTACACCTTGGCTTACTAAAAGAAGTCCTATTACTATTGAAAATGGTAATAAAACTCTTGTTATTATTCTTGTTATGTCCACAAAAAAGTTTCCCATTGTCCTTTTACCAATTATTCCTCTCATAAAAGCAAGTGCTGCTGCAAAGCCTGTTGCAGCTGATGTAAACATCATAAAGATAATCACTATCATTTGACTTAAATGAGAAACTCCAGATTCTCCACTGTAATCTTGAAGATTTGTATTTGTCATGAAACTTATAATTGTGTTAAATGATAAACTTTGCTCCATTCCATCTATTTTGTTTGGATTTAAAAATAGAAATCCCTGTGCTCTCAGTATTACATATCCTATAAGTACCATAACTGCATTTATAACAATAATTGAAAACACATATTCCTTCCAATTCATTTCTTCATCTTTATTAATCCTGCATATTTTATAAATAAGATTATCTATTGGATTAAAAAGCTTATCTGCAAATGTCTTCTCTCTAGTACTAACAAAATATAAATATTTTCCAAGTGGCACTACGATCAACATAAAAAGTAGTAAAGTTATTATTATTTGTAACCATTCCATAAATTATTCCTCCCGCTTTACTTTGAATAACTAAAATTTTTCTGGATTAAATAGTGCATAACTTAAATATCCAAAAAGTAAAACTATAATTGCAATTAAAATCCACATATGCATTCCCCCGTTTATTTTTATTTATTAACTTGCTTTTCGCACCAGTTAGCAAAAAACCTTATAGAACAAAATCCTAAAATTAGTGATCCGAAAAATACAATATCCAACATTATCTTTCCCCCTTCAATAATTTAATTTCCATATTTGTATGATACTACTTACAGTGTAAAGATTGGATTAAACAATCTTTATTTGTATAAAGATTGTATAAAGATTTTTAATACACAATAAAAGTTATTTATCACAATGATATTACTCGTTTATGATAAACGCATTATATTTCACTTTCTATATAATACCTATCTTTTTATTCCAGAAAATAATTAACTGCTAAAATGAATAATTCCATCAAACAATCTCTTTATATTTACATACACGTAAAAATCAAAAGGAATACTTAAAGCTTTTATTGCTCCAAGTATTCCTTTTGATTTCTATTCATTTTTATCATTTAAATTAGTTTTCCCCTATTAGGTATTTCTAACGAATTTTATTCATCTCACATTATTGCATTTATGTATATTTCTAATATTTATATAAATTTCTATATACTAAAAAGTTGCTAAATCATTTAATTAATTCAGCAACTTTTTTACTAATCTAAATTTTAATAAATTCTCCCATAATATTTCAATACTATAAAAATCCACCATATATTCTTATATATAATTTTTTAATATTGTTCCTAAAACCATATATGCTAATATCATAGCTCCTAACCAAAAGAAATATACTGCTGGCATAGATGAAAATCCAAGCATTCAACCAATGTTAGAAGAACATGTAATCTAGACTTGCTCCAAAAAACATAAACTCTACATATATGTTATACAGAAATATTAAAATATCCTCTTAAATAACATAATAGAGAAACTTAATATTCTTTTTTTTCAAAAGCCCATGAGCCAGCTGCAAAGAAGATTAAGGTATAAGCTGCCAGCAAGGTAAGTACATTTAAAATTTTTCCTACTGGTGCTGCTGCACCTATAAATAACTTATACCAACCTGTGTAGGTGGTGAATACCATAGGGTTTATACTTGGAATAATAGTAGCTGTTGCTAAAATAATTATATAACTTAATACAAACACCATTACTGTACTAGAACTGTTTTTACATAATTGCGAAATCGTAACTGCAAAGAGAACTATAGGTATAATTGGAACAATTGATAATATATATGCTATAACCGTTTCAACAATATTTACTGATTCTATCCCATTAAATCCAATACCTGAAAGTAAACTTATTACTAAGCAAGTCATTAATGCTAAAATTGTATACAAAGCAATTGTTAGAGCCTTAGAAATAAAGATATTAATTCTGCCTACAGGTCTTGTGATTATTGCTTTGATAACTCCTTTTTCCTGTTCTGCTGTAAATAAATCCGCTGCTGTCATTGCTATTATAAGGGGTAGCATGAATTGTGTTAATATTGTCAAAATTAAAAATGGAGAATTAATAAATGAAATTATAGCACTTCCTGGTATAATTGCTCTTAAAATATTGCCTAGAAAACTAAAAAGACCTAATAGTAAAAGTAGTACCTTGTATTTCTTAAGATTAAATAGTTTAATGCTTTCATTTTTTATACCTGCCTTAATCATTCTCATATAGATCCCTCCTTCCACTTTCTACAGTTTTAAGAAAATATTTTTCAAGTGTTCCGCTTTCATTTATCACTTCTTCCATTGTAGCAGTTTTAAATAATTGTCCTTCTTTCATAATTGCAACTTTGCTGCAAATAATCTCTAATTCATGAGCAAGATGACTTGAGATTAGAAAAGTGGTTCCATTTGCTTTTGCTTCTCTCACAATAATCTCTCTAATATCAACCATACCTTCAATATCTAAGCCGTTAGCAGGCTCATCTAAAATAACAAGCTTTGGATTTGATAGCAAAGCTAAAGCTAAACCTAATCTCTGCTTCATGCCTAGGGAAAATTCTTTAACTTTATCATATTGATATTTTATAAGTCCAGTTTGTTCTAAAATATGTTTAATTTGAGGTGCTTTTACCTTACTATAATATTCTGCTGCAATTTCAAGGTTTTTTCTCGCACTTAAATAATCATAAACAGCAGGAGCTTCAATTAAACATCCAACCTCTTCAAGAGATCTTTCGCCGTATTTTTCAATGCTTTTCCCAAAAATTTCAACCTCTCCCTGATAGGCTGGTATTAATCCTGTTATGATTTTCATAGTAGTAGTCTTACCAGAGCCATTTGGACCTAATAAGCCATATATGTCACCCTCATTAACTTGAAAAGAAACCTCTTTAATGCCACGTCCGTTCTTATATATTTTAGTGAGATTATTAATTTTAAGTGCCATCTTTATTCCCTCCTAATTAAAAGGGTGGCATAAATCCCCCCCTATTGAAATTTCACTTATTATTTATTACGATGTTGTTCTTTCCCATCAATAGCGGTAACTTGTTTACCAGTTACATCTATTGAATCAATTTTAGTACTTCCTACCTCTGAAACTTTTGCATTTAGTGTTAATGTTATTTCATGTGAAGTACCATTTGTATCTGTACCTGTTATTACAGCTGTAATTTTATTATCCTTTAATGTATCTCCATCAACAGTTGCAGTCATTGCTATTGATTTAACCTCTATATTGCTTAGACTTGGTACCTTATCCATAGCTGCTTTTAAATCTGCATCGTGACCTATTTTATCATTATTGTTATTGTGAGCCTTCTCACGGTTACTGTTTTCTACTGCTGCTGAAACTGCTAGTTTGGCTAGTTCTGGAATTTGTTCACCCTCAAGCTTTATATTTATGTTATCTCCATCTTGGACAAATTGATTCTTAACATCCCCCACCAAAGTATCTGTAACCATTTCTGCAAGCTTTACGCTGCTACTAGATTCCGATAATTTTTCTTTTTTATCCTTTTCCGCACTATTAGTACCTTTATTCATCTGATAATAATTTCCATCATCGTTTATAATAAAAGTTCCATTTGCATTGCTACTTTCATAGGTTTTACTTGTTCCATCAACTGTAACACTGGTTTTTGATGATCTGTTTTCATTATCAAGCTTTTGAATAGTGTCTCCTGTAACTAGTACTGTTCCGTTATCTTTCACTTCATATTGTGCGTCGATTGTTGCATTTTTAGTGGTAACAATTGCTTTTACTGCAGTTTTATAGTTTTCATATCCAGAACTTGATGATGCAAAGGCTGCTACGCTTAGGGCTAATAGTACTCCTCCTGCTACTGCTGAACTTACAATTGCTTTTAATTTTTTACTTATCATAGTCAATACCTCCATTCAAATTTTGGCATATTCAAAAATAATGAATCTAAATCCCTAATTCATTTTTTCTCAAAATATTCCCTTAATAACCTACTTGCTAAAAATATTCTTCCTTAATTCTCATAAAAAACCCTTACACTAGTTGAAATTAACTTTACATTACAAACTCATTATTTTCTTTCATATGCCTTCCCCATGTTTTCTTGGGTTATATATATACTATCAGGCAATGTTAAACTCTTAACCTTTAAAAGTTAAACAAAAGGTAAACTATTTATCATTAATGAATAAAAAAACACCCTCGCAATTTAATGCAAAAGTGTTTACAATTTTAAGGAAACTCGATTCGCATTCGCTCACTGAGTAAGCGATTCACACAAAATCATAGATTTTGGTTCTCTGCTTAAACTTTAAATCGATAACCAGCACCCCATACAGTTTGAATATGTACAGGATTAGAAGTGTCTTTTTCAATTTTATCTCTTAACCTATTGATATGAACTGCTACTGTTTTCATATCTCCGTACGAATCCATTCCCCATATTTTGTCATATAATATTTCTTTGCTAAAAACAATATCAGCATTGGTAATAAGAAACAATAATAATTCATATTCCTTATTTTTTAACTCAATCTCTTTTCCATCTACATAAACACGATGCGCTTTGGAATTAATCCTTACACTACCAACCTGTATTTCCTCATTCTTTTCTGAATTACCAGTTGTTAATCGTTCATATTGTGCTAAGTTTGCTTTTACCCTTGCCACAAGCTCTGTAGGAGAAAAAGGCTTTGAAATATAATCATCTGCTCCAAGTCCTAGACCTCTTATTTTATCTACATCTTCTATTCTTGCAGTTACCATTATTATTGGAATGTTAATTGATCCACGTATTTTTTTACAAATCTCATATCCATCTATATTGGGCAACATTAAATCCAAAAGTATTAAATCATATTCCCCAGAAGATGCATGTTTTAAACCTTCCATCCCATCTGCCACAATAAAGGTTTCAAATCCGCTTATCTCTAAAAAATCCCTTTCAATCTCAGCAATAGATTTATCGTCTTCAACAATTAGAATTTTTTTCAATACTATTCCTCCCTATACTCCTTTACTCCTTTAGGTAACAAAATAATTAATAATTATTTTGCCTCCTGTATTCTATTTAATCCGAAAATAATCATCAATTATTTTGTCTCCCATATTCCCATTGAAGCTAGAACTATCTCCGATTGTTCTTAGACTTGTTATTTATTTTCAAGTGCTTTATTTTCTGTATATTTAGGCAATGTCATTATAATAGCAAGCCCACCCTCTATAACATTTTCTGCTTTTATAGATCCACCTAACTGCTCTAAGATTTTTGCTGTTATAGAAAGCCCGAGTCCACTACCTTTGCTTGGATTACTTCTAGAAGGATCTGTTCTATAAAAAACATCAAATAACTTTTCAAGTGCTTCATTACTAACACCAGGTCCATTATCCTCCAATCTGATTGTAACATAATTATCTTTATCCTCGCAGCTGATTTTCATTTGACCCTGTTCTTTGTTTTTATACTTCACACTGTTTTCCAAAACATTTATTACAGCATTACGTAACTGTACAATATCTACTTGAATGCAAATATCTTTTGCATTTTGCACCATTTTAATAATTAATCCCTTTTCTTTGTATTCTTCAGATAGATTTACTGTAATATTCGAAAGTTCCCTACCAATATCTACCTTTTCTAAATATAGAGGAAATTCTCCAATGTCTAATTTAGAAAATAAAAACAATTGACTGACAATATGCTCTAAATCACTAGTTTTATTCTTTATTGTATCCAAATAACGCTTTTGAGTTTCCGGAGTAGATGCCACTCCTGTTTCTAAGCCTTCCACATAGGCTTTAATTGATGTTAACGGAGTTCTTAAATCATGTGAAATTCCAGCAATCAGCTCTTTACGGTTGGCTTCATCCTTTTGCCTTGCCTTTACAGAATCTAAAAGCCGCTGAGCCATTTCATTAAAATCAGAGCATATTTCTTGAAATTCATCTTTTTCATTGTAGTCTATATGAAAATCCAAATTGCCATCACGAATTTGATGTACTCCATAAACTAATGTTTCTAATGGATTAATAATACGCTTAAACACGAAACTAGTCAGAAATCTATTTGTTAACAATATAATAGCAATTGCAGCAAAGAACATTACTACTCCTAAGGTATATAGTATCCTATCGTAAACCTTGCCATCTTCCTTATTATGATGAGCAAAATCAGTATCTTCTATAACTATATTGTATTTACCTACACTCTCTTTATAAATAGCTATATTATCCATAATAAACATATGATTCCCATCTTTAGATAAGGCAGTATTTAAAATAGACGTATCTTCAACAGTTGACGAAGGATATAACAATTCCTGCCCTTCATAAACACTTAATGCAATATTCTTATCTTTATTCTTTTCATTAAATTTATCTATATCTACCTTCATCTGATCAAGATTTATATTATCAGACCACTTATTTGTAATCTTATTTATTTTGTCCATAGATTCGTAAAAGAATTTTTCATTTGGATCATGCTCTCCCATTATCTCCATAACTCCAAAGATTGTACCGCCTACCATTATAAGACCTAAAATTGCAGGTATAACAAGCATTAAAAGGTTTGAAATAAACAAACGCTTCTTTATAGTCACATAATTCACCTCTCTAATTTATTATATCATGAATAACCTACTTCTTCAGCAGCTCTTGAACTTGTTACTTTCTTATATTGGCTTACCGAGATATTTCTTGATAAGCTTTCATTATAAGCAAAAACATTATAACAAACTACGGAAGTGATTTTAACACATTGCTTAATATCTAATAAATAAGATGCTTTACCTTTCATATAATCTTCTAAAATATTTTCAATTGATTCTTTTATTGAAGCAAGACTATTGAATATACGGTTTTTATTATCTTCCGTCTTAATAAAATAATTCCTTAAATTATCAAAATTATTTAATAAATATCTTTGTAACTCCCTCTCATACTTTATATGGTTTGTTATATTACCTATTGAACCAGATATATGTGCATTGCAGCAAAAATCACATAAGTAATGAATAACTATACCTAGCTGCATTGAGTAATAACCATTAAATCTTTTAACTGATAGAAGTTCTTCTATCTTTTCAATAACATATTTAAAAGATTTTTGCCTATAATGAGGATGTGTTTTTACATGCCAGCTTTGATCAACCATCACAAGTCCAAAATTAAACATAAACTTAGAAAATCCATTTGGAACAACTTTTATACTATTACTAAATGCTAATTCTGCTATCTTAACATGAGTTTTTACTTTCATAATTATACACTCTCCTGTCTAATATTGGATATTAATTAAAAAGCAAAACTACATGGTATATAAATTATACTTTTTAATACTATTGTACTTTCTAAGGGGACTGGTGTCTTTATCTGATGTCTAGCCACTGTAACACTCCCTCATCTTTAAGTGGAAGATGACAGTGGCATGACCCTAGATAAGTTCAACTAAATTCAACCGTAGTTTCCTCTCAAAGGCCAATTAGAAAACTACACCTGAAATGTTTCACTTTATACAGAAATCCTTTGATACTTATTTTCTATATAAATCATATTTTTATATAATTCTTCTACCTTACTAGCAAAATTTTCAGCAGAGAACTTTTCTGTTGATTTTACAGCCTCAATAGATAAACTCTCTTTCTTTGAATTAGTATTAAGAATAGAATCTAAAGCTTTTATAAAATCATCTTGATTATGAAATGCATATCCATTAACATTATCTTTCAATACACCATCTAAACATCTGTCAGCTTTTGCAACAACAGGCACTCCTGAAGCTAGTGCTTCAATATAAGTAAGACCTTGAGTTTCACTTTGTGATGCGCTTATAAAAATATCTCCTAATTGATAATATATACCAATATCGTTCCATGGTTTTTCACCTGCGAATATTGTCTTTTTATTAATTCCTAATTCCTTTGCCTTCTCTTCTAAAATATCTTTTTCTGGACCATCACCAATTAATAGAAATTTAACATCTTCCTTATCTTCCAAATAATATTTCATGGCAATTAAAATTTCCTCAATATTTTTTTCCTTTGCTAATCTGCCAATGAAAAGTAAAACCTTGTCTTTTTCTCTAATTCCCAAATTCTCACGTAAATTTTGTACGTCATCAAAACCGAAGTTAGATTTATAGAATTTATTAAGTTCTATTCCTGTAGGAATAACAGAAATATCTTGTTTCACATTGTAAGACAAAAGTAATTCCTCTACTTTATTAGTCGGAACAACTACTTTATCTGCTGAATTGCAGAAATTTATACTTATTTTTCTTACAGCCATTTTTGCAATTGGGTCAAGTATTCCCAATTTCCCTATATAATGTGTGTAATCTTCATATATAGTGTGATATGTGTGTAGAAAAGGTATATTTAGTTCTCTAGCCATAGCCCTTCCAAAAATTCCAAGGGAAAATTCTGTATGAGTGTGAATCACATCAAGTCCTATTTTTTTTATAATCCTTGATAGACGTGGATTATAGAACATTCCAACACGTCTTGCACTAATAAAAGGAATACTTGGCACTCTATATACATTTATTTCTTCACTATCTGCTTTAGGATCTGTTGTAGTAAATACGTATACTTGATGACCTCTAAGCTCAAGGTTATTTTTAAGCATTAGCACAGAGGTTGCTACTCCATTAATTTGTGGGTAATATGTGTCAGTAAAAAGTCCTATCTTCATTTTTTTCACTCCTCGTTTCTCATTCATATATACAGTTTAAATTAGAAAGGTAAAATAGAAAGAAATCAAAGTTAAACTATTTATAAACTAATGTTAAAATTTTATTAGGCACATGAAAGAAAGTGATAAATAAAATGTGCGCTAAATGTTTCGTGTCAAGATTGGTCTCATAGAGGGAGCATATTAGGAAAATCTGCTGATACAGTATGATGAGAGGCCAGTAATATACAGTATATTATTTTTTTGATTGTAACTTATTCCAACAAAAATAAGGACTTAAATAAGATTATAAATACAAATCTTATTTAAGTCCTTTAATTTAATCTGATTACACAGACTATCATAACATTACTAGTATATTACTATAAAATCATAACAAATGTTCCAACAGTAATAAATATACCCCCAAGAATTGTTTTTACAGTTAATGTTTCCTTTAATATTGCAAAAGCAAGTATCATTGTAATTACAATACTAAACTTGTCCACAGGAACAACCTTAGAAGCCTCTCCAATCTGCAATGCTTTATAGTAGCAAAGCCATGACAATCCCGTAGCAATACCAGATAGAATTAAGAAAATCCAGCTCTTTTGGTTTATATTCGAAACTTGATTTTGTACTCCTGTAATAAAAACTATCCCCCAAGCCATTACTAAAACTACGGCAGTTCGTATAGCTGTTGCTAAATTTGAATTTATACCATCAATACCTATCTTTGCTAATATAGATGTAAGAGCTGCAAATACAGCTGACAATATTGCAAATGCAAACCACATATGATTACCTCCTTTTAATTTCGAAAACATTAAGCCACCTCCAATACTTATAATTATTTCATATTAATCTCGCTCATTACTTTAAAGAACTGCTTTTTCTATAATTCTTGCATAGGAGATAAATATACTTTTTTATGCAGGTAAGTATATATAACTATTATCAACATTAACACCCTTCCGTGCAAATATCCCTTTACTAGTTGGATAATATTCATTTACCTCATAATCAGAAAAATCATTGAAACTTACCTTTGGAGTTGCTAAATCTACTGTCATCTTTGAAAGATGTCTATTATTAGTTACATTTATAAAATATATTGTTCCATTAAAAATCTTCATATCCTCTCCATTCATTACCCCTAATCTTTTTGTTGATAGATCAGTTAAACTAATAGAATAAAGGTTATTATCATCTGAAGAATTAAAAGCTAATATTTGTCCTGAATAAGGTACAAAGCTATTTACTGAAAAATTAGAAAGTTTTTGTTTTTGTGTCCCATCTACTTTCATTGAGTATAAAGTAGATTTATCACTTTTATTTTCATAAAGTATAGTATCTTCATCCACCAAATAATTTCCAACGTTATCAGAAGATATAATTGTGTCCGTATTGTTACTTGTATCAAAAGCATGAAGTTTATTTCCATTGTCAGGATCAATAAAATATACAACATTATTTACACCTATCATATTTGAAACTTTTCCCGAGGCTAAATTAGTTGTATATGCCCTATTTGATAAATCTACTTTTGATAATTTACTGTTATTATCGGCATCAGAAAAATATGCTACCTTATTCATGACAACTAAAGAATTAATAGGATAATTATAAAAATCACTTACATTCGAAGTATTTATAATATTTTTAGGATATGGTTCTTTAACCACAGAAAGATTATTATTGTCATCCCAGTTAGGAAAAACTAATGTCTTGTCATTTATTTGAAATAAAGATGTATAAATAGCTGAATCCTTTAAAGAAAAAGGTGTATACCCTTTCTTAAACGCCTCTTTATCTAAACTAGAATCAGTGTTGCCTCCCACAGTAGAACTATTATTTACAGTAATCTGCTTTGTAGTATTTCCACTTTGACTTTGGTTACTTTGACTTGAAGATTGTTGAGCTGAGCAACCAAGAAAACTGGTACATAACGTTAAAGATAACAATAATATAATTTTTTTCAATATAATCACCATTCTTCCTTTGATTTTAGTATTTCTTAATCAATTTATATATTAATTTTACCACTTTGAAATTATTCTTTGAATTATTAATGTAAATTAAAACCAACCTAATATTTTAAATACTAAGCTGGAATTTGAAATAAAGTATAAATGAACCTGTTATTTATTTTAGCATACCCTAATAAAAACTCAATTAATACTACTTAATCAGCAGTTTCCTGATCATTATCAGCTGCTGAAATTATACCTTCATTCGAATCTACATTTACTTCAACAATTCTATTGTTAAGAATTCCCCTATAAATATTGTTAATTATTTATAACATTAAGGTATACATAATTTATTATGGTAAGTCAATCCATATATACAATATAAAGTTCTATTTAATTACATTAAATTAATTTTAGGAGGAATCAAAACGTCAATATTACAAGCAATTATCTATGGGATTGTTCATTTTTACCTATATCTAGCCAGCTCATTTAATAGCTATTCCACAAATACTGGGATTGGAAGATCATGGTCTTGCATTTGATGTATCACAACATCTAGGAACTCTTGTTGCGGTAATAGCATTGCTTGGGGAATATTGGGTTAATTTAATTCATCCTGGTATTACAAACCCAAACTCTACGGATGGTAAGTTATTTTGGTTTATTGCTGCTGCTTCTATACCTGGAGCTATAATAGGAAATCTATTTGAAAAGCAATCTGAGTCTGCCTTTAGAAATTTAGGACTTATAGGTATGATGCTTATAATAATTGGTATAGTATCATATATGGCAAATAAGATATATGATGGTAAAGTAACAGTTGAAGATATAGGCTTTAAAAGAAGTTTTTTCATTGGTCTATCACAAGTTTTAGCCATTATACCTGGCGTATCTCGATTTGGAATCACTATGAAACTTGATTATTTTCTGGTCTTTCAAAAGGAGGTACAGCCAGATTTTCATTTCTTCTTTCTACTCCAAACCTATACCTAATTGGGGTATTACACTAGCACAATTGATAATTAAATTCAAAGAAAGGATTGAAAATATTTAAACTTAAGACTTGTACATTTTTATAAATTTATGTATATTTTGGTTCATTTTTCAAACACTAAAAATTGATTAATAACCTCGTATTAGTATTACACTTGATTCTAAAAATATAACTGAAAATAAAATTTCCAGTTATATATGATTACTATAAATTTACACAAAGATATTTATATTCTCTAAATAGATGGCCTTTATTTTATTTAAGGTCTAAATTCTTGATTGCTTTTGAACATTTTTAATAAATATCTTTGATAACTCTTACTGTAATACCTAAATCATATCCATAAAAGATAGTTGTCTTTTAAAGTATTCTATACCCGACATAGATATGCCTAGTAATCTAACTGGAATTTCTGTTTTCCAATTTTCTTTAAATAACAAACATGCTTCTTTGTATATAGTATCTCTTGAACTAATAGGACCCTCGAATGTTTTCTGCCTTGTAATTGTATTAAAATCATTTGTTCTTATTGCTATAGATATTGTAGTAGCTGTTGCTTGATACTTAAGTAATCTCTGCTCAATACTAATTGCTATCGACTTTAAAAGTTCTTCGCATTCTTCTATTGTTGTCATGTCTGAAGAAACTGTTTTCGAATTTCCTATACTCTTAGGTAGCGTCTGTATATGATTTACTGGAGATGTATCTAAACCATTAGCACAATTATATAAGGCTTCGCCTTGTTTCTTAAGTATAGTTTTTAACAACAGTATGTCGGTGTTCGCCAGATCACCAATCGTATTAATACCTACATTTCTCAGTTTTTTACACGTTTTGGGTCCAGCTCCCATTAAATATTTTACAGGTAATGCCCATACAATCGTTTCAATAGATTCTTTAGCTATTAAAAAAACTTCTAATGGCCCTGCTAAGTCACTACCTAGCTTAGCCATACTCTTATTAAAGCTTAATCCTACGCTTACAGATATATCTAATGTACTTTTTATTTGTTTCATTATTTCATATGCTAAAGATTTAGCATTTTTATAATCAAATACAAGCTCACTTATATCCACACACGCTTCATCTATACTTCGCTTCTCTACTTTATGTGTAAAACTCAATAAGATGTCCATTACCTTATTGGAATATTCTTTATATAAATCCATATGAGGTGGAATTAATTTTAGATTAGGGCATAACTGTAAAGCATCCCTATTTGACATTCCAGCTTTAACTCCATAATCTCTTGATGCATAATTTGCAGTCATAATTACACCTTTTCTAGAAGACTCACTTCCTGCCACAGCTAGAAACGTATGAGCTTTCAACTTAGGGTTATTAGCTATCTCTACTGATACAAAAAAACTATTTATATCTACATATAGAATTATTGGCATAAGTATCACCTCACTAGTTAAAATTTTTTTACTATGATTGTATCAAAAATTAAATCTAACATCGTATTCTTTATAAATTATTCTTTAAAACATAGTTATTTTAATTATGATATATAATAATATTTTATAATTGTTTAACGTACAACTTATTTATTTTTACTAGAAAACTTATCCATAAATGCAAAAGCCCTAGCTTCCATGTCATCTTCCTCTATTACATCAATAGCTTCATTCACAAAGTCAGTGTATTCATATTTTTCTTCCATTTCCACATCGTTATTTATATCATCATCTACTGCTATAGAAAGTTCCTTTAATTCTAAGACCTCTGGTTCAATATCATTATACACATCCTTGATTTTAATCAAACCAGCTCTACTTAATAATAGCTCTAGATTCTCTAGGTCTAGCTCACCCACCATTCCTTTAGAACGTAAATATTCATATATATCCAATTGCTCAATAAATCTATCTAATCTATTTAGATTAGCTATTTTCATATTAATTTTTCTGTTATCTGTAGATAGTTCCATGTTACGCTTTTTAAGTGCTATTATCTCTTCGTCTTTTTCGGCTATATCTCGCCTATATTGTATCTCTAATTCCTCAACTTTCTTATCAACCTTTGCTAAATCTCTATATGTTTTTTCATAATTAGAATTGAACGATTGCAATATCTTTCTCTGAGAATTCTCATCACCTTTTGTCAATTTAAAAAATGCATCAATATCAAATCTAACCATTGTACGAGTATCTTTTTTGCCTATTAGTTTAATAGTAGATGTTTGAGTTTCATAATCTTTAATAGCTTGTTTTATTTCTTCATTTCTATTAAAATGATATCCTTGTATATTTTCATATTTGGAATTTTGCTCAACTAGATATCTTTGAGCAAACTCGGCCATGTGCTTGCCTGATAACTTTGTTATATACTTTTTAGTAGATATGTACATTTTTATAACATAACTTAATTCTTCTGTTGTAAAAGCTCTTTTTCTACCAACTTTACCTTCTTTTTTTTCATTCTCTTGTTTTATATTTCTCATACCTGCCCCTCATTTGCTTCAATTAATTCCACACTTGATAACTTGCTCATCGTTTCTGCTTTTGAATTTGATAGCCTTCTTATCTTTTCTAATACCACGGCTCTTTTTTCAGATACATTAGATATCATTTTTTCAGATTCCAAGATTTCTTTTAGCGTATCTAATTCAGCTCTTATTTGATGATTTACTTTTTTGATTTCTTCTATTAGTATTTCATCATTATCAGGTTCAAAGTATGGACATACCTTATGTACCCCTTCCATCTTAAGACATTGTTCATATGATTTTAGAGTATGTGTACAGTATCCTCCATCAACTTTTTTATATCTAATATTACTCTTCCTATTTCCATTGATAACTCCATCCCACACAATCAATCTTTTTTCTTGTTCATCAGCATTGCTTTTTATAGTATCTATAAACAATTCAGTATCTTTATCCTTTTCACTTTTAAGTCTTTTAGCATATGCTATTGCATAGCTCCTAACATATTCCTCATAGTGGTCATAGTAACCAGCAGTTGTTGACATCATTGTATGTCCTGCTAACGCTTTAGTAGTTTCAGCTTCGCACCCACTGAAAATCAGATTTATAATAGCTAAATGTCTTGTATCATATAATTGCATTTTTACAAGTTTCTTATTAGAACTACTTCCTAACAAATCAACTTCCTCATATCTACTAATAACCTCTCTGTTGTATTTCTTTTCTACAATCTTTTCGAAAAATAATTCTAAAAGGGAATATAAATTTTTATATGTCAATTGTGATGTATCAGCATTTAGATGTGCTTTATCTGTCTTATATTTATAATAAAATTGGTAAGAAAATAGACATTCACGATCTTCATCACAAACTTCATTTCTTACACAATTAAGATAAGAATCAATTAAATTATATATTTCCTCAGTTATCTCAATGGTTTCGTCTTTATATACATCTTTTAATTCTTTCTTTTGCAACTGAACGATTCCCTTTCCCTTAAGAATTGATCGCCTAATATCTAAATAACATTTACCATTAATCCTATTAATACAATCTTTTTTAGTCACCAAAAACTCTGTCGTTCTCAAAGGGATTATATTCGTTATTTTCCACCATAAAACTATTGGGTAAAATCTTTTCAGTTCTTCCTCAAATGCAGTATGCACAAAATCATTTATAATATCATTGAAATCAAATATATCCTCAAAATGCGGCAATGTTCTTACATTCCTTATCCCTTTACTCCTAATTAAATCATAGATAAGTTCCCTATATTCATATGCTACATCAAATTCATAAAAAAACGAGAAAAACTCTAACCCTAAACCATGAGTCGTACTATGAAAAGTTTTAAGTTTATCATAATATTTTTCCATGTCATCAAACTTATCTAAAGCAAAAAAATTTGTAAGATTAAGATTCTTATATAACACTCTCATCACTGAATAATAAGTCCTAAAAACATATGTTTTCATTGATTCCACAATAAATATTCTAATAGCCATATTAAATGCCTTATATGTAAAAGGTAAATTATTTTTCTTTTTCATTTTTTCAAACCAAACTTCATTAAATGGAAATTTAAGAACTTTCATTGTGCCTCGTTCACGTATATTCCATTTAGTACCATAAAAATTATCTGCATTATTAATAATTCCCCTAGATTGTAAAAATTTAAATTCATGAATATATTTAGATTCATCATTGATATCAAAAGTAACATTTTCTTTAATTACAATTCCTAAATCATCTATATATTTTTTCACTAACATTTTTGTTCTCCTTGATTTATTATCTTATTTTTTTCAATTCTCAATATATCTGTTATATTGCCAATTTGAATAATATCCACAACTTCATCTTCTCCGAAGGCTTCTATCGCCTCAAAAATTATAGGGAAATATATTTTTTCAATTCTTTTCATATGAATTATTTTATCTATTGGTGATATACATCTTTTCAGATTTTCTTTAGTTTCATTAAAACTGCTACTAACCTCATGTAAAAAAAGCTTTTTACCTAGTAGATATTGGCAACCAAAACATGTTTTACATTCACTATTTATACATTCATAATTTCCATAAACATGAGTTATATTTAACTCATCATTTTCAACTTTCTGAATAGCTCTTACTAAGCATTTTGCTCCTTCATGCTTACCATAGCAATCCTTTCCGTATAATAGTTCTTGCAAAACTTTATACCCCTTACTTTTTTTAAATTCTGTGTATTTTACCTTCAAGCACGTATCTAAGAGATTACCAACATGTGAACTTCTATCCGCTAAAACTTTATTCATAGATTCTATTTCTGAAGGTAATATCTTCAATCCTTTAACTCTCTCTGCTCTTTCATCTAAAGATAAATCTTCATAATCATCATATACAAGTTCTAAAAGTTTGTGTTTAATTCCTCCAAAAATACCCGCTGTAAATATCCTTATTGTGGTTTTATCTACCGTTCTTTTTATATATATTTGAGTAGTTTCAGATATAAGTCTATCATCCAATTTGTGCCCCCTTAGAATTGAATCTAAAAGATATCCTACTCCTAGTCCCCATTCCTCACTTTTATTCTGTATGTATGTCATAAACGCTTTATTAGCTTTTCTATTCCCAAAAGTTTTTTCTTCAAGAAGATAGTCAGTTCTTTCTTCAAAAATTTCTTTATAATAAACTCTCTGCCATATTGTTGACCTGTATATCAACGTACTACCAGAACCTATATTTTGCCCTCCACTTTTTCGTATTTTATTCTCCCTTATTTGTCTGTGTGCTTCACAAATTGCTAGCAGCATACCTATATGCTTTTTACTCGAATCATTAATATACAAAACTAAGTTACCTTTATTTTTTTTAGCCCTTTTTCTCCAGAGCCTTATCTTATTCTCAATATCCATACAAATTTTTTGCCCCATTGAATCGGTAAAAGAATCTGAATCGTCCTTAATAAATTCCAAAAATTTTTCTGGAGACCTAAAATTAATTAATTTCAAGTTAGGAAATGGAATATCTCTTATATCTACCGACCTCCATGCACTTAAATAATGCACAGCTACATAAAGAGTTGCTGATGCTATTGCACCTTCTGTAGCAAGTCTATTTATCCATTTCTTATCTTGCATTTTTAAGAAAATAATTCCATACATTTCTAGAAATTTTTCTAACTCATATGGTAACACTTCATTTATAACTGATGGCGCTTGCCCAACTGTTATATTTCTAGAAATCTTATATTTCTTCATTATAGTATTATAAAAATAACCAAATTCTTGTTGTGAATATTTATTAATATAATTCATCAAATATGTACTTAAAGACACAAATTTCTCTGATGTAATATCTTTTAGTTCACAGCTTAATTTTGACATAAGCATATCATATATCGCATAATATGAACATTTACAGCGTTCTTTAGTGCTTCTAGCTTTGTTCTTGAATCTCTCTATCATGAATTCATCGAAATCTTTTAGTGTTTCATGTATATTATTATTTTTTAATGGACTATATTTCATATAGAGCTTTACTTTTTCAAATGTTGATTTACATTCATCATATTCAGCAATACGTCTATAGTGATCTAAAACAGTTCCTACATAATCATATTCAATATGTGAATATGACGTACTTTGTAAATCTCTACCGGAGTAATATGGAATTCCATTCGTAACCAAATAATCTATTAAAGAAACTTTAGGTACTGATTTACCAGTATCCTTTTTAATTTTTATAATTAAGTCCACTATGCTTATTGTATTACATTTCAAATCCTCATTAAATTGTATGTGTTCTTTTCTAAAGTAATACATATATCTAATTTTTATCATAGGAACTTTACCTATCCACTGTCCTCTTCCAGGCTCTTTTTTATAGATTTGTTCATAACTTTCCGAAGTATAATATTTAGTTTCAATAATATACAAAGATAGTTCTTTAATACTGTTAATATTATAATTGCTACCATCCACATTATATATTTCAACATGATCTCTCACCAAATTATCAGCTATATCTTTAACATCAGAACGATAAAAACGTCTATTTCCACTCGGATTTTCATCTGTGTATGGTTCTAATATAATTTTCCCATACTGTTCAAAAAGTTTCGGAAAGTCACCACCTGCTTTACTTGGTGTCTGGTAGTGAGGAACTAATTTTCTAGTTAATTTATTAAGTTCTTTATCTAACAGTTCTGCAAATTCCACTTGTTTACAGGTAGTATCTACATATTTGATAGCAAATTCATCTACATCATTTTTCAAATAATATACTCTTGTTTTTAAATGTATTGGATTAAATATTTTCTCCAAACTATCCCTAATCTTTTTTGAATATGCTGCACTACCATAACCCAATCTTCCAAGCGTATCTGGATATGAATAATAATTTTCCCCATTTTCCAATTTTATTCCTACCACACTCTATCTCCTTTATATTTCCTAACTTCTTGATCAAATAATTTTTCTACGTTCTTCATATGCTCTACAGCATCTTTGTGAAGTTCTTCTTGCAATTCTTTTATACGCTCCTTTGCTTTTCTCGACTCTAATATATATCCCATCTGGGTTGCTATTTGCTTATCCACTCTATATCTTTGAAGAACTATAGGATTATTTTCTCTCTCACATATATACTGTGAAAAAAAATATCTCAATGAATGAGGTGTAAATGCTACACCTTGCAATAAAGAATAGGCTTCTTTTGCACTTTCTTGCTCATCATCTAATGCTGCAACTCTGAGTATATCTCTCATTATGTCTGTTAATTTTTTAAATCGTTCTAAGTATGTATAGTCCATCATTGCATTTCCTCTACTATCAATAAATAAAGCCCCATACTGATTATTTAATCCATCTTCATTAAGCATGTCCAAATGGTCATTATATATGTCATTAAGCATCGGTAAAAATGGTTCATATACTGGTCTAACTTTTTTAGTCTTTATATATCCAGTCATCAAACCATCGCTTCTAAGAATTTGATTGTATGTAGTATCTATAGTTGTTTCAAATTGAACATTCACATAAGGCTCAAATGTTTTAATGCGACTTTTTGACATTTGACACACTTCACCTTTTCTAAGTCCCGCAAATGCACCTAGAGCGATTCCCAATCTTAGCATTTTGTCATGTTTCTTTGCTATATCAAGTAGCAACAATACCATATACAAACTTCCAGTAACAACTTTATCCCTTGTCACATATTCATCATCAGCATCAATACAAAATATTGAATTTAGCCTTTTGCGTTTTACTTTTTCCTCTCTAAATTTAGTTGCTTCATTTATTGAGTAATATTCTTCCCATTCAAAATTAGATAGTTTAATATATTTGAGTTTCACAGGATAATTATGCAATAACCAATAAAAAAAATATGTTAAAGTCATTTCGCCTCCGCTTACTGTGTATTCAGATTTACTCTGTTTTCTACCTTCTAATCCTTTAGCATATCGTTGTAAAAATTGTTGACCCATTTCTATTGTGATATCTTCTATCCTTGAAATAGGTTTTTCACATCCATAAAACACATAGTTAAGAAACATAACTAATAATCTACCATATTTTTTTGTTATAGTATTCATGCTATCATTCAACAAATTTATAGCCCTGTTAGTTGATTTATAATAAAAGAAGTCACTAAAAATGCTCACTTCTTTCTTTATTTCTCCAACATATGAATGTACTATTACAGGATACTCGCTTATTGTTCCATTAACAATTGTATATCCTTTTTTTAATCTATATATTCGTTGTTTATAATTAGATATCTCAAGTATGTTATCTTTCAACTTTTGCACCACCTTCAACTTATGCTTGTTATCTTAAATTAAAACTATACCCTCTCATATAATAAGTTTTAATTTCGTCTCCAATATATCTTACCATATAATAAGTATTTTGTATTTATATAATTTTGTTTCTAACTATAAACAAAAGATGAAATACTTTATTTCTAGTATTCATCTTATTTATTTCTATATATAATTACATGTATATTTCATTCATAAAATATAACATACATTATAAGATATACCAATAGATAATGTTAAACCAACTTCCTTAAATACTCTATTCTTAATATACCTTGCTGCTTCAATTCCATCTTTCATTTTTCCTTGAGACAAATCTAAGAAACCTTCATCAATAGATACAGGTTCTACTAGTGGCGTAACTTCATTAAATATTTCAAATATCTCCTGAGATACCTTAGCATACTTTCCATATCTTCCAGATACAAATATTCCATTTGGACATTTCTCTCTAGCCATGAACATCGGCATAGCTGAATGAATCCCATATCTTCTTGCTTCATAAGAACAAGTTGATACTACTCCCCTTTCACTTATTCCGCCTACTATAACAGGCTTACCTTTAAGATCTGGATTGTCTCTTTGCTCAACAGATGCAAAAAAAGCATCCATATCTACATGCAATATTACATTATCCATTTTTCTAAAATCACCTCTTTATGATTAACTAATTTTTAATATCTAATTGGCACAACAAAAATTTAACCCGTTTTTTTCATATACTTATAGAATGTTATGTACATTATTATACATAACATTCTATAAGTATTTTAACATACAAATCATTAACTAATGAAACAATAATATATGATATAAACCTTGCATTTATATTAATTACTATACATATTAAAAAGTTAGCTAATTTTATTTGACATATGGTATAATAATAAAGTATTTTAAGTATAATAGCGTTATTAGCGATATTTTTATGTAAAGGAGTAATTATTATGGGTCTTAAAGAAAAAATAGGTAGTAAATTCAGTAACTATTTCCAAAATGCTTATATGGAAAAGTATGGTGACAGAATTACAAGCATATCTGGAACTGTTTTATCAGTAAAGCTTATTGAAAAAAGTTATGTTATCTTCAATAGATTAATGGTTGAAATGGTTATAAAGCCTGAAGTTGGAAAAAAAGTTGTTAAGTGTTGGTATAAAAAGAATAGATGGTTTAAGAAACCTGAATTCATTGCTGTAAAGCAAGGTAACAAAGTTATTGTTATGGGTGTTACAGGTGATAAGGATAGTAAGAAGGAAAATTCTCAGGAAGTTCAAATATTTAACCTATTAAATCTTACAACTAAGAAAGACTTAGTGCCAATAGATCATAGCCAAATAAAAAAATCACGTCAACAAGCAAACAATATGATGAGAAGATAAAAAAAGGGCTGAGCCCTTTTTTTTATTTTGTCTTTATTAATAAATATACACTGTTAATAAATGCTATTATCCCTGAAAAGAATAGGACTATAAGCCATTGATTAAGAGATAATGCTACTGTATGAAATATATTTTGTAAAAACGGTACATATAAAACTGAACACATTAGCGATATAGATATTAAAACTGCTCCAACTAAATAAGGATTTGTAAATAATTTAATTTGGAATATGGAGTATCTTTCTGATCTACATTCAAATACGTGTATTAATTGAGATAAAACTAATGTACATAATGCTAAGGTTCTGCATGTTTCTAAATTCATCTTGTAATATCTTCCTACCATAAATGATAGTAAGGTACACAATCCTATTAGTGTTCCTCTTATTACTATTTTTTCAACTAATCCTCTTGCAAATATACTTTCCTTTTTTTCTCTTGGAGATTGTCTCATTATATCTTGCTCTGGCGGATCAACTCCAAGTGCTATAGCTGGAAGTCCATCAGTAGCTAGATTTACAAGTAATATTTGTATTGGGCTTAATGGATTAGGTAAATAGAACAAAGTTGCCAAAAACATTGTTAATACCTCTCCAAGGTTACAAGATAGTAAGTATCTTATAAACTTTCTTATGTTATCATATATTATTCTTCCTTCTTCTACAGCTGCAACTATAGTTGAGAAATTATCATCCATAAGAATCATAGATGATGCTTCCTTCGTTACATCTGTACCCGAAATTCCCATTGCAACTCCTATATCTGATTCCTTAATAGCAGGTGCATCATTTACACCATCGCCTGTCATTGCAACGATGTTCCCTTTTTTCTTAAAAGCCCTTACAATTCTTAACTTATGGTTAGGTGATACCCGTGCAAACACTCTTACTTTTTTTATTCTTCCCTCTAATTCTAAATCGCTTATAGCCTCAATCTCATCGCCTGTCATTACTTGTTCTGCAGTATTACATATATTCAAAGATTTTGCTATTGCAAGTGCAGTATTTTGATGATCTCCTGTTATCATTATAGGTTTTATTCCTGCAAGTTTACATTTTAAAACTGCATCTCTAGCTTCTTCTCTTGGTGGATCAATACTTCCTGCTATACCTATAAAAATTAAATTCTGCTCTAGCTTATCACTTTTTGTTAGATTATCTTCCTTATATGCTGCTGCTATACATCTAAGTGCTCTAGATGACATTGCTGTAATAAAATCACTAACTTGCTTTTTCTTTTGATATGTGAATGGTTTTATTTTGTTATTCTCTAGTATAAATTCACATCTATCTATTACTCTTTCAGGAGCTCCCTTAACGTAACATGTTTCCTTAGTCCCTTCTTTAATTATAACAGACATCATCTTCCTGGTTGAATCAAATGGTATATCATATACTCTATCTGCATCATTCACAAAATCCTCTAAATCATTAACATCATTAAAAAACATATTTATTAGTGCAGTTTCAGTTGGATCACCATGAAGTGCTTCACTCATTTTTTTCTTTGTAAAATCATAATTACAGTCATTACAATATACAAGAGCTTTCATGAACTTTGTGTAATTACTTAGTTTCTCTTTTTCAAGTTCATGAATTCTGCCATTTAGGTATACCTCTTTTACAGTCATCTTATTTTGAGTTAAAGTTCCTGTTTTATCGGAACATATTACAGATGTACATCCAAGTGTTTCTACTGCTGGAAGTTTTCTTACGAGTGCATTTTTCTTAAGCATTCTAGACACACCTAGAGCTAGTGAAACAGTAACAATTGCTGCTAGCCCCTCTGGAATTGCAGCAACTGCTAAACTAACGCCAAGTAAGAACATCTCTGTTATATCATTTCCTCTTATTATTCCCATTGCAGTAACAATTGCACATATTACAAGGCAAATTACAACTAAGACTTTCCCTAGAGAGTCTAACCTTTTATTTAAAGGGGATTTTTCTTCTTCAATATTTTGAATTAAGTCTGCAATCTTCCCCATTTCGGTGTTCATTCCTATACAATCAACTTTAAATAACCCTTTTCCTTTTACTACAGTAGTTCCCATAAATCCTTCGTTATTCTTCTTTGTCTTTTTACCATCAGCTTTATATGGATTAGCTTCTTTGTTTACCCCAACTGATTCACCTGTTAATAGTGATTCATCAACAACTACTGATGAACTTTCTATAAAGAATCCGTCAGCAGGTATTCTATCTCCAGCCTCCAAAATAACAACATCACCTATTGTTAGGTAGATAGAATTTATAATCTGTATACTTGAATCCCTCAAAACTTTACACGTAGGCGCTGCCAATTCTTTCAGTGCCTCTAAAGATTTCTCCGTTTTAAATTCTTGGACAAATCCTAGTATTGCATTAATAACTATTATTATGAGTATTGTAATGGCATCTGCCTTATCTCCAATTACTCCGGAAATTATAGTAGATGCAATTAACACCCAAACAATGAAGTCATTAAACTGAGATAAAAATATTTTGAATGCTGATGCTTTATTATGGTGCTTCAATTCATTAAGTCCAAAGTTCTTAATCCTCTTTTCCGCTTCCTTAGTGCTAAGACCAGATGTCAACTCTTTTTCCTGTACCACAACTTTTCCTCCTAAATATAGAACTTTATATAATATATATATTTTCCATTACAAAAGTTATGCACATTTAAAAATAAAAGTGCGTCAGCACTTATCAATTATTTTCACCTAAAAAAAATAAAAGTGCGTTAGCACTTATTAGTTCTTTTCACATTAAAAAAAAGAAAAAATCCCCATAAGGGATTTTTTCTTTTTAAAGATTATTTATTTCATTGAGTTAACTACATTTGTAAGCGGTGGTATTACCTGTTTCTTTCTTGATAGAACCCCTGGTAAAAATGCCATTGAGTCTACTAATTCAATATTAAATGTCTTTTCAACATAATCATGTCTTTCACCAGCAACTAGCACTTGTGAACCTTCTTTTAATATATCTGTTAAAAGTAACATTACTACTGCATAACCCTTGTTATCTGCTTCACTCTTCATATAACTTAACATTTCATCTTTTAATGGCATAAATCCATCGATGTCCATTGTATTTACTTGAGCTACTCCAACTCTTGATTCTCCCATATTAAAAGGCTTAAAGTCTTGATTAAATATTTGAGATACAGTCTTTCCTTTTAAAGAAGTTCCAGCTTTAAACATCTCTTTTGCAAATTCCTCCAAACTTGAAATGCCAGCTATCTCAGCTAACTTATGACATATATCTTTATCTTGTTCTGTACAAGTTGGACTCTTGAACAATAAAGTATCTGAGATTATTGCGCCACACAATAATCCAGCAACTTCTTTAGGTGGTGTTATATTACGTTCAAAAAAGCTTTTTCCAACTATAGTTGAAGAACTTCCTAGTGGTTCATTTCTAAAGAATATAGGGTTACTTGTTTGTATATCAGCAACTCTATGGTGATCTATAATTTCAAGTACTTCAGCATCTTCTAATCCATCAACTGACTGTCCTCTTTCATTATGGTCTACTTGAATAACCTTTTTCTTATGCTTTGAAATAAGGTGATATCTTGAAACAGTTCCTATTACTCTTCCATCTTCATCAGTTACAGGATAGCTATGATATCTAGTTTCAGCCATAATATCTTTGATATCATCAACTAAATCATCTTTAGAAAATGATATTAAATCTTTAGTAGCCATAACATGACTTACAGGTATACTTTGGATTAATAATCTTGAAGCTGTAAAAGAATCATGAGGTGTACTTATTATAGTAACTCCTTTTTCTTTAGCTTTAGAAAGTAAATTTTCAGCAAGCTTATGTGCTCCTGTAATGATTATTAATGATGTATTAATATCAATTAAAGCTTCTTGTACATCTGGTCTATCTCCTACAATGGCAATATCATCTTTATCTACAATTTCTTTTAAACTGTCTGGCTGCATTGCTGTAACAGTAATTTTCCCTTGGAATGTCTTACACTTCTCATTTATATATACACTAGTAGCAGAAAGCGTATCTAATATATTCTCAATTGATGTATTACTTTTACCTAATATATTGTTATCCCATATATCCATAAATGATGAAGTTAAGTTTGAAATCGAAAGTATTCCTACTAATCTGCCATCTTTTCCAATTACAGGTAATGACTTTAAATGATTGTCTCTCATTATATTCCATGCTGCTTTTAAAGAAATATTAGAAGTTATAGGTCCAATTGTATCAATATCTAAATCTTCTACTTTTAATCTAACTGTTTCTAAAAGTCTTGGAGCCTTAACACCAAAATGATCTAATATAAATTGTGTTTCTGCATTTACATTTCCTAATCTCACAGGTATAGCTGGAATATTACCTGTCTTATTTTTAAACTCTGCGTAACCATATGCAGCACAAATAGAGTCTGAATCAGGATTTTTATGTCCAGTTACGTAAACTACATTTTCCAAAATAATTCCTCCTAAATTTTTGTTTTACTTTAGTACATTAGGCACATGAAAATAATGAAATTGCTATTTTTTTGATTGTGCCTTATATAAATTGACATATTAGAACAAGTATATTACTTAATTCACACATATTTATTTTACTTATAAAGTTAATTATTGTAAAGCGTTAATTGTATTTACAGTATTGTTTACAAAACAAATACTATAAATAACTTACTGCAAACTAAAAAAATTAGATATATGGGTTGAAAATATTTAGAGATTTCACTCTTCCATCTTCAACAAACATATATCTAATTTATCTAAAACCTATATTATTCTTGTTTTAATTATCTCATATTATTTATCATACTCCAAAGATCATCCGCTGTAGTTACAGCCTTTGAACTAAGTTGAAAAGCTCTCTGTGTCAATACTATATCTGAAAATGTTTCTCCTGCATCTACATTTGAGCCTTCTAACATACCTTGTTCTATATTATAGTTACTACTTAATGTAACTTGTGCATCTGAGCTTGGAACAAAATAACTATTTCCTATAGGTATAAAGCTCTTATCACCTACAGCTGTAAATACCGAAATGGTACCTATTTTAGTTGCTTGTCCATTGACTTCCATGGATATTCCTCCATCTTTATCTATAGACATCTTCTCTCTGTCTAACGCTGGATTTCCCTCTGAAAATCCATTCTCATATTGAACATAAACTTTAGTTCCATTTGAGTCTACTAAAGCCCCATTTGAATCTATTTTAAAATTACCATCTCTAGTATATACTATGCTACCATCTTCTTTTGAAAGCGCAAAGTATCCTTTTCCATCTATAGCAAGATCTGTTTTTTGACCTGTTGTTAAGAGATTCCCTTGTTTATTATCAGCATAATTTACGCCTAGTTTAACTCCAGTTCCAGTAATCGCCTTTTTTTCCACAAGAGGTGTTCCTCTTCTATCCAGTGATTCAGTCAACAAATCTTTAAAGTTTACATCTGTACTCTTATAACCTGTTGTTGAGATATTAACTAGGTCATTAGAAAGATAATCTAGCTTCTCTTGATACGCATTCATTCCACTCTTTGCTGTAGCAAAAATATTAAACATAATTTTCTCCCCCTTATACTCGACCTAATTCACTTGCAGCCTTTTGCACAGTTTCATCCTGCATCTTAACAAATTTCTGATTTGTTTCAAACTGTCTTTTTATTTCCATAAGTTTTACCATTTCTGTTGATGGATCAACATTCGAACTTTCAAGAAAGTTTTGCCTTACATTTACTTTCGCATTATAAATTGGATTATCCATGGTACTATAGTTATCACCTATTGGTTCTAAATTATTATAATTTTGAAAGTCTGCTGTTAATAACTTATCTGCAGCTCCAACTCCCTCGATATTAATATTATTTTCGCCATCTATTGAAAACTTTGAATCACCAACATATATTGGTTCTCTAGCCCCTGTAGAATTATTTATTCCCAATACTTGTGATCCATCATTTGTTATTAGATATCCCTGATTATTAATTTTGAAATTTCCATCTCTTGTGTAAACTTCTTTATTCCCATCTTGAGCTACAAAAAATCCTCTGCCATCTATAGCAAAATCTGTCATGCTATCTGTTGATTTAAACGCTCCTTGTGTAAAAACTGTTTCAACATCATTAACTTTTACACCCATATTTAAATTCCCAATATCATTTTTAACGTATTTATCTCCTACAAGCTTTTGTCTGTTAGATATCATCACATCTTCAAAACTACTTTTTGTAAGTTCACGCTTTTTATATCCTGTATTATTAACATTAGCTATATTATTAGTTGATACTTCCTGATCATTTTGAAGTGCTATTAATCCTGAAACAGAAGTATAGAATCCTCTTATCACTTTAATTGTCCCCTTTCAAAATAGATTTACGTTCACTTTCATAAATCATACCTAAAGCTCTAGCCTTTTCCTCTATCTGGCTATCCGAAAGACTAGCAGTATATTTATATCCAAACATAAATATAACTCCTAAAACCAATCCTATCCCTATACCCAATAAGATCTTCCTATCCATGAGAAATATAAATTTGTTTTTTATTTTTTGAATAAGCCTTTTACTAATAGTACTTCCCCCTTACTCACAGATAATTCACGACATATTTCATCTTCTGTTAATCCTGCATTTAAAAGTCTTTTTATGCTCTGAGTTTTGTTACTATCGTCACTTTCTGAAAAATTAATTTCAGATATCACTCCAATTTCTTCGTCTATATCAGTATCTGTTAAAGATTCAGTATATTCCTCATCTAGATCCATTATACTATCATCCACAATGTACAGCCTTTTAGATTTTTTATGATCATCTCTATCTTCGCCATAATTTATACTGTCATCTATATCATATTTATCTAGAAAATCTTCAATTTCTAGATCTTCTTTATTTTCGTATCCTTCTTCACCATTCTTAAGCTCTTTTAAATCACTTTTTATTTTAATAATTTCTTCCTGTAATTCAGTTAGACTTTCTGCAATATCTCTTCTTAAAAGTCCTATTTCCATTTTATAATCATTTAATTCCTCTTTACTATCTTGTAACACACTTTGAAATGATATATTTAATCCATCATTTTCTTTGCTTATATTATTTTCTCTTTTGATAGCGCGATAATTATAAATTATTAAACTGAATCCTATTATCAGTAATATTAATGGCATAAAACACCTCAGTTCAACTTATAATGAAATTTATGTTAAGTATGTTTTTAATCAATATAATGCAATTTTCTCATGCATTCTCTCAAACTACTAATAGCTCTACTATGTAATTGGCAAACTCTAGACTCGGAAACACTTAGCACTGTTCCTATTTCTTTTAAAGTTAATCCCTCATAATAATAAAGATTTAATACGATTCTGTCTTTTTCTTTGAGGAGATCTATTGCCTTTGTTAAAATCTCTAATTGTTCTTTATCTTGTAGATGAGTATCAGGACTTGGACTATTTTTATCTTCTATAATTCCAATAAGGTTTACATCCTCATCATCCGAAAAAATCACATTCTCTAGCGATACCATCGAAATATAATTTATATAATTTTCAACTTCTGCTACTTCACTTATAGACATTCCAAGGTACTTTGCAATCTCAATATTTGTAGGTTCTCTTAATAATTCTAACTGCAATGTATCGATTGCTTTATTATATCTATTCAGTTTATCCATTGCACCTTTAGATATGGGCCTATTTTTCCTAAGTTCATCTATCATAGCACCTTTTATTCTTATAGACGCATATGATGAAAACTTCATCCCCTTCGTATTATCAAACTTATTTAATGCATCCATAAGTCCGACCATACCATAACTAACTAAATCCTCATATTCCATATATTTGTTTTTTCCAAACATAACCCTCGAGGCAATATACTTTACTAACGGGATATATTCTTGTATTATTTGCTCTTTTCCATCAACGTCTTTTAATGCGTGCATACCCTTATTACCTCCCCCTAAATTCGTTTTTCAATATATATCCACAGTTGTTTTATTCTTACTCTTAATCTATTATAAAAATCTATAATATTTTTCATCTTATTGTATTTTAACTTTATACCTTAATATACAATATTAGAGTTTTCTATATATAGTTTATTCAAAATTTCACACATTTACGTAGTAGCTCTTTGCCTTCTCATTATCTCAAAAAGCTCCTGAATTATCTTTTCACTTTGAGCTGGTGCAATATCAATAAATCTTAATCCACATAATTTTTCTTTATCTGGAGTATTCTCAACTCTTACAATATCGCACTTAATTTCAAGTTCAATTCTGCTTAATTTTAAGCTAATAAAAAGTAAATCCTTTTTCGTAATTTCTTCATTTATTTTAAGTTTCAACCCGCCAGCACTAAGATCAACCATTAATCCATCTTTATAAGGTATCTTAGGAATATCTTCTTCATCGATTCCAGTAATTTTTTTATATTGAACTGGATTTAATAATCCAACTCTAAAAAAGTTTCTTCTTTGTATTTTTATGATATTAAATGGAGTTGAGATTTTATAATATATTATGCTGCCTTCTTTACCTCTTGAAATTACTTCACACGAAAAATTAAAGCAACCATTTTCACTTAGGTAAGTATTCATTTCGATCTTTTCACCTGTATGGAGCATTAAGTAATCCCCATCACAAACTGGAACATTTATTTTTAAAAAGTCATCTTCTACATCCATTATTAGAGCTTTATATGCTTTTTCACCAATTATTACTTCCACTCTATCATTGACTTTCAAGTTAAAATTAAGCACCTTAAAATCCTCCTATGAAAATATATTAAATAGTCTCTTAAATAATCCTTTTGCTCCATCTGATGAATCCGCTTCTTGTCCCAAAAGTTTTGTAGCTATCTTTTCTATATCCTTAGATGCATCACAATTTGGATATAATACAACAAAAGGTTTCTGCTGTCTAACACTCTGTACTAATTTTTTATCTTCTAAAATGCATCCTAAATATTCAACATCAATCTTTAAAAATTTAGTAACTGCTCTATTGAATTTATTATAGGTTTCTTCGCCTTCTTCTTTGGTAAACGCTTTATTTACAATTATTTTTGCCTTAGTCTTAAGATTATAGTGATCTGTTGCTTTAATCAAACTATATCCATCTGTAAGAGACGTAGGCTCAGGCGTAGTTACAATAATTAACTCTTCAGAAGCAGCTATAAAAGATAAAACATCTTTATTAACTCCAGCTCCTGTATCCATTAATATATAATCATATTCATCTAACGTTTCAAGTTTTTCTATAAATAATTTCTTTTGATCTTCTTCTAATTCTTGAGCCTTGCTCAAGGCTGATCCTGCTGGAATTAAATCAACTCCATTGGTTCCTGTTATAATTATATCCTTTATTTCCAAGTCAGTAAATATAATATCAAATATATTATGCTTGGGATATAATCCCATTAGTACATCATCATTTCCCATTCCTAAATCAGCATCAAAGACCAAAACTTTCTTTCCTTTGTTTTGAAGTAATATTGCCAAGTTCACAACAAAATTACTTTTCCCAACTCCACCTTTTCCAGATGTTACTGTTATAATTTTTGTAGTTGTCTTCTTTATTTCTTGCTCTTCATTGTTAATTAATTTTCGTAATGATTCAGCCTGATCTAGCATAGAATCTCCCCCCCTAGGATAAAATTAGCAATTTCTTCCTTTGTAGGTACCATTATATCATCTGGAACATTTTGCCCTATAGTTACAAAACTAACTGGCTTGTTAGCAAATTTAGCGATATTATATAAAGAACCATACACGGTAGTTTCATCAAGTTTAGTAATAATAACATTATCATATTCAAGACTTGAATAGCCTGTAAGTATAGATTTTATATCGCTATTTTTAGTAGTTGCACTTATTACCATATTCACATGATCAGGATTTGCTTTTTGAACAAAAGCTCTAAGCTCTGAAATTTGCATAGCGTTTTTACTACTTCTTCCTGTAGTATCTATAAGAACAACCTCACAGTTATTCATCGCTTCAATCGCATCTTCCATTTCCTTCATTGTAATTACAACTTTAAATGGTATATTCATTATTTCCGCATATGTTTTTAGTTGCTCGATAGCTCCAATTCTATATGTATCTACTGTAATTAATCCTACCTTCTTTTTTTCTATAAGTGCAAGTCTTCCGGCAAGCTTTGCTATTGTAGTTGTCTTACCAACACCTGTTGGACCTACTAATACTACGCGTCCACTCAAACTCTTAGTAGATACTAATATATCTCGTTCAAAGACTTCTCTCAAAGCTTCTATTTCCCCTAAAACTTCACCAGAATTCATATTCTCTATTGACTCTATAACTCCATCTTGTAATTCTTCATCAATATCCAAACTTTTTAATCTTTCCTTTAGAAAGTTTACTGAGACATCTTCGTTGGAAGTATTTTTTATAACTTTGCTTAATAAGCTCTTTAATTCATTTACTTCTTTATGTATCGATTCTATATTTGCCTCATTATTTCTAGCATTATCAATATAATCCGTATCTTTTTTCTCTTTAATGCTATTTTCCATTTTTATAATGCTACTTTTAATTTCCTGCTTATCTATAATTTCTTCATATCTGTTACTATTAGCTTCTTCCTTTTCAAGATTAGCATTATGCTCTAATATCTTATCTCTTATTGTATCAGCCTTATTGATTTCTCTTAAATCTTTTGAAGCCGATACTTCATCCTGCATTAATCTTTTAATGCTTTCTAATGAATTTTGAAATTCTTCATCCTTTTTATCGTACTTACTGCTATACTTATTAGAATTATTATTATCATCACTTTGCAAATTTTCAATAGCTGCTGTAACCTCTATTACTTTCTTAGAAAATAAGCCTTTTAAACCTGGCTTTCTAACCTTTCTCTGGCTTATTATAATAGCATCTTTTCCTAGCTCATATCTAATGCGAGTCAAACCTTCGTTCATATTTGCTACAAGATATTTTTTTATAATCATCTATATTCTTACGACTCCTTCACTATTAATTTGAACATCATTTGGCACTTCATTTAAAGAAATTACCATAATGTGAGGAAATACCATTTCGATTAACTTTCTAAATACAGCTCTTATATTTGGCGAAACAAGTATAAGAGGTTGATTATTGTAAAAATAAACTGATTCTACCGTATTCTTAATTCCTGTAAGTATTCTTGTAGTTGTATCTGGATCTACTGTTGGGAAAGATCCTTGTACCGATTTCTGAGTGTTGTTAGCTATCATTTCTTCTATACTTGGATCTAAAGTTACCACTGTAATTGTTCTATTCTCATCAACAACTTGGTTGCAAATAGTCCTAGCTAGTGCAAATCTAACATACTCAGTTAATACCTCTAAATCCCTAGTATTTTTCGCGTTATCGGCTAAAGATTCCATTATCGTAACAATGTCTTTAATTGGAACCTTTTCTCTAAGTAAATTTTGTAGCACTTTTTGAAGTTCACCAATACTTAACAAGTCTGGTATAAGTTCTTCAACAACTGCGCTATATTTTTCTTTAGCATTATCAACAATAAGTTTAACTTCTTGCCTTCCAAGCAATTCATATGAATGACTCTTTATAGTTTCAGTTAAGTGAGTTACCATTACTGTCGTTGGGTCAACTACAGTTAAGCCTTTAATTTCAGCTTCTTCTCTTTGATCTTTATTTATCCAGACTGCTGGAAGTCCAAAAGTCGGCTCAATTGTCTTTATACCAGGCATCTCTGAATTTTCTCCTGTTGGATCCATACAAAGGAGCATGCTTGGCATTAATTCAGAAGTAACAACCATTGTTCCTCTAATTTTTACTATGTACTCATTTGTCTTCAATTGGAGATTATCTCTAATTCTTATAGGTTGAACAACAATCCCCATTTCTATAGCACATTGCCTTCTAACAGATGCAATTCTTTGAAGTAAATCTCCACCAGATGCTTCATCAGCAAGAGGTATAAGTCCATATCCTATTTCAACTTCCATTGGTTCTACAGAAATTAAATTCATAACATTTTCCGGCTCTTTACGCTCCGCTTGAATAATTTCTTCTTCCTCTGACACAAATTCCTGTATCTCTTTAGCAGCTACATCTTTATATAGTAAGTAGGTTAATACCCCCATTGCTAAAGATGCTACAAAAAATGGAACTTTAGGCATGCTTGGTATAATGCCCAGAAACAACATAATTGCACTTGCAATCCCTGTCGCCACCGGAAAAGCTGTCAATTGAGCAGATAGTGTATTTCCTAAATTTTCTTCACTACCTGAACGTGTTACCAAAATACCTGAAGCTGTTGACACTAGTAGTGCTGGAACTTGGCTCACAAGACCATCTCCAACAGATAAAATCGTATATGTTTGAGCTGCTGCAGCTGCAGTCATATCTTTTTGAAGTACGCCAATTATCATACCACCAACGATGTTTATAATAGTAATTACAATACCTGCTACCGCATCACCTTTAACGAACTTAGATGCACCATCCATAGCACCGTAAAAATCTGCTTCTGATTGCAGATCTTTTCTTTTCTTCTTTGCCATAGCCTCATCTATTATTCCCGAATTTAAATCAGCATCAATGCTCATTTGCTTACCTGGCATTGCATCAAGTGTAAATCTTGCCGATACTTCAGCAACTCTTCCTGCACCGTTAGTAATAACCATAAATTGAATTACTACTATAATTAAGAATATTATAATACCAACTACATAATTTCCACGTATAACAAAGTTTCCAAAAGCTGTTATAATAGTTCCTGCATCTGCTTCTGTAAGTATAAGTCTTGTTGAAGATATGTTAAGTGCTAATCTAAACAATGTTGTAACCAACAATAATGTAGGGAAGACTGAAAGCTGCAATACATTCGTTGTAAACATTGTAATTAAAATTATAATTATAGAAATTGTTATATTTAAAGCTAAAAGTAAATCGATTAATTGTTTAGGCAAAGGTATTATTATCATAAGAACTATAGCTATAACACCAAATGCAATTAATACATCTAGATTATCTTTTACCCTTAATTTTCTATTGCCAAACTCCAAAGTTCAAACCTCCCTTTTTGATCAATTCACAGTGCATAATCCACAATTCACAGCTTCTGTAAGAATTTCAACCTAAATTGTGCATTATACATTGTGCATTTAAATTTTATTTTTTCTTAAGTTTCATTACCACTACCAATATTTCTGCTACAGCTTGATATAAATCTTGCGGTATATCGTCATCTATTTCTACCCTATCATACATAAGCCTTGCAAGAGGCTTATTTTCAATAACTGGGACTTCATTTTCTTTCGCAATACTTTTTATTTTAAATGCTACATAATCAGCACCTTTCGCCACAATTTTAGGTGCTTCCATATCTTTTCCTTCTTCATATTTTATAGCAATTGCTAAGTGAGTAGGATTTGTTATTACAACTGTAGCATCTGCAACAGATTGCATCATTCTTTTCATTCCTAATTCCCTTTGCCTTTGCTTAATTTTCCCTTTTAGCTTAGGATCTCCTTCAGATTGTTTGTACTCATCTTTAATTTCCTGCTTAGTCATTCTCATCTCTTTATTATGCATTCTAACTTGTAGAAAATAATCAATTGCTGCAATAATAACCAATACAATGCATATCTGTTTAAAAATTCCTACAACTAATTTTTTAACTTCTTCGCTTAAAGAAGGTAAATATAAATTTGAAATTCCTAGGATACTTTGGTAGTTTCCCGCTATGTATTTATAACAAATAATTGATATTATTGTTATTATAATTAAATTTTTAGATAAATCCACCATACTCCTTTTGGATATCATGTTCTTTAATCCATTTAAGGGATTTAATTTTCCAAAGGATGGTTTTAAAGGTTCAGCAGTTATTAGAAAACCTGTTTGCAGTAAGCTTGCAATAATTCCTCCAACCATTATAGGTAATGCAAAAGGTAATAAATAACTTCCTATCTTTATAACAGTAGTAATTCCTAAATTGGAAATAGTTGCATTATCAAAATCTTTTATCATTGGAAAATTCAAAAAATAGATCAGAACATCTTTAAATCCATTTGTTAACATTCCCCATAAAGATGATATTAATAACGTGCAAATAACCATTGTAATTGCTACTGATACATCTTTACTTCTAGCTATTTGTCCTTTATTTCTAGATTCTGATCTTTTCTTAGGAGTTGCTTCTTCAGTTTTATCATCACCAGCAAAAATTAAAACTAAGGGTACTGCCGGTATTAAATTAACTATTTCCCGGAAAATACTTGGCAGATTGTATATAGCTGTTCCAATTAACTTTAACATTAACGGAAGCAGTATAATATATGTAATAAGTCCTAATAAATTTTTTATTGGCATCCCAAAAATCATAATTGGAATTGTTGGTACTGTTCTAGAAATTAACCCTAAACATACATCAGTTATAACTATTATCAAAACTATTGGTATTGCTATTTTAACGCCTAAAGCAAAATAGCTAAAAATAGTTTTCATAACGCCCATTAAAGTTTCCTGATAGACTATAGTTTTACCAATAGGTACTATCTTTGTACTTTCAACCAGCATATTTATAACAACATGATGTCCATCAACTATAAAAAAGAAAGCTAAAGAAACAAAATATGATAAATTTCCAAGTAAAGTCGATGTAGTCTGAGTTGTCGGATCTAGCACTGATACCATAGAAAAACCTGCATGGATATCCATCCATTCTCCCGCCAACTTTACCACTTGGAAAATCAAATTGGTTATAAATCCCAATATTAAGCCAGACATTATTTCACTTATAGCATAAAACATCAACATGTAGCCACTATTTAAAGCACTCAATGTAGAATGATCTATCCCTGCTACAATTCCAAATGATAATATAAGTGAAAATACTCCTTGCATAATTTGAGGTGTTCCAGTTGGAAAAAATATTTGAACAGCTATAAAATATGAGGTTATTCTCAAAAAAATTAGAAACAATGCAAGAAAGTAGGATATATCCACCATACTGTCCTACCCCCTATGTAATAACTTTTGAAATCAAATCAAAAATCCTGGTTGTGAAAGACATAATTGTTTCAAGCATCCAGCTTCCTAAAAATATTCCAACAATTGCTGCTGCTATTAACTTAGGAACAAATGTTAATGTCTGCTCTTGTATTTGAGTTGTAGCTTGTATAATACTTATAGCTAACCCCAACACTAGAACTACTATTAATATAGGTGCTGATACTTTCGCCGCTGTTATTATTGTATCCTTAACTACAGCATTAAGCATTGTCTGCGTCATCTTATTTCACCTCACATAAAACTCTGTATTAAAGATTTCACCAGTAAATACCAACCATCTACCATTACAAACAATATCAATTTAAAAGGCAATGATACCATTGTAGGAGGTAACATAAACATACCCATAGACATCAGCACACTAGATACTACCATGTCTATAACTAAAAACGGTAAATATATTAAAAATCCTATTTGAAAGGCTGTCTTTAATTCACTTATCGCAAAGGCTGGAATTAATGTTGTAAATGAAACATTCTCTTTTGTTAAATTCTCTTTATCTACTCCACCTATTTCAACAAATAACTCTAAATCCTTTTCCCTTGTTTGTTTGAGCATAAATGATTTTAGAGGTTTAGATGCCTCTTCAAATGCCTGATCCTGAGTTATTTTATTCTCCAAATATGGTTGTATTGCTTTGGTATTTACCTCATTATAAACAGGTTGCATAATAAATAAAGTTAAAAATATAGCAAGCCCTGTCAATATTTGATTTGGAACAGCTTGTTGTACTCCCATTGCACTCTTAAGAAATGAAAACACTACCACTATTCTAGTAAAAGATGTCATCATTATCACTATTGATGGCAATAATGATAGTATTGTAAAAAATATCAATATTTTAATACTCGACACATAATCCTGCGGTGTGCTACTTCCGTCTCCAAAAGATATATTTAGTTGCGGCACGCTTGTACTACTTGGAGCTGCAGATGCACTTATAGTGCAAAATATCATAATCCCAAGAGCCATCATGAAGGTAAATGCAATTCTCTTTTTATTATTTTTCATGCTTCTCTTCCTTTGATTTTATATTCTTTGTAATCTTAGAAAAGTTCTTTTTCGATTTTAATATTAAATTAGTATAATATTCTGCCATTTCCTGCGATGCTTTCTTTTTATCTTCTTCAATATTATCAATTTCTTCTTTTGATAACTCTGATAATTTTTCCATATGGCCTGCAGTACTAGTCATTATATATCCTTTTTCTCCGATTTTAACTATTAATATAGAATTATCTTTTGTTACTTGTACTCTTTCAATAACCTTAATATATTTATTACTATTAATAACATTAAATTTTGAATTTGCTAACTTAAAACTTAAAAATATTAATCCTAAAGTAACTCCCAAGGCCAAAATAAGCTGTACAATCATTCCTAAAAATCCAAAATCCATCTCTATTACCTACTGAATTATCATGCTTTTAAATCTAACATCAGTAATCTTGCCTTTTGTTAAATCCTTATTAATAGAATCAATTAATTGTCTTTTTATAGAATCCCTATTCGCTACATTATTTAAATAATCAGCTTTTTGGCTCTTAAAGAAAAATATAATATCATCTCTTACAACTACTTGATTAGCTGTTAATTCATCCTTTAGTTTAGTTTTAGTCTTATCATAACCTAAAGAAAGTTCCCCCTTAAAAAATCTTTTGCCACCTTCATCACCTAAATTTACTGTAAATTCAGCTAAATCCATATACTCATTTTCAACAACAACTTCTTGAGCATCTACTGTTTTTTGGGTTTTGAAAAATAAATACATTCCACCGAATGCCGCTGATCCCAATACTAATAATCCTAAAATAAATAAAACTATCATAAGACCTTTACTACTTTTACCTGATTTTTCACCTTTTTCTTTTTCCTTGTCCTTACCTTTTCCTAAAGCCACTATTACCACTCCTTACCACTTGCAACAATTAAAGTATTAACTTTTTTATTATTAGCTTTATCTGATGTCTAGCCACTGTAGCATTCCCATCTTCTATTAAAGCGGGAGACAACAGTGCCACGACCCTAGATAAGTTCAACTAACCTTCAGTTGAAAATCCACCCTCAAGGGGCACCTGGAAATCTCCCTCTGAAGCTAAGTTTCACTTTATTTTAATAAAATTTTATAATTATATTTTATAAGTAAATATTTTGTTTTTGTATTTTATAACGGCCTGTCTAACTTCTTCTATGCTTTCAAGTACTATATATTTTCTTCCATTGGTTAATGTAATTATTGTTTCAGGCACTTCTTCTATTTTTTCAATATGATCTGCATTTAATATGAAGTGCTCATGGTTCATTCCAGTTACATCTATCATAAAATCCTCACCCCTTTAATAATAAACTGTACAGTTCACAATACACACTTAATTATTATTATATTCACTATATTATTTAAAGTATATAGATTTTAAGTAATACTATAACTTACCAACTGTGCATTGTGAATTGTGCACTATAAAACATATTACTGATAAGTAAAATACTCTGCTAATATTTAATTGCAAGTTGAGCTTTCACTCAACCTGCTTTAATATAATATTATTTATCTTTTATTATCTAAGCTATCTCATAAGCCCAGTAATTGTTTGTAGAATTTCATCTCCTGTAGTTACCATCTTTGAGGCAGCTTGGAAACTTCTAGTTGCTGTAATCATATCTGTAAATTGTTCTGTTAAATCTACATTTGAACCTTCAAGTGCTCCTTGAATTAAAGATCCAAAACCACCTTGATTGCCTGTTGGAGTAGTTGTAGAAGATGATCCGCTAGTAGCTACCTTTCCAGTTTTATAAACTATAGGCCCTGAATTAGAAGAATTTATGCACATATTACCACCAAGATCAGTCAATCCTTCTGGATTTTTGAAACTTGCCATAGCAATTTGACCAATTGCAGCTCTCTTACCATCTCCTAATACAGCTGTAATAACACCATCTTTTCCGATTTCAAATTTCTTAACAGGCTGTGTTACCGCACCTGATGCACCTGGTGTCCCTGAAATAGTAACACTATCTGGTATAACCAAAGGTCTCATTGTACTATCAGACACTGTTAAATCTTTAGAATCTGCATTTACATAGTTAGCATTTATAACATTATTTGTTGAATCATAAGCTAAACTTTTAGCACTAGCAGTTCCACCAGCATTTGTAGAGCTAGTTAAATAATATCCCATTACTCTATGTCCATCAGATGTTAATAAATTTCCTTGGTAATCTAACGTAAGATTTCCATCCCTTGTAAACAAGGTTTCTGAAATTTCTCCTGTAGCATCAGAAGCTGCTGTATCTGGTTCACCAGTACTTTGATTGGCACCAATTCCCGAATTCAAATCTCCTTTAGATACTACCATGTATCCATCACCATCAATACATACATCAAGGCTTCTACCTGTTGATAATGCATTACCTTGTCCCATAACTTTGTTAATACTTGAAAGCTGTGCTCCAAGTCCTATCTGTTTAGCATTTGTACCTCCAAGCACTGAAGTCGGTGCTGTTGCCTCTGAAGAATTTTGATAAAGCATATCCTTAAATCTTGCACTTGAAGATTTAAATCCTGTTGTTCCTACGTTTGCTATATTATTACCTATAACGTCTAATTTAGTTTGGTTAACCTTCATTCCGCTTATCCCAGAATACATACATCTTAACATAAACATACCTCCCAATCTTTTTTAATTATAACTTGTCTCTATCGTTCAACAAGCCTAGGCTTCCTTTTAGGTCCAGCCTATAAAATTACTACGCTATCTACGTTCGTAAATATATTATCTTTTGCTCTATCCTTTTCCACAGCTGTTATTAAAGTCTTATTTTCAACACTAGCAATTAATGCAATATCTTTATATAACATAACTGTATTTTTAGAATTTTTATCTTGAGCTATTTTAAACCCCTTTTGTATTTGTTCCATATCTTCTTTAGTAAAATTAATCTCATTTAATCTTGAAGCCGCATGTTTTGATACATTAAAACTCTGATCTTTATTTTTAACATCATCCAGTACATCTTGAAAGCTTGCTTCCTTCTGTTTGCCACTAGGATTATTACCTATAGTCTTTTGGGAATTTGCAAATTGCCCAATATTCCCTATAGAATAAGCTTGCCCATTAATAATTCTATAACTCATTTATACACCTGCTATTTTAGCTAAAATTGCATTTTCTGTAGCTGTCAAATCACTAGTTGCACTTGAAAGGGTATTTATTGTGCCATTTGAAGATGCACTTGCAGTATTATTTTCTGCTTCGGTATTAGTGTTTGTGGAATTAGTTGCAGTTCCAGTATTACTTGCTGTTCCTGTATTAGTACTTGTAGCATTATTTGATGTTTCACTATTTGTATTAGTACCTGTCGAGCTAGAATTAGTAGTTGTTCCGCTACCACTAGAACTACTGTTACTCGAGCTGTTTGTACCTGTTTCACTTGTACTTCCGTTAGTAGTAGTGCTATTTAAATTCACTTTCATATCATCGTCCGCCAAATCACCAGCTCTTACTATATCTCCATAATCATAAGTCTTAGTTTGTCCTGTTGGCTTACCGTTATCGTCCAAAACATCAACTTTTATCTTTACAGTAGGACCGCTGACAATATCAATATAAGCACCAGTAATCTTTCCTTTTATTAAAACAGTCTTCTTATTATCATCTAAAGTTGCTATCACAACTTTTTCTTGTTTATTAGCTAAAGCTGAAGCAGCTAAGAAATCAGAATTAAGAGCAGTTCTACTATTTGCGTTAGTATTGGAATCAGTAGCTTGCACAGTACCGATTATATTTTCAACAGCAACTTTTTCTTCTTTTCCATTAACTAACATGTTCAAATATGTTCCACCAGATTCTTTTAACACTTGAGTTACATAACCTTGTATATATGAGCCATTATCGTCTTTTTCATTGGTTATTACTGTTCTACCAACCATTTGCTGGTACGATGAATCTGACATAGTAGTATTTAAATTCTGCATTTGTTCCATGGATGCAAATTGAGCCATTTGACTTACATACGCACTAGAATCTTGATTTTGGGTTGGATCCAGATTACTTAATTGAGCAGATAATATTTTTAAAAATGAATTTTTATCCATAGTATTATCCGTTTTCTTTAAAATCTTAGTTCCTTTATCAGTTGTCCCTGAACTCGCAACATTTACTGTTGAATCATTTAATGGACTTAATGTAGTACTCATACTTCTACCTCCTATGCAAAAAATTCTATATTACTATCATTAGCTTCAATATTCTCCACTAAATCTTCTTCACTGGCTGCTAAATTATTTCCTGCATTACTATTTCTAGTATTGTTTCTTCTTTCTTCCTCTGAAAGCTGTCCACCAAAACTTTGATCGCTAAAAAATGTAGTATCATCTTGATAAAGATCAATATTTACATCTGCTATTTTCAAGTTTTGCTCTCCAAGCTGCTTTTTAATATCTGATAAATTTTGTGAAATCAAAGCACTTGTTTCTTTTGAATTAGCTTTTAGGTTCGCTTTTATTAAGCCATCCTCTTGAACAAGTTTTATAGTTATCTCCCCTAAATTCCCTGGGTTTACTTTAACAGTTAATTCCTTTAGTGAATTAGTATTCATAAACTTAACATCTTTTATTAAATCATCAGCAAAAGTAGCTTTATTAATTGTAAGTCCTCTAGCGTTATTTACACTTTGATTCTGTATTGCTGAAGCTCTAGATGCAAATAAGTTAATTTTGTTTAAGGAATCATCCTTATTATCATCAACTAAGGAATTTAAAAACTTTTCCTCTTTTGAAGCTGTCGGAGTATTATTTTTTGATGCTGAAGAATCTTCGCTTTCACCATTGTCTTGAGAATAATTTTTGCTTAGCATATCTTCAAGTGTTAAAACTTTATTACCTGCATTCTGCTTATTTTCTAGCAAATCAGATATTTCAGACATTATTCCTTTTAAATTACTTTTAGTAGATTCTGTAGCATTTTCTTTAATACTACCATTCAAATTTCCTAAAAGTTTTTCCATTAAGTTTAAAGAACTAACATCTAACTTACTCTTTACGGAATCATTTTTTAGTAACTCAACTATCTTTTCCATAATACTATTTAAACCACCATTAGATAATGTGCTATTAGTTCCATCAACTCCCAATTTAGAATTAATTGCTCCATTGGCATTTATGTTATCTTGTTTTATCCCTAATTTAGCAAGTAAGCTTAGCAGTTCTGATAATATGTCCTTCATTTTATCCTTCGATGCTGACTTACTTTCCTTCTCTAACTCCTCAAGCTTTTCATTTAATTCATTTGTATCATCAGTATTCTCAACGCCAGCTGAATTTTGGCTTTGATTTACAGAAGATATATATCTATCCTTTTCATCAGCTTTAGAATCACTTTTTGATTTTAATACATTTCTAAAATCATCTTTCCTAGAAGTGTATGAATTATTTAGCGTCTTAGTAACTTCCGAAGTAGATTTGCTTTCAAAATTTGTATTAGACGTAAATGACTTTAACATACTATCTAAGCTGTTTGACGAATTATTTGAATTTTTTGTAGCTGTAACCATTATTTTCACCTCCCTTCAAGTAGTCCAATTCTATAAATTGAAATTTAATTAAGATTAACTCCACCTCTATCTCTAAATCATAGATTAATATTTTTAATTTTTCTGATTTCTCACATACGCATAAAGAGCCAACTCATCAATATTGATTTGTTCAATTCTATCCTGTTCTTTAACATATTCAGAATACTTCTTTTCCTTTAAGGTCTGAACAGTTTTTCTCTCCATCTGCTTAACTGTTAAATCTTTTCTTCTATTTTCAATCTCCTGATTTTTGACAGCTAAATCTTTCTCTGTAGATTTTATTCCACTTTGAACACCTTGGATATAGTATCTTTTTAATTTCTGATATACCACATCCTCATTTGGAGATATGCCGTTATATTTTTGATAATTTTCCTTAAGTTCTTCTAATTTTTCTTCAATCTTGTTTTTCTCTCTCTGACTTTCAGTAAATAATCTTTTGCTTTCTTCTTCTTTTTCCATTCTCATTTCAAGGAGCTTTTCTAAGCCAAACTTAAATCTCTCAGCCAAAATAGAACCTCCCTTATCTAAACATTGATATTAAAGAATTTTGTGTACCTTCAAAAGACGATTTTTCATCAATTCCCTGACATAGGAAATCATTTAATGCATCATTGTAGTTGATTGCCATATCAATCTTTTTATTGCTACCTTTAACATAAGCTCCTATATTTATTAAATCCTCAGAGTCCTTATAAGTTGCTAAAAGATCTCTTGCCATAGATGCAGCTTCCTTATGTTCTTTAGGTGCTATTGTGTTCATAAGTCTACTGACACTATTTAAAATATCAATAGCCGGATAATGATTTTTATGAGCTAAAGTTCTTGATAAAACTATATGACCATCTAATATTCCTCTAACAGCATCTGCTATAGGCTCATTAAAATCATCGCCATCAACAAGCACAGTATAAAAGGCAGTTATTGATCCATCTATAGATGTTCCAGATCTCTCCATGAGCTTAGGTAGTTTTGCAAATACTGAAGGCGTATATCCTTTAGTAGCTGGAGGTTCCCCTATTGCAAGTCCAACTTCTCTCTGTGCCATTGCAAATCTAGTAACTGAATCCATCATAAGAATTACTTTTTTGCCTTTATCTCTGAAATATTCGGCGATAGCTGTAGCTGTCAATGCTCCTTTAAGTCTTATTAATGCTGGCTTATCTGATGTAGCACATACTACAACAGATTTTTTCATGCCTTCTGGCCCTAGATCATTTTCTATAAATTCCAGAACTTCTCTACCTCTTTCACCTATTAGTGAAATAACATTAACATCAGCTTTTGCCTCTCTTGCTATCATTCCTAGTGTAGTACTTTTTCCGACTCCACTACCTGCAAAGATACCAATTCTCTGACCATCCCCACAAGTTAAGAAACCATCTATTGCTCTTACTCCAGTTGGCATTATTTCTTTTATTCTTTTTCTCTTTAATGGATCTGGCGCATCATTTTCTAGTGGATACTCTTCTCCATCCATAGATATACTATCGCAGTCTAAAGGATTCCCAAGTCCATCTATGATATGACCAAGTAGCTTATCTGAACATTTTACACTTAACGGCTTACGTTGTGGTACAACTCTACATCCAGGCGAAATTCCTATGAGCTCATCAAGCGGCATTAGAATTACAAATTCATCTCTAAATCCAACAACTTCACAATTTACAGGAACATTTTTCTCATTATATATTATGCAAAGTTCACCAACAAAAGCCTTAATGCCCCGTACTTCAATAGTAAGCCCTATTACTTTCTTAACAACGCCTTCACTATATATTGTTGAAGTATCACTTGCTTTTTTAATAAGTTTATCAAAATCCACGTCTAAATCTAGCATTTAGAACTACCCCTTTACAATGGACAATTCACAATAACTTTTCACTTATCTCAATAATTATGAATTATCACCTAATTATCCTAATATTGCTTTTCGTATTTGTTCCATTCCAATATTTACGCCTACTTTTACCATCCCACTATTTTTTTCTAAAACTGCATTTCCTGGTTCCATAAAATCATCTGCAATCACAAAGATTTCATTTTTTATATTATATGATACCTTCCATCTTTCCACTTGAGATTTTAATTCTTCAAAATGGATTGAATTTACCTTTAAAATAACATTTTCTTCTCCCTTAGAAATTTTAAAAGCTTCTTCAATAATATCATTCATTGAATCATCATTACTCAATGCTTTTTTTGCAATATTCTCTGCAATTTCTAGTGCCAATTTTACTATCTGATTTTTTTTATTTTCTAGATATCTTTCATAGTTATCATGAGCTGATTTCAGCAGCGATTCTGCTTTATTAACAATTTCTGCCGCCTCTGCCCTTGCACTTTCAATTGTTTCATCATAAGCTTTCTTATACCCATCATCATATCCATTTTCTAATCCTTGAGCATATCCTTTTTCATATGCTTTTTTCTCTGAAGCATTGGCATCCATTTGTGCCCTTAAAACAATAATCTGCTTCTCGTTTTTAGCATCCTGTATTATCCTTTGACCAATATCTTCATACCTTTTTAGAAGTTCTTCTGGATCAATCTGTGGAGCTTTTACTACAATTTCTTCTTCCTCTTTTTCCTCTTCTATTTCTTCAGATGCTGCCTTTTTACTAACATACTCTGTTGAAATAACTTTACTTGTTCCGGACTTTGCAAAGTCCTTTTTTATTAATTTATACGATGATTGCATCTTCTCCACCTCTTGCAATGATGATTTCATTAGCATCATCTAGTCTTCTAATAACAGAAACAATCTTTTGTTGTGCTTTTTCAACATCCATAAGCCTTACTGGTCCTAAGAATTCCATATCTTCCTTTAATGAAGCTGCGGCTCTCTTAGATTGATTCCTGTATATAGAATTTGCCACCTCATCAGAACATCCTTTAAGTGCAAGTGCAAGGTCTCCTACTTCCACTTCTCTAAGAATTCTTTGGATAGATACATCATCAAGAGAGATAATATCTTCAAATACAAACATTGAACTCTTAACTTTATCTGCAAGTTCTGCATCTTCTCTTTCTAATCCTTCTGTAATATTCTTTTCTGTTGTTCTATCAACTGCATTTAATATGCTAACTAAAGTTTCTACACCACCTAAAGTCGTCATTTCAGTTCTTACTACTGAAGATAACTTGCTCTCAAGTACAGATTCAATTTCTTTAATTACCATTGGTGAAGTATTGCTCATAGTTGCTATTCTATAAGCAACTTCACTTTGAGTTTCTTCTGGTAATTCAGCCATAACTTGTGCCGCTTTATCTGGCTGCAAGTAACATAAAATTAAAGCTATAGTTTGAGGCTGCTCTGATATAATTACATTTAATAATTGATGAGAATCTGCCTTTCTTGCAATTGAGAAAGGTCTGTATTGAGCTGTAGCCTCAGATACCTTATCTAATATTTCACCAGCTCTTTGAGTTCCTAACGCTTTTGATAATAAAGTTTTGGCATAATCCATGCCACCTTCAATTATATAATCTCTGGCTTTATTCATCTGATAAAACTCATTTAATATTTCTTCTCTTTGTTCTGGTGTAACAGACGTAATATTAGCAATTTCATAAGTTATTTTTTGTATATCTGCCTCTGGTAGTTTTTTCAATATCCCCGATGAGGCTTCAGGTCCAAGAGTTATAAATAATATTGCTGCCTTATGCACCCCTGTCAATTGATTTGGTTCTTTTGACATAGCCATCACCTCTCATTTTCAGTCAACCATGACTTGATTATTTCTACTACTTGCTCTGGTTTTTCTGTTGCATATTTCTTTATCTCTTCTTCTAAGTGAGATTTTTTAGTTTTAGCCTCAAATTCTATTGGTTCAAAAACATCATCTGATGGTTCTTTAGGTAATATAGTATCATCAATTAAAGTATTTAATAATTGTTCATTTTCTTCTTTCTTCTTCTTTCTTCTCTTTGCGACGAAGTAAATAATAATACCTAAAAGCAATGCTCCTAAAATTCCTGCAACAATCATCATCTTATTCTTGCTAGCTGTAGCTGTCTCTGCATTCATAGCATCAATTTCTGCCTTAGCTTGATCCTGAGCTGTTGTGTCAAATGCCATTCCAAGTACTGAAACTTTATCTCCTCTAAGTGTATCCAATCCAATTGCATTTCCAACTGTATTTTCAAGTGTCTGTTGCGTCGCAGCATCTAAATTTCCATCAATCACAACTGATGCTGTAAGTCTTTTAACTTCTCCTGGTGCGCTAATAACTTTAGATTCACTTTTACCCACTTCATAATTTGTCTTCTGATCTTCCTTACTTGAAGCCGAAGGGTTATTATTTGTAGCTGTAGTTGTATTACTCATATTATTATCAACAGGACTTTGACTTGTAGTTGTTGATCCTGAGTTATTTGATTCCTTAGAATTTTCTTGGCTTACAATTACTTTATTCGGATCTACTACTGTTTGTGTCTTTTGTTTTGAATCAAAATCTAAGTTTACATTAACAGTAGCCTTAACTTTCCCTTTACCGACAATTGGTTCTAATAAACTAACAATTGCCTTTTGCATCCTATCTTCATAGGCTTTTTCAGCATCTTGTTGCTTTGATATTGCTTCAGAACTTACTGAATTATTTTGATCTGAATTTATATCCTTAGTAAGTAAATTCATGTTATCGTCTATAACATCTATGTTTTCTCTTGGTATGTTTTCAGTTGCTCCAGATACTAGAGCTACTATTGATTTAACTTGATCTTCACCAATAGTTGTCCCCTTTTTTAATTTTAGATAAACTGCTGCTTTTCCAGGTTCTTTATCCTTTACAAAAACAGAATCCTTAGCTTCAGTTATATGTACTCTTGCTTCTTCTACTTGTGGAAAACTTTTTATTGTCTTTTCCAACTCACCTTGCTGCATTCTAACTTTTTTTATTTTAAATTCTTCATCCGTCATTCCAAAGGAACTTCCACTATCCATTAATTCATAGCCTTTACTTCCAGATGTCAAAGTTGGTGCCAGCTCCAATCTCAATTTGTCTACTTGATCTTTAGGAACCCAAATCGTATTTGTGTTACTATCTATTTTAGTGTCAACTTTCTTTTCATTTAAACTATTAACGACAGTTTGAGCATCAGCTGCATCAAGATCAGAAAATAGTACTTGATACTTGTTAGAAGATGAGTAAAAGATCCCACTTGCGATTGCAATAATAACTGCCACAATTGCTACTATTATAGCAGCTTTTATCTTCTTATTCTTGGATTTAAACTTTTCCAAAAGCCCCTTAACTTTTTCTAAAAGTTTTTTCATTATTAAGCTCTCCTCACCTTACTACAATTGCAACCTCGATAATTGATTATATCCTTCTAATAACTTGTCTCTAGTTTGTGCTAAAAACTGAAGACTCAAACTAGCCTCTTGATTTTTAACCATAACTTCATCAATATTAACATCTTCGCCTTTAATAAACTTTGTTGCAGTTTCATCAGCTTGTGTCATCTTACCGTTAGTATCGTCTACTGCCTTTTTTAAGACATCTCCAAAACTAACTGAACTGTTATTTTCATTATTGCTCTTACTATTATTAATATCTTTAAATTTATTATTAAATATAATTTCATTCTGTGAAAAATTATCTTCTATTCTCATTTTTCATCCCCCTATTTACCAATTTCTAAAGCTTTTGAAAACATACCCTTTAAGGCATTAAAAGTATCAACATTTGCCTCATAAGACCTCGTCGCTACCATCATGTCTGCCATTTCATTTAATACATTTACATTTGGCATTGTAACGTATCCATTGCTATCTGCATCTGGATGCGTTGGATCATATACCTTTCTTAAAGGTGATGGATCCTTTTCAATTTTAACTGCTTTAACTCCTGCCATATCTTTATTAGCATCAAGAGCCTCTTGAAATACAGCTACTTTTCTTACATATGGTCCTTTACCATCTGCACTTCTTGTTGTACTTGCATTAGCCATATTAGAAGTTATAGTATCCATTCTTAATCTTTCTGCCGAAAGACCTGTTGCACTTATTTGCATAGAAGTAAATGCATTCATTCATAATCCTCCTTTATGTAATCAATAATTCCAAATTTCCTAGCTTATCTAAATATAATTCCTAATTATGTATTATTTATCACTATTTAATAACAGTCTTTAAATTATTAAATTTATTATTTATATCAGTTATTAAAGCATTATATTTAAGAGTATTGGCCGCTTGATTTACCTTTTCTATGTCTAAATCAACGTTATTCCCATCATTTCTCATACTTGTACTCTTATCCTGTTCGATTGATATATTATCACTATTTGAATTGCTGCTAGAAAAATGAGCTGGATTAGTACGTTTTAACTCTAAATTTGAAAAATTTCCTTGATTTTTTAAATTTTCTTCAAATACTACATTAAATCTCTTATAATCCTTCGTATTAACATTTGCCATATTATTAGCAATTGTTTTAGCTCTAACATTTGATGCTTTAATCCCTTGTTTAATCAAGTCATAAGTAGCATCTGAACTAATAGATTGTATTGCCATAAATTCACATCCTTACATTTCGTCTTCTACTTGCATAAATATCTAAAACTTTAAGTCCAAACATTTTATTTTACACATTATTAGAAATATGTAAAATAAAATGCTTTTTTCCTCACAATTTTCACCTAAGTAAAATATTACATTTTATTTTAACTAATTAATAATCTAATTATAGAATAACTATGCAATTTTATCTATAATTTTTTGAAAAATGTTTTCCAATTTATTTACTAATTCCGATTTTTTTTGGTTTTATTGTAATATTGTCCCACATATTAAATCTTTTAAAATAAATTAAATGTCATTTTTAGACTTTCTGCTGTATTTATTTGTGCTGTGGCCTACCATATATCTACAAAATAAAAGGTGTCTATAAATTATAGGCACCAAAAATATTTAAAGCAAAATAAATATAAAATTTATTATAATTATCTTATGTCTAGTCTTGTAATACTCGCATATTAAAAAATAAAAAATCAAATAAAATCAAAAATCTTATTTTCCCTCTACTTTTTATTAAGATTCGAGATAACAGTTACACGACATTAGATAAGTTGAAATAGTCTTCAACATAAAACTCTTTTTATGAAGTTAAGAACTAAGTTTCACTTTATATTTTGGCAACCTGACAATCATAGAATAAAAAATTCCCTTAGACTCACGGCTTTGCGGCCTTATTTTTCAATAAGTGTGCTAGTATCAATATAATTTATCCTTTTAAATTATAATGTATTTTTGTTTATTTCACCACAATTATTTTTAATTTTTGATAAAATTATCTAATAAATTATAAATTTCATTATAATTTGTTCAATAATTTCAGATAATCGAATTTTGTATAAATATAAATCTAACATTTCACAAAATTATCCATCAAAATTGTTTAAATCATTTATTTTAGTTTCAAAAAAAATAAACTATAGTAACTCCCAACAATTAAGATTTACTATAGTTTATTTCTTAAGCATTAAATTATTAATGCATTATTTAACATTAGCTAAAATATTTAATGCATCTTTAGGGAAATTATTACTTTGGGCCATTAATCCAATTGAAGAATTAGCCAACAATTGACTTTTAGAATAATTCATCATCTCTTCTGCAATATCTGCATCTCCAATTCTACTTTGAGCCGTTTCAATTGATATATCTTTACTACTTAAATAATCTGCTGTACTATCTAGTCTATTTTGAATGGAACCATACTTACTTCTTATTCTGCTAACTATTTGAATTGCTTTATCTACAGATTGAAGAGATGTGTTAACATCATTTATATCTAGATTACTAACCCCTAAATTTGATGCACTTACATCAAATAAAGGTATATCAATATTTTCATCATCCATATTTCCAACAGCAGTTTTTACTGTGCTTGTTGGATTTCCATTTAAAGTTGATGTACTAGGTGAATTTAATTTCATTCCATTAAATTCTGTATTATTTCCTAAATCATCTATACTTTTCTTAATACTATCAATTTCTTTTTGAATATTATTTTTATCTTCAGCTGTTAAAGATCCAGATCCTGCACTTACTGTAAGTTCTTTTATTCTAGCTAAATTATCATTTATCCCCTGAAGTGAACTATCAAAAGTTTGAAGCATAGAAGTAGCATCTTGAACATTTTTACTTGCTGCATCATTAGTTAATACTTGTATCTTTAAAGTCTCATTTTTCCCTATTTTAGCAGGATTATCTTTAGCTGAATTTATTTTGCTCCCACTACTGACATTTCTTGATGCTTTTGCATTATCAACAAGTTCATTTTTATAATGTTGATATATACTTAGTGAAAACATATTATGATTAAGTCTCACATTAAAACCTCCTTTTATTAATAAATAATAATATATTTATTAAATTTAGGCACTTACATCTAAGTTTGTGCCTCTGTTTGGATCTACCGCCATATTCTTCATCATATCTATCATTTGTGATGAAGATTGATCCTCCGTGTTCATAGCCATCTTCATAAGTGATATTGAAACTGCATTTTGTAATGATGCTTGATGCATATTTATCGACATTGCCTCTATATCCATAAAATCAGATCCTTTCCTTATTATCATTTCATGTCTATAGCTTATTATCGTGAGAAATATAAATATCTTTAACAATACTTCTATCTTCATAAATTAAATGGATTATAACTATTTTAAAATTATATGTTTCCAACTTTCTGCAAATCTATTTTTTAGTAATTACATTTTATTTTCCATTATTTAAACTTATTCCCCTTAGTATTAATACAATACTAAAATAAGCATCTATAGCTTCTACATCATTGATGCTCATTCTAATATTCCATTTACTTTATGACTTATACACGATCATAATTACCCTTGCATTTTCCATTTACTCATTAAATCTATAATACTTTGTGACATATTCTCAGATTGCTTTTCCATGGCCTGTGCTGATTGTTCAATTATACTATTTTTAGACATCTCCATTACTTCTTTCGCCATATCTGCATCAGTTATCCTTGATTCTGCTGATATTATGTTATTATCATAATTGGCAGCATTGCTTCCTATGTGTTCTAATGCATTTTGGTATGCTCCATATTTTGTTCTTTCATTTGAGACCTTTTCCATCGCTAAATTAACATAGTTGATAAACTTATTTGCATCATCCCTTGTGCCAAGTGAAGTACCATCTTGAAATAATTTTTCTGCTCTAACATCACTTAATTCAATATGAAATAATTGTTCACTATTTGGTCCAACCTGTAATTTGATATCGTAAGGATTTTCAATTACTTGTGGATCTGGCTGAGGAATAGTTGGAGGAACCGATAGACCATAAAAAGTATTTACTGAACGTGTTTCTCCACTATTCAGTGGCTTTTCATTATACCATATACTATATGCACTATCTCCATAACTCGAGTTTGCAGGTGGCGCCCAATTACTTGACTCTACTCCATTAGCCCATTGACCTATGCCAAATTTCGAAGGTTCTTCTAAAACTTCATATTTAATATTAGAATTGTACGGATTTACCTGAGTTTTTAATATTCCACAAGCTTCAATTTTTTTTGTACTTCCAAACTGATTATATACATTAAAAGAATTTGGAACATCTGAAGAGGTTGAATATAATTTTTGCTCAGAAACAACCGATCCATTTACCATAAATTTAGCAGCATCATCATCTGCTATATCTGTATCTAAATTAAATTCAAGTCCTACTGGCGAAGTTATACTAGAATTATTTTTTATATCATATCTTATTTCATATTTATCTGCTACAATACCCACTGATTGTGTTACTTCTAAATCCACATTATTAGATAAATCAGTTATTTTATATGTCGTTACATATTTATTATTAACTATGCTATCACTTGTAACATTTATACTAGTGCCAACTGGATTCATATTGGTTTTATTTTGAAAATAGTAATTGCTTCCATTAACGGTTACCGAAGGATATGAAGTACCTCCCGAACCAAAAACTAATCTTTTATTGTCATCATCAACTGTTGTAGGATATCCTTTATCTGTACCTAATGTTAATTCTCCTTTACCGTTTGGAACAGGTAGCTTTAGTACGTCTTTATAATCAAACGGAATTTGATTTATATTCGTTTGAACTGATCCAGTTGGATTGCTACCATTTAATAATTTTATTCCATTAAATTCTGTATTGTTTGCAATATCATTAATGCCGCTTACAATCTGATTTGCTTCCTGCTGTATTTTTTGAAGATCACTTTGAGTTAATGTACTATTTGAAGCAGCTACAGCTAATTCTTTTAATCTAAATAAATTTGGATCCATAATATTAGCTAACCCACTATCTGCAGTATTTATTAAAGAAATACCATCTTGTATATTTCTTTGGCATTGCTCAAGTCCTCTAATCTGTGCTTTCATTTTTTGTAAAATAGCAGAACCTGCTGCATCATCTGAAGCTTGATTTATTCTAAGACCTGATGAAATCTTCGCCATTGCATTAGCTTTATCATTTTCTGCCTTATTTGCTTTATTCGCTGAAATTATTGAATTAATATTGTGATTTATTATCATTTTTTAGTTATCCCCTTTTGATTTTTCAATGAAATTTTATTTATAAATATTCTTTAATTTAAATGCCATATTCATACCACTTAAAAAGCTTTGATCACTCCACAAATAATCCCATTCACCAAATCTTCCAATGTAATGAATTCCAACTTTCTCTAAATATTTATGTACTATTTCTCTATTCTTATATATATCTTTATAGAAAACAATGTTAGCATACTGTACATCTTTTACATCTATAAAAAGTATATCATTATTATCAGCGATTTTCATATTTACCATACTTTTTTTTATATGTTCACATAAATTACTATCAGTCATATCAATTTTTTTATATGGAGATTCATATATTTCAAACTGCATAGAACTACATCCATACGGAGCATTATTAGATGATTTTAAGTTTGGCGAATGTGCTCTTGCTGGTAAAATATTTTCATCATATATATAAAACCATAACTTATCACTAACATTAGGTCTATTAAATCCGACAGATACTGTTTTCATAGATGTAGCTATTAATTTTTTAGAAGCGTTAATTATTTCATTTGGAACATCTTTTAAAACTTTAATTAATTCTGGTAAAGGAATACTACTTATTAGGTTTTCGTAATATACTTTACTACCATCATAAAATTCCACATAATTATGTTTTCCATCAATTAAAATGACTTTCTTATCTAGTTTAATATCTAAATTCTTTGCCATTGGCTCTAAAAAGCTTTTATGCCCACCTCTCACTGGATATCTCATTTCCTTTACATAATATACATCATTTGTATTATCACTCATTGCACCTTTAAGTATTTCATCTATACTAGGACTATACATTCTATTCTGTATCCATTTCGTTTCTAAATTTCTTGCATCATCACACCAATATTTTTTTGTATATAGTTTAGGAAACTTATCAGCAATATATTTACCATATTGAGTGTAAAGCCATTCTTCATAATTATTATAATCTTCTTTTGAATTTTCTCTTTCCAAAAATGATTTTATACATTTCACTTTTTCATCAGTTGGTAGCTTATACAAGTTATTCTGAATAGGGTGCTTAATCCATAATCCTTTGTAATAATTGTATGGTTCTGGATTATAGGTAAAATGAGATGGTTTATCAAAAATATCTCTAACTTCTGATGATTTTGCAAAAGATAAATGAAGACCCTCATCAAAAGTAAAATCATTTATTTTTCTACTGCCGCACAATCCACCATAGTCTTCATCTTTTTCATATATAGTACAAGATTCTCTTCCTAAAAAATAACCGCAAGCTATTCCTGCTACTCCGCCACCTAATATTACATAATTATTCATTCTTGTTCCCCCAGCGCTCTTCCTTTATATTTTTATTAAAAATTTATATTAGTTTCATATTGGTCTAAATATTCTATAACAAAATAGACATCAATAACTATTGATGTCTATTATAATATTTTTCATCCTAAATATACTATTTATTTTTATTAAATTCTATAATTTTGTTATTTTCTCAAATAACAATGAAGCTTAATATACATTCGTCACTCCATATTTAGATGCATCTAAGATTTCTACACCTGATTGTGTTGTTTTCTATTTAATATATTGTATAATATGTGATTTAAATCCATAATCAAAAACTTTAATCTAGCTAATAAAAACTTATTTTATTGTCTTATTCCAATATAACTTTTTGTTTATTAAATCAATATTGGTCTCACTTCTATCCCATGCAATATCTTTTCGTTTCAAATTAGCTGGATTTCCTGCAATAGTACAATTATTAGGAAACTTTTTATTTACTAAACTATTAGCTCCAATAATGCTTCCATCCCCAATATCACTTCCAGAGATTATTGTACATTTATTGCCTAACCACACATGATTTCCTATAATAATATCATTATTTTTATTAAATTGAACTCCTGTATTAATATCAAATACTGGATGTCCATCATTATTTCCAACAGTAACATAAAGTGATACCATACAATCATTTCCTATTTTTACCACTCCACCGTAATAGCTAAATAAAAAAAATGACTCTCCAAATGTAGATCCTTTTCCTATATTTAATATACTATCATTAACACAACATGCTAAATATTTTTCTCCAAAATTACATTGATTTCCTATATGTATATTACTATTATCATTGCAGTCTATATGACATTTTTCTTCAAAATAACATTCAGTTCCTATGTTTATAATTCCATTATTTAAACACATTATATATCTTTCTCCAAAAAAGCAATCATCTCCTATTTTTATATCACTATTATTAGTACAATCTATGCTTCCATTTATTCCTAATTTGCAATTTGAACCTATACTTATGCTACTATTAATACTTGTTATTTTAGTATTTCTCCCTAAATTACTTCCTGCCCCTATACTTATATTGCTATTAACACAATATATAGAATTTTTCTCTTCTAGTACGCAATCAACACCTATATTTAAAACACTATTATATGCAATAAACTTAATTTTTGTTCCTTTGCTTCCTTTTATAATATTCCCATATTTATCAATGTATTCTTCATTTTTCTCTATTTCAATAGGCTTATGTAATATATATAAATAATCATGAATTTCGAAGTAACCATTATTATTTAAAAACAATTCGATTTCTTCATAAAAGTTAGCTGCAACAAAAACATAAAATTCCCCTTTATTCTTCATTAAAAATTCAGGAGCTTCAACTTTAATTCCATTAAACTCAAAGTCAGATTTACAGGCTTTTTTATCAACAAATGCATATACAGATTGTTTCTTATTTAATAATATTTTATGTAGAACTTTTCCATCCTCACCCGCACCCCAAATGACAATTTTTCTATTCTTAATATTTTTTATATAATTTTCAATTTGGATTTGATTAACAAATTTCTCAAAAAAACTCCCCATCATTTTCCACTCTCTTCCGTTTTATTTATATAACATCATAAATAAAGTGTAATTAAAGTCTTTTATAGTAAAATCTGCAGCTAAATATAACAATTTTATAAATAAACTACTATAAAAACTTTTTTCTATCTTTAGTAAGATCTACTGGTTGAATAATAATTCCATATAATATTTCTTCATTTAATTCTATTCTTCTATTTTTTATTATCTTTTTCCCTTTGAAAAATAACTTTTCATATATATTATCAACAAATCATTTCAAATATTCATCATCATTCTGTGTGCTATGTAGTAAAATAAATTTATATAGATTATAATACTATTTCTTCATATTTACCAAATACTTAAATGTAACATCAGGTACTAATTTTTGAATTTCATTCATATTATCACTTTTTAACAATTTTCTAACCCTTGAAGCACTAATGACTTCTCCCGATGCTTTTTTACGTGGAATTTCAATAAACTTAATTCCATAATCCGTTAAGGTTCTCCTCATTTCAAAATTATATTGATTAGTAATATTGTCCAACGGCTCTTCTCCAGCAAACCTAACATCTATATTCATTTGTGGTGCGATATACTCAGCAAAAATTCTTACATCTTCCGAAGCATCTATTATTTGCTCTTGTTCATACTCTTTTGTAAAATATGATGGCATCGTTTTATTAGATAAAATAAATTGTCCTGAAGGTATTGCTTTAACATTCTCCATATTTTTAATAGCTTTTTCAACCAATTCATAACGCTCATTAAATTTAAAAAACGACTTATCTTCCTCGACTACAAAAATATATAGCCAATCTACATTTTTTCTTGCATATTCAATTAAATGCATATGCCCTAATGTTATTGGATTGCAATTCATCACAATTGATCCAACTCTTTCATTATTTTCCACATTAAATTTATATTTTTGTATATTATTAATATACTTGTATAAATTCTCTTTTTCTTTATTGGATAAGTATACTTTCCCAAGTTGAAGACATCTCGATTCTTTTGTAAAATCTATTCTATCTATCTCAGGTTTTATTATTTTTTCTGTTAATTCATTTGATATTGCTTTATTAGCTATTCCTGTAGTATGTATTGGTCCATCCATAAACCATGTCTCATTTTTAGAACGTGTATTAAATAATTCTTTTAAATTCAGATCTATAGAATCATTAATATCAAATTTTTTGCATAAAGAATAAAATGAACTTCCTAAAAAAATTATAATATCATTATCTCTAATAGATATAGAGTTAACAATTTCTCTCAAATTACCACATTGTTCCTCTGATATAGCAATTCCAACAATTGAATATTCACCGTTATACTCTCTATTTAGATTATGAAAAAGATAATATAGTAATTCTTCTTTTTCGAAATTGAATAATCCCTCAACAATGCATGGTCCTATCAAATATATAATATTATCTCCAGTCCCAAGTTTTTTAATATTTTTACTATAATGGAGCTTTTGTCCTCTCTGCCTTGCTTTTTCTACATTAATCTTATTATTAACTTCCATATATCCCATATTATAAATATTAACAATTTGATTATTAATTAAATCATTTTTAAAATCTAAATCTGAATTCACTATATTTATTCCTTTTAAATGCCGGTATTCTTCTTCTAAAGTACAATTTATCAATTCATCATACATTGGCAGTCTACAAATAAATACTTTTTTCCCATCATATCTATAATCTTTTTTAATTTTATTTTCAATTACTATACGATTTACATTTGCAATTTCCAGTAAAAATCCCCATACATTAGGTGCTACAAATCTATTTTTATCATATATTTCCTTATCTTCTTTTATAAATGGAGTACCCTCCGCATATATTTCCATTTTAGAATAACTAGAACATTCAATAATTTGCGAATCAATTCCAAGTATATGCTTCCACTTTTCTCCAACGACTACCGTTGGTATTTTCCTTTTTAATAGTAATTTATAAAATCTAAATGCCATTTCATTTAAATCATGTATGTACACTACTTGAATTTGAGGATATAATTCATTGATAAATAGTAAATCTTCATTTTTATCAAGCTCTCTAATAATATTACTATAATCACTTGGAAAATTAGATTTATAACAAAAATAGATTAATTCATGTTTTTTGTTATACACTGGTATAAATATAATGTTTTTATTTTCCGCAAATATTTTACCAGCATTACTCCAAATCTCTTCATCTGCTATTAATCTTTGTTTCTGAATTAAATTTTCTCTGTCATAAAGCATCCGTTCATATGTTATAATACCAACAAACTCTTCTTGGTAATTAATAACTAGAATAATATCTGTACTATGACCTTTTCCACAAAAAAAAGAAAATAGATTTACTTTATCCAACTCTTCTTCATAAACAGAATAAACTTCCTTATCGCAAAATCTTATCATTCTGTACCACCTTCGCATAACATATTTCCAGAAAACCCAGTTTATTTTTTTTAAATATTTATATATTCTTTAAAATTCGTAAATTATTATATTAATCCTATTTATTTATTTTTATTAAAGGCTTATAATTTTGTTAATTCTTCAAATAATAATGAAGCTTCATATACATTCGTCACTCCATATTTAGATGCATCCAATATTTCTCCACCTGATTCTGTTATTCCTTCTTTATATGTCTTTCTTTTTAAAAGCTCTTCTATTCTTTTATCATCTATTTTTCTTGGTATAATAGCCTTTTCATATATACTTTCATCGAACCACTTCAAAAATTCATCTCCATGCTTTGCTGCTGTATAACGAAAATAATGCAATTTCTTATCATATAATACATCTGTTACTTCTAATTGACTGAAGCATTCCTTAAACATTTGTTTCCAATCTAATAGATTATCTAAAAACTCTAATGGAAACAGTCCTCTAGCTATTACTCTTAATATGCTGTTATATAATGAACTAGTATCCGTTGTTACTTCTGGCATTAGTCTTTCTATAGCAGATGTAGAGAAACCACCAATATTGTTTGTTTTAATTAATTCTTTCGCTCTATTATTACTCTCATTAACACTAGTAGCTCCTATATTAGATTGTGCTCCAACTGAGGCACCTGTCATACCTGCTATTGTTAATGGATATTTAATATTGGCTATATGATTATTTATAGATATGTTAACAACTCCTATATATATATCTTGACATATTCCATCCAATAATCTTCCTGTCTTATTAAGTAAAGTATTCATATAACTTCTTCTAAATCCCGAATTAATATACAGCATAGGTAACCCATACATTGACTTTGGATTATTAAGTATTTTTGCTAAGTAATCATTTTTATCTACATTATATACTTCATATTTATTCTTTTCATATTTTGATGGAATTACGAACTGATTTTCCTGTCCTCCATTAAATCCAGGCCAAGCATAAAAACCTCTCTCCCATTGAAATATTTCTTCTTCTGGATACTTTTTAATAACATCATCTAATACTTCTAACGTCCAAGGAAGCAAAGCATCATCAGAACCAATTGATATAATAAAATCACCTTTTGCTTTTAACAAAGCGAATTCAAAGCTCTTTGGCAGATGTAAATCTCTAGGTGTTTTATAGTATTTTATCCTTGGGTCATTAATTTCACAATATAAATCATAGACTTGGGTATTTCCATTTGTTGAGTTATCACTTAATACTATTTCATAAGATCCTGAATATCGTTGATTTAAGCAAGTTTCTAAGGTATACCTTAATGAAATTGATGAATTTCTAGCTGGAATTACAATTGAGAAATTACATTCTGATTTTTTTTGAATCTCAGCCTCTACATCAAACTGATAAACATTACTTATATATGACATATATTTTCCAACCCAGCCAAAAGCCATATTATCTTCAAGATATTCGCCCAAAAATGGTGAGAGCCGTTCCATTTGTTTTTTCAACAATGGTCTTTGACATAGTTCATCAATTAATCTTCCATTACATAATATAGTTGCCAAAGTATTATCCGTATAATTCCGGCAAATGTAATCAATTATATATTCTCTATTATCACCAATACTTGATCTATTATATATTAGTTCAATAGGATGAAAAATTATCATATTATTATACTCTTCAATATTATCTAGAGTTATCGTTAATGAATCTGAAATATTCATTAAATTATCTATATTTACATCTATCGGCACTCCTATAAAACAAACTTTTTTACCAAGCTTAAACAGTATATCTGCAACAATTTTATATTCATTGATTTCTGCTTTATTCGATACCAAAATTATAAACACATCATTTGATGTAGACTTAATTCTTTCCACCAGATATCCCATGTTCGGTATATTTAATACCCATTCTCTATTGTATGTTGGCATTTTGTTGTCATATAAAAGCATTATAAGATATAAAATATAATCACTTTTTATAAAGTAGGCCTCTGAAATTTTATTAGTTATCGCAATTGATATTTCTTTTTCGTTAATATATTTATTTTGTTCTAAAATTAATTTATCATTTACCTCTAACAAATGGTTTTTATATCTTAATAATCCTTTCGAATAATTAATACAATTAAATTGGTACTCTATTCTTAATCTATCAATATTATCTTGTCTAATCTCTGCTAAATCAATACATAATTGAAGATATTCATTACTTCCACAATAACTATCAAAAACAGTTATCTTACCTTCTAGTGTATTGTATATATCCTCAAAACTAAAGCCAGCTTTATACATATATTTTGCTTTAGTAATGAACCATAATAGTCTAACTGGTTTAATTTTATAATATTCTTCTATTTCATCCAAAATATCATCACTGCAATTACCGTTAGATATTTCTTTAATTATCTCATTTAATCCATCTATATATTTCTTTTCATCCATACATTACCTCTTGTAATTAATAATATTCGATATACTTTATTTCTTGTTTCTGAATTAAATTTCTATTGCACCTTCTGGAGGCGAATAAGAAATAGTTCTTTTAACAGAATTTTTTTTATCAATTTCATCAAGTTTTTCTAATAACTCATATTCATTTAACTCTAGACAATTAATAAATTCATTATATAACTCATTTTTTACAATTTCCTTATCAAACACTGGTGCCAAACATAGATATCTCCTTGCACTCTCAATTTGATTATCTCTAAACATTTTCATTGTATATCTTAAACACATAGATCCCAATTTTATTACAGCTTCATCATATCTTGCAATAGGCTTAATCATTTTATGCGCTTTCGCAATGCTGACAAATTGATTAATTAATTGATAATGTTCGAATATTCCCAATAAATTAAGTTCAGAACCACTAGTTTCATTTCCCGAATGAACTCTATAATTACATAAAGGCTCTGCAATGTATGCAACATCAGAATATATACTAACTAAGAAATTATTAAACCAATCCCCCGCGATTTGAAATGCTAATGCTGCTTCCTTTCTTGATTTTTCATAAATGCTTCGCCTTATTAAAATTTGTGATGGAACTGCAATTCCTGCCATCATAAAGACAGCTGATTGTTCTTCCCCTGGTATAATGCAACTTTTATTATAAAACGGCATAGTAGAAAATATTTCACCTTTCTCATTAATTTCATTTCTATGTGCCATAACCATTCCAACATATTGATTTTTTTTCATAATATTAACGCATTTTTCAATAAATGTAGATTCCATAAAGTCATCTGAAGATAAAAATATAACAAAATCACCTTCAGATTCATAGTAACATCTAGATGAATTTCTTGAACTTCCTATATTTCTCTTATTTTTCATCAGTTCAAAATATTTACCGTTTTCTTTGAAAAGTTTTTGATATTGTATTGCAATTTGGTATGAATTATCCTCTGAATTATTATCACAAAATATCACTTCAATATTGTTATATGTTTGATTTAATACACTATTTAAACATTGCTCGAGATAATGTGCATAGTTATAATTAGGAATTAAAATACTAACCAATGGTTCTCTATTCATAATATTTCCCCTTATTAATAATTTTGTTAATACGCATAACAATCAGTATCCCATACAGTTGGCGCATGATGTCGCATAAATATTTTATATTCACCATTAATTTCTTTAATATATAATGGAATTTCCCATAAATCTGAAAGGTAATGGTACGCACTTATTACCAATTTAGGTTTTTGCTCTTTGATTATTCCCATTCCACCTTCTAGTGCCGCTAATTCTGAACCTTCTACATCCATTTTAATAAAAGTCACCTTCTTACTTCCAAGTACCGAATCCAACTTTACTACTTCAGCGTTTTTCCTTCCCCCCTCGATTATATGAGACCCATCTTTTCCACCATCAAATGTTAAATTTTTGTTTTCATTATATACTCCTGCATTATATAATTCTATTTTTTCACTTGAATACACTTCCATCTTCTTTTTTAATAATTTAAAATTATTTTCTTCTAATTCAAATGCATATATTTTTTCAAATTTCATGTTTACGGCTTTCATAAATGCTTCTGCAGAATCACCATCAAACGCACCTGCATCTACAAGACATTCCTTATTTGTAAGTGAAAAAACTCCACTATTATAGTATTCTCCTGGTATTTTAATTTCATTAAATGTCTTAGAAGCTAAATGTGGTGCTATTCTATTACATAATACCTCAATATACACTTCCCTAGATTCTTCATCCTCAAATACATTCAAAGCTTGTATCATTCGCTCTTTTTTATCCATAAACCACTGTTTATCATAATGTTCATCCAAGAGATTTAAAAATATTTCATCACATGAATAATTTTCAACTCCAATTTCAGTTAACTGCTTTGATATTGGCAGATAATTTCCTACCATGATTAGAACAACTAAATCTTCAATCTTCGCTAATTCTTTAGGTGGTACACATAACTTTCCCTTAAAAGTCATTCCCCATTTGCTCTCGTCATTATCGCTTACGTACTTGAAAGTAAATCCAGGGTGCTCAGAACAATCATCAAAAAATTCTCCAGTCCCAAATATACAAATATTTTTAGCTTCGCTAAATCGCTTTCTCACCTTAATTTGCCTATCATATATTTCATAATTTGTATCTACTGCATATTTTACAGCCTCTTCTATCTTACTTAAATAATCCATACTTCCCTCCATTATCGCTACTTTTTAACATTTTTATATTTTATTTATCATATCTATCTTCCCTTGAGTAGCTGATTCAACCTTTTCTAATCCTACACTACAATGACCACATGTATAATAAAATGGTCTATCTACAAATTTCCTAAATTCCGTTCTCATTTCATCTAATGATACCCCTTTAGTCAAATCAACATAATCACTTGGATAATCTGCTACTCCTATATTGTATACTGCTACTCCTTTGTCACATGTATGTACTTTTCCATTCTTAACTTGCAAATTACGAGGCGGCATAGTACATCCAGTTTTAAGATTTGTCATGTACTGTTCATCTACATTTCTTTTGTACATTCCTGTTGGAGCAACCCAAGACGGAAGGTGTAATGATTCTGTGTATGTAATACCATAAGATTTAACCAATTCTACATTCTTGCGATATATCTCTTTTTGTTCTTCAGTCGCAACATGGAGATAATAACCAAATGCAATTACTATACGAGGATCTGTAATACCTTCCAATTGTTCTGGCTTAATTGGATATAATCCATTAGTAGGAAATGAAACGAATCCAAAATTTTTCTTTTCAGAAAACTTCTTTGCTATCTTAGCTATATCTGGATGCATAAATGTTTCACCTCCCATTACTGATATAGTACCTACTGAATCTATCATATCTAAAAATATATCAATATCTCTGCATATTGTTTCAACAGGAACGTTTCCCCTTGCATGCAAAGGATAATTATTAATAAACTGCACACAATGCTTACAAGTTAAATTGCAAATTGAATTAATTATAAAGCAACAATATGTAAGATCTATTCTATCCCCAGATTTATCATAACTAGTTTGATTTTTTATTATATTTTGAGCTTTCTCACAAATTACAGATCTACACTCTCCACTTGCCCAGCATTTTTGCGCTGAAAGCTTAGTATCATTTGAGAGTTCACAAACACTTCCACTATACAAAATATCTCCGCGGATTATGTTATTATAATTTTCTTTTTTCAATTCTTCCATTAACTCTGGCATAATTACATGGTTAGGAATACAGTAAATTACTATGGTATCCTCACTATCAAACTTTTTTTCAAAAGGCTTTTCCACTACTATTCCATTTACTGATTGTAATTCTTCATATCTTTGATCCCAATATAGTGTTACATTGATTCCCTCTTCCAAAAGCCTTTTTCCTACAGCTTTTCCCTGTCCTGCAGCACCTCTTAAAATAATATTTTTAAACCCTTTAATATATTCAAATATTCCACTACAATCAACTTTTTCTCCTGATTTACACTTTTTATAAAATTCTTCTAAATTGAACATATCTTTTCTCCTTGTTTTTTATTTAGAATTTAATATTTCCCATTTATAGTTCCTTTTCAATTTATTCACATTTCTAATATGCATAACAATCAGTATCCCATACAATTGGAGAATGATGACGAAGGTATATCTTGTAATCATTATTTAATGATTTTATATGTAAAGGAATTTGCCATAAATCCTCTAGTCTATGATATGAACTAATTGCAAGTTTAGGTTTTTGACTAATAATAATCTGTTCAGCACCTCTTAATGCTGCCTGCTCTGATCCCTCAATATCCATTTTGATAAATGTAACTTTTTTGTTTGCAAGCATGTCATCAAGCTTTATAACCTTTGCTTTTTGGGATAATCCGTTACCAATAGATGCCAAAGGTCCATTGCTCTCATAACTAATTTCCATATTTTTTTCAAAGACACCTGCATTATAAATCTCAATTTTTTCAGTATTATATTTTTCTGTATTTTTCTTAAGCTTTTCAAAATTGTTTACATCCAATTCGAATGAATAAACACCTCCAAAGCACCCATTTACTTTTTTAATAAAATCACTCATGGAATCTCCATCAAATGCCCCTGCATCAACCATATATTCATTATCTGAAAATTCAAAAATTCCATGTTCAAAATACTCATCCTTGGTTTCAAACTGATTAAATATTTTTTCAGCTAAATGAGGTGCAATTCTATTACACAAAGCCTCAGTAAAAATTTCTTTTGATTTTTCATCTTCAAATAGTTCAAATGCATTTAAAATATTCTCTTTTTCCTTCAAAAACCATTCACAATTATGAAATTTTCCATACACATTTAAAACTATATCCCCTATGAAATAGTTTTCTATCCCCATATTAGTCAACTGATTACAAATATCTTTATATACTCCAGCCATAACTATAACAACAACATCTTTCATTTCTTGAAGCTGTTTTGGTGAAACACACACAAATTCTTTAATTTTCTTACCCCATTTATTATGATTATTATCGCTTACGCATTTAATGTTAAACTGTGAAAAAATACTTGCAAATCCATCAGAATATCCTTCAAAAAAAGCCCCTACTCCAAAAATGCATACATTTTGTGCATTTTTTAATCGTTCTAATATTTCAGTTTCTCTATTATAAATAGAATAATTACTTTCAATAGCATAATCAATTGCTTCATTAATACGTTTAATATAATTCATTACTTTTCCCCATTTCATTAAATTAATAAAAAATACGATAAATATCATAAATATTTATATGATTGTATAATCCCATATCATCTAGTTGCTTACTTACTTCTGAATCATTCTTCATGTGAGTTATAATAAGTAAATCTTTATATTCAGTTAGTTCATTTGGAGGAATACATTTAATTCCATTAGTCTCTTTATTCCATATTTCATTATTATTATCACTGAAAATATTTGCACAAATTCCTTTATTCCAAGATAAAACAAAATATTTATCCCTAAATAATTTACCCAATCCGAATACGCATATATTTCTTGCCGAAATAATTTTCTTCATTATATTTATCGCATCTTCCTCAATCTTTCCTCCCAAACTTTGAAAACTAGTTTGATTTGGATTTGATTTCAACTCTTCTAACGCTCTTTTCAATTTCGTAGAATCAAGATTTTTTTCTTCACAAGCCCCATTACATTGCCTACATAAAATATCAATAGTATCATCTTCAAGCCCAGCAATATATTTTTTATACTCTTCTCCTGCCTGAATTTCAGCCCAACTCTGATTTATCAAATTTCCAAGTATATGCTTCATTCCATAGTCCATACAGCATAATACCAATGTTCCATCAGGTAACATGCTTGGTGCCCATTTTCCTTTTTCCTTGTCAGTACCAACAATGCAGGTTATTTTTCCTTTTGGAGAATACGTTTGATATTCTTCTGATTTAAGATTTCCCGCTCTATTTATCGGATCAAGCCCAGCATATTTATCCTTCTTAATCAAATTAGCTACTGCATGGTGTACTGTTCCATGGCACGAATAGTATTCAACATCAATACTATTAACAACCTTTTTGAACACTTCTAAATATTCAGGTGTTATAAGAAATTTTGAATTTCCCTCTTCATCAGGAATATGTAGAATAAAGTGATCAAATTCAATATCTTTTATTATTTCAAAATCCTCTAATGTCATATCAACCAATGTAGTCGCTAATATTATTTTATAACCTTTTTTATAAGCATGTTTGAGCATTTTTGCACATTCTCTGTTATGAAAAGGTTCAGCCATCCCTGAAAAAGTGACTGTCGCCCCTTTTTCAACTTTTTCTAAACACTTTTTAAAATTTTCGTAACTTAATCTTGTTATTCCATTGCCTTTCAACTTAAAGTTCCTTATTAATGTTTCTTGTGGACAAAATTTACAGTTAAGCTTACAACCTAACTGCAAAGTAAATTCCAATGAATGTAATTTTTCAGAAATACTCATATAATTTCTTCCTTCCATTTGTAATTGTATAATAAAACAAATAATTAATTTAGCAAACAATAAATATCATAAATATTTATATGATTATAAAAGCCCATAGCATCCAGTTGTTTATTTACTTCTGAATCATTCTTCATGTGAGTTATAATTAGTAAATCTTCATATGTAGTTAGCTCATTTGGTGAAATGCATCTGATTCCATTAATTTCTGTATCCCATATTAGATTGTTATTATCACTAAAAATATTTGCACCAATTGCTTCGTTCCAAGACAAGACAAAATATTTATCATTAAATAATTTACCTAATCCAAATATACATATATTCTTTGCAGCTATGATTTTATTCATCGTATTTAGAGAATCCGTATTCATTTCTCCTCCCAAACTTTCAAAACTTGTTTGTTCTGAATTACATTTCAACTCATCTAATGCTCTTTTCAGTTTCATAGCATCAAGATTCTTTTCTTCACATGCAGCATGGCATTGTCTGCACAAAATATCTATAGTATCATCACTTAAACCTGCAACATATTTCTTATACTCATCTCGATCTTGAATTTCAGCCCAACTCTGATTTATAAGATTGCCAAGTATATGCTTCATCCCATAATCCATGCAACATAGTACTAGTGTTCCATCCGGTAACATTTCAGGAGCCCAACGTCCTTTTTCTGTGCCACTACCGACAACACAAGTAATTTTACCTTTAGAAGAATAACTTTTGCATTCTTCTGATTTAATATTTCCTGCTCTATCAATTGGCTGAAACTTATCACATTTATCTTTTTTTATCAAATCTGATACTGCATGATGTACTGTTCCATGACACGAATAGTATCCAATCTCAATACTATTAACGACTTTTTTAAGCAATTCCAAATATTCTGATGTTATAACAAATTTTGAATTACCCTCTTCATCCGGAATATGCAAAATAAAATTATCAAACTTTATATCCTTTATCATTTCATAATCTTCCATTGTCATATCAACTAAAGTTGTAAATAATACAACTTTATACCCTTCTCTATAGGCATGCTTAATCATTTTTGCACATTCCTTATTATGAAAAGGTTCAGCCATTCCAGAGAAAGTTACTGTTGCTCCTTTTTCTACTTTTTCTAAACACTTTTTAAAGTTTTCGTAGCTTAATCTAGTTGTGTCACTACCTTTGTACTTAAAATTTTTTATTAATGTTTCTTGCGGACAAAACTTGCAATTAAGCTTACATCCTATTTGCAATGTGAGTTCCAATGAATGCAGTTTATCAGAAAGCATGTTTAATCACTCCTCCTTTATTACTCCTAATATAATCTAAAATTTTCATTTAACCATCATTCTTATGCCATCATCAAAACTCACTTCTGGCATAAATCCAGTAGCTTCTTTTAGATGTATAATATCTGGATTAAGCCAAAATGTTCGATCTACATTTAAACTTTTGACACCAAATTTAAGATTTGCAGAAGGACTTATAATGTCTCTTATTCGTTCTACAAAAATTTTAAGCATCTTTGGTTCTCCATGCGATACATTATATATATATTGTTCATTATTGCTTAAATCTTTTTCTCCCAAAATCTTCAATGCACGTACGCAATCAGTAATATACATAAAATCCCACATATTTTCACAAGAAGAAAGTTCAGGTATGCCCCCCTCTTTTAGTGTCTTTATTACATATGATATAAGTGTTCCTTCATTTTCCCCAACACCATATACGCTATAGATTCTTGGCCATACAAATGAAATTTCTAACTGTTCTGCTAATACTCTCCCCATATGATAAGAAGCTAACTTTGCTGCTCCATACATCATAAACGGATTAGGTACAGTAGTATCTTCATTACATAAGCCATGTACTACGCCATACTCAGCTTGACTTCCTGCTCCTATAAATTTCCTACATCCGCATCTTTTAGCTGCTCTTATAGCATCCGCCGTATACTGTATATTGCTATTTTGTATTTCAAAATCATTTCTCTCATCACCAGAAGAACCATTCCACGCAAGATGATAAAATAAATCATAACTACCAGTTAATTCACTTAATTTATCAATAGATAATTCTATGACATTAACATCTTTAAGTAATCTTTTTTTTTTGTAAGAGTTTGGTCTTATTACAGCTGTAACATTATGACCATTATGTACAAATTCTTCACATAATGCAGTTCCAATAAATCCAGTTGCTCCTGTTATTAATACATTCATATATCCCATACCTTTCAATATCTCATTTTTTAAATAAGATTATCTTCAAATTCATCTCTATCAAGCAATGGTGACATATCCTCCAATGGTCTAGATGCCATTTGCCCATCTTCTCTCATATAATTTGTTTGTTTAGGAAGGATTTGTTGCATAATATCTGCCTTTACAGTGCAGACTACCGGACCATCATATTCTAAAACTTCTGTTATTTTATCAGCTAGTTCGCTTTCATTATCAATATGATATCCTTTTATTCCAAAGGCTTCTGCTAGCTTTTTAACATCTGGCAGTGTTAGTCCTGATTCCTGTGTACATCCAGTAAGATGACCTTTAAAGTTTCCATTTTGAGAACCATAAATCATACTATAACCATTATTATCAACAACAAATAATTTTATTGGAAGTTGTAACCTCTTTAATACTTCAAGTTCTTGAATATTCATAACCACGCTGCCATCACCTGTAACGCATACAGTTCTCTTTTTACCTGATGCAATACAAGATCCTATAGATGCAGGTAAATCATATCCCATTGCTGCTAATCCTTTTGTTAAGAATGCTCTTTGTCCCTTTTTAATTCTAAATGTCTTCATTGCAATATCTACAGATGTACCAGAGCTTGTAAATTGATATATGTCATTTTCATTCATTTGATTTGAAATTTCATCAACTAATCTATATGTACTTACAAAACCATCTCTTGCCGCTTGCTCTGGAATAAATCTAGGATATTTATCCCTTAATTTATTACAATGCTCTATCCACTCTGTTCTTATCTCAGTATTCAATTCATTTTTTCTTTGAAGTAGAGCTTCAATAAACGCTTTTGCATCACAGTTTATTGCAAGTGTCGGATGAACACTTTTCTTCTTCATTTCATTTTCATCTATCTCTACCATTACATGATTAGCATTTTCTAAAAAACTTTCGAAATTATAGCCTGTAGAAAGCAAATTTAATCTTGTACCAATTGTTAATACAAAATCAGCATTTTGTTGAATGAAATTAGAATGCCTATGTCCCACTGCACCTGGTCTTCCACAAAATAACGAATGGGTATCTTCAATTAAGTCAACACCATTCCATGATGTCATTACAGGTACATTTAATAATTCATAAAGTTCTCTTGCCTCTTCAACTCCACCTGCTAACCTAATTCCATTCCCTAAAATAAGTGCTGGTCTTTTTGCTCTATTAAATAATTCTATAGTTCTATCAATATCTTCCTTATTGCAAGGATATTCCTTAAGTTCTGAAACATCATATCCTGTTAAGCTTTTTATATCTATTTGTGTGGCTTGAATATCTAATGGTATATCAAGCCATACTGGTCCTGGTTTTCCGTTTACTGCAATAGCAGCTGCCTTTTCTAGTTCATATCTTATATCTTCAGGTTCTTTAATCTGAACAGCATACTTAGTTATTGGTTTTGCTATAGAAACTATATCCGTCTCTTGAATTCCAAACTGACGTATATTTTGATTATTAACTAAATCAGCTCTCTTAGCTTGCCCAGATATAAATATTACTGGTGTTGAATCATAATATGCTCCTGCAAGACCTGTTACTGCATTAGTTGCACCTGGCCCAGATGTTACTAAACATACTCCATAACCTTCATTAATTCTAGCATAGGCTTCTGCTGCAATTGAAGCTCCTTGTTCATGCAACATACATATTCCTTTTAAATTCTCATTTCTTCCTAAAGAATCATTAAGATGCATTGCTCCACCGCCACTGATATAAAACACATGTTTCACACCTAGTCCAGATATAAAATTCATAACATAATCTGATATTTTCATATTTTCCTCCAAAATTTACATAAATATTAACCAATTAAAAACTCTAATATTCCTCATTACTCTGCTACTGAAAACTCATTGAACTTTATTAAATCCTCTATCAACTCATTTTTAACCATTGTAGCTTCATACCCGCCATTAATCTCAAGTTTTCTTAATAAATATTCCATTGTAAGATTTCCATCTCTCCATTTTCCACCAAGCCCTAAATGGGTAACATCCATATAGTCTGCACCTTCATTAATAGCTAAATCAGCAAGCTTTTCAGCTGTACCATTTTTATCATGAAAATGAACTCCAAGTTCAACTCCGACCTTATGACATTCTCTAATTGTGTCTACAACATACTTTTCTGTCATAACGCTTTCTGTATCAGCAAACTCTATTGCTTTTACACCTTTTGATTTCGCAAATTCAGCAAATTTAATATTTTTTTCGATATCATTGTATCCTGCACTTGTAAAATTCAAAAACACTTCATAACCTAACTCTAGCGACTCATTAACATGTTTATCTAATATTTCGAAATCTGTTTCATGTGATCTTGTAAGTAATCTAATAGTATCTACTACACTATCTTTTTTAGGTAATAAATTCGATAATGGTCTTTGAACATCCCTCATCGCTGATATCTTTGTAAAATTTTTTATAGACTTAAATACTTCTGCAATTTCTCTATTTTTAGTGCTACAGTATCTATATATTCCTCTATTAGGATCTGCTTCTTCATTATGAAAGAATCCTAATTCAAGATAATCTATTCCTTTACCTTGTGCAAATTTATATAAATTTCTAACAAACTCATCTTCAAAATTCCAACCTGTTTGATATCCTACTTCTCTTAATGTACAATCAAATATTTTTATACCGTTAATCATTTATATTTCATCCTTTCTCATTAAATCCAAAGGAATTATTTCTCTATACTTTCTTTAATTCTCTTTATCATCTCATCCAACATTTCTTTTGTCATTCCTGGATACACACCAATCCAAAATGCATTATTCATAGCAAAATCTGTATTTTTTAATTCTCCAACTATTCTGTAATCTTCTCCATTAACCAAACCTTCAAAACATGGATGCCTTGTAATATTACCTGCAAATAACGACCTAGTTTGTACTTTATATTTTTCAAGATAAGCTACAATTTCATCCCTTGTTTTAGTACTTTCTTCTTTTACTGAGATTATAAAACCAAACCAACAAGGGTTCGCATTATCTTCTTTTTCTGGAAGTACAATATTTTCTTCTAATCCTTTTAAATTTTCTCTTAAATAATCCCAATTTGCACGACGTTTTTCAACAAAGCTAGGAAGCTTTTTTAATTGTGCTACTCCTATAGCTGCTTGCATATCTGTTGCTTTTAAATTATATCCTAAATGTGAATAAACATATTTATGATCATATCCAACTGGCAATGTTCCATATTGACCCTTAAATCTTCTATTACATGTATCATCTTGTCCGCCAGAACATACACAATCACGTCCCCAATCTCTCATAGAACGTATTATCTTATTTAATAATGAATTACTTGTATACACTGCCCCGCCTTCACCCATAGTCATTTGATGTGCTGGGTAAAAGCTAGATGTTCCTATATCTCCAATAGTTCCAGTTAGCTTTGTTTCTCCATTTATTTCATATTCTCCACCTAAGGCATCACAGTTATCTTCCACAAGCCATAAGTTATGTTTATTACAAAAATTCTTAATTATTTGCAAATCAAAAATATTACCTAAGCTATGCGCAATAAATACTGCTTTTGTTTTATCTGATAAAGCCTCTTCTAGCATTGAAATATCTAAATTATATGAAGGAATTTCAATATCTACAAATACAGGAACTGCTCCACATTGAATAATAGGAGCAACTGTTGTAGGGAAAGCTGCTGCTACTGTTATAATTTCATCACCACGCTTAACTCTTCTATCCCCTAATAGTTGCGATGTTAATGCCATAATAGCAAGAAGATTTGCTGATGAACCTGAATTAACTAATGAACAATATGCAACATTTAAATAATTAGCTAATCCCTTTTCAAATTCATCTGTATATTTTCCAGCTGTCAACCAAAAATCTAATGCTGAATCTACTAAATTACACATTTCTTCTTCATCATACACACGTCCTGCATAATTAATCCTATCACCGATTTTATAAGCTTCTTTTTCATGATTTTCTTTATAGTATTCTTTTACAAGTTCTAAAATCTTTTCTTTTTCCAAAACGCTACCACCTCTCAAAATATAGACTAAAGCATATATCTGCAATCTATAATTTTCTTATCGCCAAATTCTTTGATCTTCTTAAATTCTTCCCAAGCTGTGACAACTGCTATAACTTCTGAATTATCATAAACTTCCTTAGCACTATCGCAATAATTTACAATGATACTCGGATATTTTTCTTTGAATTCTTTTATAGCTATTGGGTCATATGTATATATATTCTTATAACCAGCTTCAATCATTGCTTTAATAATTTTAGCCGCTGGCGTATCTCTTACATCATCAGATTCTGGTTTAAAAGATAATCCAAGAATTCCTATTGCTTGATCTCTATTCAGTCCACTAGTAATCTTTTTTACTATAGCCTTTGAAATATTATCATTTGTACTTATTACATTTTTTAATATTTGAGGTTCAAACCCCTTAGCTTTAGCTTGAGAATACAAAGCACTTGTATCCTTTGGAAGACAATATCCACCATATCCACAGCCCGGATATACATATGAAGTCATATCACAATTGTTCCAACGCTTATCCATATGTAGAATCTTAAATGCTTCTGCAATTTCTATTCCACCAATACTATCTGCTACTTGAGACATCTCATTTGAGTAACTAATTAAAGTAGCTAAAAGAGTATTTGATAAATATTTTATAAATTCACCTGTAGAATGGGATACGCACTTAATAGGTATATTCATATCTCTATAGAGATCTAATAGCATTTCCTTAGATCTTCCATCATTACATCCAAGAACAATTCTATCTGCTTCTATAAAGTCTTCCCAGCAATGCCCTTCTCTTAAAAATTCAGGGTTATTTGCAACTCCAATATTATCCGCTATTTTTCCTTTTGATTTCACATATGGATATATCTTTTCAGCTGTAGTTGATGGTGGTATTGTTGATTTTGTGACCAACACTCTAAACTTTTCATCCTTAATTGCATCAACAGTTGTATCGATAGCTGAAAATAAATAAGTTAAATCTGCACTTCCCATTTCTCCATATGGAGTCCCAACACAGTAAAATACATACTCACTATTTTTTATTGCTTCTTCAATATCATCTGTCACAAAGAAATTCTTATCAAGATGTTCATTTAACACATCTTCCATATATGGTTCAAAAAATGGTATTTGTCCACTTCTTAGTGTACCTTTACGTTTTTCATCAACATCAACCCCATATACTGTATAGCCTAAATGAGCAAATCCTAAGGCTGTTGTAAGTCCTACAAATCCCAATCCAAAAACTGTTACCATATTAAATTATCCTCAGTACTTTCTTTTATAAATCTTAAAAATCTGTATACACCATCTTCTACATAGATTTCTGGATTATAGTCTAAAATGTTTCTAGCTTTATCAATACTAGGACATCTTCTTTGTGGGTTATTAGTTAAATAATCTTTATCTTCTGATGAATTAAATATTACCTCTCCTGTATAATCGAAAATTTCTTTTCCTGCTTTTTTATAAATCTCTGCTAATTGTGTAATTGTAATTTCAGGTTTTTCTATACCAATATTAAAATAATCATATTTTCCGTGTAACATAACCTTAAAATATCCAGCTATAGAATCTGCTATATAACAAAAAGTTCTTGTTGGACTCCCATTTGATAATATAGCAATATTGTTTCCATCAATTATATTTTTAGCAAAATCTGCTGGTACTCGTTTATCATTAAGCTTCATACCTGGACCATAATTGTTAAATGGTCTTGCTACTCCAATTGGCATGTTGTATTTTTCTGCAAAAAGCATGCACATAGTCTCTCCAAAACGCTTCGATTCATCATAACATGAACGTGGTCCTGTTGCTGATACATATCCATAATATTCTTCAGATGTAGGTACAGCCTCTGGTGATGGATCACCATAAAGTTCACTTGATGAGAAGAAAAGAAATCCTTTAATCTCTTTTTCAGCATAATAATCAAGAAGGCTTCTTAACCCCCATATATTAGCATCTAATGTTTCAATAGGATATTTTCTATAAAATATCGGAGATGCAATAGACGCCATATGTATAATAAAGTCTACAGTATCTGCTTCCTCTATATCACTTATTTTATCTTTAATAATATCAAACTTTTTAACTTCAAATCTTTTATCTTTTCCAATTTCGTCTATCCATTTTGGATAGCCCAGCATGAAATTATCAAGACAAACAACCTTCTTTAATTTTAAATCATCCTTAAACTTATATAAAAAGTGGATAAAATAATATCCTAAAAATCCAGCACAACCTGTTATTAGGATAGTTGAATCAGTTAATTTATTAATTTCTTCCTCTGATAATTTGTTATATGTATATTGTAAATCTACTTCTAATGACTTAGTAATCATTATATCCCTCCATTCTATGGTTCCAATTTACCATCTTATCCATGGTGCATTTTTTATTTTACATAGGTATTCTAATGTTTCTTTATCTCTTAGTGTATCCATGCACTTCCAAAAACCATCATGCTTATATGCCATTAGCTGTTTTTCTCTTGCTAAACTTTCTAATGGCTCTCTTTCAAAAACAGTCATATCATCATTTATATATTTAAATATCTCTGGTTCTAACACCATGAATCCACCATTAATCCAGCCTCCATCTTCTTTTGTTTTTTCTGCAAATTTATTAATTTGGTGATTATTATCAATATCTAATACACCAAATCTCCCCCCTGGCTGTATAGCTGTTATAGTTGCAATTTTCCCTTGTTGCTTATGAAATTCATAGAGCTTAGTTAAGTTCACATCAGAAACGCCATCACCGTATGTAAGCATAAATGTTTCGTTATTAATATATTTCTCAATTCTTTTAATTCTCCCACCCGTTTGAGTCTCCAAGCCAGTATCTACTACAGTAACCTTCCAAGGCTCTGCTATATTATTATGTATTACCATATTATTATTATCTGAAAAATCAAATGTAATATCACTTCTATGTAAATAATAATCTGCAAAATATTCCTTAATACAATATCCCTTATATCCACAACAAATAATAAATTCATTAAATCCGTACGATGAATAATACTTTAATATATGCCATAAAATTGGAGAATCACCAATTTCAATCATTGGTTTTGGTTTAAGATGACTTTCTTCACTAATCCTAGTTCCAAGTCCGCCTGCCAAAATAACTACTTTCATAACAACCACCATCACTTTTTTAATATTATAATTCTATAAATATCATTATTCCTTTTTATTTTACATTTTATTTTAAAAAGTTCCTTGAACTCACAATATATGTATAATTATATCATAATTTTGTTTATACTTCCCAACATCTTGTCTACTTTAATTATTGGCTAATATATCTAACTTTTAAATTAATTCCTTATTTTGCCTCTAATAAATTTATACGTTCTTTAGATAATTTATAAGTTATACTTTTTTTATAATATTTAATAGCTTCTTTCTCATTACCTAAGCATTCTAACACCACACCAATGTTATAATTAGCGAGATAATCATTTATCCCTTGAATTTTGCACTCTTCATATTTTTTTGCATTTTTAAATTCTTTTACTGCCTTATCAAAATACCCATTGTTCATATAAATAAGACCAACTAAAAAAACAAAATCTGCCGAAGAACTGAATTCCGAGTATACTCCTAGAAGCTTCATAGACTCTTCATATTTCTTTTCATTAATTAATGCATATCCTAAACTTTCTATCATATCTTGCACATATTCTAGATTTGTATCTAAATCAAAATCTAAAGCCTTATTAAAATAGAATTCTGCCATTTGATAATTACTCTCCATATAATAACTTTTGCCTAATTGATATAATATGTATGGATCTTTCCCTTTACTCTCTAATTCTACTTTTAACAACTCAATATTTCTCTTAGTTTTATCTTTTCTTTTTATTTCATCATCTTCATAACCAAAATGCTCCATAGTTATTGGTATATTATATGTTAAATAGTTTTTTCCATTTTTTGAAACAACTTGCTCATGGATACTGCCTTCATACTTAAATTCATTTTTACAAAAAAATCTATTAACTCTTTCATTATATTTAAATTCATCTTGACCTCTTGAATATTTATTTATTCTAAGTATTCTACCAACCATATGTTTATTAATATTACATTTCAATAATTGTTTATCAAGTTCTACTATCACTTCATCAGCATCTACAACCAATATCAAGTCATTACTTGCTTTACTAATAGAAAAATTTCTTGCCATACTGAAGTCATTTTCCCATTTAAAATCATAAACCTTATCTGTATATTTGTTAGCTATCTCTTTAGTATTATCTTTTGAACCCGTATCTACAATTATTATCTCATAACCATATTTACTTATATTTTTTAAAGAATTTTCTAGTATTCTACTTTCATCTTTTACTATCATACAAATGCTAATCATAATTTTCTCCTTTGAAATCCGTTTAATTTGTATGTTCTATTATACTTTGCATAAGTTAACTATATATAATTATCGTGATTATGTCCGATATCTTTAACATCTACTAGAATCACTATTAGGCAACATTATCAATAATATTTTAAAAATAGCACCAATAAAACTTTTTCAAATTTTATTGGTGCTATTTAAATAAAATCAAAATCATTATTAGTTATTAATAGTTTTATTTACTATTTCTTCTATTCTTTGAATTATTGGCATTATTTCATATTCTAACAAATCTCCAACTAGAATATAATCAGAGTTTTCGAATGCCTCTAAGACTTCAACCAATTTTCCATTCATAACATCAAAAGATATTGGTTCTTTTTGTATCTCCGATGTAAGACGAATAGCATTATTTAACCATTCCATGCCTTCTGTAATTGGTATTATTAAATTACACGCCTCATTTTCTCGACCCTCTTGATAATATTCTACTGCTTTATTTATCCCCATTTTAAGATTTACTATATATTTACTCGCAGTCTCCAATACTTCAATTTTATTATTATTCATAGTTCCTCCGCAATTTAAGAGTTATTTATTTTTATAAGCTATTGCAAATAATGTATCATTTCTATTTGTATTAATCAAATTATCAACATAAGATTTTTTTAACTCATCATTAAATATTTCATTAAAATATTCCTGGCCACCTGGATTTCTATGTTTTAACCAATAAAGATGATTTGAAATATCATATCGTTGAATATTATGAATTTCAAATTCATATCCTGCTTCATTTAAAACATATGATAAACTAGTAGTATTAAAATACCATAAATGAGCAGACTGATAATAAAAACTTTTAAACTCAGGTATATCATATTCATTAAGCAATATATCCTGATTGTTTGGAACTTCTATAAAAATCATTGAATTATCATCTTTCATTTGCTCCTTCAATGATTTCATAAAACTTATTGGATTTTTTATATGTTCTAACACATGAAATAAAAATATCTTATCAAATTTTTTATGAAAATCAGGTGGATTTTTAGCAACATTTATCCCTAATTCCTTGCAATATCTTAAGTTATTTTCATCCCATTCTGTTCCGTAAACCGTTTTTACTTTGTTTCTTATGTCATACAAAAAGTATCCAGAAGAACAACCAATTTCAAGAATCTCATCTTCTTTATTTATATACTGCTTCACTCTGTTAATTCTTACTGTTGCTTCTGGTAAAGATTTTTTAAAAAACTCTTCTAACTTTTCTCGTGAATAATATTCTTTTTCGGTATATTCTTTTCTATATTCACCATTATAATATTCCTCTAATTCTTCTTCAGTAAGTCGAGGATTTAAAAAATGAACACCGCATTTCTTACATATGTATACCTTTATTGAATCGGTTTTTACATTTCTTATTTTGGTATCAACAATAGTAGTCTTTTCGCTTCCGCATAATAAACAGTTCATCCGAGAATTCTCCTTAAGTCCTATATCTAAGTATTAAATCTGTAATTTCTCGTACTGCCCCCGATCCGCCTTTTGCATTAGTGATATAATTTGATGCTTGTTTTACCTTTTCTACTCCATCAAAAACCGAGCATCCAAAACCCACACTTTGTATTGCCTCTAAATCATTTATGTCATCACCAATATAAACTATTTCATTAAGTTCTAGATTATTAATATCGGCAATCTCTCTAATTATCTTTAATTTATCTTTTGCTCCAAGATATACATAATCTATTTTTAATTTATCAGCTCTTCTTTTTACCATATCAACTTTTTCACCAGTTACTATAGCTGTTTTGATTCCATTTTCTCTTAAAAGTTCAAATGCCATGCCATCTCTTGTATTAAACTTTTTCAACTCGTCACCTTTTTCGGAATAATACATTCCCCCATCTGTTAGGACTCCATCGCTATCTGTTATAAGCATTTTTATATTCTTCAAAATATCACTATATTTGAAATTCTCTGATTTTCTTTTTCTTAATAATTCTTCAATGATAACCCAATCACTTTCTTCATCTATTTCGAAATAAGATTCTTCACTCATCTCAACAACGCCGAATTTACCCGACATTCTGCACTTGGATTCTAAAAGTGATTCTTTTTTTGTAATATAAAAAGCTCCATTTTCAACAAGATATCCTTCAAACTCTTGCCTTCTTGGCCTACTTAAAGGATTATAATTTTTAGGATAAAAAGAATTATCTACGCCTTTTTCCCATATAAATCTTTTTTGTCTTACTGCTGAAAAGACAGCATCGTATTTTTCATTAGTAAACTTTTTAAAACCATTGCTTATATCATTTACAGTCAAAAGCGGTGAAGTAGCCTGTATAAGAACTATATTTTCAAAATCAAATTTATCTGCAAATTCAAGCATAGCCGATTCAGTAGTTGAAGTATCTTCTGCTGTTTCCTTTGAACGACCAATTATTTCAATTTTATCAGATCCATATTTCATGACAACGTCTTTAATTGAATCACTATCGGTTGAAACAAATACCTTATCTATGCACTTACATTCCACTGCTGCATCTAAAGTCCAGTATACAAGCGGCCTCCCCATTAATAACTTAATATTCTTTAATGGAATAGACTTGCTTCCTCCTCTTACTGGTATAAACGCTATGTTTTTATACATTTCTATATACCCCTATATTTTAATTTTTCTCTTTGAACTTTTTCTATATCAAGAATTTCTTCTCTTTTATATGTAAGTGCTTTATAAGTATTTCTTAAATCCCTAGCAAGCTTTCTCATTCCATCAGGTTCTAATGATGCAGCATGATCGGTACCTTTCCATGTTCTGTTTAATGTAAAGTGTCTTTCAATTGTAGATGCACCTAATGTATATGCAGCCACATCAATAGCAATTCCGTTGTGATGCCCCGAAAAGCCAATTTCCTTTACTTTATTTTCATACTTTTCTTTTAATCGTGTTATCTCAAGAAGGCATATATCATCTACAGGAACAGGATATCCAGATGTACAAGAATAAACTACTAAATCCTTATTTCTTCCTCTTTCCTCAAAAAACTCTATCATTTCTTTAATTTCATTATACGTTGTCATACCAACCGAAATATGTATTTCTCCTTGGTAATTCTTGCATAACCAATCAAGCATTTTATAGTTATTATTACAAGCAGACGGTATTTTTATAAACTGAGGCTTTAATTCCGCAATTTCTTTTGCAGAAGTTAAATCCCAAACAGACGTACTATACACCATTCCAAATTCTTCACAATACTTTTTTAATTCTAAATGTTGTTGTACTGTAAACTCCAAAAATTCCCTATGCTCTCCATAAGTCTTTCCATAAGAATTATATGGATTAGGATGTGCTGCGTTATATTGTTCAGGTGTTAACAGCTCTTTATTATTTCTCTTTTGAAACTTTACTCCATCAACCTCACAAAATACAGATGCCATTTTTATGAATTTTTTTGCTATCTCAATATCTCCCATATGATTGCAGCCTACTTCTGCAATTATTCTAGGTTTTTTATAATTATTCATTAAAATTCCTCCTTTTATGTATAAATTATTTATTGAAAACATATTTATTAATAAGTGGAACTGCTTCTTCAATAACATTTAAAATTCCTTCATATAATGCTTTTACTCTTAAAGCTATTTTCTTTCCAGCAACCTTATCAGAATCATCAGGTAATATTAAAAATTTATCATTTCCAAGCACATATTGTGTTGTTGGATAAAGTAAAAAATCAACAAATGCAAATTCTTCAAACGCCTTATTAAGATTATCATCAATTTTATCCAGTTTGTTATTTATCTTTATAATATCAACTTTATTCCCTTTTTCGAAATAATCATTTAATTTTTCTGATAAATCAATAGCCTTCTTGCAATCTTTTTTTATATTCATCATGCATTCCAATGTTTCATTAAATTTATTAATTATTTTTTCTAAATCAACATCCTCATTTTTCACTAAATACTCATCTATATTTTTAGAAAATTCATTTTTTTCAATTGAAGATGCTACTTCATCTAAACTCATGACTTTTGTCCCTTTAATATTTGCTCCACCTTCAGTAGCATTTATGTATGTAATATTACTAAAAACTTGTATAAGACTCTCCATTTTTATCCTAAATTCATTATATGTTGGATTTGTTCTCACCTTATTACCAAAAACATCATCCACAAAAATACTATCTTCTATATCTTCTATATCATTTTTTTCTTCCTTATGAGTTGCATTATTAGCATGCAATTTTTCATTTGTAAAAGCAAAATCTTGTCCCATAAATATTATAGGATCACATCCTAAATGCACCCCTAACCCCATGCAAGTATGGGCTACAGAGCCGCCATATGCGAGCGTCTTTACTTCCTTACCTAAAATTTCATTGGTAAAATAATTTCCTGTAAAATATATTTTTTTTCCTTTATGTTCATTTACTACATTAGGATTGCTTCCCTCATAAAATACCAACGGAATATTGGATTTCAAAAAATCTTTAACTAGTGTATATGTATTTTCAACTGGATCCACTACACATAAGAAATCAGGCCGTATTCCTTCATTCAATAATGTTCTAAGAGTTCTGCCTCCTGTTATAATTACAAATCTATCCTGAATCTTTTTTAATTTATGTACATTCTTTTCCAACGAAGGTCCTGCCGAAACAATTATTGCAGGTCTTTTTTTAAAAATGTTTTCCAAATAATTAGTTGGAGTACTTTCCGCCATAAACTTAACATTTTTCAAAAAACAGTTAAACCATGTTTTTGAATGTACTAAATTTGTAACTCTATCTACATATCCGCCACTTATAGTTTGTTTAAGTCCCTCAACAAAAGTCCCTAATTCTTCTCTATATATAACATTATAATTTGCATAAAATCCAAATTTAATTCTTTCTAACTCATAATCATTTATTTCAAAGTTTAATATTTCCCTTAAACTATTGTTATCACTATTAAATTTAAAAAGTTTTATTTTATCATCTAAAGTTATTAGCTTGGCATTTTTAGATTTCAGAAAATCAGAAAAGATTTTTTCATCTGGCTCAAATATCAATACCTTATTATTTTTAGATAATCCTTCTTTCAATTGGGGTAAATATTCTCCTGTCGCAATACCAAAGATAATAATAATATCATATGGTTTCACTCCCCCTAACTGACTAATAAGTTGATTTATATCCCTACTTACAGAATAGAAACTTCCCAAATAGACAGTTTTTTCTTCTTTATTCACTCTAAGTATCAATTTACCATCTTTACTTGTTACAACTGTATAATCATTTGAATTATTATTATGTTCCATATAAAATTCTCCTCAATTCAAATTTCACAATATAACTAATACAAATACTTTCTACTTACGCTTAAAATTATACAAGGAGACACGCTGGTCTCCTTGTACACATTTCTTAAACTTCACTAATAAAATAATTATCTTAATAATTGAAGAACTTGTTGTGGTTGTTGGTTAGCTTGAGCAAGCATAGCTTGAGCAGCTTGAGATAAAATATTGTTCTTTGAGAAAGTTGACATTTCTTTAGCCATATCAACATCTCTAATTCTTGATTCAGCTGAAGTCAAGTTTTCACTTGAAGTCGATAAGTTGTTTATTGTGTGTTCAAGTCTATTTTGGTATGCACCAAGATTAGCTCTTTCAGCTGATACTGTATTTATTGCGTCATTTATCTTCTTAATAAATCCAGTCGCTGATGCAGCAGTAGTTGCTGATACCATAGTAACACCTGATACACCTAATTTTGTTACTGTCATTGTAGCAATAGTTAAACTTACTATTTGACCACTATTAGCACCTACTTGGAATTTCATATTCTTTGCACTACCATTTACTAACTTCTTAGTATTAAATTCTGTTTGGCTTGCTATTCTGTTAATTTCATTCTTAAGTTGAAGAACTTCTTTACCAATAGATGCTCTATCAACACTAACATTTGTATCATTTGCACCTTGAACTGCAAGTTCTCTCATTCTTTGAAGAATTGCAGTAGTTTCATTTAATGCACCTTCAGCTGTTTGTATTAATGAAATACCATCTTGAGCATTACTTGAAGCTTGATCAAGTCCTCTAATTTGTCCTCTCATTTTTTCTGAGATTGCAAGACCTGCTGCATCGTCTCCAGCTCTGTTTATTCTAAGACCTGAAGAAAGTTTTTCTGCTGATTTAGCTGCCTTATTTGCGTTAGAATTCGCACTTGTAATTGCATTGTTTGCCATAAGATTGTGATTAATTATCATAATATATTCCTCCTTGATTTTGAGCTTTGGACTTCCATGTCCATCTCTTTGTTTTTTTAATTTATATCAACTCTTAAGAGTTAATAGCTTATACTCTTTATATATTCGATTTAATTTTATATTACTTTATACTTTTTTCTTATCTTTTTTACTAAGTAAAATAATAATATTTTAAATCTTATATTTATATATTCGGTTATAAATTTTAATACTTAATAGTATTTTTAGAATTTATACATTTATTCAAAAGTTTTTTATAGCTCTTTACTTAAAAAGACCGATCTCGCTTGCAAATCGTTATATCCATTCATCATTATTCTTCTTTTTTGATTTTCTTTTATCTTTTCCAACAATGCTTCTTTCCTACTATTCATTTCTTTTTCTAATGTTTTATCCAATTCATAAACATCATATTTTAGATAAAATCTATTTAATTCCTCTTTTGAACAAGCTAATTTATTAATATTATCTAAAACAGATTGCCTTTGTGAAAAAAACTCATCTAGCTTTTCGTAATTTTCTGTTTTAACTGTTTCCATAATAATTAAAGTGATATTTTTATATTGTACAAATTGTTCTTGTATCTCCAATTTTCCACCCACTTTGTTGTATAAAACTTGACAGCAAATTTTCTCGATGCTTATTATTAACTATTTCCATTAATGATTAGGCTGTTCCAAGCATTGAGCTAAGTTGACTCTGCTGTGCATTTAATTTGCTCATAGCAGTTTCCAATGCTGTAAATTTAGCGTAATATCTAGTTTCAGCATCTGACATTTGAGTCTTAAGCTTACTAATGCTTAAAGTTCTCTGATACACTTGGTCTGGTAATGTATTTTTACTAGAAGCACCTGAAGTGCTATAGTCATACTGCTTATTTACAAATATATTCATACTTCCAGATAAAGTATAAGTCCCATCTGTACCCAATCCTGGTGTTGCCACATAACTACTAAGTATAGTATTCATCCTCGTAAACAGTCCATCTTCCATATACGTTTTAGAGCCAATATATGGTGTGTTTGCAGGTAGTGAATCAAGAGAAGTACTTGAAGTTCCGCTAAACATTTTTTTAAAATCATCAAAATGATTTTGAATTGTGCTTGCTAATTTAGCTGCATCTGTAATAACAATCTTCCCTCCATCTGTATAATCTGAGGAAGTATCTATCCCAATGGCATTTGATCCATATTTACCAAGACTTAATGGTACTTTTCCTGTAGTAGAGTCACCATTGTAACTATTATATACAGGCGATGAAAATATTCCTTTTAATTGAGTCATTACATCATTTAAGTAATCGTCATTTTTAAGTACCCCTACTTTGGCCTTAGTTTCCCACGCTGTAATTTGACTTTCACTCATACTTTCTTTTTGTGCATCAGTAAGTGGCGGATAAGCACTATCTTTCTTTTCTGTTAATTTTGTATTAATTGTTGAAATTATAGCGTTATAATCTGTAATGAAACTCTTAATATTATTTACAATATTATCTGTATTTGCTGCTATAGTTACATTAGCAGTTCCTACATTAGAAAGATTATAACTCACTCCATTAATTGTAAATTGATTCGAAGTTTGTGTAGTTGTTACAGCTGATTGTCCCGGTGCAGTAATAGTTACATTTGCATCTGCTCCTTGATCAGAATTTGCTGATATACCTAATTTAGCTATGTCACCACTTACACTACTTATGCTAATCATCGATGCAGAACCATAGCCCTTTGATTGAAAGGAAATTTTTCCAGTTGCATCGTCTATACTCATTGTAACTGCACCACTAGTTGCACTTTTTACTTTATCCATTAAACTTTGTACTGTATCAGAGCCAGTTGCAGTAATCGGTACTGGTGTTCCTGTAGTTGTTGAATCATAAGATAATTTAAAACCAGCAGTACCAATCCCTAAATCCGATAATTTTGTACTCGAAGATATTCCACTATTAATTTTGGTAATTGGTGAACCTAATGGCGTTGTTCCATCATAAGTTGTTGCTTTCACCCCAATAGTGCTATCAGTACTTGTAAATTTTATATAACTATTAGTTCCATCATTTACATAGGATGCTGAAACTTTCCCACCTGCAGTTTTACTTGATGCTAATTTTGTATTTATATCTGCTACTAAATCAGACATAGATGTAATACCATCCTTTACTTGGAAAGTATCGGTAGAATCCGTCCCAAAAACTAATGTTGCCTTGCTCCAAGTTGATCCATTACTGGTTGCATTACCTACTGTTATCATCGAATCCAATGAGGTACCAGTAACTTTTGCTTGTTCCGCCAATTTATTTGTAGTTACCACATAAGTTCCAGCCGTAGCAGTTGATGCTGCAGTTGCTGAAGCTACAGCTGTGTTATCACTTGTAGCTGTATTAATATTCATAGAACTTCCACCTAGAATATACTTACTTGAAATTGGATCAAAATAGTCTTGTAGCTTTTTTACGCTCTTTATAATGTCTCTATAAGCATCTTGTTTCCATTGCAAAGTTTGTTTTGCCTGATTTGCTTTGTCTATCTTACTTTGATAGTTTGAAACCATAGATTTAACTACTGAATCTGTATCAATCCCTGATGCCATACCTGAAATTCTTAATAAATTAGCACTTGAAGTACTACTATTAGAGCTAGTACTACTACCTTGCATAATACTTGTCATATCATATCACTCCTTTTTTTATTTTTTAGCTCTCTTATAAGCTTCTTTCCACGTTTCATTTATATCTTCTACTAGAGGAAGAATTTCATCTATAATTTTTAGATCCTTATTAATATTAGCGTCTATTAATCTCTGTTTTATGAATTCATAAACTCTAAATAACTGAACCGCCCATTCCCCAACTGTAGTATCTAAACTAACCATAAGTTCTGAAAATATATCTTGAGTCCTTATTAATGCATCATGAGCCTTTTTTACATCTTTATCTACAATAGCTTGTCTTGCTATTTTGCAAAACTTAATTGCTCCTTCTGTTAACATTAGCAGCAATTGTTCTTTTGATGCATAATTTACAGAATTATTTTTATATACATTATATCCATTAGAATACATTTTAATCCTCCTATTTTGTGGCATCTAAAACTCTGCCTTTAGAATTCTCTTCACTTATTTCTTCTAACTTTTCTGCTTTTATCTTTACACTTGCATTATTATATTTTACTCCATCTATAGTAAAATATAGTTTTTCTTTACTATTATCACAAAGCTCTTCTATATTTACTTCATTTTTTTCTTCTTTTAAATCCTTCTTTACACTTATGCCATCACTTGAATGAATTTTATCATCTTTTGTTTCTTCCTGCATTTTTTTTCTAATATCAGTATCAATCTTATTTAACCTAAACTCCAAGTTAAACGCCTCCTAATTCAACGTCTTTACCTTAGGCCTTTTTATCTAGCAAACCAACTTGCCTCATCATACTTGCTACCATATCTAATATTTTCTTAGGCGGAACTTCTAAGATAACTTCTTTAGTATCTTCATCTATAATTTTTATACTTGTAGCTTTTAATTCCTTATCATAGGAAAATTCTGCGCGTGTATGCTCATCTTTCAAAAAATCATTAATCTTTTTTACTGCCTGCTCTACATCTTTTTTATTAATTTGTTTATCCTCATTGTCTGATTTTTCCTTCTGTGTGCCATCATCTTTTTGAGTCTGTTGCACTTGTTGAACCGCTACATCTATATCAGTTTGTGTGTACTGTGATATATTTGCATTATTACTATATAAATTAATTGCATTTTGTCTTATATTATTAACATCCATGTCTATATTACCTCCATGTAATTATAAATTAACCCAATAACTCTTACTTTATCTTAATCTTATTCAAAATACTTATATCAATTTTAGTTGCTTCCTTATTTTCTTTTTCTACTTCCTCATATAACTCTTTTCTTAATATAGTTACATCTTTTGGTGCTTTTATTCCAATCTTTACACTTCCATCATCTATCTTGCTTATAACAATCTCTATGTCGTCTCCAATCATAAGAGATTCACCTTTTTTTCTAGTTATGATTAACATATCATGCCTCCTTATAACAAAGGACTTTTTACTTTATATTTAGAATTATCTAGTATTATTTGTTCCCCAAAATTAGTAGAAGTATTTATAACTATAGGTCCTTGCAAATTAGTGGTGATTTTTTTAACGTCTGAATTTAATGTCACTGTAGTCAAAATCATCACTTGTCCTGGAGACTTTATTTCTAGATTTTTAATTGTTTCTTCACTTAATTTAATTTCATATTCTTCAAAAAATTCATATGGTGAAGTTACTATTAATGAAATTTCCTCATCTTCCAATGATTGTAGTAATTTAAAAGGTTCATATTCCTCCAAATCTAAAAGAATAAATTTTTTCAATTCATCTAGTCCTGGAATACCTTTGTTAAAAGAAATTATATTATTTTCTTCATATTGCATCTCACCATGAACTTTAGAAATAAATTTCATATTTATCTTCTCCTAACTATAAGTAATTTAATATGCTCATTGGTAATATCTTAGCACTAGTTTGAAGCGATGCGGTATATACTGTCTGCATTGTTGAATAATCCATTGTAGTTTCTGCAAAGTCTATATCATATGTTTTTGATAATATATCCGTCATATCATAATTTTGAGCCTCATTATTCTGTTGAGCAGAGTCCATTCTATTTTGCATAGATCCAACTTCTGAACGCCTTTGTAATAAATTTGCTGTAACTGATTGTATATCTGTTAATTCTGTCGTAGTCAAATTATTAGTATTTCCACCTGAACCTAGATCAGTTATTATATTTGATAAAAGATCGGATACATTTATACTTTTTCCATTCTTATCTTTAAACTCCAATATTCCAACTGCAGTCTCATTATATTTTGTCTTAACACCCTGAGAAATATCTACTTTTAAATCTGAATCCAGCTGAGACAGTTGAGCAACATTTTTATCGTTAAGTATAGCATTAATTTGAGTCTTTCTAGTCGAAGTTGTACCTGCAGCATCATACTCAGTTTTAAGATTTATTACATCTGACATAGTTAATTTTTTATTTGCAGTAATTGCTGACATTGTTAGATTTTTGGCTGCATCAACATAAATATTATCACTTGCTGTCAGTATAGTATTGGATGTTGTTTTAGCTGTTATTATCTTTCCATTAGTATCTGCATACAAAGGGTCACCTGTTGATACAATTCTAGTTCTTACCTGTCCGGTACCATCATCATATAATTTAGTCCCAGAAGGAATTGGTGTATTTGTTGGAGGAGTTCCCGCTGAAGTTGTTACCTTACCGCTTGTATCCATATATAAGCTGTTTGCTGATATTGGTACTGACATGGGAGTTCTTCCAGCTCCTGCTGTAGTTGTTACATTTCCAGTTCCATCTTTATATAGTTGAGTTGTGTTTGATAATGATCCCACAGGATCAGTTGTTATACTTTTTCCATCAACAGTTTTATATAACTGAGTACTAGAATCTATCTGTGTATTATTTGCGGCAACTGTTACATTTCCATTTACATCTTTATAAAAACTCGTTGTATGATCAACTAATGTATTAGTAACACCACCTAAAGAAGCATTTGTGGTCACATTACCATTTGCATCCTTATACAGTACAGCATTCTTTAAATCTATTGCTTCATTTGGAGGCGCACTTCCCTGTAATGTTGTCACCATTCCTGTTGAATCTTTATATAGAGTTGTTCCTGAAATTATTGCAATATTTGATGCTGAATTTGTTACATTTCCATTTGCATCTTTATATAATTTATCATCTGAATTAATCAACTTATTTTGAGTATTTGCAAAAGTTGTAATATTATCATAGCTATCTCTATATAATGAATCACTTAAAACTATTTTAGTTGCATTTGCCACAGTTCCATCATTTGTTATATTTCCTGCTCCATCTGTAAACAATGTAATACTATCTGATGGTATTACTGTATCTGGAGAAGATACAGGATTAATTGAAGCTTTAGCTAAAGCATGTGTCCCCGTTGTTGAAATACTTAACGTATCTCTTACTGAAACAGAATTATTTGCTACTGACGCTGATGTAGTTAGCTTCCCATTTAAATCAACGTATACAGCATCAGTTAACTGTATTTGCGTTGTTCCTGCTCCTGCTACAGTAGTTACTTTACCATCACTAGTTTTATATAAATTAGTAGTTCCTAAAAGTATTTGTTCATTAGCTGGATATGCCCCAGGTGATGTTGTCACCAATCCATTTGCATCCTTATATAAATTTATTTGATTGCTATGTGAAGGTATTGGTGTTGCAGTTTTTACCTGCTGATTGGTTGGGTCTATATATGAACTAGTCCATAAATCTTTCAATCTAGCTTCTCTCTTACTTAAATCTGTAGTACTGGAATTTGTTAAAATGCCTCTAGAATCCATATATACATTACACGAAGGATCTATAGAACTTGTTGTATATCCAGTTGTCGGATCATATTTCGAAACATTTAAAGCATTTACAGAAGCTGCTGTTAATGTTGTATTTACCGTAATTGATGATGTTGTTACAAATCCTTTAGCATCTTTATATATAGGTACTGCTTGATTGATTTGATTTCCAGCTGCACCTGTAGTCATTACTTGTCCATTCGCGCCTTTATATAAAGGTGTTCCAGTTGATATTAATGTATATGCCGAATTATATGTTGTTGTTACCTTTCCATCACTAGTTAAATATAACAATTCATTATCTGATGTAATTAACGTATTATCTGTTGTTTTGGATGGCGTAATATTTCCATTCAAGTCTATATATAACTCATCTTTTAATATAAGAGGATTTGCAGTTGCGCCTGCACTTACACTTGAACTTTTAGATGTATAAGCAGTTCCTGATGATGTATCCACATATAAAGAACTCCCTTGAATTATTTGTGTATTAGCCGTTCCATTAGTTGAGGTTGCTGATGTGGTAATCTTCCCACCTTGATCTAAATATATTGAAGCACTTTGTGCTAGTAATGTATTAGTGGATACAGAATCACTAGTAACTGCACCCCCTGCATCAAGATATGTACTTATCATATTTCCATCTGAATTAGCATATTGTAATACTCCATTTACTACAGTAGTAGGTTTTGAATTAGTTTTTGTTCCTCCAAATATATAAGAACCATCAAAATTAGTATTTAGAATTTGTGACAATTCATTTACCTTTTCCTTAATTTCATCTTGTATTGCAGTTCTTTCATCATTGCTATAACTACCATTACCTGCATTTACAAGAAGAGTTTGTATTCTACCAAAGACGTTCCCAATTTGAGATAAGGCTGTATCTGTTGTATCAAGCCAATTTGATGTATCCTTTATATTTTCATCATATTGTTTATTATAAGAGATTCCTGAATTTAATTGCATTGTTCTCGATGCAATATAAGGATTTTCTGATGCTTTTTGAATCTTATTCCCTGATGATAATTGATTTTGCAGTGATTTCATATTATTTAAGTTACGCTTAACATTTCTTAAATAATTATTAGTTAACATACTGCTAGTAACTCTAGTAGCCATAAATTTCCCTCCTAACAATCTTAAATACATCCATTTTCAATTGATTATTTTTTCAGCCCATTTATCACCACATCTAACAATTCATCTATTGTTGATATCATTTTTGCATTTGCCTGATATGCATGTTGATATTGAATTAAATTTGTAGTTTCTTCATCTAATGACACACCTGAAACTGAACTTTTTTGATCTTGTAAATTAGATAATATTGTTTCTTGGTTATCCTGCATTCTTCCAGCTTCTTGTGTTTTTACCGCAATATTATTTATAATTGTTTTATAATAAGAATCAACCGTCGATCCATTTGTCCCTGCATTTAAACTTAAACAAGTACTATCATTAAATCCTGTCCCCGATGTATTTATTCCTATTGCATTTAAGAATGATTTTCTATCCATGGTTGTTAAATCTTGTCCAGAAGTTACATTACTTAAATTCATTTTCAATACACTAAGATTTGCTATCGCATTAGCTCTTGCCCCATCTCCACTTCCGCTTTTTGATGTTGCACTGCAATTTAGCATTGTGGGATCTTTCAATAATCCACTGTTCACTGTGATTGTTGATGCTGTAATTCCTTTATCTGTTTTTGTACTTGCTCCATTGTTAACAAATATAGGATTGTTATTCAATCCCTGTGATGATGTACTATCATCTACACTTCCAGTTTGAATTGCATTTACCGAATACGCTAATCCTGCTGCAAGCCTATCTAAATTATCCATATATCCAGTTATAGTTTCTTGTACTGATTGGTTAGCTGCTATATCTCCTTTAACATTTTTATCATCTACATTGTTTACTCCTGATTCATACTTATAAGTCTGAAAAATCTTTGCTTTTAAGCCTGCAAATCCCGTGGAAGTAGCATCTACAGTCCCACCACTAGAAACTTCTACATCTTTACCTGTACTTGGATCTTTTGTTGTCATTATCCCATTATTATCTGTAATTAAAATTCTACACTGTGTTAATTCATCCTGTAATGTTTTAGCGTTAGTATCATTATCAACTTTTATACTAACAGTATTTACTACTGCCTTTTCATCTCCCTTTGGATAATACTCCAGTGTTACAATAGAATTTCCAGATGTATCTTTACCCGCCTTTGCACTTTTTACATATGATAATCTTGAATATCCAGTATCATTGGGATCTGATTTTACTAATGGTGAATTAGGGTATTCTGTCGACGATAGATTTATTGTATCCAAACTGTCTCTATCAACTTTTATTCCAAATTTATTGCTGAGTTTATCTAAAAGTAAATCCCTATTATCCATTAAATCATTTGGTGTTTGTCCAACCGCCGAAATAGATCTTATTTGTTTGTTTAATTCATTTATTTGATCTAAATAACTATTAACATCAGTAACATTTGATTGGAGAAGTTTTTGACTATCATTAGAAGCATTTTTTAGTTGATTATAAGTATAATTAAGCGCATCTGCAAGTGCTGATGCATTTTGAATAGCTACAGTTTTTACATCCGATTTATCTGGACTCTTTGAAACTTCTTGAAATGCATTAAAAAACTTACTTGAAAGTTCTTGTATTCCTTTATCTGATGGTTCTCCAAAAATATCCTCAACCTTTGAAAGTGTCTCATTTGCTTGAGTATAATATCCAGATGTTCCTGTTTCACTTCGAACTTGATAATCTATAAAAGTATCTCTTATTCTTTGTATAGAAGTTATTTCTACACCTGTACCAACCTGCCCAACTGAACAAGTATCAAATCTTGACATTCCTCCAAAAGGTCTGGTTGTTTGTGCTACTGACCTTTGTCTTGAGTAACCATCAGTATTTACATTCGCTATATTATGAGATGTTGTATTCAAGTTGCTTTGTTGTACATTTAACCCTCTTTTAGCAATGGTAAACGTATCAAATAATCCTGACATTTATTTTCCTACCTTTCAATAATACCAACTTCCATGTTTTAGATATTGTAACATCCTTATTATTTTTTCACTTATAAGTTATTAATGTAGAAATAGTCCATTTTGAAATTTGTAATTGTTGATTTTACAACATTTATTCAATTGCACAAAAGTTTATACATAATCAAATGTTTAATCTATCTTGATAAATTTCCATATGAATTATATGTCTTTATTTCTCTTCTTGGATTTATTATTTCTAACATTTTATTATTAAATATTATCTGTTGCTTTAACAGCATATCATTTGTTTCTTTTTGAGAAATAACTGAATTTAATGTTATTTTTATCTTATTATAGTTTTCTCTTAATTCCTCATTATTTGAATCATTCACAACTTCTGTTATTCCATTATTCCCGAGTATATTTCTTCTCTCAATTTCCTGTTTTGCAATTTTCTTACCCGATTCATTAATCTTATCAACTAATCCCTCTAAACCAAACACATCTTTACTCATTATCATTTTATATTGAGTTTCTAACAATTCTAAAAGTTTTTTCAACTCTTCTTCTTGGCTTTGCATTAATTTAATAAGTTCATTTATCATACTTATGCCTTACTCTCCTTCATTGCATCTAACATACTTTTTGCAGTTAACCTTGCATCAACATTGTATGTTCCGCTATCTATTTTACTTTTAATATCTGCTATTTTCTTTGCATTTTGTATATTACTATCTAATGAGTAACCTTTAAGACTTTTTCCAAGTTCTGAAATTTCAATTCTATCCACATCATTAGTTTTCTTTGTCTTTTCTACAGCTTTACCGCTATTTGAGTTATATGCATTTATATATGTGGATCTACTTATTCTATCAATACTCATAATACATTTCTCCATTCATTACTACTTCATTACTATACTTATCGTACTTTTCTTTTATAAGTTTATAGAAAAGTCAATAAAAAATAATTGATATCAACTATTTTCAATGAAATATCATTGTTATATGTTCTTATTAATCAAAAGACCACTCTGCAATCTTAGTTTCTCCTTCCCCTAAGACAATCTCACCTTCACTAACCCAGCATAAAAGATCATCCTTATTACTTTTATCTGTAATATCATCAGAAATGCCTTCATCATAAACTTCTATATCGCTCTCATTTTTCTTTTTATTTACTTTTCTCTTCTTCTTACTTGTATTTTTTTCAACTTCAAAAATTATAGGAGAATTTTTATGTTTACTAATCTCCGCCTTCCTTACTTTAATCACATCACTATCCTTGTCACGTTTATTTTCACTATTTAAATTTGGATTATCTACTTTTAAAAGTGTTATTTCATTATTCTTATTTTCTTTAGTATGGACTTCTCCTTTTTGTTTTATATGAATCACTTTTTTCGGACTTACTTCTATATTCTTATTTTCCTCCATATCATTCTTTTCTGGAATTTTTATCTCATTTTCTTTTTTCACAATTTCAGTTTTTTCTTTTACTTTAATATTTTGATGCTTTACGAAATTTTTCACCTTATATATATTATTATCTATGGTTTCAATCATCTCTAAGTTAATTAGAACGTCTAATGCAGCTTTTATTTCATCACTATCTCTATTAAATTCTATTGATAAAGTCTCTACTGTGTATGGAATATTTCTTGACATATATAGTTCTCCCTCTTGATTTACCTTTCCAGCTAAAACAACTATCCTATTCCAAACATAATGAATAAGATCCCTTTTAGGCATCCTATCTATTATTTTAAATTTTGTGTCCTCATACATATCAACTCTAAATTTAACATACTTTCTTTCTCTCATTCTCATCAATCCCCTTCATATATATTAATAAATTAATTCACAAAAGTTTTCTTACACTTAAAAAGTTCCGTATTGCAGCATAGCTGCTCTTTTTATAAGTGTATATTTATCCTTCTAATTAATATATACGCAAAAAAAGAAATCTATAAAGGGTTCTAATAAAATTTTTCCTAAAAAAAAATAAAAACTCCCTCTCGGGAGTTTTTATTTTAATCTCTTTATTCTTTCAACACTACTTACTATATTAGTTATTCTTATTCCAAAATTTTCATCAACTACAACAACTTCACCTAAAGCTATTTGTTTTCCATTGACTAATATTTCAACTGGTTCTTCTGCAAGTTTGTCTAACTCTATTAAGGAACCTGTCCCTAAGTTTAAGATATCCTGTATACTTTTCTTTGTTCTTCCTAGAACTACAGATATATCTAAAGGAACATCTAAAATTAAGTCAATATTCTTTATCGGCGGAACACTGTTTTGCGGTACTAACGGTTCAAATGCTGCTGCATGAACCTCTACCGGCTGTTGCATTCTTGGCTGTTCGTATTGTGTTTGTTGCTCTGGTTGATACTGTGGCTGCTGTTGAACCGCATTTGGTTGTTCAGATATTTCTTTATTTACAATTGTATCTTTTTTATTACCTTTTGATGGCTCTGATGCCGCCACTTCTTTTTCCTTATCTTCTCCAGTCATTATTGCAACAATGTTTTTAGCTGTCTCTATTGGAAATATTTGCATTATATTACTATCTACTATATCTCCAATGGTCATTCTAAATGATACTCTGACTATCGGCTGATCTTCTGGTATTGCATCCGAAATTGGTATAGATCCATCAACTACAATTTTAGCACTTGGTGGTGATATATCAACTTTTCTTCCAAACATAGTAGCCATTGATGTAGCTGCAGAGCCTATCATTTGATTCATAGCTTCTGAAACTGCACTAATCTCTATTTCAGACAAATCATGAGCTTCAGTAACATTTCCATCTCCACCCATCATCAGGTTAGATATGACTAAACCATCTAATGTTTTTATAATTAAAATGTTTCTTCCTATTATCCCTGCAATATATTCAATATCTAAAACAATGTTGGGGGTTTCAAATCCCTCTTTTATTTCTTTCAATGTAGTTACACTAACTACTGGAGTAGTTATGTTAACTTGTTGATTTATAAGCTGATATAAGGCAGTCGAAGCTGATCCCATAGAAATATTTCCGATCTCTCCAAGCAAATCCTTATCAATATCAGTTATAACTCCTGTATCTATTTTATTACTATCAGCTGACGTGTCTACATTTTCCGATTCAGCGGACGCTAAATCTTCACCTGCTAATAATGCATTTATTTCATCTTGTGATAAAAAGTTATTGCTCATACCCATTCACTTCCTTATCCGTTATATCTAAAATCATAACACCTGTATTTTTTCCTACTACACCTGGTTTAGCATAATAACATTCCTCATTACCTACATACACTTTTATTGGAGATGAACTTTTATTATCAAGTTTAATTACATCACCTATTGTTAGTTTTAAGAAATCATCTACTGTTATATTGGCAGTTCCTAGTTCTGCTATAACTTCAACATCAACTTTATTGATTCCCTTTTCTATTTTTTCTCTTGATTCAGCTATCGAAGCTTCATTATCACTCTTAAATGCATATTGCACTACTAATTTATCTAATATTTTTTCTACACTCAAGTAAGGAAGGCACATATTAATAAATGTGCTTCTCTTATTCATTTCTACTGAAAATGTTATTAACGCTACAGGGTCATTAGGTGCTAGTGTTTGATTGATTGCCGGATTAGTTTCAATTGCTTCTACTTCTGGCTCAACTTCCAATACTGAATCCCATGCTAACTTTAAATTACTTATCATTCCGGTAGTTACTTGTCGCATTATATTCTTGTCTATATCTGTAAATTCCTTTGTATCAGCTTTTCTATTCCCCTTCCCCCCAAGTAAAACATCTATCACTTGAAGAGAAAATTGAGGATTGGTTTCAAATATTATTGTCCCTGATAATGGAGCCATTTTAAATATTGTAATAATGGTAGGGTTTTGCACAGAGTGAATAAATTCCTCATATGTTATCTGCTCTACAGTTTCTATCTTAACTTTAACATTTTGCCTAGTCTGGCCCGTTAAGTAGTTTGAAATAATTCTTGCATAATTATCATGAATTAATTCAAGTGTTCTTATATGCTCTTTCGAAAATTTTTGAGGACTCCTAAAATCATAAAGTTTAACTTTATGTTTTTCTTCATCTTTACCAACATCTTCTGACTCTATTTCACCTGTAGATAAGGCAGACAATAAGGCATCTATTTCATTTTGTGATAAGACATCTGCCATACTTTTCCCTCATTTCAATAAACTAATTTAATAATTTGTCGATATCTATTATTGTAAGAAGTTTTTCATCATAATTTAATATACCTTTAATATAAGGTTGTGCTTTACCTGCATCTTTCTCTATTTTCTGTATATTTCTTTCATCTATATCTAAAACTTCTTCAACCTCATCCACTGATATTCCTATTTCTTCATCTTCAACTGTTAAAATAATTATATTATTTTGCTCTTTTCCAGGAGTTACATCAAGTAACAAATTTATGTCAACAAGAGATTTAATACTCCCACGTAAATTTATCAACCCTTTAATATAACTCGGAGCCTTAGGAACTTTTGTAATCCCCATAGTATCGTTAATACTTTGGACTCTATCTGTTTCTACTGCAAAATGTTCTTCTCCTAGTTTGAATACTACTATTTGCATTCATACTCCTCCTCTACAATAATATACAATCAACCATTGATAATTGACACTTAAATTTAAAATTCCTTAAAATTTGCAAAGATTTATTTATAGCCTGCTAAAATTCATTTCTTGTTGCTTTTATATTTAACCTACAACTTTCTTTATAGCTTCTAAAACTCTATCCGCTTGGAATGGCTTTACTATAAAGTCTTTTGCTCCAGCTCTTATTGCATCCATAACCATCGATTGTTGTCCCATAGCTGAACACATTATTACTTTAGCATCTGGATCGAATGCTTTTATTTGTTTAACTGCTTCAATTCCATCCATATCTGGCATAGTTATATCCATTGTTACTACATCTGGTTTTTCTTTCTTATAAAGGTCCACTGCAACTATTCCGTTATTTGCTTCCCCTACTATTTCAAAATCATTTTTTTCTAAAATATCCTTTATCATCATTCTCATAAATGCTGCGTCATCTACAATTAAAACTCTAGCCATATAATTTTACCTCCAAAATTTAATTTATTCCTATAGATTTCAATATTTTCTCTAACGAACCCGGCATAGGGATATAATAAAAATGTCCACCTATATTCTCTTCTGTATCACTGTCTAAGAATACAGTTTCAATATCTAGTATATATTCATCATATTGATTGGACTCAATAAATGTAGTTGTGAGTATTGCACCTAACATATCAAATGAAGTTGCAGGCACTGATGGTGCCATAACAAGATTAGTTAATTGTGCAATAGCATTCATATATGATGCTGATATTATATTCGCTATCTCGCATAATACAGAACTTCCCATTTCACTTTCTGGAGACTGCTTGCTTCCAACTAATTTTTTTATTACATTTTCAGCTGTTTCCTGGTCGAACACCAAAAGCATATTTCCCGAAATATCGCCCAGCACTCTTACAACTGTTCCAGCTACAGCACATTCTCCACTTTCTTGAAATACTTCTTCTAGTTTTACTACATTTACTGCTGGTACTGTCATATCTACTTTTTTTCCCATCATCATAGAAAGAGCAGTTGCTGCATTACCTGCACCTATGTTAGAAACTTCTTTAAGTGCATCTAATTGCAAAGTGCTTAAATTAGAATACTCCACTTATAACCCTCCTTTAAAATTTCTCACCCTAAAGGGCCAATCATCTCACATTTATATATTATTATTGCTGTTATAACATACCAATAATAATATATCTTGTCCACTCCAAACCTTTAGCCTTTTGCTCACTTTTACGGAATTATAAGTCAAACTAATTTTAATTAGATTTAAAAATCTTACTTAAAAATTTCACTTTATAATAATGCCCCTACATCTAGTATCAGCGTTACTAAACCATTACCAAGTATAGTTGCACCAATATACTGATCTAAATTCTTTAATGTTTTTCCGAGTGGTTTTATAACTATTTCTTGTTGCCCAAGTAATGAATCGACTAATAAACCTATAGTTTTATCACCTACATTAACTATTATAACAAATTTCTTATCAGTATTACTAGCCTCTATATCTAAAGTTTCATTTAATCTTACTAATGGAATTACATTTTCTCTATAAATAATAACTTCTTTTCCATTACTTTTCTTTATATTTTCTTCTTTATAGTCAATTACTCTATCAATAAAGCCTAATGATATTGCTAATGTTTCTTCTCCTATTTTTACAAGTAAAGCTTGTATTATTTGTAATGTAAGTGGAAGCTTAATTACAAAAGTTGAACCTTTTCCTTCTTCACTTAGTAAGTCTACAGTACCACCGAGTGCTGCAATTTTTGTCTTAACAACATCCATTCCAACTCCTCTTCCTGAGATATCTGTTACAACTTCATTAGTACTAAATCCTTGAGCAAAAATCAAGTTCTTAATATCACTATCTGACATTCCTTCTGTGTTTATTCCTCTTTGCTCTGCTTTAGCTTTTACTCTTTCAAGATTTATTCCTGCACCATCATCAATTACTTTTATTAATGCTTTAGTACCTTCTTGATAAGCAACCAACTTGACTGTTCCAACTGGAGACTTACCTTGTGCAACTCTCTTTTCAACAGATTCTACACCATGATCCGCTGCGTTTCTTAATAAATGTATTAATGGTTCACCTATTTCATCAATAACAGTTCTATCAAGTTCTGTATCAGCACCTTCTATAATAAAGTTAATTTCCTTATTTAGTTCTACTGATATATCTCTTATCATTCTTGGGAATCTATTGAATACTGTGTCTAATGGAAGCATTCTAATTTTCATAACTAAGTCTTGAAGATCAGATGTTGTTCTTCCAACTTGTTCCAATGTTTCATTTAATTCTTGCGACTTATGAACATTTACGATTTGTTCTAATCGTGTTCTGTAAATTACAAGCTCAGAAACCATATTCATTAAATTATCTATTCTTTCTAGATCAACTCTTACTGATTGATGCGCTTTCTTAACTTCTTTCTTTTGAGCAGGCTTTTTAGCAACTGGTTGAATTATCTCAACTTTTGCTTCAGCCGGCTTTTCTACCGCAGCTTTTTCTATAACTGGTAGTTGTGGCACTTCTTTTACTTCTGCTTCTTTTGGAGCTATATCTGAACTTTCTAATTCTATTAAAGAAGCTTCAACTTTTGCAACTTCTGAAATCCCATTTACAACAGTTAATATTTCATCTACAGTGTTTTTGGTTACTAGGATAAATTTTAATTCAAAATCAAACTCTTCATTTTCAATTTCTTGAGTTGATGGGTCTGATTTTAATATCTCCCCATGATCTTCAAGGTCTTTAACAATTAAAAACGCTCTTGCTGATTTTAATAAAGTATTTTCACTCAATGTTACTTTTAGTTCAATAGAGTTAAATCCTTTTTCTCTAGCTTGTCTAATAACAGATGTATCATATTGGTTTAAATCTAAATCAAACTCATCGCCTAATGCATGCTTACTTTCTTTTTCTGATTTAACTTCACTAGCTTGTGCTTCTTCTTGTGCAGCACTCTTATTTCCATTTTCTTTTATATAGGCTAAAGCCTTCATTATCCCATCTATATCTATTTTTTCTTCAGAACCTTCTTGAACATTATCAACCATCTTTTCTAATGTATCAAGACAATCAAATAGTACTGTTACTACATCCTGAGTTACTTTTAACTTTCCTTCTCTGAATTCAGCTAATACGTCTTCCATCTTATGGGTAAGTTCTGCCAAATCAGTAAATCCCATAGTCGCTGCCATTCCCTTAATTGTATGAGCAACTCTAAATATTTCATTAACCTTATCTGTATCATCTGGATTTTGTTCTAAATCTAATAGTGATTCATTCAATGTTTGTAAATTTTCTAATGACTCCTCTAAAAACATTGACATATATTGAGATGTATCCATCCTTACTCCTCCTCTATATCTTTTTATAAATAAAGGTTGATGCTTTTTCAAATCCATAGTCTCTATAATTATAAATGCTCTCTGTAGCCCCTACAAATAAAAGCCCACCTTTTTTTAATGAGTTACTAAATTTTTTATAAATTTCCTGTTTAACATCATTATTAAAATAAATAACTACATTTCTACACACAATTAAATCAAAGCCAGTATCATATCTATCTAAAATTAAATCATGTTTTTTAAAAGTAACCATATTCTTAATTTTAGACTCTACATAATACTTATCGTCCTTTACTTTAAAATATTTACTTAAATCTGCATTATTTACACCTTTCATTTCATTTTGAGTATATTCCCCAAGCTTTGCCCTAGAAAGTATAGTATCATCTATATCTGTAGCTATTATATTATGTCTTCCATTTGGCGCTAACTTATCTAATATCATTCCTAATGAATATGGCTCACAGCCTATTGAACAAGCTGCACTCCAAATTTTTAGACTAGGATTACTTGGTAGTAAATCTTTTGCAATTTGTTTTTCTAGATCAGTAAATAATTCTGGATTTCTAAAAAATTCTGTTACATTTATTGTTATAAAATCCAAAAACTTTTGTCTCTGCTCTGAATTACTTTTTATAGACTTGGAATATTCATCTAGTGTTTTTATGCCAACTCTTGTCATTAAGCTGTTTATTCTTCTATTGAGTTGTTCTGGCTTATATGCTGACAGATTTATCCCCAACTCTTTATGAACCCATTTATGAAATTCATTAAAATCCATACTTCCTCCTATAAGTGTTTAATTATTTTTACTATATTTTCAGCTATCTCATCAAGCGGAACTACTAAATCTACTTTTCCAGTTTCAAATGCAGCCTTTGGCATGCCATAAATCGTACATGTAGATTTATCCTCTGAAATTGTTATACCACCACTATCTTTTATATTAGCAGTACCATCAGCACCATCTCTGCCCATTCCTGTAAGAATTACAGATATTAAATTTCCCCTGTAAACTTTTATAGCAGAGTTAAATAGCTTATCAACGGCTGGCCTTACACCCCATATAGGTGGTTCTTCATTTAGGTGTATTAAATTATTTGAGCCTACAGTCATATGTTGACCGCCCTTAGCAATATATATAGTATCATTGCTAATTCTCATTCCTTCTGCTGCTTCAAGCACTTTCATCTTGCAAGCTTTATCTAATCTTTCAGAAAATACTTTTGTAAACCCTTCTGGCATATGCTGAACTACAAAAACTGGAACACCTAAGTTCTCAGGCAATTTAGTTAATACTTCCTGAAGAGCCTTAGGTCCTCCAGTAGATGCTCCAATAACAACTGCATCTATCTTTTTATTTTTAGGTACAGCGCTTACTCTATGTATATTTTTTTCTTTTATTGCATTTAAATTATTTAAAAACGCCTCATTATTGGTCATTGTGTTATTTTTATTAATTTCTAAGCTTGTTAACTTCTTTCTAGAATTAATATTACTAGTTATACTTTTTATTTGTTCTATTAAGTTATTTTTAACTTTTGCTATATCCAATGAAATACTTCCTGATGGCTTAGTTATAAAACTAACAGCTCCATTATCTAAACATTCTAAAGTTAATTCCGATCCTTCTGTCGTTGAACTGCTAAGCATTAGTACAGGATAACTTTTTCCAAGTCTTTTTAATTCTTTAAGAGTTGCAAGCCCGTCTAAATCCCTCATATGTACATCTAATGTGATAAGGTCTGGATTGTACTCATCTACCTTCTCAACTAATTCTCTTCCATCCCTTAATTTAGCCACAACTTCAAAATTACTTTCTGATTCTATCATATCTGATATAGCTTTTCTCATAAAAGCTGAATCATCAACAACAATAATCTTTATCTTACCCACCTAATCACACCTCTCTTTTTATTCTACAATTCTACAATTCCATGTCCTACAACTTTAAGTATTACTTTTCCATCGCTAGCATAAAGTATCATAGTTCTACCCTTATTTCCACCTATCTCTTCAGCTATTAAAGGAATACTTTCTTCTTTTAGTCTTTTCTTTACCGCATCACTATTTCTTTTTCCAATATCGCTTATTATACTCTTATCAGAAAAATTAAACATTGAAGCTCCTCCAGCTATTTTAGCTACTATATTTCTCTTTTTACACCCTTGCTTTTCCATTTTATCAATTAATATTGGAATAGCTAAATCTGCAAATTTCATGGGGTTTGCACTGCTCTTAAATTGTGTACTATCAGGAAGCATTATATGTGCTAATCCCGCCACCTTAACTGCCTTATCATATAAAGCAATTCCTATACATGATCCTAAGCCAATTGTCATTATTGTTCCTGGATCTATCACTAAATTCAGATCAGCTATTCCAACTTTTACTTCTGCACTTACCATCTTTACCCCCTAAAAGATTTTTTCTTCATCCTCTGAAGACAGTATCTTTTCTAAGTCCAATAAAATAACTATCTTATCTTCTAATTTTATTAGACCAGCTATATATCTTTTGTCTATTGTTGCTGTTATAGGAGGCGCCTCTTCCATTAAATCACTATTAACATCTCGCACTTCGTAAACATTTTCCACAATAATTCCAAATTTATTTTCGGCTCTTTTTACAACTATTATTTTTCTATTATCATTTTCTTTGTCTTCTCCAAAGTTAAACTTTTTTGACAAACTAATTATTGGAAGTATACTTTGTTCATAATTTATTACTCCCTTTACAAAACTAGGTGAATCAGGAAGAATAGTTGGTTCCTCATACCCTAAAATTCTCTCAACTTCTTTTATATCCGTTGCGTAATGTTCTCCATTTAATCCAAATATCAAAATTTTCACTTCATTACTTGACATTATTTTGAACCCTCCTATAGTATAAATTTATCAATTGTTATTTCTCCAGTTTTATCTATATATGCCTCTACATTTTTAGAAGAAACTTCTAACATAATTTGTTTTTCTCCAAAGCAAAAAATAGTATTGTTATAAGCTATGTCAGCTGTAATTCTTCCTTTTTTAGAGACTTTTAAAACAGTACTAACTCCTGCTACACTTCCCACTGTCTTTAGTTTTATTTCAGATCCAGCTGAAAGTGTACCACCTCTACAAACAGCTTTTTCACTAGTAAACTCTATATTTTCTAAAGCTATTATGTTGCATGTATACTGTCCTTTACCTGTTATGAAAACACTTCCTGATGCTTCTATTGTTGATCCCTGAGCATATGCTAAATGAACATTTGTAGGAATCACTATTAAATCCTCTATTTCGCAAATTTCTTCATCTAACAATTCCTTAAAAATGTCAAATTCATTAATATTATTTATTTTAAGTGGCCCAAGCCCTAATAGTTTATTTATTATAAATGTAGTAACATCATTATGTTGAATTCCTTCGGACATGTTGTAATTCAAAATATTTCTACATATTTTAGGTAATGATTTGAACTTATTCTCTATTAATATTTTAATTATTTCTCCATCTTTCTTTGAACCTAGTAAGTTATGTTCTTTTACTTGTTTTGTTGAATTAACTAAGTCATTAATAATATTAGATAAGCTCTTCAAACTTTCTAAATACTGCTTTTTTTCAACATTTTCAGATCCAGCTGTTACTGTTGAATTCAATATATTTCCACCTATAAAAATTTCTCCTGAAGATCTCAATATTGCAGATTCTACATTTTTGCCAACATGAAGCTCATTCCCTGCCTTAACTTCCATAGCTTCTAAAACATTGCCGACAACTTCAACATTTCCAACAAAATCTATGTTTCCGCTTTTTAGATCTACTTCATCTACCTTGTATAGTTTGTTCACTACAAATGTATTAGCTTTATAAGCAGGTTTACCTTCAGATGTTGCTATAATACTGTTATTTTCAAGTTTACACCCTTCTCCAATCTTTACTCCTACCTTTTTAAAAGTTTTTCTTTTAACAGTAGTGCCAAAGATATCTTGTCCATCATTCCCTGGCTTACCAGGTACTATTCTACCTATAACCTCTCCAACTTTAACATTTGCAATTAGAAATCTATTTCTATAATCAACTCTTTCTTCTGAATCTTTATAATGAATTAATTCTTCCGAATCGTGAAATAAAACTTGAATCTCATCCGGAATATCATCTACAGCTGGTACTCCTTTGGCAACTAATTTCTTTTCTATATTATGCTCATTGCATATAGCTTCAAGTTCTTTTTTAATAATTCCATATTTAATTCTATTATTCTTTAATAAATCTTCTAATTCTTTTACTGTATATTTTGGTGGATATTTATTATCAGCATTCTTCTTTTTAATTGTCAAGTTTTTTTGATATTCTTGATCAACTAATTCGTATACATGAGATGGGGTTGATTTGATATCAACATATGCTTCCATTTTATCATCTGTAATCGATATATTGATATTTCTTACCGGTTCAGACTCTTCAAATTTATATTCAATTTTATCTCGTGACGTTACAGGAGTTATACCATCACATTTCTGTCCATTAATAATCAAAATTACATCTGGACAAGTTTTTATAGTAATAATTTCGTCTTTATTCTTAGATTCTGTTATTATTATTTTCCCATTCTCAATCTTAGCTCCAAATTCTTCTTTAGCTTCTGGTAGTTCTTCAATTATTTCTTTTTCCTCGATGCTGATTTTATTTTCGTCAACTTCTATTATTTCTATTTCTACTTTTTTTCTAAAAAATTTCTTTTCTTCCTTAATAACTCTATATTTTAAAGCTTCTTTCGAAATATTTAATTCAGAAGATGCTTTTTCAAGACATTCATCTAAGGATGTTCCAGAAAACTTCAATTCCATAAATATCTCCCCCTAAATATACTCCTTTATTTAAGTATACCACAGCCCATTTTAATTTTATATCCATTATTTCTATTAATCTATATTATTTTACATGAAAATACAAATTAACTTAATTTTAATGATTTTTTATATACTTTTCTATCTCACTATCATATTCTTTCATCAATTTTCTAATTATGTTATTATCTACATTAAAACTTATTCTATCTACTGTTTTTATTGGTAATATTTTAGGAGATGTTCCCGAAATAAACATACCATCTAATTTATCAATATCTGAATATTTATACTCTACTTCATTAACTTCAATTCCAACTTTATTGGCAATATCTATTATTTCTCCTCTAGTCACACCTGGTAATACAGCTTTTACAGGTGATGTCAAAAGTTTATTTCCTTTAACAATGAAAATATTTGATCTACTGCCTTCCGTTATATATCCGTTTGAATCAACCAAGATGGCCTCATACGCATTTTTATCTTTTATCTCTTTATTAACCTTTTCTCTAAAGGTATCATTTATTATTTTTGCATTAGGATTTTCTCTTTCTCCAAAATAAAGTATGGTATCAACACCATTTATATACATTTCATCAGATGGATATGAATGTTCAATAAAAAATACTCTTAGCTTTTTTTCATTAATTCCAAATGTTATTTTTATATTTCCGTCAGATTTATTTTCATTTTTTATCAACTCATCAATTTCCTTACTTATATTATCGTAACTTAGCGGAAATTCTTCATTTATTAAATCAAACGAATTTTTCATTCTTTTTAAATGACTTTCTAGAAAAATTGGCTTTCTATCTATTACTCTTAAAACTTCATAAATTATTTTATCTCCCATGGCTCGCCATTCCTTTCTAACTTTATAAAAACTATATATAACCTAATTTCATTTCTTTATAAGACTAACACTTTAATTTATATTTTATTTCCATCTTAATATTTCTATATTATGATTTTTTTTATAATTTATTAAATAAGGCTTACCTACTAAATCTAGTAGTGGTTTATCTGATAAAGAATCAGAAAACATATATGACTCCTTAAAATCCACTTCAATTTTTTCACGTTCAATAATTTCTTTTAATCTTCTAACCTTCTCTTCTCCCTTACAATTATTTCCCACCATCTTTCTTACAAAAGTTCCATTTTCAAAAGTAAATTTAGTTCCAATTACTCTATCAACTTCTTTTATATTATAAAATTCATTAACATAAAACTCAGGAGAAGCCGAAATCAAATATATATCATAACCTTCATTTTTAAGCTTTTTCATCATTTTCAATGCATCTTCATATAAAATCGTTTTTAGCTTGTCATCATAGAACCTTTTAACAAGTTCTGCTAACTCCTCTTCTTTTATTCCATCTATAAACTTTAAAAATGCCTCTTTCACTTTTCTCTCATCATACATTCCAATTGCATACATAATTCCACAGTATGCTGCTCTTGGTACGAATCTAAGATTCTTTATGTCTTTCTTAATTACATACTTAAACAATTCCATTAGAGTCTCTTTTTTAGTAATGGTATAATCTATGTCAAATATAGCAAGTTTCTTCAAAACACAAATACCTACCTTTTTAATATTTAATTCTTAACACTTAAATATATTATTTAACTTTTATCTTAAATTATTAAGTGCTTAGAACTAAATATTATTCGCATATTATACATTGCAATTAAGTTTCTACATTCTAGCTTTAATTGAATAATTGGTTTACTAGAGTTCTAAATTTAACTTTATTATTGCAATATATATAATTAAATGATATTATATCTTCTGCATAAAATTTCTTCTAATGAAATAATGGATTCAATATTTTCTATTGTTTAGTATTAATATAGAATAAAAATTATATACATATTTTTAGAGTAATATTTTAATATGAACTGTTGAAAACACTTAATAACAGATCATTACATTTTACTTGTCACAATAAATATTGGGAATATTCATAAATGGTGACAACCTGCCATTTAGTGCTTTCCAGTGAAATTTTACAGCTCATTGAAATAAGTATTCACCTAACTTCAACTGATATACATATCAGTAAAGCAATTCATTATTTAATTTTACTTAAGAATGTTGAAATTCTATCTATTCCAGTCTCTATTATATCCATAGATGTCGCATATGATAATCTTATATAATCATCTAAACCGAACCCAGCGCCTGGTATTACAGCAACTTTCTCTTCTTCTAACAATACTTTTGCAAAATCTACAGAGTTATTAATAGTTTGATCCTTAAATGTAGTGTTTAAGTACGAAGATATATTAACCATTATATAAAAGGCACCATTAGGTTTTATAATTGATATTTCATTTAATTTTTCCAATTTATATATCATGAAATTTCTTCTATTTTCAAATTCTTTAATCATATTATTTAAATCTTCTATTGGTCCGTTTAATGCTTCTATTGCAGCATATTGAGCTATTGTATTAACATTAGATGTCATATGACTTTGAATGCTTGTCATAAGTTTAGTTATACTTTCACTTGCTGCTGCATATCCTAATCTCCACCCAGTCATTGCATATGTTTTTGAAACACCGTTTATTACTATAGTTCTTTCATATGCATCCTCATTTAATGCTGCTATACTTATGTGTTTTTCCCCATCATATATTAACTTCTCATAAATTTCATCTGATATGATTAGCAAATCATGTTCTTTTGCAAAACTAGCAATTTCCAACAATTCCTCTTCGTGATAAATTGTTCCTGTCGGATTATTAGGGCTATTTAATAAAAGTGCTTTAGTTTTACTAGTTAAAGCCTTTTCTAAATCAGCAACTGTATATTTATAATTATTCTCCTTTAATGTTTCAACAAATACCGGAACTCCATCAGCTAACTTCACTAATTCAGGGTAACTAACCCAATATGGTACAGGAATTAACACTTCATCCCCCGGATTCAAAGTTGCCATAAATACATTTGCAAGACATTGCTTTGCACCTGTAGAAATTATTATTTGATTTGGCTTATAATCTAAGTTATTATCTTTCTTAAACTTACTACATATAGTAGTTTTTAATTCTAACAAACCTCCTGCTGGAGTGTATTTAGTTTTCCCATCATACATCGCTTTTATAGCTGCTTGAATTATGTTTTCTGGTGTATTAAAATCTGGTTCCCCTGCTCCAAAACTTACTACATCAACGCCTTGACTTTTTAGTTCATTAGCTTTAGCTGTAATTGCTAATGTAATTGATGGTGTGATATTCCCCGCTTTTTTAGATAATTGCATTGCTTTTTCCCTCCAATTTTGACCTTAAAATGAATCGTGAAAAATGTTCTAATTCATTTGTATATTCTTTTGTCACATAATAAAAATATATCATTAATATATTGAATTGTAAACAATATGGAATATTTAATGGACATGAATGAAAATAACAAGTCAAAAAATGCAATGATTATTTTTCATCAGACAATGAAGCAGATTGTTCTCATAGCGAGTCGACCTTCCGATATGATGGAAAATAGGCTTGGCAGATTCACTTGTTATTTTATTTAATGTCCCTAAGACACATTAAATAAAAGACCTTAGTAATAAATTACTAAAGCCTTTTATTTTTTATTCTTCGCCTACTAACTCGTTTTGATAATAAGCTGATACTCTATCAAATTCTTCCTCATCCGGAACAACAAGTTCATCTTCATCTAATCTGAAAAGATAAACTGAATCTTCTTCTGGATTTTGAGCTAAATAATATGCTTTCCCTTCGCATTCAAATTCATCGATTATAGGGCATGTAACTACATTTCCATTTTCATCTTCTAAATCTATAACGAAGTTTTCTTCATCATTGCAGCCACATCCGCATTCATGACCTTCATCATGGTTATGCCCACCGCATCCACAATTTCCTTCTTCACTATTGCATCCACATTTTTCTAAATCTTTTTCCATGTTTCAACCTCCTTTTGGTTCTTAATTAATTTTACCCTTAAATGATAAAAATTAAAACCCTTAAATAAAAAAATTGTAGCGTAATTTCAATAAATATTAGCTATTTACGTTTAAAAAATTCAATTCTTCGAAATTCCATCCAAATTATAGGTCATAAAAGACAAAACATTTTATATAGAAATGAAATTTATGTTATGTAATATTTATATACACTATAATTAATTTTCTGGATTCTATAGATAATCATGTATCTAATATATACGCTTTTTGAATGTGATTTTATTGTTGTAGCACATATATTCAGCTTTTCTAAGGACAAAATCCCAAACGACTGTGAAGCAGAAGATTTTTTACACATAAGAAGTACCTCGTTCACAAATTTAACTGCATCATAATTTCCTAAAGAATCAAAAAAGGAGCCACTTCCTATAGAATAATTTCTACAAAGAAGTGACTCCTCTTTTCGCGCAAATTTAGTTATTTCAATATTTTAATTACTATTGTTGATTAGCTAATTTCTTGTATCCTTCTAATCTTTCCATAGCATCTTTCTTAGTCTTTTCAAATAAAGCATCAGCTTGTTCTGGGAATGCCTTAGCAAGTGAAGAGTATCTTACTTCTCCCATTAAGAATTCCTTGAAGTCTGCAGTTGGTTCTTTTGAGTCTAATGTAAATGGATTCTTTCCAGCATCTTTTAATTCTGGGTTGAATCTATATGTTTGCCAATATCCACATGCACTAGCTCTCTTAGCTTCTTCTTGGCTGTTACCCATACCAATTCTTAATCCATGGTTGATACATGGTGCATAAGCTATTATTAATGATGGTCCTTTGTAAGCTTCAGCTTCTGCAATAGCTTTCATAACTTGGTTCTTATCAGCACCCATGTTAATTTGAGCTACATATACATAACCATAACTCATAGCCATCATTCCAAGATCTTTCTTCTTAGTCTTCTTACCACTTGCAGCAAACTTAGCGATTGCAGCAGTTGGAGTAGATTTAGATGATTGGCCACCAGTGTTTGAGTAAACTTCTGTATCTACTACTAATATATTTACATCTTCTCCTGAAGCTAATACATGGTCAACTCCACCGTATCCGATATCGTAAGCCCATCCGTCTCCTCCGAAGATCCATTGTGATCTCTTAACGAAGTAGTCTTTTTCAGCTAATATTTCTTTAGCTAATTCAGTGTTAGATGCTTCTAAAGCAGCTGTTAATTTATCAGCTCTTTCTCTAGTTCCTTCACCTTCATCTATATTATCTAACCATTCTTGTAATTCAGCTTTTGCTGGATCATTTGCAGCTATAGCAGCTTCAGCTTTTTCAGCTAATCTTTCTCTTATAGCCTTAACTCCTAAGAACATACCTAATCCGTATTCAGCATTATCTTCGAATAATGAATTAGCCCAAGCTGGACCATGTCCATTTTTATTCTTAGTGTATGGAGTTGAAGGAGCTGATCCTCCCCAAATTGATGTACATCCAGTTGCATTAGCAACCATCATTCTATCACCAACTAATTGAGTTATAGCTTTAACATATGGAGTTTCTCCACAACCTGCACAAGCTCCTGAGAACTCAAGTAATGGTTGCTCAAATTGGCTACCTTTAACTGTCTTCTTGTTCATTGGGTTCTTCTTAGCTGATATATCATGAGTTAAGTAATCCCAAGCTTCTATTTGGTCATGTTGAGATTCTTGTGGCTTCATAACTAATGCTTTTCCTGGTGCTGGACATATTTGAGCACAATTTCCACAACCTGCACAATCAAGTGGTGTTACACCCATTGTATAGAATAATGGTTCTTCTGTCTTTAATGCTTTTGCAGCCACAGCTTTATTTGCACTTGGTGCAGCATTTTTTTCTGCTTCAGTTAATAAGAATGGTCTTATAGAAGCATGTGGACATACCATTGAACATTGGTTACATTGGATACACTTTTCTGAATCCCATTCAGGAACATTTACTGCAATTCCTCTCTTTTCGAAAGCAGCAGTACCATTTTCAAAAGTACCATCTTCCATACCTGCAAATGCTGAAACTGGAAGTTGATCTCCTTCTTGTCTGTTCATTGGAATAACTATATCTTTAACGAATTTTGTAGCATGCTTAACTTCTTCTACTTCGTCATCTGCAACTGTCTTCCAAGCTTCTGGAATATTTATTGCAACAATTGATTCAACGCCCTTGTCTATAGCAGCGTTGTTCATATTAACAACTTTTTCACCCTTCTTACCATAAGAAGTTACAACTGAATCTTTTAAGTGTTTAATAGCATCTTCAACTGGAATAATGTTAGCTAACTTGAAGAAAGCTGATTGCATTATCATGTTGATTCTTCCACCAAGACCGATTTCTTGAGCAATACCTACAGCATTGATAGTGTAGAACTTAATGTTGTTGTTTGCTAAGAATCTCTTATATGCAGCTGGTAATTTTTCTTCTAAATCTTCTGGAGTCCAGATAGTATTTAATAAGAAAGTAGAACCTGGTTTTAATCCTTCAAGTACATTGTATTTGTGAATGTATGATTGGTTAGAACATGAAACAAAGTCTGCTTTGTTTATTAAGTATGGTGACTTAATTGCTTTCTTACCAAATCTTAAGTGAGATACAGTAATTCCTCCTGATTTCTTTGAATCATAGAAGAAATATGCTTGAGCATACATGTCTGTATTATCTCCAATAATCTTGATTGCACTCTTGTTTGCTCCAACAGTACCATCTGATCCTAATCCCCAGAACTTACAAGATGTAGTTCCTTCTGGAGTTGCATCTATATCTTCAGTTACTTCTAATGAAGTATTTGTAACGTCATCAACGATTCCGATTGTGAATCCATTCTTTGGTGTAGCTTGTGCTAAGTTAGCGTAAACTGCAGCAATATGTCCTGGATTTGGATCTTTTGAACCTAAACCGAATCTTCCACCAACAATAATTGGTGCATCAGCTTGTCCATAGAATGCATTTCTTACATCTAAGTATAATGGTTCTCCAGTTGATCCTGGTTCCTTAGTTCTATCTAAAACAGCAATTTTCTTAACTGTCTTTGGAATAGCAGCTAATAATCTTTCATTTGAGAATGGTCTGAATAATCTTACTTTAATAACACCAACTTTTTGTCCATTAGCATTTAAGTAATCTATAGTTTCTTCACAAACGTCTGTAGCAGAACCCATAGCTATAATTACTCTATCAGCATCTGGTGCTCCATAGTAATCGAAACAATGATATTCTCTACCAGTTAACTTAGTGATTTCAGCCATGTAATTTTCAACTGTTTCTGGTAATTCATTATAGAATTTATTAACAGATTCTCTTTCTTGGAAATAGATATCTGCATTTTGAGCAGTTCCTCTAGTTACAGGATGATTTGGGTTTAATGCTCTTTCTCTGAAAGCTTTAACTGAATCCCAGTCAAGTAAGTTTGCTAATTCATCATATTCTAAAACTTCAATTTTTTGTACTTCATGAGAAGTTCTGAATCCATCAAAGAAGTTTAAGAATGGAATTCTTGTTTTAATAGCAGTTAAATGAGCAACCGCTGCTAAATCCATAACTTCTTGAACTGATCCTTCTGCAAGCATTGCAAAACCAGTTTGTCTTGCTGCCATAACATCTTGGTGATCTCCAAATATGTTTAAAGCAGAAGTAGCTAATGCTCTAGCTGATACGTGGAATACTCCTGGTAACATTTCACCAGAAATTTTGTACATGTTTGGTATCATTAATAATAAACCTTGTGAAGCTGTATAAGTTGTTGTTAAAGCTCCAGCTTGTAAAGATCCGTGAACTGCACCAGCTGCTCCAGCTTCTGATTGCATTTCCATAACTTTTACAGGTTGTCCAAATATGTTCTTTCTTCCTTGTGCTACCCATTCATCTACATGTTCTGCCATTGGTGATGATGGTGTAATTGGGAATATTGCAGAAACTTCTGTAAATGCATAAGATATATGAGCTGCTGCAGTATTACCGTCCATAGTTTTCATTTTTCTCATCGCGTTGACCCCTCTTTCTAATTTTAAACATAAATTAGTAATTTAAATTTATTATATAAGTTAGTCTTAAAGACCACCTAATAAACATATTAATATTTAGCTTAAGAGATTTTTTAACATTAGACACACGAAACAATATGACAAACCTTATATTAATTAACTAGTTTTTTTCCTAATTGTTTAATAATGTTTGCCTGTGTTTTAGTTGGTGAATCTTTAATTGCTAAATCTCCAATTACATTAAAACCATAAGATGATATTTCATCTTTCCATAACTTCATGAAAGTATCTTCAATCCACCCGTAAGTTGCAAATAAAATACAATTTTTATTTTTATTTACATCTCTATAGTTTTGTAATTGATCTAAAAATGGTTTCATTTCCTCTTGTTCAATTTTAGTGGCATCTACTGCTGGGCTTCCAAAAGCAATAGAATCAGCTTCTAAAACATCTTCTACTGTGGCATCTGCAACGTGCTTTACAGTTACTTCTGCGCCTTGCGCTCTAGCACCATCTGCCATAGCATTCGCAAGTGCTTCTATATTTCCTCCACAACTCCAATAAATGATTGAAACTTTTTTCATTGAAATGCACCTCATCTTCTTGTTAAATAATTAACTTATGTTTTCACTAAAATGAACTTACCCTTTTATTATATCTCACATATTTTTTTTTGCAAGATTTGATTGTATAATTTGTACTTTTTTAAATAATAATTATAAGTCCAATAAATTATTTTTTTATCTTATACTTCTTAATAATACGTTTATTATTGCTTCAACACCGCTTTTAGCTTGACTCTTTTCCATATTGCTAATTAATTCTTGTTTTCTTTTTTTTAGTTCAAGGACTTTTTCATATAATATATTTTTATTAATTTCTTCTTCTTGCAGCATTAGTGAATATCCTTCTTTTTCAAATGACTTGGCATTTAATATTTGGTCACCTCTGCTTGCTTTTTTAGAAAGTGGTATTAATAGTGTCGGTTTTTTTAATGCTAAGAATTCAAATATGGAATTAGCTCCCGCTCTTGAAATTATATAATCACAAGCTTTCATAAGGTCTGGCAATTCTTCACTTACATATTCAAATTGCTTATATCCATTTTTATTTATAAAATTTTTATCTACATTACCTTTTCCGCAGATATGAATTATATTGAAATCTTTTAAAAGTTTGTCTAGATTTTTTCTTACTTCTTCATTTATAAGTTTAGAACCTAGGCTTCCTCCCATAATAAATAGAATTTCTTTGCTATCAGAAAATCCACATATTTTTTTCCCCCTAGCCTTATCTCCATTAAGTATTTCTTCTCTGATTGGGCTTCCTGTAAGTACCCCTTTATTATCCTTTATAAACTTTAGACTTTCTCTAAATGTGACACACAATTTATCGCAAAATGGTGCTGAAAGTTTATTTGCAAGTCCTGGCGTCATATCTGATTCATGCGCCACTACTGGTATTTTTTTTATAGATGCTGCTATTACAACTGGAACAGCTACAAAACCACCTTTTGAAAAAATCACATCTGGTTTTTCTTTAGATAATATTTTTAGAGCTTGAGCAATGCCTTTTAAAATTTTAAATGGATCAGTAAAATTTTTCACATCAAAATATCTTCGTAATTTTCCACATGAAATTCCGAAAAAAGGTATATTGTTTTTAGTTATTATTTCTTTTTCAATGCCATCAACACTTCCAATATATTTTATCTCAAAACCTTTTTGTTTTAATTTAGGAACCAGTGCTAAATTAGGGGTAACATGACCAGCAGTTCCTCCCCCGGTCATTATTATTTTATACTTAGCCAAAAACTATCATCCTTTCCTGGTAATAACTCAAAATTTTTACTATGTAATCTTAAGTTTATAACATCTTTCTATACTTAACCTAAAACTTTATACTTTTACCTATAATTTTGTACTACAATTTGGATAGTCGTATTACCATTATATTCATTAATACTTGGATAAAATACTAAATCAAGATTTACATGGTTGTATTCCCCATTATAAAGTTTTTGTAATTCTTCATTTCCATATTTATTGCTAACTTCTTCTTCAAATTTTTCAATATCCCCAAAATAAATGGCATCTAGAGTTTTGTTTAACTTGGTCTTCAGTTTCAATTTCAGTACATTTCTATTCTTTCCAAGTATTGTTGCTCTTAATAAATTAATATTTTTCTCAGCGAACAATGGTTTAGAATTTGCTTTACCAAAAGGCTCTAATCTTTCCAAATCATTTATCACATCGTAGTCTATAGCATCAATCGGCAAAACCGAATCTATAGTAACTTTTCTCAATAAATCCTCGTCTTTTAAAATTGTATTTTCATTTAATCTTCTTCTAAATTCATCTATATTCTCTTCCTTTAAAGAAAAACCTGCTGCCATAGGATGACCGCCAAATTTTTCAAGCAGATCTTTGCACTTAATAAGCTCTTCAAACATATTGTATTCTTCTATTGATCTCCCAGACCCCTTCACTCCATTCTCTGCTTTTGTTATAACCAAAGTTGGAACATTATATTTTTCTTTTATTCTTCCTGCTATTATACCCGCTAAACTTTCGTGTATATCCGGAATATAAATAACAAATACCTTATCATTTACCATCCCACTTTTTTCTATAATTTCAACAGCAGCTTCAACACCTCTCATGGTCATATCTTTTCTCTCTTCATTTAATCTAACTAACTCTTTTGCAAGCTTTACTGCTTCTTCCTCGTCATCCGAAAGCAATAATTCCAATCCTCTTTTAGCTGAGTCTAGTCTTCCTGAAGCATTTATACATGGTCCTATAATGAACCCAAGATGATACACTGATAAAGTTTTTTCTGTCAATTCGCACTCTCTTATTAATTCTTGTAATCCTAAGTTGGTCGTACTATTAATAAGCTCTAATCCCTTTTTAACGAATATCCTATTTTCATCTATTAGGTCAACAACATCACAAACTGTTGCTATTGCTAAAAATTCTATAAATTTATAGCATTCCCTTTTATCTATATTAAAAGTCTCATAAAGAACCTCTACAAGTTTAAATGCTACGCCTGCTCCACACAATTGTTCAAATTTATAATTACATTCACTTTGCTTTGGATTTACTACTGCATCAGCACTTAAACTTATGAATTCTCTAACATTATTTTCTTTCTCAACAAACGGTATATCATGATGATCTGTCACTATCACGGTAATTCCTAATTCTTTTGCATATTTTATTTGATCTATAGCCGATATACCATTATCACAAGTTAGAATTGTATCCACTCCATCTTCTTTTGCTTGTTTTATAATGCTCATATTAATTCCATATCCATCTTTTATTCTATCTGGAATTTCATAATCTACATTTGCACTACACCTTTTCAACGCTGAATATAAAATATAAATACTTATTACACCATCAACATCGTAATCTCCAACAATTCTTATCTTTTTCTGAGATTCTACTTTATCACGTAGTATATCAACCGACTTTTCTAGGTCTTTCATCTCTCTTGCCTTATGAAATTTATCAAAATCCGGATTAATATAACTTCTTATCATTTCATCACTTGTAATATTTCTATTTATTATAAGCTTGCTAACTAATTCTGAAAGTGCATATTTTTTAGATATGTATTTATAATCAGCTTTTATATTTTTTATAAACCATCTTTCTGACATTTCTTCTCCCCTCACAGCATGCCGCAATAATACCTCTAAGACCATTGATCCTAGAGGCTATATACTTTAAGTTTTCTATTTTTCTCATTTCTCTTATATGGAAATAACTCAAAACCTACTCGGTAAACTTTAGACCTTTCAACCTATAAACATCTTATATAACATACCAGATGAGATACTTTCTACTTTATGCTCATATCCAAGAATATCTAATAATTTATATGCAAATGCCATTGCTGTTGCAGGCCCTCTGCTAGTTACTATATTATTATCAACTACTACAGCATCTTCTAAATATTCGCAATTTGGCAATTCATCTTCATATCCTGGATAAGAAGTTATATTTCTTCCCTCTGTGATCCCAGCTCTGCCAAGAACTATCGGTCCTGCACAAATTGCTCCAATTAATTTTCCTTCCTTGTTTTGCTTTTCAACAAATTTTATTACTCTTTCATCGTCTCTCAAATTAGTAGCTCCTGGAATACCTCCTGGTATTACCACTAAATCATATTCCATCTTCTCATCAAAAAGCTTATCCGCCTGAACTACCACACCATGACTTGATTTAACTTGTTTTTCTGCAATTGATACTAAATCACAAGTTACATCTGCTCTTCTCATTATATCAGAGACAGTTAAAGCTTCTATTTCTTCAAAACCTTCTGCCAATAATACACATACTTTCTTCATATCAATTCCTCCTTAAATCTAAACAATGAGGATATCCTAAACTATTCTTTAGAACACCCTCATTCTATTTCTCTTCAATTCATATCTACATTATACCCTATTTATTGTTTAACTACCACAACTTAATGGCCAGAATTGGTAATTTTAAAATCTATAAGTTTCTAACCAACTACCATAAATGATTCACACATAATGATATATTCTGTGTGAGTCATTTACTTTGTTAAAAATAAAAATCAAAACTTTTATTTTATCGACAACATAACTAGTTGTGTTTAACGAGTTCCATATTGTGCTTAATAAGTTCCTCATTGTGCTTCGCACTTTTTTTTATAGGTGATAAGTTCTTGGTTGTGCTTCGCACTTTTTTTATAGGTGTACATCTTTAATTTCATCATCAAGTGAAACCATCATTATACTCGTTCCTCTTCCAGCTCTATTTTGTAATTTAATATCACTTATGTCCATTACTAATCTTTCCTTGCCTTTAGAAACAAGTGTGATTTTCGTATTATCTGAAGATAAAATCACGCTATTTTCATCACTCTTCACGTAATTGCTATGATACTTTCCAAAAATAACTTGATCTTCATCTCTTAGACTTATTCCAGTTACGCCTGATGCTATTTTACCCATAATATTTACATTCTCAACCGGGAATTTTATTGCCATTCCCTTTTTAGTTATCATAATTAAATGTCCAAACTTTGTTTGATTGATTTCTACAGATACCACTTCATCATCTTCAAACTTAAACTTATAGCATGCTTGCCTTAAAAAGTCACCCTCAAATTCTTTTAATAAGGTTTTCTTAACCATTCCCTTTTTGGTAAATGTGTATACTCCTAATTCCTCATTATAAGAATTAACCGAAATTAGACTTATTATTTTCTCTCCCTTTTCTAGTTTACCTGTAAATGCCTCTATATTTATTTCTTTATTCAAAACATTTTTCATTAAAAATACCGGTATTTTATATACATATCCCTTATTGCTAAAAATCAATAATTCTTTTAACGAGTTTGTTTTAACTTTTAATGAATCCTCTTTTATTCGCTCATAAAATTTGAACTTATTTTTATCCGTAATCCCAACACTTAACTCAAAATATTCAATTTCATTAGTATCTTCTACTTGATCAATTTCATCCTCTTCCGAGAAATTGAATAGCTGGTTAGGCAAAATATTCCTAGCAGTTTCTTCAAGATTTTTTATTTCTAGAGTAAATTCTAAACCTAATTTACTTTTAACTTTTAAGAATTTCTTTTCTTCTTCAAGCTCTCTTATGGATACATCAAGCAATTCATCGCCGTCTCTAATCTTTAACGCTTGAAGTTTACCATATGCAGTCTGGAATTTATCTAAAGAACTTAACTTAATTCCTCCATGTTTCGTTATAAACCTAAATGCTTTACTAGGATTAAAATTATCTATTGATATAGCTGCAATGATCTTCTCATTATCAAGATTTAAAGATTTAATAATCTCATCCAATCTATCCCCTTTTTCTTTCCATCTCATTTCAGGAATATTAATACCTTTGGTTTGATACATAAAACCTTTATCTGTAAATACAAGAAGTGTATCCTTAGTATTCGAATTTATTAAATATTTTAAAGAATCCCCTTCTCTATACTCAATATCTTCTGGATTAGAGTTAGATCTGGTGTAATTTTTTAATGGTATTCTCTTTACAAATCCATCTTTAGATATTGTTATCATAACTTCTTCTACAACAATTAATTCTTCAACGTCAATTTTACTTTCATTATCATCATGTATAATTTCAGTTCTTCTATCATTTCCGTACTTATCGCTTATTTCTTTTAATTCACTTTTAATAACTTTTAAAAGTTCTTTTTCGCTAGATAAAATCTTTTCAAGTTTCTTTATAAGTTTTTCAAGCTGTCCATATTCCTTTTCAAATATTTCTATTTCGAGACCTGTTAATCTATATAACATAAGTTCCAATATAGCTTGTGCTTGCGTCTCAGAAAATTCAAATCTGCTTATTAAGTTGTCCGATGCATCCTTTTTAGATTTTGAACTTCTAATGGTTGCTATAACTTCATCTAAAACACTTATAGCTTTGATGAAACCTTCAACAATATGATGTCTCTTTTTCGCTACATCAAGTTCTTTTTGGGTTCTTCTAGTTATTATTTCTTTCTGATGTTCTACATAATATCTTATTATAGCCCTTAAGCTCATGGTTTCTGGCTTTCCATTTGCAAGTGCTACCATGTTAAAACTTATGTTACATTGTAAATCAGTTTTTTTGAACAAATATTTTAGAATTTTATCAGCAACATCTTCATCAACATTTTTCTTTAATTCAATTACAGCTCTTATTCCACTTCTATCAGATTCATCTCTAATATCTGTTATAGATTCTAAGGCTTTTGCATGTCTCTTATCTCCAGTCATTTCAGATATTGTTTGAAGAATCTTAGACTTATTCCTTCTATACGGAAATTCAGTTATAATTATTCCTATTCTTCCATTTTCTAATTTTTCAATTGAAGTTTTTGCTCTATACGCTACTTTTCCTTCACCAGTTTCATATGCTGATAAAATGGATTTCTCCCCTATTAAAATTCCACCAGTAGGTAAATCTGGTCCTTTTATATATTTCATAAGTTCAGAAGTAGTTATTTCATTATCATCAATATATGCTAGTACTCCTTCTGTTACCTCTCCCAAATTATGTGGTGGTATATTAGTTGCAAGTCCAACAGCTATACCGAACGCTCCATTTACTAATAAATTAGGATATCTACTTGGTAATACTTTAGGTTCCATTTCACTATCTGAGTAGTTTGGAACCATTTCTACTGTATCCTTTTCAATATCTCTCAGCATTTCCATAGCAATAGGAGATAATCTGGCTTCTGTATATCTCATAGCAGCCGCACCATCACCATCAATAGATCCCCAATTCCCGTGTCCTTCAATTAGTGGCGCTCTTGTCGAAAAATTTTGAGCTAGAATTACCATAGATTCATATACAGATGAATCTCCGTGAGGATGATACTTACCCAAAATATCTCCAACTATTCTTGCTGATTTATAATAAGGTCTATCAGGAAAGGCTTTAAGCATATATGAACCGTATAAAATTCTTCTATGCACAGGTTTAAGCCCATCTCTCACATCAGGAAGAGCTCTATCTTTAGCAACTTCTATAGCATATGGTAAATAATTTTCTGGCATTGCTTCTTCTAACGGAATGCCAATTATATTATTATCTTTAGGTATAATATTTTCATTTTTCTTTGCCATACTTTTCTCCTTTTTTAATATACAGTTAGCGTCCTTTAATGTCGCATATAAACAATTGTGTTTATGCTCTACAATTTATTTTTTCGTTATACATCTTTTTTGATGTACATATTTTATTAAAGCATTCTAGCAAACTTTATTTTTACGCTAATAGAATCTAAGCTTTTTAAAATTCTCCATACTTATACATATAATTCTTTCTAGGTTCAACAATATCGCCCATAAGTAACGAAACCATTTTTTCTGCTTTTGCTGCATCTTCTATAGTTACTTGAAGCAGCGTTCTACTTTCTGGATTTAATGTTGTTTCCCATAACTGATCTGGATTCATTTCTCCTAGTCCTTTATATCTCTGAATCAATGACCCTTTTCCTACCTGTTTCTTTGTACTTTCAAGTTCGTCATCACTATATGCATATTTAATTATAGTTTTACCTTTAGTTTCCCTATATACTTTGTACAATGGAGGCTGTGCTAAATATAAATGTCCATTAGCAATAAGCGGCCTCATATATCTATAAATATAAGTCATCCATAGTGTCCTAATGTGATATCCATCTACATCAGCATCACTCATTATTATTATCTTGTCATATTTCAAATCTTCTTCTTTATAGTTGTCTAAAGTCCCTGTTCCAACAGCAGTGTTAAATATTTTTAGTTCTTCAGATGCTAATACATTTTCAAGTTTTTGCTTTTCGGTATTCATTATTTTACCTTTTGATGGCATTATAGTTTGAAACCTTCTGTCTCTAGCTTGTTTTGCAGATCCTCCTGCCGAATCTCCTTCCACAACTATAAATTCATTTACTGTTTTATCTTTCAATGTACATACCGCAACTTTTCCTGCAAGCGGTGCTGTACCTTTTCCTATTTTCTTTTTTTCTGCTTCATTTATTTTCTTAATCTTATCTCTTCTTTTAGCAGCTTCTAATGCATTGTTAATTATACTTGTTGCCAAAGTTTTATTATCTTCTATCCATTCAGAAAATTTAGTATACACTAAATCATTCATCATGGTATATGCTTCATTATTTCCAAGTTTAGTTTTAGTTTGACCTTCAAAGATGGGATTTGTGATTTTAATTCTTACAATGGCAGTCATGCCTTCTCTTAAATCATCACCTTCAAATTCTTTATCTTTTTCCTTAACCAATCCTAACTTTTTAGACCATTCTTTAAAAGCTCTTGTCATTCCAGTCTTAAATCCAGTCTCATGAGTTCCGGCTTCTGTTGTAGGAATATTATTTACATAACTCGCAATATATTCAGTAGTTGAATCAGTAAACTGAATACAGACTTCACCATATAATTGAAGTTCTCCAACAGTTCTTTCGCCATCGAAAATTATGGGTTCTTCATGAATTGGTGTTTTGCTTTCGTTTAGATAATTTATAAAATCTAAAAGACCATTTTCCGAGTAATATTCTTTAGAGATTTCTTGTCCTTTTCTCTTATCTATTAATTCTAGTCTTATCCCCTTATTTTGGAATGCTAATTCTTGTAATCGACTATCTATTATATCAAATTTAAAATCAGTAGTTGAGAATATTTCTTTATCTGGCTTAAATGTAATCTTTGTTCCAACCTTGCCTGTTTTTCCAATAGTCTTCAAGCTGCCAACAGCTGTTCCTGGCATCTCTCTTTTTAATTCTTTATCAAAAGTATATTCAAATCTTTGTCTATATATATTTCCGTTTTGATAGACTTCAACCTCCAACCATTCTGATAAAGCATTTACTACTGCTGCTCCAACTCCATGAAGCCCTCCAGACGTCTTATAATTTTTATTATCAAACTTTCCTCCTGTATGAAGCTCAGTAAATACCATTTCAACTCCAGATTTCTTTTTAATTGGATGAATTCCTGTAGGAATACCTCTCCCATTATCCAATACGGTTACGCTTTTATCTTCATTTAACGTTATCGTTACTTTGTCACCATATCCATTAGCTATTTCATCTATGGAGTTATCTATTATTTCCCATATACAATGATGTAACCCCTTACTACCTGTAGATCCTATATACATACCCGGTCTTATTCTTACAGGTTCTAACTTTTCAAGTGATGTTAAATCTGTTACATCATAGGCATTAGTATTTTTTACTTCCATAAAACTCCTCCATTTGAACACCAGTTCTTATTTTTTTCGTAATTATTTCGCTCTATAAAATATACTGCCTTTCTGCTTTAATGTCAAAAAAAACTTAAATATTATTAATTACTTAAGTAATATACTCTTAGGAATGAATATTATTTCCTTAGCATATTTCACTTATAATTATATTTGCATATGTAAGTTAATAATATACATCTATATCTAAATTCATATTTTATTTTAATAATGCCTAACATAAAAACAGTTGGTTAATGTGCCTAAAGCTATTCATAAAAATAGGATGTCAAAAATGCTTTTCTAACCATTTTACGACATCCTAATTTCTAAATTATACTTTTGTTTAGAGTCTTATACATCACATATTTCTATCTTTCTAACATGTTTAGTGTGACTCCATTCTTTATTATTCTTATTTAATATACCTTGAATTGTAATTGGTATCCATGTTAATGTGTATAAAGCATATAGCCAAAATCTAAAGAATAAGATCAATTCTCTCTTTCCTAATAATATCCCTGTTAATATCAAGAATGCTAAGTTATACCCTACTCCAATTATCCAGGCAATAATCCAATTATCCATATTAGCTGTTAAATAAGGAACTACAAAAACATTACTAGAATATAATACCATCATAACTAAGAATGGTTTTGTAATTTTTTTATCAATTGTTAATATTAACGGAGTAATCAAAAATTGAATAGCCGCAAATGTTTTAAAACCAACATCACTAAATAAATAATTTATAATAAATATATTTACGCCTGTAGTATTCGCCTGTATCAATGTTAAAACTGCTGAAATACCTAGTAATAACGTTACAAAAGGCTGCAATACGTATAGTGCACAGTCAAACATATAAAATTTTCTTTCCATTATTGATTTCTTAACGAGCTTAAAGAAATATCTTGAAGCAACATCTGTAAATCCTTGCATCCATCTTTTTCTCTGAGTCCATGATTGTTTAAGCTTTAATGGTTTTTCATCATATATAATCGCATCATGAGCCCAACCAACTTTTTCTCCATTTAGTACAAGCTTACAAGAGAATTCTAAATCCTCTGTTAAACAGGTAGCACCCCAGCCTAATTTTTTCAATGTCTTAGTTTCAATAGCAAATCCTGTTCCACCAATTTGATTAGAAAACCCTATATTAGCTCTAGCTAATTGGAACATTCTGTTTTGAGTCCAAAAAGCTATTGAATAAGCGGCAGAAATCCATGAATCATCTGGATTCTTACTATCTATATATCCTTGAACAACTTTATAGCCTTCCAGCATCTTTGAATTAATCTCTTTTAAGAAATCTTTATGTACAAGATTATCTGCATCGAAAATAGCAATAGCATCATACTGTTTTTCCATTGCAAATAACTTTGCAAACATCCACTCTAACGCATAACCTTTTCCTCTTTTATCTTTTGCAAATCTTTCACAAACATTTACTCCATAATTCTTAGATATCTTAGCTGTATCATCTGTGCAATTATCTGCAATAACAAAAACATCATACATTTCCTTAGGATAATCTAGTTTTAACATACTTTCTATGAGACTACCAATAACAACTTCCTCATTATGCGCTGCAATTAACAATGCAAATTTATTTTTAGGTTCATAGTTCTTATTTTCTTTCTTTCTGAAAAGCCCTATAACTCCTAAAGCTAAATAGTAACATGTTATCGCAAAAACAAAAATTTGAAAAAATGCTGTTATGGTAAAAATGTATTTTCCCATTACATTCACTCCTAATATTTAATGAGATTTATTCCCATTTATTATTTTATATATTTATCATCATACTATACCTATTTAATAATATTTCAATAAAAATAAAAAATCAACCCTATTTTCTTAAGATAAAATTAATATTGCCTTGATAAAATCCTTTACATATTATTTTTTCTAGCGTAATTTCTGATATTTCCCAAGTAATAAAAATATATAAATTTATTTAGTTTTTATATTGTTTATTTGATATTTTATAAGTGATATATCCAATTAATGCTCCCCCAATAAGTCCACCTATGTGTGCATAATTATCAATATTTCTTACACTCAATCCTATAAATAAATTTATAAGTATTATTTGTAGTAAGCTAGATATATATTTTTTCTGCAATCTATGTCTCTCTATAATTGCAAATGCTAACAAAGCTCCCAAAAGGCCAAATATACCGCCTGATGCTCCTACTGATATAGTATATGGACTTGCTAGATAACTTAATATTGATGCTGTTATACAAGAAGTGATGTAAATAACTAAATATTTTTTAGCTCCATAAATCTGTTGAATTTGTGGACCTATTATATACAAAGAATACATATTAAATGCTATGTGTATAAGACTAGAATGTAAAAAAGCACAAGTTAATAATCTCCATATTTCTCCATTGTTTATAAGTTCATTATATTTAGCTCCAAATCTTATTAATACTGAATTATTTATTACATTTATCATTTCCTCTGATAACAATTGTGATGAACCTAATGAATGCTTAATATTGTAAATTTCAATTTGCATTACTACAAATATTACTATATTAATTGATATTAAAATCATTGTTGGAATTTTATATCTAAAAAAGTCTTTCCTATTGTCAGTATTACCTACCTCACTTTTATTTATATACACTTCAAATATCTTTTTCAATGGCAAACATGACTTATCACAGCTATTAACTTTATAATTCTCCTTATTCACAATAAGTTTATTTGCCATGGTTGTATGATTTATATATGTATATTCTTGTTTAGATAAAATTATCATATTTAGGGAAAAGTCTTTTCCTAAAGTTTTTAGATATTCAAAAGCTTCTAAAGAATCTATATTTTCATTTTCTTCATCGCTTATCAAAACACAATATATTCCATTCGATAACTCTTTAATTGCAAGAAATATTTCTTTTTCATGAAAATTACTATAATATTGCTTCATATAGAAACTTTCTGTATTTAACAAAATCTTATAAAACTCTTCTTTAAAGTTATTCATAATCCCTTACCCATTCTCATTTAAAAATTTATATCTTAGTTTATAATGTAAATTCACAATTATAGACAATTTATTTACTGCTTTAATTGTGAATTTCACATTATACGTTATAAAATATCTCTTAGATTATACTTTATTATTTCATGAGTTCTATTTATCTATCATATCTAAAAGTTCATTAAATCTCTTTATTGTAGCTTCTATTGGCGTATCTGTTGTCATATCTACTCCTGCGTTCCTTAAAATATTTATTGGATAATCACTTCCACCTGATTTTAAGAATCCTTTATATTTTTCTACTGCATTTTCTTTCCCGTCTAAGATAGCTTTCGAAAAAGCTGAAGCTGCAGCATAACCTGTAGCATATTGATAAACATAAAAATCCGAGTAAAAATGAGGAATTCTTGACCATTCAACATCTACCTCTTTATCTATCACAATTTCATTTCCAAAGTACTTAACATTTAAATCATGCCAAGCTTTATTATAATCTTCTGCTGTTAATGGTATTCCTTTTTCTAGTGTTTCATGTGTATATAATTCGAATTCTGCGAACATCAGTTGTCTAAATACAGTTGTTCTTATCTGTTCTAATTCTTGGTTTATTAAATATAATTTTTTCTTCTCATCCTTTTCATTTTCAATTAGATAGTGAATAAGTAATGATTCATTCGTTGTAGATGCAACTTCTGCACAGAATAAAGTATAGTTTGCATAGTAATATGGCTGCTCTTTTCTTGAATAATATGAATGAATCGAATGACCCATTTCGTGTGCTAATGTCGAGACATCTCCTAATTCATTATTATAATTCAATAATACATAAGGCATTGTATCATACCCACCCCAAGAGTATGCTCCTCCTCTCTTTCCTTTGTTTTCATATATATCTATCCAACCATCATTGACTCCACTTTTAAATATGTCTAAATACTCTGTTCCTAAAGGATTTAATGCTTTTAATACTATATTTACTCCATCATTAAATTCAATTTTTTCTTTTGGAATTTCAATGACTGGAACATATAAATCATACATGTGGATTTCATCCAATCCTAATAATTTCTTCTTAATATTTACATATCTATGAAGCGAATCCAAATTGTTATTTATTACTTTAATTGCATTTTTATAAACTTCTAAAGGAATGTTATTAGGTTTCAGTGATGCTTCCAATGCACTGTTATATTTTCTAACTCTGCTGCTGAAATTGAAAGTTTTTATTGATGCACTTAGAGAAGTTGCTAGAGTATTCTTCAATTTATCATATTCTCCAAACAATTTTTCAAATGCTGCTTTTCTTACCTGTCTATTTTTACCTCTTATGAATGAAGAATAGTTTCCTTCTGTTAATTCAACTTCATTACCATCTTCATCCTCTATTTTCCCAAATGTCATATCTGCATTAGTTAATATATTGTGTATTGCAGAAGGTGCATCCAAGCAATCTGATGCTGCCGCCAATAATTCTTCCATTTCTTTAGACAATATGTGTGGCTTTTCTTTTAGTATATCATCAATTAAAAATTCAAATTGTTTTAATTCATCTAACCTATTTATTTCACTTTTAATAAAACTATCATCTAGACTTAAGATTTCTGGTACAAAAAAAGCTGTGTAACTCGCAAGCTCCGCCATATATATATCTACTTTACTCATTAAACTTTGGTAAGTAGTATTTGAAGTATCTTCATCACACTTCAAGTGAGCATAAATAAATAAATTTTCTGCCTTTCTAGATACTTTTTCATTAACCTTTAAGTAATCTAGTATTGCTTCTCCATTTACAAGTTTTCCCGAAAAATCTTTTAATCTGATTGCTTCATTTTTTACATCTTCAAAGTCTTTTTCCCAATCCTCTATACTCTTATAAATCTTATCAACCTTCCATTTAAACTTATCTTCAATTTCTTCTCTTTTCTTTAAATCGCTCATATTAACACACCTTCCTTTATAAATTTTAGTGAAATTCTAAATCTTACTTATCTCAAGAATATTACCATATATATTCTTAAGAATATGCTTTGGAAATGCATACAAATGACTATAAAATATCTTTTATCTATTCTGTATATTCAGATTCTTTTCCTTGAATAGACTCAAATACTGCGTTCATTTCTCTGTCTATTATTGATACAACTTCTTGTATTTTCCCTTTTATTACATCATAGTCATCTACATACTTAAATTTTATTATATATGTGGGATTGTATTCTTCTAAATCCTCTTCAATTTCATATCCCTTTTCAGTAAACACTTCATTATTAAATAGATCATATATTGCTGAGTATTCCCATTCTTCTACATTTTTATTTGTATCGAAATACATATATACAATATCATCCAACACATAAAGTTTTTTTACAAATAATGCTCCTTCATTTACTTCAAAACTTCCTAGTTCTTTCTTTATGAATCCTGTTTCCTTATCTTTTTCTATTAATACTAAACTTGAAAAATCCATAGTTCCACCATCCTGTTATTTTTTTGATTATGCCTTAATAAACTAAAATATATATAAGTTTTAGAAAATCTCCTATATTCTTATTTTTAGTCATAGTTCAATAAAGTATAAAACTAATTTAATATATATAGTTAATTTCTTATATAAAATTATATCAAAAAAGACATTTTATAACCATAAAAATAAAACCTGGTAAACTTTTTTCCAAAAATAAGATCATATTCAGAATTCACTCAGATAATAATGTTTTTTCCTTAACTTTGTCATACGCTTTTGTTTTTATTATATGGAATTATATGGTAATATTTTCTTATGTTCACTCATATACTATGAATTCAATTTTATTTATTAATTTCTTCAAACTATACTTAAGGCACATCAAAAAAATAAAGGAGGTATAATAAAGCATGCTAAATAACATACAGCTTCAAGAAGAGTGCTTTGTTTATAAAAGACGCCGAAGACGAAGACTCCAGAAAAATATTACTCTAAGAAACAAAAGAAAAATTATGTTATCTTTAACTATTTCATTTGGAATAATAATTATAACTTCATTCTTTATGACTCGTAATATTTATATATCAAGCAATTCCAAGGATCTTGGATTTGCTGTAGAATATAATTTTACCACTGGCTCGTCATCAGAAAATAAACTCCTTAGAGTTCAAAAAATGTCACTCCTATACAGTGATGGTGAAACTGCTGTTGTTGAAGCATCTGGACTTTCTAAAGCTGCTCCCCATAAAAACATTTCAATTAAAGGAAGCTTTAAAAAAGATGATAAGAAAAGCTGGTGTCTAGAAAAAATATTTAATGAATAAATAAATTCATACTTATACGATTTCCCTTCAAAATTCCGTACATTTTTGTTCCACAAGACTATGAAATTTTCGCTGAAAGGTTCTAACCACAAGGTTGTGCCCATTTCTGCATGCTCCCATCTCAATGTGACAAGCACAAATAGAACAGCCTTGTACTAAGAACCTTAGCAGCTTAATTTCAAATGCTTGTTTCACAAAAATGTATGGAATTTCTAGTATGGAAACAAATTTAAAGTTTAAGTAAATATAATAATTCAAATATATAGATACCAAAAATAAGAACTAAAATTGTGCACTATATATAATACTAGAAAGAAGGAATACTCTTTTGTGGAGGATTGCATTGAGAATAAAACTGTAGGCATTTCTTCATTAAAAGTTGTTCCATTTCTAATGTTAAAAATCCACAGTTTTATTCTCCAGCATACCGGAACAAAAAAGTATTCCTTCTTTTGGAGAGTTATTGAATAAATATGAGTTCACATTTAAATATCATAGATTTTATCTAGTTTCTAAGAATGCAGCCAACTTATTAACAGTTGACATATCTTCTCTTTCTAAATCTGTAGGCTGTAATTTAATTCCTAGCTTTTCTTCTATTTGAATTAAAACTTCAATTATTGCTAGAGAATCTAGTAATCCAGCTTCAAAAAGATCTAAATCAAAATCTTCTGCTATTTCATCATTTCCTGTAACTTCAGTAAATATTTCTAAAACTTTATCTTTCATAATAATATACTCCTTCTTATAATACTATTTTTTAATTCCTTAGCTTGTCTATTTCTATTTAAATAAATATCCTGAAAATATCAACATACCGAAACATACTATGTGAAATGTTACTAAAACCTGAGCATAATTAAACCATTTCTCTTTTTTATGTTTCTTATAAAAACTTGATTTCCTCTGATAAATATCAGTTAAGACTAATGCAATTCCTTGATATAATCCATAAATTATATAGTATACAGTTAGTCCATGCCATAACCCCATTATAAACATAGTAATAATTTGAGCCACATGAGAAGCAACAAACCTATTCTTAAATCTCTTTTTTCTCATGGAATTTAACACAAACCTTGAGAAAATATAATCTCCAAACCATCTTGATAAAGATATATGCCATCTTGTCCAAAATTCTTTCATATCCTTACTTAAGAAAGGTTTATTAAAGTTATCTGGCGTTTTAATTCCAAAGATATAACTTGACCCAACCGCAAACAAGCTGTATCCTGCAAAATCAAAGAATAAATACATTGTGTAGGCATACATATAATTTACACTATTTAATATTGTAATGCCTGAAGGTATTTTTAACAACCAATATGTATCAATTAAATATGCTAATATAAATTTATACGCAATTGCAATAAATATCTTTTTCAGACCTGGAATTAAATATTCTTCTAAATATATATTCTTTTCTACTTTTCTATTTAAATCATCCTCAAATCTTTTCCATCTGTCTATAGGTCCAGAACTTAGGGTCGGAAAAAATGTTATAAAATGAATAAATGTCATAAAATTTATTTGAGTTATTCTACCATCATAAATTTCTATCACTACTTGTATTGCCTTAAAATTTAAATATGATAAACCAATAAACCCAATGTATGAAGCATAATGTGTAACCCCTGCTACTTTAGTTAATATAAGCGGAATTATTGATGCAAACAAGAATAACCAATATAAATATTTGTTATCTGTTTTCTTTCTAACAAACAAATATAAGTATATAACAAAAATTTCGCCAACTAAAAACATTGAAAATAAAGCTAATCCTAAACTTTTTCCCATGATCAAATATATCATTACAGCCGAAGCAATTATTCCATAATATTTTGATTTAATCCCATTTAGACCTAAAACTATGGCCGGAATAAATGTTAATAGCAAGATATATAAGTAAAAGTAATCTCCGTATTGTGTCAACTTCATTATACTTCCTCCAATAGTTTTTTCCTGTCAATCTTCCCATTTACATTAGTCGGAAATTGCTTAATAATTTTTATATTTCTAGGTACCATGTATGAAGGAATCAAATTCGCCAACTCTTTTTTTATCATTATTCCATTTTTTAATCCACTTAATCCATTATCTTCTTTTAACTCAATAAACGCAGTTAAATATGCAATTTTTCCATCTTTCTCTATTGGAACAACAGCTGCATTTTTTATATTACTAACTTTAACTAAGTTATTTTCTATATCTTCTATTTCTATTCTAAAACCATTAAGCTTTATTTGGAAATCCTTTCTTCCACAATAATATAAATTTCCATTTACATAATAGCCTAAATCTCCTGTTCTATATGCTCTACATTTAGATCCATTATAATCATCATAGAAAAATGCTTTTGCAGTAGCCTGTTCATTATTAAAGTATCCTTTGCTTACACTAGGACCTACAATTACTATTTCTCCTTTTTCTCCATCACCTAGCACGTTGCCTTCATCATCAATAATCTTTACAACTGATGTTTTCATTGGATATCCAATAGGCAAGCTTCCTTCTTCTAACAATAATTCCTTGCTCATATCATTAGCTGAAACTGCTACAGTTGCCTCTGTTGGACCATATCCATTTACTACCCTTGTTCCTGGGAATCTATTTATAAGTTCCTCGCATAATGGTTTTGGTAATACCTCTCCTACAAATATCATCGCTTTTAAATTCTGAAGCATTGTAGAATTAAAATCTTTTTCTGCAACACACATTCCTGCAAATGAAGGAGTTGATACCCATATATTAATATCAGATTGTCTCATATCATCAAACATATTTCTTAAATTTGAAAGTGTTTCTTTTGAAAATCCATGTAATGTTTTCCCATAGCATAATCCTGGGTAAATTGATGTTACAGATAGATCAAAAGAGTATGCAGCCTGATTCATGAATACTTCTTCTTTTTCATCTAAATTTAAATATTCTGCAATCCACTCAACAAAATTATCTAAATTGTTACTGCTTATTTGAACACCTTTTGGCTTTCCAGTGCTTCCAGAAGTGAATAGTATATATGCATTTTCATCTTCTTTTACCCAATTTCCTTTTTCTACTTTAACATCTTCATATTCTTTTACTATTTCTTCAATATCTTTATCTTTTAAGATCCTTATACTTTCGAAATTGCTTTCTTTACTAAAATCAATAAGAACCTTTGGATGAACCTCGCTTATAATTGTTTCCACTCTCTCTTTTGGATAGCTAATATCTATTGGTATATAAGCTCTTCCTGACTTTAAAGCAGCCATCATAACTGCCATCATTAAATTTTCCTTATTCCCATATATAATAATAGGCGTTCTATCGTCTTTAAATTCCTTTAATAAAAAAGCTGCTATGCATTCCGATATTGTATCTAATTCTGCATATGTCATAACATTCCCATCGCATTTTAATGCAATTCTATTACTGTTTGAGTATTTTTTTATACCTTCTAAAATCTTCATTATTTATATCTCCCTTAAAATTGATTATATACAAATGGTATTTCAGCAAATGGTTCAAATGTTAGTACTAGAATTGCTAAAATAACTACAATTGAACTTACTAATGCAAATCCTAAAGCTCTATTTTTCTTTATTTCGTTTATAAAGTTGCTCATCAATTTCAAGCCATCCTTTCCATCCCAAATGCATTACATCACACATAAAATAAGGCGTATATTCTTGATCTTTTAAGTTCAAAACTTCAAATCCTCTTTCTTTAGCCATTTCTTCCACTTTATCGAAAAACTCATCTCTACTTTGCTTAGTCATTCCAGTGTAATCATACCATCTTCCATTAGTTGGTGCTAAAATTATATATGGCTTTATACCTAGATCAACACAAGTGTCTAAATATAATTCATAGTCATCAAATTCTTTTGAATTCATTAAATCAACATTTTTATTTATATCTTTTTGAGATTGTAAATTATTTTTTAAATTCTTGTCATAATATGTGTCATATACGTAGAACTCATTATTAGTTACTTGTTTCTTTGCTTCTTCCTCGGCCTTCTTATACTCTTCATTCCAATCAACTGTTCTCAGCTGTTTTTCTGATTTTTCAGGTAGTTTCTTTAACCTTCTATATAATAGGCCTTTGTCTTTAAGTTCAACAATATTTTCCCTTGCGACAAAATATGGCTTAAATATAACACTTGACATTTTAGATATTAAATTATCGTTTGTATAAAATTTTGCATAAAGCTTTTCTGGTATATATTGTGAGCTTCCTGTTAACAGCTTGTCTACTCTAGCTGCATATGTTTTTTTATGTTCTTCACTTATTTCTTTATTTGATAAAAATTTATAAAATTGCACTGGTGCAAAATTAGCTTGAAAGTCTGTACCATCAACACCATGATCACCCATAAACCACTGAAGTGAAATTATAAATGCAACATTTGGTTTATTCTGGGTATTTTGGCTTCCTAAATTAGATATCTGAGTCAAGTCCTGGCAATATGCTCTACCATTAGTTACGATTGTATCCATTCCTTCTACAGGAAAAAAAGTTGTAGCTAATTGTGAGACTGGTGCACCTAACTCTGATGACCCCTCTAATATTTGATAATTATTATTTGTAACAAATTCATTATATACGAGTCCCCTATCTTTATAACTGCTTCCATACTCTATATTTATTTCAGTTAAATCCTTGCTTTTTAGCATAGTTCCTATTTCTTTATCTAAAAAAATATTAAGTAACATAACGGTTACTACAGCTGCAATAATAGGGAATAACATATATATAAGCTTTTTTTTCATTTGTCCCTCCTATTTCTTGTTTTTCTACTACGATTTCCATTTAATTCTATACTAATTTAAGACATATTTCAATCCAAAAGTCGCTTCTATAATAGCATATAAAATCATATGATGAGGATATATGTTCATAATCAAAGTTGACTCTCTCTGACAATTTTTTATAGTATTGTAGTATAAAATAGTTATTGTATTGGATATTAATCATAATATAAAAATATATTATATTGCAAATTATTTGCATTTGAGTGTATAATATAATAATGCTTTAAGGAGTTGATTATTTGATTACTATAAAAAATCTATCATTTTCCTATACAAAAGGAACAGATTTATTAAAAAATATTAATCTTAATATACCTACTGGAATTTATCTATCTATACTTGGTGAAAACGGAAGTTGTAAGAGTACACTAGTAAAACTTATATTAGGGCTTCTAAAGCCTGATAGTGGTTGTATCAGTTTAGATTCTAATAAAATTTCATATGTTTCACAAAGACTTGATAATTTTAATGCAGAATTTCCAATAACAGTTAAGGAAGTTTTGTCTTGCCATGCCAAGACAGTGGGAATTAAGAATTCAAAGTGCATTCAAAGTTCTCTAAAAAATGTGAATATGAGTGAATTTAGCAATAAATTAATAGGCAATCTTTCAGGTGGACAACAGCAAAGAATTTTTATTGCCAGGGCCTTAATCGGCGATCCTGATTTAATAATATTAGATGAACCATCAACTGGAATAGATGAAAAGAGCCAAAATGAAATCTATCCTCTACTCCAAAGTTTAAATAGGGATTTAGGAAAAACTATTATCTCTGTTGAACATAATACTAAGGTTGCATTAAAATATTCAACACACATTTTAAAATTAGAAAATTGTTCTATGAAATTATATACAAAGGAAGATTTTAAAAGATATTTAGAATCTGAAGATTCATTTTACAACATAATTTAAGTAGTTAAACTATATTTAGGAAGGTAATAATTTATGTTTCAATTAGGTTTTATGCAAAATGCATTTATTGCTGGCTTTATTGTTTCTATGCTGTGTCCCTTTATAGGACTTTTTATTGTTCTTAGACGTTATTCAATGATTGGTGATACATTATCTCATTCATCTTTTGCTGGAGTAGCAATTGGTCTTGTTTTAGGGATTGACCCACTTTTAACTGCATTTTCATTTACTAGTATTTGCGCTCTTGTAATAGAATTTCTAAGAACGTACTATAAGAAATATGCAGAACTTGTAATGTCAATTGTTCTGACATTAAGTTTAGGAATAGCTATTATTTTAATAAGTAGTGGTAAAGCTTCAGCTAAAGTAGATTCATTTTTATTTGGAAGTATTTTAACTGTAACAGACTCTGACATATTCTTAATCGCTATTGTTGGAGGAATATGCCTTATATGTCTTCTATTTCTATACAATAAATTAATATATGTAACTTTTGATGAAAATGGAGCAAAAACATCTGGAATAAACGTTAAACTCGTTAATTATATTTTTACACTGCTTGTTGGTGCAACAATTTCTCTATCTATAAGAGTTATGGGTATCCTTGTTGTTTCATCAATCATAGTAGTTCCAGTTGCAACAGCTATGCAATTAAAAAAAGGGTTCACTAAGACCCTAATTTTTGCTATTATTTTTGGTTTTGTAGATGTTATGATAGGACTTATATCTTCCTATTATATAAATAGTGCACCTGGTGGTACTATTGCCTTAATATCGGTTATAGTTCTTCTATTAACACTAATATTTAAAAGATTTTTTAATTATGAAGATTAGGCTAATACAGGTATTATTATATAATACCTGTAAAATACTCTTCTAATATTTTTACAAATCTCCTCATATCATCTGGATATATATCACCTATATTAGCTATTCTAAATGTGTTTTCTGAAGATATCTTTCCTGGATATATAGTAAATCCCCTGCTATATAAGTAATCATGTAATCTATCGAATTCATAATTTTTTATCTGTGGCTCAATTACTGAAGTCAAAAGCATTGATGATATGTGCTTATCTATTAATATATTCAAATTAAGTCTATCCAATCCATCCCATAAAATTTTGCAACACTCTTTATATCTCTTATATCTCTTATCTATTGTCTCACTCTTAGCCTCTATTATTGCCTGCTTTAATGCATAAAGTATTTGAACTGGCGGCGTAAATCTCATTTGATAATTATCTTTAAAATATGAATATTGTTTGTATATATTAAGGTAGAGATTTCTAGGTTTTATATTTTGAGTTTTATTCAAAGCCTTCTTATCTGCTATTACAAAGCTTATTCCTGCCATACCTTGTATGCATTTATTTGAACTCGATGCTAAATATCTTATATTCATCTTATCCATACCTATAGGTATCCCTGCAAATGAACTCATTGCGTCTACTATCATATCAATATTATATTTCTTGCAAATTTCACCTAGTAATTCTATATCATTTAATAGCCCTGTTGTAGTCTCATGATGGACTACTGCTAAATGACTTATAACTCTGCAATCATTTATTTTGCTTTCTTCATTATTTTTTCTAATTATTTCTTCCAACTCTTTTGCATTTATTGGTTCCATTGGAGAACTTTTAAATTCTATATAATTTAGATTATATATTTCTGCAATTTCGCACATTCGCTTACCATAAGCTCCATTGTTAATTATCAATATTGTTTTATTGTCCACTGCCGAACTTAAAATTGCTTCAACTGCTGCAGTTCCCGATCCTCCAAATAGTATGGTTGTATACTTTTCATTTGAACCTACAAATTCAGTAAGTTCTCTTGATACAAACTCCATAATGCTCCCAAATTCCTTTTCTCTTGGACAAATATCGGGTACAATTTGAGCAAGTTTTACTGTATCTGATGTAGTAGCAGGTCCTGGATTTAATAATATATTTCTTCTGATTTCCAAATTAATTTCCTCCCTACGCGGTTTAATCAAAAAAATAACAAATCAGCATACCATCCTATTTTCTTTTATATATAAATTCTAAATAATATAATTCATTCATTATAAAAGTATCCTGCTTGCATTATCTGATGATTTAAGACAAACTTCAATGAATTAAAATTTTTATAATATATATATGTTGCAATTCACAATTCACAATGCACATTTCATAATTCACAATTACGGCTAAAATTCTTGAAATATTTTTAGAATTATGATGAGGAATTGTTTTTGATATATATTAATTTTCTAAAGCTTTCATAAACATTTCTTTATTTTCAATTGGTGTTTTTGTAGGTCTTCCTAAATCTTTTCTCGAACCCTTTTTTACTTTTATCTCTAAAAATACAGGACCTTTTTCATTGCTTATTTTTTCTGATACCCCAAGTAACTCATCTCTTGAACTACATGAATAGAATTCTTTATACCCACATGCTTTAGCAATAGCTAAAGTATCTATTTTAAATCCTACAGTTTCTTGGCCTCCTACTGAATCATGAGCTCCATTGTTTATCAAAATATGCTTAAGATTATCTGTATTTTGATTTCCTATTATAGCTAAACCACCAAGATGCATTATTAAAGCACCATCTCCATCAATACAATAAACATCTCTGTCTTTCCTGCTTAATGCAATTCCCAATGCTATTTGCGATGCATGTCCCATAGATCCTACTGTTAAAAAATCCTTACTATGATCTCCATTGTATCTTTCTCTCAATTCAAAAAGTTCCCTCGATGCCATTCCCGTTGTCGATACCACAACTGATTTTTCTTTCATTTTAGACATTACAATCTCTATAGCATCTTCCCTAGTCATTTCTAAATCCAAAGTTTTATCATACTTTATTTGATATTCATCAAAAGTATCCTTCTTTACTACCAATGCATAGGGCTCGTTATTTTCCTTCATATAATTATTGGCTTTCCTTATCTTTTTTCTCATTTCATCATTGCTTGTGTTATTATCTAAAATATCATATTTAATGCTTAGCAGATCTAATATTTCTATTGTAACAAGTCCTTGTTTCTTATGTTGGGGTTCATCTTTCTTATTTGGCTCACCTCTCCAGCCAACTATTAAAAGCACTGGTATACTATAGACCAATTCATCTGTAAGTGATACAAGCGGATTTAATGCATTTCCAAGGCCTGAGTTTTGCATGTATACTAGAGCAATTTTCTTTGTTGCCAAGTGATATCCTGCTGCTATTCCTATTGCATTCCCCTCATTAGCTGAAATTATATTCTTTTCGCTACTTACATTTTCCTTAATGTATGCACAAAAAGACTTTAGTAAGGAATCCGGAACCCCTGTAAAGAAATCTATATTATTATTTAATAGCTCATTATAAAACTCTTTTACTTCAATCATTCTTTTTAACTCCTTAAATATTGGTTTTATGCTGATTGTACTTAATTACATTCCTCCTGGAATCAACGTAAGTATTTCTTTTATAGGCATACAATTTATTGAAGCTTCTTTTGATCTTCCATTCTCTAAAATACTTTTCGCTGTATTTACCATTGCTGGATATGCACTTCTTATAAGATGATTTGCATAGATAATAACGTTAACTCCTAACTCCCTTAGTTCTTCCTCTTTCATAAAATTATATGAAGTTGGGACTACCACTAAAGGTACTCGATTTTCAAACTCATTATACCTTCTACAGAATTCAATAATTTCTCTTCCATCTTTCTCTTTACTATGAATCATAATACCATCTGTGCCTGCTTCAATATAAGCTCTAGCCCTTTCTATAGCATCATCCATTCCAGCCCCTGCAATTAAACTTTCAATTCTCGAAATTATCATGAAATCACTAGTGACTCTAACTTCCCTCCCCGCTCTTATTTTGTCACAGAAATGTTCTATTGTATCTTGCGTTTGCTGCACCTCTGTTCCAAATAATGAGTTTTTCTTGAGACCAGTTTTATCTTCAATAATGACTGCTGAAACTCCTAATCTCTCTAAAGTCTTAACTGTATAAACAAAGTGTTCAATTTGTCCTCCTGTATCTCCATCAACAATTATTGGTTTGGTTGTCACCTCTAAGATATCATTGATTGTATTTAATCTTGATGTTAAATCTACCAGCTCTATATCAGGTTTTCCTTTGGCTGTTGAATCACATAGAGAACTAATCCACATACCATCAAACTCTTTTATTTTCCCATCCTTTTGAACTTTAGTCTTTTCAACAATTAGCCCAGTTAAACCATTATGAGCTTCAAGTATTCTTAACGGTTTCTTTGAATAAATTAGTTCCTTTAGTCCTTTCATTCTCATTTGAGGCGTTATACCTATTTGAGCTAATTCCTCATCTAGTTTTGAAATTGAAACCCCTTTAGTATATGGAACTTCTACAAGTTCTCCTCCCCATTCTTTTAGCGCATCTATAACCTTTTCCCTTAACTCCTTTTGTGAACCTTCCTTCCAATCATCTCCATGAATAACATAGTTAGGTTTAATTTCAAGAAGGTTTGGAACTTGATCTAAGCTTTCTTGAGGAATTACTGATATAACCCCTTTAATATTACTCATTACTTCTTTTCTCTCATCATATTTCATTATTGGATTTCTCCAATAACCTCTTATAACCTCATCTGTATGCAATCCTACTATTATATCTCCAAATCTTCTTGCTTCATTTAATACATTTAAATGTCCTTGATGAATTATATCAGCACTCATAGCAACATAAACTGTCTTCATATTCTTTCACACTCTCCTATTTTTCTAGATTTATATCTATATTTGTAGATCTTAAAAATCAACCGCAAAAAGCCTATTGATTTAGAGCATTATTTACACAGCTTCTTTATACAGCCCTTTCTTCCGAACTTTTTTCTAACTTTGGAATAATTGATTTTTTTATTCTTTCAAGATGATTTTTATCATCTACTTCTCCCCATACTAAGTTTTCAATCTTTAAATATCCTACTTTCCTTTTTTTAGCAGCATCAAATATTGCATCTTCATAGTCATATCTCTTTGACTTCTCACACTTATCTGCAAAAAGGCTATCATAATCATATATTTTCCTATTAAATTCTTTATACTGCTTCAGCATTTCTTTATATAGCTCTAACGATATTTTAGAAATACCGACCAATTCCCCATATACATGTCCTATATCTTCTTCTCTTTTGGATATTTTATATAAGTTATTATCTCTAACTTCTACATAGCATTCATCTCCGGAATCTGTTTTTCCACTTAATAAAACACAATCATTTTCTTCAAAATTTATAGTCTTTATTAGTGCATAAACTTCATATATTAAATCACTTTCAAGCAACAGAAAGTCTTCTTTTAATTCATCTTCAAGAATTGATAGTGAAGTCATGCTGCCAGTAGCTTTATATTTTCTATTTTTTCTTGTTTCTATATAATTTTTATCTTTTGCTAGCTCATCATAAAATTCATGCAAATGTCCTGTTACTATATAAATTTTATCTATGCCTAGACTTCTTAATTTCTCAATAGATCTTTCTATCAAGCTTTTCCCATTTACCCTTATAAATCCTTTTGGTAACATATCCTTTGTTATATCCTGCAATCTTGATCCCATTCCAGCTGCTAGAATTACTGCTGTTTTTACTTTACCCATTTTCCCCCTCCACAAGGTTCATATTTTGAACAATATTATATTAACACCTTTCATTGTTCAAAACAATATGTTCATACAAAATTTTACTTTAATTCTAAAAACATATTCAAATCATATATATTGTAATTAAGTTTCCACATTTAAAACACGACCTTCTTAATCAGCCTTTTTCATAATTTATACCAACAATGAGCACAATATCCACAGATTGTCCACCAATATAAATTCCTAGAGAATAAAAAAAGCTATATCAAAATGAACCACTCCTTATCTACTTGATAAGAAGCGGTCCAATTCTGATACAACTTTTATTTAGTTATTTTAAAGTATTATTTTGATACTACATTTGTAGATGATGCTATAGTTTTATTTGCTGGAACCATTAATTTATTAAACTCTTCTTGAGAAACTTTTAATGTGCTAGTTGGGAATGTTATCCCTTTAACATCACTCTTAGTATCTGTTCTTTTCATAGTTAATGCAATAGTTCCAAAATCTTTAATTTGTAAATTCATATTGAAATCTGAGCTATAATCATTATCTGTGAACACTTCTTTTGAATTAATAGTTGTTCCAGCTAATGCTGCCTTAATTTCAGGTAATGATTTATCAAATTCTGGGCTGTTAGCAGCAGTTTTCATCTGTGTAATACTTTCAGCTGGCAATCCTAACTTAAATGTACTATTAAGATTATCTAAATTATTAGCTGTTGCTTTTAATGCTTTTGCAGCTAAATCTACAGTTTTATCTGCATCAAGACTTATTGTATATTCTCTTCCATCTTGAACGAAAGGTAAATCAAGATCAGTATTTCCTCCAAATATCATCTTTCCAAATTCAACCATTCCATCAGGTTGAGTCATTAGTGCTTTTAATTTAGTCACATCAACACCTGATGCTTCTGTATCAATACCTATATAATCTTGAGTTATATTATTTAAACCTGTTGGAGCGCTTTGTCCAGTTAAAGAAGATATTCCTTGGTAAAAGCTCTTATTTATATAACTTGTAGTTCCATCGCAATATGCTTTAAGTTCTGGAATATTAAGCTTTCCTGCTGGATCAGTAAATGTCATATCAACATATGATTTATCTTTTGCTGTATATCCAGTAGCTGCAAATTTTATTTCTTGTTTTGTTTCAGTTCCATCTTTTCCTTTTACATTGATATTTACATCTCCATCAATACTTGATGTTGTTGCCTCCCATTTAGCGGTATTTGAAAGCTCCTGTGCATAATTAAGTGTTGCTTGGCTACATCCAGCCATTGTTCCAACAGTTAAAGCTGCTGTCATAATGAATGCCAAAGTTTTTTTCATTTTCATTGTTTCTTTCCCCCTGTAAATACTCATTATTTATGATAAAAATACAATGTATGTTAATAATTTACTTTTCATCATATTTCTATTATACATATTTTTTATTAATAAATGATAGAAAAAATATTAAATTTACCTTAATTTATACTTAATATTTATAAATATTTTTTAATAAATATCTTTTATACACTATATTTCTTTTGCTTTACAAATTTTATATGAAATTTTATATGAAATATATCCTATAAGTATTGTGACTAACATGCTAATAATTATTAATATTAACTTATTATTTATAATAAAATCTAAAGATTTCTCTAATATAAAACCATCCTTATTTACCAAAAATGATGGTAACGCAAATATGAAGAATGCAGGTAAAAGATATACTAATAATGATACTGCTTTGCCCTTTTCCATTCCAAACTTGTAATATATAGGATATTGAATAAAACAAGTTATTAAGCTCATTAAACCGCAAAAGAACATTGTTAAAATTTCAAAGTTTTGAACTCTAATAATCTGATATAGATAGGTCACAATAGATGTATTAATGAGAAATATAAACAAAGCTACACCTATTAAATACAAAAATCTTCCAAGAACCATATCCGAAATTTTAGCAGGAAACATATAATACATCTGAGTGCTTTTTTCATTACCCTGAGTACTAAACGGTATTGTTGCTAAAATTATTAAAAAGAAAAATAAGTATGATAATGCCATAGTGTATGTTTCTCCTGAAAACATAAATAAAGCACAAAATATTGCTGGAGCTAACACATAAAGCCTAATACTTTCTTTTATTAATCTTAAATCAAATTTCAAATAACTTACTGATCTATTCATATTTTAAAACCTCTTTCCCTTTAAAAATTATACATGAAATTAATGATAAAACATAATATATATGCCACAATTCACAATGCACATTTCACAATTCAATCTAAAATTCTTTAAATATTTTTAGATTATGATGAAAAATTATTTTTGCAACGTATATAAATAGAATATTTTATTACTAATCTCTTTTTCCATTGATATAAAATATCACAATGTCATCCATTGATGGTTTTTCTACCAATAAATCTTTGCTTACATATTCCCTATTATCTGAATTAATTAATCCTTCAAATCCGAAATTAGAAGACTTATATCCAATTAACTTATCTTCTAATTCTTTTGTTAAATCGTCAAGGCCGCCTTTAACCAATAGATGACTTTCTAGCACATTTTCTGTTGTATCATAAAATACCTTTTCTCCATCATTAATAAAGAAGATATAATCTGTTATCTTTTCAAGATCACTTGTTATGTGCGTTGAAAATAGAACGCTTTTTTCTCCATCAGCTATATATTCCTGTAATATTTCTAAAACCTCATTTCTAACTACTGGATCAAGGCCACTTGTTGGCTCATCTAATAGAAGAAGTTTTGTATTTCTTGATAAAATACTTGCAAAAGATAATTTAACTTTCATTCCCTTTGAAAATTCTTTTATCTTTTTCTTATAAGGCAGGTTCCATTTTTCAGCATACTCATTAAATTTACTTTCATCAAATGAAGTATAAAAATCTTTTAGTGTATTAATTACATCTTTTAATGTAAAATTTATTGGAAAATAGCATTCATCTCCGACAAATCCTATCATATCTTTATAGACTTCTTCTCCATCCTCATAACTCTTACCAAACACTTTTATTTCTCCACTATCCTTTTTCAATTGATTCATTATAAGCTTTATAGTAGTTGTCTTCCCAGCACCATTTTGTCCAACATACCCTAATATATAACCTTTTGGTAATTCTAAATTTATATTCTTAAGATCAAAGCTATTAAATGTTTTATTTAAACTCTTTATTTCAAGTGCATTCATATTTCTCTACTCCTTAAAATCATATTTTCTAATAATAATTTGTATTGTAATAATTAGGCCTTCATATATTTTATCCGATAGCTAGCATCCGTAACACTCTCTTATAACGGCTGCACGCTCCTGGATAAGTTCAGCTAAATTCAGCTTGAGTATAAAACTCTACCTTAAAAGTTTCACTTTATGTAATTTGCTCATCTGCCAATGTTTTTAGCATAACCACTAATTCATCATTTGATATATTAGCTAGTTTCCCATTTTCAATCGCAACCATGAGGGCTTCTTCTATTTTCTTTAAGTATTGTTCCCTTACCATTTCGCTATCCTTAGGAAGTACATAACTTCCCTTTCCTCTAAGAGTTGCTATAAACCCTTCACTTTCAAGGTCAGAATAAGCTCTGGTTGTGGTAATAACACTTATCCCTAAGTCTTTCGCCAGCTGTCTTATTGACGGCAAAAACTCATTTTCTAAAATTTCGCCTGATAGGATTTGTTCTTTTATTTGAGCTTTAATTTGCTCATAAATAGGCAAATCAGATTTATTAGAAAGTAATATTTTCAAATTACTACTTCGCCTCCTTTGTGTTCATACTGTATATATATAATATATACAGTATGAACAGTTTTGTCAATAATTTTTTGTTTATTTTATTTCTATTGCTGTAACACTCATACTTCTTTAAGTTGAAGATAACAGCTATACTACATTACATAAGTTTACCAATATTAAGACGAAGTCCAAAATGCAACTGAATCAAGTTTCACTTAATAATCAATTCTTTAAAGTTAGTTTATATTATTAATACACTTTCAATTCAAAAAGACCATTAGGTGATTTATATTCTCACCTAATGGTCTTCAATATCTTAATTCTATTTTTCTAATTTCCTTCTGCTATAACTTTTTCCTGAACATTGTTAAATACATCTTTATCTAATCCATTAAAGCTCTTAGCAACTGTTACTGCTGTAACCATTGACCCATCAACATTAAGCGCTGTTCTCGCCATATCTAATATCGGATCTATTGCAAGTATTCCTCCTGCAAGAGGGAAGAAACTTCCCATTCCCATTCCTGATATTACTACTGACACTGACATTATTGCTGTTCCTGGTAATCCAGCTATTCCAAAGGAACTTATAATTATAGTAATTACCAGCATAGCGTAGAAGCTAAAATCCATTGGAGTTCCAGACATATTTGCAATTGTAACAGCCATTAATGCTGGATATATAGCAGCACAGCCATTCATTCCCATATTAGCCCCAAGACTTCCTGCAAAGCTTGCAATCCCTTTTTCAACTCCAACTTTTTTATTCAAAGTCTCAATAGTGACTGGTAAAGTTCCAAGACTTGATCTAGATGTAAAAGCCAAAACTAACGGCTCAATTACATTTCTTAAATATTGAATAGGATTTAAGCCATTAAGTGAAATTATTACAAGATGAATTACAAATACAATAATAACACTTACATATAAAGCAACTATAAAATTAACCACATTTATTATCGCTGATATTCCATTTGATGCAACTGTATTTGAAAGTAGTGGTAATACAGCATATGGCATAAATCTGATAACTGTTCTAGCTACAGTAGTCATTATGTTATAGAATGCCTCTATAACATCTATTGCTGGTTTTATAATATCCTTGTTAGTCTTATTTAGTTTTCTTATAGCTATTCCAAGAAATGCTGCAAATATAACAACAGCCACTATGTTTGCATCTGCCATTGCTTTTATTGGATTTGCTGGTAAAAGTCCTCTCATAGTATCTACAAAAGATGTTATTTCTTTTAATTCAGCTTTACTTTGGATTGCTTCAACTCCAACGCCAAGTCTAAATAAATTTCCGATTATTATAGCAACTATTGAAGCAATAGCTGTAGTTCCTAATAAAACAAATATTGATCTAGAAGTAAGTTTTCCTAAACTTTGTTTTTCATCCATGTTTATTATAACTTTTAACATTGAAAGAAAAACTAATGGTACTACTAACATTTTTAGTAGATCCATGAATCCATTTCCTACTAGCCCATACCATTTTGTAACCTCACCTATCCAGGTAACATCCCCTGTATTACTCGGAAATCCTGCCATAAATTGTATTATAACTCCAAGTAATAATCCTCCCACAGTTGAAATAATCATACGTTTTGAAAAGTTTAATCTAGCCTTTTCTAGCTTATAAAGTCCATAGAATAAACCTATTAAAATCGCTATAAATATTATTGGTTTATAGCTTGTTATCATTATAAATTTTGTAAAAAATGTACTATCCATTGTTCCCTCCCGTAATTCCTATAATTCCTATATAATTAGTATACTTATAATATCAATTATATGATCATATGTCAATAAAAGTTAATACTATTTTTAAATATATTCCTTCTGAAAACATATACCTTTTAATGCTTTATAATATTTTCTGCATATTTATTATTATATTCATTAAAATATCCTTTAAAATTTATAAGAATAAAATCACAGGCGACTGTGAAGCCGGAGATTTTTTTACGCATCTGCCTTTTCGAACGCATGCGAGAAAAATCTGCACATCAGAAATGGCATCTCTGCTGCATATAAGAACATTTTTTACAAGCGAATATATTTTCTTTTTTATTCTCTTTTAAAAGCCAACCTTCTAAATCAGCCTTTCTTATAAGTTATCCACAGATTATCCAACAATATAATTTCCTAGAGAATAAAAAAATAACCACTATGAATATAACTTTACATAATCAAAAGCTAATATTCATAATAGTTATATCAATTTTACTCATGAAGTCTTCTTATTATCTTGTATGCAACCACGTTTTCCATGACCATTGGTGATTTATGAGCAAAAAATATAATTCCATCAGTGGGAGATACAATTTTTTCAACAATTTCACCTTCATATGGATGGATTATTTCTGCAAGAACATCTCCTCTTTCCACTCCATCTCCCGGATTCTTTAATGGTCTGTATATTCCTCCTGTAGTTGTTTTAACTGAAAGTAAATCATCTTCTTTGAGTACACTTGCTATGTATCCACTATGACTATTGTATTTAATTACTCCCATTCTTGTCAAAAATCTTAAAACCGCAACTACTGCATGTTTGGCAGAAACTTCATCTATTTGATCTGTTGCATTAGTATATAAAGAGAATGCACTAGCCTCCCACATTTGCCAATTATAATTCAGTGTCATTGTATCATATGGTTTTGGTTTACGAATTAATACATATTGCAAACCAAACAAATTCGCAAGGCTTGGACTTTGATATCCTGTTTCCATCATTCTAATATGAGGAATAAAATCTCCTGGCATATAAAAGCTAGTAAATTGAATTCCAAATGGATAATCTTTTACTTGTTCAAAAACACCATTAGCAATTCTCTGAGTAGTCTCCCCATTTTTCTCCCCTGGAAACATTCTATTTATATCAGTATTATCCATTGTCCAAAATCTTTTTCCTATATTCATTGAATGAGGATTTACACAAGGGATAACGAGGATTTCACGATCTCTTGAGATTGCACCTTTTTGTTCTAATTTAGTCAAAGTCTTAATAAGTTGAGAGCAAGTATATAATTGCTGTATTTCATTACCTCTGATTGCCCCAACTATACAAGCAGTTTTTTCACCTTTTCCGAATTTATATCCTGTAACTCTCATATCATCCCTATGAGGTGATTTCAATGTATATAATATTTCTTTTCTCATTTTGCACCTCCTAGTACTCTTGCAATAAGAGAGCCTTCGTACACTACTGGATATTCTCTTAATGTAAATATAACTCCATCACATGGTGAAATCACCTGTTCCTCAACCTCGCCAGTTAATGAACTAAAAATTTCTCCAACTCGTTCCCCCTTTTTTATCTCACTTAAATGTTTCACACTAGGCATAAATATTCCAGATGCCTTAGCATTTATAAAGTTTACTTCTTTTTCAGTAGACACAATAGGTTCTCTTACTGGAGTTACTGTGCCTGTCCATATATCTAATTCTTTCATTAAATTAAATATACCTGTAACTAGTTGATCACCATATTCTTTTGTAATTCTCATTCCAACTCCCATTTCAACCAGTAATGTGGGTATATTCTTATTATTTAAACTATATGTGAGTGTAGACTCTAAAACTGTAGTTTCTGGATGTACCCATATAAAATCCATATTTAATAATTTAGCGTAAGGTACTAACTTATCTTTTATATGATCACTCACTCTAACCTGAGGTACTTCTCTCAAAAATATATTACTTGCATGTAAATCTATGCACATATCTGCACCATCTATATCTTCAATAATCTTCGCTGCAACATGCTCTGCCATAGCTCCACTTTCTGATCCTGGAAAAATTCTATTCATATCTAAATCAAAAGTTGGCATCCCTCGGTGTATCGAGTCTATTCCAAGTGGGTTAAGTGATGGATATATATCAACGATTCCATTAAGATATTCAATATTTTCTCTTATTTCTTTTATTAACTTATAACATACATATTGACCTTCAAGCTCATCTCCATGGAGCCCAGTGACAATGCATATTCGCTTTTCTTTTCCACTAATCTTAACTGGTGTAAGTCTATTTTTCTTGATTACTAACCTCTCATCAACTGCTAGTTCTAACGATACTATTGTTTCTACCATATTACCCTCCACACACTTAACAACTTATTGTCTTTACTAAAATGCCAAAACGTATAGTTTTTCTCATTCATCTTGCAATTGTAAAAACTGTCTAATTTATCATCCTATATGTAAAAAAATTTTCTTTTAATACAAAAAAATAAGCAAAGACCCCCCACTATGTGAGCTTCTTTGCTTTAATTTAATATTACTACTTGGATATTTTATTGTCAAATATTTTTACATACCATATATGAAACTGCTTTCTAAAACATTTCAACATTACTTATATACACTCTTTTATTGATTCTTCCAATACATCCATTCCATATTTAACTTGTTCATCTGTCATAACTAGCGGTGGTAAGAAACGAATTACATTGCCAAGTATACCTGCATTTAAGAATATAACCCCATTTTCATAACATTTTTTAATTATAGATTTAACTAAATCTGCTGCTGGCTCTTTTGTGCTTCTATCTTTTACAAATTCTAATCCTACCATTGCACCTAAGCCTCTTACATCACCTATAACTGTATACTTTTCCTTCATCTCATTTAGTCTTTCCATAATATATCCGCCAAGTTTTAATGATTTTTCACATAGATTTTCTTTTTCAATCTTCTCAATAACTTTAAGCGCTGCTACGCATCCAAGAGGACTTCCAGAATATGTTCCGCCAATTCCACCAACACATGCTGAATCCATTATTTCCTTTTTAGCCACAACTGCGCTTAGCGGTACTCCAGCAGCTATTGATTTTGACATAGTGATAATATCTGGTTCTATACCATAATGCTCATGCGCAAACATTTTTCCTGTTCTTGCAAATCCTGCTTGTATCTCATCAACTATAAATACTATATTGTTCTCATTACAAACTTTTTGCAATTCTCTCATGTATTTTGCAGATGGAACTACAAATCCGCCTTCACCTTGTAATGGCTCAATTATTAAACATGCAATCATGTCTGGAGAAAGTGTTGTTTTAAGCATAGTTTTTAGTCTATTAATACATTCATCTGCATATTCTTCTTCTGAAACTCCAAGTGGTGCTCTATATGAATAAGGGAAATCAAATTTATATGTTTCTGGTGCAAATGGTCCAAAACCATTTTTGTATGGTTTATATTTACTTGTTATTGACATAGTCATATTTGTACGACCATGGAAAGACCCAGTAGCTGAAAGTACTCCTGTTTTCTTCGTATAAGTCCTTGCTATTTTTATAGCATTTTCTACTGCTTCTGCTCCACTATTAGCAAACATTACTTTCTTTTCGTAATCTCCAACTGTTATTTCAGTTAATTTTTTTGCCAAAGCACCGTAAGATTCATATGTTACTACATTATAGCTTGGGTGAATAAATAATTCTGTTTGTTTCTTTATTTCTTCAACAATCTCAGGATCACAATGTCCAACATTTTGAACACCAATCCCTGCTGCAAAATCTAAAAATACATTTCCATCTACATCTTTAATTAGTGCTCCCTTTGCCTCAGCTATAGCAATATCTGTTGATACTGAAACTCCATCGGCAACATATTTTTTTCTTTCCTCTAATATCTCTATTGATTTAGGACCTGGTATTGATGTTACTAATTTTACATTTGATTCTTCTATCATTATAAAAACCTCCATTAACGTTTATTTTCTTAATATATTTCTAATTCCATAAAAATGGAGCCATCATGCTTATTTACACGAAAGACTCCATTGCCTATAAAACTTATTTAAATTTCTTAACTTGTTTATATAATAATACTTTCTATTTTTCTTTTCTATGTCCAAGCATTATAATGTTTTTGTCTATTTTGACTAAAATACAAAGATCAAATGCACATAAGCATATTAAAACTTAGATTAATACAGGCTTAAAAATAACATATTAGTGCACATTGGCCATATTATTTATTTTTCAAATATTTTATCAATATATAACTTAGACTTATTTTGAGACTTACTGAAATCATAAATATTTTGATTCCGGAAAACTATAAAATATCTTTGAAGTCTCTAAGTAGCAGATTGTATATACTATTTACCTGTCTATTTAAGAATTTTACCAATGTCTAATGCAATCTTTACTTTAATACAATCATTGAAATCCCGTAAATCACAATTTAATAGTTCTTCTATTTTTTTAATTTTATATTTAAGGGTGTTTCTATGAAGAAATAGCTTTTCTGCTGTAACTGTAATATTACAATTCTCATTTAGATACATCTCCAATATTTCAACTAAATTATTATCTTTACTATCAGAACTACTAATTGGACCTAGAACTTCTGAAAAATAATTTTCTAATATACTCCTATTCTCAACGCTGAAAAGTATGCTATAAATCCCTATATCTTTGTATCTTGTAATTGTGTCATCTAAACCTTGGCATTTAGCACTATCTATAGCTAGCTCCGCTTCATTTAATGATTGTTTCATCATTTTTAAATCCTTGTACGAGTTTCCTATTCCTACACTTACAGACATTCCATCCATGCGATTCTTTGTAGCTAACTGTATCTCTTTTAAAGCCTTATCCAATCTATTCATGCAATTTTCTTCTGACCTAATAAAAAAGATTACAGCATCATCCTTATCTATTATTGGTACCTTTAGTGCATGTTTATCAAGTATATCTTGAACTACTTTTCTAAAGTTTATTTTAATCTTAGATATACTTTTCTCATCACCTAAATTCTTTAACTTTAAATATCTCTCGAAACCATCAATATCTATAACACATATACAACATCCGCCTGATAGATTGTATCCAAAATATGCGGCCTTTTGTATTGCATCTCCTTCTAATTCACCATCTCCAAATAGAATATTACTTAAAAAATGCGATAAAGAATTTTCCTCAATACGAGATAAAATAATAGCATTACTAATTTCCCTTGAGACTTCAACCAATTTAACTTCCCAAGGTAATGTGAACAATGGAATTTCAAGTTCATTAGCGAGTTTAATCGCCTCTTCAGATACATTCTTTATGTATGGACCTATATTTACTATTAAGCCCGAACCATTTTTCTCACTAATTCCTTTAATAAAATCTAGTAATAGCGCCTCATTTTCTCTAATTCCAACGCCGGTTATAAATATGATTTCTCCACCTTGTAGCCATTTAATTCCCTCCAATGGATTCTCAAAACATTCTGCCACATATATCCACTCTATGCTTTTTTCTAAGCCACCTTCTCCACCAACAAGATTAATTTTTCTTAAGGAATCTAATTTAAGTATATCTTTTACCGAAATTGACATAAACTTCACCATTGCCCCTCTAATTATTTAAAATGTCATCTTTATTTATTATATTTTTATAATAATATCTCCTCATAAAAAAAGATATAATATTATGATAATTTTTTCATATTAAAAAGAAGGTTGATCAAATTCTTCTTACTCTCAATATTTATTGATATAATCAGAATTTGCTCAACCTTCTACTAACAATGTTTCATATTCTCTTTTAATATGGGTAAATACCTTGATTCTTAGTTACAGTTTTTACATAAACGTTTATAATAGAAAATAATTTACCAGGTGACACCTAAATAATTGTTCACCATATACCCCACTAGTTAAATTTCAACATCTTCTTTTCTACTAATTTTACTAGTTGTGAAAGTGGCAAACTTAATATTAAATAAAATCCTGCTAAAATTGTATATGATTCAATAGTTAAAAATGACTGAGATGCATAACTTTGAGTACGTAATAATAGTTCGCTAACTGAGACATATGCAAGAAGTGATGTATCTTTTAACATCATTACAAGGTAATTTCCAAAAACAGGTATTACATTTCGAAGTGCCTGCGGTATTATTATTCTAAACATAGTTTGATTACTTGTAAGTCCTAATGCTAATGCTGCTTCTGTTTGCCCTCCATCTATTGATAATATTGATGAACGAATAACTTCCGATATGTAGCAGCCATAGTTAATCCCAAGACCTAGTGTTCCCGCAACTAGCGAACTTATTTTAAATTGATATCCTGGATTCCAGATTTGTACAATGATAGATACTAAAAGCGGTACTACATAATACATATATACTAATTGAACTAATAAAGGAGTTCCTCTTATAAATTCTAAAAATACTAATAAAAATCCTCTTAAAATTTTTATTTTACTAATACGTCCAATTGCAATAAACAATCCTAAAATTATTGCTAAAAAAAATCCAAATACCGTCGCTTGTACTACAACCCAAAGACCTGCCTTTAATGAGGGTACTAAGAACTTTAAAGCTGTACCAAAATCCAAATTAGATAAAATATCCATATTTATTTCCTCCCCTTCTAAAAAAGAATCCGTCTGGATTCTTTTTTAGTTTATATTGTTACTTGTCAGAAGCTTTACCATCTTCTACTGATACAAAATAATCTTCATTCATTCCATACTTCTTAAGAAGTTTTAATATTGTTCCATCTTTCTTCATTTCATCAATCTGTTCATTAACTGCATCTGCTAACGCTTTATCATTTTTTCTAACTGCTGCTGCTATCATTCCAGATGTTTCGGCTTTATATGGAGATAATATCTTTAAATTAAGACTGCTATCTTGTGATAATGTATACCCTGCAACCATTCCATCAGTTATACATGCATCTACCTTTCCAGTATTTACTGCTAACATTAATTCAGATTGACTTCCAAATACTTTAACATCTTTCACTGATCCATCTTGTTGCCACTTTTGAGCTGTTTCAAGAAACGCTGTACCTTTTTGCCCGCCCAATGTTGCATTCTTCAAATCGTCTTTACTTGCAATTTTTGAATCCTTAGGAATTACTATGGCTTCGCCTTCCTTATACCATATGTTTGTAAATAATGCTAATTTCTTACGCTCGTCTTTAACATACATTCCATCTGTTACCATATCTACTGTATTATTATTTAACTCAACCAATAGGTTTTCAAATGGTATTTGCTTCATTTCAACTTTATTAATTCCCAATCTTTTCGCAACTTCTGTTATTATTTCTGCATCAATTCCAGTAAATTCATTTGTTTTAGCATCCATAAATGCAAATGGTGCATCATTTGATGAAGCAACTGTTAATACCCCTTTTTCTTTTGCAGCTGCTAATGTATCCTTTGATTTATCATTACTTGATGATGTTGATGTAGTACTTGAATTTCCCGAGCCACATCCTGTCATAAATCCAATACAACTCATCATAACCATTATTACAACTAATAATTTTTTCCCTAGTTTCTTCATAATTAATTTCCCCTTTTCGTAATTATTTTTAAGGTTGAATCTTTTGATTATTTATATTAACTTTAAATTTAATATGTGAAGTTAATTTAAAACTCTAGATAAAAACTCCTTTGTTCTTGGATTTTTTGGATTTCCAAAAATCTCTTTTGGTGTACCCTCTTCAACTATATAACCCTTGTCCATAAAAATTACTCTGTCAGATACATCTCTAGCAAATCCCATTTCATGAGTAACAACTACCATAGTCATACCATCCTTAGCTAATTGCTTCATAACATCTAACACATCACCAACCAATTCTGGATCTAACGCTGATGTAGGTTCATCAAATAAGAGCATCCTTGGTTCCATTGCTAGCGCTCTTGCTATTGCAACTCTTTGCTGTTGTCCACCAGATAGAGTCCTAGGATATACATCTGCTTTGTCTTTTAAACCAACCTTTTTAAGAAGTTCTAGAGCTATTTCCTCAGCCTCTTTTCTATTTTTCTTTTTTGTAAGCACTGGTGCCAAAATAACATTTTCTACTACTGTATGTAGAGGAAATAGATTATATTTTTGAAATACCATTCCTACTTCTTCCCTAAGAGAACGGCTATCGACATTCTTGCCCAGTATATTTGTACCATCATAGAACATTTCTCCACCTGTTGGAACTTCAAATAGATTTAAGCACCTTAAAAATGTACTTTTACCAGATCCCGATGGTCCTATTATACAAACTACTTCCCCTTCTTTTATGTCTACACTTATATTTTTTAAAACCTCTAACTCTCCATATTTCTTTGATAATTCATTAACCTTATACATATTATCAACTCCACTTCATCTAAAGTAATAAGAAAAAGGCGCACCGTTTTTTTCTTACAGTGCGCCTTCGCATTTAATATTAAATTATTACATTGTTTTGCGTTAGGATAATATTATCATGGTAGTTCCCCTATTTCTATAACCATAAATAACAATTTTTTTGTGCAGTATGCACACTATTTGATTCAACACTAAGTTTATTCAATAATACCTGAATCTATTAATTCAACTACAATTTGCATATAATATCTGACTTCCTTGTTAGATATATTTTAAGTTGTTAGTACTCTTTTATTATCTCTTTGTATAGTTCAGGTCTTCTATCTTGAAATAAGGTGTAGTATTCGGATCTAAGCTTTCTAGGCAATTCTAAATCTATTTCCCCAGATATTATTCCCTCTATCTCATCATTTAACTCTTTTAATGGTCTTCCAACAGGGTCTACTATTTTACTATGGCCAAAAAAGCCCAATTCTTTATCTTGTCCAATTCTATTTGCAGCTACTAAATACATGCAATTATCAAACGCTCGTGCTCTTGTCACTAGATCCCAATCATCAGAATATGGTTTTTCCCAATTAGTATTAACCACAAGAAGCTCAGCCCCTTTCAAGCAATAAGTTCTTGCAACTTCTGGAAATGCAGTATCCCAACAAATCATTACTCCAATTTTTCCAAAGGAAGTATTAAAAATTGGAAAATCACAGCCTGCTTTAAAATATCTTTTCTCTGTATCAAATAGATGAACTTTTCTATATACTCCTGCCACTCTCCCGTTACTATCTATACACACAGATGAATTGTATAGAACATCTGTTAGAGCACCATCTTTTTCTGGAAAGCCATAAACTATATTAGTACCAAATTTTTTTGCAAGTTCACTTATGACTTTTATACTATTACTACTTTCCACTACTTCAGCTAGGTCTTTAAATTTATTACCACATTCATATCCCGATGTTATTAACTCAGGAAATACTATTAAGTCAGTTTTACTATCTTTCTCCATAATCTCATTTATGAATGTAACCATCTTTTCTAAATTATAATTTACATCACTTAGTTTTGGCTCCATTTGAACGCAAGTAACTTTTATTTTCATCTTTCCATCCCCTTACTTCTAATACGTAACCCTCTCTCTTTTCATCACTTTTAGCCTTACTTTTTCCAAATATATTACTAATAGCAAAACCTATTACAATCCATACCAATACTATATATGGAAACAAGTTATTAGGAAACTCTGGTATAGGATAAACATTAGAATATAATACATATAACAAGGCTGCTATTGATGCTATTGGTATTATTAAATGAGTTTTTCCCCATACTTTGTTTCTTGTAAAGTAAACCATAGCTCCTATACTTGTAAATATATACGAAACAAGTATAGCTAATGATCCTATTGTTGCTAAATAATCAAACACTTCTATACCATCATGTTTAAATAATGCAATTTGAACTATATCTGATATTATTATTATTAATATCAATCCAAAATATGGTGTATTGTGCTTAGGATGTATTTTCATCATCGCTTTTGGCATTATTCCATCTCTACCTAATGCAAATAACATTCTTGAACCAGCACAATAAGATCCAAGTGCACAAGAAAAGTTTGAACATGCAGCAACCAACATTAATATTGTACCAAATCCTGCTGTCATATATTTTGTTGATAAATCTGAAAGTGGAAGTGTTGAAGAAGATAACGCCTCAAGTCCTTTTACATCAAGACCAAAACCTATAACTTGTGCATAACTACAAACTAAGTAAAATAACCCTGATAAAAATACAGCACTTATTATTGCTATTGGAATGAATTTTTTAGGATTCTTTGTTTCTTCACCTAAACTTGAAGCACTTTCAAAACCTATAAAAGAAAGAAATGCGAATACTGAAGTTGAAGCTAAAGCTGATGTGCTAACCCCATTACTCTTAAAAGGAATTAAGCTCAAACCGCTTGTAGTCCCAACTTTAATTAAAATTACAACTGAAAGTAGTAGTATAAGTAATATTGATATTCCTTCTATTACTAGAATAATTCTATTACATATCTTTGCATCAATTATTCCTAATGCAATCATTGCAATAGATGCTATTATTGAGATTGGCATCCAATTTACATGAAATCCAAATACAGATAAAAATCCAGAGAAGAAATTACCAAACCCTGCTGCAGTGCCTCCTGCTAATGCAATGTAGGCAAGTAATAGTGCCCATCCTGATGTAAATCCCATTTTATTTCCTAGGGCTGTTTTAGTAAAAGCATAAAGTGAACCTGATGCAGATATATAATGATTAAATTTTATAATCGAATATGATACGAGACCTACTACTATAGTTGAAATTAGAAATACAAGTGGTGTAGAAAACGAGCATGTCTGAGCCATTAGAGATATATTTAATGACATCGCTGCTGTTGGTGCTATAATAGCCACTGATAAAGCCACTGTTTCAATAATACTTAAATTATCCTTCTTTAAACCTGATTTTTCCATAATTATTCCTCCTAATAAATATTTTTTAATCTTGATAACACAAAAGGCGCACTGATTTTTATTTCAGTGCGCCTTTGCATCTAATAAATTATTTTAAATTTCTATATTATAATGACTTGTAATATATATCCTTAATTTCTTCTAATGAAAATTCCTTAGGATGATTTACTATGCTTGGTCTTGAAACCTTCATACAGTTTTCAGCCATCCATTCTACATCTTTTTCTTTAATACCAAGCTCTCCTAAAGTAACTTTCAAATCAATCTTTTTCAGAAAGTTTCTTATAGCATCTGCACAGTCTGCTGCATCAGTTCCTCCTAATAGTTTAGATATGTTACTGTACTTTTCTAAATTACTTTCCCATGATTTTTCAACAATAATTGGTGTAAGGGCCGCCAATCCTTTGCCATGAACAATATCATGTAAGCCACTCGCTGGATGTTCAAGTCCATGAGGTGCAGTTACTCCCGCTATTCCTATCACCATTCCACCTAGTGTACTTGCTAAAGTTACACTATCCCATGCATCTAAGTCACTTGGATCATTGTACACTTTAATTAAGTTCTCTGATAGTAATTTTATTCCATAAAATGCTTTCATATCTGTTAGTGGCTGTCCTATTTTTGATAAATACGCTTCCATATTATGTGCTAATGCATCAAATCCAACAGATGCAAGTATGCTCTTTGGCATTGTCACCATAAGTTCTGGGTCAATAATTGATGCTTTTGCAATAATTATATTTGTTCTAATGGATTTCTTATCCTTAGTTTCAGGATTTGTAAGAACTGAAAAACAGTTTCCTTCACTTCCAGTCCCACATGTTGTCGGAACTAGAACTATAGGCAATGCTTCACTCCCTTGTTTAATACCAAATATATATTCTGATATATCTCCAGGATTTTTAGCTGAAAAGGCTATACTTTTGGCTGCATCCATAATACTTCCACCACCAAGCCCTAAAACAACATCACATCCAGTTTCTTTTATAACATCCACACCTTCATATACAGTTGTGGTAAGTGGATTTTGCTCTACTTTATCAAAAATTTCATATTGAACTTTTGCTTTATTTAACAAATCTATGGTTTTATCAAGTAAACCACTTTTTTTTGTACTGTTTCTCCCAGTTACAATAAGCGCTTTCTTTCCATACTTAGCAACCTCAGTTCCTATTTCATTACTTCTCCCTCTCCCAAATAGAAGATTTATTGGTAAATTATAATTAAAATTCATTTTAACTCCCCCTAAGTAGTTTAATTGTTGATTCTAAACTACCGATAATTTCTGTTTATCTTAGCATTTTCTTATAATCTTAATTTTCAATAAAAGAATATAAAAAAATGCCTTTATTAATAATAAAGACATCTTTGTCAAAACTATAATACCATATTGGCAATATATATTCTATAATTTTATAGACAATAATTTAGTGCACATTGGACAATTAATAATCCTCTTGCTATTTAAGTCTTAATACCAAAATTTTCAGTTATAAGATAAATATTCATAAACAAATAAATCTTGTAACTTTTGTTACATACTTATTATCATATAAAAACTATACTTTAGTTAATGAATTACAAATATTAATGAGGTGTTAATTATGAATATAGATAATTTGATGAGAGAACATAAAGGTATTTTTGAGGAAATAAATTATATAAATGAGTCAATTAATAATAAAAAATTTGATTCTGATCTTTTGGATATAACTACTCATATAAACAAACTTGCTGGAAAGTTGAAAATTCACCTAAGTTCAGAAGACAAATTTTTATACCCTAATCTACTTAATGGAGATGATAATAAACTTAAAAACCTAGCAAATTCATATATTAATGAAATGGGTGGAATTTCAGATATATTTACAAATTACAAAAATAAATTTAATACAAAAAGTAAAATAATATCTGAAGGCAATGAAGTTTTTATAAGCGAAACAAAAAAAATCTTAGTTGCTATAGAAAAGAGAATTAGTAAAGAAGAAAGTCAGTTATATAAATTAATTAGATAGATTTATATAATACTTCACTTCTTAATCATATATAGGGTTACGAAATGAGAATCGAACTTATGTGAATCCCCAACGAAATTGAATACATATTTGTTTCATAGGACTATGAAAATTTCGCTGAAGGGTTCTTAAGGGAAGGTTGCACCCATTACTGCATGTTCCCACTTTCAGTGTGACAGGCAGTAAATGGAACAACCTTCCTTTAAGAACCTAAGCAGCTTATTTTCAAATGCCTACTACACAAATATGTATCCAATTTCTATGTTTGTGATATCTCAAATTTTCAAGTTGGAACCCTATAGACAAATAAGTGTTGAACTTATGCATATAGCTTATTGTTGGTTTATTTATACCAAATCTATAATCTTATATACCGAAAATAAACTCAATTTACTTAAAACTAAGCGAATTGAGTTTATAAATATTCTTCCTATATACTTTTATTTATCTTCAAATAATGCAGTTGATAAATAACGTTCTCCTGTATCTGGTAATAATACCACAACTGTTTTTCCTGCATTCTCTGGACGTTTTGCTAATTCTGTTGCAGCAAATGCAGCAGCTCCTGATGAAATACCAACAAGCAAGCCTTCTGTTTTAGATAATTCTCTAGCAGCAGAAAATGCTTCTTCTGTTGTTATTTTTATAATTTCATCATATATTTTTGTATTTAAAACGTCTGGCACAAATCCAGCACCAATTCCTTGTATTTTGTGAGGGCCTGATTTACCTTCTGATAAAACTGGTGAATCTGCTGGTTCTACTGCAACAATTTTAATATCTGGATTTTTAGATTTTAAGTATTCTCCAACTCCTGTAACAGTTCCACCTGTACCAACACCTGCAACAAATATATCTACTTTTCCATCTGTGTCTTCCCATATTTCAGGACCAGTTGTATTTTTATGAACTTCTGGATTGGCTGGATTTACAAATTGTCCTGGTATAAATGAATTTGGAGTCTCATTCGCTAACTCACTTGCTTTAGCTATAGCCCCTTTCATTCCTTTTGCTCCTTCAGTTAGAACTATTTCAGCTCCATAAGCTTTTATAAGACTACGTCTTTCTACACTCATTGTTTCTGGCATAACAATTATAACCTTATACCCTTTTGCTGTACCTACAGATGCAATACCGATTCCTGTATTACCACTAGTTGGCTCAATTATTACTGATCCTGGTTTTAATAAACCTTTGTTTTCAGCATCTTCTATCATAGCCTTTGCAATTCTATCTTTAACGCTTCCTGCTGGATTAAAATACTCCAACTTAGCTAATATTGTTCCTTTTAAATCTTTTCCCTTACTATAATTTGCAACTTCTAGTAATGGGGTTCTACCTACTAATTCTGCTAAATTCTTATATATCTTTGACATTCCAACCACTCCTTAAACTTTCTCATATAATTCTTATCAGTTTACTATGTTATAAGTATATTCTTCTGTTTTTATATAGTCAATACTTTTTTGTACATTTTAAAAAGTTTTGTCTAAATTACATATATATGCAATTTATGATAAATATACATACTAATAATTATTTTTTAAAAATAAAATAGTAAATTTTTATTTTTGATATATTATTACATTCTATTTTCTAACTATTTATAGTAATTTATTCACAATTCAATTACTACTAATTTTTAAAGAACAAAGTTTCAGGTGACTTTAGATAAATTCTGTATTGTGCTTCAAACTCTTTTTATATGTGTAGATTTCCTACAGAATAAAAAATAAGCAAATTCCTAGACTCAGGATATTTTGCTTATTTTTCTCTATATTGAAACACATCTTGATTCCGATATTTGTTTTAATAGATATTACTTTATGAATTTAATCACTCCATCTTTTCTTCCGTGTGCCTTCGGTGTATTAGCAGGATACCCTAAAGCTGCCATTCCCCAAACAATATGGTTTTCAGGTATTTCAAAGCTATTTAATACTTCCCTTACTTCTTTTTCATCACAAATATTCTTTAATTGATTAACCCAACATGAACCTATTCCTAGTGAATTTGCCATTAAGAATATATTTTCTAATGCACAAGAACAATCTGCAAGTCCATTTGTATTCTCTCTATCATTAGACAACATAATTAAAGTTGGAGGCGCATAAAAGTTATATCCAGCATCTCTTTTCAAAGCTTCTCTAACTACTTTTGCAAGCTGCTCCATCTTTTCTTTATCTTGAACAACTGTAAATTGCCAACTTTGTTTGTTCATTCCGCTTGGTGCATTTACTCCTGCCTGTAAAATTAAATCCAATTCTTCATCTTTTAATTGTTCTTCCTTAAAAGCTCTCACACTTCTTCTTGTTAATATGTTTTGTAATACTTCATTCATGATAACATCTCCTCTTACACAAAAATGTTTATACGTTATTTTTCCATTTAATTTAAAGATAATTAATTATAGTTTTTATGATTAAATTATATCACTATATTAATGTTATAACTAATTGCACTAAGCAGTTTTTAATTAACATCAGCTTTATATTCATTAGGTAGTTTAATATAATCAATGCTACTTTTTCTATATTGCACAGGTGTAATATTAAACTGTTTCTTAAAATGTTTATAAAAAGTAGGAGTATCCTTAAATCCACAAGAATAAGAAATCTCTGTTATATTCATTTTCGTGGTTTCAAGTAAATTCACGGCAGTATTTAACCGAAAAGAAATAAGATATCTCTGAGGTGAAACTTTATATTCCTCCATAAATATTTTATATAAATATGTTCTATCAATTCCGACGTATTTAGCTATATCGCTAACTTTGATATCATAGCTAAAGTTATTATAAATATAATCACGGGCCTTATCAGCATATGATTCACAAGTGTTTTTTTCTTTCATATTTACCTGATCATACATACTTGAAAAACACATATACAACTGACCAATAAGAGAATATTCATTGTGACTATCTTCTTCATAATTCTGTATTAGTGAAAGTAGCCTTTCTTTGAGAATCCCATTACTATTGTCTTTAAAAATTAAACTATTTTTTGATAATCCACAATTTTTTAGAATAGTGCTAGCATCATTCCCATCAAAACTTACCCAACAGTACTCCCAAGGCTCTTCTTTATCTGCTTTATAATAGGTAGATTCACCTGGACAAATTAAAAAAGCCTCTCCCCTTTGTAATTCATAGCATTTGTTATTTACATAATATTTCCCTTTTCCATTTAAAATATAATGCAAAAGATAGTGATGACGAATGGCAGGCCCAAAAGAATGGGATGGTGCACAGACCTCATGGCCTCCATAGTATATTGTTAAAGTACTGATTGATCTATATTTTGAAGTAAATTCTAACTTTGCTTCCATTAATTAATCCTCCCCTATTATACTTACACACTTTATGAATATAACTCTCCAACTTTAAAACTAAATTTATGTGGAAACTTACCGAAATCATAAATCTGCTTCTAATTTTTATTAATGCAAATATAAAAACATTCAACATAAGCACAATTTTTAGAAACATAGAACATAGAAAGTATACATTTACAATTATATAATTTATCTATAATAAAATCAAAATTACTCAAGGAGGATGATTATATGAAAATTACATTTATGGGAGCTGGAAGTACTGTATTTGCAAGAAATGTGTTAGGTGATTGTATGTGCACAAAAGCACTACGAGATAGTGAAATTGCACTTTATGATATTGATGAGGAAAGATTAAAGGAAAGTGAAATAATCCTAAATGCAATCAACAAAAATATAAATAATGGCAGGGCTAATATAAAATGTTTTTTAGGCGTTGAAAATAGAAAGCTAGCACTCAAAGATGCAACTTTTGTGGTTAATGCTATTCAGGTTGGAGGATATGATCCTTGCACAATCACAGATTTTGAAATTCCTAAAAAATATGGCTTAAAACAAACTATTGCAGATACAATGGGAATCGGTGGAATTATGAGAGCTCTAAGGACAATTCCCGTAATGGCTGACTTCGCAAAAGATATTGAAGAAGTATGCCCTGATGCATATTTCTTAAACTATACTAATCCAATGGCTATGCTTACAGGTTTTATGCAACGTTTCACTAAAGTGAAAACAATTGGACTTTGTCATAGTGTACAAGTATGTTCAGAAAATTTGTTAAAAGATTTAGGCATGGAAGATAAACTAGAAGGTAGAAAAGAGCTAATTGCTGGTATTAATCATATGGGTTGGTTATTAGAAATATATGATAAAGCAGGCAATGATTTATATCCTGAGATTAGAAAAAGAGCTGAGCTAAAAAATTCTGGTGAAGAAAAACATAAAGACATGGTTCGTTATGAATACATCAAACACCTTGGATACTACTGCACTGAGTCAAGCGAACATAATGCAGAATATAATCCTTTTTTCATTAAATCAAAATATCCAGAACTAATTGATAAATTTAATATACCCCTAGATGAATATCCAAGAAGATGTATTGAACAAATTGAGGGTTGGCAAAAAGAGAAAAATGAAATATTACTTGACGGTAAAGTTACACATGAACGCTCAAAAGAATATGCATCTTATATTATGGAGGCAATTGTGACTAATACTCCTTATAAAATTGGTGGTAATGTAATAAACACCGGGCTCATTGATAATTTACCAACTGATGCCTGTGTAGAAGTTCCTTGTATGGTTGACGCTATGGGAATTCATCCAACTCATGTAGGAAAACTTCCAACTCAACTTGCTGCTATGAATATGAGTAATATAAATGCTCAGCTATTGACAATTGAAGCAGCAGTTACAAAAGATAGACGTAAAATCTATCAAGCTGCCATGATGGATCCACATACAGCTGCTGAACTATCCATTGATGATATTATAAAAATGTGTGATGAAATGATCCAAGCTCACGGAGATTATATGAAAGACTTTAAATAAGATTAGCATATTCATATAATTTGAGTATACTAACAAGAAAATAATAAGTTGTCTATGAATTATTCTTAGACAACCTATTATTTAGCTAACTCAATATGAAACTATTATTTAAACCTCACTGCCATAACCAATAGCAGTAGGGAATCACTCACTACTGCTTTATAAATACTCTATAGAATTGTTTTATTCTAATCTCTCCATTAACTTAAATGAATAACCTATCGCTTCTATCTCTTTTCTTGAAAGTATTCTTCCTTCCTCTGGCCTTTCATTTAATTTAAAAACTATGGCTTTTTGCCCTACTTCCTGCTTAAAATTTATACGGTTCATTTTAATATCCATATTAAATGTATCAGATACTGCTTCTGCCGTTGCCTCATGGCCTATTGCAGATATAAATCCATTTTCAATTAGAAGTTCTTTTGCCTCCTTTATGTCTATGTCACTTATTTTATATACTCCATTTGTTGTAGCAACAGTTCCATTAAATATTCCTATCTTCATTCTCATCACCTCTATTAATATATTATTACATAAACTTTGCTCTTGCCAATGCTTTCCTTTGAATAATATACTTTTATCCTATAAATAAAGTATTTACAAGATACAAAGGAGCACCTTTCATATGCTCCTTTTTAGACGTAATATACTGTAATGAAATTAAAGTTCAATAAAATTCTAATTTTTATAGTTATTTATATAACATACTTAATTTCTTTATTTTCGAACAAGTCCTCTATTTCTTTTATAAAGAATTGTTTCATTTCATCTATATTTTCTTTTGGATAAACGTACTTTCCATATCCAAATTGACCATATTTGAATTTACGCTCTTCATCACTCATTGGTAATTCACTTTCTGGAAAAACCTGAAGTATTATATTTTTCGCTGTTGATGTATAACGATGAGATATTATTTCAAAGGTCACTGGAGTTTTTAAATCCCTTGGCAGATTTTTACTTAAACTTAGCAATAAATCATGATATTCTTCTTTCCAATTTGGATAAATGAACACAGGTGCAACTAAAAAGCCAATTGGATATCCTGCTTTAGCCGCCTTTATACTAGCTTCTATCCTTAAGTCACGAGAAGCTGTTGCATGCTCATACTTATTAATAACTGATGATGTATTAATGCTAAATCTCATTTCAGTATGACCATTATGCTCTAAATCCAATAGTGAATCTATATCGTTATACTTTGTCACGAATCTAAATCTAGCATTCTCATGCTTACCAAAAAATACGATAGCCTTTTCAAGTGAATGAGTATAAGGTTCCACTGGTATTGGATCTGATGTAGCTGCACCTTCAAATATGGTTATTTCAGGCAACCTTTCATCTATATACTTCTGAGCCTGACTTAAAATTTCATCAATATTTACATGTACCTTCACAAAAGGTTTATCTCCAAGTTTTGTGTTTAAATAACAATATTCACATTGCCCCATACACCCTGATATTAATGGTAACTGATAATGGGCCGAAGGCTTACAGGATTGAAATTTCAGACTCTTCTTTGTTCCAACCACTAAAGTCTTTTTTCCTTCCCTATACTGAGCATAAAAATCTTCTCCAGGAATATGCTGTTTCAATTTATTTGAAGTAATATTGATAATTTCAACATCCTCTTTATCTTTAAACTTGTTTAAAATATTTTTAGCTGCCTCATAATCTAATGAATCTTTTTCAAATATAACTCTTTTAGGTATAAACATATTTTTTCAAAAAACCAGCATATACACGCTGGTTCTTTTTCTCCCCTCTCTATATTTATTGTGTGTTTGTTTATATAAAGCTAGTATTTGCTAAAAATTATATTATATATACCTAAATTTACTTTTAATTACTTAATATTATTTTGTGTTTTATAATTGCTTATTCTATCCTTAAGCTCGTTTACATTGGGTTTCCTATCTATTGATATTTCTTGCTTATTATCTAATTTATAAATAACAGGAACTGGCTCCCCTTCTTTTAAGAACTCTAATTCTGCATAACGAATGCCTGTTGTTACTTCCCCTAAAAACTTATTTCCATTCTGCTCTAAAACATCAAGTTCTAATTTAACTTCTTCCAATTTTCTTGAATACTTCTTCCCTGTTTCTGTTACCTTTCTAATAAGTCCCACACTTTTAACTCCATTAGCCAGAGCTTTCTTATATCTAACTTCCCTTGAAATCATTGTTATAATTATTATCGCTAAAGGAATAATTAATGCTAACGTTGGAATCATTAATGGCAATCCAGCACTAACTCCTCTCTCATTTGTTTTAGTTAAAAAATTCTGCATAATAATAAATAAGCTAAAACCAGTAGCCGCTACAATTAAAATTGCTGATAGATAATTTTTATCTTGTTTCATATTCGTTCTCCTTTTTTATATTTTAATGTAAATTTTAATACTCTATTTATAAAGATTTTTCTTATTTTAAGAGTTTTAAATTTTTTTATTCAAACAAAGAAATTTAATTCTGTACCGATTAACTATTCTTATCTAAATATGACTTCATAGTCCCATTGTTAACGTTAAACATTTTGCTTTTATTACTCCTTTCTACAAAAAATAATCTGTAGAATACTTGTTTCAAATTTATTATAACATAAATAATAAACTTAATTAATAAATTAAATATGTAATTATGCTGTATTTTTACCATTGGATACAATTAATCTAAAAACTTTGTATACATTTTCATTTTACAAAATACTTTTACATAATAAGCATTACTTATAATAAAGGTTCTACACAAAGACTACCATTCTAAAATGACTTCCTTTTCTGCTCAAAATATGACTCAGCTGAATGGATTGAATTGCTACAGAGCTAAAATTTATCAACTGAAAATCTCAGGTATTTAGAAATTGTCTATAATTTTATTATTGAATAAAAAAGTTCTTTGTGTTAAACTTTTATTGTTTTTAATGGTACAAAATAACATATTAATTATAAATATTTATATAAGTAATATTATGTTAATATATTATAAAAATACGTAAAAACATAGATAAAAGATAGACAAGCAATTTTACTTGTTGTTTTTTAATTTAGTCGGAATTATATTGAAGGGAATGAATAAATATGAAACTTAAAGCAGCATTTATGTTTATAGCTCCAGAAGCTAATCACAGTAAGCACAAAACAGTAGTAGATACTCCGAATGTGGCACTAACAGTAGTAGGAGTTGATAATTATCAAGAAGCTGAGCAAGTCGCAATTGAGTTAGCTGAGGAAGGTATTACTGCAATAGAACTTTGCGCTGCATTTGGAATAGAAGGTACTGCAATAGTAAATAAAGCAGTAAAAGGCAAGGCAGTCGTAGGGGCAGTTAGATTTGATAGTCATCCTGGTTTCAACTATAAAAGCGGTGACGACATGTTCTAGTGATTAATAATCGTTAAAAAACATAACAGGAAATCTGTTATGTTTTTCAACAGATTTCCTAATATATTATAATTTATACCTTATTACAGATATAATATTTGCAAATTAATATAAGTTTAAATTTTATTTTTTTATTGCTTCGTAGTTCTTGCCTACTCCCCAAGCTTTTCCTATATATTCTCCAACTCTCCAATATTCATTACTTCCAACCGAATATGTTATTGGATCTATTTTCTTTATATCTGGTAAATTATTTGTAATGCAATCTTCATCTATATAACTTTCTAGAATCTCGCCTATAAACAATTCATGTGTTCCCCCTAAATCTATTGAATTTACAAGTTTACATTCAAGATTTAGACGGCATTCTTTTATCATTGGTATATTTTCTAATTTTCCATAAAAGTTATCAAAAAGTACTGATTTATCATTATTTACTCCACTTATTAATCCACAGTAATCAGTTATCTCAACCATATCTGCTGATGGTATATTAACACTAAACCCTTGGCTATCCTTTATTGCTTTATTCGTATAGTGCGTAGGACCAACTGATATTACTATTAATGCTGGTGATTGTTGAATAATACCACAGAAAGATACTGGCATATAATTAGCTTTTCCTTCCCTGCTCGCTCCTGCTAATACTGTAGTCATTGGTAATAAAAATGGCTTAGCTCCCATAGTCTTTTTTTTCATAAAAAATCACTCCATTTCGTTTTATTTAATAATTTTATAAATTATTTTCATTATTTAATGGTTTAAAATATCTATTTATTATTTGGTCTTTAAATCCATTGAGAAAACTAGGTGGATTTACTACCCAATCTCTCCAATCACTCGCATATTTATAAAGATAATTGTTTATAAACAGCGTATTAGAGTAATTTATTTCTTTATCAATATATCCACTCTTATCAAGTAGAGCTTTAAGGTATAAATTAAATACTTCGCTCCCAAAGTTAATTCTTGCTATATTAAATTCCTTAATTATACTTAAATCCTCGTCGCAAATTGAACTTCCACCATGTAACACTAATTTCGATGATTTTGAGACTACATTTTTATTTAAATCACTTAGTAATTCAATATCTAAAAGTCTTTTAGAATCATCCTTAGCATGAGCTTTACAACTAATGCCTAGAACTTCCTCATATTTATCAATTATTTCATTAGAAACTATTGAACTTTTTATATGAAATTCTGATATTACCTTAGATAATAGATATTCGTTGTAAAGTGACATTTCCCCAAAATCCTTTAATATATCATCTATTGAGTAAAAATTGCCCTTTGATGAAATTTTCCTTTTTATAAAACGTATTATATTGTCAGGCATCTCTTCTAACAAAGAATTCGCCATTTCTTTTTCAATTTCATAACAAGCTAAATACAAACTTTTTACATCAAAGCTACCATGATTATCTTTGATTCCTAGTATTTTTCTATAGGAATTTCTTGATCTATCAAAGCCATAATCACTTCCATGAACTTGTCCTATATTTACACCTATATAATCTGCTCCTGTTAAACTTGAAAATTCTTTTAAATCTTCTAGCCTCGTTTTATAGGATTTTTGTCTTCCAAAAGTATCTATAGCTGAAACTTCCCCCTCAACAAGTACATTAAACTTTTTAGCATAATTTACTGCGTTTTTTACGAATTGTATATTTGATGCTAGATTCTGTTTTGAACCATCTGCCATAACAGAATCGAATCCAATATTTATTGCGTAAATTATAAGATCGGCATCATCACAATGATCAAGGTGAAGATATATTTGAGCTCCAAGGGCTTCTTTTACAAAATCTACATCTTCCCTTAATTGTTTTAATACATTTTTTACTCTTTCTATGCAATTGTCCCCCATTGGATCATAATAGACTAATGCTTCTTGAGGTGAAATTTCAAAGAAAACTGGTGTATTTAGTTCTTTTGAAGCCATAGAAATAGGTACTAAAATAGATGGATGTTTAATATTAAAATTGGGACATGTTGCTTTAAATAATGGCTTTGATTTCCTTATTCTCTTAATATTCATACTTGAACTAATTGTCCACTTTCTTGAACTTTCATATTTATCTTCTTTTACTAGAAGAATACTATCAATGATCTTTCCAAAATAATCTAGATTCATTTCGTGCGTGACTACCCATGTATACTCTGGAAGTATATTTTTGTTAATTTGATTATCGTTGTTACATATAATCAAAACTCCGCAGCTTGATGAGATAGTCCTTATCTCTTTTACCTTTTCATCTACTAATTTTAATGCTGCCTCTCCAGAAATAGGACCTATATCTATTATCACTATAGATATATTTGTTTCTCCAAATGTGACCATGATATGATCTAACATAGATTTATTGTTAACACAAACTATATTCATTTTTTTTGATTTAATAATATCCTTTAACCATTTAGGACTGTTATCTTCACTATATATAATTGCCATTGAAGAACTACATTTTTTACCTATGCTATTTATAATATCCAAATTATTCATCTTAAAACCTCACTTATAAGTTCTTTTACTAAATCTTCATTAAGAAACTTATCGAAAGAAAACTTTAATGGGAACATTGGATATCTTTCAAGAAATGCTTTTACCTCAAATTTAATATTTTCTGGCTTCTCATCTTTTAGTATAAGCTTACCTAAAATTCTCGCAATTTCTTTAAACTCTAGAGCTGTAAATCCACGTCTAGTCATTGCTTGTGTTCCAAGTTTTAAACCAAAAACTTCACTTTCTCCTGGTATTTCAACAATATCTACATATATGCCTGCTCTTAACAGTATATTTTTGCGGCAATCTAAAGTTTTTTGCAAAGATCCTATTACAATGTATACTTGGTTTGTTTCAGTAAATCCAAAACTTTCCCCAAATACATTAAATCCTTCATTATATAATTCCCTTGCAAATGCTTTAGCATTATCAACCATTTGTATACAGTACTGTCTGCCAAACACCTTCATTTCATAAAGTGAAAGTAATAGCTGACCAATTTGTTCGTTATGTGAACTGCTTTGAAGATATAATTTGCACCAATTAGATATAGATTCATAATAAGGATTATTCGCATCTTTAAATCCTATAAATCCTTTTTGTGGCCCAGGTATTGTAGTATTTGTACATCCATAAATAATATCTACCCCCATCAATGATGGTTGTGGTAATATACCACTTGCAATTAATCCTGCACTATCACTACAGTCATAACTTATGATCACGTTATCAGGAACTACATTTCTTAAATCCATTAACGATTCTTCTCTTAATTTCACTGTTTGATCAAGCATTATAAGCTTTATTTCAGGATGTTCTTTTATTAAACTTTCTAATTCACTCATGTTAATCTCAAGACTTTTTTCATGAATAGGTATATTATATATTTTTATTGGAAACTTTTTTGCTAACTCTTCAAGGGATGAATCTTCATACTTACTCTTTTTAAAATGAAGTATTGAATCTCCATAATTACAAATACCTAATAATATTGATTGTTGAGCTTTTACGCTGCTACAGATATCAAAATTGAAGACCTCGCATTCAAACATACTTTTTGCTATTTTTTTTGTAATATCTTTTAACTCTTTTTCTATAATATTATCTGTATCATTTGAATTTATAAACTTATTATAAGAGTATCCTCCTTGCAAAGATGGATTACTTATTCTAACTAAACTACTTAAAAAATTTTCATTTGTTGATAAGTTTATAAAATCTTGTTTGCAAATATTATTTGCATAAAAATATCCTTTTAATTTTTCAAATAAATCAGATACTCTTTTAAAAGAAATACTTTCATTATTTGTAGCATTTAAATTTTCACCTTCTATATTACTCAAAGTTACACCCCATTTTATACTATTTTTTTAATATGTCTTAATTTAAATTTGATAATTATCATTTATACCTTCTTTAGTAAATAAGATTGTATGCTTGATATTCCTCCTCCAATTATAAACACTCCAGCTGCTGTTGATAGAAATATATCTAATGGCTGGTTACCCCAATTAACTAAAGGAATGCTTCCTAAGCCTCCTACTGCAATAGCCCATCCTGAAAATAGAGATGGCAAGTGAGATAATAACTTAAATCCAATATTAGTAACAAATACAGCTAACATCCCCAAAATGCATAAAGTAATAAATAGAACTACTCGGTTATCATATTGTGCAAATTTAGGAAAGTTTAATATACTTAAAAACATTATTCCCCACATAACTCCAACTGCATGTCCAAAAGCAATATTTATAGAATCTCTGATTTTACAGTTTGCAGCAAAAAACAATGCTGATGAAGCAAATGCTGGCCAAGTTATCTCAATACCAATTAAAGAATGAAATGTTCCCCAAATAGGAACAATTATTCCAACACTTAATAACAATGCTAAAGTTTCTTTTACTTTGACTTTCTTATCCACAATTCCATCTCCTCTTACATAGTATTTTCTCAAAATTCAAAATCACTTTCTTCGCCCCCTTCGCTTATATAGTATAGAAATAAACTATACATAATCTAATACTTAAAATCATTAAAACCGATAAGCAAAATTATACATATGCATCTGTAATCATTGCCTCGCCTTAACATGTTTAGATTTTATCATTTTTGCCGATAACTGAAAACTTTCATATTATCGTTTATACCGATATACAATATAGTTATATGGTCAATGCTTCCATTCAATCCAGTTTTCTTAAACTTCCTAATAATTTTATCAGTAATTATGATAAAATTATTATTCATGTTTACAATTTAATTTTAAAAAACATTTCAAATCAATAAGTCATCTGATTTGAATTATGTCTATATGATTTAATGCACAAACATAATACTTTGATATTACTCAAATAGACCTAAAAAAAAGCAAATTAAAACATCTTATATTTATTCTAAGATATTTTAATTTGCTTAATTTTTACTAGATACTCAATGTTGCCCTAATCAATATTAATTTATTTCTTTATTACATTAATTTCCAATCTCAAATTTTCTATTGGGTCTTTACAATCATAGTAATCACTTTCTGACTTATCTCCTTGTAATCTAAAAACAGCAAGTTATACATTTCCTTTCACAATCTTCATTATTGAAATTGTCGTATACTTTTCTGTTTTAAGTTTTAATATTTCTTGAGCTTATTTCAGATAATGCTGGTTTTAGACCTTTGCTCATCTGCCATATACGCCACAAACAAAATGAAAAGATTTAAAATTTAATTACTGCTGAAATTTAACTGTATTTAACATATTTTCTTTAATCTATCCTTCATTATTTTCATCACTCTTTTCTCTTTATCTTTAAAGATAGATATGAAATTTTACCCCAATTCCATTTTATAATAGCATCCATATTAGTAAAAAACAACTTTAAATTACTTTAATTGGATGATATAATGTACTTTGTTAATTACTAAACTTAAAATGATAGGGGTAAAAAATAATGAAGAAAAAAAGAATAATTAGTTTTTTAGCATTGGTGGTGTTACTATTTAGTTTTTTATTTAGTGGATGCTTTGATAATAATGCAGCAAAAAATTCTGCTGACATTTACTGTTCACTAATATTTAAATCTGATGCTAAAGATCTTCAAAAGATAGGGGTATCTGACTCTGAGAAGGACAATATAGTAAAAGAATACGAAGATAAAATTAAGGATCAATTAAGAAAAAATGTTCTTTTGATGCAATATTCAGCTTCAGATGAACAATTAAATTCTATATGCGAAGCATATAAAGAAGCACTTTCAAAGATTACCTATGAAACAAAGCAAATTTCTAAATCTGGTGACGAAGCCGAAGTAGAAATTTCAACTACTAATTTTGATATAAAAAAGATCGATGAACAAGCAGCAATGGATGCTTTAGATGAAACGGATAAGATAGAATTTACAAGTAATGAAGAGGAAAATAAAAAATTTATTGAAATGTATTTAGACAAGCTTGCAGAAGGATTAAAAAATGCAGAAGTAAGCTCTGATAAATCTTCAAATACATTTAAATTTAAAAAGGTTAATAGACATTGGATTGCAGATGATCAAACTAATTTCGGATACAAGTTAGCTGAATTAGCGGTAAATAAAGATAATGCTAATCTTAATATTGATGAAGAAAGTATCTCACCAAAAGAAAGTGCTGAAGTTTTTTGGAACTTAGTAATTAAGGAAGATAGTAGCGGCATGGAGAAACTTGGTTACAGCAAAGCTTTTGGAGAAAGAATAATTAAGAATATAAATAAGAATGATTTTAAAACTTTCAAGAAAGAATCTGGACAATCTAGTATTTCATTATCAGATGAGCAACTTCAAGGAATGATAACTGCTCTAAGAAGTGCTATAAGTAAAAACTCAGTTAATTTTGAAGAAGTGTCTAAAACAGATAATTCTGCACAAGTTAAAGTATCATCAACATTTATAGATAGAGATCAAATCTCTAAAGATGCTGCAAATATTACTACCTCTCAGGCACTATCAAATGGTATTAGAGATAAACAAAAACTTACAGAAGCTTACGTTGCAAATCTAATAGATTCAATTAATAATGGCCAAATAAGCTCAACAACAACTGAAAATACATTCAGCTTCACCAAAGTCGGAAATATATGGTTGCCATCAGATACAACTAATTATACTGAAGGCATTTCTAAAATGGTTATGAAATAATAAAATTTATTGAGTTATCTATTAAAGTTTTTAAATATAAATAGCCATATTTATTGGGCTTATTTCGATTTTTTATATCCATTATTTTCACATAATAGAGGAACACATATTTTTGATTTTAAAAATATGTGTTCCTCTATTTTTTAACTAACCAATACGGTAATATATTCTACTCTTTATTTTTACTAGAATAATCATAAAATAAAGTTATTTCTGCCATATATTCTTTATATAGAACTTGGCTTTATATATCTATTTGCTCACCATTTTTGATTTTAACTCTAACCTCTAATATTCCTTTTCAATACTTACTTCTTTAGAATCTCCATTCACATGAAATTCCGTTTTATATCCTTCAAAGCTCTCTAGCATATCAAATTTATGAATCATGTTATTTATTACTTTTATTGGCACGCTTCTAGCTCTAATTCTATTCCTTGAAATAAGTTCGTTATATGGCACTTCAATATAAATAAATTTGACTCTAGCTCCATAAGATGAAAATAAATCACATAACTTCTTTCTAGTATCACTTACAATATTTGTTGCATCCCATACAAATGGCTCCTTTAATCGCAGATGATCCTTTGCTCTATCTTTTGCAATCATGGCAATTTTACTTGAATTATCCCTTGGTGATACATTAAATTCTTCTCTTATATCATCTAAGGAAATCACATGCATATGGCTCAAATTTTCTTTTATATAAGTATCCTTACCTGCAAGTGGAAGTCCAACCATTACTACAACTTCAAAGCTTGTGATATCAAATACTTCATCACCATACCATATATTTTTAGTGTTGAAATACTTAAATCTCGTATATTCATTTATAAATTCTTTTTTAGAATAAAAACATCCTATTTCAATAGAATATTCCCTAAAATAATCTATCTTATTTAAAAGCTCTTTTTTATCGCCACATTCTCTTCCTAACAGATCTGCCTTTGACAAAAGATATAATAAATTCATGTCCAAGCATTCACTTGCTTTAATTAAATTATACTCTAAATCTTCCTTCTCCATAAAGAGTAGTGGCAAGCCATGATATTTTATTAAGGCTGCAATTTGTTCTCTAGTTTGAAAGTCAATTTCATATTTTTGAGCATATTCTATATAAACTAGTTCTCTAAACCTCTTTGCCCCTTTTATGGCATGCTTTGGAGATACTATTTCTCCATCTTCAATTTTGGTACAACTTATTTTGCCTATATCATGGAACAAGGCAGCTAAATATAAAATCACCCTTTGCTTATTAGAAAGCTCCTTCCATTCATTTAAATTCAAAAGCTCGTCACAGACATTCTTAGTGTGAATATAAACATTCCCTTCGCCATGATATTTTGGATTTTGAGGTATTTTAGTAAAGTTATTTATAACTTGAAAGCTATCGGCTATACTCTGAAAATCAAATTGTTTATTAATTATATTTTCAAATAAATTAATCTTCATTTCTTACACCTCTTCTCCTAGAGAAAATAAATCTAACCCATCTTTAAGTTTATTAGGAATAATAGGTCTATTAATCCAATGAGTTTCAGAATCTAATATAGTATTTAGAAAAGAGTTCCTTACATATTTAAACCTATCTGTAACTTCATTTTCACTTTCAACCTTAATATATAATCCTTCCATTAAGTCTGATGCATCTGTTTGCTTTTTTGCAATTTCATAAGACAAATTTAATTCTTCACATTGATTTTTAAAAACTTCCTGGCAGTTTTCAGATTTAAAATTGGATCTACCTAAAAACGAAGTTAACTCTTTTAATTTGTTCAATTTTCCTTCATAGAGTACTAAAACTGAAGTGATAAATTTATGTCCTTGAAGCATTTCCTTCCTTCTTTTAGTACTTAAAAATTTGTTTTCTAACTTATCATAAATATCAAATTCCATAAAATAATGAGTGAGTTCATCATAGAAAACAGTGTGCTTTGCATATAACCATTCCCCATACATTACATATCTACTTCCTAGTATGCTTTCAAGTTCATTTTTATTAGAATTAGCCCACATTTTAAATAGTGAAAACTGCTTTTCACCATATCCTCCATTTAAAAAATGACCTCTGCTCTGCAAAAGTAGATTTCCGCTTTTGTCAAAGCTGATTCCTGTATTTGCTCCATCAACTTTTTCTTCTACAACTATATATTTATCTTTAATAAATTCAAATTTAACACTTTTTAAATCCTCATCGCCAGCTTGAAGCCTTGACCCCTCAATGTGACGAGTTCTTGGATATTTAAACATTCCGTCCATATTATCTCTTCTTTCTTAGTTTATTTATCTGATGTCTAGCTACTGTAACACTCACATCTTCTTTTAAGTGGGAGATAACAGTGGATTAGACCCTAGACATTGTGTCCCTGATAGTATAAGTTCAACTTATTATTTTCAATGAGAAATTTATATTGAACATCTACAATCACAAAATCTCTCCGTGCACCAATATTTTTACAAAATAAAAAGTGCTGCGAATTTAACTTTTCACAACACAAATAAACTAAAAAAGATATTGCTTTTTTAGAGAATTAAACATTTAAAAGAAAGTAATAATAAAATATCACATCTTATAATTGCCTTTGCTATGTTATTGAAAAGTATATTCTAATTAGGCACATTCAAAAAATAGCAAGTCCATCTGCCATTTTATTTTCATGCGATTTAAATAAGAGCATCTCAAAAAAGAAGTTTTCTTTAATATAAAAACTTTTATTTATCATACTTTTAATAAATCTCTTAATTTTATATCAAATATTCTTGATATAATCGACTACCTAATAAAATTAGATATAATCTATTAGAATATACACATTACATAGTTCTCTTCCTCTCAAAATTACAATTTATATAAATATAACATTTTAATATTTATATGTCAAATTAATCCATATCACAACTATTTTGGCTTCTTTTATCACTTTTAATATGATATACATTTCCATGCATTTTAACAATTTGACAAAAATGAGGTTCCATCTATATTGAAAATTTTCCGAATTTGATAAACCTTTTAAATCTCAAAAGGTAGCACTGATACAACGTTCTATGATTTAGACGCTAAATTGCTGTGATTAATATAAACGCTAAAGATACATCTCTTAATAATAATGTCACTAAAATAAAATTCTACTACCATTTTTCATTTAATATTTCCTTTCTTTTTGCTTCATATTCCTCTTCACTTATAATTCCATCTTCTTTAAGACCTTTAATCTTTCTCAACTTTTCATCAAAGTTCTTATATTTTCCTTCATCAGATTCATTATCTTCAACATCAATCTGAAATGATGCAACTCCATTTTCACTAAAAACATTGATAGCATTAGCTACTCCTATTCCGATAGCTACTAGCGTCCAAACAACACCAAATGCACCTGTATCTGGTATAGCCTGAGTTATTCCAATATACGTCATACCAGCTCCAGCAACCATACCAATAATTGATATACTTTTATTTGGTTTGACTCTTCCCCTCTTTGACATATTACGTCCTCCTTAAACAATTTTGTTTAGACTTTATACATTTTCACAAATATATTTTGACGTATTATTTCTAACTTACACAACGCTTATTAATACTACATTATTAAAATCTAAATTATCTATATATCAGAAATATAGCTTTTTGCTATAATTATACATCTCCTCGCCAATCATTTCCATTAATTCCATAAATATTTGCTGAATAATACTCAATATTAACCGAAATATTAGTAACTATACCTTGAAATATATCTGTTACAGAGTTATTCTCATCTTTTAAAGATAATGAAATGTTTGAGCCTTCATCTGCTCTTTCAACATAATTATCAATTCCAAATTCATAAAGTATTTTCCCTCATATTATATTTTTTTACATAATAAAAGAGCATCTATTTCTCCAATTTGAAATATATACTCCCTCATTTATTACAACATTTAATCCAATAATTTATCATACTATTTTATTTTTATTAATTTAATTCTCTCTTAATTTTTAAAACCTCATCAACACTTAACCCTGTTCCCTTAGCAACCATATCAACATCTAATCCCATAACCAAAAAATTCTTTGCATTTTTTATTCTTTCTTCTTTTATGCCCTCTTCTCTAGCACTTTTAAGTCTTGTCATTTGATCATGAAGTTCTGCTTCTCTTGCTTCATATGCTGCTCTTGCATTATCATCTTTACTTATAACTTCAAGAATATTATATGCTTTTTTTATTTTTTCATTTTTTTCTGCTAACATTTCAAACGCCTCCTTATTTCTTGATTGTAGGAACATCATCCATTGAACCAGTGGTTCAGATTCATCTTTTTGAATATTATTATCAAACAATTTGGGTAATTCTAAATAATGAATCTCGAATACATCTGTTAACTTTTTATTTGTTTCATCTTCTGTAATATGAAAACTTGTATGAAGTTTATTTATTTCTATACAATTAAAATCAACTATATTTATTGTTATACATTTCTTTAGTTTATCATATGTATCTCCTGATTTTATCTGACCATTATACATTTTACTCCAATAAAATAATGTTCTTTCAGCCATGTAATCGGTATATAAAACTTGGATTTCTATATCTACATGTTCACCACTTTTAGTTTTTGCTCTAACATCTAAAATTCCTTTTCTATCTTCAGCAAACTCTCTTAATAGTTCTGTATTAATTAGTTCTATATCTTCTAATTCATCATGTGGCATTTTTAATATTGAATTTAATAATTCTATTAATAAATCCTTATTTTTCTCATCTCCAAATAATAATTTAAAGACAAAATCATTTTTAGGTGAAATTATAAAACATTATTTCAGTTAATAGCTTAACAAAAATAATGTCTCATTTATAGTGAAAATTCTCCGAATTTGATACACTTTTTAAATTGCTAATACTATCACTAATATCAACAGTTTTATGATTTAGTAGCTAAATTGCTGAATATATTGCAGTCACTATACTTACTTTTTTCAGTGAAAATAATATTTTAAAAATAACAATTATTTTTCTACATTTCTAAATATAGTTAACATCTCATAAATTTCTTCTTTTCTTGCCAAGTTTTGTACCCAATTATCAGGAATAGCTTGAAAGCCATAATATGTTCCTGCCATTCCACCAACAATTGCCGCAATAGTATCTGTATCACCGCCCAAATTAATTACTTTAAAAACAGCTTCATTATAACTGTCTGTTTTTAAAAATGACCATACTGCTGCTTCAAGTGTATCTATTACATATCCTGATGAGTTTATTTGCTCTTCGTCACAAGTTGCTATTGTCCCATCTAATATTCTTCTGTAATTATCTATTTCTTGAGAATAACTTTCTATGCAATATTTCTTTACAAATTCAATAGTCTTCTTGTATGCATCATCCTTTTTATTTCCATGCAGTAAATTTATCACAAACTCTATATAGAAAATGCAAGCAAACTTGGAACGTTTATGTGAATGCGTCAATGATGATACTTCTTCAACTATTTCTATTCTCTTAATTGGCAACATTATTTTTACATAATATGCCAATGGTAAAACTCTCATTAATGAACCATTACCATTATCTTGCTCAGTTTTTCCGCCACATTCTACAGGATTTATTCCATGTATCATTCTATCAATAGCATCTCTAGTAGAATTCCCAATATCAAAGACCTCACCATATGGTGTTAAGTATCCACCTCTGTAATACTTTATAAAATTTTCTGCTACTCTTTGTACAGAATAATCGTTATTAATACTTTCAACTAGACATAATGTTAATGAAGTATCGTCTGACCAGGTACCAAATGGTTGATGATATGTTCCATATGCCCTCATCTCTTTTATAGGATCTCTTTTTCTTTCATCTCTAGTAGAAAACTCTACAGGAACTCCCAAAGCATCTCCGACACAAAATCCAAATAGTCCACCAAACATTTTACTATCATACTGGTTATTTATTGCAATGTCTATTAATTCAATACTCTCATACTTTGGACATTCCTTGCTTGGAAACATAACATATTCAGGTTTATTTTCATTATCATACATTTTACAATGAAGCGCATTTCCTTTTACAAAATGCTTGCATTTTTCACATTGTGGGATAGATATTAAAACATTTCCTCCACTTCCGTACCTTTCATAAGATTCTATATCCAATTTCCAACGTTCACTAATCGGAAGTTGCTTTTTTTCTTTGCTCATCAATATATTCTCCTTTATTTTATTATTACTGAGCAATCTAGCTTTTGCTATAATTATACATAAATTTATAAATATTTTCCATTAATCCTTACTTGAAAACATTCAATATTCTAAAAATAGGTAGACTTTCCCCTACCCCAAAAATTATTTCTCCATTATTATGTTTTTTTACTCTTTAATCACTATTGAAAACCAACTCTGATTTATATTCAATCAAATACAATCCCTTTAGCAAAAGTCTTACAATTTCTCGTTGTGTTGAAAAATGCTTTCTCAACCGCCTAAATAGAAATAATTGCATTATGTTTGATGCAATAAATATCAAATAAATTACTGCTTCAACTGCTTTACCTCCATGCATAAAGCAATGTTCTAAGCCACTTTCTTTTTTCAAATTACTAAAAATTGAATTTTCAATATCCCAGCGTGCTCTTATTATCTTAAATAAAGTTTCAAGTTCCATATCCATACAAGTCGTTATAATCATTATTTGTGACCTCTTTTTATTTGGGTATTTCATTGCATATTTCACAAAACGCAATGGCTCTTTTACATTGTCCATAATAAATACTAACTCATATACTTCAATTTTTTCAAAACCTCTTTCATCTGTCCAAACTTCAGCTTTCTCTGACTTATTTACTCTCTTTTTCACTTCTCTAATGCTTTTATTATTGTTATTCTTCGTTCTAACAATTGTATCAACACCATGATGCCTACAATGATTAATCCAAACGGAACTACAGGCAAGAGCATCATAAACTACAACATCAATTAAATTTTTGTGAACTCTTACTACATCTGTAATTAGCCTTTTTGCCACATTTTGTTCTCCCTCATCCTTTGATTCTAAATCTTGTCCATGTCTATAATTTTCAAAGTAAATAACAAGCTTTCGCCCATCTCCAACTATTGACATGACGACTCCACTATGAAAACAATGAGATTTATTCCTTAAGCATTCTGGGCAGCTTTTCTTATTACTTCCGAAGAACTTTGTTCCATCTATAGCGGCCACTGTACATCCATCAATTGTTCCATTTTCAAAAACTTTATTGTCTACTGCCTTCTTTATTATATATTCATTTATTTCTTTTAAGCCTTTAATATCAATAACCTTTAAAGTATCTCTAATACTATCAACCAATGGCAGCCTTGTACCTCTTGGAAATAGTTTGCTGAATTCATTATTTTTAATCATCAAATTCAATTCATTAAAACTTTTGATTCTAAGTAAAAAGCCCATTAGTACAAGTGTTACAGCCTTTGCTGTATCATATGTAGGATTAACTCTCCCATCTGTTAATTTATTTAATCCATTTTCAATATGATATACATTTTTCATGTATCTTATTAACTTAGCAAAGTAATTTTTCCTCAATTTATAAAACCTCATTTCGGTTATTAGTTTAACAAAAATGAGGTTTCCTTTTATAGTGAAAATTCTCCGAATTTGATACACTTTTTAAATTGCTAAAAACACTACTAATTTCAATGGTTTTACGATTTAGAAGCTAAATTGCTGACTTCAGCCAGCTTATACAAATCTTTTCCATAATCAATTGTATTATCAATATTGTTTAATTCTTCATATTTTTTCTAAGTTCTTCAGTACTAAGGCTCTCATAATACTTATCTAATCCGTTCTTTTTAATATCTTCACTAATCTCTTCTGAGTACTTTTTTAGCATCTGCCTTCTACATTTAGTTTAATACGTATATTATATATACTTTTATTGCTCTAAATGCAATCACTAGAATTAATATTCAAATCAATAAATCATTTGCGTATATTTTCCCTATTATTTACATTTGCTTGTTCTTGAGGTGTATTATACCACTCTTATAATTTCACTTATAACAAATTATATTTATCTCTATCACATTACTTATTAATATTTTGTCCATTTAATATCTGTAAGACCACCTGCATTGTGTCAGAAATATCCTTTCCTTTTTTATTATTATTATATGTATTTTCGATGCTAGTATAATCCTTAGACTGTATAGTTTTTCTATTGATTTTAATTTTCTTATCTTTCATAAAATTATCTAAATTAACTATTTTGCTAAAAAAATCATTGGAATTACGGACATTTATTTTGGTTCCATCATTTAAGTAAATATTATAAATAATATCTATTTTGCCTTTGTTTCCACTTTCATACGAAACTTCTGCATAGGCAACATCATCCCATATATAATTCCTATCTGTAAAAAACAAACCATTTCTGACATGGATCACCTCTTTGTTTATATCAGTATATTCAAAAAACTGGCCTACTAATATAAATACTGATATTACAAATGTTAAAATAGTAATAAATGAAAAAATTTTAATTTTCATAATCTTTATCGAAACATAATTTTTAATCCTTAAAATTATACATGCTATCATTATAGCAGGCGAAAAAAATATAATGAAACCTGCTATTTTATTATTTACAAACAATAATGTATTTTCATTTGAAAAAACTGATGTTTGAAAATTATAGTATGCCTGATTTAGTACTAATGATACAGCCACCGAAAAAAAAAGTGGAATAAGATATATTATGAACGGTATTGATGTTCTGTTATTATTTTCCACAGTATAACCCTCCCTAGCAGAATAATTAAATCTATTTTTTTATAGTAAATTATTAATTTATTATTAATTACTTTAGCTCTAAAATAAAGAATTATTCATAAACAGAACAAATAGAACTCCTATTATAAAATATGATTTCAATTTATCCTATATTATATTTTAAATTGGAGATGAAGTAAATTGTCTCATTAATATTATTTTTAAACTCATCCCCAAAAGACATTTATATTACAGTTTCTTGTTAATAGTTTGATTTTTAGAATGCTAACATTTTTAAATTCCTTACCATATTTCACTATGTTCTTTATAAAGTTATTTCTAGTTCAATTATTCTATATTATATAATTTTTTAAGATTAGCTTTATCTCATTTGTGATGACCATGATGGATCCTCATTCCACATACCTTGACTAATTCTTGGTTCAGATACCTGTGGATCACTTATATTATCATATACTGCATCTTTTGCACGATCTTGCAATGATTTACCACCTGGTGTCCAAACTTGTGTAGCTCCAATATAAACTAATCCAAATATAAAACCAGCTACTGCCCCCCAAGGACCTCCATATGATCCAACTATAGTTGATGCCTCCAATCCTGCATAATCAAATCCAGCATTAACAACCATATTTGTCATAACTTTTCCAGCCGGAACATCGATATTGTGTGCATCATCAATTGCAGAATATAGAATGTCAACTCCAATTGCTCCCTTGACTAAAAAACCGCCATTCTTAGATAATTTACCAAATTGTTTTTCAGTTTCAGCTATTGCTTCCGCCTTATTTCTTGCCCATGTGCCTAGCCCAATGTTACTTGGTCTAGCTTCTTCTTGTATCTTCTGAGGTATATATCTTAACCCCCAATCTCCAAGACTTTGAACTCCACTTGCAATTTCTGACACAAAATTACCAGGGCTTAAAAATGGTGATGTATTAAATTGATTCCAACTACTATTACTTGAATTAGAATTATCCTCACTACTATTGCTATCTCCATTAGTAATAACTGATCCACATGAAAGCTTACTTCCTTGTAATGCGTTTATTGCACTGCATGCATCAGCAAAACTAATATCATTTCCATTTACATCCTTTAATAATTTTGCTGAATCCTTAGTTATAAGATGTCCTTCTAATGGTTTTGGTTCTACTACAATCTGTACTTGTATTGGTTCATCATCTGTAAACTTAGGAAATGCTGTTCTATCACTTCCATTACTTACTGTTGCTCCACCAGAAATATTGATTTCACCTTCTAATGATACATTTGATGTTTTTCCTTTTTTCATTAATATTTGACTTGTAGCATTTATATTTACATTATTAGGTGTACTTATTAATACTTCTCCACCTGCATTTAAACTTAAACCACTTGGGCTTTTAATTGTTACCCCTGTTTCATCTTCAAATTTTATACTTAAATTTTCTTCGCTTCCACTTTTTATATTTAAAGCATCTGGAAGCATTTCTATCACTTTACCATATTCAGTTTCAAAATATCTATTAGCAGTATCATAGAGCCTATCACAAGTAGCTCTATTTTTTCGTACACAGCTTGTTACCATTGGATTTTCAGTGGTTTCATTAGGAAAATATAACATTGCACTTTCACCAACTAGTGGCATTGAATATAATATATTTCCTGTTATTGGTGCATAGTAAAACCAAGTTGCTTCATCTTCACTTTGATTTTTATCTATATCTAGATGAAGTTTTACCATTTCGCCTTGTACTGCAAGGACTTTTCCTTCGATAGCTGCTCCTTTTAAATATTTGTTATATATTCTCTCCTGCCATACACCATCTTTCCTGCATATTTTATAATTATAAATTAATTCCCCTCTGTCTACATAAGCTTCATAATCTCTAATATATAATTCTTTTTGCTTAAAATAAATTTGAGAACAAATTTCAAGTTTATCCCTTATTTTTACTTCATAATAAAAATAATCTGTATCATTATACTTACCACTACCGCTAGCTTGGTAAAACTTTTTTAAATTTTTCCATGCTTTATAGCTAATACTGTCTTTTAATGTATATGCATGTTCTTGTGGTCTTCCAAAATTGAATATATTCTTAATTTCCATTATATCACAATAAATATCTGATTTTAATTCACTTGCAACTCTCTTAAAAAAGCTCCAATCTGTTTCTCTATATTGAAATAGTGGTTTACCTATTGGTTGTCCATTTCCTATGAATTGCTTAAATCCATAGCCTAAATATTCGCTTAATATTTCATTTATTAAATCGTCGTATGTCATATTTACATTTTGAAATGATCTGCTTTTTTCTTCTATATCTAATTGGCTGCTAATTGTTAATGCCTGTATTTCTATATAGTAAACCCCATCAACATTTCTTGTATTAATATTTTCAACTATTCCTTTAAATAGAACTTTGCAAACTCTTTCATCTACTATATTAATATTTACAGAGTTTTCATTATAGCTTATGTTTTCATCTTCTGGTGCTTCGTAAACACATATTTTATCATTAGCGGAAGCTTTTATGGCGGAATCAAAATTTATTTTTTCATCTATTAAACATTTTAAAAATAAATAGCCATGCTCATTAGGCTTATTCTCAATTTTTATATCTAATATTTTCATTAACTCGTAAGGTGATTCAACTCTTAGCCTATGAATTTCTCCCATATATTTACCTCCTGCTCACACTCTAAATTTATTCTTTATTTTTGACCATTGGCAACAAATTTTATCTGTCCACCATATGCACATACTAATATTGACTTTTCTGTCAATGCAGCTTTTCCTTCAACTAGAGTATCTTCTTTAGCATTTATCCAATCGTTTAATGTTTTCACTTGACATTTTTTCCCTGTAACTATTCCTCCAGTTTCTGTTACTAATGCAATATCAGCACCATTAGACGGACAGTCTCCGTTACATACTCCAAAATAACTAATATTCTTATCTACTACCATATCTCCTTTATTCATCATAGGGTTTTTATTTGCATATGTTCCATGACTTACAGGAAGATTTATCTTTCTTGTGTGAGTACCTTTATCACATTTCATTCTAGCTCCTCTAACTACATAAGCAATATTATCTGCCACACTTATCATCTCCTATTTTATTTACTCAATCTTCAATTTCTAATCTTTCTAAATATATTCCTTTATATTCTCTTCTAAGTAAACTTTCAGCAACATCTAACCTTACTACTATTAATGTCTTTGAACTTTCTTTTATTTTAAAAATCTTTTTCCCTTTTATTTTTTCACTATTTAATATAATTTTTTTAATTTCGGTCCTATATAAATTAAATTCCGATTTTTCACTTAAGCAATTTAATTCTTCAATTATTGGTAAATAATAATTTTCCTGCCTTTCATGAGATAAATCTATAAGTGGAATAATTTTAAATATAATATCTACATTATACTTTTCTATTATTTTCTTCATATCTTCTGATATGAGAAATAGTTGAGTATCTAAAATATCTAAGAATTCAGTTTCTTCATTACACTTTATATTAAATATAATCATATCTTCAATTTTATGAGCATTTAATAAGTTAATATTTCTAATATCAATTTTATTAAATACATTCATAAGTTTTGGCGTATTTGTATATCTTTTATCTTGTTTTAATAAAAAATAGTCCATAATTTTTTTCATCCTCTTTATACATCATTCTTTTGATTCTTAGGATATATTCTAGTTGTAATATCCATATATTCGCCCGCCATAATTCTTATATTTTCTTTCTTTTTTATGTTTTTATAAGAATCGATTTTTACGAATTCTTCTATTATAGTTTTCAGAAACTCCAATGCCAAAACATGATAGTTTTTTGCCTCTCTTAACTTTATATTTTCGATATCCATTTCCTTTATAGTTCTACCATATTCATTTTTCTTATCAGAAAGTTCCTTCATATGATTAAATAAAGGCTCATAAATAAAATCTAAATTTATATTTATTGAACACTCTTCTTTATCTAAAAACCAATTTTCATCATATAAATCAATTCTATATTCTCCTTTATTTTCAATAAGGCTCGTCCTTAATAATGAAACGTATATATATTCTATTTCTCCTTTTAATCCTTTTTCTTGATATAAAATTACTTTCTTACAGACCGAATCAAATTTTATAAATAAATGTTCTCTAATACGCTCTCCATCTATTCTGTATCTTTCTTGAATATTTTTATACTCATTAATATATCTATTTTTTACATATTTCTCCTCAAACTCTTTCAGCACTTTTTCTTTATCAACTTTTATTATCATATTTTTGAACCTCTATAAAATATATTATTGAATATTTACCTTTCCACCGCTTACAGTTATATTATCTTGTATACTCATGTTTGCACCAGCTTGGGACAAATTTATTCCCCCACCACCTTCAATGCTTACTGATCCACCATTTATTTCAATGTCATCTCCAGCCTCTAGTACGATCTTGCTGCCACTGTTTACTTCTATTCCGCCATCATCGCTTAAACTCATAGAATTTCCTCCTGAAATAATATCTATACCTCCCGGTCTCATTATTATTTCTTTTCCATACTTTGTACTAAAGCTTTTTACAGAAGGATCACTTCGTCTAGAAGAATCACTTGACTCTACATTAACTGAGCTTATTACATAACAATTTTTTTCTGTGCTGTCTGGAAAATATACTCGTATTTTATCTCCAATTTCGGGCATACAATACCACCCTGTCCCATCTGGTGAAGAAAATACTGTTGAATATGGCATCCATACAGTTTTGTCAATTGTATTAGAATAACCATCTATTCTAAGAGAAGTCCTTACATAATCATTGTAAACAGCAATAACATAGCCATCTATGGAAACGCCAACAATATTCTCATTATTCAACTTTCTTACTTTCATTCCATTATCATCTCTTAAAATATAGTTATTTGTAATTACACCATTATGAATTTTTAATTCCGATTTATAAAGATTTAAATATCTATCTTTAAAATGAATCGTATTATACAGACCTATAATAAGATGAGTAGAAACCTCGAAGCTGATTAAATCTATATCATTTAATTGATAATTGTTATTACTTGATTGGATTTTGTATTCTTTTAACCCTTTATTAATGGAATAATTATATTCTTCTATTTCGTATAGCGCACTTTCCCCACGTCCTATGGAATACTTAATTCCTGGAAGAGTGCATTCATCAATAATTGCTACATTAAAATGTGAAGCTAATCTTTTTAAAAATTCCCAATCTGTTTCATTATATTGAACTACAATATAATCAATAGTCCGTCCAGCCGAAACATAATCTATCATTTGAATATCTCCATAAACACTGTTTATAGTATTAAAAATTTCTCTATAGGTTAAACCTTCCCCTTGAAAACTACGGCACTTCCTTTCTATATCCATTTTAAAAGTGTAGCTTAAAGCTTCAATATCTAATTTTTTTACATCATCTATAGATTCTATTCCTATATTAGTTATCATTCCTATAAATAAATCTTTTACATTATTTCGATCATCTTTTACAGATACTTTAATATATGAGTCATCATTAGCGACCTCTACATATTTGTCAGAATCCTCAGCTGAAATAAAACCACTTATATGAAGCTTTGAATGTTCATTAGGCTCCTTTTCTATTTTTAAATTCAAGATTTTATTAAACTTATAAGGTTCTACTATAATATCTCCTTGAGTATATACATAACCGTTACTCATTCTCCCATCTCCCTCAACTAATTAATTATTTTCTTCTTTTTTTATTCTTATAGTGTTAACCATTTGCATTATAATATCTTTCCATTCAGCATAATCGCTAAAAATACAGCTAAAAGTTCCAATTACTGTTTTTCCTTCAAGAGATAAAAAAAACATATAATTATATAAAAAATCATCTATAGCAGAACTTTTAAAATCAAAGTATCCTATATTCTTTCCATCTACTTCTAAAATTTCTTCATCAAAATATATGTTAGCTGGATTAAGTCTCTTATTAATTGCTTTCATCATATCCCTAAGCTGTTCTACATATTCTTCCGTTAAAATACTCTCTATTAATTTAAAAGTTACTGCTATACTTCCATCTTCATTACATTTTATTATTTCAGGTCTATTTTCTGATGGATATTTAAATTTTCTTGCTTCCAATGGCATATCTTGAAAATCTTTTGGAATATACATTTTTAACTTACCTTCAAAAAATTCCGTTTCTTCAAACTCATAGTATCTCTGTCCAATTTTTATTGCTCCATTGGAGATATCCTTTTGAGCTTCCTTCTTTTCTGCTGCATTTATATATTCTAAAATCTTCTCATCAACCATTTTCTCCATTCTCCTCTTCCTCCTTGAATATCAATTAATCAATCAGTATCTTTTTGAATCTGCCATTACCTCTGCGCCCATTACCTTTTGCTCCATCTTTAGCATTTCTTAATACTTCTGAAAGGTACAAGTATAAATCCTCATTGTTATAATCTTTCACTTCAATATCTAGTTTGTTTACCAGATAACTTATTATTATTTCTTTTTGAAGGGCATCCTTGCTCTGAACACACATCATTGCAAAGGATATATCCCAAGCTTCGCTTAAATTACACTCTAATAATTCTCTTCCAAATCTTCTTAAAATTTCAGGACTTAAGCTGCTACTTCCGTAAGCTGCGTAAGGAGCATATATTGTATTTACCGTATCGTATTCCGTACTTAAATCAATAAAATCTGTATGGTCTGTTCTAAGCTTTGCACCCGCTCTTAATTTAAACCTGCAAATTTCAATCTCATTTTCTTTAATATCTAACTTTTCATCTAAATAGACTTCTGTTGAATTCATTTTAAAATCACTATCTTGTATTTCAGGTAAAAATTTTATTTTTAAAAGCATAAGCTTATTATTACAGGTATATTCAACCTTGATATCTTCTTTTAAAAGATAAATCAAATCTTGATATTTTATTATTCCTTCCAATATCTTTATGTAGTTATCAGAAACCTCTATCTCGCATCCGCAGATTATTCCATTAGAATATCCCTTAATCCTTGCATCAAAAAATCCCCTCGGAAAATTTCTAAGCTCCTCCAGCATCTCTATTTTTAAAAGTCGTCCGCTATTAAAAAGCGGATAATTATTTTGAAACACCTTTCTTCCCTCCTTTTCATCCAACTCTCACAATCCATATCTTACAAGCAAGTTCTTAGACAAATAACCTAAAAGTTATTCTTTAAATTTTGTATCCGGTTAGCAGGACTTTCACTCAATCTACTTATGATTTGATGATCGTCGCTTACTCTGTAAATACCCACCAAACACATTTGAGTCAAATTTTCTCAGATATTCTTATATTCTTATATTCTTAACTTCTAAAATTCTGAAGAATATATATTCTTCAGAATATTTAAGAAATCAGATACATTTTTCTGGAGCAGGCATTTGAAAATATCACTGCCAAAAGCAGTTAATGGAAGCTTGTTCTAGATTAGCTTGTCATACTGAAAGTAGGAGCATGCTAATCTAGGTGCAAGCTTCCATTTAGTGCTTTCAGCGATATTTTCATAGTCCTGCGGAAGAACAATGTATTTGATTTCGGTATTTTCACCTGAACTTATTTAAGTCCATCAAAGAAGTTTCTCTCCCATCTATCATTTTCAAAGTAGAAGAACTTTTCTTGCCCTATATAAAGTTCCTCTTCTTTTCTTAAAATAGCTAATACATAAAATCCCCATAGCTCTTCTTCTTCCCATACAAAGAATTTCACTTCATTATTTTCTATATTATCTGTTTCGTGCTGATTTATATTTGGATATCTTTCTCCTATTTTCCTTGCGTTTGTCTTTTCTAATTCTTCCTCATTAAATTGATAATTGTATTCGTATTTCACATTATCATTGCTATCTTTTAAATATAATTTAAGTAGAATCCTATCCATGAACCTAGAAATAAACCCTTTATTTATTTCCCTACCTTTAATTAGTGTTTTTTGCTCTCCAGCATGAGTGTAGGCTGTTAATAAATATGGAAGAGTAGGCTTTTTACTTTCTATATTTATATCTGCATAACCAAAATTTTTATCATATAGATATTTTAGAGCTCCTTTAAGACAGGATAATTTTAATTCATACTCTTCTTTAACTTCCTTTTTGCTCTTATTTATTTCAATTATTTTTCCAGGTATAAATTCTTTTAGTGCATCTCTAAATATATCCACCTTACATGATTGCCCTGTTAATTTGATTAGGGAATAATCGTATAACTCATCATTTTCATATAACTTTTCTAAAAATTTCTTTATTATGTTATAAACATCACCTTTTATTAAGGTTTCAATTTCATAGATACTAAGAGTTATACTTGGAGCTTCCTTTACCACCTGTAGAGTTCCTTTGTTAATGTAAGATAATTTCCATTTATCAAAATTTATTATATTTTCATCTAAACTTGTCTCTTCCTTAGACGTTAATAAAACCTTTAAAATATCTGGATTAGAAAAGAATAATTTCTTTACCTCTTCTGCTAGATCAAATAAGAAATAGTAATTACTTCTCACCTTACAGTAATCTTCTTTACTTCTTGTTTCATATAGCTGAAATTTTGTTGGAATTACTCCTTCTGCCTTTTCGTATTCTTCATTTAAAGTTTCGTATAATTCATTAATTCCAGATTTATCTATGAATCTAAATATATCTATGTTAAATTCATCTATTATTGCTTTTTTTAATTCACTCTTAGAATTACTTAAAGCATTTGCCATTAATATTTTTATTAACTGCAATATTCTAAAAGTAAGATTATTTCCGCCAAAGTCCGTATCTCCATTTTCATAGGAGGTTTCTATATCTAATCTATAAGAGACTCTGCTATTTGATATGCTAAAGCTACAGCCAGTAAGATCAGTAGTTCCCCCTCCACAATCTATAATTAAAGCTTTATACCATTCGCCTTGAACATATTTCTTCTTTTCAATCAAATCTGAAATAGTGTTATACAGTACAGCTGCACTTTCTTCTAATATGTTTGAACTTTCAACGGTATAGTCACTTAAAACATCTTTAAATAATGTATGGAATTTATATTTTTGCTTTGATGGGCAGGATATATAGATATTTTTAAACTTACATTTAAATCTCTGCTGTGCTAAAGATATAATGTATTCTAGATATGCTTTTATAATGTCTTTTCTTTTTATAAAGGTAGTTTTATTCTTTACATCAATTACTTTTTCACTTTTTTCAAAGTCACTTATCCACCTCTTTATGTCATAAAAAAGACTCATCCCATCATCCACATATCTTCTTCTTGCCTCAAGCATTGCATCATGCCCAAAAGCGTATTCTATTTCATCTTCTTTTATATTCTTAACACCTACAATACTTGGTATAAGTGGTGTTATTTCTAAATCTTCTTTGCTCTCATTTATTATTTTTACGAATTTTACTTTATCATTTTCGTAATCTGCATATTCCCGATTATCAGTTAAATTTTCATTTAAGCCTGGAAATATCTCTTTATCTATATAAATACCAGCAGTTGTATTTGATGTTCCAAAATCAATTGCAAGCGGCATTTTTGTCTCTTTTAATGGTTTTACTTCAAACTGTAATATAGGCAAAGACGTAAACTTTATATTATAATCGACTTCTATATTATCTCCCTCATAAGTATCATAAATAATCTCTGAATCTTTTTCTGAAAAAAATAAAAGACTATAATGCTTACTTTCAGATTCTCTTGCCTCTATAGATTCACCTTTAATTAGGTAATACTCTTCTTTATTATTCTGTACCAATTTTTTAACATTAAATATGGTGCAAATCTTATAATTGCTATCAACTAAAAGAACATTGCCTTCTTCTAACTTTTCGCTGCTTCTTAAAATATAATTATCATAAATTTCAAGAGCTAAGCTTTCATAAATAGTTATCTTACCAGGATAATCTATATATCTATTGTTAATCACTTCTTTATTACTTCTGCTTAAAAATCTTTCAACTCTTTCAATTCCTCCAACTAAGTAATTCTTTATGAGTTTACTTTCCTTTTCTCCTCTGTATTTCATTATGAGTCTTATAAGTTCTTCTTTATCAAGAGGATTAATTATGCTCTTTACCAGCTTTTCTTTATTACATATTTCTCTTAGTTGAAAAGTTGTCATGAGCCTTAGATTTTTTTCTTTATACTTACTTTTTTTAATATGTTCTTCATTTCCTTTATGCAACTTGTATGAATATAAACTCATCTTTATCCTCCTAAACTGTTAAAACATATGAAACTAGGATGTACTAAAATCAATGTCTTTATCTTGATATACCTTATTCAACCATAACTGCCTCATTGATTTTCATAGTGTCATTAAGTCCAATAATCCCAAAATGCTTATCCCAAAATATTAATGGCTTCATATTTATTGGTAAAAATGTATCTACTATAGAACTAACTTTATTTTCAAGCTCTACTTTTTTTATTTCATCTAGATAAATATAAATATTTTTAGGCTTTTCCTTGCTGGAGTAAATTATGCTTTTTTTGAATATTTCCTTAAAAATCTTCTTAAACAATTGAATTGATGTTCCTGTTTTATACAATGTCATAAAACCATTCAATAAAACATCTACTTCATCTTTATTAAAATAAATTATATTTTTCTTTAATTTTTCTCCAAACACGTTATCTAATATATCCTTATATAAAAACTTCTTATATATTTCTGTTTTACATAATCCGCTTTTTAAGTCTAGTTCTCCTAAATAATGCAATAATATATCTAAAAGTGTCTCTCTTAACTCTTTACTTTCTTGAAAATTTATATTAAACAAATCCTTAAAAATCTCGTAAAATCTATAATATTCATTTACTTCGATAACATTATCTTCCGGAAGAGAATTTGAATTTAAATTATTAAGAGCAATTTCCATATATGGACTGAAAATATCAGCTTGAACAAACTTAATATCTTCTCTAGGAATGTTTTCTTCATCTGCTTTTAGAAGCACTTCCCAAATATAATTCATATCAATCTTCCTTCACACTTATATTCTGGATATATAAATTGAACTTCAGATACTAAGAAACTTAAAATATCTTTATTTAAATAATTTTCCTTATCAACTGGATCAAAGTATAGAATAAGAGATTTTTTTATATTCTCTTCTCTTATTTCATCAATAATAAAGTCATTTACTTCATAAGTGTGCTTCCGCTCTTCTTTTGAACTTTCCATAAGCGAAATATCATGAAACTTCAAGTATTTTGAAGCCTTAAATGAATTTATAAGTCTTGCGAGCTCAGTTTTTGTTTTTATTGTGTATGATTTATCAAAAGCTAATTTATTAGAGAAGTTTATACTAACTTGATTAGTCATAAGTTCATACTCATATTTCTTTTGGTTGTTTTTATCAGAGTTAATAATGCTCCACAAATTCCACTCTATAGAATCCTTAATATTAGAAGATATTATTACTGATTCTTTTGTAAACATAGCCCAATTAATATCTGGATTCTTACTATCTATTAGATATCCATTATCTTTTCCTTCTTTTTCAATTGAAATATCATGTTCGTAACCCACCTTATCGATACATGGCATTGGAAAACCGCTGCATTTTATGCTTAATTCCTTTACGTTCCAAAGTGGAACCATATTATATTTGACGTACGTGCTATAATCTCCAAAGTCTATTACAATTTCAATTATCTCTTCATCCTCTAGAATTTTATCTTCACATCCAATTAAGAATACATCTGCTATCTTATGAATATATGGATTATTAATTGTTGTCCATGCAATATTGCTATTTATAAAGCTTTTATATATCCTCTCAACTTTGCTTTTATATTCATGATTTTCCTGAACTTTAAATTGAGCTTCATAAGTTTTCTTATCTGTTTTTATTACTCCCTTTATATTAGAATTTCTACTGATAAATTCTTTAAAAATCAAATAATCACATTTAAGAAAAACCTTGAACAGCTTCTTGCTTTCTCTAGCTTCAAGCACTTTTAAAATTTCTTTAGTATCATATACTTTTTCTTCCGTATCTTCTAATAACATGGGAAATAGAAATTCATCGGTTATATCAAACCTGTCTCTTTTAACTATAGTTGAGTAGATATTATATTTTTCTTTTATATAATGTAATTCACTAAAAACTCTTTTTTCTAATCCATTAATTCTATTATTAGAATGATCCTCTAGCTCTTCAAATACACTATTCATTATTTTTTTGAGCAGGACTCTGTCATTTAGATCTTTTATTTCACTTAATTTCTCATAAATTCTATTCTCCATATTTTCACCTACATCTGCTTATTAGTTTATTTAGATATATTTCAAAACTTATGATTATGACTTAGCAGAAGCCTTGTCTATAGCTGTGATTTTTTCACTTACTTTAGCTACATTATCTGCATCTCCCAGGCTGTTATATGCGTCCTTTGCTAAAAGATATAATACTTTTGCTGAAGCATTATCACCAGCTGCATATTTTGCATCAGCCGCCTGTGCATATTTATCAGCTTCACTTTTTTTATCTGAAGTTTCACTGATTTTTTTATCCATAAGAGCTATTTTGTCTACTAATTCATCAGCTAAACTAGTTTCATTAACATCCTCAAATGATTTTTTAGCCAATTCATAATACATTTTTGCACTTACGTAATCACCTGCTGTGTATTTTAAATCTCCATTTTTTCTAAGATCTATGGCCTTATTTTCTTTATCTTCTGCAGCCTTTTTATCGTCAGCTGCCTTTTTAGCTGCATCATCAGCTGCTTTTTTACTATCATCATCCGCTTGCTTCTTATCTGCTGCGGCCTTATCATCGTCAGCCTTTTTTTGTTTTGCATCAGCTGCTTTTTGGTCATAAATTTTTTGAATTTTATCCATTGCTTCTTTCTTTTCGTCTTTTAAGTAATAGTCTACTGCTAAATCTTTTACATCTAAGTAGTTTTTTAATGCGCCGTCTAAATCATTATCATCATACTGCTTGTCTGCTAAAGTTAATAAATCAGCTACTTTTACACATTCTTTTGCAATATCTATTTTCTTTAATACATAGTCACTTCCAGCCTCTTCCGCTTCTCCTGACTTTTCTAAAGCTAGTACATATTTATCTAACGCATCATCATATTTTTTTCCTTCTAAATCTTTATCTCCATCTAATACTATTTCTGTGTACTTATAATCTTCAGTTAAATTATCAATATCATCTTTAAGTTTATATTTCTTAGCTGTATCTAAAGCTTTCTTATATTCCTCATCTGCTTTTTCCATATTCCCGTTTTTTATATATTCTTCTGCATTTTGCTTACCTTCGTTAATAGATGCAATAGCATCTTGTTTTCTATTTTTATGAATTATAAATGCCCCTACTCCTATTGCTATAACTAAGAGTAAGAGTATTGCAACTATTATAGCTATTTTTATTTTCTTGCTTCTTTTTGGATCTATGTATGACTTTTCTACAAATGTTAATGCTAATGTATAGTTTTCTATTTCCTTTAGCTGCTTTGACAAAATCATTTCTTCAATATTATCAGTAACCTCTTTAGGTTCCTTTGCACCTTCTAGCGAGTCCTCTATTTCCTTAGCATCGCAATTCTCCCATATTCCTTTTGTAAGAATTGCAAATGCATCTCCATCAGAAAGTTTAATTTTTTTTGATATATAAAGTTTATTTAAATTATCTTGTCCTAAATAGGAAGAAAGATTATTTCTCTCAAAATGTTTTGACATTGCATCTAATGAAATCATTTCATCATCTACTAAATTTTGAGCTAACGACTGATCCTTACTCTTATACTTTAAATATCCATCCTTAAAGTAGTAAAATCTAGTATTTCCTATAACCGAATATATTAATTTACTATAATTAGTTACAACTACCGTAATTGATGCTTTTAATCTAACATTCCTACTGCTTCTTATTAACTCACTATTTGCATTCTTTAAGTATTTTCTTAGAATGAATCTGTTCATAGTTGGCTTATCTGTGAAATCTCTAATAAATGTAGTCACTGCAATTTTTGCACTTTCTAATTCCTTATCTTCATCTATTCCATCAGCTACTACATAACATGCATAATTATCTAATTCAACAAATGCGAAGTAATCTTTATTTTGTAGAAAAGTTCCTTCTTCTGATATAAAGCTTGTCTTAAACTTCGAGTTTAACTTTCTCATTATCGTCCACCCTAACTTAGTTTTATTAGTTTAAATCAATTTAGTTTTTCCTTTAGTTTTATCCTTTAAAGTTTTTTATTTCTTACCGCAATATTTCATAAGCATAATGCTGCCATTGCAATTATTTTTATTATTATCTTTAACGTTCTCCATTATTTGCCCACAAAGTTCATTTATATTGGCTTTTTTATTTCCTAAAATCCCTTCAATTTCTATCCATCTTAAGCCTTCATATGCACCTCTACTCATAAGTATTATTATGTCATTTTTCTGAAGTTCAATTGGGGTTTCAGAAATTTCTATATCTCTAAATGATTCTTGTCCAATATAATATAGAAGTTTCTTCTCCTTTAGTGCATATAAAGCTTCGTCTTTTTGGATTTTCCCATTATAATATTGTTTTTTTGCTACTTCACTTATAGAATGACCATTACTTAGTTTTACAAGTTCCTTATTTCTAAAAATGGCTAGCATAACGTCTCCAACTAGAGCGTAAGATAATAAATTATCATATATTATTACACTAAGTACACTTGCTCCGCCCTTATCCTTTTCGACTCTTTTTATAATTTCATGGCTGGCTTTATTAAAAGATTTCTTAAAAAAGTATGTTATCTTTTCCTTGTTTCCTTCCTCTTTAAATAACTTACTTATTGTTTTTACAGCCACAATGCTTGAAATTCTTCCTGCCTCATTTTTTCCTAACCCATCTGCCAAAACTGCCATGGTTCCATTTGATTTATTTACTACTTCTAAATAATCCTCTTGTATTTCTTCATTTCCAATAAATATTTCATTTGCTATCTCTAATTCTCGCTTATAAATTCTTCTTATTAGAAAATCTCGTGCTATTAGTAACAGGATTAACACTGCTAATAGTAAAAATATAAATTTCAAATTTGAGTAATCATTAACATTAATCATATTATATATACCTACTTATTATCTCCCCATTCAAAATGTTCTCCGCAAAATGGTACAAAAAGAAATTTGCTTTTACCAAGCTCAATTACATCATATGGTGACAATTCAGATGGCATGTAAGCAGGCTCTTCATTTAAATAAGCAATCCCCGATGAATCTCCAGGTAATAACACATTATTATTTTTTTTCGCATCATATACAATTATTGCATGATTTCTAGCTGCAATTCCGTTATCCCCTATTATTTGAATATCCATATCATCTGCTCTGCCTATAAAGTTTTTTCCGTTTTTTATCTTATAATCTTTACCAACCCTTGTGCCTTCAATACATACAAGCCATCCGCAAACTGGTTCAACTTCTTGGTATAAAAGATTAGTTTCTATATCCATTTTTTCTTGAACTGGTTCTGGTCTTTCCTTTGTTGAAGTATCTATATTGCAATATGGACATATAGTTCCATAACGCCTTTCACTAAACATATGACCATTGGGACATCTAATAAGACCCATTTACCTCACTCCATTTCATTTAAGTAAAAGTTAACATTTAAATGTTTTTTCTATTAATTAAATAACTTTTTTCTTTGGCTCATCTAAGTAAAAGTTTAACCTTAGAAATAAATAAGATATCTCCTCTTTTCAATTCACAAGGAGCATCTTTTACAATTCTATATTTTGTATCATCAGCAGCTTTTTGGATTACAACTCCAGCACTTTCTGATAAATCTTCCACATACCATCTTCCTGCCGCATAATTTAATACTGCATGATCATTTTCTATAAATTTCGAGTAGATTGAAGTACTTAAATCTATAAGCATTTCATCACTCCTGCCATTCTTACCAATAAGAAATGATATGCGCTCTCCTATATCCCAACTTCTTATAATTTCATTTTCTTCGTTAACTAACTCAATTCTGCTTATATTACTCTCATCTTGCACTATTTCTTCTTTATGCAGTTTCTTATATAAATTGATAAATCCCCATACACCAATTCCCATTACAATAACAATAATTAATGTTCTTATATAAATTGATTGTATTGTGATATATGCAACCACACATATTAGTGCAATTATTACGCCTATAAATACATTAATTATCTGCATTGTCACTAACAGCTTATTATTAAAATTCATATTATTTTCTTCTTTCAAAGTAATTCACTCCATTACTTCTTATTTATCTGATAGCTAGCATCTGTAAACATCTCTTTTAAATTGAGAATTTAAGCTACATGCTCTCAGACGAGATCCCCTTTGAGGGTATCAGTTAAACTAATTTCAGAAAGAGCATAAAACTCTACCCGAAAAGCTTCATTTTATATTAAAAAAGCTATCAAACATTTTGCTTGTATCTATTGGATTCTTTTCCTTTTTTAACTTTTCTTTATTAATATCACTGCTGTTTGCGTTAAATCCAAAAAAACTTTCAAAATATTTATTTAAGTTTTCTATACTTTCACCTTTATCTTGATATGTCCTTGTCTTATCTTCTTTACTTGATTTATTACTTTTTGTTTCTTGATTATTCTTTTCTTTAAATCTTTCCTTGTCATATTTTTTTCTTGATTCTTCTTTGCTTAAAACTTCATAAGCTTCATTTACTTCTTGAAACTTTCTTAAGGCATCCTTATCACATTGATTTCTATCAGGATGATATTTTTTAGCCAAGCTTCTAAATGCTTTTTTTATTTCATCATTACTAGCATTTATTGATATATCTAATACTTTATAATAATCTTTCACCTTACACCCCATCTTTTACGAATGATTTTAGTGTATCTACGACGTTATAGTAAAAGATTTTTCTTTTGGAACTTAACTCCAAAAGAAAAATCAATTTAATTTTAAGATTAAGCGCTATATCCGCCCTCTATTGTAACAGTACTTAGCTTGTCTTTCTTTTGTCTTACAACAAGTTCAAAAGTACCTATACCTTCAGTATCTCCAAATGTTTCTTTATAATCTACTACAAAGCCATTAGGATAAGTTATTTTTCTTATAACTTGATCTGCTGAAATTACTTCTACAGTTACTTTTCTATAACAGTCAGCTTTTTCTGCTGGTACTAATGACCATGTACCCATTTTTCTTGTGCTATCAAATGGATCTCCATCAACTGCTGTTAATATCTTGCCTTTAATAACCATTGTACTTCCTACGTCTTTTGATCTTGCATTTGAATCTTCTGGAGTGTCTGTAATAAGTTTTACTGTTTGAACACTTTCTATGCTAAGATCTATTGTTTCTGCGCCTTCAATTTTAACTTTAAATCCCATTTATTAAAATCCTCCTTATTTAAATTTTTATTCAGCAAAACCGCCTTCAAATTTAACGCTAGCAGTTTTGTCCTTCTTTTGTTTAACATACAATCTAAATGTACCAACACCTTCTACATCACCAAAATCTTCTTCGTATTTAACTACAAATGCATTAGGTAAAGTAAATTGTCTTACAATTTGAGAAGCAGAAATAACATCTACTTTAACGTTTCTATAACAATCAGCCTTTTCTGCTGGTACTAATGACCATTGTGCTAGCTTGATTGTAGTATCTGCTGCCTCCCCGTTTACTGGTGTCAAAATTTTACCAGCGATTTCTAATGTTGTTCCTAAGTCTGTTGAACGTGCATTAGAATCATCTGGTGTATCTGTTTTAAATTCTACAGTTTCGATACTTTCGATGTTTAAATCAATACTTTCTGCGCCCTCAACTTTTACTCTAAATCCCATTTTTGAGCCTCCCTTTATTTTTATTTATAATTAAAATAGATTTTAATCTATTATAATTAGCCAACTTGATTGTGTGCATCATTACGTGTAATCTCAACTTCCAAGTTCTTAACGTTACCGTTAAATACTAAGTCAATATTACATGTTCCATTCTTTTCATTTATCACAAAGTTAATATCATCACCATCTTTTACTATGGCATTAGTATATTCTTTATGAGCTACCCACTTACTCTTAACACTAGTTGGATTATTGCTAAAGAATTTAATAATATTATCTTCTTTAAAATCATTAGTATAGAATCTTAAGGTTCTTTCTATATATGTTGTTACTAGTGTTTTATATATTGATTCAAAATCATTTTCAGTAGCTTGTAGGCTTCTAGCTTTATAAACAGTAATTTGCTTTATATCTTTACCTTCAAGTTTTGCATTTTCAGATGAAAAGACAAAACCAAAATTTTTTTTATTTATTGAATTCTTAATTTCATTTGTAAAACCAGATATTTCTTTTGCTAAAGTAGTTGTTATCTTTAGAGCATTAGAACCTGATTCTATATCAAATCTAACTCCTGGATATTCGCTATATATATCTCTAAAATGCTCTCTTAAATATTCTGGGCATTGGTATGCAGCCACAATTCCAGCTGCTATATATGAACTTCCAATATAGACTCCTTCAATCCAAAGTTTTAGAATATCTTCTTTTTCTTTAGATAACTCTGCAGAGCCTTCTTCAGAAAGCACCATTCTCTTATCTAATATAACCCCAGATTTCTCCTTTGGAATAACTGTAAAATTAGGCACACATGGAATTGCAAATTCACTATAAGTGTTATGCATAAGTGGTTCACATTTATCCACAAATTTTTCAATTCCGGCTGTTGCTACATGGTTAAATGTAGTATCCTCTCTTGGTTCAAAACTAAAGAATATTTGAACACGATACTTTTTAACTGTATCTAAAAGCGTTGCTAAATCTTCCATAGAATTTGAATCTGTCTTCTCCATTTGCTTATTGGCCTTAAATCTTTCTCTTCTAACCTTATTCTTACTTTGACCTTCAAGCTCAATTGATGGAACTACTCCAAACCAAATTGTGTTATCAAAGTCATTTTTATCATTTACTGAGCTTAAATAAGTATTTAATCTTGGTAAATTTTGAGCATTTACTAATCTGCTAAGCTTTGTATTTGTAACTAACAAACTTGGCTTCATTCCCTTGTTCTTTGTCTTGTATTGATCAAAAAACATTTTTACGCCTAATATCTTTTCTATTAATGGCTTAACTGTCTTTATAAAATCATCCTTAGATGTTTTGTAGAAATCTAAATATGTGTTATAATTGCTTACTTCTACCCCTAAATCAACAGAACTTTCCATAGTAGACGCTAAAGGACAGAATGTTCTTACTACTAGGCTTTTTACATACTCTGACTTCGTTTCATTTACTTCATCATAATCATCCTCAAAAGCCTCAATAAGTCCCATATTTGCTTTATCATCTATAGTAACCAATGATGTTTCTTCTACCTTTGGAGCTTCTAATACTTTTAACTCTCCATCTTCTCCCATGCTCAAAACGCCTAGTTTAAGAGGTTCGTTTGAATTATTCTTATCCTCTCCTCCAAGAAGTAATCTTGTTTTTATATCTTCAATAGCAAGTGGTAACATTGCCATTATGTTATTATAGTTTGAGCTAGCTTCTTCAAACATAACATTAAGCTTGTCCCCTAAATCAAGTTTACTTGGATCTTCATCATCTAAAGCTTCATATTGGCTATATGTATATTGAATTTCCTTTCTGGTTTGTTTTATATCATCCATTACTTTTTTAGGTGATATCATATCCAATAGATTTTCAAATTTAAAATCTACATTAGCAATCCCTTGAGCTCTCTTTGTGTCAATTAATGTGAATAACATTTTTAAGAAATCATTGGACTTATTAATTGGAATTTCTGTTATTAGTTCACTTGGAAAGTTCTCAGGCTTTTTTAATGTATACATTACTTTTTGATTAGTCGCATTATAGAAAGAATATACAACTGGTGAGAACTTATCCAAAAATTCATCAAAACTATTAACTAAAAGAAGTTCATTAATTTCTTTTATCTTATCGTCGTTTAAGCTGTTTAACCCTTTTGTATCACCTACTATAGTAATCAAATCTAATTTTTCAGGGTTTATTTCCTCAAATAATATTGTTCTATTTGTTTGATTTATGACATCCACTTTATAATCCTCCTATATTGTAAAATTACTTTTTAATCGAATTCGTTTAATATGATCCCTCTTACCCCACTATCAGTAGTTTTGCATTATTATTTATCCCCGATAATATTTTTACATATTAATGAAATTATGTAAATTAATTTGGAACAAAACGTACATATTTAGGAATAAAACGCATTTTGCCCTCTTTTTCACTTAAATATTCTTTTAATTCTATAATATGTACGTTTTATTCTTTTTCTATTGCATTTTAAGTTAATGTAATATATAATTTTATATAAAAAAACAGCTGTCTAAAAGCAGGAATAAAATCCTATTTTTAGACAGCTAATTTATGTTTATTTTTAATTATATTTTTAAAACTTTAACCAAATTATAATTTATAATCTAGATTTAAAATCTTCATATCCAAATTCTTTTATTACTTCAATACCTTTTTCTTCGCTATATTTTACAATTGCAGGAAGATTAACTCCATTAAAAGTATTATTTTTAACCATTGAGTAGATAGCCATATCGCAAAATACAAGTTTATCTCCTGGCTTTAAAGGTTCTTTAAATGAATAATCTCCTATAATATCACCTGCAAGGCAAGTAGGACCACCAAATCTATAAGTAAATTCGAATTCATTTGGCTTTCCAGCACCTATTATATTAGGTCTATATGGCATTGCAAGTACGTCTGGCATATGACATTCCGCTGAAGTATCTAGTATAGCTATATCCATTCCATTTTTCATAGTATCTAATACTGTTGATACAAGGAATCCTGTATTTAAAGCAATTGCTTCACCTGGCTCAAGATATACTTGTACTCCATATTTATCTTTTATGAATTTAATAGATCTTATTAGTGTTTCTATATCATAATCTTCCCTAGTAATATGATGACCACCACCAAAGTTAATCCACTTCATTTTCTTGATGTACTTTCCGAATTTTTCATCCACTACTTTTATTGTACGTTCAAGGGTATCTGAATTCTGTTCACACATTGTATGAAAATGCAATCCATCTATACCTTCAAGATCTTCTTCTTCAAAGTTAGCCAAAGTAATTCCCATTCTTGAATTTTTAAAACATGGATTATATATATCTGTTTCTATCTCTGAATACTCAGGGTTAATACGAATAGCACATTCGATTTTCTTTCCTTTAAAGTTTTTGACTTTATCCTTATATTTTCTCCATTGACTAAATGAATTAAATACTATATGATCGCTATATTTCATTATCTCATCAAATTCATCTTCTCTATATGCAGGAGAATAAATATGTACTTCTTTCCCCATCTCTTCATATCCAAGTCTAGCTTCATGAAGAGAACTTGAAGTAACTCCTTTTAGATATCTTCCAATCAATGGGAAAGTTGAGTACATAGAGAATGCTTTAGTTGCCAGAATAATATTGGCACCTGTTTCCTTCTGTACATAATCTAAAGTCTCCAAATTCTTCTTAAGAAGTCTCTCATCAACCAAATAACATGGTGATGGTAATTTGCTTAAATCTATATCTTTCATTAAATCACCAAACCTTTTTCTAGTTATAAATTTACAGTAAAAAGTAAGAATGAAAGCCACAGCTTTTCGTGAAAATAAACTGGTTCCAGGAAACTCTAATTAAGACTTCATCCTTATTTTTTCGTTAATATAATAATTTACTAATTTAGTTTAATAAATTAGTATCTAAATCATTCTTAATCTCAGAAAGGGCAGGTACTCTTTTGTGCAGTGTTGCATTTAGAAGATGGCTGTAGGTATTTCTTAATTAGAAGTTGTTCCAAATATGCTAGTTCAAAGCTTGCCTTTGAAACCAGCATTTTGGATGCAACTTCTAATGTTAGAAATCCACAGCCATCTTCTATAGCAACCGAAACAACAGAGTACCTGCCCTTTCAGTCCGTTATTACATGATTAAAATACTCACAATTTATTCAACTAAAGTTGGATCAAAACTTTCTTTCCATGGTAATCCCCATTTATTTAATTCTTCCATAAATGGATCTGGATCAAATTCTTCTATATTATATACTCCTGGTTTCTTCCATAATCCTCTTAATACTAAACTTGCGCCTATCATAGCTGGAACTCCAGTTGTGTAAGAAATTGCTTGAGATCCAACTTCTTTATAACATTCTTCATGATCACAAACATTATATACATAATAAGTTTTATCTTTTCCATCCTTTTTACCTTGGAAAATACATCCTATATTAGTCTTTCCTTTAGTTCTTGGACCTAATGATGCAGGATCTGGTAATACTGCTTTAAGGAATTGTAATGGTACTATTTGCTTTCCTTCAAATTCAATTGGTTCAATTGAAGTCATACCAACATTCTCAAGTACATTTAAATGTGTTATATACTTTTGTGAGAATGTCATCCAGAATCTTATTCTCTTAATTCCTTTAATATTTATACCTAAAGATTCTAATTCTTCATGATGTAATAAATACATATCTTTTGGTCCTATTTCTGGGAAGTCATAAACTCTCTTAATTTCAAGAGGTTCTGTTTCTATCCATTTTCCTTCTTCCCAGTAGCTTCCTGGAGCTGTAATTTCACGAATATTGATTTCTGGGTTAAAGTTAGTTGCAAATGGATAACCATGATCACCAGCATTAGCATCTAATATATCAATATAATTTATTTCATCAAAATAATGTTTTTGAGCATAAGCACTAAATACTCCAGTAACACCTGGATCAAATCCACTTCCAAGTAATGCAGTTAAACCTGCCTTTTCAAATTTTTCTCTATATGCCCATTGCCACTTATATTCAAATTTTGCTGTATCAAGTGGTTCATAGTTAGCTGTATCTACATAATGAACCTTAGTTTCTAAACAAGCATCCATAATTGTTAAATCTTGATAAGGAAGTGCAAGATTTATAACAACTTCTGGTTTAAATTTATTAATAAGCGCCACTAATTCTGGCACATTATCAGCATCTACCTTTGCTGTTTGTATTTTTGTCTTAGTTTTTCCTTCTAATGAAGCTTTTATTGCATCACACTTTGATAAAGTTCTACTAGCGATACAAATTTCCTCAAACACTTCTGAGTTTTGACAACATTTATGAATTGCAACACTAGCAACACCGCCAGCACCAATAATTAAAGCTTTTCCCATTCCAATTCCTCCAATTTCTTTATAAAATGAAACTTTTCAGATGGAGCTTTATGCTCCAGCTGAATTTAGAATATTGACTTATCATTTTTTGATTATCTTCAAGTCATGAACAAAGAACTTAATTGTACTATCTGATAATTTTTCTAATCAGTAAGTCCATTTAACATATCTCTAACGTAAGTTGGAAGTGCAAAGCATCCTACATGAAGATCTGTATTATAATATTTTGTTTTTATCCCTAACTTATTCCAAGCTTCTGCATCAAAATCCTTTATAGGGTGATACTTCTTTGAAGCAAATCCAAATAACCAGTGTCCAGATGGATATGTTGGAATATGTGCTTGATATACCCTGATAATTGGAAAAAATTTCGTTATTTTTTCATGAGCTTCTTTCATTGCAGCTGCATCATTGTCATAGTATGGACTTTCATGTTGATTAACTAAAATTCCATCTTCTCTTAATGCTTTATAGCAATTTCCATAGAACTCCTTAGTAAATAATCCTTCTCCTGGTCCAAAAGGATCTGTTGAATCAACTATTATTAAGTCATATTCATCTTCTTTATCACGTATAAATTTCAAACCATCTTCATAGAATACATTAACTCGCTTATCATCAAGCTTACATGATGTTAGCGGAAAATACTCTCTGCAAATATCAACAACTCTTTTATCAATTTCAACCATATCTATCTTTTCAACTGTGCTGTATCTTGTAAGTTCTCTTATTGTTCCACCGTCACCAGCACCTATAACTAAAACATTCTTAATATTTGGATTAGTTGCCATTGGTACATGAACTATCATATCATGGTAAATAAATTCATCTTTTTCAGTTACCATCATTAATCCATCTAATGTAAAAAACCTTCCGAATTCCTTAGCTTCAAGTACATCTATTCTTTGGAATTCAGTTTTTTCAGTATGTATTTCTTTTTCAACTTTAATTGAAAATCTTACATTTTCTGTGTGTTGTTCTGTATACCATAACTCCATTTACTTGTCCTCCACAACATTAATATTTTCAATTTTAGGATCCTCTGTTCCAGTTAAAAAACAACCTTTTTCTTTTGCATAACCTATATAATCTAGTATTTCTTTAGTTATTTTTTCTCCTGGAGCAAGAATTGGTATTCCTGGTGGATAGCACATTATAAATTCAGCACATATTTTCTCATTGCTTTCATTTAGCGGCACTGAAGTTTTTTGAGAATAAAATGCTTCCTGAGGAGTTAGTACAACTTCAGGATCTATATACTCATGATCAAACATTCCAATTTTGTCTTTTGAATGTAGTCTCTTAATTTCAGATAATGAAGATATTAATCTTTCAATTGCAAGACTACGATCTCCAACAGAAATAATAGCTAAAATATTTGCAATGTCTCCCAATTCAATTTGTATACCATACTCATCTCTTAATAGATCATATACTTCTATTCCAGCAAGACCTATTTCTCTAGTGAATACAGATAACTTTGTTATATCAAAATCATAAACTGCATCTCCATCAATTAACTCTTTTGAAAAGGCATAATAACCGCCTATTTTATTTATTTCCCCTCTAGCATATTCAGAGATTTGCTTTACTTTATCAAAGATTTCTTTTCCATGTAATACAAGATCTCTTCTTGCCAAATCAAGCGATGACATTAAAAGATATGAACCACTTGTTGTCTGAGTTAAATTAATTATTTGACGAACATATCCTATTGCTAAATCGCAATTTAAGAGTAGAAAAGAACTTTGAGTTAAAGATCCTCCAGTCTTATGCATACTGACTGCTGCCATGTCTGCTCCAGCATCAACTGCTGATAGGGGCATATTATCCCCAAAATAAAAATGTGTTCCATGAGCTTCATCTACTAACACATACATTCCATTTTCATGGGCAAGTTTTGTAATTTCTTTTAAATTTGAGCAAATCCCATAATAAGTAGGATTATTTACAAATATCGCTTTTGCGTCTGGGTTTTCTTTAATTGCTTTTTTTACATCTTCAACTGACATCCCAAGTGGTATTCCAAGTTGTTTATTTGTTCCTGGATTTATATAAACCGGAATTGCTCCGCTAATTATTAAAGCATTTATAGCACTTCTATGCACATTACGAGGCATTATAATCTTTTCACCTTTTTTACATACACTCATAACCATAGCCTGAACTGCAGAACTTGTTCCATTAACCATTAAAAATGCATGTTTAGAACCAAATGCATCCGCCGCAAGCTCCTCGGCCTCTCTTATAACCGATACCGGGTGAATAAGATTATCGAGTGGTTTCATTGAATTTACATCTACCGAAAGACATTGCTCTCCCAAGAATTCTCTAAGCATATCATTTCCTCGTCCCTGCTTATGACCTGGTACATCAAATGGAACCACTCTAGCTTTTTTATATTCTATTAACGCTTCATAAATTGGTGCTCTTGAGTGGGATTCTTTATTTTTCATCGTATACATCCCTCCCGTTAATATATATTAGTTCCACTAAAAATCTCAATCATCTCTCTTCTTAAGTTGTTTTCAATTTCAAGTCTTTGCTTTGGCTTGATTTCATAAACATCTCTATTAAAAAGGTAATTTTGAAGTTCAATTTCTTTAATTAGCATTTTAGTGTGAAATATATTTGATTGATATACATTTATATCCATTGCATCATATCTCTTCAAGGTATTTTCATCAATATAATCTTGTATTGATGTTATTTTATGATCTATAAATAATTTTTTGCCATCAACATCTCGGGTAAAACCTCTGACACGATAATCTATCGTTATGATGTCTGAATCAAAACTTCCTATAAGATAGTTTAGTGCATTTAACGGAGAAACTTCTCCACAAGTGGCTACATCAATATCAACACGAAAAGTAGCAATTGAGTTATCTGGATGATATTCTGGATAAGTATGCACAGTGACATGACTCTTATCTAAATGTCCTACAACAGTGTCTCTAGTTTTCAAAATGTCAATTTCACCTTTATTACAAGATGCATCTATTTCTTTGACTGCTAGGGTCTGTTCTGATACTAGAATAGTTACACTTGCTCCTTGAGGATCATAATCTTGTTTTGAAATATTAAGTACATGTGCTCCAATACTTTCCGTTACATCACACAGAATTCTAGTAAGTCTTTCTGAATTGTATTGCTCATCAATATAAGCAATATAGTCCTTTTGCTCTCGCTCACTTTTTGCATAGCATACATCATAGATGTTAAAGCTAAGTGTTTTTGTGAGGTTGTTAAAGCCGTATAACTTCAGCTTGTTTTCCAACCCTAACATCACAACCTTTCTGGCATAAATTATAGTTGCATTAGAATTTGTTTCAAAAATTTAATCACTAAAATCCTACATATTCTAATGTTTATAACCTTCAAATACTCACCTTCTAGTTTACCTTGAAACATCTTTATTATACAACATTGACATTTTACTATATTATCTTTAAAATTGCTACTATTTATGACAATATTTCTTTAATATACTTGATAAATTTATTTGAAGTCCCTTATGCTTTATTTTGGTTGCAAATCCTTCTTATTTCTCACGTATATAAATAAAGTAATAATTAACTATTTTTTCTTAAAGCTTTTTCTTTTACATATTGATTATATTCTTCTATTGAATAAACTTCTGGTTCTCTTACTTCTTCTAAGAAATGTGAAGCCTCTGCATCTGAGTTACTAAATGCCAAAACTGACTTATGCATTTCTATTGCCTTATTGTAATCTCTATATTCATCCTTTGGAACATAGGCTCCCATATGCCATCTTATCATTAAACATTCTTCTAATGATAACTTAACAAATTGCTGAAGTAAAATTACACTTTTTTCTCCATGCCCTAAAGGAATTTTATCATCAAATTCATAAGCCGCATATCCTATCCATTTTCCTGTCATCTCATCTTTTTTTAATCTCATAGTTTTTTCATAAAAATTACATTTGCATAAATCATGCAGATATCCTGTTAGATACATTGTATCATTGCTCAAACCTAGTTTATATTGCTTATTTTTTTGAATTAATAGTTCAACAACATTATCAGAGTGAAGTGCTAATCCTCCATCAAAGTTTGAATGAAACTTAGTAGATGCTGGTGCCGTAAAATAATCTGTTCTTTCCAAAAGATATTTTATTAATTCATCTATCCCATCTCTTTTAATTGAGCTTAATCTTTCTAATATCTTATCTTTCAATTCTTGCATTTCTTTTGCTGCCTTAGCTTTTGTCATTTCCTTTAAGTCACTTAAATCACTCATGAATACATCTCCTTACATTAATCAACTTATAGTTATTATTTTTTTCCTCTAAGCACATACCTATTCATTATTATGCTTCTTTTACTATTTTAACACTTTTAAGAAAAAACTCATATCATTGAATTCAATGATATGAGTTTTCTAGTTAAAAATATTCTTTCTTTATCTTAATAGTTACATATTTCATAAAGTTTTTAAGCAAATTTTATTTTAAAAAACATTTTATTCTTCCACTACTGGTAAGGCGCTTAAATTGTTTGACTCATCATCGTCTCTTAAACTCCTTAAATATTCCTCACCTTTTCTTGATGTTGAAACGGACACTCCAGATATCGCTCCATCTTTAGCTAACTCTACTCCTCTTTCTTTAGTTATTCTCTCTCCATTTGAAAGTTCATATCCTGTTATCTCACCCGAATGCTTTATTATAGCCTTTATAGAGCTTTTTTCTGTATTCGAATTCGACTGTGAATCTTCATTATCACTTAACTTTATATCAGTATTTGCCACTGCAGCATTATGAATAAAGTCATATGTTAATCCCATTGAAGATACATTATATTTATCCTCCATACAAACACCTCCTGTTTTCTAGCTAAGCATATAAGTATATTCCTAAATTCTGTTTTGTAATTTTTTAAAATAAACTTACTAGGTAATTGAAATATAGCAAGTCAGTATTTTAGTCTATTTTCTTTCATATGTCTTATTCTAAAAAGCTTTAGTGTTATATTGTCCAATAAAAATACTTTAATGCATTTTACTACTTAAATATTAATATTAAATTTCTGTAATTCTGATTCCAATTTCCTTGGTTCCTTTAAGACTATTCCTTTTAATCCAAGCTTAATAGCCGCTTCTATATTTTGCTCCATATCATCTATAAATAGAGTTTCATCTGGTTCTAAATTATATCTATACAGTATCTTCTCATAAATTTCTTTTTCAGGTTTAAGTAATTTCTCTTTATAAGAAACTACTCCTCCTTCAAACAATTTAAATAAGTCATATTTATTATTTATATATTCAAAGGCTGCTAGGTGAAAATTAGATAGGTAATAGATTTTATAGCCTTTCTGTTTTAGTTTTTTTAACGTATTCACGCTGCTTTCTATTGGAATCAATATACCATACCAATTTTCAAATACTTTATTAATTAATTCCTCATTTTCAGTATTTCTATTGATTATATTTCTTTTAGCATCTTCCTCACAAATCGTTCCTCTATCAAGCATTGGCCATTCAGCACTCTGAAATATACATTTATATATTTCTTCTACCTTTTCTTCATCAATTTTAGATTTTACATATATCTTCGGTTGAAAATCTAAAATAACATTTCCAAGATCGAATATTATATTTTTAATCATAAAAATTTTCCTACTTTCACTATATCTTCTATATAACTATGATTTTATATTTATCTAACACAATTAACTATTGATATTTTATACTAAAGTCCAATATCTTCTGCTACAGTTCTCATTCCTAAAATTGTATTTTCTATAACCTTGTCTAATTCCATATCTATCATATTGCAACCATTTAATATTACATTTCTATCTACACCTGCCGCAAATCCTTTAGTCTTAAATTTTTTCTTAACAGATTTAACTTCCAAATCCATTACGCTTTTAGATGGTCTCATTAATGCAGTTGCCCCTATAAGGCCTGTAAGTTCATCTATTGTATAAAGTACTTTCTCAGCATTGCTTTCAGGTTTTATTTCATTTACTATTCCGTATCCATGAGATGCAACTGCTCTTATATAACTATCCGGAAATTCTTCTTCTTTCATTATTTCTTGAGATTTTGCACAATGCTCATCTGGATACATCTCATAATCTATATCATGAAGTAATCCAATTATGCCCCATACATCCTCATCTTCATTATAGATTTTCGCAAAATATCTCATTGCTCCCTCTACTGCTAGTCCATGTTTTCTAAGTGCATCGCTTTTATTATACTTACAAAGTGCGTCCCATGCCTTTTGTCTATCAATTTTTTCTTCCATATTATATAGCCCCCTTAACATATGTATATAAAATTATTCTTATATACATTTATTTCCATATATGAAATTATATCCATGTTAATAAAAATAATATCACTATTAACATTTATAATCAATAATTGTCAACCTTTTAAGTTATAAAATTACATATTACAATTAATTTTCTACATTCTAATCTTAATTGAACACTTTCCTTATTAGAGTTTTAAACGTAAATATTATCGCAACATATATAAATGCAGACTTCCTATTTGTAAGTCTGCATTTTATGTTTAATATTTTTATACTCATTCTTTAGTTTAGCAACTACCTTTTCTTCATCATATTTATTATACGGCCATATTCTAGTTTCTACCTTACATCTAATCCACTCAGCTTTTAAACATATTTGCACTAGCTCATCTATATCTCTATTTAGGCTTTCAATTTCATTTTCATAATTACTTACTATGTAATCGCTTTTTTCAAGCATATGTTTTATTAATTCCGGATTATCTTTATAAGCAGACTTGACTTCATTTTTAAATTCTAATAAATTCAACGAGTATGAATCACTTTTTTGCTCAACCTTATTATAATTATCTGCCATAGTTAAAAATTCCTTCAATATTTTTTTTTCACTTATTACATCAATAGCTTCATAAAATTTCGTTAATATATCACCATCATTTTCTGCAGATTTTATTGTATTTTTACAATAATATATTAGCAAATAACTATTAAGAGTAGCTTTTAATTCTTCTACTTTTGATATTAATTCAATATCTAATTTTCCTGTAAAATTCAAATGCATTTTAATCAATGATACGATTTTGTCTAAATCTCTTCTATACTCTATTTTATTTGTTCCATCTTTAGTTCTAATATATAAATTAGTTATATTACTTAGTTCTTTCAAACTTGCAATATGCGTTCTTAGCGTAGTTATCCATATTACTCTAAATCTCGTAATATTATTTATGTAAAGAGTTTTTTTATTTTGAAATAAATTAAGTACTCCTGTCAAAAGAGTTATTAATATTCCCGTGAATGTAATTATATCTATTATTGCTATCTCTAATTCTCCAATTCTCATAATTTACTCCTAGCTTATTTTTGTGCTTACACTACTTTATATAAAAAAATGAATTTAAACATAAAAAAGAACTAAGATTACAATTCTCAGCCCTCGTTCTTATGTTTATTTTATTCATTTTTCCCTCTTTTATTCTGTATTCTAAACATAAAATATTTTCTTTCATTATATATATATTGCAATAATTTTAGTTGCAATTGTGAATCATGAAATGTGCATTGTGAATTGCAACATATATATTTTATTATAAATGAAATTTTAGTATCCTTTTATATGCCTCCGTAATAAACTATAATAAAGCAATTAACAAAAAGGTGGTAAAATGAATCCTTTATTAAATATGATACTCAGTTCCCTTTTTAATGGAATGGGTGGCGGATTTAGAAATCCCATGATGCCTAACCAAAATGGTGGCAATGGTCCAAATCAAATGGGTGGCAATCCTTTATTGAACATGCTTATGGGAGGCATGGGTGGCGGCATGAACCCTATGAATGGAAATCCATTGATGAGTATGCTAATGGGAAACATGGGTGGATCTAACAATTCTCCATTTAATAATTCCAATGGTAATAATCCAAACATGAATAACAATGGTTCAAATATGAACAATATGAATAACAATGGCCCAAATATGAATAATATGGGCAATATGAACGATATTAATTCTCTCTTGAGTATGTTAATGGGAAATCAAGCTAATATGCCTATGAATAATATGAATAACATGAGCAATATGAACAACAATTCAAGTAGACATTCCCATTCAAAAAAATAGTGGGTATTCTAATAGGTAGCTTAAAATTTAGGCTACCTATTAAATTTTACAATAGTAAGCCTTTTCTATAAAATATTTTATAATCATGTATATTTAAATACTCATTTCAGAAAACAAATCCCCTTTATAATCTTTCTGATAAAATACCAAGCCCCTCTATTGGCCTATCAAACCTTTATAGATAAAGAATATCTGCAGATTTTGTATATATCTACAAAATTCTAAATTTTCTAAATTACCTCTTTACTTTTTAATAGTAATCGCTTACTATTAAATTAAAAGGGAGGTATTTGATATGGAGAATATTAATGTGTTAAAAAGTGATTTTACGAAATTATTTGCAAAGGATGCTGAAAGTGTTTTCTTCTCACCCGGAAGAGTTAATTTAATTGGAGAACATACTGATTACAATGGAGGTAATGTTTTTCCTTGCGCTCTTACCATCGGAACTTATGCTTTAGTTAGGCAAAGAGAGGATAAAAATGTATTAGTCAACTCTTTAAGCTTTAAAGAATTAGGAATTTTAGAATTTAGTTTAGAAAATATGATATATGAAAAACAACATGATTGGGCAAATTATCCAAAGGGTGTAATTAAAACTTTTGAAAATCATGGTTATAATATTCCTAACGGATTTGAAATACTTTTCTACGGAAATATTCCAAATGGTTCTGGATTGTCATCTTCAGCTTCAATAGAAGTTTTAACGGGAACTATATTAAATGATTTATTCAACTTAAATATCGATATGGTTGATATAGTAAAAATGTGCCAAGAAGCTGAAAATAAATTTATCGGTGTAAATTGTGGAATAATGGATCAATTTGCTATTGGTATGGGGAAAGAAAATTGCGCAATTCTTTTAGATTGTAATACGTTGAAATATTCATACAGCACTATTGCTATGGATGGCTACAAGATAGTAATTGCCAATACAAATAAAAAGCGTGGCCTAGCTGACTCTAAGTACAATGAAAGACGCAGTGAATGTGAAACTGCCTTAGCTGAAATACAAAAGGTTAAGAATATAAATGCTTTAGGTGAGCTTACAGAAGAAGAATTTGAAGAAGTTAAATCTTGTATTTCAGATCCTATTAAAGCAAGAAGAGCAAAACATGCAGTATATGAAAATAGAAGAACATTAAAAGCTGTAAAAGCTCTAGAAGAAAATAATTTAGCTTTGTTTGGAAAACTTATGAATGATTCTCACACTTCTCTAAGAGATGATTATGAAGTTACTGGAATAGAATTAGATACTTTAGTTTCTCTCGCCTTAGAGAGTGAAGGTGTGATTGGAGCTCGTATGACAGGCGCTGGTTTTGGAGGCTGCACAGTTAATATTGTTAAAGAAGACTGCATAGATTCATTTGTAGAAAAAGTTAAAGCTGAATATACAAGCAAAATTGGGTATGAACCTAGCTTCTATGTAGTTAGCATTTCAGATGGAACAAGAAAAATTGGATAAAAGATTTACTACTTAAGATTTTATTAAGTTGATTATGAAAGAGATTTAGTTTAAATTTAAAGTATAAGTCTTTAAACCAAATCAATAAAAATAAGGGAGATGTTAATATGTCAATATTAGTTTGTGGTGGTGCTGGATATATCGGCTCTCATACAGTTCATGAACTTATAAAACAAAATAAAGACGTAATAATAGTTGATAACTTACAATCAGGTCATATGAAAGCTGTAAATCAAAAAGCAAAATTTTATAAAGGTGATATAAGAGATTCCGAATTTTTAGATAAAGTTTTTTCTGAAAATAAAATTGATGCTATTATACATTTTGCTGCTAACTCTTTAGTTGGCGAAAGTATGGTAAAACCTCTACTATATTTCAATAATAATGTATATGGTATGCAAATATTACTTGAAAGCATGGTAAAACACGATATTAAGAATATAGTTTTTTCTTCAACTGCAGCAGTATATGGAGAACCAAAGAAAATTCCTATCTCTGAAGATGATGAAGCGAATCCAACTAATACCTATGGTGAAACAAAGCTGACTATGGAAAAAATGATGAAATGGGTTAGCAAAGCTAATGGAATAAATTACGTTTCTTTAAGATACTTTAATGCAGCTGGTGCTCTAGAAGATGGAAGCATCGGTGAGGATCACTCTCCTGAAAGTCACTTAATACCTCTAATACTTCAAGTTCCACTTGGAAAAAGAGAAGCTATAACTGTTTTTGGGGAAGATTATGATACTCCTGATGGTACTTGTATAAGAGATTATATTCATGTACTAGACTTAGCAGACGCACATATAAAAGCTGTTGAGTATTTACAAAACGGAAATGAAAGTAACATCTTCAATCTAGGTAATGGAATTGGCTTTAGCGTTAAAGAAATGATTGATTCAGCTAAAGAGGCAACTAGTGAAGAAATTAAAGTTGTTGTGGGCGAAAGGCGTGCTGGTGATCCTGCAAGATTAATAGCTTCTAACGAAAAAGCTCAAAAGATTCTAGGCTGGACTCCTAAATATACTGATGTAAAAGCTATAATCAAAACAGCTTGGACATGGCATAAAAACAATCCTAACGGATATGATGATAAATAATAAAATCATATAGAATTTTAAAATTTATCTTGGGAAACTAGAGCCAACCTAAAAACTTATGTGGTTCAAGTTTCCGCCATCCAGGCATAGAAAAAGATAAGTCTGTGGAATGAAATAAATTAACATGGACTTATTTTTTAGATATGTCTTATTATTAATACCTTTTGTTAAAATTGAGGAGGTCTTAGCATGATAAATATAAATCATGAAATAAGTAGACTTATAAACTTTGCATTGAAAAAAAATCTTATAACTACTGATGATATAATTTACTCTACAAATATGCTTCTTGGAGCATTAAACTTAAATGAATTTGAAGTTTGTGAAGTTAATGAGACTTTAGAAACTCCAACTCCTATCTTAGAAAATATCTTAGACTTCGCATGTGAAAATAATTTAATAGAAAATACAGTAACTGAAAGAGATTTATTTGATACTTTAATTATGAACTGCGTAATGCCAAGGCCCTCTGAGGTTATAAATAAATTTGATAATTTATTTAATATATCTCCAATTAAAGCTACTGAATACTATTATGATTTAAGCATTTCTTCTAACTATATTAGAAAAGATAGAATTGATAAGAACATAGTCTGGAAAGCACCAACGGAATATGGAGACTTAGATATAACAATTAATTTATCAAAGCCAGAAAAAGATCCTAGAGATATAGCAAAAGCTAAATTAATTAAATCTAGTTCATATCCTAAATGTTTATTATGTAAAGAAAATGAAGGATTTTATGGTCATATAAATCATCCTGCCAGACAAACCCATAGAATTATACCTTTGGATTTTGATAAACAAAAATATTTCTTACAGTATTCACCTTATACTTATTATAATGAGCATTGTATAATTCTAAATAGCGAACATATACCTATGAAAATTAATAGAGATACTTTTAGGAATTTATTGATTTTTACTGATATACTACCTCATTACTTTGCTGGATCTAACGCTGATTTACCTATAGTTGGAGGATCAATACTATCTCATGATCATTATCAAGGTGGTCACTACACATTTGCTATGGAAAAAGCTCCAATAGAAAAAAACTACTCAGTTAAAAATTATGAAGATGTTGAAATAGGTAGAGTCAAATGGCCTATGTCTGTTGTTAGGCTTTCAAGTAATGATAAAGATAAATTATTAGATTTAGCTGATCATATTTTAACCTCATGGAGAAGCTACTCAGATGAGTCTGTAAACATATTAAGTCATACAATGGATGAACCTCATAATACTATTACTCCTATTGCAAGAAAAAGGAATAATAAATATGAACTAGATTTAGTATTAAGAAATAACAGAACAAGTACTGAGCATCCTCTTGGTATCTTCCATCCTCATAGTGAAGTTCATCATATTAAAAAAGAAAATATAGGACTTATTGAAGTCATGGGACTTGCAGTTCTTCCTGCAAGATTAAAAGAAGAATTAAATGTTTTAAAGGAATACCTAATTAATAGAAAAGATAACATTTTAGATGATGAAATGGTGGCAAAACATTCTGATTGGTATAAATATCTTCTAGAAAAATATTCTAATATATCTCAAGAAAACGTTGATTTTATTCTAAAAGAAGAAGTTGGATTTAAATTCTTAGAAGTATTATGTCACTCTGGAGTATTTAAAAGAAATGAAAAAGGATTTGCTGCCTTTGATAAATTTATAAATATATTATAAGGTGGAATAATTATGAAATTAACCATAGTAGATGTAGCTAAAAAAGCTAATGTATCTGTTGCGACTGTTTCAAGGGTAATGAATGGAAATTATCCAGTGAAAGAAGAAACAAGAAAAAGAGTACTTGAAGTGATAGAAGAACTTAAATATATTCCTAATATGCAAGCACGTGAGCTTACTAAACAGAAGTCAGCTACTATAGGTGTTGTTGTTCCTAGTATCAATAATATGTTTTTCCCAGAAGTTATAAACGGGATTGAAAGCAGCTTAAAAGCAAATAATTTATCATTAGTATTAGCATGTAGTAATAATAATAGTGAAGAAGAGAAATTATGCATTAACAATTTATTATCTAGGAATGTATCTGGAATAATAGTTATTGACCCAAATACAGACAATATTAAATCTAAATTTTTTCATAATATTTCAAAACAAACTCCAATTGTTTTTGTTAATGGACATTCAGTGTCCACAAATATTTCGTCTGTTGTAAATGATGAAGCTATGGGTGCAAGTATGGCTTTAAATTATTTATTAGAAAAAAATCATAAAGACATACTATTTGTTAGAGGAAAAGATAGTTATTCTTATGATGTAAAGGAAAAAGTTTATACAGAAATAATGGAAGACATAAATAATTTTAATCCACAAAATATTATTAACATAGGAAATGGAAATAGTAGTGAAACTGTTGATAACACTGTTAACATATTTCTTGATGTTTTTAAAACATCTACTGCAACCGCCGTTCTTGCGTGTAATGATCTTATGGCTGTTGGAGTACTCAATGCCTGTAAGAAACTAAATATAGATGTACCGAATAAGGTATCAATTATAGGATTTGATAATATCGATTTGAGTAAATTTGTAGAGCCTAAACTAACCACTATAGATCAAAACATGTCTCTTCTCGGGTCAAATGCGGCAACATTGATATTAGAAAAAATAGAATATGATAATTCTTGTAGCAAGAGAATTATTCTTATGAATACTTTAATTGAACGTGATACTGTAAACTCTATTTAATATATTTATTAAAATAAATAATGCATTTGTTATAGTTACTAATTATTTTAATGTAACATATACAAAAGCATTATTTTTTTATTCTCTAGGAATTTATATTCAAGTTAAATATGTGGACATTGTGCCCCTTGAGGGTATAAGTTATGAAAAAGGCGGATTCAGAAAATTACGATTTGTAAAGAGAATAAAAAAGAAAATATATTCACCTGCATAAAATATTCTTATATGCGGAACTTAACTAAAGTCACCTGCGATTTTTTTCTTTTATCAAAACTTTAAAATGAATCCATTGCCATAGAACATATATTCGTATATAATATTCTTAACGAATATATGTTCTTACTTTATATATATTGTAATTTAATCATACATTTTTTCTTAATTGAGCACTTGGCTTACTAGAACTTTAAATGTAAATGTTATTATTGCAACATATATATTATTTAAATTCGGTTAGAATACGTATTTCAATTTCAAAGTTTCATATTATGAGGAAGTGTAATCAAAATGGATTTAATGGAAAAATTAAAAATATTATCTAATGCTGCAAAATATGATGTTTCTTGTTCTTCTTCTGGCTCAAAGAGACAAAATGCTAAAAATGGAATAGGTAATGCCTCAGAAGCTGGCATTTGTCATAGCTTTACTCCTGATGGACGTTGCATTTCTCTCCTTAAAATATTATTTTCAAATGATTGTATTTTTGATTGTAAATATTGCATTAATGGATCATCTAGAGATTTTTTAAGGGTCAGCTTTACTCCTGATGAAATATGTAGTCTTGCTATTAATTTTTACAGGCGTAATTATATAGAAGGCCTCTTTCTAAGTTCAGCTGTTATTTATAATCCTAATTATACTATGGAACTTCTACTTAAAACTGTAAAAAAACTGCGTATAGAAAATAAATTCAATGGTTATATTCACCTAAAAGCTATCCCTGGATCTGATAATGCTTTAATTGAAGAAGCTGGTAAATTTGTGGATAGAATGAGTGTTAATATAGAACTTCCTTCTAGTAATAGTCTTAAACTTTTAGCTCCCCAAAAAAGTAAAGAAAAAATTTTACAGCCGATGAAAACTATAAAAAATTCAATAATTAATTATAGTGAAATGAAAAAAAGTATAAAAAGTACCCCATTATTTGTTCCTGGTGGTCAAAGTACTCAATTAATCGTTGGCGCAACTCCTGAAAGTGATGGAAAAATCCTAAAACTCTCTGAAGCTCTTTACAATAAATATAGTCTAAAGAGAGTATACTACTCTGCTTATGTTCCTGTGATTAAGGATAACAAACTACTTCCTGACATCACACATCCACCAATGCTTAGGGAACATAGGCTTTATCAAGCTGATTGGCTTCTTAGATATTACGGATTTCAAGCTAATGAACTTTTGAAGAATGATGATGATAACTTTGATTTAAATTTTGATCCCAAAACACATTGGGCACTATCTAATTTAAATGAATTTCCTGTTGAAATTAATAAAGTTTCTTACGAAAAGCTATTACGTATTCCCGGAATAGGAGTTACTTCTGCTAAAAAGATTTTAAAAATAAGAAGAGTTCATAATTTAACCTTTGATGACTTAAGGAATTTAAGAGTTGTACTTAAAAGAGCCAAATATTTTATTACTTGTAACGGAAAATATCATGGAGATGTTCTTTTTGATAATATCAAAATAAGAAATAAACTTCTAGAACAAGATATCTCTAAAAGTAGCACTATAAATCCTAATCAAATATCATTTTTTGATAATAGTTCATTTAGTGATGTGACTCTTCCTTCTGGAATCATATTACCAAAAGATAATATTTCCTTACCAGATATATCATCTATGAAAAGCGAAAGTTCTTTTACTAATATAATTCCTAAACCAAATATATTAAGATTAAATGATAAGATTACTTCTTTAACTGGAGAATTTTAATTATGAAAATATACTTATATGATGATACTTTTGAAGGTCTATTAACTTCCATATATGATGCTTTCTATTCAAAAAGCTCTCCTCCAACATCGATATATGGAAAAAATCAAATAAATATTCCTCTTCTATTAGGAGATATGATTGAAATTTCTACAAATATTAATAAATTTAAAAAAGTAAAAGACGCAATTATAAATAAAATTGATTTCCTTTCATTAAAAAAAATATATTTTGTATACCTAAGTAATTATGAAGATAAAGGATTAATTGTATTTAATTATTTAAAAATAGCTTTTAAACTCGGGCATGATGTTCACGATTTTTTAAACATAGATATGATACGACTTGTAGACAATATTACGAAAAAAGTTTTAAATGAATGTCATAGATTTGAAGGTTTTGTTAGATTTAATCAGATTGAAGAAAAGCTTTTATATTCCTCTATCGAACCAGATAATGACATTTTAGAGCTTATTGGGGATCATTTTAAAAATAGATTTCCTAGGGAATATTTTATTATACACGATATTTCTAGACAAAAGGCTTTAATATATAATACAAATTTTTACGAAATAATAGATATGGATATGGAAACTTATGAAAAACTAAAGTTTCATAATGATGAATACACAAATCTTTGGAAAACATATTTTAAAGCTACTACCATTGAAGAACGAAAAAACCTTAAACTTCAATGTAGAATGATGCCAAAAAGATATTGGAAGCACATACTAGAAACCAAGATATAATTTACATTCTTCATAAGTGTAAGTATTGCTAATTGAGTGAAATATAGAAATACTTGCAAGTGTTTGCTGCTGAACCCTCGAAAGGGAATATATGCGTTTGTTCCAGTTCTTTGAAGATTTTGCTGGGTGATTCTAAGCGCACAAGTTGTGCCCAAAGTGCTAGCCTCAAAGCACAGCTTTGAACAAGCACATTTGGAACAATTTCTACTCTAAGATTCACATCCAGCAAAATCTTCTAATGAACGCTGCACAAAAGCATATATTCCCTTTCTTTGCATTAGAAGTAAATTTAAAATAAAACTATATACATACAAGTATTTTTATATTTCTATTGTTAGCAACGTAAGTAAATGAAAAAAATATGCTCAAAAATACACTGATTATTATGTGTCAGACCGGGAATTATATTGGCCTCATACAGATGCACAAATTTTACTCATACATAACGTTCAATGTTTAAGTTTAAAATTATTGAGTATTTATTAACACTGTAGATTTGATAACACATAGAAATAGGTTTCAAAATCACAATCCATCATATTGATTTCTAAGTATTTCGCACATAGATACCGAGTGTAAAGTTAAACAATATTTTATGTATTGTAGTATATACCAGAAAAGAAGGTCTTGCTTTTGTGTAGGTGTTACATATAGGATTTAGCTGTAAATATTTCTTCAGTAGAAGTTGTTCCATTTTCGCTTGTCCCGTGCTTGTCACAGGAGCATGCAGAAATGATGCAACTTCTTCTATTGGAAATTCACAGTTAAATACTCCAGCAACCTAGAACAAATGCATGACCTTCCTTTCGGTGTTTACATATATAACTTTAAGTTTACTTTAGATATCTAGTGCTTCGCAATACTCTTAGTCTGCGGCTTTAATATCTCCATTCACTATGATTTCTAATTCTCCAGTTTCAGGACTCATAATAAGACCGTGTACCCTTACATCCTCAGGCAAAAGAGGATGATCTTTTATCATTTTAACACTTTCTTTTATTGAATCCTCAACAGATTCAAAACCATGAAGCCATCTCTCAACGTTAACTCCCGCGTTATTTAAAGTTGAGAGAGTTTCCTCTTTAATTCCTCTATCTAACATTTTATCAACAAGTTTTTTTGTGTTTAAATTACTCATCCCACAGCCATGATGTCCTATTACAAAAACATCTTCTGCACCAAATTCATATACTGCAACTAATATACTTCTCATTACCCCACCAAATGGATGCATAACTGTTGCTCCAGCATCTTTTATTATTTTTGCATCCCCATTCTTGATATTCATGGCTTTAGGCAACAATTCTGTTAGCCTTGTATCCATGCATGATAATATCGCCATCTTTTTCTTAGGTATCTTAGTTGTTACATATTCCTGATAATCTTTGTTCCCCACAAAACTTTCATTATACTTTATTATTTCTTCTAATTTACTCATTTTAGCCCCACTCCTCGTAAATCTAATAATATAATACGTTTTTTTTATTAACTTAATATTAAGTTAACTTGGTTTGATTGTAAAGTTATTTTATATATCTTTTAATTCTTACTTACCCATGTATTCATGATAAGGCAAGCGAATTGAAACTCCTGTCTGATCAAATTTATATTCTGTGTCATAAAGCGGGTTTTTATTAGAAACCAAATTAATTCCAACACTGTAGAGGGCTTTAGCTAATTCATACGGGTCCTGTAGAACAGATCCTGTCATTATTCCTTGTTTAATTAATTCCTGCGCTTCTGGTATTGCATCAACTCCTACAACTGATATAGTAGGAGTCTTGCCACCCTTATTATAGCCATATTCTTGCAGTGCTTTAATTGCACCTATAGCCATGGAATCATTATTCGCAATTATAGCTTCGATTTTATTTCCATACTGCAAAAACAATGTTTTAGTAAAATTTTCAGCTTCTTCCTCATTCCAATTACAAACCCTTAATGCAACCTCTTGAGTCTTTATTCCTGAATTATTAATTTTTAATATTGAGTATTCTGTTCTTTTAATTGCCTCTAAATTGTTTTGTTCACCCATAAGCATAACATATTGAAGTATGTCATCTTTATTTTTATCTATTGCTGTTTTATTCTTATTCCATTCATTTATGATAACTTTTCCTTGTAATAGTCCGGCTTCCTCCGCCTCTGTTCCTATATAGCAAGCTTTATTATAAGATCTTATAGAATCTATCGCAACTGGTTCCCTATTAAATAGAATTACTGGAATATTAATTCCTTTTACTTTATTAATAACTAACTGCGTACTCGTTGTTTGAACTAGATTTACCAGCAAAAGATCAACATCTTGCTTTTCAATTAAATTATTAATATCTTTATCCTGTATAGATTGATCATTCTTCCCATCATAAAAAATAAATTCAATATTTCCTTCGTTCTCTTTTTGTATTTTTTCTAGATTTTCGCGAACTAAAGAAATATATGCATCATCAAATCTATATACTAGTACAGCTGCTTTAATAGGTTTCCCTTCAGCAATTCTTGAACTCACCATGATATTGCTTTGGTTGATACTTATTAGCATAGCCGCTGCAATCATCATAACAATTGTGGCAATTATCTTTTTAGACATCTTATGTTAATCCTCCATATTGTTTACTATAAATTATTTAATCAACTTAAATAGCCTTAGATGTTATCATTACTTATATATCCTTTGTAAGGAATACGTACTGAAACTCCCGTATCATCAAACTTATATGAAGTCCCGGCAAGCGGCTCTTTGCCATTAACTAAATTTATTCCGATAAGATATGTTGCTTCTGCCATTCTAGCTGCATCTTGAGGGACAGATCCAGTCATAATTCCCTCACTAATAAGTTGCCTTGCCTCTGGTATTGCATCTACACCGACAATCGGTATTACTTTGCTTTTATCTCCATCATTATATCCATATTTTTGTAGTGCCTCAATTGCCCCTATTGCCATCGCATCATTATTAGAAATTATAACTTCAATTTTATTACTATTTCCTAAAAATAATGAATCCATAGTATCCCTAGCCAAGTCCTCTTCCCAGTTGCAAACTCTCAACGCAATTTCTTCCGTTTTAATTCCTGCATCATTTATTGATAAAACAGAATATTTTGTTCTACCAATTGCTTCTAAGTTGTCGCGCGGTCCCATCAGCATAACATATTGCATTATATTATCTCCATTTTTATCAATAATTTTTTTATCTTTATTCCACAAGTTAGAAAGAAGCTCTCCTTGCAGTATTCCTGCTTCTGCTGGATTTGTTCCAACAAAATAAGCTTTACTATATGATCTTACAGGTTCCATATTCAGTGGTTCTATATTAAATAAACCCAGAGGTATGTTTTTTTCTTTAACTGCATCTATAATCGGCTTTACTCCTCCTGGATCTACTAAATTCAGTAATATAAGATCTACACTTTCGTTATTAAGTATTAAATTAATATCTCTATTTTGTAATGATTGATCATTTTTGCAGTCATAAAAGGTAAACTCAATATTCCCTGGATTATTTTTCTGAATTTCTTCAAAGCTTTGCTTAAGTAAGACCGTGTATGGATCATCCAAAGTACGTAATAGCACACTTGCTCTTACTGGCCTTCCTTCAGTAGCTGTTAACTGCGAATTAGCAGCTGCTTTATTAGAATTTAATACTAGATTTATTATCATAATTGTAATAGTGCATAATACCAATATCTTTTTAGAATGTCTCATTTTTATCCTCCAGTAATTTTATGGACAAAGTTTTGTTATTTTAATGTATATATGTTTGAATTGAATTTCTATTTGAGTCTTAACTAAGGACTTACCTCACTAGAATTTTAAGTGTAAATTTATTATTGCAACATATATATATAAATATCAGCTTATTCTAAATAAAAAAAGATAAATTCAGTTTTACCTTCACTTTTTAATTAGAATAACTATTAAATTTATTAAGTTTGATTTCATTTAATTAGTTACATATAAACTTAAATTATTTATTTTTATTATGCGTGTAATAAAGAAGTTTATACTGATACGAAATATATTTGATATAATCTAAATATAAATAAACATAACTATTATTGATAAAAATTTATGAAAAATAGAAGTATACTTATACTAAAAAAGAAGTAAATCAAAATATGTTTTACTTCTTTGTTTAATGATAAGCATACTTCTACTTTACGCATAGTATATATCTTTATTTGTTTTCTATATATAGGTCAACATTATCGCTGGTAACTTCAGCATGAGGAGTCCTAATGTACTTCCCTTTTTCTAGTCCCTCTATGGAATTTACATTTCCATGGGAAGCTAATGTATATGCAAGATTAAAGATAGCATTTGCCTGTTTCTTAGAATCATTTAAAATAGTTCCTATCATAGATCCATTTTTCACTGCCTCTAACGCTTTAGGAAGCCCATCAATTCCTACAACTAGTGGTTTCTTACCGCTTATATTAGCATCATTTATTGCATTTATTGCTCCAAGTGCCATATCATCGTTATTACTAAATACAACCTCGATCTTATCTCCAAAATTTTTAATCCATTGCGACATCTTTGTTGTTGCCTGAGCACTTTGCCAATTTGCCGTATCATCAGCTAATTTCTCTAATTCAATTCCATTTTGAGTTATAGTTTTGATACAATATTCTGTTCTAATTAAAGAATCTTGATGTCCCTGCTCTCCTTCAATCATTACATATTGGATTTTACCATCTCCATTTTTATCTACCATTCTATTATCTTTTTTATAAGCATTTATAATAATATTAGCTTGCATCTCACCCGATTGTTGTGCGTCTGCTCCAACATAATAGAGCTTGTTCCATCTTTCCATATCTTCTTCTACTGGCTCACGGTTAAAGAAAACAATTGGAATATTAGCTGATTTTGCTTTATCTATAATCATAGACGCTGCTGTACGATCAACCATATTTACACATATAACATCATAATTTTGTGCAACAAATTTATCTACTTGATTACTCTGGTTAATCAAATTTCCTTTTGCATCTGCAACATTAACAATTATTTTATATTTACCTTGAGTTTCTTTCTCTTTCGCTATATCTTCAATATTATTCGCAATTTCTGATATAAACGCATCATCTTGTTTATATAAGGTCACACCTATTTTTATTTCTTTAATATCATTACTATAATTTCCTGTTTTCACATTTGCACTACAAGATGATAACACATTAAAAATTGAAACTACTGTTAAAAGCCCTGATAATTTCTTAATTAATCTCACTACAATCCCTCCACCATATGATTCCATCAAGCACTCAAATGCATTTATAGTAAAATTCATTTTTAGCATTTATGGCGCTTATCTAACAAATGGGAATAATAATCTTTGATTTTCTTCCGAGTACATATTTTCTGTATTTATAACTGTTGAAGAGATAATGTTATTGGGCATATCTTTTTTATTAATTTTATATACTGCTGATTTTATACTTAGGTATCCTACATTAAATTCATTCTGAATGGCTGTTGCACTAATAACCTTATCTTCTAAAAAAGAAAGAATTTTGCTTGTACTTCCTGCCCCATATATCTTTATTGATGCTTTTCCTTTGTTAATACCCATTAAATCCTTTTTAGCTTGAGAAACATTTTCTAATAATCCTGCATCAAATGTAACTACAACATCAATATTATTGTTCTCTAACAAACTTTTGGCTTGATTATAATAAGTAACTTGCTTGTCTTCTGAAAACTCCCCAAATTCACATTTGTTATCTGTTCTATTCATAACACTCATGAATCCATCATATCTTTCCTTTATACCGCTACACTCTAAATTGTTTTTGATTATGAGTATATTTTTATTTTTATCTCCGTTCTTTATTAATTCTTCTCCTAATCTAGATCCAAGCTTATAGTTATCGCAAGAAATACTAGGCTGAGCATGTTCTGATTTTATAGTAGAATCAAATAGTATAATTGGTATCTTTTTTCTAGCGCTTTCTATTGGTTCTGCCATCTTTTCGTAATCTGCAGGAGACACAATTATTGCATCTGCCTTATTTTTTATCTCTCGCTCTATAAGCTCTTTCTGCTCGTCTACGCTATTATCTTCCGATAAAGTGACAAAACTTACATTCACATTCATTTCTGAAGCTGCTTGTTCAATCCCCTGTCTCATTATCATTAAGCTTTCACTGTTTCTTCCTCTAGTTATAACTGATATGTTATATATCTTTGTATCTTTTTCATGCCACAATGTATTATTTAAGAAAAGTAAGAAAGATAATATTAATAGTAAAAATAAAGTAATAAAAATTTGCTTCCTTTTTCTCTTCACTATTTCTCTTCCTCCCTCTTCCTAATTTCGTAAAAGTCTATACATGGCATATGAATACGAACTGTTGTCCCTTCATCTGGTTCACTATAAATTTCAAGACCATAATTCTTTCCAAAATATAATTGTATTCTTTCATTAACGTTCTTCAATCCGATACCAGAACTCTTCCTTTCAACCTTACTTTCACCTGTTAAAAGGCTATCCGCAACTTCTTGCAACATACCAAGTCCGTTATCTACAACATCAATATATACCTCATTATCTTTTGCATATGCATTTACTAAGATCTCACCATCTCCCCCCATAAATTCCATACCATGATAAATTGCATTTTCAATTAGCGGTTGAATAATTAATTTAATGCTCGCGTAATTAAGAACTTTCTCATCAACCTCAATATTATATGTGAATTTATTTTTATACCGTATATTTTGTATAGTCAAATAATTTCGCGCATGTTCAATTTCATCTCTCACTGTTATTACATTCTTCCCTTTGCTTAAGCTTATTCTGAAAAGTTTTGCTAAAGCAGTTACCATAATTATTGCTCCATCATAATTTTCATTTTCTATCATCCATATGATTGAGTCTAATGTGTTATATAAAAAATGAGGATTAATTTGTGCTTGAAGAGCATTAAGCTCACTTTTTCTTTTTGATTCTTGTTCAACCATTATGTTGTCCATAAGTGTATGCATTTGATTGACCATGGAACGAATTGCTTTTCCTAAATGCTGAATCTCATAAGATCCACTTATCGAAATATCTACATTTTTCACTCCATTTTCCAGTTTCTTCACACATTTTTCTAATGATCGTATTGGATTAGCTATTCTTGATGAAACGAACATATTAAGAAATACAAGAATGAAAATAGCGAAAGACATGATAAAAACAGCGAATATACTCATTTGATAATAATCTGAAGTGATATCTAACATTGGTGTAATTCCAACAATCTTCCATCCAGTGTATCCAACAGTTTTAACTGTAACTAATCTTTTTTCTCCTCTGAAAGTTTCTATATGATTTCCATCATCATAAGTTGCTTCAATTTTATTATTTTCATCTATTAAATCTGAATAAATCAATTGCTGTCTCGGATGATAAATAATCTCGCCCTCTCTATCTACTAAATAAACATATCCTGATTTTCCTATATTTGCATTTTTGCATATCTGCTCTATTCCACTAAAATTTATATCAACTAGCAACACCCCAGATGTTGTTTTTTTATTATTAGTAAGTTCAACAGCCCTACTTAAAGATACGACCCATCGATATTTATAATCGGGATCTACAAATAAATTTTGAACATGAGGTGTTGAAAAATGTAAATTTTCTTTCTTATCTATCGCCTTAGTAAACCAATCATTTACTCTTGGATCGATAGAGCTCTTTAATTGCTTTACAGGAGATGCCGCTATAACTTCCCCCTCTTGTGAAAAAGCGCATATACTTATAAGTGAATCTTTATTTGTTTCATACAATAAGTCCATTTCTTTATCTATAGTATCTGTAGCTAAATCTTTCTTCTTGATTACATTGTAATAAGTAGTATCAGACACTTTCATCATATTCCTCAAATAAGAATCTAAATTTAAATTTACTTGATCCAACATAGATTTATTATGCTCAGATACCATTTCTTCAGTTGAAGTTATAAAACGAAAATATAAAGCCCCTCCAACAGTGACCATTCCTATAACTGCTATTACGGTAAATGAAATTGATATTATATGTTGTATACTACCGCTATTAGCGTATTTTATTATCTTTTGTATTTTTCTTTTCAACAAATTAAGCATGGTAACTCAACTCAATTCTTTCTATACTTTGATGGAGATACTCCAAACTGTTTTTTAAAAACATAACTAAAATAATTAGCTTCTGGATATCCAACTTTTTCCGCTATCATGTATGTCTTATCATCAGTTGTATTCAAAAGCTTAACAGCTTCTTCTAAACGTGTTGCTGTGAGATAATTTACGAAACTTGTTCCTGTTTCCTTCTTAAACATTGTAGAAAAATATGTTGGGCTGACATGTAATTTAGAACATAACCTTTCTACAGAAATATCATAATCACTATAATTTTCTTTTATATATTGTTTTGCTTTCTCAATAAGCATCATAGATGAATTGATTCGCTCCCTTTTAATATAACTATTTATCCTAATAGCTTTTCCTATAATCCATTTCTCGACTTCATGAATAGAATTGAATGATTCCAAATAACTGTATGCATTAAAATTTTCACCAAAAACTTCTTCTATGTCAAATGCATATGTTTGAACAAGTTTTAAAAGTGATGTCATAATTTCCATAAGATAAATTCTATATTGATTAAAAGGCAATAATAAATCTTCTGTTTTCTTAAACAAACTATCAATTGCCTCTGAAATTTCATCCTCTGAAGAAATTTTTATTGCATTTAGCATTGATCGTTCTTCTTTCTCATCAAGTTGTAGCTGGATTGAATTATCTGGTTCTACATCATCAATATAAATAGCTTTTCCAGCTCCTAATATAAATCTATAATCTAATGCATTTTGTGCAGTTCTATACGAAAAACGTATTTGCAAAGGATTATTATAAACATACCCTATCCCTGCAGATATTGTTAAACTCATAATTCTCTTATAAACTTTGCAAACCTCATTTATACCTTTTATAAATAATAATATATCTTCCTTTTTCTCAAAATTCCCCATAACTATTACCATACCAGAATAGATAAAACTAATAAACTTACAATACTTACCCATATTTTCATCTACAATTTTCTTAATAGAAATTGGTGTAAGTGCTGATTCCTTTTGCCCAGAAAAACTATTTAAGTTTTCTTCAAAAGATAATGTACCATCTGCCTGGATAAGTCCTACTGATAAATACTCATACCTAAAATCTATTCCAAGCTCCTCCAGTTGTTCATGCCATTGTTCTTCACTTATCCTTCCTTCAATTACACCAACTAAAAATTGTTCTCTAATTACTGGTAAACTTTTAATATAATGCTTATAAAGTGTTTCTAAATTTCTTTTTTCATTATATTCGCGATCAAGCTGTTCTTTTAACCTCACTAAAACTTCTATAAGTTCTACAGAGTTAATCGGTTTCAGAACGTATTCAACTACATTTATCTTTATTGCTTTATGAGCATACTCAAAATCATCACATCCTGAAAATACAATAATTTTTGTAGATGGCATTAATTCTACCAGCTTCTTTCCTAGTTCCAACCCATCCATAAATGGCATTTTAATATCTGTCATTATAACATCTGGCTGTAGTCTTTCTGCTTTTTCTAAGGCATCTTGTCCATTCTCGGCATCACCAACAACTATAAATCCATTGGCTTCCCAATCAATCTTTTTTATGATTCCAAGACGTATTTCTTCTTCATCATCTACAATCATAATTCTATATAAATTCATTTAACTACCTCCGATAGATGAATTATTTGCTAAGGCGCATGAAAATAAATAACACTTCAAGAACTGCCATGAATACTTTTTATCAGACGATGAGACAAATTCGCCCTCATAGCGGGTCTATTAGAGCAATTTGGCTACGAAGTATGATGAAAAAAGGCTGACAGGTAAATTTGTTATTTTTGATTGTGCCTAAATACTATTATACATTATGTATTAAATTATTACTAGCATGAGTGCTAAACCTTACCAATTCATTTATTATTTAGAAAATAAACAAAATACAGGCAAACCTCCAGCTAAAAAACTGATGATTTGCCTGCATTTTATTTATTTGTGTATGAATTATTTTCTTCTGTATTTTGCCATATCTATTGCAACTGCAACTGCTATGATGATACCTTTTATAACTTGTTGCCACATAGGACTTACCGCTATAAATTGTAATCCATATTGGATAACAGTAAATATTAGAACACCACTTACTATTCCACCAACTTTACCAACACCACCATTTAATGAAACACCACCTACAACGCAGGCTGCGATCGCATCAAGCTCATAACCATTACCATAGTTATTTGTTGCACCAGCTGTTCTAGCTGCTTCGAGTACACCACCAACACCATATAAAAGTGATGCGAAGATGAATATTCCCATAATAGTTGCAAATACATTTACTCCAGAAACTACTGCTGCTTCACGGTTACCACCAATAGCATATACATTCTTACCAAATACAGTTTTATTTAAAATAAACCATACTAGAATGATGAATACTACAGCAATTGGAACTAAAATTGATATTCCTGGGAAGCTTCCAATTTGAAACAATTTTGTTTGTCCAATCTCTATAAAATCTGGACGAATACCACCAATAGGTTGTGATTTGTTTGGAGGTAAGTCAAAGTATAGAGAAGTTACACCATATACTATAACTTGAGATGCCAATGTTGCAATAAATGGATGCATATCATATTTCGCAACCAAGAAACCATTAAGAACTCCAAATATAGCACATCCAACTACTGCTAACAGTATTGGAATGATAACTGCTAACTGTGGCATATTAGGGAAGAATCTATTTGCATAATCAGGGTTTTGCAACATTGAAGTTGATATTACAGCTGCAAGACCTACCATACGTCCTGCTGATAAATCAGTACCAGCAATTAATAATGTAAAACATATTCCTAAAGCAACAATCATTTTTGTTGATGATTGTGTCAAAATATCTAGAAATACAGCATATTGCATAAAACGTGGTTGAATTATCATAATTACAACTACTAGTAATAATAACGCTATAATTATTGCATTATCTGTAAAGAAATTCTTTATAGTTTTTGATGAAAAAACAACCTCCATATCTGCATTTTTCTTATCAAAAAACTGCTTTGCTCCATAAATAAGTAATGCTATACCAACTCCATCTATATAAATTGGTAAATCATAAAATACACTTGGATCTAAAATAAAATTAAAAACAATTCCTAAAGCCACCAAAAAAGCACCAATACCTAAAAATATTTTTCCAAAGCCTTTTCGTGAAACTATCTTTTCTCCACTCATATTACATACCTCACTTTCTTTCTCTCCTACCAAAATCATTTGTTATAAAAATTCATTTATCCAATAACTAGCGTCCGTAACATTTTCACTTCTTTATATGTAAGATAACATAACGGTTGCATACTCATGGACACTGTGCCCCTTATGGGTATAAGTTCAACTAAAATTCAGCTGCGGATTGGTCCTACCTGAATCAAGTTTAACTTGATAAAGGAGATATTTCTTATTGCATAAATTTTGTAGCAAGATTCATAACTTTCACTGAATCTGCTTCACTTTGATCTAAAATCCCAGTAACTTTACCTTCACACATAACCATAACTCTATCTGACATACCAAGTAATTCTGGCATTTCAGAAGAAATCATAATAATTGACTTGCCTTTCTTAACCAATTCATGCATGATAGAATAAATTTCATACTTAGCCCCAACATCAATTCCTCTTGTAGGCTCATCTAATATAAGAATATCTGGATTTGTAAGAAGCCAACGTGCAATTAAAACTTTTTGTTGATTTCCTCCAGAAAGATTTTGAATCAATTGTTCCATACTTGGTGTTTTAGTTCTAAGTTCCTGATTTGACTGCTTTGCAGCTTTATATCTCTTTGCTTCTTGTAAAACTCCCGCTTTAGCATATTCTTTCTGACTTGCAATTACAGTATTATCTAACACTGAAAGAATGCCAAATATTCCAGTAGCACGTCTTTCTTCTGTTAACAGTGCAAAACCATGCTCTTTTGCATCTTTGGGAATTTTTATTTTTATTACTTTTCCATCCTTTTCCACAGTTCCAGACTCTACTTCACGAAGTCCAAATAGTGCTTCGACTAATTCTGTACGTTGTGCCCCAACAAGACCACCTATTCCTAGTATTTCACCCTTATGTAAATCAAAGCTTACATTTTGGAATGATTTCTTAATTGGAGAACAAAGATTTTCTACCCTTAATACAACATCTTTACTTGGTGTATATTCTCTTGGTGGAAATCTATTAGTCATATCACGACCAACCATACGATTTATAATTAAGTCTGTTGTAAGATCTTTGGCATCCCAAGTTCCTACATACTGACCATCTCTCATAATTGTTACTTCATCTGATATCTTAAGAATTTCCTCCATCTTATGGGATATGTATATAATTGCACAGCCCTTATTTTGAAGTTGTTTTATTATCTTAAATAAATGCTTAGTTTCATTTTCTGTTAATGATGAAGTCGGTTCATCCATAATAATAATTTTAGAATTATAGCTAACAGCCTTTGCTATTTCAACTAATTGAAGATTAGATGGAGAAAGTGTTCCCGCTAATGCTTCAGGATTTATATCTAACTCAATTTCTTCAAATAATTCCTTTGTTTTCTTAATCATAGTTTTCTTATCAACAGCAATTCCTTTCATTGGAAATCTGCCAAGCCAAATGTTTTCCATAACTGGACGGAAACGAATTGGGTGCAATTCTTGATGTATCATTGATACACCTAAATCCAATGCTTGTTTTGAAGTATTTATCTCCATTTTCTTTCCATCTAATATGATCTCTCCACCATCTTCATGATAAATACCAAATAGACATTTCATTAGGGTTGATTTCCCAGCACCATTTTCTCCCATTAATGCATGGACACTTCCCTTGCGAACCTTCAATGTTACACCATCTAATGCTTTTACTCCTGGAAATACCTTTGTTATGTTATTCATCTCCAGTACATATTCACCCATACAAGCATCCTCCTTTTTTAAATAATAATTCAGGGATGGGGATTTTTTATAATCTCGCATCCCTGACAATTTCTATGCCAGATATATCTTATTTTAAATAATCCTTGTAGTTATCTTGAGTAACCTTTACATAGTCAATCCATACATATTTTCCATCAGTTACATCAAATCCAATATTTTCTTTATTAATTTCTTTCCCTTGAGCAGCTGCTAAAGCTATATTAACTGTAGCCTTACCTTGGTTTTCTGCATCATTTAGAACTGTTCCAAGAAGTGATCCTTCTTTCATAGCTTGTAGTGCTGGTGCTGTTGCATCAACTCCAACTACTGGAATATATTTAGATGCATCACCTTTGTTATATCCTTCAGCTTTTAATGCTTCTACTGCACCAAGAGCCATATCATCATTGTTACAAAGAACTGCTTCTATCTTATCAACACCTTGACCTGTCATGAATGCTTTCATAAGGTCAGTAGCTTTTGCCTTGTCCCACATTGCTGTATCAGCAGCAAGCTTTTGAGTTTTTAATCCTGCAGCTTCAATAGCTTTTATAGAATATTCTGTACGAAGAGTAGCATCTTGATGTCCTGGTTCTCCTTGAAGCATTACGTATTGTACAACTCCATCATGATTTTTATCTGCTTCTGGATGTGCCTTGAAGTAATCAGCTATAAGTTGACCTGATAAAGTTCCTGATTGTTCTGCATGTGCACCTACATACCAAACCTTATCATAGCTATCCATATCTGCTTTTTCTGGCTCACGATTTAAAAATACGATTGGAAGTTTCTTAGCTTTTGCTTTTTCAATGATAGGACCTGCTGCAGTTCTATCAACTGGATTTATTGCTAAGGCGTTTACACCCTTTGTAATAAATGTATCAACTTGCTCATTTTGAGTAGGTTGTTTATTTTGTGAATCCACTAATTCAATAGTTGATCCTTTTTCCTTAGCTTCACCTTCCATAGCAGTACGAACTCCTGTCATGAAAGTATCATCAAATTTATATATTGCTGAACCAATTAAAGTGTTTGAAGATTTAGTACTTGTTTGCGCATCCCCTCCAGAACTTGCACTCTTACTTGCTCCACATCCTGCCATTGTTGCAACTATAGCTGCTGACATTACAATTGTTAATAGACTCTTAAACCTTTTCATTTTTACCCCTCCATATTCTTATCTAAATCCCAAAACAAAGATTTATATTTGTCTTCGTTTACATTACTAATTATAGGGATTTTATTCCTTAGTCTCCATACAAAATTCTTCACTCTTTTATCGAATTTCTTAGATGTTATAGATAACCAACATATAACTTAGGCTTGTGGGATAATCCGCGGAAAGTAGAAACATTGTTATTTCGCATGACTATGAAAATTTCGCTGAAAGTGCTAAATTGCAGGTTGCATCCACTTTAGCATGCTCCAACTTTCCTAGGGAAGCTCGAGAACCTAAAAGAAAATTTTGGACTCTCACTTCACAACCTAAGATGGAACAATCTACAACTAAGACCCTTTAACAGCTCATTTTCAAATGTTTTCTACATATTATGACCCTTGTGGTTACAAATATATTTATTATTTCTAGTGAAGATATGAACTTAAAGCCTTAGCAACTTTGTAAATATGTTCATCTAATAAATAAAATTCTTAAACTGTTTATCTATAATTAAAAATTCATAACATTAATGCTATTTAAGAAATTAGTAATCCTCATTTTACTCATTTAAGGCTCTGGTAATCAATATATAGAATATAGAAATTAAAAGTATAAGTTGATTTTATTCTAATAAAAATATAAAAAGAGGATATAAGTTCAACATTTATACCCTCTATAAACAATATGTATAATTATATTTCTATTTATGAAATTGACTTAAAGATAAAATCATTATTTCTTGCATCTTGACACCTAAATTTTAAATTTTTGTATCATTTCATTAAGCCTTTGCGCAAGCTCCGCCTGGCTATGTGCTGTTAATGCAACTTGATCTATCGCTTTTGTGGCTTCATCCATACTTTCTTTAATTGTAGTTACTTCTTCACTAGACTTTTGAGTAGTTTGTGCCATGTCTTGTACAACTTCGCTAACCTGACCTACAGTAGCTGTTATCTCTTCTGACATAGCTGCAATTTCCTCTGACATCATGCTGACAAAATTTGAATCATTATAATATTGGTCACCGGTTTCCATATAGGCATTAAATTGTCTATGTACTTCAGTATTAATAAATGAAAGTATATCATTACCTGTATCAATACTATTTTTAAAAGCTTCGCGAACCCTAGTTATTGTTTCTTGTATTGATGTTACCGCTTGTGATGACTGTTCCGCAAGTGTTCTTACTTCTTCTGCAACAACTGCAAAACCTTTACCTTGTTCCCCTGCTCTTGCAGCCTCTATAGCTGCATTTAGAGCTAGTAAATTTGTTTGTTCTGCTATGCTTCCTATTGTATCTGCCATAACTTTTATATTATCTACTACTTTTCCATCTTCAATAACTTCTAACATTTTGTTTTCTTTTTCCGCATATAGATTCCTTGTTTCTTCTATAGCCCTTTTACCATTATTCTTTACCTCTGTTGCTTTTTCTTTAGATTTACTTGAACTACTACTTCCCTCCATAGCTTTTCCTGAAAGTTCATTAACGCTTGAATCTACTTCTTCAACTGATGCGCTTATTTCCTCTGCTGCTGCACTAGATTCTTGCATCCCATCAGAAATATTTGCTATAGCATCATCGATACTTCTAGCTCTTAAAGATAATTCTTCAGCTGTAGCAGAAAGTTCCTCGCTCGATGCACTTATATCTTGAGAATTTTCCATAATCTCTTTAACCAACATATTTACATTTTTTTGAGCCTTATTCAAAGCAATACCCGTTTGTCCAAATTCATCCTTTCTAGTAATAGTAATTGGCGTTGAAAAATCATACATCGCCAATCTCTCTGCATAATCTCTTATCTTCTTTAATGGTTTATTTACATGGCTTGCCATAAATATTCCAAGTAAAATAGCAATTATAAATCCTACAACACTCATCAAAATCATAATTATATTGGTTCGTGCGGATGCTAAATCAATATTATTACTTGCCACTTCTGCTGCAGCCAAATTTATTTCTATAACCTTATCGAGGCTAGCCAACATTTCTTCTTCTATAGGTAAAAAAATCTTATACTGCTTGGTCACTTCATTTGAATCGTTTAAATCCGCTGCATCTATTATCCTATTTCTCGCATCCCTATATTTTGTTACATTACTAGTAAACTTTGTCCAATTTTCTTTTTCCTCTGACGTAGTAATTAATTTCTCATATTTAGCTATATATTCATTATCTGCCGCTACCATATCAGCAATATTTTTTTTTGCTTGATCAACTTCTTTTTTATTTTGATCATACATTATAACTGAAACTTCGCTTTTTATTTGTGACATATTTGATTTAACTGACAAAATTTCATTAACACTTTGTAAATTTACGCTATACATTGTTTCTGCATTTTTATTTACTCTTTTTACTTCTATTCCACCAACTGTGCCTACAATAGCAATCAATATAGCCACTAATAAAAATGATGAAATTAACTTTGCTCTCACTTGGTTTAATAAATTCATATTAAAATTTCCTCCAATTGCTAAAATGCTATTATATATTATTTTCCTATTCCATTACTCTCCAATAATATTTTCATACTATCTTCTGTAAGCGGTTTGCTAAAATAGAAGCCTTGAATTATGTTACATCCTAAGTCAGCGAGTACCTCTATCTGCTCTCTTGTTTCAACGCCCTCAACTATTACCTTGTATTTCAAGTCCTTTGATAAGTTAACTATATTCTTTATTAATACCATGTTCTTATAATTTTCTACATGATCTACAAATGTTTTATCAATCTTTAATGTACTTACTGAAATATTAATTAAATAGCTTAAAGAGGAATATCCTGTACCAAAATCATCTATTGCAATATTTATTCCCATCTCTTTAAGTTCATTTAATACTTCTACTTTTTCCTCTGATATATCTAGAAAAGTACTTTCTGTTATTTCTATCTCTAAAAAATTTGGAGAAATATTATACTTATCACAGCATTTTAACAACTTATCCTTAAAATCTTTTTCCTTGATTTGGATCGGTGATATATTAACTGCAATATTATTAAACTTGTACCCCATATTCTTCCACAAGCTCGCTTGCTCTAATGATTTTTCCATCACCCAATCTCCAATTTGGACTATATCTCCATGTTCTTCAGCAATTGGTATAAATTCTGCTGGTGAAACATTTCCAAGCTTATCATTATTCCATCTCAACAATGCTTCAATTCCAACAATCTCATTGTTAGATAAATCAATCTGTGGTTGGTAATTAATATTTAGTTCATTCTTATTAATGGCATTCTTTAATTCGCTCCTGATCAATGCCTCCCTATAATATGTCTCAAATATTTCATTGTTAAAAATTGTATAATTATTTTTCCCACTTTTTTTAGACTTGTACATAGCCAAATTACAAAATTTCAATAATTCATCAGCATTTGAACTATTATCTGGGAAAATAGATATTCCCATACTTACATAAATATCCAAATCGTCATCTGTTATCTTAAAAGGTTCCTTTAAATTTTTATAAATTTTATTACAAATTTCCTCTATTTCATTTATAAATTTAAATTCATAGATTAGAATTGCAAATTCATCCCCATTTAATCTAAATAGTTTCCCTTTTCCCCTAATACAACTATTCACCCTTTCAGAAAAACATTTCAAGATGAAGTCACCAGCAGAATAACCCCAACTAGAATTTATAGTTTTGTAGTTATCGACATCAATATAAATAACCGCACCTTTTCTATAATTAGCTTTTGATATTTCCAAAGTATTGTTAAGCTTCTCAAAAAAATAAGTACTATTAGGTAGCCCTGTAAGGATATCGTATCTTGAAAATTCTTCATTAAACTTATTGCTTTTTCTCCTATATATATCTTTATTTAATTTTCTTTTTATGGCGCTTACCATGTTTATCTTAAGTTTATGTTCTTTTCTGGGCATATTAATTTTAATTTTATTCATAATAACTTCCTCTTTTAAATTAATACAACTAAACACGTGTAAAATTTTCCACCTCATTCCTACCACTTAATCCAAAATATAACATTTCAATGCTGATTGTTGCGTAATTATTCTACAAATCTTTAAACTTTGACTTTTTAAATAAATAAATATATCATTTATTTGAACATAATAAATATTTTGTCCAATTTTATTATATTATA
>NZ_KK211335.1:0-14476 GCF_000621745.1 Clostridium beijerinckii HUN142 | reverse complement strand
GTGGATCAAACCTTCACTTTGGAGTTAGAGAACATGCTATGGCAGCTATCGCTAACGGAATGTATGCTCATGGAGGACTTAAAGTGTTCTGCGCAACTTTCTTTGTATTTAGTGATTACATGAAGGGTGCAATGAGATTATCAGCTCTCATGAATCTTCCAGTAGCTTATGTATTAACACATGATAGTATTGGAGTAGGGGAAGATGGTCCAACTCATGAACCAATAGAACAATTAGCAGCTCTTAGAAGTATGCCAAACATGACAGTATTTAGACCAGCGGATTCTAAGGAAACTGCAGCAGCATGGTATTATGCAGTAACTAACGGAACTACTCCAACATCATTAGTATTAACAAGACAAAAGTTACCACTATATGATGGATGTCCTAAGAGAGCATTAAAGGGTGGATATATCTTAAAAGATTCTAAGAAAGAAACTCCAGATGTACTTTTAATGGCATCAGGTTCAGAAGTGGAATTAATCTACAAAGCAGCAGCTGAATTAGAAGCTGAAGGGGTAGATGCAAGAGTTATAAGTATGCCTTCATTTGAGTTATTTGATGCTCAAGATGAAGCTTATAAAGAATCAGTAATGCCAAATAAAGTTCGTGCAAGAGTTGCAGTAGAAGCATTAACAAGCTTTGGATGGCACAAATATGTAGGACTTGATGGAGATGTTATATCTTTAGATACTTTTGGAGCATCAGGTAAGGCAGAAATACTATTTGAGAAATTTGGATTCACTGTAGAAAATGTTGTTGAAAAAGCTATTAATGTAGCAAAGAAATAGATGTTAAAGTAATTAAATCTACGATATAGTAGAGGAAATTTAGTGATTATAGTAAAACTTTAGAAAAATAGATTTAACCTTAAAATATTAATAAATATAGCGAAACAGATATAAAAAAAGATCTAGATTAAAAGTGTGTAAATTAATTAATCTATAAATATATTAAAATCAATTTATTCATTATTATAAAAATTAAAATTATTAAAAGATGTGTATAAAGATGTGTGAAAAGATTAGTGTGAAATTATGTAATTACAATAATAAATCATTGGTTAGAAATATATTTATAGATTTTTAATAAATTTATATAAATTTAATATGACAATGAAGCAGTTTTAGAATTTAATAAAATCATTTATCTAATGTCTAGCCATTATTGCATTTCGATCTTACATTAAGTTGGGGACGGTAACGGTATGAGGGCTGGACATTAGGTGATTATAAGAGTTATTTTGTATTAGGTTTAGTAATGTTACAATGGAGTGATATTCAGAAAAGATTAGAAATTATTTTAAAATTAAGATTTATTTAATTTAACTATAATAATAATATAAAATTATCACATAATAAGTAAACGATTTAAAAAAATTACATGTAGTGGAGGTTTTTATGGGATTAGAGATGAGTAATATAAAAAATGCCATTATTAATGGTAAGACAGTGCTTGGTATTGAACTAGGTTCAACTAGAATTAAAGCAGTTTTAATAGATGAAAATAATACTCCAATAGCTTCAGGGAGCCATGATTGGGAAAATAAATATGTTAATAATATTTGGACTTATGGTTTAGATGATATCTGGACTGGTGTTCAAGATAGTTATAAGAAGATGGCTGAAGATGTCAAAGAAAAATATGGAATTACTATTGAAACAATAGGCGCAATTGGATTCAGTGCTATGATGCATGGATATATGGTTTTTAATAAAGAGGGAGAGCTTTTAGTACCATTCCGTACATGGCGTAACACTATTACTGAAAAAGCTTCAGAAGAATTAACAAAATTATTTAACTACCATATCCCTCAAAGATGGAGTATTGCTCATCTTTACCAAGCAATATTAAACGGGGAAGAGCACGTGACTGATATATCCTTCCAGACAACGCTAGAAGGATATATACATTGGAAATTAACAGGTGAAAAGGTTATAGGTGTTGGAGAGGCATCTGGAATGTTCCCTATTGATATAGATACAAAGAATTATAACGCACATATGATTGATCAAGTTGATGAGTTAGTAGCTCCTAAGAATTTTTCATGGAAACTTGGAGATATTTTACCAAAGGTATTGTTAGCTGGAGAAAATGCAGGTGTACTTACTGAAGAAGGTGCAAAGCTTTTAGATGTTACAGGACAATTAAAAGCAGGTATTCCATTCTGCCCTCCAGAAGGTGACGCAGGAACAGGAATGGTTGCAACTAACAGTATTGCAAAGCGTACAGGTAATGTATCAGCAGGAACATCTGTTTTTGCGATGATCGTACTTGAAAAAGAATTATCAAAAGCATATGAAGAAATAGACTTAGTTACAACTCCTACTGGTAATTTAGTGGCTATGGTTCATTGTAATAACTGTACTTCGGATCTCAATGCTTGGGTTGGATTATTTAAAGAATTTGCAGAGGCATTTGGTGTAGAAGTTGATATGAATAAGTTATTTGCAACTCTATATAATAAGGCACTTGAAGGGGATTCGGATTGTGGCGGATTATTAGCTTATAATTACTTCTCAGGTGAGCATATAACTGGTTTTGAAGAAGGGCGCCCACTATTTGTACGTTCAGCAGAGAGTAAATTTAATCTAGCTAACTTTATGCGTGTACATTTATTTACATCATTAGGTGCACTAAAAACTGGTTTAGACCTTCTTCTTAAAGAGGAAGGTGTTAAGGTCGATGAAATGTTAGGACATGGTGGTTTATTTAAGACTAAAGGTGTAGGACAAAAGATAATGGCGGCAGCTATAGATGCACCAGTTTCTGTGATGGAAACTGCTGCTGAAGGCGGAGCGTGGGGAATTGCAGTACTTGCATCTTATATGATAAATAAAGATGAAAATGAGACATTAGACGATTATCTTACAAATAAAGTGTTTGCAGGACAAATAGGTACAAAAATAGATCCAGATTTTAAGGATGTTGAAGGATTTAATGAATTTATAAAACGTTACACTAGTGGGCTTGCTATTGAAAGAACAGCGATAGATAGCCTTAAATAGAAAGTATGATTAATAAGGTTGAATTCAATAAAAAGGATTCAACCTTATTATCTATAAATAATAAATGAATAGACAAACAATATATAATTTATGTTTATATTATAACTCACCTCAATTACAGATATTTCGATTCATAAAAATTGTCAAAATATCATTGAAGAGGCTAATAATCAGTTTATATATACTTTAGCATGCTCTGATTCATAGTTTAACAAGTTAAAATTGTACATTTTATTGCAACGAATCCTAGATGTATGCACATTGGTAAAGAAATATAATAAAATTGTACATACAATATAAAAAAAACTATTGCTATAGTGATGAAAACGATATATAATAAATACATGAAGTACGTACAACATATTAACAAGTGCTATCTTCTAAAATTATAAAACATTAAGAGTTAGAGTATGTGTATCAGATAGAAGTGACAAGATAAGCTATTCTCAATTTGTACAAGCGGGATACATATATAAATAAATGTTAATGCAAATTTTTATTATGATAATAAAGAAGAATATTGCTGTACTTACAAGATATATATCATAGAGCATATATAGGAAAATGTATTTTCCATGATATATATTCAAATTATATGAATAATATCAATCAAACATTAAACAATAATATTTACTAGGATAGGGGAGGAATTTTATGAATGAAAAGCACATTACTTTATGTAACAAATTATTATACTATCTAGTAGCTCCTGGCTTATTACTATATTTTATTTCTATAGATTCAGGAATAATTACTTCTTCTTTTAGTGTACTAGCTATATTTGGATTATCCATTTTACTTGGAGTAGGAATACCAATGATTTATAAGAGAAAGAATCCAGAGTATAAATTCAATATTAGTAGTAAATATGCTAATGCTATGGCTATATTAGTTATTCTTGAGTTAACTTATAATATGTCAAAATAAATATGAACATGTCTAAATTTGATGAAAACGTATTAATAAAGTTAAATTTTTGGTTATAAGTGTATTAAAAAAATTATATTGTTTTAATAATTTAGAATATTAACTTTTAGTCCACTTTAATTTATCAGAAATGATAACTATTAAGCAGATTAAAAGAAAATATAAATTTATAATTTATTATATGGGAAGTTGAAGGGAGAAAATATTATGAAGAAAAAATTAATGGCTATGTTATTATCAATGGCATTACTAGGTTCTATCGGTGGATGTAGTGTAACAACTAGTGCTCCAAACTCAGATGCAGATAATTCTAAAACAGAGTCACAAACAAAAACTGACGGGGGATCAGGAAGCGGAAAAACAATAGGTATTTTAATGCCAACTAAATCTTCTGAACGTTGGATAAATGATGGAAATGATATGGTAAAACAGTTAAAAGATCTTGGCTATAATACAGATCTTCAATATGCTGAAGACGTTGTAGAAACTCAAGTATCACAAGCAGAAAACTTAATTACAAAAGGTGTTAGTGGTTTAGTAATTGCAAATATCGATGGTGAATCTTTAACTGATGTTTGTCAAAAAGCTAAAGATGCAGGAATTCCTGTTATAGCTTATGACCGTTTAATTAAAAATACTCCAAATGTAGACTACTATATTTCATTTGATAATAAACTTGTAGGAACTCAAATGGGTCAATATATCGAAAAGAAATTAGATTTAAAAAATGCACAAAAATCATTTAACATAGAATTATTTGCTGGATCTCCAGATGACAATAATGCTCATATGTTCTTTGAAGGTGCAATGGAAGTACTTCAACCATATATGGATTCTAAGAAATTAACTGTAGTTTCAGGTCAAACTAAATTTGATGAAATCTGTACATTAAGATGGGATGGAGCTTTAGCTCAATCAAGAATGGAAAATATATTAACTGGTAACTACTCAGGTGGTAAAAAAGTTGATGCTGTATTATCTCCTTATGATGGTATAAGCCGTGGTGTTGTAGAAGCGTTAAGAAGTGTTGGATATGGTTCAGGTAATCTTCCATGGCCAGTAATTACAGGTCAAGATGCAGAAACAGCTTCAATTAAATCTATAATTGCAGGAGAGCAAACATCAACAATCTTCAAAGATACAAGAAAATTATCAGCTCAAGCTGTTAAAACAATCGATGCAGCTATTAAAGGTCAAAAAGCTGAAGTTAATGATGAGAAGACTTACAACAATGGAGTAAAAGTTGTACCATCTTACTTATGTCAACCTGTATCTGTAGATAAAACAAACTACAAAGAAGTTCTAATTGATTCAGGATATACAAAAGAAGCAGATCTTTCTAAATAAGATTAACAGCAGTAATGATAGTGTGGACAACTTTGTTCCACTATCATTCAAATAAGGAGGGGCGTGACGTATGTTAAAAGACAATGATATTATTCTTGAAATGATAAATATAACTAAAACATTTCCCGGTGTAAAAGCACTAGATAATGTTAATTTAAGAGTACAATCAGGAGAAATTCATTCTCTTTGTGGAGAAAATGGAGCAGGTAAATCAACTTTAATGAAGGTATTAAGTGGAATATATCCTCACGGATCATACGAAGGTGCAATTCTGTATAATGGAAAGGCATGTAAATACAAAGGTATAAAGGATAGTGAGGCAGATGGAATAGTTATTATACATCAAGAATTAGCTTTGAGTCCACATCTTAGTATAGGAGAAAATATATTTATAGGAAACGAAATTGCTAGTCATGGAGTTATAGATTGGCAAGAGGTAAGAATTAGAACTAAAGAATTACTTAGAAAAGTCGGATTAGATGAAGACCCAGATACTATAGTTAACACACTTGGTGTTGGTAAACAGCAATTAATTGAAATTGCAAAGGCATTATCAAAAAACGTAAAATTATTAATTCTAGATGAGCCAACGGCTTCATTAAATGAGGATGATAGTGAAAATTTATTAAAATTAATGTTAGAGTTGAAGTCTCAAGGAATTACATGTATTTTAATTTCGCATAAGTTGAATGAGGTTTCAAGAGTGTGCGACTCTATAACAGTACTACGTGATGGAGCTAGTATTGAAACATTAGATGCCTCTGGAGGGCAAATCTCAGAGGATAGAATTGTTAAAGGGATGGTTGGTCGTGAACTTACAGACCGTTATCCAAAAAGAACTCCTAAAATTGGAGATGTGATGTTTGAAATAAAGGATTGGAATGTATATCATCCAGATTATCCGGATAGAAAAATGGTTGATAATGTAAATATAAAAGTTAGAAAAGGCGAAGTACTTGGAATTGCGGGGCTTATGGGTGCTGGAAGAACTGAACTTGCAATGAGCATTTTTGGTAGAACATATGGACAAAAGATTTCTGGTAGCATTTTAAAAGAAGGTAAAGAAATTCATATTAAAACAGTTAAAGATGCAATTAATGCGGGTATTGCTTACGTAACTGAAGATAGAAAAGAAGCAGGTTTAAACCTGATTGATGATATTCGTCATAACATTTCAATAGCTTCATTAGGTAAAATTTCTAATAATGGTGTTATAAATGAACAAGTTGAAATTTTAGCGGCGGAAGAATTCAGAAAATCAATGAAAATCAAAACTCCAAGTATATTACAAATTACAGGAAACTTAAGTGGTGGAAATCAACAAAAAGTAGTACTTTCAAGATGGGTTTATGCAGAACCAGATTTACTAATTCTTGATGAACCTACTAGGGGAATTGACGTTGGAGCAAAATATGAAATATATACAATTATAAATGATTTAGTAGCTCAAGGGAAAGCAGTTATTGTAATTTCATCAGAATTACCGGAGGTCCTTGGACTAAGTGACAGAATCTATGTCATGAATGAAGGAAAGATTATTGGAGAATTAGATAAGAAAGATGCCACTCAAGAAGTTATCATGAGTAAAATTGTTGCATCAAAATAGGGAGGTAGTAAAATGAGTGAAGCAAGAGTTGAAGAAAAAAAGGTAGCAAAAAGTACATTTAATAAATTTATGAAAGACAATGGTATGCTTGTTGCATTATTAGTAGTAGTAGTTATATTCTCGATTTTAACTAAGGGAGTTATGTTAAAATCACTTAACATAACAAATTTAATTCAGCAGAATGGTTATGTACTTATCCTTGCAGTAGGAATGCTTCTAGTAGTTATTGTAGGTACTGTAGATCTTGCGGTTGGTTCCGTATGCGCCTTTGTTGGAGCAATAGCCGGTGTTCTTATGGTTAATAAGGGAATGAACCCTGTAGTATCTGTTGTTGTATCACTTTTAATAGGTGCAGCTGTTGGAGCAGTACAAGGATATTGGATTTCATATAAAGCGATTCCGGGATTTGTTGTAACATTAGCAGGACAATTAATCTTTAGAGGATTCTCAATGATAATATTAAATGGTAAGACAATCGCACCATTCCCAAATGAATTTGCAAACTTAGGTTCTGGATTCATACCACCACTATTCTTCTTTAAAATGGGCGACACTTATTTAGTAGGATCAGCAATGATCATAGGTGTTATACTATCAGCAATCATGGTGTTTAATAATATAAAAGGAAGAAAGAAACTTCAAAAATATAATTTCAATGTTGATCATAATTCAATGTTCCTTGCTAAAAATATAATATCAGTTGTAGTAATTATGGGTGGAAGCTTTGTACTAGCATCTTATAAAGGTATACCAAATATATTAATAATAGCAGGAGTATTAATAGCAATTTACTCATTCATTACTACTAAAACAGTATTTGGTAGACAAGTATATGCAGTTGGTGGTAATAAAAAAGCAGCAGCATTATCTGGTGTTAACGTTGATAAAATTACATTCTTAGTATTTGTAAATATGGGATTAATGGCAGCATTAGCAGGATTAGCTTATGCAGCACGTGTTAACTCAGCACAACCTAAAGCTGGTGTTAACTTCGAATTAGATGCTTTAGCAGCTTGTTATATCGGTGGTGCATCTACAGCAGGTGGTACTGGAAGAATTTTGGGGGCAGTTGTTGGTGGACTTGTAATGGGAGTACTTAATAATGGTATGTCTTTAATGGGAGTTGATAATAACTGGCAACAAGCTATCAAAGGATTTGTATTATTATTCGCTGTAGTATTCGACTTATATTCAAAGAAAAAGAAATAAATATAACAGAAATATAAGAAATGGTTTCTTCAAACTTTAAAACATAGTGTGTTAATAGAATGTGTTAAATAAATTAAGAAAAAGAAAATGTATGAGGTTAAGGCAAGTTTTGCACTAAATATTTTATATATAGTGCAGAACTTGTTTTTTTATTCTCTAGGAATTATTAGAGTGAAATCTTTAGATAGATTATGAAAAAGGCTGAGTCAGAAGGCTACGTCTTAAAATAGAATAAAAAATAAAATATATTCGCTTGCATAAAATGTTCTTATATGCACAATACGGAACTTAACCACAGTCGTCTGCAATTTTGTTCTTATATAATATTTTGAAAGAGATATCTGTAAGTGCAAATATTAAATAGTACTACTATAATGATTAATTCTAGATGAGTATATATTGATAAAAAAGAACTACTACTAATAATAAAATTAATATATAATTTAGTGGACAATTATAATTAAATTAGATAAGTATTATTAATTAAATAAACTGATAGCTAAAGTATCAAAATTGCAAATGAAAAAAGATGGAGGAATAAAATGAATACTAGAATAATAGTAGACAGTTGTGTTGATTTTAATAATGAAGTTTTTGGAAATGAAGAGTATATGGAAAGAATTCCATTTAAAATTATGATTGATGATGAAGAGATCATTGATAAGGACGTAAATATAAGCGAGTTACTTGAAAAAATGAAAAGTAGCAAAAACAAAATTAAAACAGCATGCCCATCGCCACATGACTTTTTAGAATCTTTAAAAAAATGTAAAAATAACTTTATCGTAACTATTTCAGGTAAATTAAGTGGATCGCATAATAGTGCTATGTTGGCAAAGAAAATGTTTCAGGAAGAATTTCCAGACAGTTTTGTTCATGTATTCGATTGTAAAACAGCAGTATCTGGAGCTGATTTAGTTGTTTTAAAAATAAAAAAATTAATTGAAGAAAAAGTACATAATGCTCAAATTGTAGAGCAAGTTACACAATATATAGAAAATATGAGGACGTTATTTGTTTTAGATAAATTGGACAACTTAGTGAAGAATGGAAGGATAAGCAGTGCAAAAGCTTTAATGGGATCACTTTTGCAAGTTACTCCAATTATGACTGCTAATGACGGAGAAATTGTTCTTAAAGAACAAGTGAGAGGAAAGAAAAAAGCGTTTAATAGATTGATAGATCTAATAGGCGAAGAAGGTGCTGATTTTAAAGATAAAGTTCTAGGAATAGGACATATAAATGCAAGAGAAAAAGCAGAAAAACTCAAGGAAGAAATAAAAAATAAATATAACTTTGAAGATATAATAATCTTTGAAGGTAGCGGATTAAGTACTGTTTATGCGGATGATGGTGGGATTGTAGTCTGTTATTGATGAATTAGAAGTAGTAAAAAATAAACTCAAGTAAATAACTTGTAAAAAGGCCATAGTATTTAAACGATGGCCCTTACTATATTCTAAAATTAATGTGATTGATGTTTTTTAGTTTTAACAAAGCTTTTCTGGGAACTATATTTATGATAAAATATAAATGTAGTCTGACTTTAAGGGACAATCCCAAGGAGAAAGACTCTTAAAACATGATCGTTCTGAAACACATGAGGGTTCGTCCCAAATGACAAGGCGGTATTATAGATAGAGATATTTACACTATCCCTGCGCCTTTTTGTGGCAATGGGATTTTTTATTGCAATTGAAAATGGATAATTGCTGATTAATACGGTGAATTTAAAAATATTTTCTTCTTGAAAGGAATAAAGAATATGGATACAAGAATCGCATTGATAGGAATTATAGTGGAAGATATGGATTCAACAGATAAACTTAATAATATTTTGCATGAATATTCGCAATATATGGTTGGGAGAATGGGAATACCTTATAGGGAAAAGAATGTAGGTATAATAAGCGTAGTAATAGATGCTACCAATGATATAATAAGTTCATTATCAGGCAAACTTGGTATGGTCGAAGGAATAAATGTAAAAACAATGTATTCTAAAACTGCTAAATAAATATTAAACATAGTAATAAGTAGATTAGCCTTAATTAATATTTTAGCCTTTGCCAAAATTGGATGAAAAGAGCGTTAATCAGAACGAATTGAAATTTAAAATTTAAAAATCCAATTATAGAAAGAAGAGTAGAGTAATGTATAATGTTAAATCAAAGATAGCAACAGAATTTATTGATAACGAAGAAATATTAGAAACTCTAGAGTATGCTAAGAAAAATAAGAACAATAGACAATTAATTAATGAAATTCTAGAAAAGGCTAAAGAGTGTAAAGGAATTTCACATAGAGAAGCGGCAGTTTTACTTGAATGTGAATTAGAAGATGAAAATGAAAAAATGTATAAACTTGCAAAAGAAATTAAGCAAAGATTCTATGGTAATAGAATAGTAATGTTTGCACCATTATATCTCTCTAACTATTGCGTAAATGGATGTACTTATTGTCCATATCATCATAAAAATAAACATATAACAAGAAAAAAACTTACTCAAGAGGAGATTGAAAAAGAAGTAATTGCATTACAAGATATGGGACATAAAAGACTTGCATTAGAAACCGGAGAAGATCCTGTAAATAATCCAATTGAATATGTGCTCGAAAGCATAAAAACAATTTATAGTATTAAACACAAAAATGGCGCAATTAGAAGAGCTAACGTAAATATTGCAGCTACAACTGTTGAAAATTATAGAAGATTAAAGGACGCTGGAATTGGAACATATATATTATTCCAAGAAACATATCACAAAAAGACATATGAAGAACTTCACCCAACAGGACCAAAGCATGATTATGCTTACCATACAGAGGCTATGGATAGAGCTATGGAAGGTGGAATTGATGATGTTGGTCTTGGTGTATTATATGGATTAAATATGTATAGATATGATTTCGTTGGACTTCTTATGCATGCAGAGCACTTAGAAGCAGCTATGGGAGTTGGACCGCATACAATAAGTGTTCCAAGAATAAGACCAGCTGATGATATAAATCCAGATGAATTTACAAATGCAATATCAGATGAGATATTTGCAAAAATAGTTGCGGTGCTTAGAATTACAGTTCCATATACAGGTCTTATTGTTTCAACAAGAGAATCTCAAAAAACAAGAGAAAAAGTACTTGAACTAGGAGTTTCTCAAATAAGTGGAGGATCATCTACAAGCGTTGGTGGATATGTCGAAAAAGAGAAGGAAGAAGAAAATTCAGCTCAATTTGATGTAAATGATACTAGAACTTTAGATGAAATAGTAAATTGGCTGCTTGAAAAGGGTCATATTCCAAGCTTCTGTACTGCTTGTTATAGAGAAGGAAGAACTGGAGATAGATTTATGCAGCTTGTTAAATCAGGACAAATAGCAAACTGCTGCCAGCCTAATGCACTTATGACGCTAAAGGAATATCTAGAGGATTATGCGTCTGAAGATACACGAAGAAAAGGTGAGGAAGTAATTAAAAATGAAATTCCAAGGATTCCAAATGAAAAAGTTAAAAAGATAGTATTGGAAAACCTTGAAAACTTACATGAAGGAAAACGTGATTTTAGATTTTAGATAAATTAAATTAATTAATAGAGCTATATGCATAATTAAAATAGATTTGCATGTAGCTTTATTATTTTTTAGTTGATTATATAAATTAAAAATATTATTATAATAGTTAGCAATATATGTTAATTATTATACTTTAGTAAAACGTTTTCTGTTACGAGAAGGGGAATAAAGGGTCGAGATTATAAGTTTAGAGAGGAGAAAAGTTATGTTTTTAAGAAGAAGCCTGCCTATAAAATTTAAATTAATCTTATCATTTTTGATGATAGCAATTTTGATTGGTGTTGTAGGAATAATAGGAGCACTATCTTTAAAAAATGTAAATAGTAAGGCATCAGGAATGTACAATAGAAACTTTAATCATGTCAATGAGATTTTATCTATAAAATCAAATATGACAGAAATTAAAAGTAACATACTAATTATGATGTATGAAAAAGATAAATATAAGGTAGAGGAAGCACAAAAAAATGTTCTTGCTGCATTAAATGAAAACGATAAATATACAAGTGATTATGAAAAGTCACAAATGACAAGCAGTGAAGCAAAGTCATGGAAAGAATTTAATGATAATGCGCGGGAATATAATCAGGTTAGAGATAAGGTAGTGACAGCTGTTAAATCCAGTGATTTAGAAGAAGCAAAAAAGAGATACTTGGAAATGGTTCCGCTACAGACAAAAATGATGTATAGCCTAGATAAAGTTATAGATCTAAATATATCTGACGCAAAATCAGCTAATGAGGATATATTATCTACTTACATTAATTCTAATAAAATAATAATTACACTTACTATCTTTGGATTAGCAGTAGCAGTTATATTTGGTGCACTAATATCAAAGACTATAAATGCACCATTAAAAAAAATTAAAGGGTTTGCAGAAAGATTAGCGTTATACGATTTTTCAACTCCAATTTCAATTAAGATAAAAGATGAATTTGGGCAAACAGGAATAGCATTAAATAAAGCGCAGGAAAATGTAAATAAACTAATCAGAGAGATTATTCAAAATTCTCAGGATATAAGCACATCTAGTGAAGAACTATCTGCAACAGCTGAAGAGCTTTCTTCAAAAGCTGTGAGTATAGATGAAGCTGTGAGTACTATTTCCCTGGGGATGGAGGAATCTTGTGCTGAGGCGGGGCTTATAAGTAATACAGTAGAGGAAGTAAACTCGAATATAAACGAGTTATCTAAAAAAGCCATGGAAGGAAGCCATAATGCTAATAAGTCTAAGGAAAGAGCTATAGCAGTTAAAAACAACAGTAAAAAGTCTATAGATGAAATGAAGAATTTATCAAAAGAAAAACAAAAGAATATGTTAAGTGTTATTGAAAATGGCAAGATAGTAGATAATATTAAAATTATGGCTGATACAATAGGAAGTATAGCTGAACAAACAAATTTATTAGCACTAAATGCTGCAATAGAAGCAGCAAGAGCAGGGGAACAAGGTAAAGGATTTGCGGTGGTAGCTGATGAGGTAAGGAAGCTTGCAGAACAATCATCAGAAGCAGTAACAGCTATCAAAGATACTATAACTAAAGTTCAAGATGCATTTAATAACAGTATTAACACTGGAAATGATATATTGCAATTTATAAATACTGAAGTGCATGAGCAATTTAATGCTTATGGGAATACAGGAAATATATATTATAATGATTCTGACTTTGTAAGTAAAATGTCAGAGAAAATTGCAAATATGTCAGAAGAAATTACAATAACTGTAGGTAAAGTTAATAAGTTAGTACAAGAGATGGCATCAACAGCGCAACAATCAAATGAACAAGTTGCTACAATAAAAGAAAGCGTAGATGAAACTTCAAAAGCCATAGAACAGGTGGCTTTAACAGCACAAAATCAAGCAGGACTTGCTCAAAAACTAAATGAAATGATACAAAAGTTTAAAATCTAAAAAGATGTATATGTTGCAATTGAATTTCTACATTATTATATTAATTTAGCGTTTGGATTACTAAAATTTTAAATGCAAGTTAGTCTAGTATATATAATTGAAGATAAAAGACTTATTTTAGTTATTTAGCATCTAAAATAAGTCTTTTTATAATGTATTAAGCAAATTTTATACCATTTCACTTTTTCCTTCTAATTTTGAATACATTTTTTCTTGCTGTTTTGTAGTAAATTGAAAATATATTTCTGTATTAGTAACAGATTTATGTCCAAGCCACCACTGAAGTTCTTTTATATCCATATCACATTCAGCAAGATGAACTGCTGTGGTATGTTTAATAGTATGAAAATGGTGCTTTGATCTATCTTGAATATTAGCTATGGCGAAATATTGTTTTGTTAGATGATCTAGGGTTTGCCTTGAAATTGGATTATTCTTTTGACTTGTAAAAATAGTTTGAGATTCAGATGTAATGTTATTCTCAATAATGTATTTATCTAAAATGCTTTTAGTTTTCTCATCCAGCCGCAGGGTATTATTTTTACTTCCCTTTAATCTTTTACAATATATCTCGCCTTTATTAATATTATAATTTTCCAATTTTAACATTGATATTTCAGAAGCTCTAAAACCGCATCTATAAGCTAATCTAAATATTGCTAAATCACGTGTTGAATGCAGCTTACCAGAATTCTCAATTGCATTAAATAGTGATAGTACTTCTTTTTGTGTTAAATATTTAATTTCAGTTTCATTAGACGCTCTCATATGCACTCTCCTCTAGAAATAATGATACATAATAAATATTTTGTCCAATTTTATTATATTATAAGTTGTAAGATATGTAAATATTGTATAAAAAAGATTAAAAAATGTACAAATATAGGTT